>NZ_CP054698.1:6389252-7733505 GCF_014023275.1 Nostoc edaphicum CCNP1411
CTCTATTCTAGCTCCAATGCTTAAGTGAGTTGGTGAGTCAATTATCCAGCCTTATCAGTTCGCGATCGCTCGAATACTTATGTCAACAAGTATTCGAGCAATCACTAATGACTTGGTTAAAAATACTTCATGTGCCAGTTGAAAGGGCGGTATGAGGGTTATATGCACAAGCTTGAATATAATGCTACAATCCCCGAAGTTTAAATTTAGACATTATGCATTATTCAGGAGCTAGCAAATCAACTATTGTGATCATCACCAAAATCTAAAGTCTGTGTTTATAAAGAGCCTAAAGTGTTTACACAATCTGATATTTTAATTTTTAAGTCTTTGATGCAATACAAAAATTATCTTTTAAAATTAAAATTATTCAGAAATTTTATAAACAGGGCTTAATTCAATCTTAATCAAAAAATCTTTAAACTTAAATTGAGTAATAAAAGTGGCAGCCATTACTGAAATTAGCAATAAGTCCGCTGATCTCAAGCTGTCTTTACAAAATTCACAAATAGCTCATGCACATTCTGATCTATTCCTACAACTATCATCCAGAGCCGATTGGAATTGCTCCATTAATGACTGAATTGGCAGAAGGACTAGTAAAGCGAGGTCATGAAGTGCGAGTGATTACGGGAATGCCCAACTATCCTCAGCGCGAAATTTACGATGGATATCGGGGTAAGTGGTATGTTACTGAGCAAAAAAATGGCGTCACAATTGCGCGAAGTTACTTGCGAATTAAGTCTAAACCTAACCTCATAGATCGGCTGTTGCTGGAGTTGAGTTTTGTTTTTACGAGCTTACCCCAAGTCTTTAAAGGCGGACGCCCCGATGTGATTATCTTAACAGTTCCGCCTCTATTCGGTACGTTACCAGTAACTATATTTGGTTGGTTATACAACTGCCCGGTAGTTCTGAATGTGCAAGACATTTTACCAGAAGCTGCGGTACGTATCGGACTATTAAAAAACAAGTGGATGATCCGAAGTCTTGCAACCCTAGAGAAGTTTGCATATCGGACTGCACACACTATTAGTGTAATCGCTGATGGGTTTCGTGACAATTTAGTGAATAAGGGAGTACCTGTTAATAAAATCGTTTGTATTCCCAACTGGGTGAATGTAAATTTCATTCGCCCTTTACCGAAACAGCACAACTCTTGGATATCTAGCCATCAACTCAATGGGAAATTTGTTGTACTTTATTCGGGCAACATTGCTCTAACACAAGGTTTAGAAACAGTAATAGAAGCAGCCGTTTGTTTGCGTCATATCAAGGATATTGTCTTTGTGATCGTTGGCGAATCAAGAGCATTGCAAAGGTTGCAGGAATATTGTCTTTTAAATGGAGCAGATAATGTTTTGCTGCTACCGTTACAGCCACGAGAAACACTTCCTGAAATGCTAGCAGCATCTGATGTAGGGCTGATTGTGCAAAAGCATAATGTGATTTCGTTCAATATGCCTTCAAAAATACCACTGCTGTTGGCGAGTGGTCGCCCGATTGTGGGTTCTGTTCCTGCTACTGGTACTGCTGCGAAAGCAATCCAACTCAGTGGTGGTGGGATAATTGTTGAGCCAGAATCACCCGATGCAATGGCTGCTGCGGTGCATGATTTATATACTAATCCTGCTCTAGGGGCAAGGCTTGGTAATAGAGGAAGACAGTTTGCCGAAGAAAACTATTCCTTGGAGCAAGCACTTGACCGATATGAAGGGCTGCTTTCTTATATTGTTACTAACCGAAAGTCTACTCTGAGGATATTACCGGATTTGGATTCTAAGGAATCAGTTGTAGATGGTTGAAGGCTGTTGAGGTCTGCTCACTTAATTAGCGAACACCAGGCGACTGCACAGACAAAACCCTGATTGGGATAAATTAAATCACCCATTCGGGTGAGTTAAAAATCAACCGATCGGGTGACCTAAGTGTAGGAAGTTGAGACTGCTGAAAAATAGGACTCTAGAGAACACTGATTGATTGCATGTCGTTCTTAGTGAGGATAACTTGATGAAACTCGTAACCTTGATTAATAGAGCTGGATTAATCAGCATAGGTCTACCCCTAGGTCGAAGCAAGCTACGCGCAGCGTGTCGCAGACAAGCCTCAGAAGGCATCGCTCCGTATGCTTTTCTTCCCTAAGATCACTATTCACTATGAATAAAGACCGATAAACTCATCTGTAACTTATACCAATCTCGTCTTTTATGTGGTTATAATGCAAGCAAGCGCTTGCAAACCCTCATGGAAAACTTAGCATCAAGGACGGCACAAACTCGTGCACGCTTGATCAAGGCGGTAACTAAAGTGTTTGCAACGGCAGGTTTAACAGGAGCTACAACGCGAGAAATTGCTCGTGTTGCTGCGGTCAACGAGGTAACTTTATTTCGTCATTTCCAGAGCAAAGAGCAACTACTAGCTGCTGTAATTACCGAAGCGATCGCTTCACAATCCCAAACCTTAGCTGATCACAAGGACTGGACTCAAAACCTGTACATTGACCTCAAGAATTATGCAAAGCTTTGCAACCAATGGAGGAGCATGAAGACCTGATTCGGACATTGATTGGAGAAGCGAAGCGACACCCCCAAGCAGCCAGTCTGATGTTATACGAAGCTAACAAATCGATGCGCGAAAAGCTGGTTGTGTATTTGCAAAACAGTCAACCGAAGGGCACAGTGTCCTCAGATATAGATTTGAAAGCATCTGTAGATAGTTTCACGGGTATGTTGCTTCACGGTATGCTGCATTCTAGCGATATCCCCAACACATTAGATTACAGTCGTCAATGTTACATAGAAACTTGTGTCAATTTATTTGTGCGTGGTATTAGCACTTTGCCATTGAAAGAGGCTGGAGGTTCAGTTGATTCACCTGCAACAAGATAAATCGTGTTTTCTCTTAGAGTTAAGGCTCTGATTTTACACTGACTAAAAAAGTTTTATAAATTACACTTTAAAAAATTGACAGGAGTTAAGTAATTTACAAATTAACTATAAAGTGATAAACGATATTTTTTTGTTTGAGGTGCTAGACATAGTGAGCGATCGCCCAAATACCCAAATATATATTTGATTTGGCACCAACATCAAAAAACAAGGGCTAAAAAACTATTCAAACAATGCTTTTTTAGCGAAGAGTAGATTGCCCAAGTCTAAATCTATAAGACGAGAAACCGAAGATGTCCCATTCTGAGTTCCCTGATTCTCACCTGCCCGTTGAAATAGAACAGCCTGCTGTTAATGATTCTAATCAAGAATCACAACCATTGTTGGAGCGATCGCCTAAGCCACCGCAAAAACGTCGTTGGCCCCTAATTTTGGGAATTGTTTTGTTAGTTGCAGGTGTTGGTTTTGGTTGGCGCTGGTGGCAAACTAGTAGCGCTAGCGATGCACCGGCTGGGGCCGCAGCTGGTCAACCGATGGCAATTCCCGTCAAGCTAGCAACTGTTGAAACTGAAACCGTGCAGGAAAGTTCGGAGTTTATTGGCTCCTTAGAGGCTCCACGTTCGGTAATCATCAGACCACAGGTTGACGGACGAGTTACCCAGATTTTCATTCAAGAGGGCAACCGTGTTCAACAAGGGCAAGTCATTATTAGCCTAGAAAGTGATAATGTCCAAGCTCAATTATTACAAGCAAAAGCCGGACTAGAACAAGCCCAAGCAAGGCTTGCTGAACTCCAAGCGGGTACGCGACAAGAAGAAGTTGCCCAAGCGAGAGCGCAGTTAACCCAAGCCCAAGCTCGCTTTCGAGATGCCCAATCGGGATCGCAACCAGAAGAAATTGCTCAGGCTGAAGCTCAAATTCAGTCAGCTAAATCTGATGTGGAACTAGCACAGTCACGAGCCAAGCGATACGCACAATTAAGAAAAGAGGGTGCAGTTTCCCAAGATGTCTTAGAAGGATATGTCAAAGAACAGCAAAGTGCTGAAGCTGCCCTGGTTGTAGCCCAGAAACGCCTAGACCAACTCCGCCAAAGTAGAAATTCTAGTATCAATGAGCTAGCTGGTGCTTTGGAACAACAGAGACAAAACTTAAGGCAACTAGAAAATGGTTCTCGCCCAGAAGAAATTGCCCAAGCGCGATCGCAAGTAACTCAAGCAGCAGCCCAAGTCAAATCTGCCCAAGTTCAACTGCAATACACAAAAGTCCTTGCACCTTTCACCGGTATTGTTGGTGATATTCCAGCAAAGGTGGGAGATTATGTGCAACAAGCAGATCAACTAACTACACTAACTAGAAATGACTCTCTAGAACTGAATATTTCCGTTCCCTTAGCCGAATCCAAAAAGTTACGCTTGGGATTACCTGTGCAAATGCTGGACACCCAAGGCAAACCCATCGCTACTGGTAAAGTGAGTTTTATCTCTCCAGATGCTAGTTCAGATTCGCAGACAGTTTTGGCTAAAGCCAACTTTGGTAATTCCAGAAATCAACTAGTCAATCGCCAGACAGTGCAAACCAAAGTCATCTGGAATGAACGTCCGGGAATCTTAATTCCAGTTACAGCAGTATCTCGCTTGGGTGGAGAGACTTTTGTGTTTGTGGCTGAAGCGCCGCAGGAAAAGCCTAAAGCTGAAGCACCGGCAGAAAAGCCCAAAGCTGGAGCACCTAACCTAGTAGCTCAACAAAAGCCCGTGAAATTGGGAGTTATTGAGGGGAATAATTATCAAGTTATCGAAGGATTAAAAGCTGGGGACAAAATTGTTGTTTCCGGTATTCTCAACCTAACCAATGGCGCTCCCATCACTCCTGCACCGGAACAAGTGGGTAGTCGGAAGCCTTAGTTGAAGATGAGAGAGCAAGGGAAGTAGGGGAGCAGGGGAAGCAGGGGGAGATGAGGGAGATGAGGGAGACAAGGAGAATAACCAATGCCCAATTCCCAATGCCCAATGCCCCATGCCCAATCCCCAATGCCCCATGCCCAATACCCAATGCCCAATCCCCAATTTTTTAACCTATGTTTGTTGACTTCTTTATTAAGCGGCCAATCTTTGCGTCGGTCTGTGCGATCGTTATCCTTCTAATAGGATTAATCAGTATTCCTACACTGCCGATCGCTAGGTTCCCAGAAATTAGTCCTACCCAAATCAGTGTGACTTCCAACTATAGCGGAGCTAGTGCAGAAGTCGTAGAAAGCGGAGTGACAAATATCTTAGAAAGGCAAATTAACGGGATTGAGGGACTAAGATATCTCACTTCTAGCAGCAGTAACGATGGTACTAGTACCATTACAGCCACCTTTGATTCTTCACGAGACAAAGATATTGCCGCTGTGGATGTGCAAAATCGTGTTTCTGTTGCTCAACCACAACTACCAGAGAGTGTACAACGCACGGGAGTGCAGGTATCAAAAGAGTCAAGCAACATTCTTTTAGCAATTGGTTTATATGCTGAAAATAAAGAGTACGACAATATATTTTTAAGCAACTATGCTGACCTTTATTTAGCGGATGCTTTAAAAAGAGTCAAAGGTGTAAGTGACGCACGAATTTTTGGTGAACGTCGCTATGCAATGCGCCTGTGGTTAGATCCAAGTCGCCTTGCTAGTCGCGGACTAACGACTCAAGATGTAGCCGATGCTTTATCCGAACAAAATTTGCAAGTCGGTGCAGGGAGAATTGGACAAGAACCGGCTCCTGAAGGACAAAGGTATCAACTTGATGTACGTGCTGTCAGCCGATTAGCAGAACCATCAGAATTTGAAGAAATTGTCCTCAGAACTCAAGAGGATGGCACCTTAGTTAAGCTCAAAGATGTAGGTAGAGCCGAACTGGGTGCAGAAAACTACAGTTCATTTCTACGATTTCGTGGCAACGATGCTGTCGGTTTAGGGATTTATCAAGTTCCTGGCAGTAATGCCTTGGATGTAGCTAGAGGAGTCAAAGCCGAAATAGCGCGATTGGCTCCGAATTTTCCGCCAGGGATGCGATATCAAGTAGCTTTTGACACAACATCCTTTGTAGAAGAGTCTTTGTCAGAAGTGATCAAGACTCTGATTGAGGCGGTGGTGTTGGTGGTGATTGTAATTTTTGTGTTCTTGCAGGATTGGCGAACCACTTTAATTCCTGCGCTAACTATTCCTTTAGCACTAATTGGGACATTTGCCTTCATCAAAGTTTTTAACTTTTCCATTAATAGTTTGACATTGTTTGGTCTGACTTTAGCATCGGGGATGGTGGTAGACGATGCGATCGTCGTGGTGGAACAAATCAGCCGTTTTATTCAGGATAAAGGTATAAATCCTCGCCGAGCCGCTAGTGAATCAATGGCGGAACTATTTGGCGCGGTTATTGCCACTTCACTAGTGTTGATGGCGGTGTTTGTGCCAGTGGCGTTTTTTCCGGGAACCACAGGCGCACTTTATCGGCAATTTGCGCTAACGATCGCCTTTTCTATTGCGATTTCGACTTTTTTGGCTTTGACCTTAACACCTTCTTTGTGTGGGGTGCTGCTGCGTCAAGACCAAAGACCTCCCAGGTGGATTGCCTGGTTGTTTGACCTGATTAATCGGTTTCTAGAATGGGTAAGGTCAAGCTATGAGCGATCGCTTACCTTTCTCACACGATTTAAAAGCGTCGTAATTGGGTTGTTTATTGTCTCCTTGGGTATGACTGCTTGGCTCTACACCACAGTACCTACAGCCTTTCTCCCAGACGAAGATGAAGGCTACTTCCTCACAATTATTCAAGGCCCCCAAGGCGTTTCGCTGCAATATACCAGCGATGTCATGGCACAGGTAGAAAAAGAAATCCTGCAAGTTCCAGAAGTACTAGGGACTTTCGCCGTGGGAGGATTTGGTTTTAGTGGTAGTACCGCCAATAGTGGCATCATCTTTACAACTTTAAAACCTTGGGCAGAACGTTCAAGACCCAATCAATCAGTACAAGCGATTATTGGCAGCTTGCAAGGGAAGTTGTTGGCAATTCCAGAAGCCAGGGTTTTTCCTGTGAATCCACCGCCAATTCAGGGTTTAGGTAACTTTGGCGGGTTCGTCTTTCAACTACAAGACCGCAGAGGTAACAGTGGCTTAGAAAGTCTAGTGCAGTCGATGGGTCAGTTGTTGGGTAAAGCCAATCAAACACCAGGATTACAAGCTGTATTTAGTACTTTTGCCGCAGATACACCACAATTACTTGTGGAAGTAGACCGTAATAAAGCTAAGACATTGCAAGTTTCTATAGATGATGTCTTCAGTACATTACAAACTGCCTTGGGATCACAATATGTAAATGATTTCAATCTCCAGCAGCGCAATTACCGCGTATATATCCAGGCAGATCAACAGTTTCGTTCTAACCCCAAGGATATTGGTAAACTGTACGTTCGTTCCCAAAAGAATCAAATGATTCCTTTGAGTAACTTAGTCACAGTTACTTCGACTGTGGGAGCGCAAACGATAAATCACTACAATTTGTTCCGTTCAATTGAAATTAATGGTTCCGCCGCTCCTGGCTCTAGTTCTGGAGACGCGATTAAGGCAATGGAACAAGTTGCTCAAGAAGTTTTACCAGCAGGTTATGGTTATGAATGGTCAGGAACTGCATTAGAAGAAATAGACTCTGGTGGTTTAGCACCTTTGATATTTGGATTAGGAATAATCTTTGTGTTTTTGGTACTAGCTGCTCAATACGAGAACTACGTTGATCCCTTTATCATTCTGTTATCAGTTCCCTTAGCTATCTTTGGAGCGCTGATAGCTCAATCAATGCGGGGTTTTGCTAATGATGTTTACTGTCAAATTGGTCTAGTAATGTTGATTGGTTTAGCTAGTAAGAACGCAATTTTGATTGTGGAATTCGCTAACCAATTGCGAGATCAAGGACTTTCGATTACCAAAGCAGTAATTGAGGCTTCACAAGAGCGTCTACGTCCAATTTTGATGACTGCCTTTTCTACACTATTGGGGATTTTCCCGCTAGCTATTGCCACAGGTGCCGGGGCGGGAAGTCGTCAATCATTAGGAACAACAGTATTTGGAGGGATGTTAATTGCGACTTTCTTGAGTTTGTTTGTAGTCCCGATTTTGTATATTGTAATTAAGACGACAACAGAGCGTTTTATCAAACCAAATCGGCGTCAAGAACTACCAGCAGAAGCAGTGTCATTGAATGGTAACACTGCTGTATATTCAACAAAAGCTGAGGATTAATTCGTAATTTGTAGTGACGCTCGATGACTCGCTAACGCTACGCTAACGTAATTTGTAATTCTTCCCTGTCTCCTATAAACATCGTAGTATGAGGAGATGGGGAAGACTAATTTCAAAGGGGAATGCATGAAAATCGCTATTGGCAGTGATGAACGCACCAACCTTACCGATAGGGTACTGGAAGAACTTAAGCAGCGTGGGCATGAAGTCATACTCTTCGGTTCCCTAGCCGAGAATGATCCTGAAGTTGATTGGCCTCTTAGTTGTAGTAAAGTTGCTTTGGCAGTGGCAACCCAGAAAGCAGATGAGGGAATTGTCTTTTGTTGGACTGGTACTGGCGCATCTATTGCCGCCAACAAAGTTTCTGGGATACGTGCAGCCTTGTGCCATGATGCTGAGACGGCACGCGGGGCCCGCATCTGGAATCATGCGAATGTCCTTGTATTAAGTTTACGTGCTACTACAGAAGCGATCGCTAAAGAAATATTAGATACCTGGTTTAGCACACCCTTTTCTGATGATGAGTGGAATCTCCTGCAAATCAAACGAATTAAACAGTTAGAGAAAAAGGTTTAATTTGTAGACCGATTGCAAAAATTCCACAATCAGCATAATGGCAAACCCAAATTTACAGTTAATTCAGCACAATGGTAACAATAGCAGTCAATCCCTATCTCGATCGCAACTTCGCTCCAATCCGTGAAGAAATCACCACCGACAAATTGTCAGTTATCGGTGAATTACCACCTGAACTATCGGGGATGTTTGTGCGGAATGGCCCTAACCCTCAATGGACACCCATCGGTGAATATCACTGGTTTGATGGCGATGGGATGTTGCATGGTGTGCAAATTAGCAACGGCATAGCCACTTATCGTAACCGCTACGTGCAGACAGCCGGATGGAAAAAAGAACGAGAAGCGGGTAAAGCTATCTGGAGTGGGTTGTTAGAACCACCGCAAATGGATAACCCTCACGGTGGCTACAAAAATACTGCCAATACTGCCTTAGTGTGGCACGCCGGTCAAATGTTGGCGCTAAATGAGGGGGGTAAACCTCACGCCATCAAGCTGCCTGAATTAGAAACCATTGGTGAGTATAGCTACAATGGGAAGCTAGTTTCTGCCTTCACAGCCCATCCCAAAGTAGACCCAGTTACAGGCGAAATGATCTTCTTTGGCTACTCTGTGTTTGTGCCACCGTACCTGCAATATAGTGTAGTCTCAGCCCAAGGCGAACTGTTGCGGACAGTGCCAATCGAATTGCCCATAGGAGTGATGATGCACGACTTCGCCATCACTGAAAACTACACGATTTTCATGGATTTGCCGCTGACTTTTAATCTTGAAAGGGCGCAACGAGGAGAACCTATAATGATGTTTGAGCGCGATCGCTCTAGTCGCTTTGGAATTCTACCACGTCACGGTGACAACAGTAATATCCGCTGGTTTGAAAGTCCCTCTTGCTACGTCTTCCATACCCTCAACGCCTACGAAGATGGAGACGAAGTAGTGTTGATTGCCTGTCGCATGACTTCTACTACTGTTTTGGGTTTAGATGATTCTCAACCCGACCCAGAAGCAAATATCCCCCGTTTACATCGCTGGCGATTTAACCTCAGCACGGGTACAGTACGTGAAGAAATGTTGGATGATGTAGCTTCCGAATTTCCTCGCGTCAACGAAAACCTATTGGGGCGAAAAACCCGATATGGCTACAGTAATAAAGCGGCAGACAGTCCCCTACCTTTATTTGAAGGTATTATTAAGTACGACTTCAGCAGTGGAAAGTCCCAAACTCATGAATTTGGAGAAGGACGCTATGGCGGTGAAGCTGTGTTTGCGCCGCGTCCTGGTGCAACAGCTGAGGACGATGGTTGGCTTATGACTTTCGTTCATGATGAGGGTTCAGATACTTCCGAATTGGTAGTGGTGAATGCCCAAGATATAACTGCTGAACCTGTAGCGCGGGTAATAATTCCTCAGCGAGTGCCTTATGGGTTTCATGGTGCGTGGGTTGCAGAGGAATAAGTTAGGTAGATAATACTTTCGGTTAAAGCAATAGACGCGATGAATCGCCGTCTCTACAAAGGACTAATTATTGTAGAGACGGCGATTTATCGCGTCTTTGAACCTCAGCGTTGAGCCTTTGAACCTCAACGTTAATCCTGGTTGAAGCGGGTAATAAATTATTGCCTGCGATCGCCAAGCTATTCAGTTTGAGTTTGGAATAATTTGGACAGTATACTTTAGTTGTCGGATACTTTTGCTCGGAATAAATCAAAAACTTCCATTCCCTCTTGTAAGAACAATTCAATCTGTTCTGGTTCAAGACGTACATTTTCACGGTAATAGATCAAGCAGGCGTCAGATGCCTCTAGACATGGTGTTGTTTGTATAGCTGGGTAAAATCCTATTTTGCCTTCAAAAAAATTAACTACATTGTCAGTAAATATCTGGCGAATGCCTTCCTCATGACTACCACGTAACAGATATTGTTCAGAAAATCTGGGATATTTTTCAAACTTTATATCCTGGTATCCTAAAAAATGACTGAGTTGGTCTAAAATTCCTTTTGGTTTTAACAAAAACTTAGGAAGACGCATATTATCGTCATATAAAAAAGCTACTGTTTGCCAATGTTCGTGTCTAGTTTTAGCACTAGATATTGAGTATCTATATTCAAATATGTATATTTTAAAGTTTGTTATTTCTTCTGACAATATATTTTTAACTAGCTTTCTCCCTCCTTGCTTGAATAGTCTAAAATTATGTAAATGCTGCATGATGTTGTTACTGTCTTCTGATAAGAAGTTCATTGTTAACTGAGCAGCAATAAGTTTTATTTTGTCACTTCTCTGTTGTTCTTTTTTTGTTTCCCATTGAAAATATAAAACATTTACAACAACAGCTACAAGAGTAAAAAATACTATAAAAACAATAAAATCTCTAGACATAAAACATACAATTTTGGATTTTAGATTTTAGATTTTGGATTGGGAATAAGGCATTGTGCAGAGGGGGAAACTCTTCTCCCTTTTTCCATGCTTCCTGCTTCTTTCCCATTCCCCATCTCAAGTTATTTTTCCTGATACCCACCAGCGTAGTTAATTACACAAATTGTTCTATATGATTTGTGAGTTCCATAAGCAACACCGGAGACTTTAAAAGCGCCGTTAAAAATGCTTTTTCGATGACCGCGATCGCGCACACCATCATCAATAATTAATTGCATGACGATATCTTGAGCAGTGCTTGGGCCATAACTGATATTTTCGCCTGCGGTTGTTTGCCATTTACCATAGCGGTTGATGCGAGTAAAAGGGTTGCTACCATCGCTACCATTATGACCTGTAGCACCTTTTGGGCCTTGGTCTTTAACGTGGTCTTTTGCTCCTAAAGACATACCTTTAGATGCACTCAACGCTCCTACAGGACGCGCTGTTTTCAAAAATGCGATCGCTTCATCAACTGCTTTAACTCCTTCTTGAGTTCGCAAATAGGTATTATTAGAAATTTTGACTCGGTTCCCCTCAAATCGCTTTCTATAATTTTCCAGAATCGGGAGATATGCCTTGGGATTTGTTCGTACTTTATTTGTTTCAATAATTACTTGTTGTTCCAACGGTGAAAGGTAACTCGCCTTTGCTAACAAAGTCGGACTAGTTTGTTGTGGAACTACCGTTGGGTTAGGGTTGGCGACAGATGGATTAGATTGAAACAGTTGATCTGAGCAGCCGAATATCAAAGCAATTGGAAAAAATAGCCAAAATCTTATGCGACGCATCCATTACCTCACAATTTTGCTATGGATTAATTTAGTGAATTAGAAGAAATAAGAATTTTCAACGCACAGATAAGTTTGTAGACTATTCTGCCGTTAGAAACGATATTAGAACTTAAGTGAGTTCGCTAAAAAAAGCGCAGATTAATGCGCCAATAATATAGATAAAGTTGCGATCGCCTTTGTTCCTAAAATGTGACAAATCTATCACTTAATACCTGTTGTAACCTTGATAACACTAAAACGTAAATAACAACAAAAATCTTTTTATATTCTGACGCCTGCTTTCAAATTTACACTTTGAGAAACCAGCGTTGCCGATACATCAGAACACCAACAGCCCACCATAAAAATACAGTGACTATGGCAAATAATAGAGAACCATTCAACGTCCCCGCCCAAGATGCGAAAAAATTCTGGTAAATCCAATTGTAAGTACTGGGAGCGTCTTTGCCAGTGCCGATAGTGGTTCTGACTAAGATTTTAATCAATAAAACCGATGCAACGAAAAGAGCGATCGCATTTAAGCCCATAATTTCAAAAGGCTTACTCCAGCGACGCATCACCCGTACTTCGATCAGTTCATAACAAGCCGCTAGCAACAGTAACGCCCAACCGCTGCTAAAGACCACATAGGAACTTGTCCACAGCTTTTTGTTGATGGGGAATGTCCACCCCCACGCCCAACCAATAATTAAGCAACCGACTCCAAATAATCCTAAACCTATACTTGTGCGTGACTGTACAGGTTGGCTGCGTATCCATTGACCAGTGAAGTAGCCAGCGAGGACATTTACTATGGCGGGAATAGTACTGAAAAGTCCTTCTGGATCTCCCATAAAGTTGAACCCGTCACCTTTATATAAATGTGCTTTGGGAATAATCAGGCGGTCAACATAAGCGCCGAAATTACCATCCCGCGTCAAAACTCCCGCACCATATTCTGGCACTGGTACATACATCATCGTTACCCAGTAGCCGATGAGTAACACTGCTGCTAGTATCCATTGACCTTTACGCGGTAGGTTGAGAACAGCTACGGAAGCTAGCAGATAGGTAAGGCTGATGCGCTGTAAGACTCCCATAAGGCGGATGCTGCTCAAATCAAAAGTCCAAATACCCTGATTCCAAAAGCCATTTAGCAGCAATCCCAAGGCAAAGAGAATGGCGGCACGGCGTAATATCCGCCAGTAAACAGCTGAGGATGGTTTGTTGCCTTCGGTGTACTTTGACAGTGAGAAAGTCATCGCTACACCGATAATGAAGAGAAAGAAGGGAAATACTAAGTCAGTTGGTGTGCAACCGTGCCAATCGGCATGGGCTAAGGGAGGATATACATCATCTGCAACTCCCGCCATATTGACGAGAATCATCGCGGCGATGGTAATGCCGCGAAAAACATCCAGTGAAGTCAGGCGCATAAGCGGAATTTTGTGTTAGATGAGTATCTAAGCTACTCCGCTTGATGCAAGTAATCAAGCAAAATTTATGGACTTGGATACAAGGTAAAATTTTGTTAAGTAATTACCACCACTTATTATGGCAATCAAAGTTGGAGATACCGCTCCTAATTTCACTCTACCTGCTCAAAATGGCTCAACAGTTAGCCTACAAGATTTTCGCGGACAAAAAGCTGTTGTCCTATATTTTTACCCCAAAGACGACACACCTGGATGTACGGCTGAATCATGCGCCTTTCGTGATCAATATGAAGTGTTTAAAACCGCTGGTGCTGAAGTTGTCGGCGTGAGTGCCGACTCTAGCGAATCTCACCAAAAATTTGCTACGAAATACAATCTACCTTTTACTCTGTTAACTGATAAAGGCGACCAAGTGCGGAAGCTATATGGCGCAACAGCTGCCTTTGGCTTGTTCCCTGGTCGCGTTACTTACGTCATTGACCAACAAGGAGTTGTGCAATACGTGTTTGATTCAATGTTTAACTTTAAAGGTCACGTTGAGGAAGCGCTGAAAACTTTGCAACAGCTTGCAAAATAGGAAAATGGGCATTGGGCATTGGGCATTGGGCATTGGGCATTGGTTATTTCTCCCCTATTCCCTATTCCCTATTCCCTATTTAGAATGCGACTTTTCCGGCATACCAATACTCGCGTGGGCTGACTTGCCATTCTTGCCGTTGGTATGGCCGTTACCATTGCGGGGTTGAATCACACCATAACCGCCGTGGTTGCGTTCGTAAATTACATTAATCTCTCCAGTTTCAGAATTGCGGAACATATAAAAGTCGTGTCCCACGAGTTGTAGTTGTTCCAGGGCTTCTGTAGGGGTCATCGGCGGCATGGAAAAATATTTGGTGCGGACGACTTCGTTAGGCAATTCGGGGGTGCGATCGCCAATTAAATCTGTGACTACCGTATCTGCAACAACTACTTCTGTTGGTAGGGCATTAGTTTTCTGATCTTGACGCCGTTCTTTGTATTTCCGCAGTTGACGGGCAATTTTATCTGCAACTAAGTCAATGCTGGCGTATAGGTTTTCGCTACTTTCCTCGGCACGGATAACGCTACCATTAGCGTAAATAGTTACTTCAGCCGCTTGTCTTGGATTAATTCGGGGATTACGGGCGACGCTAAGATGCACATCCACTTCATTTGTAATGCTCTGAAAGTGACTAACTGCTTTCTCAATCTTTTGATGTACATACTCACGAATTGCATCGGTGATTTCAATATTTTTGCCGTGGATGACAAGCTTCATGTAAACTCTCCCACTGAATATTTGATGTGTGAATTTGCTTTGTATGAAAAGAAATTGCGGTAAGGTCTATTACTTCCGCCAAAACAAATTGTGAACTTTATCTATGTACTGCTTGTAAGCTGTCTCTAAGCTTACTACGTCTGGGTTTTTGCTCATTATACCCTTGATTTACCTCCTCATCTCTGCGCTGATATCCAATTGGATATTCACCTAGAACTCTTTAGTGAGGAAATTTGAGCAGTAGCTCCTGTAACTGTCTTCTGTGTTAAAACAACGCTTACAGAACTGTTGATATTTGCTCCTTCTGTGTTTGGTTGAATGTTTGCTTGCTGTTGTTCAATAATACAAGTCTTTGTGGAAATTTGATTCTGTTTGAAATGCAAACTAACGTTATGAGAGTCATCAGCCAGTACATTCGTCTTTATCGTCTTGGCATGATGCTTATTGCAGAGAATTCCTCCTAAAACCTATTGAGGTTGTATATTCAAGCTAGCACTTTGTATTTTCTAATGCATATTCCCTTGACTTTCCTTTAAAATCCTTTGCAAATCTTGACATTTTTTGACTCCAATCTTCCAATTTGAAATATATTTCGTCCTTAATACAGTTGATTTTTGGCATAATCCGTAGTATGGAACCACACATAAACCGTTGTTTGCTGTATAACCAAGGATTGATGCCTTACTTAGAAGCTCATGGATGGCAGCGATCGCTCCTCGCTGAGCGCATCCATGACCCCAGTCTAGATGACGTGTTAATTTTACTAGAACATCCACCTGTCTATACTCTGGGACAAGGAAGCAACTCAGATTTTCTCAAATTTGATATTGACAAAGGTGAATATGATGTGCAGCGAGTTGAACGAGGTGGAGAGGTTACTTATCATTGTCCCGGTCAACTGGTGGGGTATCCAATTTTAAATCTGCAACGTTATCGTAAAGACCTCCATTGGTACTTACGCCAACTCGAAGAAGTCATAATTCGCGTATTAGCAGTTTATGGGTTGCAGGGAGAAAGAATTCCGGCTTTTACTGGTGTTTGGTTGCAAGGGCGAAAAGTTGCGGCGATTGGAATTAAAGTTAGCCGTTGGATTACCATGCACGGCTTTGCATTAAATGTTTGTCCAGACATGACAGGCTTTGAGCGCATTGTACCCTGTGGTATTTCTGATAAACCTGTAGGCAGTTTAGCCGAGTGGATTCCAGGTATTACTTGCCAAGAAGTCCGTTTTTATGTAGCGCAGTCCTTTGCTGAAGTATTTGGAGTGGAATTAGTAGAGTCGCAGCCTTAAGGATTGTTCCGGTCTGAGTAAATTCAGCTTGTAATTATGTAATAAATACTATAGCAGTCCTATTTAAATTGTGAGACACTTATGATAGTAGTTCATATTTAATAGTATAAAAACAACTATTTCACTGCGGTTGTCAAAACTAAAATCTAATACCAATTCAATTAATGATTGCAACACATTTTTGGGTGAAGACGCGATTCATCGCGTCTCTACAAATGGTCTATTTGTCGCATTCTTTTTTCAAATTGGTATAATTATTTACAAATATTCTATATTAACTATTTACGGCTATAAAGCACAACTTTGCGCGTGAATTACTCAAATAATTTCCAGGTATATGCCCCATCGTTAACGTCTCTGAGAGAACGTGATTGGACAGCTTTGATAGAACTATTTGATAGAGATGACGGTGATGAAATTGAAGCTGACATCAGCGGTAGTTTATTTTGGCTGATACCTGAACCTTGTTGGGAAGATGATCCCTTTGATTTCTTACGCGAATACCTTTAATTAGTGCTGAGTGATGAGTGCTGAGTGCTGAGTGGGAAGTAGTGAGTGAGGAGTTTCAAGGAAGTTTTTAATTACGAATTACGAATTACGAATTATTTGAAGGCGACTTAGGAAAATACGTAGGCGATCACTTTGGGGATTAGTCAGCACTTCATAAGCTGGGCCTTGTTCTGTCACAATACCTTTGTCTAAAAATATCACCTGATGGGCTACTTCTTTGGCAAACTGCATTTCATGGGTGACAACCACCATTGTCATCCCTTCTGCGGCTAATTGTTGCATCACTTGCAGAACTTCGCCGACAAGTTCGGGATCTAGGGCGCTGGTGGGTTCATCGAATAGCATGATTTGGGGATTCATGCACAAACTACGGGCGATCGCTACTCGTTGCTTTTGTCCGCCAGAAAGTTGTTCGGGATAAGCAGAGGCTTTGTCAGATAAGCCAACTTTTTCTAAATATAATCTCGCTATTTGGGCGCTTTCTTTCGGTGTTTTACCTAAGACTTTACGCGGTGCGAGTGTCATATTTTCCAGGACGCTGAGATGAGGAAACAGGTTGAACTGCTGGAAAACCATACCTACTTGTGTCCGTAGTTCCCGCAGTTGGTTATATTTGACAGTGGGTCGGGATAAGTTGATACCATTGATTATTAAACGCCCTTTGTCAATGGTTTCTAGCCGATTAAAGCAGCGTAGTAGAGTACTTTTACCACAGCCGGAAGAACCGATAACTGCAACGACTTCTCCCCGGTTGATTTCACCGGTGATTCCTTTGAGGACTTTTAGGGAACCAAAGTTTTTTTCGATATTGTCAAAAATAATGGCGGGGATGGTATTGTTCATTACTTATGTCAAGCTGCTCTACAGTTGATTGTAAGGTTTTAAGTAACCGCAGAGGCGCAGAGAGCGCAGAGGAAGAGAGAAAATAATATGGCTAAATTTGGTTTTGTGCGCTGGTGTGTGGTTGTAGGTTTTAGCTGTTTATTACTGATTAGCTGTGCTGTGAACTCTAGCGCAGGGAAAACTCTGCGGGTTGCTACGGAACCGACGTTTCCACCTTTTGAGTTTCAAAGACAAGGTGGTGAGTTGCAAGGTTTTTCGATTGATTTGATGAATGCGATCGCACTTACAGCTAACTTTAAAGTGGATTTTCAAAGTCTGCCTTTTGATGGGATGATCTCAGCTTTGCAAGCCAAAACGGTAGATGCGGCCCTTAGTTCGATCACGATTACAGAGGAGAGGGCGAAGACGATTTCTTTTTCCCGTCCTTATTTTAAGGCTGGGTTAGCGATCGCAATTCGTGCAGACAATCAAGATATTACTGGTTTTGACAGTCTCAAAAATAAAAAAATCGCAGTCCAAATTGGCACAACTGGGGCTGCAAAGGCTAAAAGTGTTCCTGGGGTGCAAATTCGCAGTTTTGATTCAGCACCTATAGCCCTACAAGAATTGTCCAATGGTAATGTGGATGCGGTAATTAATGATGCACCTGTTACTTTATATGCTATTAAGACGGGCAATCTCAAGGGAATTAAAGTAGTAGAGCAATTACTGACAGAAGAGTTTTATGGAATTGCTACGGCTAAAAATTCTCCGAATTTGGCATTGATAAATGATGGTTTGGATAGGGTGTTGAAAAATGGCACTTATGCCCAAATTTACCAAAAATGGTTTCAAATTGAACCGCCATCATTACCAGAGAAATCACCATTTGAGAATCAAACTAACACTAACGCATCTAACATATTTACTTCAATTAGCGTGATTTTGCAGGCTTTGCCAAGTTTATTGCAGGGTGCATTGGTAACATTGCAATTGACGATACTTTCTGTAGTGTTTGGTTTAATTGGCGGTTCGCTGATTGGTATTACACGCCTTTCTCGGATCGCACCTATGCGTTGGATAGCGAGGGCGTATGTAGATTTTTTTCGGGGAACGCCTTTGCTGGTGCAAATTTTTATGATTTACTTTGGCTTACCAGCAATTTTGCAAGAAATTGGTTTGACATTTACTTTTGATCGTCTCACTGCTGGAGTAATTGCTTTAAGTTTGAATAGCGCTGCATATATTGCCGAAGTCGTCCGTGCTGGGATTCAATCGATTGAAACAGGACAATCAGAAGCAGCAGAATCATTAGGTTTGAGTTCTGTGCAAACTATGAGTTATGTAATTTTTCCCCAAGCTTTCCGGCGGATGATTCCACCGTTGGGTAATGAGTTTATCAGTTTGTTGAAAGATACTAGCTTAGTTGCGGTAATTGGGTTTGAAGAATTGTTCCGCAAAGGACAGTTAATTGTCGCTGATAACTATCGCGCTTTTGAAATTTATGCGGGTGTAGCGGTGGTTTATTTATGTTTGACGTTACTTTCTTCACAGGCATTTAGCCGTTTAGAAATGTGGATGAATCCCATTAAAAGCCAGAAGAAATACGATACATAATAATTTTCAGTAGGGTGTGTTACGCCGCAGGCTAACGCACCATTAAATCTTCTTTAGGGATAGGTTGATTATCAGCCATTAAACTTTCAAGATATAATTCAATAGCTTCTGTAATATTCTCAATAGCTTCTTCAAAAGTATCGCCTTGAGAATGGCAGCCTTTGAGAATAGGACAAAAAGCGTGATAACCACCATCTTGTTCTTTTTCCAGAAGAACCGTATAGTTATAAGCTTGCTTAATGTTGTTTTCCATATATTTTCACCTTTTTTGAAAGCTACTAATTTTTAGCTTAGACTTATCCATAATGATAGAACAGATTTTGCGGTGGGTAAATATTTCGTTAAAATAGGTTTGATATAGGTAATTTTGATTGGGTTGCACTTTAATTAAGCAAAAATATATGACAATTCTCAATGCTCGTAATTTATCTTTAGAAGAAGTTCAGCGTCTATTCGGTTTTCAAGAAGAATACAGTGACTCATTTTCTAACTACTTATCTCTGGAATCTCTCACGGAAGTAGAACAGCAGGAACTTCTGCAAATTAGAAATGATTTTCGACGCTACCTGATAGCAGGTAAAGTTTCTGAAGGTCAGGTAAAGTTTCTTGCAGTTGCGCCTTTACTAAGATTAGCTGGTTTTTATCGCTATCCGATCGAGATTGTTTTGGAGGAAAATATTGCTGATATTGAAGTTGAAGATGAAGATATCAGAATTAAAGGAAGATTTGATATTTTAGCTATTAGTAAAGCTAAACATACAAAACTTCAAAAATATTTTTGGGTACTGTTAATTGAATCTAAAAATAGTCAGATTGATATTTCAACAGGTTTACCTCAGCTACTTACATACTCTTATAAAAATTTAGATAATCAAAAATCAGTTTGGGGATTAACGACTAACGGTAGAAGTTATCAGTTTGTCTATATCGAACAAGGAAATCCCCCGATTTATTACCTATTGCCAGAATTAAATTTAATGGAAAGAGAACGTTCAAGTCAGTTGCTACAAGTTTTAAAAGCAATTTGTCAGCTTTGAAAGCATTGATGCTGAAGTTGAGTAAATTAACGATGAAATCAACCAGACATAAAGCACTTAACAGGACAGTTTGACCCAAGTATTAAGGCAATCTACAAGCCAAGGTAACAATTTATGAGTCAAGCCATACCTAAACTAGTAAGCTTTGAAGATTTTGCAGCGTGGCGGCCCGAAGGCGGAAGATATGAATTACATGATGGCGTGATTATTGAAATGCCTCAACCAACTGGTGAACATGAAGATGTTGTTGGCTTTATAGCTAGAAAACTAACAGTACCATCGCACTAAATCCCAGCCTCTAGCTGTTTATGCTATTGGGATGAATAATAGTAATTCCTTCAACTTCTAGAAAGTCTTTTGGGTTTAGAGTCAAAATATGACTGATGCTATGGGCAAGCACTACTGCTTGTATGCGTAAATCATGGGTGCGTTTACCTGAAATTTTATGAGTTGTAGCGAGGCTAAACCAAAGGCGAAATATATCTGGTGTTTCTTCTAGCCACTCAAACTGATTTATTAGCATTTGCAACGAGAGTTCGGTTTCTTCTGGTGTCCATCCAAATCCATTTACAGCTACAGGACGAGTGGCTACAACCCAAAATTCAATTAAAACTTGAGATGTAATAAAACATCGATGGTTATTAGATATTAGATACCTGATTGTGCGATGGACAAGATTGTAATCGGGTGAAGCTATATCCCTGGAGCGTAACAGAATATTAGTATCTAATAAATAATTGGTCATACTTCATCATCGTAGATATTTTCTCGACGCAAAGCTTCATCATCAAGGTTGGCATAACTTTTTGGTGCTGTATCTATCCACTCCTGCCAAAGTAATAATCTCTCTGATGATGTTTTAGGTTTACTAGCTAGAGCTAGTAACGTTAAATTCTTGTTACTAAGTTTTTCTTGAAAGAGTTTTTGCTCTTCGGGGGAGAGGTTTAGTACCACTTCTACAAGAGAATTAACAAGTTGTACATTCATAGTTATTTATACAATTCACTGGGTCAGTCTATGCGATGGGCTTTCGCCTTGCCCTGATGCTGCTTTACTATAATACTGACTATTGCTTCTGCCATACAGCAAAAGACATAGCTAATTTCTCGTAGACTTTAAGCGAACGTTTACAAGCTTTGAGCAATGAGTGGAATACCACTGCACGCCTTTTTGATTAAAGTCAAAAGTCAACTTTGAAAGTAATCGCAAAATCCAGGACAAATGAGACTACCTTGGGATGAATGGGAAGCAAGTAACCATGAAATAGAACAAGTAGCAAGCAAATTTATCTTTGCTAATTGCTATGACACCCAAAAAGCTTGCATTGTACTACAAGCACAACAAGAAGAATTTTTTTCTGCCCAGCAGGTAACGGAAACGTAGAAACCGCAATACTTCGTGCGAAATTACTAGTTTGTGAATCTTCACAATTTCCTGTAAACCTTATATGTTACAGCTTACAAGTCTCCACGCGAGAAAAGACGCGAACGACTGTAGCCGTATCCCCCCAGTAAACGTCTTCTTAAGTCCCTCAAATGGATAGTTCCCAAAAGCAGGCAAATGTCCCTGCGGAGAATTTGTAGTAAAGGTCAGGTCTGAGTAAGATAGCCAGTCTTTTATACCTTTTCGCCATCCAATGCGATCGCCAAACTTTTGGTAGTCATTTCCAACGCTTTCCCAAATCTGCTTTTGCACACTAAACCCAAAGTGCCCATTGCTGTATTTTACCCACAGTTGGTCAATCGTGCGTAAGTCAGTGCAAGGAAAGTTATTAATAGATTCAGCATCAAGCCAGCCTTGTTGTTCTTTGCCAGTGGCTTTGAGCATAACAACCAGAGTTTCTTGATCAGCTTCTTTCCAATTCCCTGCTTTAAGTAAATCGCGCAATCGCGTATAGTCTACACTCTTCTCAGAGGAAAGGTCATCAGTTTCCTGTGTTAGTTTTGCGGTGGTTGTTTGAGTAGATTGCGGTTTTTGTTGCCGCCTCTCGATTTTTTCTTTGAGTATGCGAATGGCTGTCTGTTGTCCCAATAGATTTGCTTGTTCTTGTTCCCGTGGTCGTTCCTTCTTTAGCTTCTCAGCAGTCGCCCGAATCCCTTTAGCTACATCTGTGAAGGCTTCATCTTGATTATGCCAATGCCTTGACACTACAGGTTCAGCATTCTTAGGCAAAGCTTGAAGTTTTCCAAACGGTGCGCCATTCCAATCAACACTTCGCAGAATAACCGGGATAACACAAGCCTCTCCAGTATGGTGACGTTGTATTGCCTTTTTAACTTCGACATCCCAGCAATATTTAGAAAAAAGAAAATCTGAACTGATGAGCAACAGAATGATGTCGGCGGTGTTTAGATTATCGTTAATTTGGTAATCCCACTCCTCTCCAGGTAGTATCCTGCGATCGCACCAACTTGAAATCACACCCTGCCATTCTAAGATAGCCAGGTGTTTAGCTAGTTCATCCCGTAGAGTTTCGTCTTTGTGAGAGTAAGAAAAGAAAAGCTTTAACGATACCTCTGGCATTTTTGGTCTATGGAGTAGGATAAATCATGCTTTAAGCAAATTATAGTGTTTTTAGCTGATTTGCTTGAGAACTAACGCCAATAGCTAGAGCAAAAGTTATGACAACAAGCCCGCCTCAGAATAAATTCTGAGTCTAATAGCGAAAGTCGTCTAAAGACGACTGAGAAGAGGTTATAGTCCGTTTTAACGGACTTTAGCTATTAGCCCGGAACTTTAGTTCTGGGCGGTTTATGTCTCAATACGGTTGGGTTGAAGAATGAAACCCAAACCCAACTTATATCTTAGAAATTACAAATTACGAACTTGTACTGAGCGTAGCCGAAGTATTACGAATTAGCCCGATCGCAATAAACTTCACCAAAGCTATGATCAGTATGGATCTCAATCACTAGATCAACTGCTGTTGCATCTTTTACCAACGGTTTGATGAATAATTCCGGGTGGAGCGATCGCCAAAAATAATTGACAAATTTCTCTATCTCTGCATTGCTCATCCCCGATTTACCCGCAGCAATCATCTGCTGTTCCGCCTGTTTGCGCCACTCCAAAGAACAGCGATAATCGGTGGGATATAGCACAATCAAACTGTCTAATCGCTTCCAGAGTGGTAGATAATCTTGGAGGCGAAGATTCATATCACGGGCAAATGCTCTATCTTCATCTGTGAGAATTGGCGGCGGTGCAGTATCAAATACATCTGCGTTAATTGGACGAACACCCACAAACCAACCTTCAAATAGTACAATGTCTATGTTTGTGACTATTTCTGGAGTGGTGCGATCGCCAGCACCTCCAAAAGCTGATTTATCAAAGCGGGGAACCATCACTGGACTTTGCGATTGGCGAATTTGATCTAGTACTTTTAAACCTAAGTCTATATCGTGGGTTCCTGGTGGGCCGCGCCAAATCAAGCGGGGATCTTGCTGTGTTAAAAGTAAGCGATCGCTGTAAGTTTTATATAAGTCATCTAAAGATAAACTCACAGTCCGGTATCCCAAGCGATCGAGAATCAAGCTGAGAACCTTGGACATTGTGGTTTTACCAGTACCTTGTCCTCCCAAAATTCCCTGAATCAGAGGGCGTTTTAACTGTTGACGCTGCGATGCTAGTTTGATCCCCAAAGGTAGCCACAAGTCCCACAATACCTGTAACATTTCCTTGGGTTCGATTTTGAGGCTAGTTTCGCAAAATTCGTTAAAAGCTGGTAAGACAGATTTTAGTAAATGCGATCGCCTTTCGATCACTTCATCTACATTTTCCGGCGTGATCCCAAAAGCTTTAGCCCTTGACTTATCTGCTAACGCCGCTTCTCTTGCTTCCTGCGTCCCCATCTCTTTCATCCCCCATCCTACGATCCCAGCTTAAAGGCTTCGAGAAACAGTCCGTAGGTGAAACCAACTTTGAAGAGATTTAGTGATTCTACCAAGAGCGATCGCTTGGCGAAAAAGCTCTGACTGTAAAATATTCTACTGGTCACTTCCGTCAACACTACTAAGAAAGCAGCTACCATAATGTCTAATACACCCTGTTGACCGGCTGTAGTGGAAATTACGTTTGCCAGAAAAAAACCGAACAAAAAACTAATTATTAGTAACGATAGTCGCCGCCAAGGATTTAAAAACCATTGCCCCAAGCGTGTAGCAATGGCATCCAACAAGTTATTGAGACGAGTGTTTTGCATCAGAGGGACTTCTGGGGAAAAGTCAAGATATCTTGAAATATCTCTTCTATATTAAGGAGGATATCGGTTTTAGCCTAAGCTTGTTTGTTAATATTATAGATATGTGCTGGGCTTCCAGTGTTGATTCAAATTTGCACGTACTATCATCTTTAAGAAACTACAGTCCCTTAAGGGGCGCTTATTGTAACAAAAGATGAAATATGCATCTTAGATTTCTCTAAGATTTGGCAAAGGATGCCTTATTGAAGCCGTTAGCGGTTTCAATAAAGTTTTCTTTCTTATACAAATTAATTGGCTGGATGAGTATCAAATCTTCCGGTTCTTATACAAGCCTACGGGCAATACACAAAGCAATAAGTGTCTGTAATCCTTGTTTATCCAACATCAAGGAAATTATTTTCTCCACATATTTTCTCACCAAAATGATACTTATAATACATTAGCGTGCCTAATTTTCAAAAAGCCTATAGTAAGCTACTTTCTATGATTAGCTTTTGTGATAATAGGCTAGTATTTGGTCAAGCCTAGACAAAATATTTATTTCTAATAACTATCAATATGAAATCCTCAGTATATCGTAACGTCGGTGTTACCGCTTCTTGCTTGGGACTGCTTGTTGCTCTGGTGGGATACTTTGGAGTTAGCATATCCTTTGAGTCTACAAACCCAGATACATCTTCACAACTGCCAACTGAAACTCAAGAGTGGGAAGCAACTTCTGTTTCACCTGAAAAAAGTATTTCCGCTAACCTATCTACTCCAGCAACGACTCCAACCAATCAAGTAGAACAAAGTAGTAAAGAGAATACTTATCCTGTCTTGGCAGAGCGTGATAAATCAACTAGCATTGCCAAGGAACAAGGGACTTTGCGGATGAGCAATCAAACAAATCAGCCTGTACGGCTGGCTCTACTGGCGCGACAGTCAGTAGCAAAAGGCTCTAGTAGTAAACAAGCTAACTATGATCTACCGGCACATTGGGATTTTGCTCCCCAAGAAGGTAGTGAGAAGGGATTGGTTCTATCCTTACCTCAGAATAATTTAAAGCTGGAGAAAGGGGATATTTTAGTTGCTTTTGCACAAGATGGTTCCCGTCGTTACTGGGGCCCTTATGTTGTCGGCGAAACTCAATTACCTAAATGGAATTCCCAAAACAGAGAATGGCAACTAGTACTGAGTCAATAAATGCGGTAGCGGCGCGTTGCGCCAGTGCTAAGTAGTAAAAATGTTAAATTTTAAGTTTATAACTCAGTATTTAACACTTGTTTTGTTGAAGAAGAACAAAATATAGATAATCAACGACTATTGATTAGTGATTGTTGACTATTGACTAAATGAGAATGAAATTGAGTGTTAATCGCACTGTTGATCAGTGGTTCAACAAAATAGGAAAGAATCCAGCCCTTGGTCTAACTGTGTCGATTTTGTGGTTGATGGTGGTTGGCTGGATAGCTTTTGGGTGGAATTTGGGCAACATTGGCTTGATTGATGAGACAGAGCCGTTGTTTGCCGAAGCTTCTCGCCAGATGTTCGTCACAGGTGATTGGATTACCCCATTTTTCAATGGTGACACTCGTTTCGATAAACCTGCTTTAATTTATTGGTGTCAGGCGATCGCATATTACATTATTGGTGTAAATGAGTGGGCAGTACGTCTCCCTTCTGCGATCGCAGCTTTCGGCTTAGTTTGTTTGGCTTTTTACACCGTACACTGGTACTTGGGTAAACAAGACGAATTAGAACAAGTTTCACGTCCTACTCGCCGCTACTCAACATCTTTCATGGCCGCAGCGCTTATGGCGCTCAATGGCGAAACTATTATTTGGGCGAGAATCGGCGTCTCTGATATGCTGCTCACCGGATGCATGGCATCAGCTTTGTTATGTTTCTTTCTAGGGTATGCGGGGAAGGGAGGGAGCAGGGAGCAGGGAGCAGGGGGAGCAGGGGGCAGGGAGCAGGGAGAAAGGGAGAAGAGTTTTCCCCTCTTCCCCCCGCACCCCGCCCCTCTGCCTCTTTTCAATGCCCAATCCCCAATGCCCCATGCCCTATTCCCTAATAAGTGGTACTTAGCATTTTATGTACTGATTGCTGGCGCAATTTTAACTAAAGGGCCAGTGGGAATTGTTTTACCAGGGTTAATTATTGTCGCCTTTTTGCTGTATGTAGGAAAGTTCCTAGAGGTGTTGCGGGAAATGCGCGTCCTCGTGGGTATACTGATAATTCTCGGTTTGTCAGTGCCCTGGTATGCTTTAGTAATTTGGCGCAATGGCTGGAATTTCATTAATGCCTTTTTTGGTTATCACAACCTAGAACGCTTTACAGAAGTAGTTAATGGTCACTCAGCACCTTGGTATTTTTACTTCTTGGTGGTGCTGTTGGGTTTTGCTCCATACTCCGTGTATTTACCAGCCTCTATAGTAAGATTAAAGTTTTGGCAGCGATCGCATTGGAGTTCCCAAGAACGTTTTCAGCAATTTGGTTTATTTGCGTGGTTCTGGTTTGCTGGCATCTTTGGCTTTTTCAGCATTGCTGTCACCAAACTTCCTAGCTACGTATTGCCTTTAATGCCAGCAGCAGCAATCCTGGTAGCCCTGTTATGGAGCGACCTTTTCCAAGATAAGGATACACGGCAAACAATTTCTGTTTCTTCCTCTCCCACTCCTCCCATCTCCTTGTCTTTTCTGCGAGTGAGTGGTTGGGTGAATGTAATATTTTTATCAGTTCTGTCAACAGCACTGTTTAACATAACTCAGATATTAGGTAGCGATCCAGCTATAACTAACTTCCACGAACTAATTAAACAATCTGGTTTACCAGTAATCGCTGGTGTAATTTGGCTTGTTTGTGCAGTTGTAGTTGCAGGGTTACTATTGAGTCGCCGCTGGAACTACATTATCGGTATTAACTTGCTGGGGTTTGTGGCGTTTTTGATTTTTGTTTTAACACCTGCTTCGTTCTTTATTGATCGAGAACGTCAATTACCCTTAAGGGAGTTGTCTGCCGTCATTTTAGAAGCAAAACAACCAAATGAAGAATTGATCATGCTTGGCTTCAAAAAGCCTAGTGTGGTATTTTACAGCAACATCCACATAAATTATTTAAGATTTCCCCAAGAGGCTACAGAGCATATTCAAAATCAGGCTGCGAAGGGACTACAACCTCCCTCCCTCCTGCTGTTGGCTGAACAGAAAAAGTTTTTACAAATGGACTTACAGCCAGATGATTACAAGAGTTTATCGACCAAGGGTGCTTATAACTTGGTTAGAATTCCTTTTAAGAAAAAGAAAAATGAAAAAATAGATATATCGTAATTGGGAATTGGGCATTGGGCATTGGGCATTGGGAATTGGGCATTGGGCATTGGGCATTGGGTATGTTTATTCTCCTCATCTTCCCCATTCCCCATTCCCCATTCCCCATTCCCCATTCCCCATTCCCATTAACATTTGCCGTTGTAACCATTGACAGCTAAAGTCTGATTGATCTGATTTAATAGGTCTTCCATTGAGATTGATCGCGGTAATATTTGGGTAGCGATCGCACCAACAACAGTTTCTATAGATTCCAAACCATTCTTCTTCTGCTTGTCAATAGCCTTATAAGCTACCCCAGGCTGTAAACTTGTTTCTGGGCTATTTAATCGCTGATTAAGTACCAAAATTGGTGGTAACTTTAAAGGCGAATCTCCCAATGTTTTCAGTGCTTTGAGCACGTCTTTGTGGATAGTGGATTCTCCTAAGCAAATTAGCAGTAAGTCAACGCTTTGGTGGCGAATTTGTTGTAACACTTCTGCCCAACAGGGACTCATCGCCGCTTTAAAGCCTGCTGTTTGGAGGTACTGAATTAAAGCTTGGAACCATTCAGACCCCCGTTCCGCAGTTTCACTACTAATTGAGCAATTTTTTTCTGTCCGATAACCCTTCGCTGGCTTACGTCTTACCTGTGGAAAGTCACGTAGCATTGTCAAATCCACTACCAATATGTTAGGAGGGCAGCAAATACCAGAAGCAATTTGCAGTACTGATAGTAAGGCATCGGTTTTCTCAGTGCGACTGCTGTTGTCTTTGGTAAATGGTGTTAAGTAAGGAAATACAGATAGCCCTGGGATTTTAGAAGCGATTAAGGTAGTTGCAACATCGCAAGTAACCAGTGGTATAGCCGCCAAACGCGAGTGCTGAATTAGTTGTTGCAGATAAATTTGGGCGGTGGTACTTTCGACATCTAGCAAAATTACATCAAATTGCCATACCCGCGCCAAAAGTTCTGCCTGATCTAGGTCATCTACTTCAATCACCCGGTGTTCTCGAAGTGAGGGGTGGGGATTGACTGATTCCAACTGGGGATTCACCAACCTGAGAATTCGCAGTGGGGTTTTAGTTGGGATACTTGCACTGTTGTTTAACCCTTGCTGTGGAACTGCTTGTACAGTACATAATTTTTCTAGCACTGGTGTCAAAACCTGATGCTCTACTGGCAAGCTTAAGAAACCATCGGCTCGATTAGCAAATGCTTGCTCCTTTTCGGCTCCCGTCGCGGTCACAATTACAGATATATGACGGGTTGCAGTGTCAGATTTCAGTAAAGTCAGCACATCCCAGCCTGATAGCAGGGGTAGCAACGGATTCAAAAATATCGCTATTGGTTGCAAGCGCCGGGCTTTTTCGACTGCTTCTGTCCCCGATCGCGCAATCACTACCCGATATCCTAAACCTTTGAGTTGTTCGGTCAAGTCTTCAATATATCGGGCTACTGCCTCGACTACCAAGACTAACCGTTGGGAACTAGCGGGATGATGCTGTGTGGACGTACTAACTTGCTGACGAGCTGGTGCGGGGATTTCTCGTATCTGTTGATATCGTGTTTCTTCCTCTTCTCCGATTCCCATATCTGGTTCAGAAAAGCCTGTTTTTGGGGGACTGGGTGGCAGAAGTAGTGTAAACTGGCTACCTTTTCCTTCACGCGACAAGAAACTGACATCTCCTCCGTGGAGACGAGCCAAGGCGCGAGTTAATACCAGCCCCAAACCAGTGCCTTCAAATTGGCGGGTGAGGGGATTTTCTAGTTGTTGGAATTTTTGAAAGATTAAGTGTTGCTGGTGTTCAGGAATGCCAATGCCTGTATCCCAAACTGTAAAGGCAATCCATCCTTCCCAACGACTCACCCGTAGCCCAATTTCGCCAGATATTTCGGTGAATTTAAAGGCGTTGGAAAGCAGGTGTACTAGCATCTGACGTAAGCGCAACTCATCCGCCACCATCTGATCTAAGCCTAGTTCAATAGAAAGGCAGAATTGAGGAGCAGATGAACGGGCATTTTCTTGAGTTTGGGACGTTGTTTTAGTAGTTTGAGTGTGAATGGCTTTGGCTTCCGATAGGGCGCGATCGCACACAGCCCGAATTTTTACCGGCGTCAGCGTCAAATCCATTTGTCCCGTCTCCATGCGGGTCAAATCCAAAATGTCATTAACCACACTCATCAGGTGGCGTCCACTTTGATGAATCAGTCCCGCATAACGGGCTTGACGCTCGTTGAGTTCTCCTAACTGCTGATCCACAAGCAAGCGCGATAATCCTAAAACGGCAGTTAGGGGAGTCTTAAGTTCATGACTAATACAAGCTAAAAATTCATCCTTCAACCGATTTAATTGAATTAAATCGGCATTCTTCGCTGCTAATTCTTTGCAAAGCTGCTGCTGTTCAGTGACATCAGTAGCTAAGACCAACCACAAATCAGTGCTGAGTGCAACCTCAGATTCAGCACTCATGACTTTAAACTCAGGACTATCTAAGGGAATTTTGGCAAACTGCCAAATTCGCTCCTGACCATTTTGCACTTCGACAACGCAGGTACAAGTGCCCACTTGACTATCCAAATAGCACCGACTGTATACAGCATCTGGTGAGGCATCTTGCTGGATCAGTTCTTGTTCATCACCATACTCATTTTCCCTACCATTGGGATGAACCTTGACTGCTCGTTGGGTAACATATTCTGATTTTTCGGAGGAATTAGGCACAAGTATTGCCTCCACCTGTTGCCTAACTCCTTCTGGATCTTTTAAGGTTCCTAATTGCTGCCACCAAGCGGGATTTCGTGCTATCACCTCGCCATTACCTGTTTGCAACATCAAGGGCCAAGGCAGTCTTTCCAGCAACTGTACCAATGGCTGATGTCCCAACGACTTGGGTTCATTTGGTGTCTGCTTACCAGCATCATAAGACGATCTCTGGACGGCTGAACTTCGTAACCCAGCCATGCGTTCCTGAGCCAGCGATCGCAACAGACGTGAACTATCTAGCAGCCCCAAATATCGACCCTCAGAGTCAATCAGCGCCCAATCTAAGTTCTGGTGTTTTTCGGTTTGTGGATCACACAAATGCAAGCTTAATTGCTCTACACGCTCAGAAGCTGATATTGTCTGTATTGGCTCAATTAGACCTTGACCCCAGGTAGAGAGCGATTGGTTTAAATTTAGATTTTTATCGTCACGATGTGTTAATAATTTTGGGATTAAACGGGCAGAATACAGCAATCCTATCGGGCATTGCTGTTGATTCACTACTACCAAGCGATCGCACTGCTCTTGCTCAAAAATCTCCAACACCACTGCCAGAGAACTTGTTTGAGGGCAGCTAGGTACGGTTGCCTGAAAGTCATAAAGCGGATAATCTAGCATTAACATAGGGCTTTGGGGGTCATTCTTCCTGTGGAACCCTCCGGCATTTCCATCTGCCAAATTTTGATGGTGTTTTCGCCTGAAGTCATATCCTCTAAGAAGACTCATATAAGCAACTCTGGTTATTTCAACGCCATTAAAACAACGGTATCTCCCCTCACGGACACTTGCTTGTGGACGAGTGCATTTTTCTAAGAGACCACGTTTCTCATTTTTAGCAACTAGCCTCCCCAGTGTCTTACTGGTGTTTAAACTCCTCATCGATAGCGACAGCTAAAACAATTATGGCCCCAAAGATTCGCTTTAGAACCTTGAGGAATTATAATGATTTAGAATGCGACAATCCTTTAAGTTCGTTTAAGTATCTTATCAAGGAGCAAAATAAAAAAATCTATCTATCTATATACATAGATATGCAAATAATAAATTAGCTACTGTGTCTTGCTATGCCCATAGATCCCTCATCATCAAATATCTACTAAGTCTTACTACTCAGTTGCTGCACTCTTGTTGTTGAGTGGCTAGCACTATCTGCTAACACAGAGCGTTATTTTGGGGTGAAATCACCAATTCACTGCACACCCAGTATTCCCCTATAAGCGTTAGCCAAACTTATCAGCACACGTTTCTTGGTCAGGGAGATCAAGGAGATATATTCAAGAGTAAATGTTATTACCGATATTGATTCTGCCACCTGATGTTAACAAATGTTTAGATAATCCAGTTGACTTAGCCAGCCAAAAAGGTTTGAGGACGTGGGTGTGGAATTTTATTGACGCGATTATTGCCCAATTTTCCTACCTACCTGTTGCTGCAACTACCACTGGGAAAATCAACTATTTACCAAATTGGCCGCAACAAAATCCAAGGAAGCCATACACTAGCAAATACATCTATGTATTTGCCAGTCAGATGCAAAAAAGTCAGCAGCATTTTCAGGAGATGACTCCAGCCGAAAGGCAAGGATTATTAAGACAGCTTAAATTAGATTACAGTCTGATCCTTATAGATTATTTTACCACAGACAAAACACTCAAAGAAAAAATTGATAAATTTATCAATACTATATTTTATGCTAATATTCCTGTGCCCCAAATCATCGAAATTCACATGGAGGTAATTGAAGAATTTTCTAACCAGCTAAAATTAGAAGGAAGGAGCAATGAAACCTTACTTGATTACCGTTTAACTTTGATAGACATCCTGGCTCACCTGTGCGAAGTCTATAGGAGTTCGATTCCTAAATAAATTAAAATTATCTATGTTTACCTTGGAACAAGCTACTGCTGTTAGTTACTCCCAAACCGCGATCGCATATTGTACTTCTATTATGATGACTAGCCATTAAGTATATGATTAAAGCCAGAAAAACCTACGTTCTTAAGCTTTACGTAGCAGGGAACACTCCTAATTCAGTCAGGGCATTAAAAACACTCAAAGATATTTTAGAACAGGAGTTTGAAGGTGTTTATGCTTTAAAAGTGATCGATGTATTAAAAAGCCCACAACTGGCGGAAGAAGATAAAATATTGGCGACGCCAACATTATCTAAAATTTTACCTCCACCTGTTCGCAAAATTATCGGGGATCTTTCAGATAGAGAAAGAGTATTGATTGGATTAGATTTACTCTATGAAGAACTGAGTGAAGAAGATTTTGAAGAGTAAGATTTTAATCATAAAAAATTAGTAATAAAAAAACAGGTTTTAAAACCAATTTCTTATTAAGCAATGAGTGAAAACGAGCAAGTAGAACCAAAGCAAACACCGAAAATTGGGGGTGTAGAAAAAATTCGGACGATGATCGAGGGGTTTGACGATATTAGTCATGGTGGTTTACCAATTGGTAGAACTACCTTGATTAGTGGCACATCTGGCACAGGCAAAACTTTATTCTCTCTTCAGTTTCTCTATAACGGTATTACCTACTTTGATGAAGCAGGAGTATTTGTAACTTTTGAGGAATCACCGAGTGATATTATTAAAAATGCCAATATTTTTGGTTGGAACTTGCCACGCTTAATCGAAGAAGGCAAGTTGTTTATTCTGGATGCATCTCCCGATCCGGAAGGTCAAGATATAGTTGGGAACTTTGACCTTTCTGCACTCATTGAACGCCTGCAATATGCCATCCGCAAATACAAAGCTAAACGAGTTTCAATCGACTCAATAACAGCGGTATTTCAGCAGTATGAAGCGATGGGAGTAGTGCGACGCGAGATTTTTCGCCTGGTAGCACGTCTCAAACTGCTGAGTGTCACCACTGTGATTACCACTGAACGTAGTGAAGAATATGGGCCCGTTGCCTCTTTCGGAGTAGAAGAATTTGTTTCCGATAATGTAGTAATTGTTCGCAATGTTTTAGAAGGAGAACGCCGCCGTCGCACAATTGAAATTCTCAAATTGCGCGGCACAACTCACATGAAAGGCGAGTATCCCTTCACAATTACTAATGAAGGAGTTAACATCTTCCCACTGGGAGCAATGCGCTTAACTCAACGATCTTCTAATATCAGAGTATCTTCTGGTGTCAAAACTTTAGATGAAATGTGCGGTGGTGGTTTCTTTAAAGATTCAATTATTTTGGCAACCGGAGCTACCGGCACTGGCAAAACCTTGTTAGTCAGTAAGTTTATTCAAGATGGCTGCCTCAATGGAGAACAGGCAATATTATTTGCTTATGAAGAATCACGCGCCCAATTATCTCGTAATGCTTCCTCTTGGGGAATTGATTTTGAAGAATTAGAAGATCAAGGTTTACTGAAAATAATCTGTACTTATCCTGAATCAACTGGTTTAGAAGACCACTTACAAATTATTAAATCAGAAATTGCTGTTTTCAAACCAGCTCGGATCGCCATTGATTCCCTTTCGGCACTAGCTAGAGGAGTGAGCAATAATGCATTTCGGCAGTTTGTAATTGGTGTAACAGGTTATGCTAAACAAGAAGAAATTACTGGTTTCTTTACTAACACAACTGACCAATTTCTGGGAGCGCATTCGATTACTGACTCTCATATCTCTACGATCACCGACACAATTCTAATGTTACAGTACGTAGAAATTCGTGGAGAAATGTCGCGGGCAATTAACGTATTTAAAATGAGAGGTTCGTGGCACGATAAGGGGATTCGTGAGTATAATATCACTGCTGACGGGCCCGATATTAAAGATTCTTTCCGAAACTACGAACGGATTATCAGCGGTGCTCCTACTCGCGTTAGTATCGATGAAAAGGCGGAACTTTCTCGCATTGTTAGACGTTTTGAAGACAAACAGAGTTCCGAACCCTAAATTTAGTATCGTAGTATATTCTTTCCTAAGTTTAGTATCGTGCTATATTCTGTGGTGAAGAAAGGTTTTCTGCCGCTAGATTGATTTTCGTGTGAGGGATGCGGTGAAAGGACAGCAATTATTTTTTTATAGCTTCTTACCTGGTGTAACGGCAGCGGTCTTAACAACTCAGCCTGCTTGGGCTGGTACTGCAAAACTAACTGGGTCACAACTGGCGTCTTCTCCTAGTGTTTTGACTTCTACTTATGGTCAAGACTTGGTTGTGGACACCATGAACACACAACTCCCCAAGGGTGCAGATGTTAGTGTTCCGACCCTAGTACCTGCTTTTGGTTTCACTAAACTCAGTCTGAAACCTTTAAGTAATAACAGTATTCCAGTATTCGCGACTGAAAATACTGTTGTGCCAATAAAACAAGTACTTAAGAAAGATGAAGGTAGATTTTTCAGTTTGACACCTACCTCTAATTCTTCCCAACAGCTTGATGTCAGCCGTTTTGCTCAAAATAACAAAAAACAGAGTAATTCCAGCGTATCTGGGCAGAAATTAAAGAAGATAGTAGTTCCTAACTACACTTCAAAACCCTCTTCTGTCCAAAAAGAAATTTTGTCCCTGTCTTCTGCACAGCAGCCAGTGGCTCAAAAGGTAAATACTGTTACTGAATTACAGACATTTTTACAAACTTCAGCTACAGGTGTGGGTTCAGCAAAACTGTTGTCAGCCCAAAGATGTCCACAGGAGTTAGGCAAAAGCAAAAGGGATTCCTTGACTGCTTTGCTAACGGCCTCAAGCACCTGCTTACAACAAAATGCAATTGGCCGCCTCGCTCAGAGCAATACCCCAATTCCGGCAGATTCAACGCCAACTCCCACTGCGCCGGAAACTGTAATTCCTGCACCAGCGGATTCAGTGCAACCTACCACTGTGCCGTCAGGGTCGGTGCAAATTCCTGATAACCTGATTCCTAACTCAAATCCTTTGCAATTTCCCACCAAACCGGAGGAAGTGAGACTTCAGGAAAATCAGCCGATTACTTTGGCACAGGCTTTGGAGTTAGCACGGCGTAACAATCGAGATTTACAGGTGACTATATTGGAGCTAGAACGCAATCGATCTGCTCTAAAAGAGGCGCAAGCCGCTTTGTTGCCGACTCTTGATGTTAGTACGGATATTACTCGCAGTCAGTCTGCTAGTAGTCAGCTCTCGTCGGAACTGCAAGAACAACAGACGGGTATAGCATCCCCAGATGAAGCTGGGACATCTTTTTCCGGTCAAGCTCAACTTTCATATAACATTTACACTTCTGGGAGAGTGCGAGCTAGTGTCAGAGCGGCTGAAGAACAGGTACGTTTCAGCGAGTTGGCTGTAGAAACTCAGTCTGAGATAATCCGTTTGAATGTTGCCACCGACTACTACAATCTGCAACAAGCGGATGAACAAGTACGCATTGCCCAGTCGGCTGTGCAAAACTCCGAGGCTAGTTTGCGCGATGCAGAAGCTTTAGAGCGAGCAGGAGTTGGTACACGGTTCGATGTGTTGCGATCGCAGGTGAATTTAGCAAATGCCCAACAAGATTTGACTAATGCTAGATCCCAGCAGACAATTTCCCGTCGTCAATTAGCAACTCGGATAAGTTTGCCGCAAGCGGTAAATATCAGTGCTGCTGACCCTGTACAATTAGCTGGTCTTTGGAACCCGTCGCTAGAACAAAGTATTGTGCTGGCTTTTCAAAATCGCCCCGAACTGCAACAGCAGTTGGCACAACGCAATATTAGTGAGCAACAGCGTCGGCAGGCCCTTGGGGAAATAGGCCCTCAAGTGAGTTTGGTAGCCAGCTATAACCTACTAGATCAGTTCGATGATGGTGTCAGCGTTACTGACGGTTATTCATTGGGAGTTAGAGCAAGCCTAAATTTGTATGATGGAGGAGCAGCAAGAGCAAGGGCGGCTCAATCAAAAGTTAATATTGCGATCGCAGAAACTCAATTTGCTGAACAGCGCAACCAAATTCGCTTTCAGGTAGAACAAGCCTATTCTACCCAGCAATCTAGCTTGGAGAATGTTCAAACCGCTAATACCGCTTTAGAACAAGCTAGAGAAGCTCTACGTTTAGCGCGTTTGCGATTCCAAGCTGGTGTCGGCACTCAAACTGATGTCATTAACTCTGAAAACGACCTCACAAGGGCTGAAGGTAATCGAGTCACAGCAATTTTGGATTACAACCGCGCTTTAGCTCAGTTACAAAGGTCTGTTACCCTCAGAGCACTACGCTAGTATTGCTTGACTTACAGCAGTTTTCCTTTGCATGAAGTACAAAGTTACGGGTTTTGAGGCAGGAGGCAGAAGGCAGGAGGCAGGAGGCAGGAGGCAGAAGGCAGAAGGTAGAAACTCTTTATATCTGATGCTTTAATCCTGCATTTTGTACTTCAGTTACTTGCAAACTGCTGTATCTTCAAATTAAAAATTCTAAAAGCCTCATTGAAAAATGAGGCTTTTTGGTAACAAGAATTTTGTGAAATGATGTAGCATAACTGAGTGTTCATCGCTCGCCTTGTCAAAGACTCATGACCAAAGTAACATCTCAAGAGATTGCACAGTTTCGCTCTCAATTGGCAGATGATCCCAGCGATATGGAAGCGCTGGATTTGATTGAAGACTGTGATGGGGATTTAGAAGATGCGGCGATGACGCTAGCTATCCGAGCAGGACAACAACCAGAAAGAGCAAATGCCGAGTGGTTAGATGCTTTGGCTAGAAAATGGCGTGCGGTCATTTGCGAACAAGAATATCGGGAAGATTTGCTGAATACTTCACCTCAAAAAATGATGGAACGTCTAAAAGCAATGCCGACGTTTCCGAAGATTTTGGCAACGCCAGTTTTAATTTATGTCCTCAAGCAAGGCGTAAACAATTTTTGTGAGCCACTAGATTCGCTAAAGTGATTATGTACATTTACTTGTGCGATGCCTGCGGCGGGCTACGCCTACGCGATTTGCAGTTTAATTCAATACAGACGTGAACCGGATTGATTTATAGTCCTCTTTCTAGTTTCTACCTCTAATTAAAACAATCGTGTTGTCAGCTACAGTTATCTTCCAACAAAGTGGGCAACAATATTAATAAATAACTAGAAATGCAGCCCTACCTGTAAAAGATGCTGCCGTTTCATGAAACCCCGAATTATTGTTTGTGGCTTAGGACGTACCGGATATAAAACCTTTCGTTTGCTGAGACACCAGGGAGCCTTCGTTGTTGGCATTCATCACCAATCTGTCCCCGGCGAAACAGCAGGAGATGTGATTGTTGGGGATTTACAAGCAGCTTCTACCCTAACAGCAGCAGGAATTCAACAGGCGCACACTTTAGTCATCGCTGGATCTAAAGATGCTCTGAATTTGTCTATTATGATGCAAGCGCGGGTGCTGAATCCCCAGATTCGGATTATCAACCGTTTTTATAATACAAATTTGGGCGAGCGCCTAGATCAAAGTTTGCCAGACCACTTGAGTATGAGTGTTGTCGGATTAGCAGCACCCGTATTCACCTTTGCAGCACTGGGAAACCGAGCGATCGGACAAATCAAATTATTTCAGCAAACTTGGCCGATTCACGAAGAATACATTAATGAAACCCACTTCTGGAAGGGTCGAAAGCTGAGTGAATTGTGGGAAGACCGATCGCGGATGCTGATTTATTACTTGCCAGTAAAAGGTGAGATGGATTTGGTGTCAGCCGTCATATCTGGACAAGAGATAAAAGTAGGCGATCGCTTAATTGTTGGCACTCAACCCCGCATTCGTTCCCCACGGAGATCATTAATTAGAAAACTGCTGAAAGTCCTGACTAATTTTAGGCAGTTTCAGCAACACGGGCGATCCGTAGTGGTGGGTGCTATTGTCCTATTGGCGGTTATTCTGATTGCTACACTCACCTATATGTCGGCTGAGTTGAGCTTGTCTCCTGTCGATGCTCTATATTTTTCTGTAGGCATGATTACGGGAGCAGGTGGGAATGACAAAGTAGTAGAAAATGCACCTAACAGTATTAAGTTATTTACCGTTGTGATGATGCTGGTTGGAGCAGTGGTGATTGGTATTTGGTATGCCATGCTCACCGATTTTGTCTTGGGAAGCCGCTTTAAGCAATTTTGGGATGCAGCCCGAATTCCCCAGCGATATCACTACATTGTCTGTGGCTTGAGTGGTATTGGGGTGAGAATTGTCCAGCAACTCCACGCCAGCGGACATGAAGTTGTAGTGGTTGAACCTGATTCCAACAACAAATATATCAACACTGCCCGCGAACTCGGTATCCCCGTGATTCAGGGCGATGCCAGTTTCCGTACAATACTCAAAGCCAGCAATATAGAATCTGCCGCCGCAGTTCTTGCTGTTACTAGCAATGATGCCACCAATCTGGAAATTGCCCTCAAAGCCAAAGGTTTGACACCCAGCATTCCGGTGATTGTTCATTACGCCGATCCTGATTTTGCTGGCATAGCGCAACAGCTATTTGGCTTCGAGGCCGTACTGAGTCCGGCTGAACTAGCCGCCCCAGCCTTTGCCGCCGCTGCACTAGGAGGACGCATCCTTGGCAATGGCATCACAGCGGATAGTCTTTGGGTAGCTTTTGCAACTGTGATTACACCTTCGCACGCCTTTTGTGGTCAATGGGTGAAAGATGTAGCTATGTCTGCTGACTGTGTACCTTTATATGTAGAAACAAATCACCAAACTCTTCATGGCTGGGATTTGCTAGAAACTAACCTCAGCGCTGGTGATGTTTTATATATGACAATGCCAGCTACACGGCTATATCAATTGTGGCGGGATGAGCAAGTTCACGAAGCAAATGCTTAAGGCGATCGCAGACAATAATAATACCATTTCATTGACTGTCAAATTTAAACCTTCATTTACCAAATGTTCTAGGCTCATCGGATAGACTCTCTTCGTTCTGCATTTTTACGATCAAAGGCTATCCATTCTTCCTTTGTCATCCGACGGACATTTTCTAATCGTTTAGTTGCCCAACAGTTGTACTCAATATTTAAATCGCATCCCATCCAGCGACGGTTAAGTTGCTCTGCAACCACAAGAGTTGTTCCTGAACCTGAAAATGGGTCAATGACCAAATCTCCTTCGTTGGATGATGCAAGAACAAATTTTCTCAATAATTCTTCTGGCTTTTGAGTTGGATGGGGTGTTGTCTCACCCATACCATTACAAGTAGTAGGAATTTCTATTACGTCTTTAGGTTTTGCACCTCTTGGGTTAGGTGTCCAGTTATTATGTTTCTTGATTGCTCCCTTTCCATAGGCGCTTGTCTGTGCTTGCGGGTGAGATGGATATTTTAATGTATGTGCCCCATAAGGAATTCGCACATCATCAATACTTACTTTAACGGCATCAGATTTCCGAAAATGAATGATGCTTTCATGAGAACGTCCCCAATCATTACCTAAGTTAGCCTTGTTCTTATAGTGCCAAATTAACCAACGACAATTTTTAAAATATTTTGATGCTGGATGCTTTAAATCAGCCAAGATTTCGGAAAAACCACAAATATAAAAAGAGCCAGTTGACTTGAGGATACGTGAAGCTTGACTAATCCATTGAATTGACCACTCAATATATTTCTCTTGATTTTCAAAGTTGTCCCAGTCAGCTTTTTTAATGTTATAAGGTGGATCAGCAAAAACTAGATCAACGCTTTCATTATCAAGCGATGCAAGCCAATCAATTGAATTACCTTGATAAAGTTGTCCATGAGGATGTGTGTATTGCAGTTGAAATCCTTGGGTTAAAGGTTGCAACTCTTGTTCACTGACTTGTTGCTTTGCGACTCTAATATCTAGGGAAATTTCTGCTATGTTCAACGCACTATTAGAACTGACCATTGTCGTTCATCCTCCGCTACTTACACAAACGTCCGGTGTCAAATTATCTTACAGAAGACGCCGTGATCCAGTACCTTTGCAGCAAGATAGAATGCGTTAGCGCCGCTTACCGTAGGTATCGCTTTTTATCAGAATACCTGCTGGCTGGAGGATCGTGCTTGGCTTGCACCGTTATAGAATTGATGTCACAACAACTGATGATGTGGAATTACGCATAATATTATGTGTTTGGCGTTTTCAGCAAGTTTGACTACACCTTGTGAGTTTCTGCATAAATCCAGTGATGTCAAATTTTTCGCTGTAACCAAGCAAAGACTTCATTAACAGAGAGCGTTAAATTTAAATCTTCTAACACTGATAATATATCTTGTCCTGCTAACAAATCTGGTAAAGAATTAGGTTGATAAACTAAAATACAGCGTTCACTTGGATCAATTAACCATCCTAGCTGACTGCCATTTCTCAAACAGTGTAAAATATTGCCAGTTACTTTCGTTTGACTTTGAGATGGGGAAAGAATTTCGATGATCCAAGGGGGTGCAAAATCAATCCCGCTGCTAATAATATCACCACTCTCATCCAGTGGTATTTGATTGGTAGAGATCACAACCACATCAGAAACTACTGAACGATTACCGCAGGTACAGCGTAATTCAGGAAAAGCTTCGTAGTTACTGCCCAACGCATCAATTACTGCAACTAAACTTTTTTGCAATAAACTGTGTTTACCTCCTCCCATAGGTTTCTGAATTGCCTCTCCGTTAATATATTCCCAAGCTGGTGACTCTTCAATGTATGGAAGTTTTAAGAACTCTTCTAAAGTCGTGCTTTTTGTAACTGTAATTTTTCCTTGCGTCAACCCAATATTTTTCATAATTCGGTTACAAGCGGAAGTGGGTCAGTTGTTGAAACCAGTGGCATTTTGAGATCAAGATTGTTCTAGTCTTACCTTTTTAGTATAGGCTGAGGCTGATACTAGTCTTGAGCGTCGCTTGCCGCCGTAGGCATCGCTTTCCGACCTGGACTTTTGCCAATAACTTAATAACTTCTATTGTGTATAAATGTGGTAAGATTCACCACAATATCTGCACGGGATAACTTTCAAACAAAAAACGTATGAGTGTCGAGCAGGAGTCTCATGGAGCGTATTCCTCAAAATCTGCCAACGGCTCATCAAAATCATCTGACATTTTTACTAAACCCCTAGCACTACCAAACTTGGGGCGTACTTCTACTCCATTAAGTGGCACAATTTTGAAAGATGTCCCATCATTACGCATGATGATGACTTCTTCTCCAGCGGCCGCCTCTTCAATTAATTCTGCTAAGTGAGTCTCAGCTTCTTTCAAATTAACTTGGTGCATTGATAGTCTTTACCAAAACCCGATATTTTGAATATAACTTCTTCGTCAGTTATTGACTCAAGGATCTTTTCATGTGGACAATGGCGATCGCAATTGCACTATTTTTGAGTAACTTCACTGAGGGCTTCATGGATAACCTCATCGCTAACACCGTGACGCTTCAAGCTAGCAATCAGTGCTGAGATAGTATCATCCTCTAGTCGTTCCTGATCAACTCTTAGCCCTTGCCCAATATAGGCGCGCATTAACGGCTGATAGCCAGAAAATCCCAGTAATGGCGCTATTCTTTTCAAATCTTCAATGACATCTTCGGGAATGCGAATTGTTATTGTAGTCATTGGACGATTTTTATCGAGTCGCTTTTTCAGTGCTTCAGCCTTCATAATATTCTCGCTCCTTACGTGTAGCTTTACGAGCTGAAATGATCCGAATATGTCGTTTTTACGTTCAATGTAGACGACATACAGAAGATTCCATCGTCTGTCTAAGCCAATAACAGCATCTCTTTCTTCATCATTGCGACTTGCATCAACAAGCACTAAAAACGGATCGAAAAACGCCTCTGTGGCTTGCTGAAATGTCACGCCATCATGATTGCTGGGATTTATCCAAGCTTTTTCTTCGTTCCAAACGAAAGTGACACCATTAAGCACGAAATACACATCCATACCTTACATAGTAGACATTGTGTATTTACGTTGTCAATACGTTTTCTGAAACGGAGATATTTCCGTAAGGGCGATGTCTACGCACTGTAAATCTCTGCGATGGTTTTGCGTTAGCGAAGCTGGCCGAAGGCATCGCAGTTTCATGAATAGTCATGAGAATAATCTTTTTTCAGTCTTCTTTATTTTGACTCAAGGATTTGACTAAATGTACGGCAAGGGCGATCGCTTTCTGTAAGAATGCCTGCTAGCTACTAGTAACTCAACCGCCGTATGCAAGGGCACAAGCACGGATTTATAACCAATTGGTGATGGGTTTGATGATTTTTTGTTTCTTTTTTAACCAAACACCAGCCTAAATTCACAATATTCTGGGTTTTGCTAAAGACAAGCTTAGACTCTTCAGTTCCATTAATCACTAAAACTTGTTACAGTGCTTGTTCGTGCCGTGGTAATCGCTTTTTAACCAACTTATCTAAGTATATATTCGTCTTCTTTATGTTTTACTAACTTAATCAACACACAAAGTTTACAAAACATTAGTATTTTATACTATACATTATTTTTATTATTGAGTAAGCAAACATCATTGCTGCCATTGTAGCCGTTAAGAAAGCTTAACAAGCAGGTAATAGTTGCTTAAAAGAATAAGCTGTTTGGGGATAGCACTTATATCTTATATAAGTTGATATTAAGAATTTAAACCATAGGTTATGTAACCGTTTTTACTTACACTTTAATAATTGTATTTAGGATATAAATTATGCTTGAATTAAAAAATAAGTTATTTAAAATTACAATACCATTTTTATCATTTTATATATTCTCAGTTGTGAGTATCATAACTGGTGGTTATATTGTCAAAATTCATAGAGAAATAGAAGAATATAAACAAATTGGTTTATGGTATGAAAACCTCGATATAGGAACACAATATACAAACAATATTTCTAATTTCGTAAAAGACGTAAAAGATAAATTAAAAGAAAATGCTCAAGATTTTAAAAACCCTGAATCAAAAAAACTTAGTCAGGGGATAGAAAAACAAATCAGTTTTGATCAAAATTTTCCGAACGAAGGTTCTGTTAAATGGAAGATAGGTAAGACAAAAGAGGCTGTCAGAGTTCACTATGCTTATACCGCTTTAAACGACTTTAATGGAGGACAACAAAGTAGTGAAAGTAGAGAAAAGCAAAAAGAAGAGAGTGTTAATGATAAAGTTTTTCTTTATTTCACTCAAACAATGATTAGTGAAATTAAAAAATATTTGGATAATATGGTAACAGCAAATGAAGTACAAAACTCACATACTTTTACTAAAGTTGTGATGAATTATTTAACAGGTAAAGATAACTACTCAAATATAATTCCCGACCTAAGAATTAATAATGTCTATATAACTAATACAGCAACGGGCTTTATGCTATCTTATCCATTTACTGATGATAAGTATAAACCAAATATAATTTTGCGAGACAGACCTTGGCATAAAGCTGCTAATAACACTTATTATTCATCTTATAAAGAAACAGATGGTACTTTAGGACTTACTGGTATTTATATAGATATAAACGATGAAAAAAACTCTAACGCGATTAGAACCTTATGGTACAAATTTAAAACTAACGATGAAAAAGAATATATTTTATGTGTGGATTTGTTTTTTGATAAAAGTAGTAACCTTTCAAAAGAAATAAATTTACTAGATTTAGATTTATTAGAACAATCTATAAGGTCTGGTATAAATTTAAAAGAAGGTGATAATAGTTGGATGTATTTATTAGGCATAAATTTTATTATGGCTTTATTATTAACTTTAATATATGAATTCAAAGTCAAAGACATTATCTTAAGGATATCTAAACGTTATCCCAATGATTTAGTAAAAATAAAGCTGCAATTAGATAGAAAACATTATGCTAGCAAAGATGAAGGAGAAATAAAGTTTACTATTCAAGGAGAAACTAAAGAAATAAATAAAAGCGAACAGTCAATGGAAGCCAAATGGTTTTTAAATATACAGAACATCCAAGTTGGTGTTAATAACAATCAAAGTCACACAAAACAAGAAGAAGCTACTTCTAGGTATGAATTCATTAATGAATATGATCTTAATATGAGTCAAAGTAAACCAGAAATGTTGAATGCTGATACAAAACTTTACATAGATAGTTACACTAACTCTAAAAAGGCTAAATTAGTCAACATAACATCATCTCCTCAAACCAATGAACATAGCTGATTTTCTGACACATACAAGATTGCAAATAGCGGAATTTATCTAATAGTGTATGTCCCCATTGTGCGGGAATAGATAAAAGCTGTAAAATCAGATAAGCTATTAAACTAACGTAAATTTGTATGGTGATACCGTTGACGTTTTTGGTAATTAATTTGTCAAGTTTTAAGTGCATCTTTAAAAACTTCCACAAGAGTTCAACTCCCCAACGTAATCGATAAATATCCCTAATTTCATCATCATTAACAGCTGCATCTCCCGACTTTGGTAAATTAGTCACTAAGCGGAACTCAGTTTTCGTTTCTAAATCACAAAAAATTAATGACTCTATAGGCAATAGCCTCATCAGATGCACCTACTTTGACTAATCCAGTTGCATCCTCAAATTCTAGTAACGAAATTGTTTTTTAATCCGCAAAACAAAATATTTGTTTTCTTGTACCAATTCTTGAATGAATTTTAATCCCGCAAAGCCTCTATCCATTACCCCTACAGCATTAGTTGGGAGACTAGACATCATCTTGGAACCAAATTTATAATCATGATCATGTCCAAAATTGATCAAGTTATCTTCTGGGCTACCTGTAGCTAAATTCAAAGAACTAAAAAGTTTGACTTGATGATGACCCAAAACCCATAACAATTTACTTGTCAGGGTAATAATTGTTGAATCAATAGGACAAATAGCATATTTATCGTGTAATTTTTTTGTGAATTTTCTTCTGTACTAATTCATTTAATTTTTTGGTAAATTCCTTGAAATTGTTTTTTGGCTTCGATGTAAATTTGCTTTAGAAAAAGTAGAAATATCTACCTCAAATCCTGTATTGTTTAATCTCTTAAATAAATCTCGCATACTTGTTAAGCTATTATCCAGAGCATAGGATAGCCAGCACTCAAAGAATAGACGACTATTCAATACTGGATAATCATTTTTTGGCAGGCTTTTCAAGATATCTTTGACAATTTTGGGAAATGAATTTATAATCACAATCAAACTAATATAGTTTAAGCCTTCGCCCAAAAATACCATATTTTGGGCTATTTTTATCGGATTTTTCTTACCGTTCAACACTTCTGAAAATCTATATATTGGGAAAAGGAATATGAACAATACTTGGTTAGTATTAAAAAACAATTGCGCGAACATTTACTTATAAGCGACGACAAAGAATTCGTAGCTGTTTTAGATACTAATTATATTAGAACGCAAATTATACCCCCATTTCTTGCAGAAATAAATAGCATAAAAAAAATAATTAATAGCAGTTTATATCTCAAACAAGGAAAAATTGTTTTTTTGGAAGTTGAAACTCTAACTGAGTTATACAAACAGGCTCAGGTTATGGTTAACGCGATTTGCACACTACATTTTCTCAGAAAATTAGTGGATAATGATAAATTAAAAGATTTTTTTAAAACTCAAGTACATGAAAGATATTTGATAGAATATAAACAAGGTGAATTCAAGGATTTTTATAATTCGCTTGATGATGACAGTAAGTTAGAATTGAAAAATCAATCTCCATTTAAAATAATGGTCTATCAAGACAATATTGATAACATAGTTAGTGCTCAAGACGATTTTTGTATAATTTCAATCAACAATATTCCTAGATTAGTAGCTTATAGTTTTACAGATAATAAATATCCAAATACTGGTTGGATAAGTTGGCGGGAAGTAGATATCAAATTCTACGAAGAATTATATAAATGTCAAAAAGATAAAAACCATAGAATTGAAAATATTCAAACATATCTAAAGTGAAGGCATTTTAAAGTTATCTGCTATGCCAGTAAAGAAGTTAGATTAAGATTGGTGCTAGTTGAAGTTTCAGATAGTGTTTGGGTAACTTGACGAACCTTATTAGGTAAAAGCTACTGAATTTCAGTCCAACCAAAGAAGATTGGTTTCTGATCGTCTCGCTCCTTTGGATGCTAGCAATTAAGCCGGACTAGTTGATTGAAAAAAGCTGTAAATAACTAAATAAAAAGCCCGCTCATGCGGGCTTTTTATTTAGTTATTACTTTACTTACCGTTTCGCCAACTTCTTCGACATCTTCCGCAGACGAATCGATTGAGGTGTAACTTCCACCAATTCATCGGGGCCAATATATTCCAAAGCTCGTTCTAAACTCATGTCTATCGGTGCTTGCAGTTGCACCAATTCATCACCACCAGCAGCGCGGTGGTTGGTTAACTGCTTGGTCTTACAGATATTCAATTCCAAATCTTGAGAACGATTGTGTTCTCCAACGATCATACCTCTGTAAACCTTTGTGCCGGGAGTAATAAAGAATGCTCCTCTATCTTCGGCATTTCTCATGGCGTAGAAGGTAGAAACGCCCTCTTCAAAGGAGATTAAAACGCCTTTGTTACGAGCTTCAATGTCGCCACTGATTGGACGGTAGTCTAAGAAACTGTGGTTCATGATGCCTTCACCACGAGTCATCCGCATGAATTCACCCCGGAAACCAATCAATCCACGGGCGGGAATGACAAACTCTAACTGGGTGCGATCGCCACTACCTGGTTGCATATCTTGCATTTCGCCTTTGCGTTGTCCCAGGCGTTCAATACAGCTACCCACAGCATCAGCAGGAATGTCTAACACCAAGAGTTCAAAAGGTTCGCAAGGTTGACCGTTGATTTCGCGGTAAATTACCTGTGGCTGAGATACCTGAAACTCGAAGCCTTCCCGGCGCATGGTTTCAATTAAGATACCCAAGTGGAGTTCTCCACGACCGGAAACGAGGAATTTATCGGGAGAATCGGTTTCTTCGACACGCAAAGCAACGTTGGTTTCAAGTTCGCGGAATAAGCGATCGCGTATTTGTCTTGATGTCACCAACTTACCTTCTTGACCAGCAAAGGGCGAATCATTCACCCAGAAGGCCATTTGCAAGGTTGGTTCATCCACTTTAATTAGTGGTAAAGCTTGCGGTTCATTGGGGTCAGTAATCGTTTCCCCAATATAAGCATCAGCGAAACCAGCCACCGCAACAATATAACCTGCGGTTGCTTCTTCCATCTCTACGCGCTTCAGTCCATCAAAGCCCATCAACTTGGTAATTTTACCCTTGACAATGGTGCCATCTTCTGTAACTAAAGCTGCTTGTTGCCCTGAGCGGATAGTACCGTTGTGAATTCTGCCAATGACAATCCTTCCCAGATATTCTGAATAATCTAGGGTTGTAACTTGCAATTGCAGAGGCTTATTGCTGTCGCCTACTGGTGGTGGAACGTGTTGCAGAATCGCGTTAAACAGGGGTTGCATATCTACCGATTCTGCTTCCAAGCTTTCCTTGGCGAAACCTGCCATACCGGAGGCAAACAGATAAGTAAAATCACACTGGTCTTCGTCTGCCCCTAATTCCAAGAACAGATCCAAAACTTTATCGACAGCAACGTGAGGGTCAGTTTTACCACGGTCGATTTTGTTGATAATAACAATGGGGCGCAGCCCTTTTTCTAAAGCTTTTTTCAGAACAAAGCGTGTTTGGGGCATGGGGCCTTCATTGGCATCGACAATTAGAAGACATCCGTCAACCATGCCGAGTACGCGTTCAACTTCGCCACCAAAGTCAGCGTGTCCAGGAGTATCAACAATATTGATTAGTGTTTCTTTGTAGCGAACTGCCGTGTTTTTGGACAGGATAGTAATACCCCGTTCCCGTTCTAGGGCGTTGGAGTCCATAACGCAATCCGGAACGTCTTCGCCTTCGCGGAAAATGCCGGATTGTTTGAGGAGTGCGTCAACCAGCGTGGTTTTGCCGTGGTCAACGTGGGCGATAATTGCGACGTTGCGAATTGGGAGCGTCATAGAAACTTTTTGGTGAACTCTAGAGGGGGTTTTAAGATTTACATTTGAATGCTAGGCTGTTTTAACAGAACTGGGGATGATCAGCAAATTCTGTAAAGAACCTTTAACAATTCTAGCGTAATCGTCACAATTGCGGGGAGTTTTGTAAACCCCACAATGGAAAAGTGTGGTAATTACGGTGTTAGTGGGACAAAAAAAGCTTCTGTTACAAACAGATGTTGTGTGAAGGGCGGTATTGCTTTTGTCATTGGTCATTGGTCATTGGTCATTGGTCATTGGTACATACCCCGTCTCTTGTGGGCGGAAAAACTTCATCTTTCATCTGACTAATTCAAAGCACGTTCAAGAGTGGGCGTGGTTTCTCTTGGACAAATGACTAATGACTAATGACAAATGACAAATGACTAAAATTAATCTTGCTTTAAACCACAGCCTAAACAACGCATACAAACAAAGAAAGCCGCTACAACTGAGATAATCTCAAATACCAATTGAAATGACAAGGGAGCTAGAGAAAATCCCCAAATTAGAGCAATTGTCCCAGTTACCATCGCTGCAATGCGATGAATTTCGTCTTTACTTCTCCAAGCAAATAAAAAAATTCCTAAACCCAATAATAGTAAGACTAAACTACTCATAAAGATATTTATTACTTAGAAGCTAAAGGTCAATCATCTAAAGCTGCAATGCTGACAAAAATTGTTACTTTTCCCAGTTCACCAAGGATTACCAACCATTGTGAATCCAGCCCAATAATAAGGATGCATAAGTGATTGTTCAGCTTCATCAACACTGTCAGTCGGTAAAGGCAAGTTCCCGACTACTCCCAAACCTTGTAATTGACCATTCTTTACATAAATCTGCCCTTTAGCCATACCTACCTGAGCCTGTCTGAGAGCTTCTGCCTTAATTGGAGCCGTCTTCAAGTTCTCATAAAATTTTGTCATCAACGCTGCTGTACCAGCATCACTGACCGACCAAAGACTAGCAACAGTAGTTTTCACACCTGCTAGCACTGCTAAACCCGCAAATCCCAGTTCGGACTCTTCATCCCCCAAGGCTGTTCTACAAGCACTCAGCACCAGCATTTCAACTTCAGGTTCATTCAAGCGCAACTGTCGTAATTGGTTTAAGCGTAACTTGTCTTCCCACAGTTGAATATAGGAATTACTCAAAGCGCCGGTAGCAAAATCTGCATGGGTTGCCATGTGAATAATCCCAAAAGGTTGTTGGCGGCGGATAGTTTTGAGATTTTCTAAGGTGGCTTGCTTGTCTAACAATAACTTGCCCTGCCAGAGTTTAGACACTAGTGTTGATAACTCAAGGGGAACTGCTGGTAAAGGCTCTTGTCCTTGAGTACTCTGAGAAACGCCCAAGGCTAAAATTTGAGATTTTTTAATGTCTTTATAAAGGGTATTACTCAAACTAAGACTGGGCATCAAGCCAACACTGTATTTTTCTACTAGAAACCCCTGGCCATCGTGAAGTGCTGCCATTGGGGTTGAACGTAACCCAACGTCTGGTAAAAAGACCAGATTGTTGATTTCTCTCGCCTGTAAATCTGCCTCTAGTGGTGCAATAATCCAGCGATAAAGTTGTTGAGATGAACGCAAATAACCGGTGCGGCGACGGTTTTGTGGACTAACTATTTGGTCACGAAATTCTTGAGCTACTTGGAGAACTTTGGCTCTCGTTGTTTTGGGAATACGCTTGCGAATGGGGTCGCCTTTTGCAGTGACTACGACTATTTCCAGTTCGTCGCTATCTTGTTCTGCGAGGGTATTCAGCTTTTTAGTTCTCTCTGGTACGATTTCCACAGGAACAAAACTGATGTAGATAAATGCAGGTTTTACACCAGTAGCTTCCTCAATTTTGCGAGCAATTTCTTTGGCATCATCTAGTGTTTTGATTCTAGGGGTGGGTATGCCTAAATGGTCGCCAAAATCGTCTGTGAATTTATCTTCGGGGGTAGCATCGGTGTTAATCACAGGGTCACCAATCTTAGGATCTGGGTTACCTGGGTTAGGTGGGTTACCTGGACTGCACTGGAATGAGCAGGGCTGAGGATCGGGAATTTCAGGAGGAATCTCAGGAGGAATTTCAGGAGGAATTTCAGGAGGAATCTCAGGAGGAATCTCAGGCACATTCACGTTAATTGCTACCTGTACAGGTTCTGAGGATGAAACAACATCGCTAGCTCTGACGCTGAATGCATTGATTAGCCCTGTACTATCAGTTGGTGGTGTGTAATTTAATGTTTCACCTATAGTTAATGTGTCTCCCGCAGCTAAATCCGTATCGCCCCGTCTCAAGGTTCCTGCCTGGATGGCATCAATGACAACGGTGGTATTATCTAGATTGACATCGCTAGTGCTGGCAGTAAATGTGAAGCTCAAGGTTTGATTGACTTGAGCATCGGATGAAAGGAGCGTGTTTGTTGTCAGTGTGGGCGGGGTATTGACAGATGTAATGGTAATGCTGGCTGGAGTGCCACTGGCATCTCCGCCAGTTGGCAAGACTGGAAAGTTACCTGCATTGATGGTTGTACCACCTCCGGTATCAATTATTCCGGCTGTGCCATTGGTACTCGTGGCGTCACCGACGATAAATGGTACATTATCTGGGCCACCATCATGCTGAATTCTGACATCACCCCCCGCAATGCTAACAATTCCTGCTTCACTGAAAGGGTCTAAGAAAATTCCACGTGTGGCGATGGTAGTACCTGTCCCTGTTCCTTGAACTAGTCCGTTTGTCAGCACTTGGACATCGCCACCAGTCACAGTACCTTCAGTCGAGGTTATAGCCTGGGTGTTGATGTTTGTAAAACGAATTGTGCTGCCAGCAGTATTGTTAGTTTCTAGGGTGACGCTGCCAGCTGTGGCTGCTTCTGTATCAAATCCGGTGGCGATCGCTGAAGCATTAATAGCGTCATTCACCGTAATATTATTTGTAGCGCTTAAGCTGACTGCACCGCCTGTAGCACTTGTATCACCATCTACTCCCGTGGTGCTGGCTGAGGTATTAATACCGCCATTAACAGTGATATTATCTGTGGCAGTTAAGGTGACTGCACCAGCCGTCCCGATAAAAAGCCCTCCCCCTGACTTGGTTACAGAGGAATTAATTGCGGCTGTGGTGATACTGCCGCCTGTAGTTGTTGCTACGACACTGCCACTCGTACCTGAGCCAGCTGCACCAGTGGAAGAAGAATTAATGGTGTTTGTGATAATGTCACCACCCGCAGACAAGTTGACATTACCTCCAGAGTAACCCCCGCCAGTGGTAATAATGTTACCTACTGTGATGCCATTAATCGCAGATAAATTCACGTTGCCACTAGTTCCACCACCATTACTTGTATCTAAATTTCCTAATAATAAGCTGGCTCCCGAAATATTTATTGCTCCTCCAGTTGTGGCAATTGTGTTGGTAGGATCAACAAAGTTTACAGAACCAGTTTGTGAAGAGAGGCTGAAGCTACCGCCATTACCCAAGTTTAAGGTAACGACATCAGCGCTGATGTCATTGATGGTAATATTACCTGTGGCTTGTAAGTTGATATTTGCACCTGAAAGTGCGATCGCACCCCAAGAAACTGTATTAGCCCCAATATCTGCATCGCCAAAGGCAATATTGTCTGCTGTAGCATCAAAATCACCTGTCCCTGCTGCATCATCGATAATAGTTAATGTGCTGGGGTCTAGTAATAATGTACCAAAGCTACCATTGGCGGCTGAAGTATCTACCAAACCGTTGAAGGTTAAGAAATTTTTGCCTGATACTTCTACAAAACCACCATTGCCAGCATTTGCTCCCCCACGAGCCGAGATGTTACCAAAAAACTGGGTTGTGTCGTTACCCCAAACAATCACCCGTCCGCCGTTTCCATTCAAATTGCTATCGGCATTAATGACGGATTTTGAGTCCACATAAGTCTGATCTGCGTTGGGTAAAGTTCCGTTACCTTGATAATCACCGCCAATTAGTACAGTACCGCCGCCATTGGTTCCAGAGGCGTTAATGTTGGCATCAACCACCGCGACTTTTTTACCCAAAGCCGTTACTGTACCGCCTGTTTGACTTGATGTATCTACTCTGCCAGAAATAATCGTTGTACCTGGATCTGTGGGAATTTTTACACTAGAACCTGTCAGTTGTACAGTTCCATCGGCATTGGCAGTTAACCCAGTGTTCCCAACTGTGAGCAATTCTGGTAAAGATGCAATAGGAATTGTCCAGTTATTGGGTTGGTTGCTACTAGAGGCGAGGGGCTGAATTTCCAGACTCAACAGATTTCCTGGTTGACTGAGACGCACCCAATTTTGTCCCGGTACGGATGTGATAGAAATCTGTCCTCCCGGTGCTGAAAGTTGCCCGGTGTTTACCACAGTACCGCCCAATAAATTCAAATTCTGCCCAGCACCTACTGCCAAATTTCCAGAATTTGCGATCGCTCCTGGTTGATTCATACTAAAGGCAAATCCGTTGGGGTTTCCAACTAAAGCAGTGTAGTCATTCACACCAATGGCGTTGAACCAACTGCTGCCAAAGCCAATCCCGCTGGCTGTTGTCACCGTGAAAGCACCAGGCACATTTAAACTGGCATTTGCTCCAAAAAGAAATCCGGCTGGATTCATCAAGAAGAGGTTAGGATTGCCACCTGTTACCTGAATTAAGCCATTGATGACGGAGGCATTTCCGCCTGTAATTCGACCAAGAATATTTTGCAGCGCCGGACTGGCTTGAAAGTTGGCGATTTGTTCTGGTGAAATCCCAAATTGTTGAAAGCTATGGAAGAGGTTTGCACCATCTCCAGAAGTTGTACCGCCAGTAATATCAAGTCGATTGCCGTTGGGTGTAACAATTGTGTTTGTCCCATCGACAGCAGGGACAATTTGTTGTGCTTGGGCACTTACCAGAGGCACAATAGCTAACAAGGAAGCGGCGATGCTGGGCAATAGAGATTTTTTGCGGCGTAATATGAAGCGACTTGTGGGCAATTCTACATCAATTTGTAACTTGTCTGCTAATCCGCGTCGCCAAAGTGCTTGTGCGATCGCTCGCTTAGACCAGAGGATTTGTTCTATTTTTCTAGTAACAGAGATGCTTTGAGAATGATTCCGGTAGAGGTAAAGCGGCTGTTTAACTTGCCGCACCTGGGCTACTTCTGAAAGTCGTAGACACAGGTCGTAATCATAAGCACTACTAGCAAAGGACGTGTTGACACCTCCCACATGATCGTAAACGGAACGGCGCATTAGGCGGAAGTGGAAAGTCATGAAGTTTACCAACAGACCTTCTTGGGAGTAAGGAATGTCACAACGATGACCGTAGCCGATAACTTTGCCGTCTCGATCGATATCTAAGTAGTCGGTGTAAACAAATCCTGTTTCTGGATGACGATTAAGTACTGTGGCAGTTTGAGTAAGGGCTGTGGGGGATAGGATATCATCACTGTCTACGATACCAATGTAAGTGCCACTAGTTTGGCTGATTGCTGCCTTACAAGCCGCAGCAACTCCTTGATGGTGTGCTTGGATTACCCGCACTCGTCCATCTTGTTGAGCATATTTGTTAGCGATCGCCACTGATCCATCTGTAGAGCCATCATCCCAAATTAGTAGCTCAAAATCTTGCCATGTCTGCGCTAAGACGCTGGCGATCGCTTCTTGAAGGTAAGACTCCCGGTTGTAATTGACGATGACAATGGAGATCAGTGGTGACATCGAAGTATTCCCAAGTTTTCTACCTGTTACCACAATATAATGCTAGGGAGTATCACTGAGAAAAAATCGTTATTAATTATAGTTTTAGTTACAAATCTTTTGAAATCTGAATATCAAAAATATGATATTGAAATACTCATAAGAGGAGGCAGAGGGCAGGAAGCAGGAGGCAGGAGGAAAGAAGTATGAATGAAAACTTTAGTTCTGGGTATAAAACCCAGTTTAATTACGAATTACGAATTATTTTAAATAAGGCACCCCACTGAGGATAAATGAGAAAAGAAACAGAAACTAGTGTTAAGCCGAAAGCAATGACTCAGCCAAGAATTGTCTATTTCTCTCATCAGTTAGACACTTGGCGGAGTCTGGCAACTACTACATGGAATAAGCACAGTTTCAGTTTTCAGTGTGGCTTACTAATTCTGCCTGCGCTCTGGATTGTCACTGCAAATGGACTTAGAGCGACAGCAAATAACTTTACAGCAAATTCGGCTGCAAATAGCAGTCAGCCAAAGTTACAAATAGTACAAGAAACAGAACCGAACCCCCAATCATCGCCACCACCAGAAGCACCACAACGCATTCGGGTTCGCAAAATCCAGGTTGTAGATAGCACAGTATTTAACGAAACTGATTTTAATCCAGTAGTGAAACCGTTTGAAGAACGGGACTTGACTTTAGAAGAAATCAGACAAGCCGCAGATGCTATTACCCAGCTTTACCTAAATAAAGGCTATATAAATTCCAGAGCGGTTCCAGACACTCAACAATCTAGTACCGCCGATGGTGTTGTAGTAATTCGGGTAATTGAAGGGCGTTTGACAGAGATTGATATCGAAGGGACGCGGCGATTAAACCCATCTTATATTCGGAGTCGCATTCAACTAGGTGCTGGTATCCCTCTCAATACTGGTAAGCTCGAAGAACAACTGAAACTGTTGCGACTTGATCCCTTATTTACAAATGTGGAAGCACGTCTGCGTCCAACAGGTAAAGTTGGTCAAAGTATTCTCATTGTCAGAGTTGAAGAGGCAAAATCTTTAATTGGTAGCTTGGGTGTAGATAATTATTCGCCTCCCAGTATTGGGGCGGAAAGATTGGGTATTGAATTGCGATCGCGCAATTTAACCGGTATGGGAGATGAGTTAGCAGGCTCATATTACCACACCCTCTCTGGTGGTTCCGATGCCTTTGATTTTAGCTATCAAGTTCCCGTGAACGCCATGAATGGCAAAGTGCAGATTAGAGCAGCATTTAATCGCAACGAAATCACTGAGCCACCCTTTGATGCGCTTGGTATTCGGGCAAATCAGGATCTTTATGAAATCAATTATCGCCAACCATTAATGCGATCGCCCAGAGAAGAATTTGCTCTATCTTTGGGATTTACCTATCAAGATGGTCAAACTTTCCTTTTTGATGATCTTGCAACCCCCTTTGGTATTGGGCCTGATGCCAATGGCGTGAGCCGCACCAGTGTAATTAAATTTGGTCAAGACTATATTAGGCGCGAACCTCAAGGAGCCTGGTTTTTGCGATCGCAATTTAATTTTGGCATAGATATATTAGATGCAACTATCAACAATGACCCCATACCCGATGGTCGCTTTTTCAGTTGGTTGGGACAAGTCCAGCGTGTGCAGCAACTCAGCAACGATCATCTATTGCTGATCCAAGCAGACTTGCAGCTAACACCAGATAGCCTTTTACCTTCCCAGCAATTCGTCATTGGCGGTGGACAGTCAGTCAGGGGATATCGCCAAAATATCCGTTCTGGGGATAATGGATTTCGAGTAGCGATCGAAGATCGGATCACAGTGCAGCGCAATGAATCTGGAATATCCACAATTCAACTTGCGCCATTTCTGGACATGGGAGCCGTCTGGAATAAGTCCAATAATCCCAACCAGCTACCCGATCAGACTTTTTTGGTGGGTGCAGGCTTAGGATTATTATGGAATCAGGCAATGGGAATTGATAATCTGTTTTTGCGGCTCGATTATGGATTTCCATTTATCGATCTGAGCGATCGCGGTAATAACGCTCAGGATGATGGCTTTTACTTTAGCCTCCGCTATCAACCCTAAAAGGATGTTTGAAAAGTATTTTTGGTAACTTCTAAGCCTCTAGAAACCTAACCCCCCTTCCCTACAAGGGAATGCTACATAGCTGAAAAACCCAAGGTTTTACCCACCCTAACCCTCCCCTTGCAAAGGGGCTACGGTGTACACACAAGTCTTTTAGAGTTGCGCCACAGGCTTTTGATCCCCCCAACCCCCCTTAAAAAGCTATCCATTATAAACATCTTTCTTAACAGAAAATTGGACAAAAGCCAGAGATTGTGTATTGTCTATACGAAGAGCCGGAAGCATCGCAAAGTCAGCAAATGGAACAATGGATCACACAGGAACTAGAAAGAACCGAATTAGGTGACACCAGAAGAACCAAACGGTTAATCAAAATAGTCGAAAATTTAAGTGCGAAACCGGAAGCCAGTGTTTTGCAAGCAAGTGAAACATGGGCGCAAACGAAAGCCACCTATGACTTCTGGGATTCACCGTACATCAAACCATCCATGATTAGACAAGGACATATCGATGCGACAGTAGAGCGAATTACCCAACATAGAGTAGTCTTGGCAATACAAGATACCACAGAACTTAACTACACCAGCCACAAAGCTCTATCGGGAACAGGATATCTCGATAGTTCTTATGCCAAAGGGTTAAAAGTCCACTCAGTCTTCACTGTCTCCCCCACAGGGAATACCATTGGGCATCATCGAGCAAGATGTGTGGTCAAGAAACGAAGAAGAACTAGGAAAATCTGAACAAAGGAAACAAAAACCGACAAAAGAAAAAAGAAAGTCAAAGATGGCTTGATGCTTTGAAAAAAACTGACTCAATCATTCCCGAATCAGTACAAGTAGTGACGATTGCTGACCGAGAAGCCGATTTTTATGACTTATTTGCTGATGCTCGTCGTCCTGGGTCAGATTTTCTGATTCGAGCTACTCAAAATCGCTGTCTAGTTGGCAGTGAGCAGCATTTATGGTCAACTTTAGAGTCTGTTGAGTCGGTTGGCACAATGACAGTAGAGGTAAAACGCTCTGCGACTCAAACGCCAAGAACAGCCATCTTGAAGATTCGTCATGCCACAATTACCATTGCACCACCGCAGAATCGCCCCCAAAACAGAACTTCTAGCACCTAGTGACATTGCAGGCTATTTTAGTCACAGAAGTTGAGCCACCACCAGAGATCGAGCCGATTACCTGGTTACTGCTGACTACCTTAGAGATTACCTGTCTGGAAGATGTTCAAACTGTATGTGCGATGGTATAGTTATCGCTGGTTGATTGAACGTTATCACTATGTTTTAAAAAGTGGCTGTGGCATTGAGAAGTTACAACTCGAAACTGCCCACAGAATCGAGATGGCTTTGGCTACCTACAGTATCGTTGCTTGGCGTTTGCTGTGGCTGACTTACTTAGCTCGTTTTCAGCCTGATGCTAGTTGTGAACTAGTTTTAGCCACTCATGAGTGGCAAGTCCTCTACACCACTATTCATCATCAACTTTATCCTCATACTACACCACCGACTCTGGCTCAAGTGGTCAATTGGATTGCTCGACTTGGTGGGTTTTTAGGTCGCAAAAGCGATGGCTCTCCAGGTGTAAAAGTTCTCTGGCGTGGATTAAGTCGATTACATGATCTGGTTGAGGGTTGGCTGCTTTGCCAGTCTTTCAATAATTAATTATTGCTCCATCCTATCGTCGGTTTCTGCGGTGTTTTCCTTCTTCCACTACCGATAATTAGTTTTTTACACCAAAGTTGCCATGCGAAAATTTCACTTTTTCAAACTCTGTTGATTCTCGTGCCCATTTTCTCCTGTCACTTGTGATTTTTTGGCTTCCATCCTTCCCTACATAACTACTCTTTTTTGTCAATGTTCTTATTAAGAAAGATGTTTATAATGGATAGCTTAAAAAGGGGGGCAAAAAGCTCTCAAAGTCCCCCTTTTTAAGGGGGATTTAGGGGGATCAATACACATTTTGCGACCAGCAAAAAGATGTGTGTACACCGAAGTTGCAAAGGGGAGGGAACTAGATTTCTTTTTCCCCCCAATGCATCGGGGGGATTAAGGGGGGTGATTCCACTTGTGTGTACACCGTAGCTTTTGCAAGGGGGGATTAAGGGGGGTAATTTTATTCAGATAAGACCAAAACACTTGTAGAGACGGCGATTTATCGCGTCTCAAAAACCCAAACGTATTGGATTAAGGATGTGAGTCAAAAACCCTTGATTGCTTTCTCATTTCAGTAGATTCAGCAAGCAAAAAGGCATATTGCTTTCTCATTTCGGTAGATTCAGTAAGCAAAAAGTAATTCTACTTACTTAAAATACACTCTGGCTTCATAATTTCAGTGTTTTCCACAGTTAATTACCTTTCCCCGTGCCTTATCCTAAGACTTAATCAAAATATTCACTTCTTCAGGAATTTGAATTTACTGCTGTGTATAGACAACAAAGAGAAAAATTTTAATTTATAAATTAACTAAGAATTACAGAGGACAAACTTATGACACAACCTAATGAACAAGACAAAAACAGCTTTCTTTATCCTCGTAGTCGGTATTATGGTCAATTCCAGCCAGAGAACTTAATGTTTAATGCCAACCTCCAAGAATTTGCCCAAAAAATTAGTTACATCGCTTGCCTAGAAACAGGGGGTAAACTGTCTCAGGAACAGGCTTACCAGCAAATTCAGGCACTTTGGAAACAGTTGAAAAATAGCAAAAAGCAACTAGCTATTGGTGGAAATAAAGAAGTTTAAATTAATGGTATTGGGCATTGGGCATAAGGGATTGGGCATTGGTTGCCCCTCTTGTCCCCCTCACCTCCTTCTACCACTAGTTCACTTACCTTCTAGCAAAGTCCAGAAGTAGCCATCTGGTGCAATAAAGGAGAAACTTGTCTCGCCAAATTCATTACTGATAATGTCTGTAACTTTTTTTGCAGTACTCGACTTGATGCGATCGCAATACTCACGTATTCCCTTAACCCGATAGGTATATAAAGACATACCCAAACTACCTGGTTGAGTAGACTCAAAGCGCGATTCTAAATTAATCTCTTCTGGGAATCGAACGATGTAAAGCCTACCACTACGTGTAGACATCAAATCAAACTTAGAAGAACGAGGATCATCAAAGGTAGTAACAATAAACTTTTCACCAGGGTTAAGGTCAAAAATATCTTTACCTGCTGGCGAAGATTCATAGCTAGTTTCCACATCATCACGCACACGCAGCAAACCCAAAACTTCTTCATAAAACTTCAGGGTTTCTTTGCTGTCATCCTGAACGATGATTCCTATATGCGTAAACTGACTAGTCTTGAGAGGTGCATTCTGGTTAACTTGTCCGTAATGCGGTAGCGTATAGCCAAACCGTTGAAACAAAACCTGTCGCGCTAAGGGTTGCAGTAGCAGCATTTCTCGCACACCAACTGCTGGCTCAATAAAAGGACGGCTTTTTCTCTCTTTGTTGTAGATGACTTCCCAATAAGGGCTAGAGTACCTAATAGGTAAACCTGCTGCCTTTGCATCTTCTATATGATTTAAAATACTTAAAATATCTGTTGTTAAACTTGTTGCCCAGCGATTTCCCTTAATTTTCATTGACGCTGTTCCCAAACCTTCATTAGTGGGGTTTTGCCAAACCATCAGCCGAATCAAACCATGATCTGCATTTTGGTGATAGAGGCGGATTGAGCGTAAAGACGAATTCACCCCATATAATTGATTGGCTACATCTGCGGTTAATTCACCCACTTCACCAATGCGATAGCCAAATTGCTCCCAATACTGAATTGCAGAAATTGGCTCTGGGATGCCGATACAGACTTCATAGATACCTTCAATGGCGGTTTGTTGTTCTTGAGTCATAATGAGTGCTGAGTTTGGAATTAGGAGAGACGCGATGAATCGATTAAGAGAGACGCGATGAATCGCGTCTGTACAAGAGTGAGGAGTAGAGACGCGATTCATTGCGTCTGGGTTTACTCAGAAAGAATCCGAAAAGCAATAACTATATTTTGTAGCTTATGATGTACCTACAAAAATGAGATTTAGCGATCGCAATCAAATTTTTCAACAGGAGTTAAGCTATGGCGCAGCGATTGACTCAAGAGCAATTATCACAAATAGTTACAGAAGTAGAAGGTCTGCAATTGCGTCGGGAAGCGGAACTAGACCAACAGCAGGTTAGAGAAATTTTACAGGAGTTGAATTTACCGCCAGAGTTATTAGATGAAGCGCTGATTCAGTTAAATCGCCGCCAAGCACTAGAGGTACAGCAACGCCGGAATCGATGGATTACCTCTGGAGTGGTGGCAGTTGTAGTGGTTGTTATTGCATCTACAATATTTTTCATGCAGCAGCAAAGTTCTACACTCTCTCGTGTTTCTGCTCAACAAGATCGCATCACCTTGGTACAAGATAGTGGTGGCGACTTAAAGACAATTTCCCGCCAAACCAATCCAGAAGTGTTGTATCGTGTCACCTTAAAGGATGCACCCTTGGGGAAAAAGCTGGCTCTCTCTTGTAATTGGATTGACCCAAGTGGTCAAATAGTCAAGCAAAACAATTATCAAACCCGCGAAATTAATACGTCTGTCTGGGATACCCAGTGTCGTTACACTATTAATCCTGCTGCAACTGTTGGCAATTGGCAGGTGCAGATGTTCCTGGAAGGTCGGCAGATTAGCAATGAAACCTTTGAAGTGAAATAGTCCAGATGGGCAACATCCCGCATCACTTTCTTGGCTATTGGGGTTACGGCGCTCAATACGAGTTGGAAGCACTTTTAACTAGTGTTGTGGAAAACCTCTCTCCAAACCTCTCCCCTACAAGGGGAGAGGCTTTGACTTTTCCCCCTTCCCTTGCAGGGAAGGGGGTTAGGGGGTTAGGTCAGAAAATCTGGAATGTTGTTTATATAGGCATCGATGGAAAGCAACAAAACCAGGACTTACACGCTGAATACCTGAAATCTAGATCCCCCCTAGCCCCCCTTAAAAAGGGGGGAACCTTGAAAGCCCCCTTTTTAAGGGGGTTGGGGGATCTCTTCTCTGTAAGTTCTAAAAATCAAATCGCTGCTATCTCCGCATCAGGATTATCCAGTTCACCCGATGCTTGGGTAAGTCTCCAGGAAAACAACTGCCTAATTTTGGGAAGAGAACCTTTCGGTAAAGTGCCTTTGTATTGGACTCAGCAAGGACAAGTAATCTGGTTTGCATCCCAACTGCAATTACTCTTGCCGATTTTGCAACATTCAGAAGTTAGCATTCCGGGGTTATATGGCTATAGCTGTTTTTCCTACGTTCCCACACCCTTAACTCCTGTTAATGGAGTGTTTGCAGTGACGGCGGGAACTGAATTAGTTTGGCAGAGCGATCGCCAATCAGGTATTCTGCAAACACCTGAATCTAAAAACATCCACTCGTGGCGAGAAGCACCACAACAGTTAACAGATGAAGCTACCGCAATTACCGAATTGCAAACTCTTCTTAAAGACTCAATTGAGCGACAGATTGCCGATTTAAAGGATGAACCTGTTGGGGTGTTTCTCTCTGGCGGACTCGATTCATCAGTGGTGGCGGCGCTGCTGGTACAAGCAGGAGTGAAAGTCCGCGCCTATACTTTAGATTTTGGTGATGCAGGGATTCCAGAATATCCATACGCTGAACAAGTCGCCCAGTTTCTCAAAATTCCGCTGATTAAAGTTGCAGTAACCCCAAGTTCAATTAAGAATGCCCTAATTCCTACTGTAAAAGCATTAGATTTACCTTTTGGAGATGGTGTGTGTGTGCCGTTGTATCTCCTATGTCAGAGGGCGAGTCAGGAAACTCAGGTAATTTTTAATGGTGAAGGTGGAGATCAATTATTTGCTGGTTGGACGAACAAACCTTTAATAGCCGCAGGTGTTTATCAGGCAGAAAATCCCGCCGGAGAGGAAACTTTTATCCAGCAATATCTCCGCACCTTTCACCGTCTTGGGGGATACGAATCTCAAGTTTATCAGCCAGAAGTCTATGCACAGATCCAAAATTTGCATCCCGAAGATTGGCTGTTGGCGGCTCTCGATCGCAATGAGTGTCCATCTTTGCTACATCGCCTCCGCCGTGCTAGTTTGATGCTCAAAGGAGCGCAGAATATCCATCCCCGTGCCACTGCATTGGGGTTTGCTCATGGGTTGTGGGTGCGATCGCCTTTTTGTGACTTACCTTTAGCTGAGTGGACATTCCGCCTACCTGGAGAACTCTGTTTACAAGGAGCTTGTGAAAAATATATCCTCAAACGGGCTGTAGAAAATTGGCTCCCACCGGAAATTGTCTGGCGACAAAAGCGGGGTATGGGGGTTCCCTTAACTTCTTGGTGTTTAAATGATTTTTGGCATCAACTGGGCATCTGGCTCAATCCAGAAGTACTTCGCACTAACAATCACTTTTATCCTCACATTGCGGCCCAAATCGTTGAAGGCAAACTAGGAGCAGCTATTCAAGGGCGTCGAATTGGTGAAACACTCTGGTTACTAATTATGTGGCAACTTTGGCGATCGCACGTTTTAAATGAAGAACTAAGTAAACAGTCTTGGGATCATCCTTTTTGGTTACATCGTGGGCTGTGGAGAAATTACAAGATAATTCGTAATTTGCTGTATCAGGATTCTCGGTAAATGGTATCAAATAATTTAACTCAAAATCGTCTTAATCCCCCATTCTCTAAGGGGCTTGCCCAGGAGTTGCTGAGTATTTATGGTTCTCCACTTTATGTTTATAATGGCGATCGCTTGGGCGAAACTATTGAGCGGATTACCAAAGCAGTCAGTTATTCCCGCACGCAATTTCGTTTTGCTAGTGTTACTAATGGCAACATTGCGCTGTTAAAAATTTTTCGCTCTTTTGGGTGGGGACTTCACGCCAATACCCCAGGAGATATTTATCTGGGATTGCAAGCTGGTTTTGATCCTAGTGAGATTGTTTATAGCGGTAGTAATTTGAATCAAGCTGAGATGCTACAAGTCCTGAATTGGGGAGTTACAACTCTCAATCTGGATAGCCTCGCTCAGTTGCAGTTGTGCTGCGAAGTTTTATCCAAACATAGAGAGAAATCTATTCGCCTTGGTTTACGCCTTAATTTGCCGGAAATTACCGGAGATAGCCGCATTGGTGTACGTCCAGAAGAATTTGGAGATGCGATCGCTTTAACTGCTGAGTTTGGATTAAAGCTGAGTGGTTTACACTTCTATCGAGGGACGGGAACTAACGCTACAGTTGCATTCACCCAGGTCATTGATACAGTCATCGCCACAGCCCAACAGTTACCAGACTGGGAATATCTAGATTTTGGTGGCGGCTTTGGCTACCCATATCATCACAACAAAGCAGCCTTTGACTGGGAAATTTTTGGGGCTGAGTTAACCGAAAGAATTACTCGTTTAGGGCGGGAAATTGATTTAGTGATTGAACCGGGACGAAGTGCGATCGCAGGATGTGCAACTTTGCTTGCTCAAGTTGTTTCTGTGAAATGCCAAGGAGAAAAGCAGATTGTTGGAGTTGATACCACTGTTGCTAATCTTTCAGTCCCATCAGTACACGGCGGCTACCGAGAAATTGTCACCTGGAAGCAAGCAGAGAATCCCCACTCCCTATTCACAACTGATATTTGTGGTAACACCACCTATTCACGAGATTATCTAGGGAAAAATTGCCAACTCCCAGCCTTAGAAATTGGTGATCTCGTTGCCATTCTAGATGTCGGTGCTTACGGTTATGCCATGTCGTCTCACTTTTTACACCGCCCCAAACCCGCGGAAGTCTTGCTAGAAAATGGCACACACCGCTTGATTCGTCAGCGGGAAGACTACAGTGTTTTACTAACAAATCAGATGCTTGATAGTTCCCCCCTTTTTAAGGGGGGTTAGGGGGGATAAAGCCCGATCTCAACCGTATTGACTAACAATTAATAACTAACATCCAACAACAATTATGAAATGTATTAACTGCGGAACTGACAATAAACTCAAAGACCGGACAGCTAACCAAGGTCGGTGTATAAAATGCAATCATCCCTTTGCCTTTGAACCGACTAGTATGAGTAGTATTAAGATTACTGACCCTTTTTTTGCAAAGGCGATCGCTGATATTTCTGCAAATAACACCTTATTTTTTACACCCAAGCAACTGCTTTATTTTCTAGATAATCGTCTCAGATCAAAGTCATTTTCAAGATTTAGCTGGGTCTTTTTATATATCTTTTTTAATATATTTACATTATCTACAATTTTTGGGCCATTGATAGTAAATTTTGTGTTTGCTTGCATATTTTTTAATCGCAGTAGATCAAGTAAGCTCAACAATACAAGTCGCAAATCAAATGCTAAAAATTTACAAATAATCGGTTCAATTATTCTTGTTATAGGAATTTTAATAAGTCTTAACTCAAACTCATTCGGACTATTTGTTATTGTTGTGGTTACAGGAATGCTGTCTATATATTTAGGAACTCGACAGCTAGGGCGAATTGGATTTTTAACACAAGACTTTTTAATTTCACAATCTCAGCTTAAAGATTGGCTAGATCGCTGGCAGCAAATCAATGGTTCAATTCTCAAAATTCTTCCTTCGCCAAAGCAGGAAAATACACCAGCCACGGTTAATCCTGATGTAACGGCTTACAGTTTTGATAGATTAGTCGTTTGTGATAGTGCTAGCATTGCTCAACTATTAATTGCTAACAATTTTCACTTTGAAAATAACTGTGCAATCCTCAGCATTACTGGATATCCCCAAAGCATTTTTGACACCACAATGCAAATGCTGCGCCGCAATCCCGATTTGAAAGTCTATGCAGTACATGATTGCAATCCACGAGGAATTGCTTTAGTTCATAATTTGAAAACCAACGCTAATTGGTTTCTCAATAGCGAGATTACGATTATTGATATCGGACTAACGCCACGTCAAATTATCGCTACTAAACGCGGAATGTTCATTCAATCCTCTCCAGAGTCGGCGCAAGCAGCTAAACAATTGCCTGAAGAAATACGTCAAAGTTTATCTGCTGAAGAATTAGCATGGTTAGAATCTGGAAAGTTTGTGGAATTAGAATCTTTTACTCCCCAAAGAATAATTAAAGTTCTGCAAAAGGGTATTGCTGGCAGTCGAGATTTAGAAAGTGATGACAGTAGCTTGCTTTTAGTAGGCGATACAGGAAATGATATGTACGTAGTTCAAAGTTTTGGTTAGTATTCAACACAGTGAAGATAAAACCAAAAAACTTGTAGAGACGGCGATTTATCGCGTCTCGAAAATCTGTTTAATTTTACAGATTAGATTTATTCAGTTTGTTGGTTTAACCAAGCTTCTAAATCAGAACTAGCTGAAAAGTTTAAGAGGATGTTTTAAAAGTCCTCTTATCGGTATCAAATGTTTTAGATCCCCCTAAATCCCCCTTAAAAAGGGGGACTTTTACTCCGGTTCCCTCCCTTTTTAAGGGGGGTTAGGGGGGATCTAAAGTGCCTAAATTTACAGAGAAATACTTTTCAAACATCCTCTAACAAAGCTTCTCCTAACGTCTCCAATTGTTCAATAGACAATCCTTGAACTCGCTCAATAGTAGATGAATCAATTTCACCAATACGCCGATTTAATAGACGTATAATTAAAGTGCAGGGGGTGCTGCACACGCCCCGAATGACCTCTACACACTCATTGGTAGCCATCTCAGCTTTGGCTACCCACGCCCGGAGAGTTAATTTTAAATCGGAATTTGAATCACAAATTCTGTACCTTCTCCCTGTACAGAATTAACCTCTAGAGTGCCGCCATGTTTTTCGACAATAATTTGACGGGCGATCGCTAAATTCTGATTTACAGCATCAAAACTCTAGTAATTGGCTACAAAACCACAAAAAAATGCAGATTTTGTGTATGCTCTGTGACTAAGTGCCTTAGCAATACCTTTCCAGGAGTCAACATGGAACGCGCCATCTCTGCGTTGGGAATCTTAGTTTTTATCGGTATATCCTACGCCTTCTCTATTAATCGTCGTGCGGTGCGTTGGCGCATAGTGGCATGGGGTTTGGGATTGGAGTTTGCATTTGCACTAGTGATTCTTAAAACTCCTTGGGGTTTGACTGCGTTTAAATCTTTGGGAGATGTTGTCAGCCAATTTTTAGCATTTTCTGATGTCGGTGCAAAATTTGTCTTTGGAGAAAATTTTAAAGATCATTTCTTTGCTTTTCAAGTGCTGCCGACAATTATCTTTTTCTCTGCTTTCATCAGCGTCTTGTATTACTACGGCATTTTGCAGATGGTGGTAAAGGTGATGGCGTGGGTAATGATGAAGACGATGAAAACATCGGGTTCTGAATCTTTATCCTGTGCAGGTAACATCTTTTTGGGCCCAACAGAATCAGTGTTGATGGTTAAGCCTTATGTAGCCAATATGACGCAATCAGAACTCCATGCCGTGATGACTGGTGGTTTTGCCACAATTGCCGGTGGAGTACTAGGGGCATATCTTTCCTTTGGCATCCCAACAGAACACCTGATTGCTGCTTTCTTTATGACTGCTCCCATGTCATTGGTGGTATCAAAATTACTTTACCCAGAAACAGAAGTTTCAGAGACGCTTGGTAAAGCAAAAGCAGATGTAGAAACGAATTATGTAAATGTGATTGATGCTGCTACTACTGGAGCAATTGACGGTGTGAAGCTAGCAGTTAACGTTGGGGTGATGATTATCGCCTTTTTGGGATTATTGGCTGCTCTCAATGCACTTTTGGGATGGTTGGGAGCATTTGTAGGCTTACAGCAACTCTCATTACAGTGGATTTTGTCTTTTGTTATGGCTCCCGTGGCATGGCTAATGGGCGTACCTTGGGCTGATTGTCGGCAAGTTGGGGCATTATTAGGTACAAAGACAATTTTGAATGAGTTTATTGCTTTTTTAGATTTGAAGGCACTAATTGAGAGTGGTAAAATCTCCCAACGTGCAGTAACTATTGCGACTTATGCCTTATGTAATTTTGCGAATATTGGTTCAATTGGCATTACCATTGGCGGCATTGCCGGGATTGCACCAAATCGCCAGCATGACTTAGCTCGCATGGGTGTAAGGTCAATGATTGGCGGATTGTTAGCGGGTTTTATCACCGCTTGTGTTGCTGGGATGTTAACTTGATAAAGCTCTACTTACCGAAGAAGAATTCCCTCTAAGCGTACTCCTACGAAGAAGCAAGCTACGCGCAGCGTCTCGTAGAGAAGCCATGCCGTTCGCGTTAGCGTCTCTGAAAGAGAAGGCTTTACGCTACGCTACCGTGGAGAAGAAAAAATTCTTTCCGTAACTGTTACCCCTGACTTCACTGGCTGGGGTATTCTGAATTCTGAATTCTGAATTCTGACTCCTTCTCATTCATCAGTGTATAGTTGTTGGGCGTAAAAACGGGCATACCGTCCTTCCTGAGACAGGAGTGAGGAGTGGGTACCAGCTTCAACCACCTGTCCTTGTTCGATTACGAGAATGCAGTCAGCCCGACGAACACTGCTCAAGCGATGGGCGATAATAAACACGGTACGGTTTTGCATCACTCGTTCTAGTGCTTCTTGAACTAGTGCTTCTGATTCAGAATCGAGGGCAGAGGTGGCTTCATCGAGGATGAGAATTCGAGGATCGTTGGCAACTGCTCTAGCGATCGCTAATCTTTGGCGTTGTCCTCCTGATAGGTTAACTCCCCGCTCTCCCACCCAGGTATGATAACCCTGGGAAAACTGGGTGATAAAGGAGTGAGCATTGGCAATCTTGGCTGCTTCTTGAATCGCTGATATATCTAATTTTTCCTGACCGTAACCGATATTTTCAGCGATCGTTCCCGAAAAAAGAGTAACATCTTGGGGAACAATGCCAATTTGATGGCGCAAGCTGGTAAGTGTGACATCACGGATATCAATATCATCAACCAGAATTTGACCTTTCTGAGGGTCATAAAAGCGAAGTAAAAGGTTAATTAACGTCGATTTACCTGCTCCAGAAGAACCAACCAAGGCAATGACATCACCAGGAGAAGCGTTCAGGCAGAGATCCTTAAGAACTGGCTGATCGGGATTGTAGGCGAAATCGACATGACGATACTCTACCTTGCCCATAACTCTTGGCATTGCCTGAGCATTTGATTTTTCGCTGATACTAGGCTCCTTCGCCATCAGTTCAAAGATGCGTTCAACAGAAGCTTCAGTCTGTTTGTACTCGTTGTAATTGCTAATCATCAGGTCGATTGGCTGAATCAGTAAAGCCACAGCAGCCAAGAAACTGATAAACCCTTGAGCAGTCAGCTGATTCTGAGAAATCTGCCATCCTCCCAATAAAAACAGCAGCATAATACTAACTGCTTCCAAAAAACCAACAACGGGAAACTGAATAGATTTGAGTTGTAGAGCGCGATACTTAGCTTGGCGATTGATTTCTGCTTCTTTATTGAATCGCTTCACCTCATATTCTTGGGCTGCAAAAGCTTGAACGACGCGAATCCCGCTAAATACTTCAGTTAGCATTGCCGACAAATTGGAAACCTGATTTTGGCTCTGGCGAGATAGTACGAGTAATCGCTGACCAAATTGCCCGATCAACCAAGCCATTAAAGGAGCCAAAATCAAACCCGCAAGAGTGAGCGGCCAATTCAGGTAGAGCATGTAAATGGGAATTGCAATTAACTGCAAAAAATTGGAAAGAAACTGATGGGATAACTTGTCTACAATCTCGCCGACGCGATCGATATCTTCTGTCAGACGATAAGTCAAGTCTCCTGTCTGTGTGGTTTCAAAGTAATCTAATCCAAGTTTGTGCAGGTGAGCATAAACCCGCTTACGCAAGTTTAAAACCATGTTCAGGGCAGCAGCGATCATAAAGACATTCTGCCCGTATTGACAAAGCCCTCGAACCAAAAATACCACAGTGGCTAGTCCGAGCCAGTAGGCAATCCGGTTAACATTTCCCTGGCCAAGATAAAAAGCGACCTGACCTGCTAAATAGGGCACTGCTAGGGTGAATAACACAAATCCTAGAATACAAGCCAATCCCCGAATTAACAGCGGCCATTGGGGCCAGAGATAAGGCAACAGTTGCCAGTAACTAGAGCGGACTTTCATAGGTAAGTAAGAATTCAGGAGTTAGGAGTCAGGAGTTAGGAGTCAGAATTCAGAATTCAGAATTCAGAATTGAGGTGCATTACGGCGTTAGCCTACCACACCATGCTACCCAACCAACCGTGCTGACTCCTGAATTCTGACGAAATTTCTACTCAAGTTTCTCCTAGAGAGTTTAGTAGAAAGCGGGCAATTCTCTCAGATGCGCCGGGTGGGCCAAATCGCTCAGGGCCATTTTCTTTGCACTTAGCCAGGTAGTCTGAATCTTGTAAAGTTTCAACTACTCGTTTCGCTGCTTGCTTGAGAATCTCAGGAGTTGCTGGCTTAGTGCCGATGGTTTGGGCAGAAATACCCAACAGCCGCGTTTGCGCTTCTGCAAATTGATAAGTAAATTGCGGGCCTTCTCCGGGAATCTGGATGATCGGTTTGCCGATCGCTACAGCTAAATCCACTGCCAACCCTGCCATGCCAATGACGAGGGTAGAGTAATACAAGATATCACTGAAGGCATCTGAGTAACATCTCACTTCTACAAGCGGTGATTCCTCAGCAGAACTTCCTGGAGGAGAATAGGTGAGTATGCCTTGATTCAGTTGCCAACCTTGACTTTTAGCAATGTCGTCTAATTGTTCCATCAAATTTGGTACCAAGGCGGCGCGAAACTGGAATCCTGACTCAGGCATCACCTTGGCAATTTCTACCACCAGTTGCAACTGCAAACAGAAATTTCGTGCGGCTTCCGGCATCCGCGATCCTGGTAAAAGTGCGATCGCAGGAACGTCCGGTTTCAGGTACAAGTCTTTGCCAACGGGGACGAGGCGATCTAAAGCCGGAATACCACCAAACTGAGCTTTAGCTATACCTTGCCGCTGGAGATCAGAAGCCGTATAGGAATCTCTGGTAAAAACTGTCAGACATCGAGAAGAATTCAGATCGTGCCACAGCAGCGGATTGATACGCAATTGCCCTTCATAGATGGCAGAAAGACAAGAGATAAACGAAACGAAAGGACGCTTTGTTAAGTAAGCAAATGTCTGGGAGACAAAATCCCCAGTAGCCATAATTAAATCGCAGTTGGGAGCATACTGTAACACCGCTTGTAACTGTCGCCACGTTAACCCAATCAATCCCGATTGAAAATCTTTGAGCAAATAGAGGCGCTTCATGTAAAAGAATCCCCCAGAGGGCATCGTTTGTGTGGGCCCAATAATGGGAATGTCCAAGCTGCGGTAAGCTTTTCCTTCCCCCACAATCGGCATTGCCGCCATCTCAATAGAAGGACACAATTGGCGCAAGGTCTGAATAACGTGAGAGGTGTGGTTGTCCTCTCCGTGGCCGTTACTGATAAACAAGATTCGCTTAGAAGGCATCTTGGGGTCTTGGATAGGTCTAAAATGTTTGTTTGGTGAGATTTTTAACCTACATTGGGTGAGTAGGCAAAAAGATTGATAGTATTTTTACTCTTGAGAGTTTGTAATTTTATAGACAAATCTACAAAGTTTCTTTTTCAGATGTAAACCGAAATGGAATTACTGCTAATCCCTGTTTTTGCAGACGCTAATCTATCAGAGAATACAGTATTAAGAGTACAAGCGCTATGGGTAAATTGCGGCTGGTGAAGATGTGAGCGATATTAACGATGATATGCGGCGATCGCTCACCGGAATTGCCAACAGCAAATTCTACCTATCAGAATTATCACCAGAGCAATATTTTTCTGGCAAACATCCGCGTTTTGGCAAAACCAATCCAGAATTGATGCAAATACCTTTTTGGCAGGTGATGATTTATGAAGGTTGTTCTGCTTATAGCGCACAAAAGACTTTTAAAGATACAGGAAATCGGCAATATCTTGAGCAACTGAGGTACACTCAAATCTTTATTTTACAGAGTTAGTTGCTTTGAAAATGTACTTAAACAGTCCGAGAACCACTATATTCAAATTCCAATTTTTTGTAGATACTCAGGTGGCACATGATCCACTAACCAAACACCATTCGCAGAACAATAGAAGATGTAACCCGCCTGATGCATTGCCGCAGTATTTACAGCAAAAACCACTGGTTTTCCATGTCTTGCACCAACAATCTGTGCTGTTTCTATATCCTTTGATAAATGGACATGATGCCGTGACATTTTGCAAAGTCCTGTTTGCAGAATTGACTCTACAGATTTGTGTCCCGTGCCGTGATAAAGCTCATCTGGGGGAACAACAGGTTCCAATTGTAAATCGACTTTTACACTATGTCCTTGGTTCGCACGAATAAGATTACCTGTAGAATCAAAAGAAAAGCGTTGTTTCTCGTTTAATTCAACTACCACCTGTAATTCCTGACGGGTGAGTGGAAATTTGTTTCTAGCACAAGCACTGAGTAGTTCATCAACAGCAACCCAACCACCGGGAGCAAGTTTAATTCCAATTGCATCCGGTGTGTGTCGTAGATATTTGCTGAGATATTTGCTGATTTTGACGAGGCGAGAATCACTCATTTAATTGTGGTTGGCATATTTATACTACAAATATATACTTTTATATTACATTAAATTTTTATTGATGGTAAATTGACAGAATTTGTCTTCCCATCATGGCTAATGCTACTCCAATCATGACAATGAGTGTCACCTTTCCACCAGGAACCAGTGGTTGATTTATGCTATCTAAGTTTTCTTGTTCTTGACGTTGCTTCCAACTCATTAATGCCGGCATAATTCCACCGAGAACTGAGATACTAAATGTTCCAGTGTAATCTAAGGCAGTAAAAAAGATGCTGGGATTAAGCGTTCCGAGAGTCATAGGAGGGAAAAGAACCAGCGAATAGAGGGGGAAGCGTCTAGAAAGTCCACCTTGTGCAAGGAGAAAAATATCTTTGAACAAATCTAGCAATCCATACACAAATCCAATAAATGATGTTGCGATCGCAAACTCTGAAAAAATGGATACTAGCACTCCTAACCATTCCCCCGCCCCACCTGCTCGGAGAATTTGCAGTGGGTCAAAAACACTTGTACCGTCAGATGCGCTATATAGCATATCGGGACTGACGCTTCCTAAAATTACGGCATTCCACGCCAAGAACATAATTAGAGGAATTACAGAACCAATAAAGATGGACTGGCGAATTTTGCCAGCATCCCCTTCGAGTTGCGTCACAACCAGCGGCACAACGTTTTGAAAAAATAGCGCCACAGACATTACTGAAATGGCACTACCAAGGGCACTCCAGTCCTGAAATACTAGTTGAGTACTCTGAATGTTCCCTCCTGCCAGAAATAATAGTCCTAAGAAGGAAACAATGACAATTCCGACAAAGGCGCTGTTTAATTTCTCAATAAACTTTTCTCGCCCAAGATACATAATCCCACCAAATAAGAGCGTGAAAGTCGTTGTTCCCACCCACGTCGGCAATATCTGCACACCCCAGACTTTTGCCGCCGCAGCTCCTAAAATCTCTCCACCTTTGGTGACGTATGCTACCAAGAGAGCATAGTGCATGAATAAATATGCACTGCCTGCAATTCGCGCTCCCAGCTTACCAAGGATTTTCTCAACAACTCCCAAAAAACCTATACTCGGAAGCCCTTCTGCTCGCATCATGTTTAAAGTAACTTCTGCAACCAGTAACCCTGAAACTAAAGCGTAGAGCCAAACAGCAATTAGTCCAGATGTGGATGGCACAATACCAGACGGCAGGGTAACGGCTGGTAGGGCGAGAATCCCAGCCCCAACGGTAGTTCCCGCAATCAATGCAGTACTTCCCAAGACACTACCCGGTTGGTGATTGAGTTTTTTTCCATCAAATTCGAGATGAGAAAACAACCGAGTGACTTGCTCTGAATCTTGGAGAACAGTCTTTATGGGAACCATACTGAATATCCGTACCTAAACCAAACAAACAATATTAACATGTGGAAATATTCTTCGCAAAAACCCTGCTTTTTATGGTTTTTCAGTCAATTTTTTGTGGTAAATCAGCGTAGGCGTAGCCCGTCGTAGACATCGCTAATTTATTATCAACACAAATTTTGGAGTACAAATGTCACTTCTAGTACTTTATTAATTCAATAGACTACGCAGTCGGGAACATTGTCCCCATAACAAATGTGCTATTATTTATGGCGACCTAATTTAAAAGACAAAGCTGATAATCACTTAATTGAATTAGCAGTTGCCGGAAATGCTCAAATGATTGCTATTCACAATATCAAAGATTTTCAAAATGCTGAATTGTTATTTCCTAACTTATCAATATTAAAACCTGAATAAATTATTAGGACTTAAACAAAAATGGCAACTTTAACTATTCGTTTACCAGACGATAAGCATAATAGATTGAAAGAACTGGCTCAAGCCAAAGGCATCAGTCTCAATAAATTGATTGAAGAACTTTCTACCATAGCTCTAGCAGAATTTGATGCCCATACAAGATTTAAAGCAATGGCTGCAACTGGCAACCCAGAAGAAGGCTTAAGAATACTGGCTAAACTTGATGGTCTGACAGAATAGAGCTTGTAGGGCGATTATGCAAACACTAAGCGGAGGCGATCGCCCACATCCACCCCATCACCAAAAGTGCGAAGCGGAATAGCCCGTCGTAGACATCGCCAAGTTTAAGAATTGTCCTGTGGATCTGGCGCTTTCCCAGTGCTTAGATACTTTAAAATTAAAACAACATACTTTCAGGAGATTAGCTCAATGACATATATCTCCCAAAAAACCCTCACTAAAGAAGATTTTCTCTGCCAATATCAAGATAACCCCCAATATGAATTAGCAGACGGAGAAATAATTGACATGGAACCCACTGGCCCCCACGAAACGGTGAGTGGGAAAGTTGCAACCCAAATTGGCATACACCTTGTTGCAGAACAACTTCCCTGGGTTATTCCTCGCACTTGTTTAATTTACCCCTTCGCGGATGCAGCTACAGCTCGTCGTCCTGACGTTGTGGTTCTTGATGAAACCGTTCTCGACCGTGAACCCCTTTGGGAACGAGAACCTGTAATTACGCTGGGACGCTCAATTAAACTGGTGGTTGAAGTTGTTAGTACTAACTGGGAAACTGACTATGCACGCAAAGTTGAAGAGTATGCACTTTTAGGCATTTCTGAATATTGGATTGTAGATTATCGAGGATTGGGTGGAGTCGCATTTATTGGTAAACCTAAACAACCGACTTTCACTGTCTGTCAACTAGTTGAAGACACTTATACTCAACAGCAATATCGATTAAATCAATTAATAAAATCACCGCTTTTGCCCCGTCTTCAACTTCGCTTAGATGATACTCTTCCTCGTTGAATATATTAATACGGTCAATTGGGAATTTAACTTTTCAATCCAATCCCACAGAAAACAATTTACCAACTTGCGCCAAATCTACATTTCCACCGCTGATGATGACACCAACTCTCGCCTCTGGTGCTGTCACCACACCTTCGAGTAAAGCTGCTGCGGCGAGGACTCCAGTGGGTTCAACGACAATTTTCAGGCGTTCCCATAAGAAAAACATGGTGCGAAGAATCGCTTTTTCAGATACCGTCACCATATCATCAACGTAATGCAGCACTAAGGGGAAAGTAATTTGACCAAGGCTAGGAGTCCGCGCACCATCGGCGATGGTATTAGGATTCTTGACTGTTTGCAGGGTTTTGGTGTGAAAGGAGCGGGTAGCATCGTCGGCAAGGGCTGGTTCTACTCCGATGACTTTACAATTGGGTAAAAGTGCTTTGGTTGCGATCGCACATCCTGAAAGTAATCCACCACCACCACAACACACTAATAATAAGTCCAACTCACCAACTTCTTGGATCAGTTCTAAAGCAGTTGTCCCTTGTCCTGCGACTACATGGGGATGATCGTAAGGGGGAATGAGTGTCAAAGAGCGCTCATCTGCTAAATTTTGGGCTAATTCTTCTCGGTTTGTTTCTTGGCGATTGTATAAAATTATCTCTGCACCATAGCCACGAGTAGCAGTTTGTTTAACAACGGGTGCATCATCAGGCATGACAATGGTGGTGGGAATATTTAGGATTTTTCCAGCTAAGGCGATCGCTTGGGCATGATTTCCCGATAAATAGGTGAGAACACCTGTTTGCTTTTGTGCTACCGATAGTTGGGCTAGGGCGTTGTACGCACCTCGAAATTTAAATGCCCCCGTGCGTTGAAAGTTTTCGCATTTAAAGAATACTTGGCTATTGGTGCGATCGTTAACAATTGTAGAAGTCAGCACAGGCGTGCGGTGGGCAATTCCCAAAATTCGCTCTTGTGCTGCTTGCACGTCAGTTATAGTAACAGAATTATGCTGTGGCATTGATGATGAGATTAAATATTTTTGCTCTTGTTTATATAGATACAGATTTTTATATTTGCGCCTAATATGCTTAATCGAAGCATACTCAATTTCAGGTGGATAGCATCATTTATTGTCCCCATAAAAATAGCTACAGCAAACATTATATATTGCTGTAGCTAAATTTATGAAGCTTAAATTAATTATCACGTTAGTAATTTTCGCAACATGAATAAAACATCTGAAATTCGGCAAAAAAAAACTGCTCTAATTACAGGGGCGGCTAGTGGAATAGGCTATCAATTAACCCAGATTTTTGCTCGTCATAGTTATAATCTTGTGTTAGTCGATAAGAATGAAGAAAAGCTGACCGAAATTATAAATGAATTCCCGCAAAAGTTTGGCATTTTTGTGAAAATTCTTACTAAGGATTTATCTATACCAACATCGCCAGAAGAAATTTTCACAGAACTACAGCAAGCATCGATCAAGATTGATGTACTGGTTAACAATGCTGGCTTTGGTACTTACGGAGCATTTAGTGAAACAGACCTCAATCTTGAACTAAAAATGCTACAGGTCAATATGGTCAGCTTGACTCATTTAACTAAGTTATTCCTCAAAGATATGGTCGAGCAAGACTATGGAAAAATATTGAACGTTGCCTCAGCGGCTGCTTTTCAACCAGGGCCTTTAATGGCGGTTTATTTCGCTACAAAAGCTTATGTTTTATCATTTTCCGAAGCGATCGCTAATGAATTAGAGGGCACAGGTGTCAGCGTGACTGTTCTTTGTCCGGGGCCAACAGCATCAGAATTTCAACAAACTGCTGCAATGGAAGATTCCAAGATTGCTAACGTTAATAGAATGATGGATACGGCAACCGTTGCGAATATTGGTTATCGGGGCTTAATGAAAAATAAAATTGTTGTTGTTCCTGGGATGAGAAATAAGCTATTGACTGAAAGCGTAAGATTTACGCCCAGAAATTTAGTAACAAAGGTCGTGAGAAGTATGCACGAACTCAAAAAAAATAGGTAGTCTGATACTCTATAATATTTTCAATTAAATCACGTGAATCCCTTTCCTAAAAGCAACGAAGCTGAGTAGAGAGGGGAGGCATAGTGACTAAATAACAGGGTTAAATGCCCTGTTTTCTAGTATCTAGATGATATCCTAGTGACTCTAAATTTCACTCTTCTAAAATGTTTCAATATCTGCCATAAGATAGCTGCTTTTTTGGATATATATATGCTGTGAAAGTTGGGCAGAAGTAGCTGGATATAAAAACATCACCATAGTAAGATGTGTACTCACTATCTCAACCGTTATTATATTTATTAGAAATAAATCCAAGATGTAAAGAGGTTAAGTAATGGCAATTAAATTAAAAGTTACAAATATTAAAGGTGATGACTGTGCCAAGAATATAACTAAATCTATTCAGACTATGGAATCTGATGCCAAAATAGATGTGGACGTTAATGCAAAAACTGTAACTGTAGAAGCTGCGGCTTCTGAAGAGTCAATTAAACAGATAGTTCAATCTGCTGGTTATATTATCGAGGGCTATTAATTACGAAGAAAGGCAGAGGGCAGGAGGCAGAAGGCAGAAGGCAGGAGGAAGAAAATATATTTTTTGCCCTCTGCCAAACGGATTTAAGTAGTTAAACAAAATTAATTACACAAAATTAAGGCATGAAATCCTTATCCAGACTGGAAAATCATGTGTAAATGATTCTGTGCGATTACTTAAAGCCCCTAAGTTTATTTATGAATAAAGATAAAAAATGTATATTGCTTAGTCATATATTCGCCCGGAAAACGGGCGGAATATTATTAATTACTCTACTTGATAAAGCATATTTTCCTCTTCTGACACGCTTGAAATAGTTGGATTTATGCGGAATTATAAGCTGTAACAGATACATCTCAAGACTGTAGTATTTTGAAAGTATTGCTGTTCCTTTGTTTGCTCTGACAAAATTGTTAAATTTTCTGGTGATCGTTTTCAAGAACGAATTAACATCGGGTCATAAATTTGGCATTCTTGAACCCCATAACTGCCTAGAATCAAGCTAATCTGCTCAAGCTCATTGTCTGTGCCACTAACGATGAGTATGTAATTGCCTTGCTCAATTTGCTCGTTGTAAAAGCGTGCCCACTCATCTGCTATTCCGAGCCTCATAGCGTCAAAACGCTCACTTACATTAACGTCTGTTGACCCAATCAATTGAGAAAAGTCTTTGCAAATTAAGGAAATCTGGTTTGCTGGAAAACCGGCGGCATACATATCGTTAATTGCCGCTTCAGCATTACCTAAGTTATTAAAGTAAGCAACAGCATATTTAGGTAAAATTCCGCTTTTATTAGGAAGGGCAGGCGCAGAAGTTGTCGTGGTCAGATAATTTGTAGTTCTCTGCTCATTGTTGAAATACTCGTAAATGCCAAACTCTTCTATACCCCAACGTTGTAGAATTGCTTCTACTTTAGGAATTTCAGCAGGTGTACAATCCACGATTATGAAATAGTGTCCATGTTCTACTCGCTCGTTATATGCTTTAGCTTGTTCTTCCGATATTCCCCAACCAACTAATGCACCAGCAAAAGTCCCAGTAGCAGTACCAATACTTGCCCCGACAAGGGTTGTAACTAAAGCAGTTGCCGCTGCACCAGCGAGCATTATTGGCCCAACTCCAGGGATTGCTAAAGTTCCAAGACCTACTAATAAACCAGTTAACCCACCAACAGCGCCCCCTGAAAGCCCTCCTACTGTTGCGCCTTCGTCAGCTTTATCACCAGTGCGCTCTTTTATTTCATCATTGGCAATCTCATGATTGCGGTCTGCATTCTGTACAACTACAGATACTTTCTCCATTAATAAGCCAGAATCTCTCAGTTCATGTAGTGCCTCTTCTGCATCTCGACGATGAGTAAATACGCCTACAGCACGTTGATATTCACTTAAAACCATTATTACTCCTTGATAGCAGAGGAAAATTAATTTCCCACAAATCTAGTTTTTCATTATCTGTAATCTTAAATACAACTTGATTTAACTCAAAACCATCCTAAGTAATAAAATTCATTACAAACCCCGCCCTCAGCATCAGCAGAGCGGGGTAGTTGATGAAAACCCGATCAACAGATTCTTTAGACGAAAGAATCCGTTGATCGGGTTTAGCCGTTTGCAAAAAATCGGTCAAGATTACACTCTATCTACTTTGATAGTTCTGGTGTGAAGAGAATGCGGCTGTCATTAATGCTATTAAACGTAGGTGTAGACCAGCGATCAACTACTTTGCCTATAATTGACATTTCTTGAACTAAGCGGTCAAATTTATCAGGGGTGAGAGATTGAGGCCCATCGGATAAAGCCTTAGCTGGGTTGGGGTGAACTTCAATCATTAAGGCATCTGTACCAGCTGCGATCGCAGCCATTGCCATTGATGGAACATATTCAGACCTACCCGTACCATGACTAGGATCAATCATAATCGGTAAATGGGTTAGCGATCGCAATACCGGAAGCACTGATAAATCTAAAGTATTCCGGGCATATTTGCCATCAAAGGTTCTGATTCCCCGTTCACAAAGAATTACATTTGGGTTTCCAGATGCCAAAATATATTCTGCTGCCATCAACCACTCGTCAATTGTCGCAGACATCCCCCGCTTGAGTAGCACAGGTTTATCTTGAGCGCCTACCTTTTTGAGCAACGAGAAGTTATGCATATTCCTAGCTCCGATTTGGATTATGTCAGCTGTTCTCGCCACTGCTGATAAATCGGCAGCATCCATCAATTCTGTGACGATACCCAAACCAGTAGCTTCCCGCGCTGCTGCTAATAAATCTAAAGCGCTTTCACCATAACCTTGAAAGGCATAAGGTGAAGTGCGGGGTTTATAGGCTCCGCCACGGAGAAACTTTGCTCCGGCTGCCTTGACGCGCTTTGCGGTTTCGACAATCATCGCTTCATTTTCAACGGAACAAGGGCCGGCTACCACTACGATAGGGTGATGTTCGCCGAAATAGACATCACCGTTAGGTGTAGGTACAACAACTTCGCTGGCTTCTCCATGTCGGAATTCTCGACTTACCCGCTTGAAAGGTTGTTGTACTCGCAATACTTGCTCAATCCAAGGGCTGAATTCTTGAACCTGTAACTTATCGATGCTAGTGGTATCACCAATTAGCCCTAAGACAACTTTATGAGTGCCAACGCTTTTTTCTACGGTGACTTTCCAAGTGTCACTCAGTTCTTGGCTAATGCGGGTAATTTCCTCAACAGGTGTACCGCTTTTAAGTATGATAATCATCTGTTTTTCCTTGTATATGGTTGTTCTTGATAGTTCCTGGGTGTAATACAATGCGTTCGTAGGGGCACAGCAATGCTCATTGGTGTCAACTTAACGCGAAACCTCACGTCCGCCAGGGATTGTAAATCCCTGTCTCATAGTTAAAGTTCTCTGAAGAGGACTTCATAGCGCGAAAATTTTCAGTCTACTTCAGTAGACTTGAGCAATTAGTCAGGGAATTATATTCCCTGGCGGGTGAACAACACCTAATCAGTACGCTATTTTTGGCTTAAGTTGACACCAATGAGCAATGCTGCACCTCTACCTTGGCAATTAGCGCAAAAATTCCGCAAGTTGTTCTAGTTTTGTCCAAGCTGCGCCGCTTTGCAGGATTTCCTTCGCAAGGACAATACCTTTAATACAACCGGCTAAAACATCCGTTTCCCCATGAATGGCTTCACCAACTTGGAGCGCTAGGGCTGTATTTAAAGCGACTACATCTTGCTGCGCTTGAGTACCTTTACCTTGGAGAACTGCCTTCAAAATTTCGGCATTTTCTTGGACATCTCCACCGCGTAACGCCGCAGTGGGGGCAAAATTCAAACCAAGTTCTTGAGGATTCAGCGTTAGAGAACGGACTTTTTTATCTTGGAGTACAGCTAAGTCGGTGACATCTGCTAAACCAGCTTCATCTAAACGTTCCCGTCCGTGAAGTGCGATCGCTTGTTGACATCCTAATTGCGATAAAGCTTGAGCGATTTCCTCTAGTAAAAGCGGATCGTTGACACCAATAATTTGCCCTGTCGGACGCATGGGATTTACTAGCGGGCCGAGTAAGTTAAAAACAGTCCGCACTTTCAAAGTTTTTCGCAAAGTAGCGATCGCTTTGAGTGCAGGATGCCAACCTGGAGCAAACAAAAAGGTAATTCCAACTTCACCTACTGCGGCTTGCACTTTTTCAGGAGTGGCGTTGAGATTTATACCCAAAGCTTCCAGTACATCAGCCGAACCGGTCTTGCTAGATGCCGAACGATTGCCATGTTTAGCAACTTTTACTCCGGCGGCGGCGGCGACAAAGGCGACAGCAGTCGAAATGTTAAAAGTTGAAGCGCCATCTCCACCAGTTCCACAAGTGTCAATTAGAGGGATTGGGGACTGGGTACTGGGTACTGGGGATTGGGATTGTAAGACCCTGGCCATGCCCACTAATTCTTCTGCGGAGACACCTTTGGCTTGGATTGCGGCTAAAATTGCTCCTGATAGGACATGGGGAATGGCATCTGTGAGCCAACCTTGCATCAAATCTGTAGCTTGGGAAACCGTCAACGATTGCCGATTTAACAACTGTTGCAATAAAGCTGGCCAGTTGTAAAACTCAGAAGAGATGTAGGTGTTTTCAGGTGGAATTTGAGTTAAAGCTATCATATTTTATTGGGCATGGGGCATGGGGCATGGGGCATTGGTCATTAGTCATTAGTCATTGGTGATTTACGAAGGACAAATGACAAAGGACAAATGACAAATTAAGGAATAAGGACTTTGGCGACGGTTTGCACATCTTTGTCGCCTCTACCGGAGCAATTGATGACGATGCGGGGATTGCCTTTTAACTGAGGACAAAGGGTTTCGAGATATGCGATCGCATGAGCAGTTTCCAAAGCTGGGATAATTCCTTCTAGTTGCGAAAGTCTTTGGAATGCATCTAACGCCTGTTTATCGGTGACGCTGTAATATTCGGCGCGACCAAGATCCTTTAAATAACTATGCTCAGGGCCAACGCCGGGATAATCCAATCCGGCACTTATTGAATGGGCTTCGATGACTTGACCATCATCATCTTGCAGTAAATAACTCATTGCACCATGCAATACACCTATTTTTCCTTTTGTCAAGGTAGCAGCGTGTTTTTCTGTATCTACACCTTCACCCGCCGCTTCAACTCCAATTAGACGCACTGAAGATTCATGGACAAATTCATTGAATAAGCCGATCGCATTAGAACCTCCACCCACGCAAGCCAGTAGAATATCTGGTAATCCTCCCCATTTCTCCTGGGATTGAGCGCGAGTTTCTACACCAATTACCGCGTGGAAGTCACGGACAATCATCGGGTAAGGATGAGGCCCGGCAACAGAACCCAAGATGTAATGGGTTGTTTCCACATTTGTCACCCAATCCCGAATTGCTTCGGAAGTTGCATCTTTGAGAGTGCCAGTACCCGCTTCTACTGGATGAACTTCTGCCCCCATCAACTTCATCCGAAACACGTTGAGGGCTTGGCGTTCCATATCGTGGACACCCATGTAAATCACACATCTCAAACCAAACCGCGCACATACAGTTGCAGTCGCTACGCCATGTTGTCCTGCACCTGTCTCTGCAATAACCCGTTGCTTGCCCATACGTTTAGCTAGCAACACCTGAGCTAAAGCATTATTAATTTTGTGAGCGCCTGTATGATTTAAATCTTCACGCTTTAAATAAATTTGTGGCCCAGTGCCATCTGGTCTAGCGTAGTTTGTTGTCAGGCGTTCCGCAAAATATAATGGGCTGGGTCGTCCTACATAGTCACGGAGTAAGTTTTGCAGTTCTGCTTGGAAACTCGGCTCGTTGCGATATTGATGGAATGCTGCTTCTAACTCACTTAATGCAGGCATTAAGGTTTCTGGGACGTATTTACCGCCGAATTTTCCAAATCTGCCCAAAGAATCTGGTTGAACGGTTGCAGTTTTGATGTCTTGTATGCTTACCACTGGTTAAAATCCTTTTATGTTGAAATATATTTTTGAGAACTGAATATAGCGGTTCTCGGTTGAGTGAGGTAAAGGAACCCCACCCTAGGGTTTACCCCCCTTAATCCCCCCTTGCAAAGGGGGGAAAAAGAAATCCAGTTCCCTCCCCTTTGCAAGGGGAGGGTTAGGGTGGGGTAAAACCTTGGTTAATGAGCTATTTCAGACTTGTGTTTACACCGTAGGTTCTTCGAGAGGGGACTATGATGTACCTTTTTACTTTGCGGAACCAACTTGTTGCAGGGATACTGGGGTAATTGCTGCTTTGAGTTCCTGACAAAATTTTTCCACGGCTTGCAATCTCTCAGTTGGGCTACCTTCAGCTAAACGTTTGACGAAGGCGCTACCAACAATCACCGCATCTGCTCCCCATTCCATGACTTGATGCGCTTGTTCTGGTGCTGAGATGCCAAAACCAACGCCGATAGGTTTATCGGTGACGCTTCGCAAGTCGGTAATTAAATCTTTTACGCGGTCTTGGATTTGAGCGCGGATACCTGTAACTCCGGTGACGCTTACTAGGTAGATAAAACCTTGAGATTGACGAGCGATCGCTAAAATTCTATCTTTAGAACTGGTAGGAGCTACAAGTAAAATTACCTCAATTCCAAAAGAGGCAGCAGTTTGGATTAATTCTTCTGCTTCTTCTAAGGGTAAGTCTGGTACTACCAACCCGCGCACTCCAGCCGCAGCAATTTTTAGTAAAAATGTCTTAATACCCCGGTGCAAAATGGGATTGTAATAAGTGAATAGAATTATTGGCGCTTTCATGGTAGGAATTACAGCTTCTAACATCTCTAGCACTTGCTCTAATTTCGTGCCTTTTTGCAAAGCGCGAGTTGCTGCTGCTTGAATTACAGGCCCATCTGCGAGAGGATCGGAGTAGGGAATGCCCAACTCGATAAAGTCAGCACCGTTGCGATCTAAGATACGTAAAGCTTCGGCAGTGGTTTTTAAGTTAGGATCGCCTGCTGTGATAAAAGGGATTAAAGCACACTGTTGGCGATCGCGTAAAGTCTGAAAATGAGCGGAGATAGAAGTCATGCAGAAAAATAGTTAATGATTGGTTAATAGTTCTGGAATAATCAACACTTAGCAATTAGCGATACCCACGCTAAATTTTTTGTTAACGAGTCTTTGATACTCGTGAATGAGTCTTTTAGCTCCATTAATGAGGCTTTTATCTCCATTAATGAGTCTTTGAACTCCGTTAATGAGGCTTTTATCTCCGTTAATGAGTCTTTTAGCTCCGTTAATGAGGCTTTTATCTCCGTTAATGAGGCTTTTATCTCCGTTAATGAGTCTTTGAACTCCGTTAATGAGTCTTTTATCTCCGTTAACGAGTATTAGAGCGCTTCTCGTTTGGATGCAATATACTTTGACCTCTCTCCAAACCTCTCTCCTAAAAGGCTACGGTGTACACACAAGTCCTTTTGACCCCCTCTAACTCCCCCTTGCCAAGGCTACAGTGTACACACAAGTCGAAAAAAGCTTGATTTTCCATTCTTTTGTCGTTTATCTCGTTTACCTCGTTTTTATCTCGTTCCCATGTTCTACATGGGAATGCTCCTCGTGGAGGCTCTGCCTCCAATCTGGCATTGAGTCAGAGACTCAATGAATGCATTCCCAGTCGGAGACTGGGAACGAGGAAAGTCTTATCAAGCTAGGTTTTTAGGACTTGTGTGTACACCGTAGCCTAAAAGGAGAGAGGCTTTGAATCTTACTCCCCTTCCCTTGCAGGGAAGGGGCTGGGGGTTAGGTCTGTATTCTAAGAAAGGCTCAAAAGACTACGCACAGCTTGTTCTACATCGCTTTGTTTAACTAAAGACTCTCCAACCAAAACCGCACGGACACCAGCTTCAGCAACAAAAGATAAATCAGCAGGTGTATAAAGTCCAGACTCACTAACGACGGTGATATCTAAACTTTGCAAATATTGCTGGCGCTGTGTTAAAAGTTGCTGTGTTATTCCTAAATCAACGGTAAAATTTTCTAAATTGCGATTGTTGATTCCTACTAAATGTAAATCGTCAAGCTTAAGCACTCGATCTAGTTCAGCTAAAGTATGGACTTCTACCAGTGCATTCATGCCCAAATAGTGAATCAGTCGCAAAAAGCTTTGAAGTTCTTGGTCTGATAAGATAGCGGCAATCAACAAAACTGCATCTGCGCCTGCTGTCCGTGCTAAATAAATTTGATAGGGGTCAATGATGAACTCCTTACACAGTAGGGGTAATGCTACTTGCTGACGGATACCACGCAGATTATCAAAACTGCCCTGAAAAAACTTATGATCAGTGAGGACTGATAGACAAGCTGCACCACCTCGTTCATAAGCTTGAGCGATCGCTACAGGGTCAAAATCTGCCCGAATAATCCCACGGCTAGGTGATGCTTTTTTTACCTCGGCAATTAAGCTAGGTTGCTGAGGATTTTGTTGTAAAGCAGCCAGGAAATTTCGGATAGTTGGAGCCGCAATTAATTGCTGTTGCAAATCAGCTAAAGAAAATTCTTGCTGCATCTGTGCAACTTCTTGCCTTTTATGCAACACAATTTCTTCAAGAATATGGCGGGAAGTCGTAACTTGCTTAATCATAAAATTCTTAGGGAAGGGCGAGAATTTCCTACTCTTGACAAATGACTGATGACAAATGACTAATGACTAATGACCAATGACTAATGACTCTTCGATGTGTGTATATGCCCGCACCACATTTTTAATGATTTCCAGACCGACTTCCCCGGCTAAAGTCATGATTGATTCTGGATGAAACTGAACGGCGGCGATGGGAAGTGTCTGATGTTCAATGCCCATAATTACATCGTCATCAGAAATCGCTGTCACCTTCAGTTCTTTTGGCAAATGCTGCGGTAGGGCAAATAATGAGTGATATCTACCGACTGTGAAGGATTCCGGTAAATTTTTGAAGGTGACAGAATCGGAATCAGTAACGAAAATCCGTGAAGATTTACCATGTTGAGGATAGTTGAGAACTCCCAATTCTCCGCCAAAAGCTTCAACGATGCTTTGCAGTCCTAGACAAACTCCGAAAATGGGAATTTGGCGATAAAGAAGGGCGCCGATAGTTTCCGAAACTCCAAAATCACTTGGTCTACCAGGGCCGGGAGATAATACAACTAAGTCAGGGCGTTCTTTGTCGAATAGTGAATCAGAAAAACCGTGACGTAATGTAGTGACGCTTGCACCAGTTTGGCGAATGTAATTAGCTAATGTATGAACAAATGAGTCTTCATAATCTATTAGTAAGATACGTTTGCCAGTTGCCGCCCTTGGGAGGATTTTAGCTAATTTTAAGGAACTGGATTCATCAATTTTCTGACTCGTTTGCTTAACACGGCGAATCGTTTCAAATAAAGCAGCAGCTTTGGTAATTGTTTCTTGTTCTTCTGCTTGGGGTATGGAGTCATAAAGGACAGTAGCGCCAACTCGCACTTCGGCGATGCAGTCTTTTAATCGAATTGTCCGCAGAATTAATCCAGTATTTAAATTGCCATTGAAATTTAAATAGCCGACTGCTCCACCATACCAACGGCGGGCGCTACGTTCATGCTGTTCAATAAAATCTATGGCGGCTTTTTTGGGTGCGCCGGTGACTGTAACCGCCCAAGTGTGGGAAAGAAAGGCATCTAAGGCATCAAATTGCGATCGCAATATACCTTCAACATGATCCACTGTATGAATTAAATGGCTGTATAATTCAATTTGACGACGACCAATCACTTGTACTGAACCAGGTTCACAGATTCGGGATTTGTCATTGCGATCGACATCAGTACACATCGTCAACTCAGCTTCATCTTTGTGAGAGTTGAGTAAATGACGAATTTGCACCGCATCATCAAGAGCATCTAATCCCCGGCTAATAGTGCCACTAATAGGACAAGTTTCTACCCGCTTCCCTTCAACTCGCACAAACATTTCTGGAGATGCGCCAATCAAATATTCTCCACCTAAATTAAAAATAAACCCATAAGGACTAGGATTTATATCCTTTAAAGTTTCAAATAGTTTGCTGGGTTCATCTTCATAGTCTTCAAAAAAGTTTTGACTAGGAACAACTTCAAATAAATCGCCTCGGCGGAAATAATCGAGTGCAGCCTCAACTTTTTTGGCATACTCGCCTACTTTATGATCAGCAGTTTGATTCGGGAGAAGATGTTTTCCGCGATAATCAACAGACTCACCTGTTCGAGGCAAATTCTTTGTGTTGCCATGCGCTGTTTGAAAATCATATTGGAGACGAAATGCCCGTTGCTGATAGTAGTCAACAACTATCAATTCATCTGGCAGATAAAGCACCAAATCACGCTGATCTGTAGGACGTTCCAAACGTTGGGTAATTGGTTCAAACTGAAAAACTAAGTCATAACCAAACGCACCATATAATCCCAAATGCTCGTCTTCTTGACTAGAAAAAGTATGTAGAATTTCGCGGACAACAGTAAAGGCTGAAGGTTGCTTACTGCGTTCTTCTTCAGTAAATAATCTTTTTGTAGATTTAACGAAGCCAACAATATTGTTATTATCTAGAGTAACTTTTTCAAGTTGTGTTGAGTTAGATAAGCACTCTAAAAGTAATGGCAAAAGTACTTGACCACGTTCATTTAACGCTATCAAATTAAAAGCATTTTCCTGTGTAGTCAATTCCAATGGTGGATTTACAAATCCGATTGCCCATCTTTTGTATCTGCCTGGATATTCGTAGCTGCTTCTTAGCAAGCCTCCACGCTGAGAATTTAAGTGAAACAGAATATCTTCAAGGGCAGTGTCCATCTTCACTTCAGTGATGGAGCGAGAAACACTTACACCGCCAAGGGTTTTATAAGAACGGGAATCAAAAATCATGGGTAATTTCTCACTAATTGTCATTTGTCATTTGTCATGGGTCATTTGTCATTTGTCATTTGTAGATATGACGATGCTATCTAAATTGTGAAGATTAAATAACCGCCTTATCTACTAGAGGCTTTGCCAACGCGAAGTGTATCGTAGAGAAAAAGAATATTTATGAATGCTATAAATAACTAATTTAGACAACTCGATATCAATCTAAATCAACCTATTCTAATCTGCGAATTATTTGTGAAAAATGTAATTAAAAACTTTTTGCTTCTTACTTAAGAGTACTAGATATCAAGCAGATAATACATTGAATAATTTTTCGATCGGGTGTCAATTTATTCGCTTTTTATACTGCTTATCTACTACTTTTCCAAACAAAGCTGTTTAAAATTCTCCGCCTCCCTCAAAAGTAGTAGATCATCTCAAAACCTAGCATTAAACCTCTGCGTTACTCTGCGCTTCCCAGCCTGCGGCAAGCCGCAAAAGCGTCTACCGCGTCCCTCTGCGTTTAAAATCCGAAAAACTCCCTCAACAGCGATATTGCTTCCCTATACAACAACAAATTCACCTCATGAACCTCAATTCCTTTTCCAATCCCTTGTAACAACATTAAAGTCAATTCTCCCCCCAAATGTTCCCGGAACTCAGTTAAACCCCGGAACAAACAATCAGGATGTTCCAATTGTGATAAATTCTGCGCTAATTCTGGCACATACAACGTGAAACCCAAAGCCGATAAAGTATTTAATATCCGTTGCCATTCTGAACAATCAAGCAATCCTAATAAATAAGAATAGGTGCTATCCAAAGCGATACCGATCGCAACTGCTTCGCCATGACGCAAGCGATAATTAGTCAAATGCTCCAGTTTATGAGCCGCCCAATGTCCAAAATCCAGGGGACGAGACGAACCCATTTCAAAAGCATCGCCGCTATTGGCAATATGTTCTAAATGCAACTGGGCGCAACTATAGATAACCTGTTGCATGGTATCCATGTCTCGCCGCCCCAAGGCTACGCTGTGAGAGTGGATATAATCAAAAAAGTTAGCATCCTTAATCAGCGCCACTTTGACGGCTTCTGCAATCCCAGAACGCCAATCGCGATCGTCTAGAGTTGTCAAAAAGGCAGAATCATTTATAACAGCATAAGGTGGCGCAAATGTGCCGAGAAAGTTCTTTTTACCAAAGGCGTTGATGCCGTTTTTTACCCCAACCCCAGAATCATTTTGCGCTAATACCGTTGTCGGAATGCGAATCAGGCGAATTCCTCGGTGAGCAGTTGCAGCAGCGTATCCTACCAAATCCAACATCGCCCCGCCCCCGATCGCTAATATGTAAGAGTGGCGACATAATCCGGCGGCTTCAATCTGTTGGTGGATTTGCTCTACGAAAGTGCGATCGTTTTTGGCAGCTTCTCCTCCCGAAATTATCATGGGTTCAGCTGCGATCGCTAGCACCTCTGCATAAAAATTGGTATACGCGATTAATTGCTTCACCAATTCCGGTTGAAACTTTAATATTCCTGCATCTACCACTGCAACTAATTTCTTTGGCTTTGTCTCTTCATCTGCTGTAACCACTTGCGCTAGCGTCGGGTTTTTCAACTCAAATAAATTTTGAGTGAAATAAACCTCATAGTTAAAAGTAACCGCAACCCGTTGATGAATTAATCTACTTTTTTGCTTGATGTCAACTATCATATTTTTGCAGGTATATCTAAAAGTGCAGCACGATTCAAAGTTTCCAGGAATACCTCTACCGAGTGAGAACCATTTACCTTGACTTTGTTATTGATGACGAAAAACGGCACGCTGTTAATGCCATTTAACCGAGCAAATGTTGATTCAGCAACAACTGCATCACTCACAGCATGATTAGTTAATTGCAATTTTAATTCGCCAGCATCCATCTGATATGCTGTACCGATGGCAACAATAACGTTAATATCTCCGAGGTTCAAACCATCTTCAAAGTAAGCTTTATAAATAGCTTCTACAACATCGTTTTTTACGCTTGTGGGGGCAAGTGCAATCAGTTGATGAGAAAGCTTAGTATTGACAGCCAAACGGACTTTTTCAAAATCTAGCTTAACTCCAGCCGCCTCTCCTGCACGTTGTGTATAATCAAACATCTGTTGCAATTCTTCCGCTTTCATGCCTTTTCTATTTTGCATAAAACTACGAAATTCATAACCTTCAGCAGGAACGGTATTATCTAGAAGAAATGGGTGCCAGCGGATATGCACTTCTTCTTCTTGCCATTGTGCCAGTGCATCAAACAGATGCTTTTTCCCAATTCTGCACCAAGGGCAAACGGTATCGTGAAAGATATCTATCAGCATATTTTTTGTTAATCAAATGCTAATATTTGTGTGCATCTGTGGTTTAAAATCTCGTTGCAGAGCCGTTGTGTGTAAAGGCTGTAGAAAAGTGTTAATTTTCTCTTCCAAAAAGCTTTGGGTATTTTCAAATTCTTTAATTAATGCATCTCTATCTTTTTTCGCCACCAGTTTCGCTAATCGGCTGTAAGTATTAGCTAAAAAACTAATAGCATTACACCTTTCTTCGGTAGCCAGCATAATATCAACACATAAATTAGGATTTTGGGAAAACAAACGTTTAACAATATCAATTTCTTGACGGTAGTTAGGAGTTGACATTGTTAAACTCTGCTCTATGTCCACTCTTGTTTGTGCTAAGAAAACGCCAAGACTAAATCTACAGAAATGCTGCGTTGCTTGAATAACCACCATCATTTGATCGTGTTCTTCAGGCGTGCAAAAAACTAATTCACCACCTTTACTTTTAAGAAAGTCTAATAACCATTGAAATGAATCATTGTTTCGACCTGGACACACTACCACTTTTTGTCCCAAAAACGATTTGATATTTGGGCCAAACATTGGATGTAAACCCATGACTGGGCCGGAATGATATTCCAGCATTGCCTGAGTTGGCTGAGTCTTAATACTCGTGATGTCACACAAGGCGGTATTTGGAGCAAGATATTTTGCAGCCCGCTTGATAACATCAACCGTATGTTCAATCGGAACACTGACTAATACTAATTCTGCCTGATTTAACAGTTTCTCTGCATATTCCCAATCTTCATGTTCGAGAACGCTAACATTATGACCTACTAACGAAAGCTGCTCTTTGAATAATCTTCCCATCCTACCGCATCCACCGATGATGGTAATTTGTCGGGGGCTGACATGATTTGTGGCAGATTTAGGGGTAAGACTGGCATGACAACTCTTGACTACACCTGCCCAAACAGACTCAGGAATACCAGCTTGAGCGAGTAGGGGAGCGACATCAGCCAGTTGTTCATCTAAAGAAGGTTGTTCTGATGCTGCTAATAATGATATGCGATCGCTAAGTAGGGCGATCAAGCTTTGGTCAGTTTTTTTAAGTTGATCTGAATTTGTCATTGGTCATTTGTCATTAGTTATTTGTCTTTGAGATACTACGCGCACAAGGGGCGAGGTATGTACCAAAAACTCTTTATTAATAAGTGATTCTTTAGAACTCATTTCGGGCAATATATCCAAAGTCGTTGCTTCTTTGGCGATCGCATCAGTAAATAACTCTTCGTATCGGTCTAGCGCTTGTTCAAAGGAATAGTTTTCTACCGCAAACTTTCTTCCCTTACGACCTAATTTTGCTGCTAATTCCGGCTGATTATATAAATCCAGCACCGCCGCAGCCAAAGCATCTGCTGACTCTGGCTCAACGATAACGCCGCCGCCACTTTCTCGAATAGCTTTCGCAGCAGTCCCAGCAGCGGGAACTGAACCCACAATTGGGCGACCACTAGCTAACAACAGTGGTATTTTAGAAGGCATATTGAAGGAAATTACATTGCACTTTTGTACAATTAACCCCACATCTGTGGCTGCTAACATTTGCGGTAGTTTTTCTCGCGCTTGCAACGGTAGCAGCAAAACATTATCTGCACCACAAGCAAGACAATGTTTCTGCAACCTTTCAAGAGCTTGGGATTCACCGGCTATAACAAAGACAATTTCTTTGAGATGACGCAACCGAACTGCTGCTTCTATGACTGTTTCTAAACCTTGCGTCAGAGCAATATTACCTGAATAAAGCACTACAAATTTACCATCGAGTTGATGGGTAGCTCTCCAAGAGTTATTCTCCTTTGGTAAAGGGCGAATAAAATTTAAATTTACCCAATTGGGAATGCAAGCAATTTTATTAACAGGTACATCTTTATTGATTAAATTATCTACAAAGCCATCGGCAATTACGCTAATAGTATGTGCAGTTCGGTAGGCAAATTTTTCTAAAGCTTCCAGAGCTTGAATCATCAACTTATTTTTAATTAGCCCAACACGCACAGCAGCTTCTGGGAGGATATCTTGCACATTCAGCACTACTGGGCAGTTGTATAACCAACTTATTAAGGTTGCAGGTAAACAAACTAGTAACGGCGGCACTGTTAAGAGAATTACATCAGGTCGCTCACCCTTGAGGGCTTGTGGCAAACTCGTAAAAACAAAGCTCAACTCTAGCAGTAGCCGGTCTACAAGGTTAGGTTTAGACTTAATCCGCAGGTAGCTACGCTGAATTTTGACACCATTTTTCTGTTCAGTAACGTATAACTTACCCCGATATCCGTCGTAAATCTGACGCTGAGGATAGTTAGGCATCCCTGTAATTACCCGCACTTGATGCCCCCGCTTCACCAGACCTTCTGCTAGTTCAGTCATCAAAGGTGCAATACCAATTGGTTCTGGATGATAATTGTATGAATAAATCAGAATGTGCATTAACCGTTAATGTCCTGAAGGTTTGTAGTAAGCACTTTAGTGCTTAGAAAATAAGGACTAAAGTCCTTACTACGAACTTGCTTACCTATCAATTTCGACTTGACAGACTACTAGCACTGTTTTTGCAGTTCCTTTTCTAAACTGAAGACTGGCTTTTGTTGTCCACGTTTCCGCAATGTGATGGTAGCAGCCCCAAATCCAAGCAATGCTAAACTCAGTGCTGAACTTGGCTCCGGTACTTGCTTCCTGTTTTCTACATTTAGCACTTGGACGCGACCTTGGAAGAAATCGCCCACATAAAGCTTGTCATCTTTGAGGGTTGTGCCACCCGTCCAGTTAAATCTGCCGGGAGTGAGGTCGAGGGGGTTGCCAAAAGGAGGGCCAGTGAATGCTGGAGGCGGTACAGGATTACCTGATGCATCGCGGGCATTTTCACCGAAGGAAGTCAAGAAGTTACCGTTTTTATCAAATACCTGAACGCGGCTGTTGATAGAATCAGCTACATAAATATTCTCTTGGTCGTCCACTTCGATGCCAATTGGCTGAAGAAACTGTCCAAGTTCGCTACCTGCTGAACCAAATGCCAACAGAGGATTACCAGTTGGATCGAGTACTTGAACGCGGTTGTTATACTGGTCAGCTACAAAAATATTTCCACTAACTGGGGAAATTCTTACACCTGCTACACCTTGGAACTCACCAGGTGCTGTGCCTCTAGTACCACCAATGACACCAAGTTGCTGTCCGTCTGATGTATATTTAAGAATCCTTTCGCCGTTAAAATCACCAACGTACACGTTGCCAGTTTTGTCAAATGTCAAACCAGATGGCCCAAAGAACAATCTATCCTCTACCAGAGGGGTAAATGCTCCATTTGCAAAGGATCTAATAAAGTTACCCTGAGAATCGAATTGATTGATGCGGTTGTTGTAAACATCACCTGAATACAGATCCCCTGTTACTGGATTAAAGTCTACAGTTGTTGGCTCGTCAAATTGTCCGGGCCCTGTGCCGCCGGAGCCAATTGCTCCAATATACTGACCGCTAGGATTAAATATTTCAATTTTGTTACCAAGGTCGTAGTTAGGAGTACCATCCGCCGGGTTAATACCGCGTCCGTTAGCTATGAGGGTATTCCCTTGGCTATCCACTGCTATCCCTTGAGGAACAAACAGTTCTCCAGGGCCGAAGCCGGGGCTACCAATACTTCTGTCGTAAGTTAATGTTACAGCATTGGCTTGGGCTGCTGTTGCCAGCACGGTGAATCCTGTACCGAGAATAGCAAGTGACAAATTTTTGACTAATCCCATGAGTTTGAAGTCCTGGTTGTATGAGTGTATACTCTTTCCTAGACTAATTTTGTTCCCAGTCCTAGTTGGGGAACCCTAAAATTCGGGCTGCTGCCTCTTGTTTGAAATGCAACTTTCTGTGTGAGGCAGCAGCTTATTTTCTACCCATTACCTGACACCAGGTAATGAGGAATTAGACTATCTCTGCTTTGGCTAGCAATTCACCCAACTTGTGTTGGCGTTTGCGCTTGGCGATCGCACCAGTTGCGCCTACACTAGCAAGTGCTAATAAGCCCAAGATTGAGGTAGGTTCGGGGACTTTTTCGGCAACGATACCATCCACCCGAACAACCGACCCTAGTTCTGGCCCAACACCGCGTTTGGTGATGTATATTTGCCCGTCAGGGCCAATATCGATTCCAGCAGACGATTCTAGCCCTTCACCGGCAGCCACCAGCGTTGTGCGAGTCAAATCGGGAGCAACTTGAATTAGAGAACCGGGGAGGAATCGCAAGTCACCTTGCAACTGAGACTCGTCGCCGAACTGCAAGACTAGCAAGTTGCCTTCTTCATCAAAGGTTAAGTCTGTGATTTGGGTAAAGCCATCTAGAAAAACCTCTGGGTTGCCATCGTCACCGATGCGGAAGATCCGCGATTCATTTTCTGGATATGGAAAACCTGAATATTCGGCAACGTATAAGGCTCCATCGGGGCCAATTGTGCCACCTGTAGGTACTGATTGAATTGCGATGTTTCCTCCTGGAAGTATCTCTACTAGCCCTGGAGGTAGTTCTTGTCCTGGTGGAAGGGGTGGTAATGATGAGGCACTAAGGACTTTCTTGGGAATTGCGATCGCCTGAAAGTCACTTCCGTCAAGTTTGATTTTGTAGGCGGTGTTTCCACCCCCGTCAACGACATAAGCAGTATCACCACTAACGGTCAAATCAAAGGGGTTGGTAACTACATCCCCACGGTCTGGGTTATTAGTAATTTCATACTTGCCGAAGTCAAAAATACTTTCCAGTTCCCCGGTATTCAAGTCAGCTTTGAAAAGTTGTGCTAAAAGCGGGGTATTCAGGACTTTATCGGGTGTGGATGGCGGAAAAGTAACAAGTTGCTGCTCTGGGATTGGGAAATTAGCACCAAGGTTAAGTGATTCTAAATCACGATTTCCTGGATAACCAGCAAACCCAGTCAGAAGATAAGCATTTCCCTGAGAGTCAAATTGTACGTCTTGAATACCAGCGCCTTGGTTCCCAGTTGGTTGCTCTGCTATAGATTGAAAGTTATTGAATAGACGCTGTGGCTGACCACCTGGTGTAACTTTGACCAGTGAACCACTATTACCAGCACAGATAGGCTGAAACAGTGTACTCGGAGATGGTTGGCAATTTCCGTTTCCTCCGATACCTGGCTCTGCTACGTAGAGACTGCCATCGGGGCCAAAGCTAACAGCCCGTGCATTACTGATTCCATCGACAATTGTCGTTAGAGTTGCAGCTTGTACAGATGGTGTTCCGCAAATAGCAGCAAAACAAAATGTCAGAGATGTCAGAGCAAATGATTTGAGTTTCATACCTTTCAAGAGAGATTAAGAGTTACTAATTTCGGGAAAGTTTTATGGTTTTAAAGACAAGAAATCCTAGTCCCTGAAGAATGCAGGGTAAATGTCCTTGAGAGGAACTGATATTGGTTTGAAACTTTTACTTGAGCGCCACAACTTTATCTCTGAGCGGTTTGGGGATTCTTTTTTTGTGCAGCCAAGTAACGCCGAAGGCAGCGATCGCAAACACGCCGAAAGCAGAATCAGGTTCAGGAACAGATTTGGTATTCTCAATTCTGATCACTTGTCCAAATCCAGGGCGATCGCCTCGGTTGGTGACGTATACTGCACCATCAGCACCAATAGTCAGGGCGCTAGGCGACTCTAATCCATTGCCACTCATAAGAGTTGTGCGTGTCCCATCGGCAGCTATTTTGATCACAGAACCATCAAAATCACCCTTCCAGGCTGACTGATTGGCGTACTGCAAAGCATATAAATTGCCCTCAGTATCAAATTCCAAGTCTGTGAGTTGGGTAAAACCATCGGCGAAGACTGTGGGTAAACCATCAGCACCGACTCGATAGATTTTTGCCCCACCTTCTGGGAAGGGAAAACCAGTAAATTGGCTGATGTAATAAGCGCCATCAAGTCCTTTAGCCACACTTGAGGGTACAGCTTGGGTTGCAAACTGCGATCGCACCTCTTCACCTTGAGATGGAACCTGTGCAGGTTCATTGGATGGTGTACCGGAGGGTGGAAAGACTGGATTAGTTAATATATCTTGGGGAAACGCAACTATCGCCTGCAAATTCCTACCACCAGTGTTAACACTGAGTAAATCGTTTGCACCTGCATCAACTGCAACTAACTTATTGCCATCTATGACGAAACCCAAGGGATTGCTACCGAAATCACCACCATCGGGATTGTTGGCGAGTTCATAGTTAGCTAAATCGGCAACACTCGCCCAGGTATTGGTATTAAAGTCGGGAGCGATGATTTTACCGAGGTCAGTGTAACCTAAATTGCGATCGCGAAAAGCTGGATTCGCCCCATACCCAATCAGAACATAAGGTTTACCTGTAGCATCAAATTGGATGTCACGAGGGCCACCGGCTCCGGTTCCATCTGGTAATGCTAAAGAAGGAAGTCCTGTAAGTATGCGTTCGGTTTTACCATTCTCAATTTTGGTAACTGCCCCACTAGTGCCATAGCATAAAGAATCGCCTTGACCACTTGGTGGTGGAACACAAGCCCCATTTCCCCCGATTCCTGCCTCTGTGACATAGAGATTGCCATCAGGGCCAAAGCTCAGACCTCCGGCATTATATAGACCGTCGGCGATTACTGAAAAGGATGCAGCTTCCGCAGCTTTCATTCCCGAAAAAGCGGCAACACAAAAAGTTAGAAAGGTAATAGTAAGTTGTTTTAATTTCATGTGTTGCAGAGAATTGAGGTAGAAATTTTAAACGCAAAGGGACGCTGTAGACGCTTTTGCGGCTTGCCGCAGGCTGGGAAGCGCAGAGGAACGCTGAGGTTTTAGTTAGTAACTAGGGATTCTTGAGTTTTTGGGAGGTAGCTCATTCCCCGATCAAATGATTTGAGGTTGCCGGCTTTGGCTTCGAGTAAACGTTTGATGTTCATGCTCTCAGCGCCATAGTCTTCAATTTGAAGTTTGCCGTGGGTAACAGTTCCATCTGTTTTCCAAAATGTGATGCGATGCAGGATAAAACCAGAAGCTTCGGGGTCAGCGAAAGCGTAGGCAGTTGGGATAAGTAACGCTACAGAACGCTGATAATAGTCGTACTCTGGATAAAAATATTCTTGTTCAAGCAAGTAGTATTTACTCAGACTATGAACTCGCACAGAAACTTTTACCTTCTGGTCATATTCATCTTTGAATTCACCTGATTCAGAATTAATATCACCATTCGGCCGCAGCAAATGCGCCCATTCATCTACGTTTTGTAAGTCTTTTAAGTATTCAATGCCGATTTCAATTGGGGCATCAACATAAATGGTATCTGTATCGATAAAGTGGCTTCCTTTGGCTGCTGAGGTCAGACCCGCCTTGCGTTCCAAATTACCTTTGAGAGAACGGCATTCGGAAGTGTGTACTGTGTGAATTCCCTGCATAATCATCTGAGTCTGTCGTTTGGGATCGACAAAGCTTAACCAATGAAAGTACACACCTTTTTCATCTGTCCCCGGCTCGATGTAGTCGGTGGGAAACAGCAAAACAGGGTAAACCTGAAAATATTTTTGATACTCTAATCCGCAGTGCCACTCAATACCATAAAACAGTGGGTTTTCTAGTTTCTTAACATGATAGTAAAGATTTTTGTGATAACCAGATGCAGTTCCGAGCCAGGTATCTTCATCAATTTGCTCTTGCATCCGGCTATAAAGTGTCCATTCGTCTAAGTTCTTTAAACTACAAAGGTAGTCAAAGGCGCTCTCTGGTGAAGTAGCAATGTAAGCTGATGTTGCAAAAGTATTTTTTTCCACTTCTCACTCCTTAAGATAGTAATAATTAAGCTGCGATCGCTTTAGTTTTGTTCCGCTTACTATTGTTGATCCGGTCTTCTGCTAAACGTTTTGCAGCATCGTTGGTAGTAACTCCCTGCGCTTTAGCAATCTCAAAAATTGCTAATAGCGTGTCATAAATGTTATGCACTTGCTTAAAAGCTTTTTCTTCGTCATAACCAATCATTTCGTTGTAAACATTAATTAGCCCTCCGGCATTAATTACATAATCAGGGCTGTAGAGAATTCCTTTTTTGGTAAGCATTTGACTATGTAGTTGCTCATTCTCCAATTGATTATTAGCGGCACCAGCAATAATCGAAGCTTGTAAAAAAGGAATTGTATGACTATTAAGAATTCCTCCTAAAGCGCAAGGAGCAAAGATATCTACATCAAGAGAGTAAATTTCAGTTGGTTCTACAACAGTTGCACCAAAAAGCCGTTTTGCTTCTTCCGTTTTTGCTGGATCTACATCGCTAACAAAAAGCTTGACATCATGCTCATGTAAGTGCCGACAAAGATTTTTACCGACATTTCCTAATCCTTGAACTGCAACTTTCATCCCATCAAGTCTTTTGCTCTGCCAACGAGATTCAACAGCGGCTTTAATTCCGAGAAAAACTCCTAATGATGTTATGGGAGCAGGCCCACCAGATTTTTCTGATACCCCAACAACATGTTTCGTTTCTTGACTAATTGTCCGCACATTGTCAGGAGTAATATTGACATCTTGTCCGGTGATAAAACGTCCATTCAGGCTATCAACAAAACGTCCATAAGCTCTCAACAGATCATCTGTTTTATTTTCAGGATTAGCGATAATGACTGCCTTTGCTCCACCAGCGGGAATATTTGCACAGGCAGCTTTATAAGTCATACCCCGACTCAGACGAAGCGCATCTTTTAAAGCAGCTTCTTCGTTGATATAAGGCATGAGTCTTGTAGCTCCCATTGCTGGGCCTAAGCTCGTATCATGGATGGCAATAATTGCCTTAATTTCGGGGTTTTTACCATGACAAAATAGAACTTGTTCATGACCCATTTCTCTAACAGTTTCAAATAGCAGCATCTTGACCTCTTGATATTGTTTGGGATTGGTTAGAGAAAGTAATTACCATTACAAAATGTAAAGATGTAGACACAAAAACACTCTCGAACATTAATATTGGATGGTGTTAAGAAGAGACTTTAGGTTTCAAAAATCAAAACTTTAAAATTCCAGTTAATTGAGCAGATACATTTTTTGGCTGGAATAAAGTTTTTGCCGCTTCTAAATTTATCCTTTGTCTTTTGCTGAATGGACAAATTCAAACTGGATTGCAAAATCCGCCTTGTTGAGGTGTTTTAGTGCCTATAACAATTGAAAGGAAATTCTCAGCTTTCAAAATCAAACCATTGGAAATGAAACTTGCTTGGCTGCACTTTTCGCAGAACTTGATTTAACTCCTTGTGCCGCTAAACTCTTATTACGTCCACCAGAAGGTGCTGGTCGATCGGCGTCAATCACTACATCAATGAGAAAGGGAACGGTTGATGCGATCGCTTGTTCTAATGCCGCTTCAATATCCGACTCTCTGACGACTACGATCGCTTCTGCTCCCATCCCACGAGCAATCATGGCAAAGTTTGTCGGTGGAAGTGTTGCATCTGCGCCCTTTAATCCCAAGATTTTCATCCCTTGATGGCACATGTTGTAACGCGCATCGTTGAGTACAATCCAGATGGCGGGAATTTTGTATTTCACGGCTGTGCTGATTTCGTTATTCATCAACATTGCTCCATCGCCAACAATCCCTACAGCCTTGCTATTGTTTGCCAGCGCTGCACCCAACACTCCGGTGACGGCGTGACCCATTGCACCGACTCCGGTACTGACTCGATAACGATTGGCTTGGGCAAATTGGAGTAGATGAGTTGACCAAGTAAAGGAGTTACCACACTCCGCCATGACTATCGCATCGCTACCTTCAACAATGATCTTTTGAATTGCTGCCATCAATACTTCTGGCCGCACTGGATAATCTACGTCTGATGCCGGTTCAATTGCTTTGTGTTCTGGACGAGGTAACGACAAAGTTGTGGAATGAGGAGCATCTGGTAATTGCTGCAATAACTCTTCCACAAAAGCTTTGATATCAGACCGAACCGCGAAAGTTTCAACGTGTGGATACGCAACACCTGGCACTTCTGGATCAATATCGACATGGACAAAACCTCCTTTGGGAACTAGCGCCGAACTCCAGAATGAAGTCGGTTCACCAAGACGGGTTCCTAATACGAGTGTGCGTAGTGGAGGTTGTTCTTCCATATAAGTTAAGACGGAAGCATGACCGCCTAAACCTGTGACACCCACAAACTGCGGATGATCTTCAGGGAATATACCTTTACCACGGGGTGAAGAGATAACGGCTGCTCCAGTTTTTTCAGCGAGTTGAAGGATTTCGGCTGCTGCATCACGCGCACCGAAACCAACCCAGATGGCAAAGGGGCCGGATGATAATAACTTTACCGATTTAGCGATCGCTTCTTTTGAAGCAGTCATCGGAAACGGGGTAACATCTAGTTGGGGTAAGGCTATATCTTCAACTAAACTTGTCTGCACAGCTGTAGGAATACTCAAATGGGCGACAAATCCGCCTGGTTGTGCCAAAGCTAAAGCCAATTTACGAAAAATCTGCGGTAATTGAGCCGCAGATTCAATAGTGATTGCATAGTTGAATAGCGCTCCTGGGGTAAAAATTCCCCCACTGGGCAATGTATAAGTGCTGGTTTCTTGAATAGCCCAACGTCCACGCTGTGGCGCTGAGGTGCAAGCTGACAACAAAATCACCTTTGCACCTTCACCACGAGCCGCAAATAATCCGGTCAGTGCGTTAGTGATCCCCGGCCCAGCTGTGGTAAAAACTACGGTGGGGCGATTATTGGCAAAGTATGCTTCGGTGGCTGCAAATGCTGCTCCGGCTTCATGGCGGAAGTTCAACACTTCTATATTGCTATTGGATAGCGCCCCCCAAAGGCTGGCCATTGCGCCACCGGCGACACCAAAAGCGTAGCCTACTCCCAAATTTACCAACATTTGAGCGATCGCATCGGCAACTGAGAGCGTTGGGGGTGTTTCGTCATTTAAAAAAGGCTGAATTTCCCCATTTTTTTCCGATTCATCAAACTGAAGGGAGTCAGACACAGATTCTACATATCTGTTTGCTGGAAATTCCTTGTATGGCTCAGTGGTGATGAGAGGAGAGTTTGAACCAGTATAGTTTTGACTCATTAGTTTCACGTAATTACATAAAGTTACACAAAAGCTTTTCAGTTTACAATCACAGCGCTAGAAATCTAGAAATATCTAATACAAACAACTCTGTTGTTTCTTACAGCTATGACCTAGCTTGGTCGATAGTAGAAATGGTTGATCGCTGCTGATTGATGCTTGTGAGCGCGGTACCAAAAAATTTTTAGCAAAAGCATACAACAGTTGGGGTTGTGCTTCTTGTGACCAGAATAAGGGAGAGAAAGACCCTTGTGCAATCAAAAATCTTTTGATGGGAGTGTCAATTTTTTCGCTTCTGTGGTGATGATTACAGTACAAAAGGTAGGTTTGCGGCAAAAAACTAAATAATGTGAGGGTATGTAAACTAGCAACTAACCTGAATTCAAGCGCGTCTCAGAATCTTTGCAAAGCTTAACATAGCTAGCTTTAATCGCACCGATTTACTTACTAAACCGCATGGAAAAATTTTTGACTTGTGATGCTTATTATGATCTGGGCCTAATCTGCAATGAAAAATCTTTTGATGCAGATGTCAATTCTTTCGCTTTTATTGTGATTGCGACATTCCCAACTTAATCACTCTAAAGTATTGATATTCTGCGTAGGCGTAGCCCGCCGTAGGCATCGCAGAAGCGTCACATGACCAGATTTACAATAGGAAATTTTTTGATCTGGTTGTCAATTCTTTTGCTTTAGAGCTTAGACAACTTTTTATCCGAATTAAAGCATGAGTCAAACTACACCAGTTTGGCGATTTTCATATTGCCACCAAAAACCCTTTGAGTCAATTATTTGTAACGATAAATACATCGTTTCTTAACTTTTGATATTTCCTTAGAGAGATGACTAAGCGTTTAGTATGCATTGGCTAAGAAGTGTTTTTTATTGCTACTGAAACAATTTATATACTTAGTATATTAATGCAATGTTTCTTTATGACAAAACAAACACAACGCTATACGGGAAAATATACGTGTACTTTTAATACAAAGGTACTTCTCACGACAGATGACTAAGCATATTCTTCTATAGTTAGATCCCTGAAAGAGTAAGTTAAGATAAATTAAGAAAATAAATTGATGAGTGAAATTTGTTCATTTAAGCCAAGCACCGCAAATTCATTTATGTTGAAAATAAAACGACTTTACAGTATTACAGCACGGTGGGAATCTAGCTACTATCTCAACTAACCAGACAAGTTGCTTAGAGCAACTGGTTAAAGATAGACAAACTTCCCCCGTGTTGTACTAGTAGTTCGCCAAAGTCCTTGGCGAACGAAAAGTTAAAGGATAATTTGTTATCCTTTAACTTTTCCCCAGTCCAAACGCAACAATTTTAGGTTGATGAACTACTAGTTACCTCTGTAGAGGGCTAGTTTAAATTTAAAATATCTTTCCGACTGATAGATTAAAAGTTTTGAACTCTTAATCTATCAGGTTTATTGGTCAATCTATATTTGATTTGTCTAGGTTTTGTGCTGCCATAAAAAGCTGCTTAAGTCCAAAACAAAATTTTTAATGTTTTAGTTTTTTTAGGAAAATTTGGTTTAAAAATTCGCATTTTATTGGTATGATAAGTTTTATTAAGACAATTAGTAATATTTTTTAAATTACTAACTAATTTTATTTTTTAACAGCCTAAGAGTGCACCAAAAATTTTAGTAAGTTATGACTATTAACTCATTAATGGCTACAGTGCTGATTGATTACCAGGAGGAAGTAGGAATATGAATTCTGGCGAATATACACTAGCTAGATCAAACAATCAATTGGCACTACAACCTGAAGTAGAAATGAAGTTTGCTCACTTCCTGATAAATCACTCTGTAGATGCTGCTTTCTGTTTAGGAGCAAACGCGCAGTTTCTTTACGTCAACGATGCCACTTGTCTAATGACAGGGTATTCCCGTGAAGAATTACTTTCCATGAAGCTGCATGATATAGACGTAGACTTTTCTCTGCACAATTGGTCAGATATTTGCTCACAGGGTTCTCTTACCTTTAAATCTCGCTATCGGACAAAAGGAGGCCGGATATTTTTAGTAGAAATATCCATGAGCTATGTAAAACAACAAGATATGGAATTTGGTTGTGCTTTTGCTCGTGAGAAAAATGACGAAATAGTAGAACTGAGCGTACAAAAGTGGACTGATGAATTAAGAGATGCCAAAGATAATTTACAACAAGAATTTTCTCAACTCAAAGCAAAAGAAGTAGAACTAGAAGCATCTCTTTCGTTACTTCGTTCTACTCTCGAATCTACTGCCATTGGTATTGTTGCAGTTAACTTTGAGGGAGATATTCTGAGCTTAAATCAGAAATTTGTAGATATGTGGCAGATTCCAGAATCTCTAATACTATCTAAAAAATGTCCTCAATGCAAAACCTTTTTTGAGAACCAACTTAAAGATCCACAAGCCTTTAGTCGGCTGATTTGGGAAGTGTCTAGCCAATCTGATTTCGAGAGCTATGACATTCTAGAGTTGAAAGATGGGAGAGTTTTTGCACATTACTCTAAACCTCAGTTGCTTGAAGGCAAAATTATTGGAAGAGTGTGGAGTATTTGGGATATTACTGAATCGAAACAGACAGAAGAAGCATTACGATTAAACGCAACTAGATTTAGGACTTTAGCAGAGACAACAGATACTAGCACTTTTCTGATTCAAGGCACACGACTTTGCTATATAAATCCGGCAGTAGAGCAACTTACTGGCTATACAAAAGAGGAACTGCTAACAGGTTTTGACCTTCGCCGACTAATTAAGAGCAAAAAACGTAGGCAGATAAGTAAGCAGGGTGAAGCAGCTAACTTTGAATACCAGGAGATGAATATTCTGACAAAAAACGGTACGGAGCGCTGGCTAGCCTGTGCCGTTGCCAAGCTTGATGGAGGGCTGGATTTTGGGGGAAACCCAGTTGAATTAATTGCAGGTATCGATATTACCGATTACAAATATGCAGAATTAGGTCTTAACCAAGCTTTAGAGCAGGCCAAACAACTTAGCGAACTGAGAGCGCGTTTTCTTTCTATGGTTTGCCATCAATTTCGAACTCCGCTGAATATTGTTTCATTTTCTAATAGTTTACTAAAGGAAGAAGTAGACAAACGTACACAGAAGAAAATCCAGCCACTACTCGATCATATTCAAAAAGCCACTGAACAACTGAGCTTGATGTTGGATGATATTTTGTTCTTCTCTAAAGCAGAAGCAGCAAAATTAAACTTTGAACCACAACCTGTTGAGTTAGTTCAGTTTTGTGATGATTTGGTTGCACAAATGCAGATGACTGTTAACCAAAATCCAATCATTTTCATAAGTCCAGATAACTCTTTAACAGCCAATATAGATAAAAAGTTGTTAGAACCTATTTTGAAGAATTTACTCGATAATGCAATCAAGTATTCTTCCTCGAAAATGGCAATTGAATTGAAATTTTATTGTCAAAACGAAAAATTAGTTTTTCAGGTAAAGGATATGGGTATCGGTATTTCAGCAATAGATCAACAACGAATATTTGAACCATTTTACCGTGGTAGTAATATTGATCATATACCTGGTACTGGACTAGGACTATCGATTCTTAAAACTCTTGTAGATTTACATCACGGTCAAGTCTCTGTGGAAAGTAAAGTTGGTGTTGGGACTACGTTTACGGTGATGCTGCCATTAATGAAATTAGCAACTGGTTACGAGTTATGAGTGTTGAAATGAAGATAGTTGTTAATTAAAAACTTAACAATCATAACTCTCAGAACGAGGCAATTAATTTTTCATGCCTATTTAGATACTCACCAAAGAGTGTAGTAATTAGCTTCTGTAAAAAATTATAGTAATAGAAAATGATGTACGAATCATCAAAGAAAATTCTCGTCATTGAAGATGATACCGTTACCCGCGATCTTTATTTAAAAGGTCTTGAGGCTAAGGGTTTTGATATGATAGGTGCTCAAAACGGTCGTGCAGGTATCCAACAAGCACAAAAGAGTACACCCGACTTAGTGATTTGCGATATCACGATGCCCGATATGGATGGTTATAGCGTTTTAACTACGCTACGCCAAGATCCTGTTACAGCAATTATTCCTTTCATTTTTCTAACTGGTAGTAGCACCAGATCAGATATTCGTAAAGCTATGGAATTGGGAGCAGATGACTATCTTACCAAGCCCTCGACACTAGAAGAACTGCTCAGAGCGATCGCTATTCGCTTGCAAAAGCAAGCTAATCTCCAATACTGGTGCGCTATGAAGTTCGAGAAAGCACCAAAATCAGTATTTACAGATGATACTACAGCGATCGCTGGAGGTGTTGTCGTAGCCTCTGATCAAGAAGCCCCTGATAGAGAAGCCAACATTCCTTCTAAGTCAATCTTTCCCTCCATTCCCCAATTAAAAGAGGTTTTCGACTTTATCGAAGCCCATTATCATCAAGGAATTACTTTGTGTGATGTCGCTCTTGCTGTTGGTTATTCACCTGCTTACTTAACCAACCGAGTCGCACGGCAGACAGGAGAGACTGTAAATTGCTGGATTGTCAAACGCCGCATGGCGGGAGCGCGTTTTTTACTCCAAAATAATAATCAGACAGTTGAGAAGATAGCGAAAACATTGGGCTATCAGGATGTGTCTCATTTCTCCCGTCAATTTCGCCAACATCACGGTTTACCTCCCCAAGCTTGGCGCAAACAGCATCAGCTTGTATTGCAAGAACAGGTGAAACTCTGGTGAAAGTAGATTGACAAAAAAGGCAGAAGGAAAGAAGTATTAATAAAAACTTTAGTTATGTGTTTAGAGCCGCACTAGTATAAAAGATTTGTGTCGATAGCGCAGCGTAAAGCCTTCTCTTTCAGAGACGCTGCGCGAACGCTTAGAGCAAGTGCATTGAGCGTCGCGGAAAGTTCTCCCTGCCCCCTGCCCCTTCCCTCTGCCTCCTTCATACAAATAGTTGCGTAAACTCATATATTAAATCCACCCTGCCCTTGCGTAACATGGCTGGATCTAATCTTTCTGTAGTATTGCAAGTCATCAAGACAACTAACCGTTGCTGCATCTGAATACCAGAGTCATCAATTACACTCTGATACAAAGTGCCATCGAGCAAACTCAGAATGTGTTCGGTTTTGTTATTGTATTGCGCCACCTCAGAAGCACGATTTTGTGCTAGATTATCAGCTTCGTTAATAACGATACAAATACGCTCTATGTAAGTCGGTGGGACAAAGTTAGCGATCGCATCATGATCTAAAATAAAAATTACATATCCCAAAGGTACAAGAATTTCTTTTGCAACTGCCTGTGTCCAAACTGTTTTACCAGTACCTGGTTTCCCATGTACAACAACCGCTAACTGGTTTTGATTCAGAATCGCTTGCTGTACAGAATCAGTAAAGTTTTGTATATCTGCGGGAAATGTCCGAATGGAAAATTGACTATGAACTTTACCTACACGACTTTGATATCCACTCAGCATAACGGCTAAGTCGTAAGTTGCTTTGTTAATCAGTGGCGCAAGATTTTTCGCCATTAAACTATATTGTCGTCGCCCGCGATCGTAGGGGTCAATTTGCAACCAAACGTCATGCTTCGACCAGTAAGCATAAACAGTATTAATAACATCTAAGCGTTCCCAGCTAACAAATCTATCTATAGGAAAATAAAAATCTCTTTCTGAGTAATACTGCGTAATAATGTCAGGATTACCCAACACACCTAAAACTCGCAGTACAGTAATTTCTTGCAGTCGGTTAAGAACATAATCAATGGGAATGCTACTACGACTCACAAATTGGACGATAGGCGTTTCTGTACTCAAAACATCTTTGTAGCGATGATCTGGTGATTGAGGATCTGGCGTGATGTAATTCCAAAACTTTTCAACTTCGTAGCGGGTATTATCAGATACGACATTTAATAAGTTAGCCCACCAAGCATAATTATTTCTTCCCAAAGTATCAGCAACATTACTTGCTAAATTCAAACTTTTTTGAGTTAACTCGCGGGAGTCACTGTACAATAGATGCCACAAAAACCCCCAGTCTAATTCTCGGTTAAATGGTCGCCAACCGCTAGCAAGCAAGCTTTGCCGGGTATTATTTGTAGGAGTGCCTTCATTGCTTCTAAAATAGTCAAAATCCATATTTATTTAGTTATACAGCGTTAATCGAACTATTTGGTATTAAGTAGGAGATTTTGAAAAATTTTTCTCGTAATATTAACTAATTGCGTACAAATAGTAATTTTATTTTCACCGTGCTGTAATGGCTAGGAAGTTTTTTTTAATTTAACCCATCCTTTATGTAATATACTATATTACATAAAAAATACCCATGTCAACTTTTTTGACTTTTAGCTATTGATATATCTATGCTACTTATCTATCTCTAGATGAAAACTAATACCATGTCCGTGGAATTGCTTATAATATAAAGCACCTAACCCCATTTTTAGCTGGTGCCAAAGTTTCTCTCCCTAATCTTGGCTCGTAATAAGCGGTTCTAGCCCTGAAAATAGGGCTAGAAAGCAAATATAGGACTCACGTTTGATTTTTGAAAATATACGTAGGGTGTGTAGCTGCGAGAGTACGGCACAAACTCTTGAGAATGGTGCCGTACTCTCAGCGATAACGCACCCTACAATTTCAGGTTTACTTTATGAATAGTCTCTTACTTGCTTAATCAAGTTGAGTATTTACCATTAATTTCTATATAACCCTCTGAAAGATCACAACCCCATACAGTTGCAGAGGATTCACCAATATTAAGGCTAACATGAATATTTACTTGATCTTTTGACATAATTTGCCGCAACTGTTCCAGATTTTCATTAGTTAAACTATTAGGATAAACCTTCACATTATCAAAACTAATAACAACTCTGTCTGGATTTATCTGCTGTTCACTTTCACATTTGCCTATAGCCATAGCGACTCTTCCCCAATTCGGATCTGCTCCATAGACGGCGGTTTTTACTAATGGTGAATTCACAATTGCTTTTGCTACTTTTTTAGCTTGTGCATAGTTAATCGCTGAATCTACAGTCACCTCAATAATCTTGGTAGCACCTTCTGCATCTCGTGCAATTTTCAACACCAATTCTTGTGCGACTTCTTGCAATGCACTGGCAAAATCTACTTCTGAAACTTCACCGGCTATTCCATTAGCTAGAATCACGGCGGAGTCACTAGTAGAAGTATCAGTGTCTACACTCAGACAGTTAAAAGTTTTATCTATAGTAGAGCGAAAAATAGAACGAAGGCTATTTGCAGAAATTGTAGCGTCAGTAAAAAAGAAAGTTAAGAGAGTAGCCATATTAGGCTCAATCATGCCAACACCTTTGGCAATTCCTACCAGCTTGGCATTTCCTATTTGCCGTGTAGCTATTTTTGCTACTGTATCGGTGGTCATGATACCACGGGCTGCGGCATGAAAATCAGCAGCAGTCAATTTTTTCCCTAATCCTAATAAACCTGTCCGGATTTTTTCAATCGGGTAACGTCTGCCAATTACACCTGTCGAAGCTATCACAATATTATGTGCAGCAATTCCAGTTTCAGTTGCAACTAATTGTAGAACCTCTTGGGCATCAGCGATGCCAACAGAACCATTAGCTACATTTGCATTTTTAGATATAACGACTATTCCTTGTGCTTGTGAATCTTTTAAGTGATCGCGACTAATAGTAACACTTGGCCCAGCAAAAAGACTTTGAGTAAAGACTCCATCAGCAACACAAGGAACTGATGATTTAATAAATACAAAATCATCAGTCGCATCTCGTATTCCCAAGTTAGTAATAAATGCACTAAAACCTTGAGGTGTGGAAGATATAGTTAATGGCATTTTTCTGGTTTTAATAAATTGCTTTAATTATCTCATACCATTTCCACAAATTTTTGCAACACACTAATCGGCTGTAGGAGTATAGAGATTTAACGTCTATCTTGTTGCATTCCACTCTTACTCAGGCTCGTCAATATTTAGATGCATTTGCCCTGGATCTGTATAGGAATCAACGAAGAAGTGCTATTTTTATTAAAAACATGAAATAATACCCCTTTAGAATATTTCTAAAGGGGATTTTTAAACACCAACAAAAGCTATGAAAAAAGAACTCTGCAATCAATATTGATAGGCAATAAATTATTGCAGTTGTAGGTCTTTTTATCTATATACATAGCGAGCCGGTATCCACTGGCGACCACGATTTCTTTGTACCCAACGTCCAGGAACCAATATCCTCCTTCTCGCTTGGGTAGGGGTATAAACCCTAACTGGCGCTGGTTTTTTGATTATTCTAACTGGAACTGGTCGCCTAACTGGCCGTCTGATCTGGGCATCGGCTTGGGAAGGAATAAAGGTAACAGCAATTGGTAAAATCAGCGCTAAACTAGCAAGCATTCTTTTAATACTCATTCGCAAACTTTCCTTCTATGATGTAGACATCAAAGTGATTAATATCTCGCGAAATATTAATCGCTTTGACAAATAAATGATAAAACTGAAGGGATATATACACTAGTGAAAAAGGTAATTAGTTAAACCGTGACTAATGTCATAGGTGAAGAAGAATTCATAATTAAGAATCAATCACAGAACTTACGCAAAAATCGCTTTTGATATTTGTGGCAGTGCCCACTTGATCTCATGTCCAGCTAATTAGTTATCATTCCCGAATCTATGTAGAAAGCCCAACAACCCCTCTTCTCTGCGGTCTTAATGATAAGTCTTTAACCGGGCACGATATTACGGTGATTGCAACTCAACTTTGCCACCTGAAAAAAAGGGACGGGCAAAATACCCATCCCAGAAAATTCACTTTTATTCAATTGATAGCAAAACTTTTATTGCACTGCGGTGGGAAAAGCACCAGGTTGCACAGCTACATTAATATTCTGCCCATTGCGACGTAATTCCATACGTAAATCGCCCCCGACTTGGCTATTTTCTACTGCTTTTTGGACACTGCTGGCATCTGTGACTGCTTGTCCGCCAAGCTTTTGGATTACATCACCAGCACGTATTCCTGCTTTAGCGGCTGGGGAATTTGGCACAACTTTCACAACTAATACACCTTTGTCTTCACTCACATTCAAACCGCTGTTGGGATCTGAGTTGATATTTTGTTTTAGTTGAGGCGTTAACCCCATCATTTGAATTCCCAGATAAGGATGTTCTACTTTGCCTGTAGCTATAAGTTGGCTGGAAATACGTTGTACTGTGTTGATGGGAATAGCAAAGCCTAATCCTTGTGCCCCTTGGATTATAGCTGTATTCATGGCAATTACCTCGCCACGAGAATTTAGCAGGGGGCCCCCGGAGTTACCAGGATTAATCGCTGCATCAGTTTGAATATACTCTACTCGCTTATCGGCAGCACCGATTAGATTACTACTGCGTCCAGTAGCACTGATGATTCCGGTAGTTACTGTATTATCTAGTCCAAGGGGGTTGCCGATCGCGATCGCCCATTCTCCTGGTTGCAGTTGATCTGAGTTCCCTAAAGCTACTGAAGGTAGATTCTCTGCCTGAATCTTGACAACAGCGACATCGGTTAATTCATCTTTTCCTAACACCTTACCTTCCAAGGTGCGCCCGTCTTTGAGTGTCACTGTCACCGTATCAGCACCATCTATGACATGGGCGTTAGTGAGAATCCGACCATCGGAACTGATGAGAAAACCTGAACCAGTACCCCGTTGTACCCTTTCTCCTGATTGTGGCAGTTGGGAACCAAAAAAGCGGCGAAAAAATGGATCGTTGAATTCATCTGGTATCCGGCTTCTTACAGTTCGGGAAGAGTTAATCCGCACTACTGCTGGCCCGACCTTCTGCACCACCTGTGTCACAAAATTAGGATCTGTGGCGGCTGGTAATGGAGGAGCGGCATTGACTCGACTAACTGCTAAGTTAGATGCACTCTCAGACATCTGCCGAGAATTTCCAGCCATATAGCCACCTGCTAATGTCATACCTGATCCCAGCAGCACCAGCGATAGAGAGGCAGCAGCCTTTTTCCAGGGCGCTCGATTTTGGTATTTGGTGTCAACAGTGTTTGATAAAATGCTATTTGATGGGTGTTCTCCATCACGAGATTGGTTTTGCATTGCTGTCTGGAAAGATATTTTAGATATATTACTAATGTAGATATTATTTATGACAGTTTTGTTGCGGAGGTATTGCGTTGTTGTGAAATATTTGGTATTTTACCCATCGCATCCCACCTTAACTGAACTCTATATAGTCATTCGTAAGGGCGCACATCTGTGTACTCCGATTGCGTGTTCCATCCATGTCTGAAGGAATAAAATGGCACAGGGTAAGATATTACTTAAGCCTGGTACTTTATGGACAAGTGTCAAAGAGCAGACGGAATATGCTTTACAATGTGGAGCGTTGCTTTCGATACCAACGGAATTTGAGTTTGTCGAACAGGATAATGTGCGCTTTTTAGTGCGGATTTTGTCTAACTTGAATCGCAAAAAAGCAGCCGATGAAAAACAGAAAAAACAATATGCTACGTCTGGTCAAGAGTTTAATCCTTTCTTGCCCTACGAAGAGGATTTATTTGTAGCGGATATTTCTGATACCCATGTATGTATTTTAAATAAATTCAATGTTGTTGATTATCACCTGCTAATCATCACCCGTGATTTTGAGGAACAGGAAAGTTTGCTCACCCTAGAAGATTTTACGGCTATGTGGGCATGTCTAGCTGATTTCGATGGTTTAGCATTTTACAATAGTGGCAAAACGGCAGGTGCAAGTCAGCGACACAAGCATTTACAGTTAGTTCCTCTACCATTTGCATCTTCAGGCCCGCAAATTCCTATTGAACCTCTGTTGAAGGCAGCACGATTTCAGGACTTGAGCGCAACTTTACCAGGGCTTCCTTTTATACACGCTTTCGCACCACTAGATTCCAATTGGGTGCGAGGGGGTCAAGCAACACTGGAAGTTTATCGCACTTTGCTAGATGCGGTGGGTTTAGATGCAAGGCAATTGGGCGCTTACAATCTGCTGGTGACACGAGAATGGATGTTGATCGTACCGCGATCGCAGGAGCATTTTCACTCCATCTCTGTGAATTCATTAGGATTCGCTGGTGCTTTGCTAGTGCGAAATGCCGCAGAAATGGAGCTTCTCAAAGCTGAAGGGCCGATGACTATCCTCAAGAATGTTGCTATATCCTAATTAAGTTGGTGCGATATCTACGACGGATTACGCCTACACAGGTAATAAAACTTGAGAATTACCATTGCTCCTTATACCAATTCAATTAATGATTGCAAAACATCCTTGGGTAAAGACGCGATGAATCGCGTCTCTACAAATGGTCTATTTGTCGCATTCTTTTTTCAAATTGGTATTAGGGACTTCCATAAAATAAATTATCCAATTTACTCAGATAATATTTTTGTTTCTCCCCCTGCCTACACCGCGATAGGATATTTTTTTAGTTGGAAGTCCCTTACTTCCTGCACAATATCCTCTAGTTGACCGCTGTTAATTTTCTCTCTAGGTCAAATAAGAAGCCGTGGATATACTCTTCAGTCCATTCTGCACCATAGAAGCGTTTAAACATCCCTCGTGCTGGGTCTTTTTCAGCCCGATATCGCAGGTATCGCAGTTGGGCTTGCTCAATGGCTGCTAAATTTTGGGAATCTGTTAGAGCTTCTGCCTGTTCTACAAAATCCAGATAAGCTTTCAAATAGTCTTTAAAAGCGGCAAACACCTGAGTTTCTACTACAGTCGTTTCTTGGGGACGAGTCCACAGAAAAGCGGGAGAGAAAAAAGGCCGTGCTTCTTCGGGGAAATCTCCTCCCCAGGATAGATGCTGTTGATGGGAGTGGAAAATGGGCAGAATTGGTTCAGTATATTTTGCCTGATATGTTGGCTCATCCCGAAATAGGGGCTGCATATCCAAAGCAATTAGATGTCCTCCAGGCAATGTCACCAAATCTGCCCCAAAAAAGGGTAAATCGTAGTTGAGACGGGGGAAAATCACAAAATTCAGCACTTGCAGCGAATTGCCACCCTGTACGTGAGCTGCGCGAATTTGACGCAATTTTGAAGTTTGAAAGGCATAACTTGTGGTGACAACCTCTTCCTGATTCTTTCCCTTGCCCACAACAGCACTCTTGGACTCAAACCCAGTGGGGATAGGATAGGGCTGTAAATCCAAGCGCGATCGCATGTAGGCGATCGCATAATCGAGAAATGGCTGATAAAGTGTCACGTCGCTTTGCTCCGAATTCAACAAAATTAATAATCCCCAATGCCCAATGCCCAATGCCCAATGCCCAATGCCAATTATCTTTTGCTAGCGCCAACTGCTAGGGGAACAGCATCTTCAAATAAGAATTCATGGAGAAAGCGCTCTGCCCATTCATGACCAAAGTAGCTGCTAAACAAACCAGATGCGGGATCGCGGTCTGCACTATATTGGTCATAGTCTTTTTGAGCTTTGACAATCCGCTGGATATCTTCAGGATCTTGGAGCGGTTTGGCATCTGCTATCATTTGCCAATACAGGTTTAAATAATCCTGAAAAGCTTCAAAGACTCGCGTTGCTACTGTTTCCGGGTCGGTTTTGGCAAACAATAGGTATTTAGAAAAATACTGATTGGCATCGTAAAACTTCATTTCTAAGTTTTGCGCCAAATCAGGGTATTTATCGTGGAGAGATTTCAGCGGAACTATATATTTTTTTTGATAATCTTCATCCTGAAATAAAGGCTGAAAGTCAAGCACAATCAGGTTTTTAACTTTACCAAAGGATAAAAAATCAATTCCTAACAGAGGTAGATCGTAGTGATGACTAGGATAAACCACGCTGTTAAAAATTTGGGCACTCTCCCCGGCATCAATGTAGGTATAGCGAATTTTCCGCAACTCTTGACATTGGTGACACCAACTGCAAATAGTTGCTGGGTTTCTGCCGCGATCGCTAACTTTGAATTCCAAACCAGGGGGAATCACCCTACTTTGTAAATCAAACCGCTGAAATAGCTCTTTTTCTAAAAATTCTAGGAAAGGCTTATACATGGAGCATAATTTGTTAACCCTTGCATGAAAATAAGTTATGGCAATCATGCACGTCTCATTTATGAGAAATAAAGCAACATTCCTTAATAGGGCATTGGGCATTGGGCATTGGGCATTGGGCATTGGGCATTGGGCATTGGTCATTTGTCATTTGTCATTGGGTATTGTAGATTACTCTTCCCATTCCCCATTCCCCATTCCCAATTCCAACTAACGCCTAGCATGATTGCGACTGATCATTTGCTCCAGCAGTTCTTGGGAAACACAGCGACGCTCAGAACAATAAGTCATCAAGTTGACTCCGTTCATCATTCGCACAGTACTGACTCTGACACGAAAATCATCCGTAACAAACCAACAACGTTCCTGACCTTGATTATTGTCATAGTCAGTATCAATCGTCAGCACTCCATCATCGGCAAATCGATACCGACTCACAACTGGAATGCTCTCAACATAGCCTTGGTTGCGGATCAGTTTTCCAGAACGTCTCGTTTCGTCGGGAACATCAACCAAAATGGCAGCATTATCAGTATTCGGTAGCCTGGTATCTAGGTTAGCTTGCCATGAAAAACTCGCACCGCCTGTTGCTTTAGTAGGATCTATCCCTTGGGCTGTACAAACTTCTTGGACTTTTGGATCATCTTTTTCCATGACTTTAATGATCAAATTCGACTCTCCCGACTCATCCGCCGCCGAGTCAAAATGATGAACTGAGCGTTCCGTAAACCATGTTCCCTCACTTTTGCGGAAGAAGTCGAGCATTGTCAAGGGCGGTATTAAATGCATCTGTTTTGAAACCTCGTTTTATCAAACTTTTGGCGTTATTGAATACTGAGTTATGAGATGAAGTCCCCATTTCGCTAAAGTGTAGGATAACTCCAAAAGTTATATTTTAATCAGCTGATGACAAATACTGAAATTCAACTTATTACTAGCGATGCCTACGGCAACGGCTTTGCCGAACGCCCCAGTCCAACTCCAGAAATTTTAACAGCCCTGAAAAAAGGAATCCCTCTGGATGGGGTCGATTTGTACCAATTCAATCTAAGGGAAGTCGATTTAGGACAAGCTAACTTGAGCAAAGCCAAGCTATTAGGAGCCGACCTCAGTGAGTTGGTCTTGAGTAATGCCGATTTGAGTGGGGCTGATTTGCGAGGTGCGAATCTGCGAGGAGCCGATTTGAGTGGGGCGAATTTGCAGGGAGCCTATTTAAACCGTGCTAACCTCCAACAAGCAAATCTCAGTGGTGCAAATTTGGAGGGAGCTAAACTCCAAGTAGCGCGTTATGATACACAAACTAAATGGCCCCAAGAATATAACTACAAAGCTTCGGGAGCGGTAGGGCCGGGTGCTAATCTCAATGGTGCTTTTCTGAATACAGCTTCTTTACGAAATGCAGATTTACAAGGCGCGAATCTGCGTGGAGCCTACCTGAGTGGCGCTGATTTGACTGAAGCCAATTTGCAAGGCGCGGCTTTGAGCGGCGCTGATCTGACAAAAGCTTATTTGACAGGCGCTTGTTTGCGGAATGCTCGATTGACTGGAGCCGATTTGCGGGATACAGACCTGCGAGCAGCTGACCTCAGTGATGCAGAGATGGAGCATCTTCAAAGTATTGCTGGGGCAGATTTTACTCTTGCTCAAGGACTCACAGAAGAAACTAAAGCCATGCTTTCCAGCCGTCCATATTCAGAACTCGACGTTTGGAATGCCTATACCCGCACAACAACTCGTGAGAGTTTGAGTACTTGATAAATACAGTGCTGAGTTGCGAGTTCAGAGTGATGAATTGGATAAAAAAGAAGAAGGGGCACTCAGCACTCTTCATAAAGGCTGCCAGTTCTTTTTCAGGAGCGCTAAAAATGTCGCGTATCCTTCGGAAAAACCCGGCGGATCTGGTAGAAAATATTGGGGAAATTCTTTATACGATCGCCAAGGTTCCGAAGCATTATGCCGCAAATGTAAGGCACATTCTGAGGAACCTGGTAATCGCCAAGTCATTTGACCAGTTTGTATATCAGTCACAAATGCCTCCTCATCTTGAAAAAGTTGATCTTTTCTTCCAGATTTTGGCAGATTAACCGGATATTTTTGTCAAATTTAAGGTAAAATAATATATTTACTATTAATCAAATAAGTTTTATTAAAGAGGAATTCAGAACTCAGGAGTCAGAATGGGCTAAACGCCCCGCTACCGCTAACAGCATGAATTCTGTACGACTGTTGGGTGAATTTATGGGTAGAGTATTCAGAATTCTATATTCTGACTCCTTTTGATCACAAAAATATTCTGAACAAAGTCACACTGCTATTGTGGCAACAAGTCTTCTAAAGCCGCTCCGACGACTCGGTGATCCTCATCCTGTCTGAGTTGGTTCAGGGCTGCTTTGGCTTCCGGCTCATCAAATCGTTTGAGGGCATAGCAAACTCGCACCCGCATCCGCCAAGATTCATCATTCACTAACGTTAGTATTTGGGATAATGCCGCAGTATGTTGGCTAGAATCAGCTAGTAAGCCGAGTCCATCAACAGAGGATTCCTGGACTGTGAAATCTTCATCTTTTAAACCCTGAACGCAGATATCAAATAGTTCTTCAGGACAATCCATTTCAGCGATCGCAGCCAAAATGCTCCGCCGCACTAACCAATGGTCATCCTGATAAAATGCCAGAACTAGATGAGAAACTGCGACTCTACCAAATAGCGATAAAGAATTTGCCGCTTCAGCCCGCACGTTGGGGGTATCGTCGAATTTCATAATTTGCATCAAAGCCGCAAAAGATTCCGCTGATTGTTGATTACCCAAACCCCTGGCGACAAAAGAACGCACCAAAAATTCTGAGTCATGAAGTTTACTCGTTAGCAGAGGAACTGCAACTTCTGATTCATAATCATCAAGGGCTGCGATCGCCTTCAAACGATAGTGAAAATCTGGGTTCTTCAGTTCAGTTTGGATTTTATGGATTTCCATAGGTGCATTTGGTAGAGCTATTCTTTATTTTAGGGCATGGGGCATTGGGCATAGGGCATTGGAAAAGAAGAGGCAGAAGTTCTTTAATTTTGAATTTTGAATTAATTTGTCCCCCTTGTCCCCATGCCCCATTCCCCATGCCCAATGCCCCATGCCCAATGCCCAATGCCCTATCCCCTAAACCAATGACTCAATTAAGCGAAACCGTCAAAGAATTAATAGCCAAAGCTAGAATTGTCAGCTTTACTGAGTGGGAACAGTCCCATCCAAAACCAGCAATTGCCATATTCCAAGCTGCGGATGATGCTTTTCGCTACCTGGACGATGAAGATTTATCGCAGATTAAAACCTTGTCACCGGATAATTCTGAGTTGATTCCTGTTGCTCAATTGTTACGCGATCGCGCAGCCGAAATCGTTGATGAAGCAAGAGTTCAGGTTTTGGCGACTTATCCCGAAATTATCCAGCCTGGAGGCGGTCTTTATCCACCTGAACGCGCTCAAGCTTGCTGGCGAGACTTTTGGCATTTTCTCCGCTGTATTACATACAGCATCGCAGGTGGCCACACTGAGTATACAAATCCCACAGGACTGCACTATATGAACTTGCTTTATCAGGAATTACAAGTTCCATTGGATGCAATGCTTTTAGGCTTAAAAAGCATCAAGACTGCTAGTTTGAAACGCTGCCAAGCCAATCAGCAGCAAACTCTTGCTCCCTATTTTGATCATTTAATCAGCCAACTGGCTACTTTCCAAATTCGATAAGTTAAGTGGGCGTGAATAATTAAAGGTTTGTAGTCAGAGCTTCAGTTCTTACTAGGAGACAATTTTAATTAATTTTACATTGCGTAATATAGTTTGATTTATTCTTGCCCACTTATTGAGATAAACTTCTGTGACTCAGCACGATTAATACTTTTGCTCAAGGGGACGACACAATACCATCACTTGTATCCCAATCGCAAATCAAATGCTAAAAAAAAGCTAAATTTTCTCTAAAAGTATCATCTGGCTTCACAAATTTTAATAAATATGGTTTCGGCATCGTATCACAATATGTAAAAGCAAACGGTGCAAAAACTTAAAATCATCAAGACTAATAAGGATTTAAAGTCTCTATTTCGTCTCCTTTGTCAGACTGATGTAAAGTTTTTTAACATCTGCTGAATATCCTTCTCATAAAATTTAGTTGTTAACTGGGAGATAGTTTGAATGGCTTTTGGACCAGCATCACGATTAGGGGTCGCACTGTTTGAAGACACCGATCCCATTGATCTGTGGCCAAGTCGCTCTAATGAGGAAGTTGAAACCGTAATTAGATCAGTCTACAAGCAAGTTCTAGGCAACGCTTATGTAATGGAGAGTGAGCGGCTTTCCGTTCCTGAATCCCAACTCAAACGGGGTAACATTAGCGTTCGTGAGTTTGTGCGTCAAGTTGGGAAGTCGGAACTTTACCGTTCACGCTTTTTTGATAGCGCACCCCGCTATCGAGCGATCGAATTAAATTTCAGGCATTTCCTTGGTCGTGCGCCATTGGATCTGGAAGAAACGCGTACACACAGCACTATTCTGGATACAAAGGGCTTTGAAGCTGAGATTGATTCATATCTAGACAGCGACGAATACCAAGAAACCTTCGGGGAAAACATTGTGCCTTATATTCGAGGCTATAAAACCGAAGCTATTCAGAGTTTGGTTCAGTTTACTCACTTGTTCCAACTGGTACGTGGTTCCTCTAGCAGCAGCCTGAAAGGTGACTTAGCTGGCAAACAACCAAAATTGAACAGTTTGCTAATTCAAAGCACGCCTACCCCCGTAATTTCACCAGCTAGCAAGGGTGCTGCATTCCGCAACCCGACATCTACTCCTCGCACTCGTCAAGGTGTGGGATCTGGTGACAACGGTAGGGTCTACCGGGTTGAAGTCACTGGCTACAAGGCAAATGTGGTAAATAACATTTCCAAGTTTCGCCGCAGTAACCAGGTCTTTTTCGTGCCATACAATCAGCTTTCACAAGAGTATCAGCGAATTCACAAGCAGGGCGGTGTGATCGCCAGTGTTACTCCTGTCAACTAGAGAATAGAAATTGGGGATTAAAGCGTAGGGATTATTTGAAAAGTGTTTCGCTGTGACTTTAGGTACTTTTCGATCCCCCCTAACCCCCTTCAAAAAGCTACCGTGTATACACATCTTGGTAATGAAGCCCAAACCCTGGATTTACCCCCCTTAGTCCCCCCTTGCCAAGCTACGGTGTACACACAAGTCTGATAACCTTATCCCATATCGTTCTGATCCCCCCTAACCCCCCTTAAAAAGGGCTACGGTGTATACACAAGTCCTAAAAACCTAGCTTGATAAGACTTTCCTCGTTCCCAGTCTCCGACTGGGAATGTATTCATTGAGTCTCTGACTCAATGCCAGATTGGAGGCAGAGCCTCAACGAGGAGCATTCCCATGCAGAGCATGGGAACAAGATAAACGAGAGAACAATGAAAAATCAAACTTTTTTGACTTGTGTATACACCGTAGCTTAAAAAGGGGGGGAAGCCGGAATCAAAGTCCCCCTTTTTAAGGGGGATTTAGGGGGATCAAACCACATTTTGCACTCAGCATAGAGATGTGTGTACACCGTAGCCTTGCTAAGGGAGGAAATATCCGGTTCTCCCCCTTAGCAAGGGGGAGTTAGAGGGGGTGAAAAGGACTTGTGCATACACCGTAGCTTCAAAAGGGGGGAACCGGAATCAAACTCCCCCAATTGATCAGGGGATTTAGGGAATCAAAAATTTTTGATCCTGACAAGAGGACTTTTCAAACATCCTTTTAGGGATTGGGAAATAATTTTCACCATACTCAATCTCCAGTCTTTAACTCCTAGTGTTGATAGTTACCATGACTTACGCAAAACTTACGTGCTCTGGGGCAATAGCCTGCAAAAAGCCGTTTTACGTCTATATGAATTGCCCCTACCTAAAAATCAGTCAGGGTTTTGGCTATTGTTTGCGTAAGTCCTGATTCATCAACAGTTAGCTCAAGCGATCGCTGATCTGGGGTTTGATCGATTCTGCCGTCAGTTGTCATATACGAAGATATTTAACACACTTTCACAAACTAAAGTTTTACAAAAGCTGGTCAGTAGCAAAAATAACTGACAACTGATAGGAAAATCTACCTGTATCAGGGGTAGGATGCTCAGAAATTTCATTTAATTAACGTTTTTAAGGAGATACTTCAATGTCACTTTGGGCTATTGATTCACCGAGAGTTGAACTGCGTCCGAACACCAGCGAAAGTGAATTACAAACACTGATTCGGGCAGTTTACAAACAGGTTTTGGGCAATGCTCACTTGTTGGAAAGTGAGCGACTAGCCACTGCTGAATCGCAATTGCGCGATCGCAAAATCAACGTCCGCGAATTCGTCAACAGTGTTGCGAAATCAGAACTTTATCAATCCCTGTTTTTCAACTCTTCTTCCCAATATCGGTTCATTGAACTGAACTTCAAACATCTGCTAGGACGTCCTCCTGCCGATCAGGCAGAAATTGCCGAACACGTCCGCATCTATAACGAACAAGGCTATGATGCTGAGATCGAATCCTATATCGATAGCTACGAATATCAGCAGAATTTTGGCGAGAATATTGTTCCTTATGTTCGCAGCACAAGCTCCCAAATCGGAATTAAGAATGTTACCTTTAACCGCACCTTTACCTTACTCAGAGGGGTAGCTAGCAGCGATAGCGATCGCAAAGCCAAACTGATCAGCGATGTCGGTTCCAATTTACCCACATCCATCAAGGCTCCTGCGGCTGGTTCTAGTGTAAGCAGTACCGACAAACGCTTCTTGATTAAGGTAGTCAAAGGTTCCGCTAATCTCCGTACTCGTCTGGGCAACCTCGAATATGTAGTTAACTACAACCAACTGTCTGGACAAGTGCAAAACATTCATCGGACAGGCGGCAAAATCATCAGTATCACTGAAGTTGCTTAACTAGGGGACTGGGGACTGGGGAGTGGGGACTGGGGACTGGGGACTGGGGAAATAATAACTCCCCACTCCAAACTCCAAACTCCAAACTCCCCACTCAGCACTCAGCACTCAGCACTCAGCACTAACTCAGCACTCCTAACTCAGCACTCAGCACTATTGGCTAGTATATAGACAGGGAGAATAACTTTTTAGCCAAGATACATCTTGGATTTTAAGCTACTTTTTAAGATTGTTTTTCTAATGGAAATTACTGAATTCTTTGAACTTTCAATTGGACGATGGCGATCGCAGCGTAGCGGTCATCATTTAGCATTCGCCCACTTTGAACAAGTCCTGTCTGACATTGACATTGAATCTCTATCCACCGATGATCCGGCAGTGTTAGCAATTTGTCAATTGTATGACACTGACCCCGCCAGTATCACCCACCCCTTTCGGATGACTTGGAAAGGTGAGTCAGACTGGGATGATAAACCCATTTCTGGTAGTACTGTGCTGGTGCCAATTCCTGATGCCGCAAATTCTTCTAGAGGAAAACTTCTGCGGGATAAGGGATACGCTGAAACAATCTCAGCAGTGGCTAAATATCATCTGAGTGACGATGGGATTTTTACCCTGCTGACAGAATATGAACTTGCTGCTGCTGAAGAAAAAATTTGGTTTGCTACTCCAAATCTGCGATTTCGGGTAGCGACAATTAAAACCAGTGATGGTAAAGGCGTTACAACAGCTTCCTTTTCTTCAGAAATTCGTTCTTTGTCAAATTCAATCAGTTAGCAAATATCAGGTTAAAACATAAAAGGAATCATCTAGTTTTGTCACTCTGAGGTTGAATATGACGATAGCGCCCAGTGAATCTAGTACCAACGCTAGCGATTTGCTCACCTTAGCCTCTTGGATGGCGGGAGATTTTAGCAACTACAAGCAATCTTTTGCAAGTCCGCAACTTTACGCCCACATTCACATTTTTTTTCGTCCTTTACCGATAGAGTTTTTTTCTGCTATCGGTTTTTATTCTGAACAAGCGTATGACCACGATTTATGGACACCCTATCGTCAGGGAGTACATAAACTAGTCGATTTGGGCGATCGCATTTATATCGAAAATTACAGCTTGAAAGATCCTATGCTTTATGCAGGTGCAGCTCGTGAATTAGATATCCTCAAAACCATCACCCCAGAGAGCATTGAACGGCGTTATAACTGTTCAATGGTTTTTCAACGAGAAGGTGAAATATTTCGAGGCAGTGTGGAACCAGGCAATCAATGTCTGATTAAGCGTAATGGATGCCAGACATATCTTGTCAGCGAAGTAGAAATGACCGAGCGTACTTGGATAAGTCTAGATAAAGGTATGGATATTGAAACCCACAAGCAAATATGGGGATCAACTGCTGGGCCATTGCGGTTTGAAAAACGAGAAAGTTTTGCTGATGAATTACGTGCGGTGAGCGCATTATGTTGATTCAGCTTGAATCTATTAAAGCTAAAATGTTACCACCACAGGCTGAAAAAAAGATGCGCTGCTGGATTCGCAGCCGCCACTTGATTTGTTCGGGTAACTTTTTTATATTCGAGACATTAGAATATACAACGATTGAGAGATTCTCTCAATGTGTTGCTTCTTTAGGAGGAACAGTAATATCCGTTGACTCCGTTAATAAAATTTGGATGGGCGATCATCGCCAAGTTATTTTATATCAGGCAAAAGCTAGTTTACATACACCTCATCATACTTTGAAACAATACTGGATAAAATACGGTGGTTTCTACACTAAATTTGATGAGCGGGTTTAAGGGTTACTATCCTGTGGAAATTCTTCTGACAGGCGTGTATAATCCAATTCAAAATTAAGTTTTGAATTTTAAATACTCCCCAAGGGGGTTGACGGCTAATTGTTAATGTCTAGTTGCTAATTTTTTATCATGATTAGCTGTTAGTTATTAACAGTTAGCCGTCTCAGTTTGTTAGAAAATGTAACTAAAAAAATCCCCAAAAGTTGATAAGTTAATATCAATAACTAGTAATTAGTAAATCTTAAGTAGAGTGTGTTATGGCTTTGCTATTTAGTATTGCCAGCCTACTATAGAAATTTGGCGTTGCATATTTGCGGGATGATTTTGCTAGTTTTGTGGAATGGGCATCTTGCCATTGGTGTCAACTTAACGCGAAACCGCACGTCCGCCAGGGATTGTAAATCCCTGTCTCATAGCTAAAGTCCTCTGAAGAAGACTTCATAGCACAAAAATTTTCAGTCTACTTCAGTAGATTTGAGCAATTAGTCAGGGATTTACAATCCCTGGCGGGTGAACAACACCCAATCAGTACGCTATTTTTGGCTTAAGTTGACACCAGTGGCATCTTGCCCGTCCCTTGTATTTCAGGGCGGGCTAGTCGCCCACCCTACAAGAATCATCCCTTGATTCAGCAACGTCAGAAATTTTATTTTTACTTGATAAATTAGTCAATTATACCCACACTAACTCAACTATGCAGACCTTCATAGACGACGCAACCAGACAACGCCAATATCAAGCATTTCCCCAAACAGAACCCATCGAACTGTGGAATACTGCTTCAGTTGATGACATTGAAATTGTAATTCGGGCAGTTTATCGGCAAGTATTGGGTAATGCTTACATTATGGAAAGTGAGCGGCTTGTTGTTCCAGAATCCCAACTCAAGCAAGGGATAATCGATGTTCGTGAGTTTGTACGTCAAATTGCCAAATCAGAGTTATATCGCTCCAGATTTTTTGATAACGTTTACCGCTATCGGGCAATTGAACTGAACTTCAAGCATTTACTGGGTCGCGCTCCCGATGACTACTCTGAGACGGTACTTCACAGCAACATTCTAGACGAGTCGGGTTTTGAGGCGGATATTGATTCTTATCTTGATAGCGACGAGTATCTAAACGCCTTTGGGGATAATATAGTGCCATATTATCGGGGTTATAAAACCCAAACTGGCAAAAAGATATTGGAATTTAGCAATATGCTGCAACTGCTGCGGAGTAATTCTAGCAGTGATCAGAACCTAGCAACAAATAATCAACCTCAACTGGTGCGATCGCTAATTACCAACACTCCTTACGGTAAACTCAAACCCACCGATGTTAGTGCAATACTTGCCGAAGTATTCAAGCCCAGGCCAGAAACGGCTGCTACTCCAGTTAATAACTTTATTGCCGCTCGCACAGCAGCCGAACAAGGCTTGCGGCAAAAGATTAAAGAGCAAGAAAGCCAGATTGCAACTTTGCAACAACAACTAGCAGACTTAAGACCCTTTGCCAGCATCGGTGCAACAAAATTTAGTAATAGTTGGCAGACTTCCAGTTCCGTGACCAGCACAGGCGAATATACATCTTTGCAACAGCAAGCTGACGCCCAAGAAAAACAGATTGCAGCTTTGCAAGAGCAAGTTGCTGATTCTCGACGGTCTGCCACAATTGGGGAAGCCCGGTTGAATAAGTGGCGCAGTCGCGTTTTTAATGGCTAATTTCTCTATTGTTTAGTTCTATCGGGTGGGTTAGGCAAGCTTAACTCACCCTAATTTAATTTCCTGATGTTTTCCAAGTCAGTTTGAAACAATAAATAGTCAAGAAGTGTCTTAATTATTGTTTGAATAAGCTTGCAATTATGAAAAAATCTATCGTTTATCGATACCCTATTTATGGACTAATTGGGTTAATATCCTTAACAACTATATTAATAAGCACAGCAACATCTGCCCTAACACAGTTAGCAGGCGATTCCCCAATTGGGCAAACTCCTATCTCTGCTTCTAATTTAATCTGGCCGACTCAAGGGTTTATTTCTCAAGGCTTCCGCAAATATCAACATGAAGGAATTGATATTGCAGGCGCATCTGGAACTCCTATTGTTGCTGCTGCATCCGGTACAGTTGTCAAAGCAGGTTGGGATAATTGGGGATTAGGCAATGCCATAACTATTAAACATCTCGACGGCAGCATTACTGTTTATGGACATAATCGCCGTTTATTAGTGAGCAAGGGTCAACAGGTCATTCAAGGTCAAATTATTGCCGAGATGGGATCTACAGGCAATAGTACAGCACCTCATCTACACTTTGAAGTTTATCCAAATAGTCGAATAGCAGTTGACCCCCTGCGTCTGTTGACATCCTTAACTGCAAGTGTTAACTCCGCTTCTCAAGTTCAACAAGTGGATAACTCGAACCGCCCAGTCTCGCCACCTCCAGTAGCAATTCAAGTTTCACCTTCACAGCCAATTCCCATAGATTTTGCACCTATAAGCACTGATACTAAATGTAATGGAATTACTGTTATTGAAGGTGAGACTGCAAGCATTCGTGTAAAAGTCTGTGAAGAAAATGGTCAGTTATTTTATATTGGGCAGTTAAAGCAAGACCGAAGTCAGCCTATAAAGATCACAGCTTTGAATATTGGTAAAAACAGATATCGAGCAAATAATGGCAGTTTTTCTTATTTAATCACTCCTGAAAAAGTGGAAGTTTGGCGAAATGGCAGTCAGATTCGTTCTGACCGCTTTTTTACCGGAAACACACGGAAGGCAGATAGCTTCGAAGTAAATCCCTCAAAATTTTTGGGATTTTGAGGGATTTACGTCTTTCAAGTGGGGGTGGAATAGGGAGTCTCTTTATGAAGAATTTTAGCGATCGCCTAAACTAAAAGTAAGCATCTTTTATCCACATCACACCTATGGTTCAGTCTTCTAATCAACGTCTAACTCTAGAAGAATTTCTCGCACTTCCCAAAGGAGATATTACATACGAGTTTGTTAACGGTGAAGCTGTACCCAAGTATAAAGATAATGAAATGTCACCAAAATTTTTTCATAGTTCGACTACTGGTGCTTTATTTATACTATTGTCTGCATGGGCACAAGCAAAGGGTCGGGTTGTGATTGAATGGGCAATTAAACTAACACGAAATCAACAAGATTGGATGCCTGTGGCCGATCTGACCTATATTTCTCATAACCGTCTTCCTGCTGATTGGCTATTAGACGAAGCTTGTCCTGTCGCACCTGAATTAGTCATCGAAATCATTTCACCTGGTCAAACTTTTGGTGAAATTGTAGAAAAAGCTACTGATTATCTGAAAGCTGATGTTTCTCGTGTTTGGGTGGTTGATACAAAAGCTAGAACTGTAACTGTATTTGCGCCATCTTCCTTGCCGATTACTTATCGATCTCATCAAATAATTACTGATGATTTACTACCAGAATTGGAAATTACCCCTCACGCAATCTTTCAACAAGCTGGATTACCCTAAAGTTTCATCAGGAATCAACAGTTTTTAGCGATCGCTATTTTATGGCATCCAGCGAATTGAATTTTCTGAACACTATCCCAATATAGTTCAGTTAAGGGCTAATTTTACAAAATTGTGGGTTTTCGAGACGCGATAAATCGCCGTCTCTACAAGTGTTTTGGTCTTATCTGAACTGTATTGAACACTATCCTGCTTGAAGATGATGCAGATAACAAATAGTTAACCTCAGCTTAGAAATTACTTAGCACAAAGTCAAATTCTTCAATCAAGCTACAGGCTAGGTCAATTAAACCAGTTTTGTTAGATACACTCAGCAGGGTAGTAGAGTGAAAAACCTTTTGTTCGTCCCTCTCCTCGCAGAAGAAGGAAAATTTTATCTCTACAATGCCAAACAATTAATCCCACCAAAAAAACAAGTCGTCACTTGAGCGGAGACTCTCAGCTAACCGCTCTACCGAACCACAGCCTTGGTCTACAATATCGGGGCAAAAATCATACATGCGATCGGCAAGTCCTTCAGGGTCTTCGATGGGGGTGAGGAAACGGCCTTCGAGAGTATCATGAGCAACTAAGGTCAAAATAAAAGGCTGCACTGCTTCAAGTTCTCGTAGCCACTCCACAACATAACCAGGGCCGACACCATAGTTACAACCATTTGTTTGATGTAGGGCAATCACATCATATTTATCTGTGGTTGGCAAAACATAAAGTTGTTTCGGCCCTTCTGCGTCGTAATATTTGTCTGGCTCGTAGACAAAACAACCCCGTTGTAAAAACTGTTGTTGTAAATCTTCGGTTTTAATATCACTTCGGTGTTTGCTGTTCACATGAACTTTAAACCAGCCGGGAATATCATACATAGGTACTGGCTGACTGCCACAAATCTCACCTAAATCTGCAACTGCTTTTTGATATTTAGGGTTCTGGGCTGCTTGGGAAAAGTCTGGACGGGGTAGTTCTACTCCCCAGCGTTTATCGTCGTCGCTGTTGTTTTTTTCATCATCTTCATCTTGTTCATCCCATCGTCGTTTTTCAACACCATACTGAACCAGCATCTCTATGACATTATGGTGATGAAATAAATCTGCCACAGTTATTGCAGTGTCACCATCTTTAGAAACGGCATTGACATCAGCACCCCGTTCAATCAGCATTTGAATTAGCTCTAAATGTTCTTCCTTTTGTACTGCCTCTATTAAAGGAGTGTGATCTTCATTATTTTTAGCGTTGACATTTGCTCCTGACTCTATGAGAAATTTTGCCAGTTCTATATGGGTATTTCTCAAAGCCATCAAAAGCGGCGTATCTCCCGCTATATCTTGCTGATTGATGTTTACTCCTGCCTGCATTAATATTTGCACAACCTCTAGATGTCCGTTGATGCAAGCAAGACATAGGGCATCTCTTACAAAACAATCCCGTGCTTGAAGATTCGCTTGATGTGAAACTAGTAGTTGGACGATGTTTTTATATCCCTTAATTGCTGCTAGCATCAAGGGAGTTATGCCCAAAAACAATCTCATCGCAGTAAATGACTCGTAATCGTCTGAAATAATCCCACAAGGTTGTCGTTGATTGACATCAACAATATCAGTGGCATTGATATCAGCACCTGCATCAAGCAGCAAATTTACAACCTCTAAATGTCCAGTTGATGCTGCTAACATCAACGGCGTGCGGTTCTTTGTCTTTCTTCTTTGGTCGCGTGCATTCACGTTAGCACCTTCAGACAACCATGCACGTACAGCTACAACATCTCCCTGTTCGGCGGCGTTCAGCAGATGTTCCTCTTGACTTCCCCTTGGTGCATCCACACCAAACTGACGCAGAACTTCTAGAACCTGTGAATGTTCGTTTCGGACTGCCCAATCATAGGCTGATAATCCCTCGCCATCTTTACAGTAGGGGTCAGCACCTGCTGCCAATAATACTGCTAAAGCTTCTCCATGACCGCAACGTGCTGCCAGAATTGCTGGGAAGGTGTCAACTGCAATTTCTGGTTTAGCAATGTTGGATGTGGCAAGCTTCGCCCGATTTGCGGCAATATCAATAGATTCAATGGTTTCGCCCACCTCAGACAATGGTGCATCTCCAGTTTCAACTGCGTCGAGCTTTTCAAATGCTTTACTAAGAGTCTCCAAAGTATTGAATGCTGTTTTTAACGCAGATCCAGCCTGTCTTTGAATTGTGGCATGATTGATTGTAATTCCTGATGTCAAAATATTGACATCTGCGCCAGCAGCTATCAGCCCTCTAATTACTGCTGCTGAACCTTGTGCTGCTGCCATTGCGATGGGTGGAATACTACCAAACTTTGTTGTCTTGCTTGGGTTCGCACCTGCGGCAATGAGTTTTAAAGCAATATTGAAGTTGCCTTTTTCAATAGCTTTTAATAAAGGGGTTGAAAGCATACTGCCGTCATCAACATCAGCACCCGCAGCAACTAACAGATCAACGATTTCCCCATTTCCTACTCTTGCCGCTTCTTGTAATGGGTTGCCACCATAGGTTGATACGTTAATATCTGCACCCCTAGCAAGCAAAACTCTCACGGTTTCCACTCGACCTGTCATAACTGCCCAAACTAACGAGTGTCTGAGTGAGGAATCATCAGCACCAGCTTCAATTAACGCACATTTAATTTCATCTGGGCCGTAGCGTGCGAGTTCATAGGCTGTTTCATCACCTTTCTTGACATTTGGGTTTGTGCCTGTAGCCAATAATTCTTTTACACGCTGGGCATCACGCGACTCAATAGCGGCAATTAACTGGTCATCCATAATATTTTATACCTACCTATTCGGAGTTATCTAGTTATTTTGCCCATTCAACTCCAACTAGTGTCTAAATAGTTAACACCAAAATCTACTGTGGAAAAACTTTTACACTATCACTGGCTATAGATAATTCCACCCTTGTACCCACAGGTAACGCGGTATCAGTCATCGTCCGCGCATGGAGTTCTTTACCAGAGGGAGTTTGTAAACAATATTGATATTCACGTCCTAAAAACCTTCGGGTGCGGACAACTACGGGCGCATCGGTATTAGGCTTTAAGATAAAATCTTCTTGGCGGATCATGATTTCGCCATTATCATCGGTATGATTTGCTGTTAACTCAAAACTGCCGATTTCTGTTTTCCATAAATTCCCTTGACGATGGGCGGGAAGGAAATTAGCCTGAGTCACAAATTCAGCGACAAATCTTGATGCTGGATAAGTATAAATTTCTTCTGGTGTGCCTATTTGCTCTAAATGTCCTTGGCGCATCACACCCACTATATCTGAAATAGCTAATGCTTCTTCTTGATCGTGAGTAACAAAAATTGCTGAAGTACCCGCCGCTTTGAGAATGTCGCGCACTTCTTCTCGCAAGCGCAACCTAACTTGAATATCAAGATTGCTCAAGGGTTCATCTAAAAGCATGAGTTGAGGTTGGGGTGCTAAAGCACGGGCGAGTGCAACCCGCTGCTGTTGCCCACCTGAGAGTTCGTAAGGGTAACGTTTTTCTAAGCCTTCGAGTCTCACCAAATTAATGACTTCGGCTATGCGTTTTTGTATTTGTTCTTTACTGAAATGTTTCAACCCAAAAGCCACATTTTCTGACACATTTAGATGGGGAAACAGGGCATAATCTTGAAAAACAACGCCGATGTCGCGCTGTTCGGCTGGGATGCAAGTAGAACGATCGCAAACTACCTGTTCACCAATTTTAATTTCTCCTACTTGCGATCGCTCAAAACCAGCAATCATTCTCAACAGTGTAGTTTTACCACAACCAGATGGGCCGAGCAATCCCAAGATATCTCCTTGTTGCAACGTCAAAGATACGTTATCTACAGCAGGGAAGGCACTTTCTGCAAACCGCTTGGTGACATTTTGTAAATCTAGAATTACTTGTTGCATAGGAAGTGGAGAGTACTATAGTTCAATTACTTGAAAAGTTTCAAATCAGTAGAGGTGGAATTCTATAAGTGATTTACTCCTTCTACCTCCTGCCTACTGCCTCCTGTCTCCTTCAAGACTTGCTCTTTTTTTACGTTCTCTTGAGATAGCACCAATAAAGTTGAACCCATAGAAACTAGTAGCATAGCTAATGAAGCCGCCGCCGCATCGGCAAAATCTACATTTTCTGTGGCTTGCCAAATTTGCATTGCTAAAGTACTAAAGCCAATAGGCGCTAACAGCATGGTGGCTGGTAGTTCTTTGATTGCTGTGAGAAACACCAGCACCGCACCACTCAACACACCCGGTTGTACCAGAGGGAGGGTAACTTCTCTTAAAGTTTGCCAAGCATTCCTACCTAGACTACGGGCTGATTCTTCTAGCTGCGGATTGACTTGCAAAAGCGAACTGCGGACTGTTCCCACTGATTGCGGTAAAAATAAAACTAAATATGCAAATATCAGCATCGGCAGAGTTTGGTACAGTGCTGGCAAATAGTTGGCACCAAAAAATACCAAAGATAAGGCAACAACAATTCCCGGAACTCCAAAACCGATGTAAGAACAGCGTTCAATTATGGCGGTGATTTTACTCGGAAATCTGACTGCTAAAATTGCTACTGGTAAGGCAAAGATGGTGGTAGCTAAAGCTGCGAGTCCAGCCGCGCCAATGGAGTTGAGAACGGTGGGGAATAAATTGGGGAAAGTGTAGCCACCGTTAAGTCCGCGAATCAGCCAAAATAAGGTGATACCTACTGGCAAAACTACACCGAAGCTAGTAATTAGCAGACAGAAGCCGAAAGCTGGCCATTTCCAAATTCCCAATTTGACAATTTTGGGTGGACGTAGAGAAGCGGAGCCACGACTATAATAAGCTGCACGCGATCGCATTCGATATTCCAGCCACAAAATCAGCAGCACCAATGTCACCAACATCAAAGATAAGGCTGCGGCTGAGTTCCGATTAAAACTAGTTTTATATTGTAAAAAAATTGCCCGCGTAAAGGCATCAAATCGCATCAGCGAAGGTGTACCAAAGTCGCGCAAGGCATATAAAGCGACTAATAATCCACCTGCAATCAGTGATGGTTTCAACTGTGGCAAAACTACCTTAAAAAAGGTTTCTCTACTACCATAGCCCAAACTACGAGATGCTTCTTCTAGAGATGGATCAATACCTTGTAATCCAGAACGCACACTAAGCAGCATATAGGGATAGGTAAACAAAGTAATTGCCAAAACTGTCCCAGGAAAACCATAAATTGAAGGTAATTCTTCTACTCCTAATGGTTGAAGCAATAACTGCAAAAAGCTACCCCGTGGTGCCAAAGTTGCAATCAAGGCAAAACTGCCTACATAGCTAGGAACCGCTAAGGGTAATGTTGTCGCCACTAACCAGAAACGTCTTCCTGGTAAGTCTGTCCGCACTGTTAAAAACGCCAATGGTACGGCAATTAGTGTGGAAAATAATGTTACCGTTGCCGCCATTGCCGCACTGTTGAAAAAGACCATGATATTGCGGGGACGAGAAATCAATTCCCAGAACTCTTCCCCGCCAATACCTGCGGTGCGAATTACTAAGTATAGCAATGGCAGGGCAATGGCAATTGCCACTACCGCTGCCGATAATGTGAGAAATAATGGAGGGCGAACCGCTTTCAACTGTTACAAAACTCCTGCCTGCTGTAATAAATTCAACGTTGCTGGCAAATCATCTAAATCTGTCAAGTTAACATTGGGTGGATTTAGTTTACTGATTGGCACTTGTTTTGATGGTGCTGGGATTCCTTTTACTAAAGGATATTCATTAGTTTCTTGAGCAAAGTAATTTTGTGAACTCTGTTTGAGCAGGTAATCAATTAAAGCTTCTACATCAGCTTTTTGATCTGTGGTTTTCGTAATAGCTACTCCTGCCACATTAATCATTGATCCTGCATCTTTGCTTGTGTAGTGGTGGGCAACAGGAAAGTTCGGATTATCTTTTTTGAAGCGATACAAGTAATAATTATTCACTAAACCGAGATGAACTTCTCCACGTCCCACAGCTTCAACGATCGCAGCGTTTTTGCCGTAATCTTTGACACCATTAGCTTTCATGGCTTTGAGCCATTGGAGAGTCTTTGCATCGCCATCTAAGACTCGCATTGCCGTAACAAATGACTGAAATGAGCCGTTTGTGGGTGCCCAGCCGACTTTCCCGCGCCATTTCGATTCTGTTAACTGCGAAATTGATGTCGGTAGTTCCCCTTTTTTAACTAGCTTTGTATTGTAGTCAATTACACGGGCGCGACCGGAAATTCCTAGCCAATGTCCTTTAGCAGAACGAAAGCGAGAATCAACCTTGTTTAGCAGTTTAGAGGCAATTGGTAGCGTTACCTGTTTTTTCTCCAAAGTGCCTAAAGCACCAGCGTCTTGAGCAAAAAACAAGTCTGTACGGCTATTTTTCCCTTCTTCTAAAAGTGCGATCGCTAACTCAGCAGTATCGCCATAACGCACTTGAATATCCTGATTCAAGTCTTTTTTGGCTTTCTCAATTAAGGGGCCAATTAGTTTTTCTTCTCTGCCTGAATAGATCACGAGGGTTTTCGTTTGGGCATTTACAGCCACCCCGATTCCCCAACCGAGCGTTACAGCTAGAGCTAACGCTGAAACTTTCAGCAATGGTAAACTTTTCAATTTCCAATCCTCCACCTTAATACTTACCAGGAAGTTTTTGCAATAATCTTGGTATTCTCAACCTTTACCATTAACCTGTACTGGTAAGCAATAAACTTTCTCAAAAAGTTTAGATTTTTCCTACTCTTGTCAGATGAATTCCAACTTACAGCAGGTTATATGACTTGTACTTGCTGCATGAGCTTGAGTGTTGTCTCTAAATCGCTAAGATTACTCAAGTCGATTTTTTGAGTTTGTTTTTTAATTTCTTGGAGAGATTTTAGTTTACCTTTGGGCGCAACAGCCGAAGTTAGAGGATACTCAAAAGTTTGATTAGCAAAGTAGTTTTGGGCATTTTCATTCAGCATGAATTCGACAAATTTTTGAGCAATATTGGGATGTTTGGCGCTGTTAAGAATGGCTACGCCTGCAACATTTACCAAGGAACCCACATCATCGGTAAAATGATGCTCAACTGGAACTTGAGGATTATCTTGTTTGATTCGTTCTAGATAATAATGATTGACAAATCCCACACCAATTTCGCCGCGAGATAAGGCTTCTACGATCGCAGTATTATTAGGATAAACTTTAGCATTGTTAGCTTTAATGCCTTCTAACCATTGCCTAGCCTTGTCTTCTCCTTCTGCAACTCGTAAGGCGGTGACAAAGGATTGAAAGGAACCATTTGTAGGTGCCCAACCAATTTTACCTTTCCATTTCGGTTCAGTAAAGCCAAAAATAGACGATGGTAATTCACTCGGCTGTACTGACTTAGAGTTGTAATCTACTGTCCGCACTCTCCCCGTAATACCTACCCATCTTCCCTCTGGTGAGCGATAGGTACTATCTACCTGATTCAGAAGAGATGTTGGTAATTCTACGACTCGATTTGCTTTTTGCATAGCTCCGAGGGCGCTAGCATCTTGAGCGAAGAAGACATCTGCGGGACTGTTTGCCCCTTCTTCCAAAATTGCTGATGCTAACTCAGCAGTATCGCCGTAGCGGACTTGTACCTTCGCATTGGTTTGTTGCTCAAATTGTTTGATAAGCTCACCAATGAGTTTTTCGTTGCGTCCTGAGTATATTACTAGCTCTTTTTCTAATACACCACTAGCAGCCGTAGCTGGTGTAGCTTGCCCTGAAGGCGATTCGGCAGTATCGGTGGGAGTTTGATTAGGATTACAAGCGATCGCTAATCCCCCACTAGCAGTTGCTAGTCCAACTATATAGACAAACTTACGGCGCTTCATAATTTTCTTCCACCAGAATTAAAACTATTACCTAAAATTATCAATAATTTTATTGATTAAATATATCGATAATATCATAAACTGGTTTTACGATTGACTAACACACAAAAAATTATATTTTTTCTAACCCAAGATTTTACAGCAAATTTTACTCATTTTATCTTGTTTCGCCGCGACTTATACTTGCCAGAGCTAGCGATAAATTAGAGTTTACAAACATTATCTTGAAGAGTTTTTTACCTTGAGTATTGATAAGAATTTTGAATAAAGTCCTAAGAAATACTTGATATTAATTTCCATTAAATCAAAAAGGTTGCCTTTAAGCAACCAGATACAGATGGGAATTATTTTCGTGTGGAAATGAGTGTGAGGTAAGCTAATCGGCATTTAACTTGCATCATCAGGGCGGGCAAGATGCCATTGGTGTCAACTTAAGCCAAAAATAGCGTACTGATTGGGTGTTGTTCACCCGCCAGGGATTGTAAATCCCTGACTAATTGCTCAAGTCTACTGAAGTAGACTGAAAATTTTTGCGCTCTTTCTCTTTAGTCCTCTTCAGAGGACTTTAGCTATGAGACAGGGATTTACAATCCCTGGCGGACGTGCGGTTTCGCGTTAAGTTGACAGCAATGGCTTTTCGGCCCACCCCACAAATAATAGTAAAATCATCCCGCAAATACGCAACCCCAATGTTGTCTGTAATTTATGAGATTGGATTTAACGCTTAACTAAAGATAAATCCGGTGTTAGTCTCTGCAAAACTTGCTTCAATACCATCACTGTCCAATCTATATCAGCTGCGGTGGTATCACGCCCCAATGTGATGCGAATTCCCCCCAAAGCCGCTTTTTCTGAATAACCCATCGCTAACAATATCGGACTAGGGCTAAGTTTACCACTGTGACAGGCAGCACCAGCACTGATGCCGATGCCTGCAAGGTTTAGCTGACGTACTAAGGCTTTACCGCTGAGTTTTTCGCCATCGGCGTTTTCTAGGCACAGACTGATATGGTGAGGTAAGCGATCGCAAGCATCCCCTGTAGGAATTAAACCAGGAATCTCAGCTAATTGGGCAAAAGCGCGATCGCGTAACTCAATCAATCGTGGTGTTTCTGTAGGCAATTCTTCGGCTGCTAATTCTGCTGCTATACCAAATCCGGCAATTATCGGTACTGCTTGTGTACCAGAACGCAATCCCATTTCCTGTCCACCACCACTAACTAGAGGCATCAAATCCACACCAGGACGCACATATAGCGCCCCAGCACCTTGTGGCCCATATATTTTATGACTAGAAAGGCTAAGTAAGTCTATAGGAAGTTGTTGCACATCTATGGGTAAGCGTCCCGCAGCTTGCACCGCATCTGTATGGAACAAAGCACCATGCGATCGCACTATCTTACCCAGTTCTGCGATCGGTTGCACTGTTCCTACTTCACTTTGACCGTAAATTATAGAAACTAAGACTGTGTTGTGTCGCAACGCCGCCTTTAAATCCAAGGGGTTGACTTTGCCTTTAATATCCACAGACAAGCGGGTAACTTCCCAACCCCACACTTCTAGCAACCGTACTGTTTCAGAAATTGCGGAATGCTCAATGCTGGAGATAATAATATGTTGAGGAACGGCATACAACCGAGCCACGCCCATAATTGCTAGATTATCTGCCTCAGTGCCGCCAGAGGTAAAAATGATAGATTCCGAATTGGCGGCGTTAATTAAACCAGCAACTTGGACTCTAGCTTGTTCTACAACTGTTGCAGCCCGTTGTCCCCACTCATGTAAGCTGGAAGGATTGCCCCACTGTTGAGTGAGGATTGTTTGCATAACTGCGATCGCTTCTTTTCGAGTAGGTGTAGTGGCGCTGTAATCTAGATAAATTTGCATATAACCGCTAATGGTGAGAACACACGTTGGTATAGACTGCTGATATTATCAGCTTGAGTAAAAAAACCGGAAAAAATCTTTGTAATTCTGCCTCTAGAAATAGATTTTTCCCTTGCCTTGGAAAGCTATTTTTCTACTTAATTCAGAACACAACATTTTGGGAATGATAAATATGTCCACTCCCAATCCACTTTTAACAGATTACAGTGCAACTTATCTCTAGACAAAGATATTTTTTATATATCTTTTTAGTAATATTCTCCCTTGCTGGTTGTCAACGAGTCCAGTCCTACAATCAGCGTCCAGAACCCTTACCACAAGACCCATTAGTTCAAGTTTACTTTAACCATTCTGAGTCTTCAGAATACAAAGAATCTTACCGTCAGCAAACTCGCCTTGGGGATGATTTAGAAAAACAGATTGCCGATGCTATTACACAGGCTAAATCTACAGTAGATGTGGTGGTGCAAGAATTACGTTTACCCAAAGTTGCTCAAGCATTAGTTGATAGACAAAAAGCTGGGGTAAAAGTCAGGATAATTTTAGAAAATAACTACAGCCGACCTTGGAGTAGCTTAACATCTGCTGAAGTAGGCAAGTTAGATAAAAGGGAACAGGAACGCTATAAAGAGTTTCGCCAATTTATCGATATTAACCAAGACAATCAACTCAGTCCAGCAGAAATCAATCAAAGAGATGCTTTGATGATTTTGCAGAATGGCCAAATTCCCTGGATTGATGATCAAGCAGATGGTTCAGCAGGTAGTAGCTTGATGCATCATAAATTTGTGATTGTGGATAATCGGATTGTAATTATCACTTCCGCAAATTTTACTTTAAGTGATACATCTGGTGATTTTACAAATCCCAACACTTTAGGGAATGCCAATAACTTATTGCAAATTGACAGTCCAGAATTAGCATCTTTATTTACAGAAGAGTTTAACGTTATGTGGGGTGACGGGCCGGGAGGTCAGCCAGATAGTCGATTTGGTTTGCAAAAGCCGATGCGTTTACCTAAACAAATAACTTTAGGTAACACCCAAATTACTGTACAATTTTCGCCTACTTCTCCAACTCAACCTTGGAGTAACAGTAGTAATGGTTTAATTGGCAAAACTTTAGATTCCGCAACTAAATCTACCGATTTGGCGCTATTTGTGTTTTCCGATCAGCGGCTTGCAAATATTTTAGAAAAACGCCATCAACAAAGTATCCAAATTCGCGCTTTAATTGAACCACAATTTGCCTATCGTCCCTATAGCGAAGCATTGGATATGATGGGGGTTGCTCTCAGTAATAAATGTAAATATGAAGTTGACAACCATCCTTGGACTAATCCAATTACTACTGTAGGTGTACCTGTGTTACCCAAAGGTGATTTACTGCATCACAAATTTGGTGTTATTGATAGTACAACAGTAATTACAGGTTCTCATAATTGGTCAGATGCCGCTAATTATGGTAACGATGAGACACTTGTAGTGATTGAAAATCCCATCATTGCTGCTCATTATGTGCGAGAATTTGCTCGTCTTTATGCCAAAGTGAAACCGGGCTTACCACCAGCAATTCAAGAAAAAATCAAATTAGAACAAACACAGTGTCCCCAAATAAAAACTTCTTCATCAAGTGAACCACAAGCGATTAAACAAATAAATATTAACACTGCAACTTTGGAAGAATTAGCAACTCTCCCTGGTGTTGGTAAGAAATTAGCGCAGCGGATAATTCTTAGCCGTCAACAGCAAAAATTTACATCTTTGCAAGACTTAGAACGAGTTCCAGGAGTGAGTGCTAGAACTGTAGAAAAATGGAGCGATCGCCTAACTTGGTAAGTAGAGCGGCATGAATAATTAAAGGTTTGTAGTGGGGGCTACCCTGCGGGAACGCTTTGCGAACAGCCCTCATTTTAGGACTAAAGTCCTCACTACAAACTAATCTCAAGATTTTTTACATTACTTAATCTACTTTGATTTATTCTCGCCTATTTACTTAGTAGTCTTTATTTACTTTTAGCAATTCTTAATTGGTAGATGCAGCGAATTTTTTGAGAAAAGCTTGATTTTATATTAGCCCACGGAGGTGGGCTTTGTTTGTCTAGCCCTGAATGACCTTCGCCAGGGCTGTAAAACCAGATGAATATGGTATTTAAATGCGATCGCTAGCTAACTCAACCAAATTGCGAAAATGCCCATTCTGAGAAAATCGTTCTGCTATTATTTGTTGATAAACCGCCTCATAACCATCAGTCATGTGTTCAACGCTGAAAAGATTTTCCACATACTGACGACAGGCATAGCGGTCTAACTCGATGACGCGATCGATAGCACTAATGCACTCTTGAATATTATTGCAGAGGAAACCCGTCTTGCCGTGGGAAATTACCTCTTCAGTAGACCCCAATTTCATTGCAATCACTGGCGTACCCGAAGCCATTGACTCCACCATCACCAATCCAAAGGGTTCCCGCCAAGTGATGGGGAATAGAGTTGCTACTGCACCTCCCATCAGAGCATTTTTTTGAACATGGTTGGCTTCACCCAGATACTCAATTTGCTCCCCGTCAATCAGTGGTTTGATTTCCTTCTCAAAGTATTCCACATCAACGACATCCACTTTACCTGCCATTTTCAAGTGCCAACCAGATTGTTTGGCAATTTCTATGGCTAAGTGCGCTCCCTTCTCAGGAGATATCCGACCCAAAAACGCTAGGTAAGGAGGATCTTGTGGTTGGGAGTGAAACTTATAACTGCTGACATCAATCCCGTTGTAAACCGTGGCTATACAGTTCAACCCTAACCTTGGTTCTCGTTGTGCATCGGAAATATTGACGTAGGGTTGTTTTTTACCAAAACTAAACATCTTTTCGTTGTCAGGGGTAAAAATACCGTGCAACGTATGAACTGTAGGGGTTGTGACAAGATTTGCGTAAGATAATGCCCCATGCCCGATATGGGAATGAATAATATCAAACTCTTCTGCGCGTTCGTACACCGAAGCTAGATTCAGCATCTCGTAAATGCCAAAATCTTTGATAGTCGGATCAAGTCTGAGGGCACGGGGATGAACTGACCTTAATTTTGCCAGACTCATAGAATCTCCCGATGCAAATAAGGTTACGTCATGTCCGCGTCGGACTAATTCATCTGTCAGTAACCCTACTACTAACTCTATCCCACCATAACCTGGAGGTGGAACTCTTTCCCATAATGGAGCGACTTGAGCAATTCTCATCACAAACCTCCTAAAAAATAAAAGTTGAATTAGAAGTTTTTTATTTCTGTTGTTTTAGTGCTTGTAATTGATTCACCTGGCATCAGAAAGTAACTTCAGATACTAAACTTTTTAACAATCTCCTTCAAATGTTATGCTGTTACTTCTATATTTCTTGTCTATCCTAGTACGGAAATTACCCACCCCTAAAGAGGTAGCTATATTCTGATTTATGATTTTTTGATGATTTATGGCAATTTTAAATATGGATTTTTTTATAAAAACAAACTTTCTAAAATCGTTATAATCTCAGCTAAATAGCGATATTTGGCGATAAAACTATGTTGTTGCTTGTCAATTAACTTGTTTACAAATATTAATTAAAGAATAAAGCGTGTAGACACTCTTTGGGCGGCTTTCCGTACTCTAAAGGATAACCTGTATCCACCCAAAGGACAGATTTTGGTAAATTCGATGGTTTGCAATCAGAAGTGGTATTTTTTTAGAAGTTCTATTTAGGTTCTTAAAAGTAATAATTAACTAGTAGATAGTGGCGGAAGTTTGCCCACACTTAACAAGTAGAAGCAATTCATGAATTGCCTCTACTTTTCTATTGGATTCCCCACTAGGCAAAAGGGAGAAAAAGGAGTTAAATATTGACTAATTACACGAAATATGATATTTTGTATTGCTATCAATAAAAATCATATATAAACGTGAATATCTCTCCATCTCTCAAAAAACCGCGTGTCTCATGGCAAGCGGTTTTCTCACTACTGATATTTGTGTTCATGTACCTGCCCATACTGGTACTTGGCTTTTATAGCTTCAATCAGTCACCCTACAGTGCAACTTGGCAAGGATTCACTCTCGATTGGTATGGCAAGCTGTTCAGTGACGATCGCATTTTATCAGCTTTGCAAAACAGTATGATCGTTGCTGGTTGTGCCGTGGCAATTTCAGCAGTGCTGGGAACCTTGATGGCGGTTGGGTTGGCGCGTTATGAATTTCCTGGTAAGAAATTGTATCGGGGTATTGCTTACCTACCATTGATTATTCCCGATATTGCGATCGCAGTAGCTACCCTAGTATGTCTAGCCGCCTTTGCAATCCCTTTGAGTTTGTGGACGATAGTTGCAGCCCATGTAGTGTTTTGTCTGGCTTACGTCGGACTTGTGGTTGGTTCACGACTGACTAATTTAGATCCTCATTTAGAAGAAGCAGCCCTAGATTTAGGCGCTACACCAACCCAAGCTTTCATCAAAGTATTGCTACCTGAATTAATGCCTGGGATTGTAGCCGGTTGCCTCTTAGCCTTTGTTCTCAGCTTAGATGACTTTCTCATTTCCAGTTTTACTGCTGGTAGCGGTTCTAACACCCTGCCAATGGAAATTTTTAGCCGGATTAGAACAGGAGTTAAACCTGATATTAATGCTCTTAGCGTGATGTTAATTTCCGTATCTGCGATCGTTGCTATTGTAGCTGAATTAATTCGCGCTTCTGGAGAGAAGAAAACTTTTAAATAAGAGTTTTAATTTGCAATAAATATTATTGGCAATTTCGTTCTTCGTGAACTTTTTTGGATAGTAAACAACAGCTATATTAAAATGTAGGGTGCGTTAAGCTTGCCGTAACGCACCAATATCATAGCAACGTTGTGTAATTTCTACTAACACAACGTCCTAATATAGCTCAATACAGTTCAGATAAGACCAAAACACTTGTAGAGACGGCGATTTATCGCGTCTTAAAAACCTCAGCACCCACAAGTCAGAAGTAAGAATTTAAAAGGAATGCAGCATGATTAGTACATTTATGTATCAAATTTTCTCCTAATTCTTTAACTCTTCTGAATTCTGAATTCTGAATTCTGACTCCTGAATTCTTACATAAATATAATTTATTCATCCTTCTATCCTCGTGTTAAAGATAGTTTTAAGCACATGAATAAACTTCCGTGTTCGCTTCTCTACATAACTGTTTTCAATTAGATAATATTGGGGCTAACTTTGGAGAAGATGCTATTTCCCCCTCATTATGCAAATCTGCCAAAATCCCAATTGCTCAAATCCATTCAACTCTGATAGCAATAGATTTTGTGTGAGTTGCGGACAAAGCAACTTTGGCAAACTGCTAAGAAACCGTTACCGCGTATTAAGACTTTTAGGTGAAGGTGGATTTAGCAGAACCTATGCTACAGAAGACGTAGACAGACTAAACGCGCCTTGCGTCATCAAACAATTTTTCCCACAATTTCAGGGAACAGGACAACGCACCAAAGCAGCAGAATTTTTTAAAGAAGAGGCTTTTCGGTTGTATGAACTGGGAGAAAATCACACCCAAATTCCCAGATTACTTGCTTACTTTGAACAAGGTGCTAGTTTATATCTCGTACAAGAATTTATTCAAGGAAAAACTCTCTTACAAGAAGTTCAGCAACAAATTTATAGCGAACAACAAATTTGGGAACTTTTAGCTGATTTATTGCCAGTACTGCAATTCATTCATACCCATAACGTCATTCATCGGGATATCAAACCAGAAAATATTATTCGTCGTGCAAGTGATGAAAAACCAGTATTAATTGACTTTGGCGGTGCTAAACAGGTAACACAAACCAGTTTAGGAAGACAAGCTACAGTAATTTATACCCTTGGTTATGCCCCAACAGAACAAATGGCTGGATTTGCTTGTCACGGCAGTGATTTGTATGCTTTGGGTGTAACTTGTGTGCGTCTTTTAACTCGATGTTTGCCGTTCCAAGATGCTTCTGGACAGGTTAATGATCCTATTTATGATGCAATGAATGCTAAGTGGTTGTGGCGCGAACGTTTGCAAGAAAAAGGTATTACGATTAGCGACGACTTAGGAAAAATTTTAGAGAAATTACTAAAACATCTACCTAGCGAAAGATATCAAACAGCAGTAGAAGTTCTCAACGATTTGAAATTTGCAACATCGAACATTGAACCGGTTGCTCTAAAAATTGTTTCGATGTCCCAACCCATATTACCGCCGCTACCACAAAAAGTAATCGTACCATTACCACCCTTAGAAACCTTTGAATTTGACGTAGTGACAGTAGACACAGGTGGTAGAGAAGTAAATCGCATGAGTTGTAATGCAAACTTCTTTGCCGAAGAATTGGGTAAATCTGTCACATTAGAAATGGTATCGATTCCTGGTGGTACTTATATGATGGGTTCACCAGAGTTTGAAGGAGATGCTGACGAACGCCCTCGACATCAAGTTACCGTTGAACCATTTTTTATGGGGAAATTTCCCGTAACTCAAGCACAGTGGAGAGTAGTAGCAGCTTTACCCAAAGTTAAACAAGCTTTAAATCCAAATCCATCGAAATTCAAAGGTCTAGATAGACCAGTAGAAAATGTATCTTGGTATGAGGCTGTAGAATTCTGTCTCAGACTATCAGAAAAAACCGGACGCGACTATCGTTTACCGAGTGAAGCTGAATGGGAATATGCTTGTCGGGCTGGAACTACAACATCCTTCCACTTTGGCGAAACCATTACCTCTGAGTTAGTCAGTTGCACTATCGAACCAAAAAGCAAATTCCGTAAAGAAACAACCAACGTCGGTAGTTTTGAAGTCGCCAACGCCTTTGGATTGTACGATATGCACGGGCTAGTTTGGGAATGGTGTGCTGATGCGTGGCACAACAATTACAACGACGCACCCTCAGATGGAACAGCTTGGGAAGTTGGCGGTGATATTAATCGCCGAGTGCTACGGGGTGGTTCTTGGAGTTTCAACGCAGAACTTTGTCGCAGCGCTAGCCGTAGCTGGAATGAGTCAGACGGTGGACTGAGGGTTTGTGGCTTTAGAGTAGTATTTTCCGTAGAGGAGATTATTTAGCAATTTCATTTAGAGGCTGTAGAAATCATGAAAGACAGAATTGAGAAAGGTGACATAGTACTTATAAATAAAACTGGAAAATATCATCAACAAGTTGGTGAAGTAAGTGAAATTGATTACAATATTTTCTTCGTCAAAATAGTGATAGTAAAGTTAGGTAATCAAGAAGAAACATTTGAAGAAAAAGATTTGCACTTACAAACTAAAAAGCCGAGCCTGCAAGAAGTTATTGCATCAGTAGACAAAATTTTAGAAAAAATTGATCAGATTACCCACTTGTCAACAAGAGAGCAAGTAGAGTTACCCAATCGGCTGAAATATCTGAAATTAGATATTCCTAAACTAGATAAGCAGTTGATTCAAAAAAACTTCGACAGTATAGATAAAATACTCGCAGCCACAAGAGAAGCAGACTCTTCAGCAAGTTTTTGGCAGGAAATAGATCCTAATTTAGAGAAAATAGGCTGGTGGATTAGAACAAGTTTGTGAATTAAGAATTTTTAAAAGTATTTGGCGAATGTAATTCGCTCTTAAACAAGCAAAGTCCACCTCCGTGGACTAATGCAAAATCAAGTTTTTTCTAACCCGTATGGTGTGCAGACCGCAGCGCAAGCGTAATAGGCGCATATTTCAACATGCTTTGTAAACTTACTCGTGTTTTGACTTAAGTTGATACGCATAAGCATTGCTGTGTCCGTAGCAGCGTATTTGTATCATTATTAAACCGAAACCGTGTAAAACAGTGCTTCACTTCTTAACCTAAACTTATCAATAATTAGAGAGAAAACTTATGTTTGACCACATCATAGTTTTAGGTTTAAGGCTAAATAATTGGAAGTGGACATAATTAAACATAACTATATTTTTATCATCTTTGTTCCCTATGCTTTACGCCTCATATTTTATGCTCTATCATAAGCAGTTATATTTATTTTTACCCACCTAAATAACCTTGCCTGTATAACTGTATGACTTAAATTTTGATATTAACTTGACGATTACTTGTTGTTAACTTTAAAAAATAATTTTTTTATCTTATTAGGGTGTATCATTAGCGTTAATTCCTAAGTTATTAGATAAATAAAAAGTATTTTATTAGATAAAATAAACTACAAATATCATCAGGAGTATCTATGCGTTTTTCTCAGTTTGCAGGGATTCTTGGTTGTACAACAGCAGCTTTTATATCAATTGCACCCATACAGGTAGAAGCTGCAACTTTTAAAGTGATATCTGGAGTCACCAGCATTGATCGTGACCACCAGGATATTCTTAGAAATATCGGGCTAATTTTGACAGGCACTAATCAGACAGTCACACCAATTCCCAGCAATTATTTGCTTGGCTTCAATATCGACTCAGCCACCAACTTTACATTCAGTGACGAGGGCGGTTTTACTCCGCTCTCAGGTACAATCGAGCATACTGGTACTGTTACCTTCAACGATCAAATTACTGTTGGTGAGTTTTCAATAGGTTTTGCTCCAGGACGTACCCTCCCAGATGCCAGCGGATTTGTTTTAAGAGACACATTTTCTTTAAATACAATTTTGTTTGATTTAAGTCTTCCGGAACCTGTAGCATTTGATGGCCAAACTTTAACCATTCCTGATGTTAGATTGTTGATTTCTCCAGAGTTTGCAAATATACTAGGCGACCCTGACTTAACAGGTTTGTTTGCTGGAACTGCACGAATTGATGCTCAAGTTGCTGCCGTACCTGAACCTGACAGTGTACTGGCAGTTTTGGCAGTGGGTGCGGCTCTCTTGGCAACGAGATTTTATAAAATTAAATGCACTTGATATCTTGAAGCATGGCTAAATGCTTATTAACAGGTGCAAGGGTATTTGCAGCAATCATCCCACTGGCGGCGACTGCTGGTAAACCAATGCCGGGAAATGTCGAGTCTCCACAGCACATCAATCCCGGTAGAGGTGTGCCAGGCCCAGGAAACATACTAGATCCAGCCTGAATTGCTGGCCCATAAGAACCTTGGTGACGACGGAGATAACGCTCGTGGGTGAGAGGTGTACCAACAAGTGTGACTTCGCAACGAGAGCGAATATCTGGAATGATCCGCTCTAGTGCTTGCCACATTACTTCTGCACGCGATCGCTTTTGCTCGGCGTATTCCTGGTTCTTTCTATCCATTCCCTGCCAGATAGAGTATGGCTCATTACCAGGAGTATACACATGAATCACGTGTTTACCCGGTGGTGCAAGGGATGGGTCGAGAATTGAAGGAATTGAGATCACCACAACATTCTGAGGTGCTGTTATGCCCAATTCCCAGTCATTAACCACGATGTAATGACACCGCAAATCTGACTGTAATCCTTGAGCATCAATACCTAAATGCAGATGCATGAAGCTATCACACTCAGGTGTCGCCTGTCGTTTAGCGCGGTAGTTTTTGGGTATTGCCTTTTCTGGTAGTAGCTTCAGTGTGTCCCAAACCGATGCATTAGAAATTACTGCTCGACGCGCCCGAATTTCTTGGCGATCGCGCAGACGCACACCCACTGCACGATTCCCTTCTACAAGCACTTCCTCCACATGAGCGCCCAGCATCAGCTTCCCGCCGTGACGCTCCAATCCTTGTACAAGGCTGTCAACTAAAGCACCACTACCACCAATGGGATATTCAAGTACTGCATCTGGTCGATACCAATCAGCAAACATAAATGCTACCTCTGCGGCACTAGTGCCATCTGCGGGTAGTCCAGAAAGCAGAAAACACAGCAAATTCAGCCAATTTCGGGTAAATGGGTCTTTAACAACGCCATCCATAATCCGGCTGAAAGGGCCCGTCAACTTGATGACATCTGTCAGATGTTTTGCCAGAGATGGGGCAAACGGGGCTACAGTTCTAGCTGCACCCAAATCAAAACGTAATGCGGCTGGTGGTATAGAAATTGCTGCACTAGCGAATGGTTCCATAACGCGCTGGAGTTCTTGCCATTCGGTAACAGCATGATTACCACGCAATTTCATCAGCACTTCAGAAAATTGCTCTGCACCAACCGATGTGTCAAAATCACCTTCTGGTAAACAACAACCCCAAGTATCGTAGGTTACGCATGGTAGTTCAGAACCAATTGCATCCAATACTTGTTTTAGGGGATTGGTAGATGGACTGTAAGACAGTCCAGAATAAAGAGACGGCCCTGAGTCAAATTTGAAACCGTTGCGCTCAAAGCTGTGGGCCGCACCACCAGGGATGGAGTGGCTTTCGCAGACTATTACATCAAAGCCATACCGTGCCAAAAGAGCAGCACAACTTAAACCGCCAATACCGCTACCAATGACGACTATATCTGTATTTTGCATATCCCCTATGTTTGCAACCCATTGTCTTTTTATCTTAATAAAAAGTTACTATAGCGGTTTCTAGTTATGAATCAAAAATAGAAACTACATTAACACTAGTTACTCGATGCATGGGCTTTGTTCTTTTCTCAGTTGTGACTAATTCCTCTGCGCCAACTGACAACGCCGCAGCTACATGAAGCGCGTCCATAGCTGCTAAACCATACTGAGAAGCAATTTGGTAAGCATCTTGAACAATATGAGCTAAATCACTCGCCCAATAGGTAACATCGCTAAAAAATTCTTCATAGAATTGAGCTTCTTCTGTTTGCTTGTTAAAAACTGATTTAGGACTTACCTCTAATTTGACAAATTCACTAGAAGCAAATTCCCGTTGGGAATCTCCTAATATTTCAAGAGCTTTCTCGGCAATTCTACTGATACCATCTGTTGCGCTGATTAACACTCCAGAATCAATATAAGTTATTTTCATTCTTCTCTAGAGAACTTCTCTACCCTGTATTCCACCTCTGCGATTGGCTAGTTCTTGTTCGATTTCATCTTCATTTAATAAATTCTTACCGGAAGCAACAATCCTAGTACGAATTTGCCACAAACGTTCTCCCAATGGGGTTTTATTTGCAGAATTTTTCAAACGAAGAAATTCGACAAAATCTAAAACTTCCTCTTGTTTGTCTGGGGGAAGAGAACGCCACTTTGTTAATAACTCTTGTTCTGGAATCATTAGAATTCACTCACTACTATTACTAAATTCGATTGGGATTAGGTATTTTTATTGTAGAAGTGAAACTTACAAATAGGGATACAGTCACTTACTACAAACCTTTAATTATTCACGCCCACTTACACCACTTGAAAACTAAAGCTAAGACTTGCCCAATTATTCACATCCAAGATATATGAGTCGGCTGCTGTACCATTCATCTCTGTTTTAAGGATGCTGGCGTTATGTAGGTCTTGTAGCAACGCTTGTGCAACATCCAAGGAATTCAACAATGGGTTAATTGGTTGTTGTTCTGTGGAATACTTAGCAGTGTTCAAAGCGGCGATAGTTCCGCCAAAAGGGGCTGTACTAAAAATCAGCTGTTGTTCGCAAAAGAAAGCTGGCGCACCATTAGTTTGGGGTAGGGTGAGGGTTTCACCTGGAGCGATGACAACTTCTTTGAGGAGAGGCTTGGTATCTTCAGTGTTTGGTTCTTGAGGAGTTTCCCAAGAGTAGAAGGCAACTGCTGTATGATTATTCTTTAATCCCAGCAAGATTAAATATACTGGGCGATCGCTCTGGTTTTCCACTCGATATTGCATTCGACTACCGATAGGGACAATTGGAGTGGGGAGTGATTTTTTAATCGGAGTTTCAGTTTTGAAAGCTCGTACTGTTTCGCGTTGCATGACGACGCGAGGCGATATTTTACTAATTATTTCTAAAGTTACCTTGAGAGGCAAGCGAGAAGAACCTTGATTTTCCGTGAGTCGCCATAACTTGGCTGCTAGCAAGGTTGATAATTTGGGCGCTAACTTTTGCGCTGTTAATTTTACTGCTTCTCCTACTTCCCCCGTGGTATTAGGAATTAGCTCACCACCAAGAGTAAATAGACCATAACGACTAGGAATTTCCTGTAGCTTACCAAATATATAATCAGCAGATTTTTCTCCTGCTACTACGGTGGACACATGGGAAGATGCGGCAAAGGCGCTTGTGGCGTCTACCCGCTCAATTCTTTCCAATCCAGTATCCAAAGCTATTGTTAAATTAATATTTCGGGGTAAAACCCGGACTGCTTCTTGGACAAGTTGCCCGACTTGTAGGGAATTTGCGCCTTCAATCTTGGAAATTTGCGCTTTTGCTGTTAACCCAGTCCGCGATCGCAATACCAATTGCTCTGTTGTTGCTAAAGTCAATCGAGAATTCACTCCGTAGTATAGCAAAACTTGGGGAGGTAATCCTGCCAACCACAGATGGACTGTTTTGCCGTCTTCTTCAATAGCTGTTACCGCTCCTTCTGCACCAATAATACTGTCTGGCAAACCTAACCTCCTAGCCCCCTTCCCTACAAGGGAAGGGGGAGAATTCAAAGCCTCTCTCCTCTTAGGAGAGAGGTTTGGAGAGAGGTTTTCCAGATTCCCTGGTTGCTGTTTACTACCCAATTTGAATAGAGAATTTTCCACATGCGACAGGGCGACTTGAATTGTGGTGGCTGGGGTGAATTCCCACAAATACTGCGTCAAAGCGTAGGTAAATAACCCGGCACTAAAACCAGAAAATAGTCCTTCCCTTGCTGACTGCTTTGGTTCTGAGGTAGCTGCTAAAACAATCGGAGTGCTGGATAACTTCTGAGTTTTAAGTTGTTTAAGAAAGTCGAGTTCTTCTGTTGCTAACTTTGCTACTGACTCCTGAAGGGCGCGACTTTTTAATCCTAAGACTGTGCTAGCAGCATAATAGCTAGTATCTAATACTGCTGTTACACGGTCTGTGGGGAGCGATCGCAATAATAGCAGTAGAGTTTCTTCTAATATATAGTTGACTATTTTCTCATTTTGTGTGTTTGTACTTCCATTAGCTGGCACCAGAGCATTTTGCATTGCCTCTGGCGATGTTTCCAATTTGACACGACTGCCATAACCGCTAAAGTGGAAGACGACTACATCACCGGGTTTAGCTTGCTTGCCCAGGTGATCTAAAAAAGCCGCTTCAATAAATTCCCTACTAGCTTCTTCCTCAGTTAAGGTGAGAATATCTGACCCTTGGAAACCAAAGCGATGAATTAAAAGTTCTCTTTGGAGTTCCACATCCGTCAGACAACCACTGAGGGCTGGAATTTTGGGGTATTGGTTAATACCTATTAACAATGCCAACTTACGCGAACTTGGTTGTGCCAAAGCCTGATAATAGCGATTTCCCAAAGACAACCACTCAGCTTCAGTTATCCCCAATACCGCGAGTATTGAGCCAATTCTCTGTAAAAACGTGCGCCGTTTCATAATTAGCTATCAGCCCTCAGCTATCAGTTAGCAGCTTACAGGGCTGAACTCTGTAGTGTAAAGTTACAAAAGTGTGGGGAGTGGAGGGGCGGGGGAGCAGGGGAGAATATATCACCAATGCCCAATGCCCAATTCCCTAAACTGGCACTTCTATCCGCATTGCCCGCGCCAACTCTGCTGCTACTTCAGGACGGGAAAATTCTGGTGGAGGTAACTCACCGCGCCGCAGCATTTCTCGGACTTTTGTTCCCGATAGATGAATGCGTTCTTCTGGCCTGCTGGGACTAGTTTTAGATGTTGCCATCTGCTTAGTGCGCGTGCAGTAGAAAGCGTGTTCAAATTTCATTGGCACAATGCCTAATTCAGTTGGCGCAAACTCTTCAAATATATACTGAGCGTCGTAAGTGCCATAATAGTCACCGACACCAGCATGATCCCGTCCAACAATAAAGTGAGTACAGCCGTAGTTTTTGCGGACTAAAGCATGGAATATGGCCTCACGAGGCCCAGCATAGCGCATTGCGGCTGGATTTATTGCTAAAGCTACTCGGTCTAAAGGGTAGTAATGTTCCAGTAAAATTTCATAGCAACGCATCCGCACATCAGCGGCAATATCATCTTCTTTTGTCGCCCCGACTAATGGGTGCAAAAATAGACCGTCAACAGTTTCTAAAGCGCACTTTTGAATATATTCATGGGCGCGGTGGATGGGGTTGCGAGTTTGAAAGCCGACGATGGTTTTCCAACCCTTGTCTTTAAACATTTGCCGTGAGGCAGCTGGATCAATTTGGTAAGTGGGAAACTGGGGATGAGGTTCACGCTGCAACAGCCAAATATCACCCGCCAGATTTACAGTACCTTGGTTATAGAGTACCTGCACGCCTGGATGATTGACATCATCAGTGCGGTAGACATTTCTTGCTTCGCGGGTTTTGTCGTAGTGATATTTTTGGGTGAGTTGCAAAACTCCGATAAATTCGCCTCTGGAGTTATCCAGACGGATTAAGCCGTCTTCTGGCAACGGGGAAGCTACTTCTTCGTTTACCGATAGTGTAATCGGGATTGACCACACAAGACCGTTAGCTAATCGCATTTCTGTAACAGTGCGATCGTAGTCTTCCTGGTTCATAAAACCCGTGAGTGGACTAAAAGCACCGATCGCAATCATTTCTAGATCAGAAACGGCGCGATCGTCAAGTTCTACTCGTGGCAAAAAGTCAGCTTTTGATAGGAACTCTGCTCTTTGTTCTGATGTGGCGATACGGTTAACCAACTGTCCACCGTGGGGGGCTATGGCATCTGGATTGTGACTCAACGTAATCCCCTCTTTGCTTTTACTGTTATTGTTTCAGATTATGTACTAACTTATCAAATGCTGGTACTGAGAAAAAAAGAGTTTAAAGGATGGAGGAAAATTGTTGCAACTAGCCTCTAAGCGATCTGATTAGGTTAGGCTAAAGCTAATCCAGCCTCAATTTTCAGAATAGTTCCTTTATAAGGAAAGTGCTTATGACTGCTGTATCCCCCGTTGTTAAACCTGTTAGCCAAATGCGGATAACGCCTGGTAGTACAGTAAATATCCAGGATATAAGCTGGGAAGAATTTGAGTCTATTTTGCAAGAACTGGGTGAAAAGCGATCGCTACGAGTTGCTTACAGCAAGTCTACGTTAGAAATTATGGTTCCTCTACCCGAACACGAAAAATCAAAGGACTTAATTTCGGATATTGTAAAAATCTTGCTGAAGATCGCTGGGAAAAGTTATGAACCCTTCGGTTCAACTACCTTCAAGCGGGAAAATATAGCGGGGGTAGAACCAGATGCTTGCTTCTACATCCAAAATTACCAAAGAATGATTGGTCGTCGCAAACTAGAACCAAACGATCCGCCTCCTGATTTGGCAATTGAAACAGATGTAACATCAAAAACAACTCTTGATGCATACGTTGCGATCGCAGTTCCAGAACTATGGATTTACGATAGTAAAAAGCTGAGGATTTATTTACTCAGAGATGGACATTATATCGAATCTGATAACAGTCCTAACTTTCCAAATATCCCTCTAACTCAAATTATTGTCGCTACGGTTGAACGAGCTTGGCAAGTAGGAACCGTGCAAGCTTTGAAAGAGTTTGAAGGGGCATTAGAGAGAAGTAGTTTTTGATAGAGAGTACGTAAGCGTAGCCCGCCGCAGGTATCGCTTTTGCTAATTGATCCTTGTATGGCAATAAATGGCATAAATTGGCATAAAGTAATATTATGAAGGAAAAATTAGGGAAGTTGTGCCAGTGAAAAGTATAAATATATCTCTCCCTGATGCAATGCGGACTTATATAGAAGAGAAAGTGGCAACTGGTGGTTACAGCAGCGTCAGTGAATATTTTCGTGAGTTAGTGCGCCAAGACCAAAAGCGTCAAGCGGCTGAACGTTTAGAAACGATGCTTTTAGAAGGTTTAAATTCTGGGAATGCAACTGAGATGACTCCTGATGATTGGGAAGATATACGCCAAGCTGTGCGGGAAAGAATCACCAAGCATAAAGAGTCAAACCAAGGTTAATGAGCGACGTAAGCAAACGACCGCAAGTCATCCGCGATTTGATAGAATTAGCAACTTATATTGCAGAAGATAACTTGGAAGCTTCAGATAGGTTTCTTGCAGCAGCAGAAATAACTTTCAAACAACTGGGTAAAATGCCAGGAATGGGAAAACCTTGTCAATTCTCTCATCCAAATTTATCTGGTGTTCGACAGCAAGCAATAAAAGGATTTAAAAATTATCTTGTTTTTTATCTTCCTTCAGATTCCGGTGTAGAGATTCTTAGAGTCATTTATGGCGGACGAGATATTGAAGCAATCTTGGATGAAGATTTAGGAGAGAAGGACTTGGAATAATAATTACGAGTATTTTAAGGTGTCACTTTCAGGATAAGCGATCGCAGTTCCAGAACTATGGATTTACGATAGTAAAAAACTGAGGATTTATTTACTCAGGGATGGACATTACATCGAATCTGGTCACAGTCCTAACTTTCCAAATATTCCTCTCACTCAAATTATTGTTGTTACGGTTGAACGAGCTTGGCAAGTAGGAATTGTACAAGCTTTGAAAGAGTTTGAAGAGGCATTAGATAAATGATTTTAGTCCCTCTAAAACTGCAAATATTCCAACAGTAGTAACCGCAAGTAATCTAAAGTTATAATATAACTCTTTATCTGTTCATAATTGCCATTACTGCCAAAATAAAAACTCGCAATCTGAGGTACATTTAAAACTCGCATAGCTTGTAATTGCTCAATGGCCTGAGCTTGATTAACAATTTGACCTGTACTTTGAATTTGACTTGCATAACCTCTAAGATTTACTGTTAAAAGTTCAAGTTCTTCTAAAAAGGAAAACTCTTCATCTTCTGGTGGAAACTGAAGATAAATTTCTTGTCGTTCACCACGTGTATTTTGATAAATATGAGTCAATTGTGCTAATAATTGACTAATATTTCTCTTAACTAATTCTTGCTGATTTAAAATTGCTTTAGTCATCATTGACTCCATAAGTAACTATCTTTTCAGTACCATATTGGTCAGGTTTGACAATCAGATATTCATTGCCTTTACGGTATACAGCTGAACTATCTCCACGATATCCAGTTTTCGGAACTCTAATCGCTCCTTTTTTATTAAAGTTATGAGCTTTGCGTAAATACCTTAATGGGTCAATTCCTTTCCTATTAGCATGGTCTAAGATACTCTGGGCAACACTGATATAGGTAGCAGCATCCCACTCACTTAGATACTGTTGAATTTCTGCTGCCTCTACTGAGGTATAGCTTTCTAATAACTCTATCAAAAACTCGTCATAGATAGGTTCTTCGGGCATATATCCAGTTGAAAAATCAAAAGACCCTTCCTTACAAAAGAGGAAGGGTGGTTTTAGTTTATGCCAAATGCCAAAACAGAGTAAGAGTTATTATTAACTAAACTGTTCAATTATTCCGCCACCTAACACTTTCTCGCCGTTGTACCACACCGCCGCTTGTCCGGGGGTGATACTGATTTGGGGTTCATCAAATACCAAACGCACACGAGAGTTTTCCAACGGAATCACCATCGCTGGTGTAGCCGTTGAACGATAGCGAATTTGCACTTCAGCATGAATTGGGGTTGATGGTTCGGCAATAGAAACCCAATTTACCCGATTTACAGTGCATTCTGGCTGAGTTACCTTGGTGCGATCGCCTACTACTACTTTATTATTTTCCGCATCTAATTCAATCACATACAGCGGTTCGGCAGCAGCAATCCCCAAGCCTTTGCGCTGGCCAATGGTGTAATGATGGACACCATCATGCTGTCCCAAAACTTTGCCTGTGACATCGACAATATCGCCTGTTTTAGGAGCTAAATATTTATCCAAAAATGCCCGCATGGAACCGTTACTTTCCACTAAGCATAAGTCTTGGCTTTCTGGTTTATCAGCAGTTTTCAGTCCGTATTCAGTCGCAATCCGGCGCGTGTCAGTTTTTTCTAGTTCGCCCAAAGGAAATATCGTTGCTGCAAGTAAATCTTGAGACAAATCATAGAGAAAATATGACTGGTCTTTGTTACGGTCAATAGCCCTTAATAACTGGTAACGTCCGGTTGCTTTGTCATAGCTAATTCGGGCATAATGACCGGTGGCGATGCGATCGCATCCCAATTCTTCACGAGCATACTGCACCATTGGCCCAAACTTCACTGTTTTATTGCACTGGGAGCAAGGCAAAGGTGTGATCCCTGCACTGTAACCAGTCACCAAATAATCGACAATATGCGTCTGAAAGAGATCCCGAATATCTACAATCTGATGGGGAACGCCCAATTGTTCACAGAGATCAGCCGCGTCGATCATACCTTCAGAGCAACATTGACCTTTGCCTTTCATTAGCCAAAGAGTCAAACCAATCACTTCATAGCCCTGATGGTGCAGGATAGCTGCGGCGGTGGAACTGTCAACGCCACCAGAAAGACCAACGACGACTTTTTTCATACAAAGCACGACACGATAGCTGCGTGGTTGTCCAATTGTAGCACACACTCTTAAAAGCCTTGCTACCAAAGCACTTCGGTTTTTAAGCCGTGGGTTTCCCCTGTTCCCTGTTCCCTATTCCCTATTCCCTCTGAAAGATGTATTCTTTGCCACGCAGATGAGCTAATTTTACGTTAACGCTATATAGTTGCTACAACGGTGAACTGATTAGTTCCTGATGGAAATTGCCTAAGAATACTTTGACTACTTTCTAACTACCATGTCGAGAGAAATACCAAGTCAATTTATCCCATTTCAGATGCTACGCCGAAGTTCTGAGGGTTGGAAGCCCACGATCAGACTTCTTTCCTTATTAGTGGGAGGATGTTTAGTGCTGATTCCCGATTTGAACCCAGCACAAGCACAAATCCACAACAGCAACGTCTTACTGGCTCAAGAATTCGGTGAAACTTTACCGTCACCGCCAGTAATTCCCTTTGGTGAACAGCCATCGCCGCAGTTACAACCAGTGCAGGAGTATCAATTTGAGCAGGATTTTCAGCCCTCTCAACCAGTACAAAACAATCAATTTGAGCAGAATTTCCAGCCCTCCCAACCATTACAAAACAATCAATTTGACCCGAACTTTCAGCCCTCTCAACCTGAACAGTTTAGTCAATATAACGAAAACTTTGAGCGCTACTTAGTTTATGTAGATGGTAGTGATTTCCAGACGCTACAAGAAATACGTCGGATTGAACCCACTGCTTATATTCGTCAGTATCAGGGACGGAATGTAATTCAGGCGGGTGTTTTTAACAGAGTATCTAACGCCCAACAACGGGTGGGTGAGCTACAGTCACGAGGGATATATAGCACCCGGATTATTAGCTTCGCTAACGGACAGGAAATAAATGCAGGTAATAGAGGCTTTGTAGGCGATCGCAATCCTATCAGTGCTAATAGGCCAGTCTCTAGATATTATGTCGCCATTCCTGCCACTCCAGAACAGTTACCTGCGATCGCAGCACAAATTAGGCAGAATCTAGCCCGATTTAGCCAGGATTTAGGCCGATCTGGCGGAGTCCTCGAAAGGACGCAACCACGAGGCCCACACGTAGCAATAGGGCCTTTCTCTGATCGATTTCAAGCTGAGGAATGGAATAAATTTCTGCGAAATACAGGATATCGAAATGCCAGGGTTTACTACGGAAAGTGAATAAGCGCTGAGTACTGAGTTAGGAGTTAGGAGTTAAAAGTTAAGAGTGAGAAATTAATACAAACCTCATAACTTAAACTCAGAACTCATGACTCAGCACTCAGCACTGATAGAAGATAGACAAGAAAAAATTTCGCAAGTGGTAGTGACTGCTGGGCAGATGCGCGATATTGAAAAGCGGATCTTTGCAGCAGGAATGCCTGTAGTCGCTTTGATGGAAAAAGTGGCGGGATTAATTGCCCGTCGTATTCCAGAGGTTCTTTCAAACACCTCCTTTTTAAGGGGATCTTGTATCGGAATTCTTGTCGGCCCCGGCCATAATGGTGGAGATGCTTTAGTAGTAGCCCGTGAATTATACTTTCGCGGGCATGAGATTTGGATTTATTCTCCTTTTTCTAAGCTCAAAGAATTAACTTCACAACACTTGCAATATGCCCAGAGTTTGGGCATTCCTATTTATCAAACAATTGAGCAATTACCAAATTCTGATTTGTTGATTGATGGGTTATTTGGGTTTGGTTTGGAAAGAAACCTGACTGATCCCATCGCTTCTGCAATTAATCAGCTAAATGAATTGTCTGTGCCGATTTATAGCATCGATTTACCTTCGGGTTTACACACCGACACGGGCGAAGTATTGGGAACTGCCATTCGCGCCACTCACACATTTTGCTTGGGTTTATGGAAACTAGCCTTCTTCCAAGATCAGGCATTGGAATATATGGGGAAAGCTGAGTTAATAGATTTTGATATTCCTTTAGTTGATGTAGAAGCTGTTCTGAAAGATGCACCCAGGATTAAACGTATTACACCAGCAACGGCACTTGATACTTTACCCCTACCCCGTCCACCAGTCACGCACAAATATAAGGAAGGACATTTACTGCTGATTTGCGGTTCGCGGCGCTATGCAGGTGGGGCAATTTTAACTGGTTTGGGTGCTAGGGCAAGTGGTGTGGGAATGCTTTCCATTGCCGTACCAGAATCTTTAAAATCTCTTTTGGTGTCACACTTACCAGAAGCGCTAATTGTCGGTTGTCCAGAGACGGAAACCGGAGCGATCGCTCAATTGCAATTGCCAGAAAACACCAATCTGAGTTCCTTTAATGCGATCGCTTGTGGCCCCGGTTTAACACGAGATGCTACTCCCATTGTGCAAGAAGTCATAAAAAGCGAACGCCCTTTAATTCTCGATGCCGATGGTTTAAATATCCTGGCACAAATGGGAGCGATCGCCACATTAAAAAAACGCCAAGCAGTAACCGTACTCACACCGCACACTGGCGAATTTGAACGATTGTTTCCTGATGTCACCGATGCCAAACATGACAGAGTGAAAGCAGTACAAGAAGCTGCTGCCCAAAGTGAGGCAGTAGTGTTGTTGAAAGGGGCGAGAACTGCGATCGCAAACCCTCAAGGTGCCGTTTGGATCATTCCTGAAAGCACACCCGCCTTAGCGCGTGGTGGCAGTGGTGACGTTTTAACTGGACTACTGGGTGGATTGTTGGCGCAAGCAGCAACCAAGCAGATTTCCGTAGAAGATATTGTGGCAACTGCTGCTTGGTGGCATTCGCAAGCGGGTATTTTAGCAGCCCAAGAGCGTACTGAATTGGGTGTAGATGCGTTTACATTGACACAATATTTGATGAAAGCCCTAACTTAGTCAAATCCCTCGTTCCCAGTCTCCGACTGGGAATGCCATCCTAGAGGCTCCGCCTCCAATTAAATAAAATCATGGGACGCAGCCGCTACCACGTATTAGGAATCCAGCCACACTTCCTCACTTGCACAGTTATAAATTGGATACCACTATTCGGCAAAGTTGAATTTACACAAATTATTTTAGATTCCCTAAATTTTCTGCAACGTCAGCAGCGTTTAACTTTGTACGGATACGTAATTATGGAAAATCATCTCCATGTAATCGCCTCTGCCAGCAGTTTATCTAAAGAAATAGGAAATTTTAAATCATTCACGGCTCGCTCTATTATTGACTTACTTGAGAAAAATAATTCTAACTACATACTTAATCAGCTTGAGCTTTATAAATTAAAACACAAGACAAAACAAGAATATCAGCTTTGGCAAGAAGGTTTTCATCCGCAGGTGATTCTAGATGAGGAAATGTTTAGACAAAAGTTAGATTATATTCACAACAATCCAGTCAGGCGTGGTTATGTGGATGATCCCGCGCATTGGCGGTATTCTAGTTACCGGAATTACATTGGGGAACTAGGTTTATTACAGGTAGAGTTGATTGATGTGTGACGGAAGGCGGAGCCTTTAGGATGGCATTCCCAGTCGGAGACTGGGAACGAGGGAACGAGGGATTTGTATCAAATATTGACTAAATACCAACGCTGTAGCGCCAACCGCTGAATTTCGCGCCAGGGAATATTATGTTTTCGGGCTAAGTCTGCACAATCTTCATATTCTGGCTGCACATTTGCAATAACTTTTTCTGGTGATTGCCCTTTCCATGCTATCTTAACGCGCACTTTGCCATATTCCGTTTCAACTTGTTGAATTTCCCGTTGTAAAATGGCGCGTTGCTGAGTTGTTCTCCGAATGCCCAAAGTAGTGGTTTCGCGAAATAAAACCGCTTCACAACGGAGTAAATTTTCTGGATGACAAATCACAGTCAATAAAATTCCTGGACGTGACTTTTTCATACCGATCGCTTGGGTAAAAACATCCACGGCACCAGCCGCAAACAACGCCTCAAACACATAGCCGATCGCTTGCGGATTTAAATCATCAATTTGGGTTTCTAGTACCGAGATGATTTCTAAATTTGAGCTATTATCTTCAAAATCGCTGAAATCGGACTGTAAACTTGCGCTTTCACCCAACCATAGGCGTAAAATATTTGGAATGGGTAAATTTATGGTTCCTGCTCCCAGTCCTATCTGCTTGATAGCGATCGTAGGTGGTGATCCAAAATCTCTTGCCAAAGTAGTTGCGATCGCAGCTCCTGTTGGTGTCACCAGTTCTCTGTCAATGCCATTGCTATAAACTGGACAACCCCGCATTTCCCACAGCTTTAATACTGCTGGTACTGGTACCGCCATCTGACCATGTGCAGCCCGAACAGTGCCGCCACCAGTCGGGAATGCCGAGCAGTAAAGTAATGGTAATCCTTCCTCATTGCTCTCAATCCCCAACCAATCTAACCCCAGGCAAGTACCCACAATATCTACGATCGCATCTATAGCACCCACCTCATGAAAATGAACTTTTTCAGGCGAAATACCATGCACCGCCCCTTCTGCGACTGCTAGCTGTCGGAATACCGCCAAACTCCAAGCTTCTGCCCGTGGTGGCAACTCCGCTTTGAGAATCATCTGCTCTATTTCTGGCAAGTGGCGTGTGTGATGGTGACTTTGTTCGTGATCATGGTGATGGTGGTGATGATGATCATGTACTAAATCCACATGGACTTTAGTCGCCTGCTGACCATTCCGTTGGACAAATTCCGCCCTTAACTGATATTCCTTTTCAATACCCAACCCATTGAGTTTTTCAATTAAATACTCCACAGGAACACCCAGACTTACCAAAGCACCCAGGCACATATCACCAGAAATTCCTGTCGGACATTGAAGATAAGCGATTTTATTCATAATAAATTAGTCATTAGTCATTAGTCATTAGTCATCCGTCATTTGTTAAGAGTTAGTAACTCTCACCCAGTCCCCAGTCCCCAATCCCCGTCCTATGGCAAAAATTTTCTCAGTTCATCCGGATAATCCTCAAATTCGCCGAATAGAGGAAATAAAGTCAGCGCTCTCTAGTGGCGCAGTTATGCTTTACCCTACTGATACAGTTTATGCGATCGGTTGTGATTTGAATGCCAAGTCGGCGGTAGAACGAGTGCGGCAAATTAAAAAGCTAGCAAATGATAAACCATTGACATTTTTATGTCCCTCGCTTTCAAATGTGGCAACTTATGCCTTCGTAAGTGACACAGCCTATCGAATTATGAAACGCCTGATTCCGGGTTCATACACGTTTTTGCTCCCAGCTACTAAGTTAGTACCGCGATTGGTGCAAAGCCCCAAGCGGAAAACTACTGGAATTAGAGTACCAAACCATACTGTGTGTTTGGAGTTGCTGGCAGCCTTGGGCAATCCGATTATTTCAACTTCAGCACATCTGCCACCAGATGAAGCAGATAATGGCATGATTCGGATAGATCCAGAAATCGTTCAGTCGCGGGTAGAGCTATTTGACCGTTTGGATAAGTTGGTAGACATAATTGTAGACACTGGCGAGGAACCTACTTATGAAGTATCTACCATCTTGGATATGACGGGAGACGAAGCAGTGATTATACGGAGGGGTTTAGGTTGGGAAGCAGCAGCAGCATGGGTATAAGAATTCCGGGACTGGGGATTGGGTATTGGGTACTGGGGAAAAAATTCTTTTAAGATTTGGTTGGAGTATAAATCCACATACTCATCTTCCCAATCCACAGCCCCTACTTCACAGGCACACCTCTCCGTTTCGGAAATTGTGATAAAAACGACTCCAGTTTTAAAATTGTCATATTTAAAGGCGATGCCTACAACGGGCACAGATGTAGCAGTAGATATAACAGGATGCTGGTAACAGTCGTTACAGTAAGGGATTTGGCAACTTTGAGAAAAGGGCAGGTAATTATGTCCCCACGTCAATGTGGTGGCTTGTGAAAGAACCGACACATTGCTATAACCGTAACTCTTTCGTATTTCCTACAGTTTTATATATGAGCTTTAGATGTGAGCATTATATACGGCAAGTCTTGATAGATGAATATCCAAAGATTCACAAGCCAAGGACTGCCTTGATTGCTGTGTCTGCGTTGTAATTACGGTGCAATACTACTACCTGGAAAAGTCATGAAAGCTAACGTCGTTAATCTACCAAACTCTACACCAATTTTTGAGAACCACGTTTCGATTGAAGAATTTTCAGATAGCAGCAGTGATACTTTGATTGAGTTGCTGTGTGAGGAAATGCAAGCGCAAGTGAAAGCAACACCCAAGTGCGTAGAAGCTTTAGCAAAGCGCATAGCCGTAGAAGTAGAACGCATTTGCGATAAAAGCTCCCGTATCCAAACATCTGGGGAAATCAAGTCCTGGCAGATTACGTTGGGAAGACATCGGATGCAAAAGTGCTTACGTTACTACCAACTGGGTTCCAAACAAGGACGGGTGGAATTACATAGCAATTTGGGTGCTATGGTTTACCGTCATGTAACTATATCTGGTTCTGAGTTGGGTTTTGAGGCTCGTTACAGCCTGATTGAAGATTTTTTACAAGCATTTTATATCGAAGCTATCAAAGCTTTCCGCAGAGAAAACGAACTACCTCATGATCACACGCCGCGTACTCAGCTGCAATTAGCTGAATACATGGCCTTTACAGAACAGTATGCCAAACGCCGGATCAATTTACCAGGTGGTGCAAATCAGCAATTAATTATCTTGCGGGCCCAAGGTTTTGCTCGTCGTCAGCCCCAAGAAACTACCGTAGATATTGAAATGGCGGTAGAGTCTGCTAAGGGTGAAGAAGCAGAATCTTACCAGCGTAACTCGGCGGTGCAACAGCTGCGATCGCAGATGATTGCCCAAACTAATTTCGATCCATCTGAAGAGTCAGAACGCGATCGCGTCATCACTGAATTGATGAAATATCTGGAGTCTCAAGGTCAATCTGATTGTATGAACTACCTCAGCTTGAAACTTCAAGACCTCTCAGCCCCAGAAATTGACCAAATTCTCGGTTTAACTAGCCGTCAGCGCGATTATCTCCAACAACGGTTTAAATACCACGTAGAAAAGTTTGCCAAACAGCACCACTGGCAATTAGTACATCAATGGTTAGGTGCGGGTTTAGAGCAAAAATTGGGTTTATCTTCCCAGCAGTGGGAAATCTTTGTGAATCAACTCACAGAACAGCAACAGCAAATATTACAGTTAAAAACTGCCCGACAAAACGACCAAGCGATCGCCAAAGCCATCAAATGCACCCCCAAACAGTTACAAAAGCGCTGGACTCAACTTTTAGAAATAGCATGGTCTATCCGCAATGGTCATACTGAGGCACAGACAGGTTGAAGCTAAGGCGAAATCACTAAAATTTATCCAAGCTCAATTTCAGTTATTAGAGAGGTTAAGAGGCAAAAAGAAATGGAATTTTCCTTTTCTTTTATACTTTCCTGAATTAGTAACTCGTTCCTTATCCAAATTATTAATACATTTGTATTTATTTAGTACATAAATACTAGAAATTCGGATTCTTTACTCATTAATCCAATCTTGTTTAGTCAAAATAAAAAATTCATATTAAGCAACTGAACCTTTTTTACTGCTTCTGTGAAATCCTATAATAAGCAGGACTTTTGGCAGAGGGATTCAGGATGGCTCTGACTCAAGGCGGACGGGCAAATAAGTCTGGTAATATTTTAGAAGGAAATGTAGAAGCAATTTTAAATGGGCATAATTATTTCCAAGTCGGGAACTATGTCCCAAAAGAATTTATATTAAATGCTGCTTTATTGCCAAAACGTTATGGCAAAGAAGTTTATATTGGGACTGGAATTTATCATACCGATCTGAAGGTTGATTTTTATGTTGTTGGTTCACCTGCAATGCCATCTGGTTTAATTTTTGAGTGCAAGTGGCAAGAAAGCCCCGGTTCTGTCGATGAAAAGTTTCCTTATTTGAACATGAACATCCAGAATTATTATCCTGCACCAACTATTGTAATTTTAGGTGGTGAAGGTATGCGAGAAGGGGCAAGCAAATGGCTAAAAGCAAGAGTGAATGATAACCATAATTTATTAGCAGTTTATAGCTTAGACAGATTTATTGCGTGGGCAAATAAAAATCTTTAAAAGATGTAATTAATAGTTCGTGAATCATGCCTCTATTTTTTATATTTGAGTTAATTGAGCGAGATGCGTTGATTTTGTAGGTTTCAAAATTAATATCAGTATAAATTCTTCTAATAAATTCGCTATCAGAATTACATACCATAACCTTGACACCACGGCTTGCTAACTCTGCACAAGTATCTCTTAAAAGTTCTTGGTCTTTTTTACTAAAACAATTTTGACTATAAGCAGTGAAATAACTAGTCTCACTGATAGGATGGTAGGGCGGATCAAAAAATACAAAGTCATCATTGTTAGTCGCATGATTTAGCACTTCTGTAAAATCTGCTTGTTTAATTTCTGCATGAGAAAGTGCTACGGAGGCTACTCTCAGTAAATTTTCAGGGCAAATATTGGGATTTTCATATCTGCCTAAAGGTACATTGAATTTCCCCTGTGAATTAACTCGATAAAGACCATTAAAACAAGTCTTATTAAGATAAATTATACGAGCAGCTTGTTCTAAATCAGTACCAACAGAGTTGTTTCTTACACTATAATAATAATCTTTATTATGTCGGATTTTATGCTCTTTCAAGAGACAAATTAATTCTTCAAGATGATCTCTAACGCAACAATAAGTGTTAATTAGTTCGGCATTAATATCAGTTAAAATCGCTGCACTTGGTTGGAGATAGAAAAAAACTGCACCACCACCTAAAAATGGCTCATAGTAATTTTTATAACTCTTGGGAAAATAAGGAATATATTGCTGTATCAACCTACTTTTACCCCCAGCCCACTTCAAAAATGGACGCGGGCTAGTTTCTTTGGGGATTTGAATTACCATTTACTTACGATTTAACTGAAAATAATCGTGACTAAATAAAGCTAATATAACCGACGAGCCGTATTTTATATTAACTGACTAATTTTCCAGCCACATATATTACAATTGAGTAGATAAAGCATATCAAAACAAACGTAAGTATATAACAAGGCAGTTTACATTCAGATGTTTGACGGATTTTGGGATAACGTCTTTCGCTACCCCCGGTACTTAATTACTATTGTCTTAGGACTGTTTCTGAACACCTTTGCACCATTAGTGCCACTGTTGAAGCGTCCGGTCACATTGATCGCCCTCTTGGGCTTATTTGTGAGCAGCCTAGTCTTCCTTACTTTCACCCTACGGGCAATGCTGGGCTTGAGTCCAATCTAGACTAGCGCTATATCGGGGCTGTGCCCCACAGACGGTTGCTCTTAGCGTTGCTCCCGCTAAGTACTGTCTACCCAACTTGCATCTATTTTTGTCGTACAACCTCTGTGATGAGGCGAAATTTTTATGGCTACAAATCGTCGGGTTTCCCGCGTTGCTGAACTGATCAAACGGGAAGTTAGCCAAATGCTGCTCAACGGCATTAAGGATGACCGTGTGGGTACTGGAATGGTCAGTGTTACTGATGTTGATGTTTCTGGCGATCTCCAACACGCCAAAATCTACGTCAGCATCTATGGTACAGATGAAGCTAAAGAAGAAACAATGGCAGGCTTAAAGTCCGCTACGGGTTATGTCCGCAGCGAACTTGGGGCGCGGGTACGCCTACGTCGTACACCAGAGGTAATATTTCTCGAAGATCGCTCCATCGAACGCGGTAATAAAGTATTGGCACTACTAAACCAACTTAATCATGACCGTCCTCCAGAAAATCTCGTAGCAGTAGAAGACAGCACTGATCAAAATGATCAGGAATTCTCCGAATAAGTAACTAAAACAACAATGTAACTTCAGAACAATTAATCTCAGCAAATCCGCCAAACAGTTTACAGACGTGACTAGATCGCGTCTGTTTTAATGTGACCATAACCTACTTCAGCGATCGGTAGTTGCATGTATGGGCTTTCTGTTTGTCTTGGCTTTTGTTTTTACTCTACTGCAATGTGAATTCGACGGCTGTCCGTCTAATGAGCCGAATCAAAAGGTTTTTTAAGCAAAACCGTCCCTCTCCTAGTTGGAGAGGGACAGGCTGGAACTAAAGTTCAAAACAGGGAGAAGATCGTCAATGCAAAAAGGTAGTAGAAGCACCAACTTTTTTATGTAGATGCATAAATGCTACTTGTCTCAAGCTACGAATTAGTATTACTCCACCCTTTTACAGATGTTTTTCAAAATAAACCTATGTAATATTAGTGCTGAAAATAACCAACTGATTACTGTCTTACTTAAGAAATTGTTAATAGATGCTAAGGTAAAAGGCTTAGTAGTGTACTTTAGCCGTTATGTTTTGCAGCAGTTTATACCCTAGTGTCTGACAAATATTCTTGTGTTGTTTACTCTTAGATGAATACCAGCAGTTCTAGACCTAGCTTTAAAGTGATTATTTGATATGTGAGCGATTCCTCCGGCGGGCTACGCCTACGCGATATCAACTACCAAATCTTGCCTAAATACAGTAATGGCAAGACTTTTAGACTTGTGGCATCAAAGCCATACAGCTACAGATGCAGGTTAAGTTAACTACTTGGAATTTTTTTTGTAAAGCGGATTTTCGAGAAATGTCAGGATTCGTTGACTTTCTTAACATTTCTTGAGATTATTTTAGGATGTGTAGCGTCAAAATAAAAATAGTTCCGTATAGCAAACTACAAAATCCTAGCCACAAGTCTAATTTCTGTAATGTTTGTTCCTAATTATTAACGGGAACACTATCGTAAGTGTTAATTTGTGAGTAAAAACCATGAGTGTGAATACGGTGCCTTCTATCAATTACTACTCTCTAGATGTGATTCAAGACGAAGCACGCCGACTGGTGCAAAAGGGAATGATTAGCCGACAACAGCCAATATATACCCTTTGCCAATACATTCCAGCGAGAGAGTGGGTTTGCGTTGAATGTGAATTAGAGAAATGTGACTTTTTGTTGCGCGATCGCATTGGCGATCTAATTGGTCGTGAACAGTGGGATAACGACTAAATCAATGTTTGATTTCGGTTTGGGATTGGGAGCTTATTTTCGATGTGTGGATGTCACCATCAACGATTCAACGCCCAATCTGGGGGATAATCTCTGGTTTTTCATGAGCATTGCCCCATACAGAATCTTGCGTTTTTCATTAACACAGAAGTATTAGAGTCTGAATTTATACAACTTTTCAAGTTAAAGAAGGCATCAGAACCATTTGTTCTGTACATCTGATGTCACGGCTTGAGTCTAGTATGTAAATTCTGTGAAGTTCCTACATTGATCTGATAGAAGTGTAGGAACTTCACTTTTGACTCGTAATTCATTGCATCGCTTAGTTGAGGGAAGCGTCAACCTACTTGCTGTTCAAAGCCAAAATCCGTCTTGAAAAGTTTGCTGACTAGGGCTAACGCACACCAAAGGGAACTTCCGCAAGCAACTGGCTCAACTCTGATAAAATCCAAAATTTGTATGAAGAATTCAGAACTCAGGAGCAGAGCCGGAGACGTTTCCGTTAGCTTCGGTCAGAATGAGCGTATGAATTCTGTACGAGTGGGTGACGAATATTTGGTTAAAAGCGAGTGGAATAGTGGGCGAAAAAAATTAAAATATTCTCGCCTTAAAACTCTACCCATAAAGGGATAGAGCATTCACCAATTCTTTTAGCGCAGCGGGGCGTAGCCCATTCTGTATTCTGACTCCTGTTTTATATAGTATTTTTCTTCAAAAATCTTGAAAGCATAGCAAAACCATTTCAACTATTATGCTACTTGCTCTAAGTACTGATTAATGTCTTCAATAATGCGAGTAAGTTCAGCTTCAGTAGTCAAGCGGATGTTGACGTTGCGGACAGTCAGCAAAACTTTGGCTGCGAAGGGCGTTGGCCAGATATTAGGATTACAAAAAACTTCTAAAAATACTTCACCCGTATAACGATATTCCAAGGGAGGCTGGGGAGTGACTCTACCACCGCCAGGAGTGGGTTTAGCGGCGATCGCTTTCAGGCGCTCCATCAGTTGATCCGTCGCTGTCTTTAATTCTCGTGCTGCTTGGGGTGAAAAACTGAAGGAGACTGAACCTTCAATTAAATTCAATGTTAGAGGAATTGAAGACATATCTTTTTTATTAAAACTTCTTGATAAGTACTGATATTACCGGAAGAAGGGGCCTGAATCCCAATCTGATGTTTCCCTGTGTCTGATTCAAAAACCACTAGTACCGCAAGACGGAATTAAAAATTAAAAATTAAAAATTAAAAATGAAGACAGCGTAAGGGTTTTATTGATTGGGAATGGGTGGTTTATTTCCGCCGTGCTGTACTAGTAGTCCGTCAAGCCAACAATGCTTGGTAAATAAGTTTGTAGTAAGGACTTTAGTCCTTGTCTTAAGCACTGAAAGTGCTTACTACGTAACAGGCTTTCATTAGCTTGCAATAAGAGCATTACCCGTCGAATCAGGCTGCGAAGCCACCATCAATTTTCAGGCTCGCACCCGTGACAAAACCAGCTTCGGCACTGGCAAGATAGGAAACCATGTCGGCAACTTCTTCACTCCGACCGTAGCGCTGGAGGGCGATCATGCTTCTCATATTGTCGGCAAAGGAACCCTCGGCCGGGTTCATGTCGGTGTCCACGGGGCCGGGTTGGTGATGCCACGAGGGCCGAGATCACGGGCAAGACCGCGCGTAAAACTGGCGATCGCACCCTTGGTCAAAGCGTAGACGGAGCCACCAGCAAATGGCATGATGTCACTGTTGATGCTGCCGATCATGATAATCCGTCCCCCCTCACCAATGTGGCGGACAGCCTCCTGAGTTGCCACAAATACGCCCCTGACGTTAATCGCGATGAGTCGGTCAAAATCATCCAGTGAGAACTGGTCGATCAGAGCCAAAGCGGCGACCTCCGCATTGTTCACCAGGATGTCCAGGCGATTTAGTGTCCCATTGACATCCTCAAATGTTGACCCTTTTCTGAATAAATTGTGGGCTTTCTTATCCTTATAAAGTAGTAAATAAAACTCATTAAGCTCGTCAGTTATTCGGAGTAAATACAGACAAATATAGTGGTCATAATATCTTTGAATACAATTCGATATGACCTAAGTGGATGTATGAGGAAGAATATTAATTAAAATATTTCTAGAATTAATGATAAAAATACGCTGTTATTTGTAAATATATTATTAATGTCCATCGAGCTTGTAGCTGTTGTTAGTTATAAAGAGTCTCAACAAATTGGCATAAAATATAGAGACTCCAGAGATATTTAGTTCTTACTGCGTAAGACTTTGATACACTTTATTTGTATTTATTTGTATTTTGAGGTCTACATTAGAAGTCATAGAACTTGATGTGATAAATTATCTATGACTTACGATAACCGTGGCGAAGTACAAAAGGTTTTAATTATTACCCTACTGCTCAACCTGTTTGTACTGGCATTAAAAGCAGTTGTAGGCTACTCGACAGGTTCTTTGAGTTTGCTAGCTGATGCCTTGCATAGTGTGACAGATAGCGCCAATAACGTTTTAGGATTAATTGCGAGTAAATTTTCTTCTCCACAACCCGATCGCGAGCATCCCTACGGACACAGTAAGTTTGAAGCAGTGGGAGCTTTAGGAATTGCCTCATTTTTAGGAATAGCCTGTTTTGAAATTCTGCAAGGAGCAATCGAACGAATTCTCAAAGGTGGTGGTGAACCTGTGAGAATTTCGCCACCTGAGTTGTGGTTATTACTAATTGTGCTGGGCGTGAATATTTTTGTGGCGTTTTACGAACGTGCTGTGGGTAGGCGGGTAGGTAGCTCAATTCTCATAGCTGACGCCACACATACCATGAGCGATATTTGGGTGACAATCTCTGTAATTGGCGGATTGATAGGAGTTTGGCTAGGTTATCAATGGATGGATTTGGTGTTAGCTTTTCCTGTCGCCTTGCTGGTATTTTGGAGTGGCTGGTCAGTTTTAAAAGAGAATTTGCCTTGGCTTGTAGATCAAATGGCGATCGCACCAGAAGCAATACATGCGATCGCTACTTCTGTTCCAGGTGTAATTAACTGTCATGCGATCGCTTCTCGCGGCGTTCTTGGTCGTCAAGTATTCATCGAAATGCATTTAATAGTAGATGCACCAGATGTAGAAACCGCCCACCACATAACCGAAGAAGTAGAAAGCCGGTTAGAAGAACAGTTTCGTCCAGTGAGGATTTTAATTCACGTCGAGCCACCAACATATAAGTCTGAGCAAATTAGCTTTGAAACTGGAGCAAAATAGTCTCTAGCAATTTTCAAGTATGCGAGTTTATTTAAAAGATTAAATAACACAGAATTTAATGCAATACAGTTCAGATAAGACCAAAACACTTGTAGAGACGGCGATTTATCGCGTCTCGAAAACCCAAAATTTTTGCCAATAGCCCTTAACTGAACCGTATTGGAATTTAATGGAGATATTTCTACTTTTTCCAAAGCAAATTATCACCGCAGTCAAAAACAATTTCAAGAAAATTATCATAAATTGAATGAGTTTGTGCAGAAGGTAACTCACAAGAAATTACATGATAAATACACTATTTTATAAATATTTCAAGCTTTTTGATGACAGAATTGGTGTTTCAAGTTTCCTCAAGACTGCAATCACACCTTTTTAACTACTCCTGACGGAAATAACAAATAATAAGTCTATGCATCTTTGTATTAACTCTTATAAGAAGCAACCAAATTTGCGACGATCGCAACTAATTCTCCTGGATCAACTGGTTTAGCCACATGAGTCTGAAAGCCTGCTTCGAGAGCACGGCTACGATACTCGCTGTCACCATAGGCAGTTAAGGCGATAGCGGGGAGTTTTCCATAAATATCATTTAGCGCCCGGATCTTGCGGATTAGGGTGTATCCATCTTCACCAGGCATAGCAATATCACAAATCAAGACATCTGGTTGCAACTCAGGTAGTACATTCAATGCTACCGCTGCCGATGCAACTGCCATGATGGTTGCTCCATCAGCTTCCAATACGGTAGTAATGTAAAAGCGGCTATCGTCATCATCATCAACTACGAGGATGTTTAAGCCAGCAAGGGGGAGAGGAGGTTCCATGACATCTCTATTAACGTTGATCAAATGAAAGTTATTTCTAATGAGCTGCTTGTTTTTTCTCAGTAACCACACCATTGGTAATTTTACTGCGATCCCGTCTACTTTTCTAGACAATAATTCAATTTGTCTAGTTACCATCTAATTGATGGTTCATTGTTCGCTGGCATTTATAATTATTGACTGGATAAAATTATGTTGGTGTTTAAATTCCTTTACATTTAAAAATTAACTTTAACGAATAGTTGGATTTCAAGAATAATCTTGGTAATTACTCACTGCTTTATTACTAACAAGTTTGGATTTTGATGAAAGCTTTTTAAAATTAAAAGTAGTAAAGTTACTTAAAATTTAGCAAATACGGGATTTTGCGACATTCTTGCTCTTAGTAAACCGAAATTCAAAAAAAATAGACAATGCCGAGGCTTAAAACGAGTCATGGCGGTATTGCCATTTTGAAATACAGCAGGAGTCAGAAGTATACTAGTACACTGTGATGGAACCTTGCCTACCTTTAATCAGTTGCTCAAGTAGGGGCAATTCATGAATTGCCCCTACTTGTCTGCTTAATTGAGATAGTAGCTAGATTTACACCGTGTTGTACTAGGCTTTATACCTGGCTCTTGAGTTGAAAAGGTTTAACTGATTAACTTGCAGACTACTGTATATGAATCTAATCTACTGCAAGGGATCTGAACTATAGCCAAGAGTGATGAACTTTTAGTTAAGTCAACTCAAAACTTGATTACTCCCATTCAATAGTTCCAGGCGGCTTAGAGGTAATGTCATAAACCACCCGATTTACTCCTTTCACCTCATTCACAATCCGAGTGGAAATCACTTCCAAGACATCGTAAGGTACTCTTGCCCAATCAGCAGTCATGCCATCTTCACTGGTCACAATCCGCAAAACAATCGGGTAAGCGTAAGTGCGTTGATCCCCCATAACGCCAACACTACGAATTGGCAGCAATACAGCAAATGCTTGCCAGAAATCATGATACATACCGCGTTGGTTAATTTCTTGCCGGACAATCAAATCGGCATCACGCAAAATATTTAACCGCTCAGATGTGACTTCCCCCAAGATGCGAATTGCCAAACCAGGCCCAGGAAAAGGTTGCCGTTGGACAATTTCTTCTGGTAAACCAATGGAACGCCCAACTTTGCGGACTTCATCTTTAAATAGTTTCCGCAGTGGTTCTACCAATTTAAATCTTAGGTCTTTGGGCAAACCGCCAACATTGTGATGGCTCTTAATTTTCACCGCTACCCGCTCACCAGTTTGGGGATCAACGTTGGTGTCAGCAGATTCGATAACATCTGGATAAAGAGTCCCTTGAGCCAAATAGTCAAAGTGACCAAGACGTTTGGATGTTTCCTCAAATACAGCAATAAATTCGTGTCCGATGCGGCGGCGTTTTTCTTCAGGATCTGTGATATCAGCAACTCTAGCTAAAAAGCGATCGCGGGCATTAACATACTCTACAGGAATGTGAAACTGCTCTTGGAACAGCTTTACCAATCGCTCTGGCTCATACTTTCGCATAAAGCCTTGATCGATAAACACGCAAGTCAGTTGTTCACCAATGGCTTTATACAGCAAGAAGGCCAGGGTAGAAGAATCCACTCCACCAGACAGCGCCAACAGCACCCGCTTCTCGCCAACTCTAGCGCGAATTTCTTGAATTGCTTCTTCGACAAAAGCCGCTGTTGTCCAAGTGGGTTCGCAATCGCAGATATGGTAGACAAAATTACGGATTAATGCAATCCCGCCAAGAGAATGCACCACCTCTGGATGGAACTGAACGCCGTAAAGTTTCCTTTCGTGGTCAGCAATGGCAGCACAGGGAGTATTTTCTGTATGTGCCAGCAATTCAAACCCCGATGGCATTTGGATAACTGAGTCTCCGTGACTCATCCACATGGTGGTGCCATCTTCGACGTTGGTGAGCAAATCTGTGGGATCATCAATATATAATGATGCTTTGCCATACTCACCTCGATCGGCCTTTGCTACTTCGCCACCGAGTTGGTTCACCATCAGCTGCATCCCATAGCAAACACCCAAAATGGGTATTCCCAAATTCCAGATTTCTGGGTCACAATGGGGAGCGTTATCACCATAAACCGAACTCGGCCCACCGGAGAGGATGATTCCTTTGGGATTGAGTTGGCGCAATTGTTCAGAAGTAGTGCGATAGGATAAAACTTCAGAGTATACTTGAGTCTCGCGGATGCGACGGGCAATCAACTCAGAATATTGAGAGCCGAAATCCAGAATTACAATCAATTGGCGATCAAGCCGCCCAAAATTTTCCAATGTTTGGGGCGCTTGTTCTGTTGGTAGAGTCACCGCTGTATTCATGACGGGAGTATTATGTCTGTTAAGGATAGATGCTTTGTGGTCTATAGTGATGCTATTATTCAGCCTGGTTAGGCTGATAATGGTATAGAAGCCCTAGACAAACGCGAGGTTATGTGCGCTTGTCTAGTCCCGGAGTCGGAGATGGTATTAAAACGATAAACTTACCTTAGAGTGGTTACTTAAAAGATTATTTATTTGGATTGTTTACGATTATTCATAATAAATTAACATAATTTTCCCATCAACAGGCCAGCAGTTTTACTCTTCACAATAATTTTGCGATCGCGATCAAAGAGGATAGAGCCACAGACTGTAGTTCCTGTGCCCTTTTGGCTATGGCTTTGGATGTATTCTTGGGAACGAACATCGATGGTTTCGGCGATCGCACTGTAAACTTGATTTACCCAATCACTGCCAGTTGCAGCATCTAGCGATTTTAGATATGTTAGTGCTGCTTCGGCGGTAGCACTATTAAACACAGCTTGGATATCTGGTAATTTTAAACCTGCGATCGCACAGTGCGCTGCCAAAATTTCCCGCCTTCCATCAGCCAAGTAGTGATGAGTGTGAAAAATCCCTCCTGCCAGTTTCATCAGCTTACCGTGATAGCCAAATAATAATATTTCTCTCACACCCAGCACATCAGCTTCTACTAACATTGGGCCAAGCCAGTTAGCAGTTTTGACCAATTGTTCAGGATTAATCCCTAGTTTACGCGCCAAATCTAGGCCATTTTCGCCGATACAAAATACTAAACTCTCAAAACGACTGGCTTTATTTTGTAATTCCGCCCGAAAAACTGCAAGCTGATCTGGCGTACTTAAGGGTTGAGAAATACCAGTTGTGCCTAAAAGCGAAAGTCCTTCAACCACACCAAAAGCAGAATTTGAAGTCCGAACAGCTAGCGATCGCCCTTCGGGTAGAATAATCGTCACCGTGATTTTTTCCCCAGGTGCCAGCATTCGTTGCAAATTCTCTTGCAACAGCCTTTGAGCATAAGCATAAATGGCTGGCTTGTCATCAGCATTTAATTGCCTACCAATCCCTTCCCCACCTTTAATAATTACTGCATCATCACCCTGTTCTCGCCATTCCACCAATGCCCAAATCGGTGTATTTTTAGTCAGGTCAAGATTATCACCGGGATCGCTGCGAGCGATCGCCAAAACTATACTTTCAGATAGTCCTGCGACCTGTTCAATGGGGATTTCTGCGATTTGAGCGGGTTCAATTAAATCTACAGATGCTAAAGTTAGGGATTGGCGATCGTTTAACCAGTGTAAAGCTGCAACAGCAGCAGCGCAAGCAAAGACGGGAAGTGTGTATCCAGAACGGGACATTTTTTAAATTCAAAAGTACAAAATAATTCTTCAAAAATAAAGACACAACCCATTTCTTCCAGGTGTTTGATCAAGTCCCGTCGTTTCACGATACCTCAAGTTCAGCCACTCTTCCGACATTGGGAATTGTCCCATTCGTTAATTCTTTGTAAATATCACTTAAGTTCTCCTTCAATTCTTTTTCGGTTTCTGCCTGAGTCCAGTAGTCTGGATACTCCTGGAGATAGCCAAGCCACATCTCCTCATCTTGCCAGTAAACATATTTCTTGGTTGTCATAGGGTGAACGAACGACTTATGAACTTCTCCAACTATGCCAACCATCTTATCAAACAGGGCGATCGCTCTATCACAGTCGTCCAGAATCCTACTCACTGAGCAAACTGTCAGCCTGCAATGGATACACATGGCGTAAGCTTCGCCAAGCCGGAAATGGTTGATCATCAATCATTGCTTCTGGCTTTGGGAGATAACCAGCGAAGCAATCCTCTAGTCCAAACTCCTTTGCTGAAGCATGAGCATAATCACTGCCTCCACTGCTCCAGCAGTACAGTACTGCTCCTTGCGCCTTTAACTGTCGAACTACTTTAATGACACTGGGTATTGGAATTCGTTTCGTTCCAACCGAGCGAACAAGAGTGTCATCGACATCAACAAAAATTACCATACTCAAAATTCAGGAAAAACAAAAGCCCCAAGCAATTATGATTGCTTGGGGCTTTTTGTTTGAAAAATAGAACCTGGCATCGAGCTATTTTTGCGTAGGGCTACCCCTAAACTATCGTGGCCGCAGCAGCGTTTCACCTCTGAGTTCGGGAAGGGTTCAGTGTGGTTCCACCGCGCAATAGACACCAGGAAAACCTGATGGGAATTAAAAATTAAAAATGTAAAATTAAAAATGACTTTTGAAATTTTACATTTCTAATACTTCAGAAACCCTGAAGACTGCAAGTAACGCGAATTATTAATAAGTAGAGCAAATGAGTTGTGAGGTCAAGCCCTCGGTCTGTTAGCACGGCTCGGCTACATACATTGCTGCACTTCCACCTACCGCCTAAGAACGGGTGTTCTGCCCGTGACCTTACCCACTTATTGTGGTGAGAGCACTCATCTTGAGGTGGGCTTCCCACTTAGATGCTTTCAGCGGTTATCCGCTCCGCACTTGGCTACCCAGCGTTTACCGTTGGCACGATAACTGGTACACCAGCGGTGCGTTCCTCCCGGTCCTCTCGTACTAAGGAGGACTCCTCTCAATGCTCTTACGCCTGCACCGGATATGGACCGAACTGTCTCACGACGTTCTGAACCCAGCTCACGTACCGCTTTAATGGGCGAACAGCCCAACCCTTGGGACGTACTTCCGCCCCAGGTTGCGATGAGCCGACATCGAGGTGCCAAACCTCCCCGTCGATGTGGACTCTTGGGGGAGATCAGCCTGTTATCCCTAGAGTAACTTTTATCCGTTGAGCGACGGCCATTCCACTCTGCGCCGTCGGATCACTAAGCGCCTACTTTCGTACCTGCTCGACTTGTCAGTCTTGCAGTCAAGCTCCCTTTATGCCTTTACACTCGTCGCACGGTTTCCAAGCGTGCTGAGGGAACCTTTGCGCGCCTCCGTTACCTTTTAGGGAGGCGACCGCCCCAGTCAAACTGCCCACCTGAAACTGTTCCCTGACCAGATAATGGTCATGGGTTAGAATTCTAGCTTCGCCAGAGTGGTATCTCACCGTTGGCTCCATACTCCCCACAAGGAATACTTCATCGCCTCCCACCTATCCTGCGCAAGCCAAGCCCGAACACAATTCCAGGCTACAGTAAAGCTTCATAGGGTCTTTCTGTCCAGGTGCAGGCAGTCCGTATCTTCACAGACATTCCTATTTCGCCGAGTCTCTCTCTGAGACACCATCCAGATCGTTACGCCTTTCGTGCGGGTCGGAACTTACCCGACAAGGAATTTCGCTACCTTAGGGACCGTTATAGTTACGCCGCCGTTCACCGGGGCTTCGGTCGCTAGCTTCAAGGTTTCCCCCTGACCAACTTCCTTAACCTTCCGGCACTGGGCAGGCGTCAGCCCCCCATACTGCGTCGATTTGACTTTGCGGAGACCTGTGTTTTTGGTAAACAGTCGCCTGGATCTCTTCACTGCGACCCACGTCTTAGGTGGGCACCCCTTCTTCCGAAGTTACGGGGGCCATTTTGCCGAGTTCCTTAGAGAGAGTTATCTCGCGCCCCTTGGTATTCTCAACCTCCCTACCTGTGTCGGTTTCGGGTACAGGTAACTGTAAGTTAACGTGTTTAGAGCTTTTCTTGGAAGCTAGACTATGCCACTTCCCCACCGTAGTGGGTCGTACTCACGCCTCAACTCGAAACGTTTTCGCCGTCTCTCAACATCTTGACGCTTGAACCGGTAACCAACATCCGGCTGACAATTATCTTCTCCGTCCCTCTGCACAACCTACAATCAGTACGGGAATTTTAACCCGTTGTCCATCGACTACGCCGTTCGGCCTCGCCTTAGGTCCTGACTAACCCTCCGGGGACGAACCTGGCGGAGGAAACCTTAGGGTTTCGGGGTATTGGATTCTCACCAATATTTGCGCTACTCAAGCCGACATTCTCACTTCCGTTTCGTCCACAGCTGCTTGCCGCTACTGCTTCTACCTACGACGGAACGCTCCCCTACCGATTAACATAAGTTAATCCCACAGCTTCGGTACATCGCTTAGCCCCGTTCATTTTCGGCGCGAGAGCGCTTGACTAGTGAGCTATTACGCACTCTTTCAAGGGTGGCTGCTTCTAGGCAAACCTCCTAGTTGTCTGTGCACTCTCACCTCCTTTATCACTTAGCGATGATTTGGGGACCTTAGCTGGTGGTCTGGGCTGTTTCCCTCTTGACAATGAAGCTTATCCCCCACTGTCTCACTGGCAATGTGTGCTCTGGGTATTCAGAGTTTGTCTCGATTTGGTACCGGTCTCCCAGCCCGCACCGAAACAGTGCTTTACCCCCCAGATATAATCATTACCGCTGCGCCTAAACACATTTCGGGGAGAACCAGCTAGCTCCTGGTTCGATTGGCATTTCACCCCTAACCACAACTCATCCGCTGATTTTTCAACATCAGTCGGTGCGGACCTCCACTTGGTGTTACCCAAGCTTCATCCTGGCCATGGTTAGATCACCAGGGTTCGGGTCTATAAACACTGATTATCGCCCTTTTCAGACTCGGTTTCCCTTTGGCTCCAGCATTCTCGCTTTAACCTACCAGTGCCTATAAGTCGCTTTACTCATTCTTCAACAGGCACGCGGTCAGACTTTAAATAGTCCTCCCACTGCTTGTAAGCTAACGGTTTCATGTTCTATTTCACTCCCCTTCCGGGGTTCTTTTCACCTTTCCCTCGCGGTACTGGTTCACTATCGGTCACACAGTAGTATTTAGCCTTACGAGGTGGTCCTCGCTGATTCACATGGGATTCCTCGTGCCCCATGCTACTCGGGATTCAGCTACTATCCTTTAACTTTCGACTACAGGACTTTCACCTTCTTTGGTGCAGTATTTAGCTGCTTCGTCTAGCCTCCAGATTCGATATCGCTGTCCCACTACCCCAATCGGTAAACCAATTGGTTTAGGCTCTTCCCCTTTCGCTCACCACTACTGAGGGAATCTCTGTTTTGATTTCTCTTCCTCCAGCTACTAAGATGTTTCAATTCGCTGGGTTGGCTCTCTCCTGCCTATATATTCAGCAGGTAGTATTAAGGGTTGCCCCATTCGGAAATCTCCGGATCTCTGTTTGCTTCCAACTCCCCGGAGCATATCGTCGGTAACCACGTCCTTCATCGCCTCTGTGTGCCTAGGTATCCACCGTTAGCCCTTATTAACTTGACCACTCAAACATTTGCTGTTCTACAAATTGCATTCACAAATAGTTAGTTCTGCTTACTTCGTCACTTCCTACTGATTTTACTCAGCACTCAGCACTCAGTACTCAGCACTAAAAAATGTCTGTGTCTGCCTGCTAATTTCGCGTTACTATGCAGTTTTCAAGGTTCTGGCTGAGAACTAACTCAGCAGTCTGACTCAATTAAGTCATGTTGCTGATTTCTCACTAGTTTTTCTGTTTTGGCAATCGCCACAGGTGGAGGTTAGCGGACTCGAACCGCTGACATCCTGCTTGCAAAGCAGGCGCTCTACCAACTGAGCTAAACCCCCAGATACAATTAAAAATTGATAATTAAAAATTAAAAATTGAATTTTCTTCATTTTTAATTTTGCATTTTACATTTTTAATTGATTCAGGTGGGCCATCCTGGACTCGAACCAGGGACCTCACCCTTATCAGGGGTGCGCTCTAACCACCTGAGCTAATAGCCCATATCGAACCAAATCATAGTTTGAAAGCTTTCAACAAATGTCTGCGACCGACCTAGGTTAGACCAACTTACTATCTATATAGCTGTATGCTTTTTGATATGTAAGGGGTGTAGGTCTCCCTAAAAAGGAGGTGATCCAGCCACACCTTCCGGTACGGCTACCTTGTTACGACTTCACCCCAGTCACCAGTCCTGCCTTAGGCATCCTCCCCCCCGAAAGGTTGGAGTAATGACTTCGGGCACTACCAGCTTCCATGGTGTGACGGGCGGTGTGTACAAGGCCCGGGAACGAATTCACTGCAGTATGCTGACCTGCAATTACTAGCGATTCCTCCTTCACGCAGGCGAGTTGCAGCCTGCGATCTGAACTGAGCTCCGGTTTACGGGATTTGCTTGCATTCGCATGCTTGCTGCCCTCTGTCCGGAGCATTGTAGTACGTGTGTAGCCCAAGGCGTAAGGGGCATGCTGACTTGACGTCATCCCCACCTTCCTCCGGTTTGTCACCGGCAGTCTCTCTAGAGTGCCCAACTTAATGCTGGCAACTAAAAACGAGGGTTGCGCTCGTTGCGGGACTTAACCCAACATCTCACGACACGAGCTGACGACAGCCATGCACCACCTGTGTTCGCGCTCCCGAAGGCACTCCCAGCTTTCACCAGGATTCGCGACATGTCAAGCCTTGGTAAGGTTCTTCGCGTTGCATCGAATTAAACCACATACTCCACCGCTTGTGCGGGGTCCCCCGTCAATTCCTTTGAGTTTCACCGTTGCTTTAGCGTACTCCCCAGGCGGGATACTTAACGCGTTAGCTACGGCACGGCTCGGGGCCGATACAAGCCACGCCTAGTATCCATCGTTTACGGCTAGGACTACTGGGGTATCTAATCCCATTCGCTCCCCTAGCTTTCGTCCCTCAGTGTCAGTTGCGCCTAGCAGAGCGCCTTCGCCACCTAGTGTTCTTCCTGATCTCTACGCATTTCACCGCTACACCAGGAATTCCCTCTGCCCCCGAACGCACTCTAGCCATGTAGTTTCCACTGCTCTTATCTAGTTGAGCTAGACTCTTTAACAGCAGACTTACATAGCCACCTGCGGACGCTTTACGCCCAATCATTCCGGATAACGCTTGCATCCTCCGTATTACCGCGGCTCGCTGGCACGGAGTTAGCCGATGCTTATTCCTCAGGTACCGTCATTGTGTTCTTCCCTGAGAAAAGAGGTTTACGACCCAAGAGCCTTCCTCCCTCACGCGGTATTGCTCCGTCAGGCTTTCGCCCATTGCGGAAAATTCCCCACTGCTGCCTCCCGTAGGAGTCTGGGGCCGTGTCTCAGTCCCAGTGTGGCTGATCGTCCTCTCAGACCAGCTACTGATCGTCGCCTAGGTAGTCCTTTACACTACCTACTAGCTAATCAGACGCGAGCTCATCTTCAGGCAGTTAACCTTTCACCTTGCGGCACATCCGGTATTAGCCACCGTTTCCAGTGGTTGTCCCAGACCTGAAGGCAGATTCTCACGCGTTACTCACCCGTCCGCCACTAAATCCCGAAGGATTTCGTTCGACTTGCATGTGTTAAGCATACCGCCAGCGTTCATCCTGAGCCAGGATCAAACTCTCCGTTTTGTATTGGAAAGCTCTATAGCTCAATTAGCTGCTCTTTTAAAACTTCAGCTTAGTTCTCTTTATTTGCTTGACGCAGGCCACTTGTTGTATAATGGCTTTCAAACTATAATATTTTCAAGGTTCGGTGTCCTTCAGGCGTCGCTCTTTCGCGCTCCGCTTCAGGCACTTATTCAATATAGCGAACCTACTTCATTGTGTCAACTACTTTTTCCAAAATATTTTTGGATTGTTTCTTAGTCACTATCAAAGCCTTAGAGAGTAAGGGTTTTAGGCTATAGTATTGCTAAATGTCACTAAGGAAGCAATTAAAGTTGTGAGGAATTCTGGTATTCTGCCGCCCTGGTTGGTTTTAGATCCACTGTTGTGTGGCTGGTTGATGGAGGATATTGGTAGAGGCGATCGCACTACAAATACCCTACTAATAGAAGATGTGACTCTAGGCTCTGCTAAATGGATCGCTAAAGCTTCAGGGATAATTGCTGGCTTACCAGTTGCAGCTAGGGTGTTTCAAATTTTGAATGAAAAAGTCAGCTTTGTGGCGGTTGCGACTGAAGGCGCATGGTGTGAGCCGGGACAGGTAGTAGCTGAAATTCATGGTTCGCTGGATGCGCTACTGATGGGAGAACGGGTGGCGCTCAACTTGGCTATGCGGTTGAGTGGGATTGCAACGCTGACTAATATATATATAGAGAAAATTGCTGACTTACCTGCTCAGTTGGTGGATACGCGTAAAACCACACCAGGGCTGAGACTGTTGGAAAAGTACGCAACTGCTTTGGGTGGGGCGATTAATCACCGCATGGGTTTGGATGATGCGGTAATGATTAAGGATAATCACATTGCTGCTGCTGGGGGAATTGGAGAAGCTGTTACCCGTATTCGTTCTCAGATTCCTTATCCCTTGACCATAGAGGTTGAGACGGAAAGTTTAGAGCAGGTGAAAGAAGCTTTGCAGCACAAGGCTGACATTATTATGTTGGACAATATGCCTTTGGATATGATGCGTCAGGCGGTGCAGTTGATTTGCCAGCAGGATAGGCGTGTGAAAATTGAAGCTTCCGGGAATGTGACTTTGGAAACGATTCGCAGTGTGGCGGAAACGGGTGTTGACTATATTTCTAGCAGTGCGCCGATTACTCAATCGAAGTGGCTAGATTTGAGTATGAGGATTGTACTTTAAATAAAATGGGGCGGATCATCCTACTGCAAAGTCGGTGTAGTGTCGCATTTTTGGAGTATCAAAGCTTAAAACAATATCTTCTTTGGGAACATCGAGTTCAACCAGCTGGTTTGCAATTCCGACTTCGGTACTATCTTGTTGAATCCGAATTTTGCTTTGCTATGTTGTGATGATGTCGAGGGGAAGGACAGTGCTATACAGTCGCTTTGAGCCGTGCCAACCAACATAGACTAGTTGGTAGTAGTTGCGTTCGGTGACGAATTGTGACCGAATTTAATTTACAAGTTTAAGAAAATAGCGATCGCCTTAAACAACAGTTTTACTAATTTGCAGTCCCATGATCACTAAGTCCCGTTCAATGCTGTCAAGTTCGGCAATTTTAGGCAAATGTCCCCAGTGCTGGAAACCAAATGTCTCAAAGAGTTTTAAACTGGGCTGATTGTGGGCAAAAATGAAGCAGACTAGGCTCTTTAGACCCAAATTAGGACTTTCACTAATTGCTTGTGCTAAGAGTTGCCGTCCCAAACCACACCGATGAAAGCTAGGGGCTATGTAAATACTAATTTCAGCAGTTTTACTATAGGCGGGGCGCCCATAAAAGGATTGGAAACTAAGCCATCCAGCGATTACTCCGTCTACTTCGATGACCCAAAGTGGGCGTTGTGAAGGCGATCGCCCCTTAAACCAAACAAGGCGACTTTCTACAGATACTGGTTCTAAGTCAGCAGTTGCCATGCGGCTGGGAACTGCGGCATTGTAAATTGCCACAATTGCAGGCAAGTCAGTTTCAGTCGCATGGCGAATAGTCATTGTTACCGTTTCAAACAAATCTTCAGAAAATATTCAAAAATAATACAGTGTTAACAGTAGCAATTTTACGGCTTCTACAGTAATTTTCACAGATACTTTGCCAGATAGGAGCCTCGTACTTTGCATAAGATAATGGTTAACCCTACTGCAAGTATGCGATGCACCACCACAGAAGACACCACAGTTGCTATAAATAGAGGAAAAGTCCAACGCACTACCTACTATATTTTGTGTAACAAAAAAAAATTATAACTCCTTACTTTTAAAGTATAAGCTTTTATTCCTAACGCATCATTCATTATTCATCCTACAGAAATAGATCATTTTACTATGTCAGGGAAAATCAACTTTTTCTCTGGATATTTATATATCTTTTTATCCAACTGAGATATTTTTTTAATTTAGTAATGATAAGTATTTGATTAATGTTGTTGTTTTAAGTTTCCCATGAGATCGGATAATCTTAAATCCTTTAACGGCAAGAATTACAATTAATTTCAATATGACTGTATATACATAGAAATCAGGATTGTATATAACAATAGCTTGTATTTTGTAACCATATTTACAAGGAGCTTATTTAAATTCGTAGTAATCAGCACAATTTCTATATATAGCTAAAGACAGAGGTAGTTAACATGTATGAATCTTTATAATTAATTTAAAATAAATCTAGCTATATAAAATAAGTAAAAATATTATGTCTATTAAATGTTTTAATGTTATTAATGATAAATTCAGTAATACTCCAGATAGCAATATTTCAAATATTGTTGAAATAGCACTTTTTATAGATAAAATAAAAAATAGTATTTGGCTTTTTGGTATTCCATCTTGGCTTTTCGGAATAACCGATAGAAGTATAGCTGCATTTGCCGATGGTTCTTTATCTGCTATAGAAATATTTCAGCTATTTACAGCCTCTTTCTTTTTTATGAGTTGGCTATATTTAAAGCCAGAAGAAAGCTTCAATAGCCATGATTTAGACCCCAGCCAATATCAAGAATATCTCGCTCGTACTCAAGCTAAAAAGCTTCAAATAAGAAAGTTACACATGATTAGCCAGGAGTATATTTTACCTTTCCCCTATATTTGCCAAATTTATCATCTATTGAACTTAAAACATTTAGAAACAGTTCATAGATTTAGCCTTAATAATCTTAAAATTCTTAATATCAGCCAGTTTGAAACTACAAATGTTGGTGGTAAAATCACATTTCAAACGATATTAGATTCACCAGCTAATCCTTTGAGAATTTGGCGACAGCCAACTGTGGAGGTGGATTTAATATTACATACTCCCTACACTGTTGAACTAAGTATTCCAGTCTATAATCACAAAAGGATAATTGTGATATTTCATGCTTTCCCTTTAAATGACTCAGAGCATCAATTGTTTATAGATATTTATAGTGACTTAGAGTGGCCAAAGCCATTATTACAAATAATATTGCATCTTGCTTCTTGTTTGACACTTTTTGAAGATTTGCCATATCTCAGAGCTTTAGCGGAGAAAAATATAGAGCGTTTATTCAACTTAAGTAGGACTTCAAATCACGAGAGTGCATTACTGTTTAAAAGGTTTGTTGAGCTATATGGATCGAGTGGAGAAGCAACTAAATTACTTGAGGGTAGGGAAGAGAGTTAGGAGACGCGATTAATCGCGTCTGTACAAGAGTTAGGAGTTTAAAACTTCTAACTCCTAATTTTATTTAGTTAAGCGCGTGCTAGTAATGGAGCAGCAGCTAGTAAGGTTTTGGTATAAGGATGCTGAGGATTGGCAAAAATCTTTTTTGTAAGACCGAGTTCGACAATTTTACCGCCATTCATTACAGCAATACGATCGCACAAAAATCGAGCTAACCAAAGATCGTGAGTGATGAATAGATAAGTTAACTCAAACTCTTCTTTTAATTGCAACATCAAATCCAGCACTTGCGACTGCACACTGGCGTCTAACATACTCACGGGTTCATCACAGATTAAAAGTTTAGGGTGAGTAATCAAAGCACGAGCGATCGCAACTCTTTGCTGTTGTCCACCAGACAAATCTGACGGATAACGCTCATAATACACTTCTGGCGGTGTTAACCCAACTTTATTTAGCATCCACAAAACCTGTTCTTTTGCTTTGACAGGATTGGCTAAATTGTGGATAAATAAAGGATCGGCGATACTTTGTCCCACTGTCATAGCTGGATTGAGACAAGCATGAGGATCTTGAAAGATCATTTGTATTTGTCGCCGTGAAGAACGAATTTCTTGACGCGACAGTTTAGTTAAATCCTGTCCCAAAAACTCAACTTTGCCACTAGTGGGACGAATTAGTTGCAAGATTGTTCGTGACAGTGTGCTTTTACCACAACCTGATTCGCCGACTAAACCGAGAATTTCTCCTGCATAAAGATCCAAGTTAATTCCATCTACTGCTTTAATTGTCTGCGCTTGTGTGTTAAGCAGTCGTTCGATCAAGTTAGGTTCGATGGTGTAGTGTTGCTTAAGTTCTGTAACACTCAAAATTGGGGATTGCTGATTAATAATTGGTAATTGCTTTTCTCCGTCATTGGCAATTATCAATTCTCCACTATCATTTACTGCTTGAATATGTAAAGCTGCTTTTAAGAGCGATCGCGTGTATTCATGTTGAGGTTGCCGAAATACGGTTTCTGTAGCACCCATTTCGACCATTTTGCCGTTGTACATCACGCCAATGCGATCGCAATACTCAGCGACCATTGCTAAATCATGAGAAATCAGCAACAATCCCATGTTTTCTTCACCGCACAGGCGAGTTAATTCTGTCAATATCTGCGCGGAGACGGTGACATCTAAACTGGTGGTGGGTTCATCGGCAACAATTAACTTGGGATTGAGGAGTAAAGCTAAAGCGATCGCTACCCGTTGGCGCATTCCGCCGCTAAACTCATGAGGATACTGATTCCAGCGACTAGCGGGAATATTTACCTTTGCTAAAGTAGCAAGTGCTTTTTCTTTAGCTTCCCGCGTTGATAATTCTGGTGAGTGCGCCTGGAGGGTTTCGATACAATGCTTACCAATAGTCATCAGTGGATCGAGACGTGTCATGGGATCTTGAAAAACTAAGGCGATCGCCTCTCCCCGAAATTTCCGCAACTGGTTGGGTATCAAGTCAAACACTGATTGTCCTTGAAATGTCACCCGTCCCTCAACACGACTAGAGGCTGGTAGTAAACGCATTACCGCCCGTCCGATAGTTGATTTACCACAACCTGACTCTCCCACCAATCCCATTCTTTCACCTGGTTTCAAGGTGAAAGATACATCATCAACCGCCCAGCTTGCTTCTTCTCCACTCCGTGCAGGATAGGCAACTCGCAGATTTTCGATACAGAATAAGGCTTCACTCATAGTTAGTTATCAGCCCTGAGCTGCCAGTTTTTATAATTTCAAATTTAAGATAGTCTATCAAATGAAGAAGAATTCAGAACTCAGGAGTCAGAATTCAGAATAAATTCTGTACGACTGGGTGATAGTGAACCTGAATCTTTTTCCTTGCTTATTACTCTATCCCTTTATCGGTAGAGTAATAAGCAATTCTGAATTCTGTTAGCGTAGCGGGGCGTAGCCCATTCTGGCTCCTCTTAATTGAAGACAGCTATCGATATTCTTGATAAGCACTGCTAAAGTTGATACAGCACACAACTATGATGTTATAAGTGCAAAATTTAAATCTGTAGGAACTAGAATCAAAATTAAGTCAGTAAATCAGGATTTTCAAGCTAATATTATGGAGCAAATTCAGCCAGAACAGCGCCGCGACGCTGATCAAGTATTTCAACAATCCCTCGAACAGTTGGAGGATATCTTACAAGAAATTTCAACTGAGGAAGAAGAGATCCCCCAACTGCATACTAGTAATCTCACCGAAGTAGAACTCGACGAAGACTTGATAGATATTGATTTAGCGGCTCTTGAGGACGCAGTTGCTGATATTGAACAATATCTCGAAGAGAAAACAAAAACCAAATAGGTGTAAAAAGTTAAAATTCATTACTGACAAACCAATTGCCGTTGAGCTTCGTACAACATTAAAGCGGCTGCGATCGCTACATTCAAAGATTCCACCCCAGGACTCAAAGGAATTCTGACTTGCTGATCTGCGATCGCTGCTAAATCTGCCGACAATCCAGCACCTTCATTTCCCAGTAAAATCAGACTGGGTTTTCGCCAGTCCACTTCCCAATAAGTTAAAGTCGCATCGGGTAAGGTTGCTACTACCTGCATTCCTGCTTGCTGACTTTGTTGCACTGTCGCTTTTAAATCTTCGGTTACGGCTGTTTGTAGGCGAAACCATTGTCCTGCTGAAGCACGTAGAACTTTGGGGCTATCTAAATCTACACTATCTCCACTGACCCACAACCCTGATGCTCCGACGGCGGCGGCTGTGCGGATCATTGTACCCAGGTTGCCGGGATCTTGTACCGTTTCTAAAGCTAGCACTAAACCAGTAAATGGTAGTTGAGTTTGCCGTTGGCCTCGTTTTGCCGTTGCTACCACACCATCTGGTTGGACTGTGGTTGCGATCGCATCTAAGACTTCTCTGCTGACAATTTCGGCGCGATCGCATCTACTACAAGCTTCTTCCCAAAGTGAGGAATGGGCTGCTTGCCAATCTGGGGTACAACATACTGTTTCTAGGGGGTAATTCACCGCACAAGCTTCTTCTAACAGGTGCGTCCCTTCTAGTAAAAATAACTGCTGCTTGTGCCGCTCCTTGGTGGAGTGCAGCTTGCGAATTTGCTTGACTAAGGAATTTTGTAAACTGGTCAACATTTTTTAGTTGTGAGTGCTGAGTAGTGAGTGCTGAGTTTTTCCTTCTCAGCACTCACTACTCGGCACTCAGCACTGGTTATGCGGAACCCGGGACTTGAACCCGGAAGCCTTGCGGCACTAGAACCTGAATCTAGCGCGTCTGCCATTCCGCCAGTTCCGCTGGCATTTGTACTTATCGACAATTTCTTATTATTGCGTTATGTTTTACCTTTGTCAAGTAAAATTTTAATGCCTTGTTAAAAGGCTGAAACTGTAAACGAGTTTTTTAGGAGATCGATCAAATAAAAATATTAACTCAACAGTAGAGCATTGATTTTTAGAGAACACTTAAGTTATTTTACTGAGTATTTTTTTTTGCTTAAAAATACTACTTATTCATTCTTTTTTTGAAAATTTTTAAAAAGCTCACAATGCTTGCTGTTGCTTATTCTCAGCCCGGATTATTTACCCAAAAAACAATTTTTTTATGCAAGACGTTGCCCTAAAACGTGGACATTTTGAATCTTTACTGTAGAATCAAAACCAACTTCAAACATATAAAATACGTATTACTTTTGGAGGTAGGCTTATTAATCCTTCTACCAGCTTACCAGATGCGAAAATTGCTCCAGAGGCAGACTCCTCAGTCTTGCAAATTTGGGGTGGGCATCCTTTGCGAGGTCATGTGAAAATTAGCGGGGCAAAAAATTCAGCATTGGTAATCATGGCTGGAGCCTTGCTGTGTCCCGGCGATTGTCGTATCCGCAATGTCCCCTTATTAGCGGACGTTGAGCGGATGGGTCAGGTGTTATCGGCCTTGGGTGTACAATTAACACGACAAGGTGACATTTTAGACATCAACGCCAGCGAGATTAAAACATCAAAAGCTCCCTACGAACTAGTTACCCAGTTGAGAGCGAGTTTTTTCGCCATTGGTGCCATTCTGGCAAGACTGGGAGTAGCGCAGATGCCCTTACCAGGCGGTTGTGCTATTGGAGCCAGACCAGTTGACTTGCATGTGCGCGGACTGCAAGCAATGGGAGCGGAAGTACAAATTGAGCATGGCATTTGTAATGCCTACGTCCCTGGCAGCAGTCGAAGATTAAAAGGTGCGAAGATTTACTTAGATATCGCCAGTGTTGGAGCGACAGAAAACTTGATGATGGCGGCTACCCTGGCAGAGGGTGAAACGATCATCGAAAATGCTGCCAGAGAACCGGAAGTAGTTGACCTAGCTAACTTCTGTAACGCGATGGGAGCGAAGATTAAGGGCGCGGGGACTAGCAGGATTATTATCGAAGGAGTCCCCAAGTTGCATTCTGTTGACTACAGCATTATTCCCGATCGCATTGAGGCCGGGACGTTTTTGTTAGCAGCAGCAATTACCCGCTCAGAACTTATCCTCTCGCCAGTAGCTCCAGAACATCTCATCCCAGTGATTGCCAAGCTGCGGGATATTGGGGTGACAATAATTGAGGACAAGCCTGAACACTTACATATCCTGCCAGCGGAAACCCTGAAGGCAACAGATATTGAAACTCAATACCATCCAGGTTTTCCCACAGATATGCAAGCGCCGTTTATGGCTTTGCTGACATTGGCAGAAGGCGACAGCGTAATTAACGAATCCGTCTTTGAAAATCGCTTGCGTCATGCCTCAGAATTGAATCGCTTGGGAGCAGACATTCGTGTTAAAGGCAACGCTGCTTTCGTTCGGGGGGTACCAAAATTATCTGGCGCACCAGTCTTAGGTACAGACTTACGAGCATCAGCCGCGCTAGTCATAGCAGGACTGGCGGCAGAAGGGCAAACCACGATTCAAGGACTACAGCACCTCGATCGCGGCTATGATCGACTCGATATGAAATTGCAGCAGTTGGGGGCTAAAATCCTCCGCGTGGGCGAAACATCAGCAGATGCAGAAATCGCTCCCAGCATCAGTAGCCTGTCAAGTTGAAATTGATCGGTTGAAACTGGCGCAGGGACAAGGGAGACGAGGGAGACAAGGTAAAATTTTCTCCCTTACCTCCAATATCTATACCCTCCGCGCTGCTGAATTCTCCTGATAGATAGAGGCTTTTAAGCTTTGTTCATATCTTTTTTTGATGAATTTTCAAGAAAAATCTGTGTTGGCTGTTACAATATTGTTAAGAAAAGTTGCCCGTTGCATTTTGGGAACGCGCAATTGGGTTTTAACTCTCTTGAGAAGACAACGCAAAAAAAACATTTTCTAGACCAGCTGTGGGAGGCTGGTCTTTTTGTATTTAAAGTGCCCATGCATTGGTTATCTGACTAAATCACTACGAACACTTTGAGCATCTATTGGCAAAACTTTGGGTTTTCGAGACGCGATAAATCGCCGTCTCTACAAGTGTTTTGGTCTTATCTGAACTGTATTGATCTATATTCAGAATCACTATTGTGTTTTGAGATATCAAGCCCAGCAAAAATACTGAGGTTTATTTTTGAAACTACACACAAAATAAAAGACGCAAATTTATCCTTTGCGTCTTGTTTTAAGATTTTAAAAATTAGAAACTAAATGTGGTTCTCAATGCACCAATCACAACATCATCATTGCTGTTATTGTGATCTGGGGATGTTAACCAAATAACTCCAGGAGTAATGGTGATATTGTCACTCAGCTTATACTGGTAGAAAGCTTCAAGATGATAGGACGTATCAGGATCACTATCCAATCCTGCGATACTAGAACTTGTTAATTTAGGTTCCACACCAGCAATAATACCAGCCAAACTTCCTTTTTTACCGAGATCAGGGAAGCCAAGGGTGACAGCATAGTTCCAAATATCAACATCTCCACTGGTTCCTCTTAAACTTTGACTGTTGGTGTATCCAGCCCAACCACCCAAAACAATGTTATCAGTGATGCCAATGGATGCTTGGACGCCGTAAGAATTACTGGAAAATCCTACTTGATCTTCTGGTAAACCCTGGATAGCTGCTATATCCTGGAAAGTGGCGGCATTGCTACCTGTGAGTAGTGGTTGGTTGTAGGAATTGATGTAAGTTAAACCGATAGAAATGCGATCGCTTGGTTTAACTGTCAACTGTGCCAATGCACCATAAGCACCATTGAACAAACCATTATTGAGGGTAGGATCATTCGCTGTACCACTCAAATACCCTAGACTTAGTGCCAATTTGTCACTGAACTCGTGCGTTACTCCCAACCCCGCGCCGCCTATTTGGCTATAAATTGGGTTGCGTGTACCAAAGGTAGACAAAGCACCAAAAGCACCATCACCGTCAAAGATATTGACAGTGCTAGTAATATCGTCTGCTGCACCTGCATTAGCGATCGCGATAACCTGTGTTTTTTCGCCCAAAGGAAATCTGTAGAAGAGTGCATCTATTGCTGCATTAGTAGTACCATCTTCGCCAGCAAAGAATAAGTTACCCTCTGGTGTACCAATATTCGGACTAAGAATATTATTAGCCTGGATTCTGGTAAAGAGCGTATCTTGTCCTGTGAAGCTGGTGACAAATTCTACCCGCGCCCGTACTCCTAATGTTGTATTCTCGTCTGTAATTTCTGCACCGTTGACTGTATTTCCTGACAAAACATCGCTAACGACAGCAACAACTTGTCCTTGCAGTTTGGTTGTGGTTGAGAACTGATTCGCCTCCAATTCAGCAGTGCGTACTTCTACTGCATCTACACGACCTCGCAGTGTCGCCAGTTCTGCGGAATAATCTTCTTGCAGCTTTTGTAATGTGGCTAAATCTTCTTTGTTAACTAAATCGCCTGTAGCTGTTGCAATTAGTTCGTTAACCCGATCAAGACAAGCATTCAAACCGGCAGCAAACTCATATCGCGTTAATGCCCGATTACCGCGATAAGTGCTATTTGGGTATCCTGCAATACAGCCATAGCGCTCAACTAACGACTGCAATGCTTGGAATGCCCAGTCGGTGGGTTGTACGTCAGAAAATTGAGACACGGAGGTAACTTGCCCCATTATCTGATCTGGCGCTATGTTCTGAGTTTTTGTATCTGGATTGGCTAAAACTTGCGGTTGGTTGATTTCAGAATTGCTGGAAGTTTCACCTGCAAATGCAGCAGTATTCACAAATAGCATTACGCTACAAACTGCTGGACTAACTATCAGATATTTACAGAATTTTTGCATTTTTTTCCTCACACCAATCTCCAATTCACACCTAAACTACGTTTTTTTAAACGTTTATTTCATGAAAATATTTCTCAGTAATTTTATCAGAACTAAGCAAACTTTTTAACAAAAAAAGTCAAGAAATCCTAATTATTCATGGAAAACTAAATTGCAGAGGGTTGTACCGTCTGCAAAAGTTTTGTTGTTATTCATTACACAGGAAATTCAGAATGATATGATGTGCTGTGAATGAGAATGAGAATTATTATAGTATAAAATCAATAATCAGTCTCATTGTCAATAGGAATTATGACAGAGGCAGAACAAGCATCCGTTTTGAGGGGAAAACACCGTGATAATGAATTACAGGGGACTTAGAATAGGCAGACAAAGAAGCAGTATCTTGTCTATAATTGCTCTGCTAATGTTGTCAATGGCTAGCTGTAGCCAATCGAATCCGAATCAGGGAACAACTTCTGAACAGTCGCCGCAAGCACAGGAAGCGGCTTCTACCCCAACGGCGCAGTCGGGAAAAACTAAAGTAGTGGCGACATTTTTGCCGATATATTTGTTTACTAAGGCAGTAGCTGGGAATGTGGCAGATGTAGAAATTCTAGTGCCGCCTGGTACGGAGGTACATGAATACCAAGCGACACCGCAAAATGTCAAAGCGATCGCTACTGCGAATGTGTTAGTAAAAAATGGTTTAGGTTTGGAGGAATTTCTGGAAAATACTATCAAAAATGCAGAAAATAAAAAACTAACTGAAATTGATGCCAGTAAAGGTATTAAACCTTTAAATGAAATTTCACCTGTTGTAAAAACAGCGAAAGAGGAAAAAGACCACGATCACAATCACAGCCACGCCCAAGGTAATCCGCACGTTTGGTTAGATCCAGTTTTGGCAAAACAGCAAGTAACAAATATTCGGGATGGATTAATTGCTGCTGACCCAAAAAATAAAGCCACTTATGAGGCCAATGCTGCGGCTTATATTAAAGAATTAGAAATTTTGAACAGCGAATTTCAACAGACTTTGCAAAAAAATCCTAGTTGTACCTTTATTACCTTTCATGATGCGTTTCCATATTTAGCCAATCGCTATAAACTCAAGCAAGTTGCTGTGGTGCAAATTCCCGAAGATCAACTTTCACCAACGGATGTGCAAAGTGCAGTGAATGCTGTGAAAAAGTACAAAGTTAAAGCTTTATTTAGTGAACCAGGAGTAGATAACAAACTGCTAACCAGCTTATCCCAAGATTTAAATTTAACTTTGCAAACGCTGGATTCTTTAGAAACTGGCGAAACAGATCCACAGCATTATTTCAAAGCGATGAAAGCTAACTTGCAAACTCTAGAAACGGCTTGTAAATAGGTTTGTCATTTGTCAGTTGTCCTTTGTCCTTTGCAAATGACAAATGACCAATGACAAATGACAAATGATCAATGACAAATGACCAATGACAAATGACCAATGACATTGCTATTTTGAAAGTAGAAGGATTAACTGTCTATCAAGGCAGCTATCTAGCTGTTCGAGATGTTTCCTTTGAATTATTGCCGGGAACAGATACAGCCATAGTTGGCCCCAATGGTGCTGGTAAAAGTACCCTGGTAAAAGCAGTTTTAGATTTGATACCTCGAAGTGCTGGTACGATTGAAATATTAGGCCGCCCAATTGCAAGACTGGGGCGTTTACGTCACTTGTTGGGCTACATGCCGCAAAATTTCATTTTTGACCGTAGCTTTCCCATTTCTGTCAGCGAATTGGTGGGACTGGGATGGGCTAAGGAACGAAAAAGAGGGGATTTGTTTTTTTCCAAGCTGTGGAGACAAGACCGAGAAAAATCGGCAGCAGTAACAGAAGCTTTACGGCGAACTGATGCTTATCATCTACAGCATCAAGCTATTGGTACTCTTAGCGGTGGTCAACTCAAGCGGGTTTTATTGGCTTATTGTTTGGTAATGCCTCGGAAACTGTTGGTACTAGATGAAGCCTTTGCTGGTGTTGATGTGCAAGGTGCAGCAGATTTTTACGCTTTGCTAAATGAATTAAAGCGAGAGGAGGGTTGGACAGTATTGCAAGTTTCCCATGATATTGATATGGTAAATCGCCACTGCGATCGCGTACTTTGTTTGAACCAAAGCATTGTTTGTACTGGTAAGCCAGAAATTGCCCTTTCACCGCAAAACCTTTTAGCAACCTACGGCCCAGGTTTCAGCCGCTATCAGCACCAACATTAAAATAATTCGTAATTAGACTCCCAGAATTAGTTAATGCCCATAAGTATGAATTTTTTCAATGATTGTCAGATAACTTGGCTTGCGATCGCCAGTAGTAATGATTTACTAGAGTTATTACAACTTGCTTCTATACAGCGTGCGATCATAGGTGCTGCGTTGATGGGCATACTTGGCGGGATGTTGGGCAGTTTTGTCACCTTACGCCAGTTATCCTTTTTCAGCCACGCGGTTGGTCATGCAGCATTGGTAGGTGTGGCGTTAGGTGTGCTGCTACAGGTAAATCCTACTTGGATGCTGTTACCCTTCACCTTAGTTTTTGGTGTTATTGTCCTCTACTTCATCGACAAAACCGACTTAGCAAGCGATAGCGTACTTAGCATAGTGTTATCTGGGGCATTAGCGATCGGTTTAATTCTCACGAGCCTAATTAAAGGATATCGTGGCAACTTGATGGCTGTGCTGTTTGGGGATATTTTAGCGATCGATACCACAGATTTGATTTTGACCCTGCTAGTACTTGTGGGAGGTAGCATATTTTTACTGTCAACCCTGCGCCAGCAAATTTTATTGACCCTTAACCCCGATGTAGCACAGGTTCAAGGCGTTCCCGTTCAATTGTACCGCTATGCTTTTGTGGTCTTGCTTTCACTCGCCGTTGCTGTAGCGATTAAAGCTGTTGGCGTTTTACTGGTAAACGCCTTTTTGGTTATTCCCGCTTCCACCGCCAAACTGATGAGTCACCACTTTAGCCGCTTTCTAGTCATGTCGGTGATCGTTGGTTCCATCAGCAGCATTGCTGGCATCATGGTGTCAGGTATTTTCAACCTTGCTTCTGGCCCAAGTATTGTTCTTGTCCAGTTTCTACTATTTGTAGCCGTTTTCATCTGGTTTAAGTTGAAATTGACAGCCGCCTAAATATTTTTTTCTAAGGCCTTGCTATATTCTTTGATGTTTGCTACATTGATTAATCGTGGCTCACAAAAGCCCCAGCCGGGATAGCTCAGTTGGTAGAGCAGAGGACTGAAAATCCTCGTGTCACCGGTTCAAGTCCGGTTCCTGGCATACTTCACAGAGAAAAACATCTCTGACATATTGCATAAACTGACATAAAACTGGCATAAAGCAAAAGCCCTAATACCCTACATAATTGGTAGAAGGCTTGTAGCCTAGGAACCCTCAGCTATTGTGGCAGTATTAATAAGCCAATTTACACTTTACTAAGAAAGGTGCTAGGGATATCTACACCTTTTTTTTGTGTCAGCAACTCCAGTCTCTCTCGGTTTTTATGCCAATTTTTATGCCAATTAGTGATTGATAAGCTGAGTCCTAGTCATAACTGAACAGAATAATACCTTATTTAACTCATACCGTTTGGCATTCAAAGCAATCTCCATATCCTTTATTTGCTGCCTCAAGGTGTTTTGCTTGTCAGTCAACTCAACAAGCTTCGCGTTACTCGTTAGCGATCGCAGGGATTGTACAGAATAAACACCTGTTTTACGGATTGCTGGTATTACCTCAGATGTGAGCCACTTTTTGAAGCGCTTTGCTTGTGCCTTGCGAGATGTGAGAACGAGAGAGTATAAACCAGACTCATTTACGCAAAGTGTTTCTCTACCCTGACCTGATACGCGTAATGTTCGTATCAGCTTTTCGTCATCATCCAGCCTACTTACTGCTTTACTCACATCGTCAAGTTCTAATACCTTACAGATGTCTTGTGCTATCCACCAAGGACTCTCAGCAGTATCTATAAACCGGATCTCGTGTGACTCAAAGCTGAAAATTGATAAATTTGACATTGACCTATACCCTTGATTAGTGAGTGTTACTCTGGACTAACAGTTTTACTAACATAAAAAGTGTTACTGAGAGTGTTACTTTCAAGTAACACTTTCAAAACAAGGGTATAGGTATGTCGATTGAAAGAAAATCCAGTTTGAATATTACAAGGATAAAAAAAACGCCATCAATAGATGACGCAGTAAAGCTAACTTGTGTTATTCCTAAGTTCCTACCCCATAACTCTTAGCAAAAAGTCGAGATATCGCTTTCTGTGATCCAGTCCATCATCGTTACTTGCAATCGCGGCATATATATCAACAAGTGATTTAGCGTCTTGAGTAATATCAGCTTTATTGAAGTGGTCAATAATGAATTGTTTACGGCATTCTAATACTTGGTCATAATTCACAGATCCATTCCCTTTTACAAGTGGCATATTGGTTCCTCTCATTAAAAAAAGGCATCATCGAAAAATGACACCATAGCTGAAACGCTAGTAGCCAATATTTTATTTCACTCAGCGAATAGCACCCAGAATCTTATTTCATTGCACACAAAGGCACTTCACCGCAGTAAATACCATTAATAAGGGCTGCACAAAGATTACCTTTTTGTAATTACATCCATGCACTAAGTGACCTCAGCAAATATGCACGTTTTCTCTTAACAAGGTTTTTGAGAGTAGTTGCCTTGTGGAGCACCGAAAAGAGCCTAAAAAACGAGCGAAATATTAGCATCAAACGCTTATGTAGCAAGCTATCGAGAATGCTAAAAATTCAGAGAAATAATGAAAACAGTGTCAAAAATCCTGTAATCCATACACAATAAGCGTTATAGCCCATATTTTTATTTATATCACAAAAATAATTGACGTTTTCTTATTTATGTGACATAAAGGATATAAGGCAGGGACAGCAAGGGATTCAGAGATTTATCGATTCCATAGCGCTGTTGATGTCGATTAGTAAAGTTAGCTGAGGGAAGCAATAGTTTATGCCTAGAGGTACACCAAAGTCAGGTACTCGTAAGTCAGGCGGTGGCAGAAAGAAAAAATACAACAGTGAATTAGTGCAGAAGTGGATACCAGTCTCTCTTGCTGACAAGCTAGACGACATCTATTTGCTTCTAATCGACCTAGAAAAAGAAGTGACAAAGTGGGAGCTATTGTGTGGGGAAAAAAGCACTTCACCACGCTATGAACAAGCACGTAAGCTTGTTACCACGCTTAGGGCATTGCTATGCAAACTAGGGATTGATACCACTGAGATTTACGCTGATAACCAAGAAAACAAACAAGAGGAATAGGTAAACAGATGAATACCAAAAATACAACTAGCAATATTGTTCCGTTCAGACGTTGGGTTATCGACTGCGATCAAATAAAAGCCTATGTGTTGCTAGCACCCGATGGGAAATGGCATGGTAAATGCTTCTGCTGTCTTAGTTTTGATGGACTCTGTTTTGAGGGGGATATTTTGCGGATGATCTACCCTACACGACAGAGAGCAATTGCCAGTGTTCAGTTCACGGTCAGAGGTTTATTTGAGAACCCTGAACTTGGTTCTCTATTAAAAATACCTACCAAGGAACCGTAGCCCTAGTAGGTATTGGAAATGATTCATTTTGTCTAATCTGTTAATTCAACATTCCCTTTGGTAGTTACCAGCTACCAGAGGGAAACCAAAACAAAAATGTTTAGTAATCAATATCATGATAGCACTGTCATCCATCAAAACTAACAGCATCCTGGAAACCAGTAATACAAGTGGACTCCCTGCTGCATACGATTATGCAACGATATATTGTGACAACACTTCCTATTCACTGGCATCAAGTCAAGAGCGAGATGAGAACCAATTGGTAAATGATTCCACCGAAGTTGCAACAAGCAATACAAAAACTGTTTGCGGTAAAAATCTCGCACTGAGAAACAAAGCACTTCGGGTATTCCGAGATAGGTGTTACCCTTTTTTCTCATTAGATGAAATTGCTCTATACCACAAGCCAAAAGACATCAGAGATTACATAACTCTACACGTTCACCCTTTCAACAAAGCTTGCCATCGTGACTTAAGCGTTCGTGGTGGGAGTAAGGATTTCTGGGAATCCGTGATTAAGTGGTGTAAGGTATACCCTTGCTCACAAACTAACACTCTAGACTAACAGTTTTACTAACACTTTTTATGTTAGTACAGGGTAACACTTTCAACAGAGGTATACCCTGTACTGCTGTGCTTTGCGAACGGTTAAATAGTCGATGCTGCTCATAAGTTGTAGACGTATTTTTACAGTGTCCAGCAGAAAATGTTTTTCTAAAACCTTAAGGTATTAGAATAACTTTTTATTGTATTGAGCTTTGGCGCACTCGCAACCACGAGTCATTGCTGATAAGTTTTGTGGGGGATGACTGTCTTAAGACTTCCCAAGTTTGGCGTGTAAATGAAAATCAAACTGCAAGGACTACCGGTGTAATCAATTACAGGTTATATTAATGCCCTCACAAAAACTCTAGAATCCAGCACTATGTTTGTACTCTCGCATAACTTGCGTTTTCAGGTTTATCGCCGTGGTAATTGCATCGGTGTGGTGAAATATTCTCAAGGTCATGGTAAGTGGTATGCACAAGTTTATCAGTGTGGTAAAAAGTGGAATGATTTTGTAAGGGAGATTGCAAGCTGGGTAGGTGAGACGGCTGGTAAAGCTACGGCTCCTATGCATGAGATGTTAATGCGTTATGCTGACTTTCCCCTTGAGAAGCAACGCTGGAAATTGCCACCTTTTGCAAACAAAGCAGAATGTTTAAAACGTGTTCACAGTTTTTAGGCGACTGCTATTCATAAGCTTCCCAATAAAACGATATGTAGGCATACCCTCCTATCAAACTAACACTTCAAAGTAACATTTTTAGTGTTAGTCTGAGTGTTACTGTGGAGTAACACTTTTTACAGAGAGGTATACCTATCTTGTTGTTTTCTGGATTCTAAATATTTGGCATTACAACATCACTGACATCACCCAAATATCTTTTAGCAATCATGTTGGGTGAATTCCCTACCCACTTAGCTATCATCACACTGTCAACACCGCTCCTGACCATCATTGTTATAGCGGTATGTCTCATCTGATAAGGGTTCCTATATTCAATATCTGGCAAACTCTCAACTATAGTTTTCCATGCTCGGTTAGCGAAATTATGCCAGTCAATAAGACCACCTTTTTTAGAAGGAAATACAAAATCATCAAGAGTATGCTTTTCAGGCTTGATAGATGCAATAACAGCTTTTAATTGGCTGTTAACAGTGATGGAGCGCTTTGATTGGGTTTTAGTACCTGCTTCAATTTCACCACTTGCGGTTAGCTTCTGGCAGAAAGTGATCTTCATCCCCTTGATATGCTTCCATTGCAGTGCTAAAGCTTCTTCAGGGCGGCATCCAGTGGTAAATAAAAATTCTACCAACGGAGCGTAGTAGTTATAGTTTGTATTTGTATAAAAAGCTTCAATAATCTGTTTGCGTTCGTCATCACTGAAAGGATTGATGTCTTCTTTTGTTCCTGATTTTTTTGTCGATGGGATTAAGTTTCTAAGCCCTTCAAAAGTGTTTGACTGTAACTTACCGCTAGCTACTCCCCACTTACAGCAAGCATTTATCAATTTCCATTGCTTCTCAAGACTACTAGTGGATGTACCTTTATGATCTTCCACTAGCCAGTGCATCACAGAAACAGCATCTCTTGCTAACTTGTGAGGGCATTTGATGAGCTTGTTTCTGATACGGTCATAATCAATCATGCTGTTGGCTTTCAAGGTTTTAGATTTGAATTGCGTGTAGTCTTCAAACAGTTGCAGTAAGTCAACTGCATTCACTGACAATCTAGCTGCTACAATTTCTCTCGCTTCCTCTGCATCCTGAATAGCCGCTTCCTTTGTTCTGCCCTGTAAAGCCTTTGGTTTGTACTTAGTTAACGTGGGGTCAAAGTATCCGGTTATGCAATCCTGGTAAATTCGATTAGCAATTTCCTCAGCTTTAGCGATCGCCAGTTTGTCGTTATAGCTTGCTCCTGGTGTTGGGTTAAAGCTGTATCTTTTTCCGGCATGGGAGAATCTGAGGATTATAGAACCGTTGTTATCTCTAGGCGCAATTTCTCGCATACGTACCACTTCACTTACTTGTTTGCCACATTCTGGCATAAAGCTGGCATAAAATGCAGTGTTGCTATGGAGATTGCAAGAGGAAAATCTTACACTGCAACGTTTTACAGGAATATTGAGCTAGGACTGAAAATCCTCGTGTCACCGGTTCAAGTCCGGTTCCTGGCATACTTCACAGACTAAAAGACAACTTGCATAATGCATAAGCAAAAGAGTTGCCTGCAAGTTGTTTTTACCTGGGGTAGAGAACGCTATCAGAATGCGTTCATTCCCTACACCCTTTGCAAGTTGAATTTACCTATAATCAAAGAAACCGAAGCCACCGCGGTAATAGTCATGCTGTCAGAAAACCTTAAAGTCGTTGGGCTTCCAAGCACTGACGAACTAGCTTGCTCGGACGATATACCTGTGGATAATGAGGATCAAAATTTTCTGCCCAACATTCTACTGTTCCTATTAACCTCGATTTGGGCAACGCGCACCGATTGGTTTTTTGGCGTAGACATGGCAATCTACCACACGACAGGGGCTAATGCGAGAGTCCCCATAGTACCAGATGGGTTTCTGAGTTTGGGAGTCGATCGCAAAAAAGGTGGTAAATCGCGTAGAAGTTACGCTGTCTGGGAAGAAAATGAGGTAGTACCGATACTAGTATTGGAGATGGTATCCCATTCCCCAGGAAGTGAATACGACGAAAAGCTAGAAATTTATCGGAAACTTGGCGTACTTTACTACATTATTTACAACCCCGAATATTGGCAACGCGATCGACACCAACCATTTGAAATTTACAAATTGGCGAACCCTATTGGATGCCAGAGGTTGGTTTAGGAATTGGACGACATCAAGGTGTTATTGGTGGAATTGGTCAGGAATTTCTATCTTGGTATGACGAACAAGGAAATCGGTATTTAACGACAGAAGAAAAAGCAGAAAAGTTTGCACAGCATTTACGTTCTCTTGGTATCGACCCCGATAATTTACCCAGCAATCCGTAAATTAGGTTTGCTTCAAGCTAAAAAGCGGGAAGTTGTTAAGTAGTTGAAATCTTGTTAACCTTTATGCTTAAAATTGCACAAGAGGTTTATTTGGCATCTAATGACAGCTAAAGTTAACCCTTTGCAGGACTCCCCCAAGCAATGCTGACTGAAATTTTACCTTTCCGTTTTGAGTTAGACACGATCGCGATCGCAGGAGCGAGTTTGTGGTCATTGGCGCTATATCTAGGTTTTTCCCCAGTTAATCAATGGGTAATCGAGCAACTCAACCGCTGGTTTAACTTTGCCGAGCGATCGCTTTATACTAGCCAATCAGAATTTGAAAAGACTCGTAAAGCCAGAGAATCTCAAAATGCTTTCTACGCTTCTCTGTTCAGTATCGTGCCTTTTTTAGTAGTTGGTGCTTTATGTAACTGGGGTCTGGAAATTAGTTTAGGTGAGAGTTGGGGAATTAGTACAGGTATATTAGCTTGTATGGGCGCTGGCATTTATGAACTTGGGCGCAGGGATGGAGAATCTTCGGATTAAAAATAAAATTATGAAAAAACTTTTAATGAGCTTGGCATTAGTGTCAGCAAGTATTTGTACAGTACTATCTATCTCTGCTTTGTCAAATGCTTTGTCAGATCGTTGCTCACTTCAAAATCAACTCAGCATCCTTCCGCCCGAAATCTTCAACAAAATCTTTCCTGAAGAAGTTAATCGGTTGAGTATATTTCAAAAACGTCCGCTAACTTCAGCTTCGGAAAAGGAAATTAAGCAAGCTGCTGTAAACTATACTCTTGCCCACTCTTGCCAATTTAAGATACTCAGCGGCATACCTGAAGCAATATTTGCCCGTCCAATCAAAGCTGCTGAAATTCCTTCTACTGGTTTTGGTGAGTTTGATTTTATGGGTAAAGAACCGCCATTGATGTTAGTAGTAGTCAAAGGAAACTTTGACATTAGCGGTTCTACTTCTGGCGGCTTTCAATCTTCAAATCCTCGTCGTTCAACAAAGTATACTGCTTATATTTTTGACCTCCAGGCTGGTACACCAATTTTTTCCGCAACTGGATTGACAGGAGAATACTTCCGCAATGCCCTTAATGACTCAACGGTGCCAGATGATTTAGAATCTGTTGGTCTTTAATTGTTACCCAATTTCCTCACCAACAATCTGTGCTATCTTCTGGGCTGCACCGCTTTCACCGCGAATATTGCGGAGTTTAGCGCGGATATTATCCAATTTTTCTGGATGGGCTAATAAATCTAAAACCATTTCCCCAATTTCTTGCGGTTGAAGTTTACCCATAAGTTCTGGCACTATTTCTTCCTGTGCCCAGATATTTGGCCATGCTAATAAACCTTTGCGTCTCACAAATCTTAGGAATAACCAATTAATTACGTTGGCAAAGGGCGTACCTACACCTGGCAGATTTGCCAGCAATCCAGGTAAACCATCCCAAGAACGCATTGCATCAAGTTGCTGCGTTGGCAGCAAAACAATCATTGGTATTGCTAAAGCACCGAGTTCGGCAGTGTTTGCCCCCACCGTAGTTAAGCAGATGCAGCACTGCGACAATAAGTTATATGCAGGATTTTCTTGCCACAGTTCCACAGTTAAGCCCGTTGTTGTTTTAAGCAATGCCTTGCCTCTACCGTCCTCTGGGACAATTAAGGAAGCACCGCCAAAGCCAAAGATTTCAGCAATAGAGTTCTTTTTGAGATCGGCAAAACTAGCTAAAGTTTGTAAATCCAGGGTTGGGGCTACAGGAATCACAAATCTGGTTTGCGGTCTTTTTGCATGAATGTATTCGGCAATGCTTAGAGTTAATGGCACTCCTTGGGATAATTTTGCTGCTTTTGATCCAGGAAGTAAACCAATCAATTCAGTTTTCGGTGATGCAAGAGAGGAATTTGAATCTAGACTTTCCCCTGCTTCTAGCATCAAATCTCCGACGACAGTGAATTTGTGGGCATATTTTGCTGGGACTTTGGCTGCAACTTTGGGTTTCATCACACCAAAGCGATCAATCCAGTTATGCCACCTGGCTTCCCATTCGGCGTAAACCACTGTGCGATATCCAAGTTTTTTACCTATGACTACGGGAAAAATTTGATCGCCACCGAGGAAAACAACTACACCGCGACTTCTCCAGTCCCAATTTTCAAATGTTTTGCCCCAAAGCAAAAATTGCCAAAAATGCTCTGCTTCTTGTACTCTATCTACTTCTGGGTAAGAAAGAGCGATCGCAGCTTCTTTTCCACTGGCATTTGAGCAAGGTGACAATACCACAGAAATCCTCACTAAAGAAGGATCATCCCCTAGTTCTTGCCGCAATGCCTTTACTACTGGACGCACCCAGGTTGTTACCTCACCTGGGCCATTTGATAGGATGAGAATATCTACTTCAGTCATTAGTTAATGGTCAGGAGTTAAGGGCCATTATTTACATACGTTGAATTTATTTCGCTGACTTAATTAGGCAAACTACTCCAAAATCCACGCAGCCTGAAAAAAGTCATGCTCACAAAACATAGCATAACGATAGGTTGAATGCACAACAGGATTGGTAGTGGCATAATTGTCAACTAAATTTTCTAATTGTTGTGTTAGTGGTTGAAAGTCTGCGCTGCTGTAAGTACGAATCCAGTCTGCATATTGATGATTAGGAATGCCATTACAAGCCAACTTTTTTCCCAAAAAGGCATACAAACGCATACAGGGAGACATCGCCGCAGCAGTTAAGCCCACATCTCCACCCCAAGCAGTTGCTAATAAAAAGTCAGTATAGCGGCGGGTAGCAGATTGTGGTTCTACAGAATGCAAATTGACTCCCCACTGCGAAGCATAGCCACTATGCAACCGCAGTTCTTCTAAAACACCGCTAGCTAAGTTATGAAATGTAGTGAAGCCTAACCAGTCTGGTGCTTTAGCTGCGGCGATACTGTACGCACGGGCAAAAACTTCTAAAAAAAAAGCATCTTGCCCTACGTAGTAAGCAAATTTCACTTGCTCAAGAGTACCATCGCCAATGCCTTGAACGAAAGGATGCTCTAGGCAAGCTTGGGCTAAGTCTTGATTTGCTGCCCATAATTCCTTAGATAAAGTCATTTGTTATTTGTCATTTGTCATTTGTATATAGGACTCCTATTTGATTCTTGAAAAAAATCAGTACAACTTGAAGAGGCTTGTTTCCTGTTGTTTGTTGCCTATTGCCTATTGCCTATTGCCTACCTACCCAAATAATTTCAGAAATCAAAGCGGATTCCTATATTATCCCTCTGTTCTTTTAACTCTCTCCCTTAAAAAAAGTACTTAAAAAGGGAAGAACTGGAGCAAGACTGAGCCAAGACTTCCCAAAAAGTCAACAAAACTGGGTTTACCAGCGCTTACCTTTTCATTGACGGGTGTTTGTAGTTCTTTAATAAAAGCTTGGGCTGTTAGCGTTCCAGGATTGTTGTTTTGGGATGTAAACAATTTTTCCGCAACTTGGGCGTCTTGGAATGCACCTTGTCTATCTAGTATTTGGTAACGGGCGACACCACGAGCTAAATAAGCACCCGCATATTCTGGTTTAATAGCGATCGCTTGATTAAAATAACTAATTGCTTGCTGTTGGTTGCCTTTTTGTGCCTCTGCTACACCCCAAGCATAAAATTCTTCTGGTGAAGCAATTTGTGATGGTATACCAACTGCACCTTGGAAGTTAGCACCATTTAGGTAAGCACCAGTCAGTTCTACATTTGCTAGATAGGTATTTCTCAAATCAGCACCCGTCAAATTTGCCCCACTAAATTTAGCTTCGCTCAAGTTAACACCAAATAAACTAGCGCCACTCAAGTTTGCACCCCGCAAATCTGCGCCGCTCAAGTTTGCACGACTGAGGTTAGCACCTGTGAGATTAGCACCACTCAAATTTGCTCCAGATAAATCAGCCATCACTAAACCTGCACTAGTCAAATCACAGTTTTGACATTGTTTAGTTGCCAATAACTGTCTAACATGTTCAGAATTTGCTGCTTGTACGCTGGTTGTCAAACTAATCGTGGTTAAAAATGCGGCTACACCTAGAATGTGGTTTTTCATATTTATGTAATATTTCTTACTCAATACCAACACTAACTGAGATGGATTTATACTTCAGCATTATGATATGAGCAATTTTAACAATTTGACCTCTGTAGTTACCTATATTACTTATAAATTTGAGTATGGCGGTTATCAGTTGGCTTTGATACCAGTGTTAAACAAGCGATATCTTCTGTTGCGTGTGCAACGCGATCGCATTTCTCTATTTTATAAACAAGCGATCAATGTCAAGCAAAATGATGTGCCTCCACAACAGTCATTTGCTTTCGTATGCTCCGATTTTAAATAAATATGAGACTATAGAAACATTAAAGCAGTCAGAAAAACGTGAGTCAGCAAGACAAACTCTTAGACAAAATTCTCTCTGGGACTTCTGATACAGACATCCCTTTTGCCCAACTGTGGCAACTTTTATATACACTAGGCTTTGATGAACGGATTCGTGGCGATCATCGTATTTTTATCAAAGCCGATGTTGAGGAAATATTGAACCTGCAACATAAAAGAGGTAAAGCCAAAAGCTATCAAATTAAACAAGTTCGGGCAGTAATTCTCAAGTATAAACTAGGAAGTAAAAATGATGTTTCGCTATGAAATCATTCTCTACTGGAGTGAATTAGATCAAGCCTTTATTGCTGAAGTACCAGAATTATCAGGCTGTGCTGCTGACGGCGATACTTACCAAGAAGCCCTGCATAATATAGAATTAGTTATGCAGGAATGGATAGAAACGGCTAAAGATTTGGGGCGTTCAGTTCCTCAGCCTAGACCGCGTTTAATGTACATTTAATTGATACAAAATCCTACTGCCATAATAATATCTATAGCAGTCCTAAATTATACGTGAAAAGTTAGATACCCAACTTATCAAATAAGTTGGGTATCTGAACAGCGCAAAATATAATTGAAAAGGTTAGTTACTGGCAACCTTACAAATTACCATAATATGTGATTTGTATTTGTTAGTACTATATTGAAGAAGTTGTAATCCAGAACGTTCTAGTTCTTGTAAAAGTGCAGGCATTTCATGCTTATGATGTCGCCAAATAGTAATTTCTTCACCTTCTGAGATTTTAATCTTTTTATCTATCCCCATCTGATTAAAATTTATAGTGTAATCATGATGTAGTTTGATATTAGCGATTATACTATCTGTTTTTAAATCATACTTCCTCACTAATTCACAATCTTCAGATTTAATCCCAATCTTGTTTTTTACCCATCCATATATTTCTTCTACATGATACTTGCAGCCACCTCTCACGTTTCCATCCCATCTAGAGTTAGAGCCAATTTCATTAGTGAATACCAAAAAATCGTTTTTCCCCATGCTATCTCTAAAGTTTTTGAATACCTCGTCTCTATTTTGATGATTACCAATAGTAACCCCTAAGTGGAAAAATATTTTTGCTGTGTCATCAATTTCAAGGCTAGCTTTATTTTGAAATAAAGTTTTGGGTACGCAACTATTTTCGATGTCAATTGTGGAACTGATAAACTCGACGAGAGGAAACCATTTTTTAAAATTTTTTCTAGATAAATTAAGCAATTCATCGCTAATATCCAATGCGATATACTTATTGATTTTTGCCAATTGATTAAGTCTTTGAATAAATTTTTTAACGGGGTATGAATTTCCTGCACCTACGTCTACAATATTGACTTTTTTCCCATTTTGAATATTGGCATTCAAGTATTTAAAGTTATTCTTTAAAAGTTCAATTTCTACATTTGATGTTCGATACCATGTAGGAATAAGATATTTGAGATAGAATTCATTCCAGATTTGTGCGCCTCTACCTTTATAAGAATACTTTAGAGGTATTTCTCGTCTGAATTCTAATGCATCAATTATTCCTAAAACTTCTTCTTCAGAAAAAAGAGAGTAGAACTCAGAACTTGGCTTGGCTGTGCGACTGATAGCAGTTGACATATCCGAGGGAAGTTGGGAATTGCTACGAAAATTTTGAGCCATTATTCTTGTTCTTTGGTTTTCTTAGGTATTTAAGATTAGCCGCAATGCTTGCCAAAGAGGTATTTTCCCATACCGTTGTCCAAAAATTGGGAATTTCTATTACAAATAGATTCCACATTCCCCACTCTCAACTGACCAATGTGGTTTTTTACAATCAAAATACGAGATAATTTTCCAAAGATACAGGGGTAAATTCCAGTGCTTCAGCAACCAGAACGCCAGGAAACTTCGTCGATACAGTCAATCCAGCGCGTGCTTAAGAGTTTAAGCACTTACCGATGGACTTCTCTAGGAGCATTGGTTAGCCTGTTGCTGTTGACGATCGCAAACGCAGTTACCCCACAACTATTTCGGTGGGGAATTGATCAGGGTATCATCGAAAAAAACCTCCAAATTGTGCTGTACAGCGCCGCCTGGATGGTACTCGCCGCGATCGCTCGTGGTGTATTTAACTTTGGACAAAGCTATTTAGCAGAAGCAGTGTCTCAAGGTGTAGCTTATGACCTGCGAAACAAAATTTTCAGCAAGATTCAAAATCTCAGTTTCAGTTATCATGACCAGGCGCAGACTTCCCAACTGCTAACCCGTGTCACCAGCGACATTGAGCAGATCCGTACCTTTGTTGGCACTAGCTTAATTCAGGTCATTGGTTCAATTGTGACATTGGTGACTATTTCGGTAGTTTTGCTGGTGATGAACTGGCAATTAGCACTAATTACCCTGACAGTAGTACCCATAGCTGGATGGTTAATGGCGCGATTCATCAACCGAAATAACAAACTTTTTCGGCAGGTACAAGAGCAACTGAGCAACCTCAATGCTGTATTGCAAGAGAACTTACTCGGAATTCGGGTAGTGAAAGCCTTTGTGCGGGAATCAACTGAAAGGTCGCGTTACACGACACTGAATGATGGCCTAGTCAAGGCAAACATGAAAACCATTAGCGCCATCCGTGATACCTTCCCCGTGATCTTTTTGCTGAGTAATTTAGTAACACTAGCAGTTTTCGGCTACGGGGGAGCGCAGGTAATTGGGAATAGATTTTCCATTGGCGAACTGGTGGCGTTTAATTCATACCTAGCGTTGATTCTCCAACCAATTTTGTTAATTGGATTTGCTGCACCTGCGATCGCTCAATCAGCTGCTTCCGCCGAACGAGTCTACGAAGTTGTAGATGCGGAGGTAGAAATTCGCGATCGCCCCGGCGCTGTCCCATTTGACACCTGCGTTGGTAGAATCACCTTTGAAAATGTTTCCTTTCGCTATCCAGGAGCAACAACCGAAACTCTCAAAGAAGTTTCCTTTGAAACCAAGCCGAAAGAGCTAATCGCCGTTTTAGGGATGACTGGTTCCGGGAAAAGCACAATTATGAACTTGCTTGCCCGCTTTTATGATGTCACAGGGGGAGCAGTTCGCATTGACGGACGAGATGTAAAAGATTTTACGCTCAAAAGTCTGCGATCGCGTATTGGGATTGTATTTCAGGAAACCACCCTCTTCTCTGGCACACTCCGCGAAAATATTGCCTACGCCAAACCCGATGCAACCTTAGAGCAGGTGATTGATGTTGCCAAAACCGCACAAATGCACGATTTTATTAGCGGTTTACCCGATGGCTACGAGACGATTGTAGGTGAACGGGGTGTGGGCTTATCTGGTGGACAAAAACAAAGAATTGCGATCGCTCGTACCTTACTAACCGATTACAGCATTCTGATTTTAGACGATAGTACCTCAGCAGTAGATGCCAAAACTGCTGCCCAGATTCAAGCCGAACTAGATGGCTTAATGCGCCAAAAAGCTTGTACAACCTTTGTAGTAGCTCAACGCATTAGCACCGTCAAGAATGCCGATCGCATTTTTGTCATGGATAAAGGAAGATTGGTAGCACAAGGCACTCACGAAGAATTGATGCAAACCAGCCCACTCTACGGGGTGATTTTAGAATCTCAAGTAAAACCAAAAGAGAAAAATAATCCTCAATTAGCATAATTAATTTTGCTCACACCCTTCTAAATAAGTCGGTGGGAATAAACCAAAACGTAAATAGTCTTAAAACCCTTATCAATAACAAATGACAAATGACAAATGACAAATGACATTAGCCTTAATCGCACCGACTTAACTTAAATAAAGACTTTTAATCCAAAATCCAAAATCTAAAATCCAAAATTTTTATGAGAGGCACTATTCCCGTTGTTGCATCTGAGGAAAACACTAGTCAGCAACTCTCTACCCTGCGGCGCTTTTTGCAATACGTGCTACTCTATCGCAAAGAAATTCCCATAGCCCTGACTTTAGTATTGATAGGTGCTATAACCCAGGCAATTGGGCCATTTTTCCTCGGCTGGTCAATTGATCGTCTAATTGCACAAGGGAATTTGCAAGGACTGCTGCTGTTATTAGGGCTACTTGGACTAAACTATGGACTTGGTGTATTAGCAATCCGGGGTCAAATTATTCGAGTCGGCTGGATTATGCAGCGATTGCTGGCTCAACTGAGGCAAGATATTTTCATTAAAATCCAAAGTTTGCCACTGAGCTTTTTTGATCGCAGCGAAGCAGGCGATTTAATGAGCCGTCTGCTGAATGATGTCAATACCGTGAATCAGGCATTTGGACTGACGATCGCCCAAATGCTGGGCAACACTTTCAGTTTGATCGGTATAATCATTGCGATGCTCTCAATCAACCTGCAACTCGGTTTGTTGAGCAACCTGGTTGTGCCACTGATGATTTTTACCACAAGCTTGTTTGCACGTTGGGCGAGAGCCAGATTTCGCGTTACCCGACAAACCATTGGGCAACTTTCTGCCAAGTTAGAAGAAGATATTGGCAGCGTGCGAGAAGCGCAGGCATTTAATCGTGTGCAGACGAATATCGCAGAATTCGATGTTCTCAACGCCGCCAATCGTGATGCCAACGTCGAAGCTGTGGCAATTACTTCAGCCTTTTTGCCCTCCATCGATTTTCTCAACACACTAGCAACCGCAGGCGTGCTGGCTTATGGCGGTTATCTCGCAGTTACAGGAGCTGCAACAGTGGGTGTAGTGACATCCTTTTTACTTTACGTCCAGCAGTTCTTCCGCCCTATCCAAATTCTCAGCCAGTTTTACACCCAAGCTCAATCTGCCTTTGCCGGATTAGAGCGAATCTTTTTATTACTAGATGAACCGTCAGAACTCAAAGATGCACCCAATGCGACAGAAATGCCGCCTATTCAAGGTGAGGTGACATTTGATAATGTCAAGTTTGGCTACAACCCAGATCAACTGGTTCTCAAAGGGGTGAATTTGCACGCCTATCCAGGGCAGATGGTTGCGTTAGTCGGGCCGACCGGTTCGGGAAAAAGTACAATCATTAACTTGATTTTGCGCTTCTACGATGTATCTGGCGGTGCAGTGAAAATTGATAATATTGATGTGCGTAGTGTTACTCAAGCAAGTCTGCGGCGTCAAATAGGCATCGTCCTGCAAGACAATATTCTGTTCAGTGGTACTGTTGCTGAAAACATTGCCTTTGGCGCTCCTTACGCCACCCAAGCTGATATCGAAGCGGCTGCACAACTGGCAAATGTACATGAGTTCATTACCTCATTGCCACAAGGCTATACAACTCAATTGGGTGAACGGGGAGCGCCTTTGAGTCAAGGACAGCGACAACTAATCAGTATTGCTCGTGCGGTGTTGATTAACCCGCGAATTCTGATTCTTGATGAAGCCACCAGCAGCATTGACACACGTACAGAAGCGCTAGTACAGAGTGCGATCGCCCGCTTGCTTCAAGGTCGTACCAGCTTTGTAATTGCCCACCGTCTCAGTACAGTTACTCAGGCAGATCAGGTATTAGTCATTCAGCAGGGACAAATTGTAGAGCAAGGTACTCACACTGAACTTGTCAATCAGCAAGGTGTATATGCCAACCTCTATGCCCTTCAACTGGGTGTAGCAGACACAATGGTTCTTCAAAACGAAAAGTAAAATATATTTGAAGAAGAATCCAGAATCCAGAATCCAGAATTCAGAATTCTGACTCCTGACTCCTGAATTCCTTTTTATCGCTCAAATTTATTAATTGCCAGCCAAGGAATGAAGCTACCTAACCTCGATTCGGAAACTATCAATCGCATCATTGAAATGGCATGGGAAGATAGAACATCTTTTGATGCCATTGAGGCTCAGTTTGGGCTTCTGGAGAAACAGGTAATTGCCCTAATGAGGCGTGAAATGAAGGAATCTAGTTTCAAGATGTGGCGAGAGCGAGTTACTAAACGCAATACAAAGCATTTATCTAAGCGAGAATTTATTGCAGGTCGGTTTAAATCGCACAATCAAAAAACGTAAGTAATTGGGTTAAAACTACCAAATTCAGAAGCACAATGACGAAAGTTACACTCTATATTGCAGCTAGTTTGGATGGCTACATTGCTCGCAGCGATGGCGGAATTGATTGGCTATCAATCCTTGATATAGAAGAGGAAGACTATGGTTACACTGATTTCTACGAATCGATTGATGCTATTGTAATGGGCAGCAAAACCTATGAAGTAGGGCTTGGTTTTGATAAATGGCCTTATCCAGACAAAAAATCCTTCGTTTTCACTCAGCGCCATCTCAAATCTGACCGCGAAGACGTTGTGTTTGTTTCGGACACAGTACAACAGGCGTTAGCAAATATAGAGGCTCAAGGCTTAGAAAACATCTGGCTAGTTGGTGGTGGAGCATTAATCAATTCGTTTCTTCAACACAATTTGATTGACGAATATATTATTTCAATTATTCCAACTATCTTAGGTGGCGGCATACAACTTTTCCCACCGCCTACCCCTGAAGAAAAATTGGAGTTGATTCACTCAAAACAATATCCAAGTGGTTTACTTCAAGCACACTATAAGCCAATACGCTTGGGTTAGCGTCAAAAACCATAAACTGCATAGGTTGGGTTTAGTTCCTCAACTCAAGCATATTGCAAGGCAAAAAACAAAGGGTTAAAAATTTATAATTTTGCTTGAATTGGTGAGAAGTCCGATGCTCGGAAACCGCCGCTCGGAACTTCGGTTAATTTGAACTCCACCTAAAACGTCACTGCCATTATTAGGTAGAGGAATGAAACTCTTGTTAATTAAGAATTACGAATTAGGTTTAAACAACCTCAAGAAGTTTCTGAACAGCCTCGCTAAACTGCTCGTAAGGAGAAACTCCCACGATAGTTTCTGCTAAAATACCATCTTTAAAAATTAAAACCGCTGGAATGCTGCGAAGACCGAATTTTTTGAAAATCGGCTTATTGCTGTCAACATCTACTTTCACAACTTTAGCGCGACCTTTGTATTCCTCGGCAAGTTGATCCATTAACGGACTGATTAGGCGACAGGGGCCACACCAAGTAGCAGTAAAATCAACAACAACAACTTTCTCTTCACTTCCATTTAAAACAACATCAAATTCACTTTCTTCAACGTAAGCAACTATGTGAGTATCAGTAGACATTTTTTAATTCCTTTAGTATCAAACTAAAATTTCAGCAAAGGACTAACTATATAAACTATACTCCCTTCTGAGTGTCAGATTCACCAGTCACCTACATCGGGAAACCCCCGCAACTGAGTTTTCCTGAGTAGCGTATATTTAATAACACACATTTTCATACGTAGAATGCGATCAAAATGTAACTTACCATTAAGACTACTTCAGTGCGTTAGGTTCCTAACGAGTAATGAAGATTAAATCACGAGATATTTAAAAAGTGAGAAAACTGTGGAATAATACACAGGTGGTAAATTTAATTGCATTCCATAGATTGATAATAAATGTAAAACTATGATTACTCAGCATTACAATTCAATTCATGTCGAAAACAACTTGCTTAAACAAATCAAAATTAAAGAAAATCAGCTAAAAATTGCACAAGAATCTAATATGCTCTATGTAGTAGAAGCATTACAGGATGAATTATTAGAGTTACAGCATCAATTGTCAGAGCCTCAAGACGTTGAGGTTCAGGCATTGATGAGTTTGCTAGACGATTAAGATTGTAAATTTGTGTTGCAAAGTTTATTGAAAACAAAAAACTCTGTTTTCTGGAAGCAGAGCATGGTGATTGTGATGCCTGTGAGTGTACTTTAGGTGCTATGGCTCAAGAATTAATGACAAGAAGTAGCGATCTAAAGTGTCATAGTAAAGATGATGATTTTTACTTTAGATAAGATTTTAGGGTTTTTGCTGAGTATGTGGTCTTTTTATCTGCGGTACTGAATCAATCTTAAGAACAGGTTTAATTGAGCGCAGTTGTCTTTGCCTGAGAATTTGAATTTCTCTCTCAATTGAATCTTTTCCTTGCCTAAAAAAGTCTTGAGAGTTATGTGGAACCAAGTCACGAGATAAATTTTGAGCTTGTGCTGGAGTCAAACGAGGAAGGGGTTGTTCAGCATTGGTGGAAGTCTGTACAGCCAATACAAAAGCTGTTGAAACCACCAAGGGTTTCATTTTTATACATCCGGCAAATATCAGGTTTAACATGATTAATAGATCCGTTGTGTGAATGCTGATTCAAACCATCTTGTTTTGGTCTGATTATAAGCAAGGTACACTTATTGGGTTGCTAATGACCTCCCACAAATGGATGAATTAATATTGAAATTTTTGATGGATGTTGAGAGCAAGAAAATTGTGCTAGATGTAAAAAATATACTATTCAGTAGCTAATGGTATTTTTGCCTTTTGAAACACCTGCTCAACAGTAAATTGCAGTCCTTCAAACAAAGAATCTGTGAGTAGTTCTTCTCCCATATAAGTTTGTGGTGCTGCATCTGGATAAAAAACAGTAATGCTTCTGGCTTTACTATCTAACTTGAGTTTGGACTAATTGGCATTTAGCGGCAATAAATAGAAGCTAAGAGAAAGTTACCCAACATCTTTCAGAGGCTGAGTTGAGTTGAATCGTTGAAAAAAAGCAGAAACTAAGCAGCAGTTAGATTAGCATTTTTAAGTGATTCTTCGGTTTTAGGTTTTTTAGATGCGTGTTTTTTGACAGTGGGATAACGGGGACGTAGAGGTGGCTGATGCCCTTGGGCGCGACCAGGTGATTTACCGCGAGTTTTAGGGGGTTGAGCAGGAGTACCAATTGCGGCTAAAATTAGTGGAAAGGCTTGTGCCACACGTCCTGGAGACAGTGTATCCTGATTCGATTGCCAAGGCAATGGGGAGTCGATACAGGCAACTCTAGCTAGCCAGAGTTGCCAAGTTAACAGGGGCATCAGGTCACTCCATCGCTCTGCTGCCTGAGTAGAACTAAGTTGAGGGTGTGTCCAATACAACCTCTGCTTCGCAAATAGATACCAATGCTCAAGGGCAAAACGGCGTAAGTATTTGTGCCAGAGATCCTCTAATGCAGGCATTGTCTGACCCAACCAAGCTAGCCATAAGGGTTGGAACTTACGATTACGTCCTACTGGTTTGATGACCTCGACGCGAATAATTTCCATTGCCCGGTTTGGGGATTGAAGAAAATGAAACCCACTCCAACGCATTACTTTAACTCGACCAATTTTCGGGTCTTCAACTTCTAGAGTTTCAGTTGCCACAGGCCAAGTTTCCGGGTCATTGAGCTTAAACTTATGACCATGTTTACAAGGTGCGCCTCGTCCTTTGTAAGTACTGGGTGTACCCCATACACATCGGTTAGATGCTAAACGTAACAACAGGTCTGCGTCAATTTTCTCCGTAGCTTGGACAAACTTGGCGTTGCCATAACCTCGGTCATAAGCGGCAAGCGGCCCTTTTTCCCTAACTCACGAGTGATTTGTTTAAGTTGGAATGCTGCTTTACTGTTTGGCGTTTCAAAGCTGGTGAGCCGTTCATGTTTCAACGGCAATGCCCAACTCCCATCCGCCTCTGGTATCCACGCTAGCGTGCTGTAACTTTGTCCGATGCCTATACTTCCCCTGGAGTCCCCATGAAAAGTTCTTTCTTTTAGTGTCTTCGCTTCTGGTCTTGCCCAAAAACTATGATCCCCTGCTAGAAATGGCTGTTCATCCGTCGCTACCTCCTGTACCAGCAGTTTCATCAACTTCCTCTTCGGTGGGCGACTATCATGCAGTGCTGCATAAATGCTCGACCATTGCCGTCGAAATACTGGGCTTTGTGACAAGCTTACAAATGATGGGATACTCGGACTTGTTAATACTGCATCCATCAATTCAAATACTGCATCTTTGGCCTTCCCCAAACTATCGTAGATAGCTTGGCGGAATTTTTCTAGTTGTGTCAGGATCATCACGTCAATGATTTATCGATTACTTTCATTGACTTTACGGCAGTCAGCAGTAACACTGACTGCTTTTCTCTAGCCTTTTAGTCCAAAGTCCAGTATCTAATACCCACACCCGCAGCACCTTAGCATCTAAATAATCTTTGGCTTTAGCCGCCATTTGTCCAAAGGTTTGCCCCGGCGAAATAATCTCAATCACCAAATCAGGAGGAACAGAACATGCTCCTTCTTGATCCCAATCAGGTGGTAAACGTTCATTAGAAATATATAAAATATCAGGTATTGGCATCCAATCTCGCCCTCGACGAGTTAATGCGACAGCTAATTCTGGGCAAACTTCTCCTTTACCCTCACAGCATTGCTCAAGCAAATTGAGAAGGGCGCGGGTAAGTTTAGAGTGGAATTTTTTTGGTGACATCTTAGGACTTGCCTGGCCATCAACAAGTTCATAGGTGATATCTCCCTCGCCTGGTGGAAGATTCAAGAACTCTTGCAAAGTTAATTGATTTTTGGCTTGGAGTATCATGGCTCATTAATTCGTAATTGAAAAACAGAGCAACTAATTTTTATTCTGACTCCTAAATTATGACTCCAGAATTCTTCTTTAAATTATTCACATTCCCCGCAACACTTGCCGAATAATATCTGATGGCACTTCATCGGTAACTGTTACTACACCAATCTCTGTTGGTAAAACAAACCGTACTTTCCCGGCTTGGACTTTCTTATCTAATTGCAACGCCTCAATAATTGCTTCAATATCTACCCCATCTGGTAATTGAGTTGGTAAACCCGTTTTTTGAATTAAAGCGTTTTGCCGTTCTGTGTCTTCCTTTTGCCACAGTCCTAAATCCACAGCAATTTGACCGGCTGCTACCATACCAATAGCTACCGCTTCACCATGATTTACTAGACGATAACCAGTCAAACTTTCTACTGCATGACCGATGGTATGTCCATAGTTGAGAATCGCCCGTAATCCGCCTTCTTTCTCATCTTTACTGACAACATCAGCTTTAGCTTGACAAGAGCGTGTTAATATACTATATAAAAGGTCAGATTTTACATAGCGGAGTTGGTCGAGACGTTTACTTGCTTCCAACTGGGCAAACAATTCGGCATCCCAAATCACACCGTACTTAATAACTTCTGCCATCCCCGCCCGAAACTCACGCATAGGTAGAGTTTTTAACACATCTGGGTCAATCAAAACTAAACGTGGTTGGTGGAATGCCCCAATTAGGTTTTTACCGTGGGGATGATTCACGCCAGTTTTGCCACCAATTGCGGAATCCACCATCGCCAACAGAGAAGTAGGCACTTGGACAACATTAATACCGCGCAACCAAGTTGCAGCTGCAAAGCCAGTCATATCGCCAATTACACCTCCCCCTAAAGCCACCATAGTAGAAGAACGTTCTAGGCGGTTTTCCAAAGCGATATCGTAGAGTTTTTGGATAGAATTGAGGGTTTTGTAGCGTTCACCAGGTGGTAGAGTGCAGCTAGCAACTTCAAATCCGGCAGATGTTAGAGATGCGATCGCTCTTTCGCCAAAATGCTTAAAAATCGTCGGATTAGAAACCAGCAGTACCTTCTTGCCTAGCTTGAGACTGGCCATCTGTTGACCCAGTTGATCTAAACTCGAAGGTGCGTTAGCGTAGCTCGACGAAGTTATCGCAATCTCATAAGACTGCTCTGGTAAATTTACATTAATTATAGAAGTCATTGCCCAACCCCAAACAAGCGCTTGTGGGCTGTATTGTATCGCAATCTCGGAAATGGGCATAGGGCATTGGGAATTGGTTAAGAAACAAGGAAGCAGGGGAAAAGTTGCAGTAAGTATTTCCCCTCTACCACCATGCCCAATGCCCCATTCCCAATGCCCAACAACTAATGATTCAATAGATTTAGGAAGTATTCTGGAGAGAAATAAATGTTTGCAATTGTATCTTATGTCGTCTTCTTGGGTTTATTCTTTGGCTTATCTGTAGGTTTGCTGTTCGGTCTGCGGACTGCCAAGATAATTTAATCGAGAGATAGATTCAACCCAAGACTCTTGTGGGGTGGGCATCTTGCCTGCCCTAAGTTTGTAAATACGCTATAAAACCCTTACTTTTTCACCAAGTCCACCATAAGGACTTGGTAAAAATGCTGTAAGCTTTAGTCCGTCTGCACTTACTCTCTGATGTTGACAAGAAGTTAATTGTTTTTTCCTAAAGTATTGTTACCGCATCGTGATATGATTCAGCTGACTGAATGTGCAGTCATCATATTTAACTGTACTGGTTTCAAGTCCCGTGAGCTTGTCTGACGAATCAATTGCGCCCACTCCGACAACGCAACAAGATGCTAAAACCGGTTCTGAAGACACAGAATCGGGTAACTCCATGCAAGAGTTCTATCAACTCTTCCAGCGATTGTTGGTAATCACGCTTGTCTTGACGGGGGTTATTTTTATCTCTGTGTGGATTTTTTATTCCTTAAACATTGCCCTAAATTATTTAATTGGGGCGTGTACAGGTGTGGTTTACTTAAAAATGTTGGCTAGAGATGTTGAGCAGCTCGGTAGTGAGAAAACCAGTCTGAGCAAAACTCGTTTTGCTCTATTTTTGGGAGTGATGATCGTGGCAACTCAATGGCGTGAGCTACAGATTCTACCCATTTTTTTGGGATTTCTAACTTACAAAGCCACGCTCTTCGTCTATATGGTGCAAATTGCGTTCATTCCTGATTCTTAAAAAGTCAGGCTCACAAAGATAGTAATCCCATCCTCGCTTGTTGGGGAAAATGCTTGAAGAATGCAAATGCTTAGTGTCTTAAACGCCTTTAATTCTTTTCCCCTCGCCGAATTAGAAGTAGGACATCATTTCTACTGGCAGTTGGGCAATCTTAAAATTCATGGGCAAGTTTTTCTCACCTCATGGTTTGTGATTAGTATTCTAGTAGTGGCTTCAATAGCTGCTACTCGAAATGCACAAAGAATTCCCAAGGGCATCCAGAATTTAATGGAATACGCCCTAGAATTCATTCGTGATTTGGCCAAAAACCAACTTGGTGAGAAAGAGTACCGCCCTTGGGTGCCATTTATTGGCACATTGTTCTTGTTTATTTTCGTATCGAACTGGTCAGGTGCACTAATTCCCTGGAAGCTCATCAAGCTACCTTCAGGCGAATTGGCAGCTCCCACCAATGACATCAATACGACTGTTGCATTAGCACTGCTAACATCCTTAGCGTACTTTTACGCGGGTTTTAGCAAGCGGGGTTTAGGCTACTTTAAGAAATATATAGAGCCAACACCCGTTTTGTTGCCGATCGCAATTCTCGAAGATTTCACCAAGCCCCTCTCCCTAAGCTTCCGGCTATTTGGTAATATTTTGGCGGATGAATTGGTAGTGGCGGTATTGGTGCTGCTAGTTCCTCTATTTGTACCTCTGCCTGTAATGGCCTTGGGTTTATTTACCAGTGCCATTCAAGCCCTGGTTTTTGCCACCCTAGCCGGAGCATACATTCATGAGGCAATGGAGGGGCATGGCGGAGATGAACATGAGGAGCATTAAACTTCTCAGTTGATAGCACAGTTCCAAGAGCATATTCGCTCAAAATATCGCAAAGCGCGATCAAAGAACTCATGTGCAGCGTGAAAACCACGTTTCTAATCGTTAACGTACTTTTGTTAGTTTTGTAATCAAAGCAAGGAAAATCAACATGGATCCATTAGTTCAGGCTGCTTCAGTTCTCGCTGCTGCTTTAGCGATTGGTTTAGCTGCAATTGGCCCTGGTATTGGTCAAGGTAACGCTGCTGGACAAGCAGTAGAAGGTATTGCTCGTCAACCTGAAGCAGAAGGAAAAATTCGCGGTACTCTGCTATTAACCTTGGCATTCATGGAATCCTTGACTATCTATGGTCTAGTAATTGCCTTGGTATTGCTGTTTGCTAACCCCTTCGCTTAATACCTGAAAATTTTTGTGAGTGTGGAGACGTGAACCATCACGCCTCTACAATCGAAATGTTTTAGGTATCTTAATAGTTCTAATATTCCGTTGACTACCGATTTTAGATTTTGGGTCGCACCTTTAGTGCGCTTCCAGCACAACTTAGATTATCAAGAGTTTTCGGTACATGCCCCTGAGCGATACCTGCTCTAAAATCTAAAAGACGCTCCTACGTCGCTAACGCTACGCTATCAGCAATCTAAAATCCCAAATTACTTGACCCTTGTTGGCTATGGGTCTCTAAAATATGAAAGGTTGGATGATGGTGCTAGCCACGAAAACTGCTACTCCAGCCAAAGAGGAGACAAATGTTTGATTTCGATGCTACCTTGCCCTTCATGGCATTGCAATTCCTGCTATTAGCAGCTTTGTTGAATGCAATTTTCTATAAGCCACTGACCAAGGTACTAGACGATCGCGATAGTTACATCCGAACGAATACCCTTGAGGCGCGGGAGAGCTTGGCTAAAGCCGAGCGCTTGGCTACCGAATATGAGCAGCAACTCGCAGACGCTCGCAGACAATCGCAAGCGACTATAGAAGCAGCTCAACTTGAAGCTAAGAAAATTACTGCTGAGAAAATTGCTGAGGCCCAAAAAGAAGCTCAGACTCAACGAGAACAAGCTTCTGTTGAAATAGAACAACAAAAGCAGGAAGCTTTTCGCACCTTAGAGCAACAAGTTGATTCTCTAAGCAGGCAGATTCTAGAAAAACTATTGGGGCCAACTCCAGTTAGATAAGCTAACTAGACTGGCTCTGTGAAAGCATACGCGCAGCTGGGCCCTAGTCCAGAGCGCAAAATTTAAGTGTCACAAAAGGGCACTTTTTTCCCTTCGGGGAAAAGATACTTAACTTCCTTACGGGGAAAAGATACTTAAATTTCCCTTTGGGGAAAGATACTTAAAATTTCCCTTGGGGAAAATACAACGTATTAGCAGCGAGCAGCGCACTTGTAAATGGGTATCATGGGGACATTCTTATTACTTGCCGCAGAAGCGAACGCTGTTCACTCTGAATTGGCAGAAGGCGCAGCAGAAGGTGGTTTCGGTCTAAACCTAGACATTTTTGAAACCAATCTGATCAATCTAGCGATTCTGATTGGCATATTATTCTACTTCGGACGTAAAGTTTTAAGCAATATCCTGAACGAGCGACAATCCAATATTGCCACCGCAATTCAGGAAGCAGAAGGGCGCTTAAAAGAGGCAAAGACTGCCCTTTCCCAAGCGCAAGAGCAATTAAAGCAATCTCAAGCAGAGGCAGAACGCATCCGCCAATCTGCTGTAGAAAACGCTCAAAAAGCGAAAGAAGCCTTGTTAGCGAAGGCAGTGCAAGACGTAGAACGCTTGAAACAAACAGCAGCAGCAGATTTAAACACCGAAACTGATCGAGCGATCGCTCAACTGCGGCAACGGGTAGCTACACTAGCATTGCAAAAAGTCGAATCGCAACTCAAAAGCGGGATTGCTGACGATGCTCAACAAAGTTTAATTGACCGCAGCATCGCACAACTGGGAGGCAATGTATGACAAGTCAGGTAGCGGCAGCCGAAGTAGCCCAACCTTACGCACAGGCACTTTTGTCAATAGCGCAATCGAAAAATTTGACAGAAGAGTTCGGGGAAGATGCGCGTACTTTCCTCGGCCTGCTCAGGGCAGACAAACAGCTACACAACTTCTTCAGCAACCCGTTTATTCAGTCTGAGAACAAAAAAGCTCTCATCAAACAAATACTCGGTGAAGGCGCTAACCCCTACTTACGCAATTTTTTGCTGATATTGGTAGATAAACGGCGCATTGCATTCTTGGAATCCATTTTTCAACAGTATTTGGCGCTGTTGCGGCAGCTGAATCAAACCGTATTAGCGGAAGTAATTTCAGCCGTTCCCCTCACAGAAGCTCAACAGCAGGCAATTACAGAAAAGGTGATCGCCATTACCAATGCTCGCCAGGTAGAACTAGAAACCAATGTAGACAGCGAGTTAATTGGTGGTGTGATCATTAAAGTAGGTTCTCAGGTAATTGACGCCAGTATCCGGGGTCAGTTGCGCCGCCTTTCATTGCGCTTAACTAATAGTTAGGAGTTAGGAGTAGACGCGATTAATCGCGTCTGTACAAGAGTTAGGAGAGATGCGATTAATCGCGTCTGTACAAGAGTTAGGAGTTAAGTAAATAGTAATTTATTTTGACTTTTAACCTTTGCTTTTTTAACTCAGCACTCAGCACTGAATTCAGTCTCGAAAGCAAAAAAGATAGACACATGAGCATATCAATTAGACCTGACGAAATTAGCAGCATTATCCAACAACAAATCGAGCAATACGATCAAGAGGTCAAAGTTGCTAACGTTGGTACTGTCCTCCAAGTAGGTGACGGCATTGCCCGGATTTATGGTTTGGAAAAGGCCATGTCTGGGGAACTTTTAGAATTTGAAGATGGCACAATTGGCATCGCCCAGAACTTGGAAGAAGACAACGTGGGCGCGGTGCTCATGGGTGAAGGGTTGGAAATTCAAGAAGGTAGTTCTGTAACCGCCACTGGTAGAATTGCCCAAGTACCCGTGGGAGAAGCCCTAATTGGAAGAGTTGTAGACGCTTTGGGTCGTCCCATCGATGGCAAAGGAGACATCAAGTCCTCAGAAAGCCGTTTGATTGAATCTCCAGCACCAGGTATTATTGCCCGTCGGTCTGTACACGAACCCATGCAAACGGGTATCACAGCTATTGACTCAATGATTCCTATCGGTCGTGGTCAGCGGGAATTGATTATTGGCGATCGCCAAACCGGTAAAACTGCGATCGCGATCGACACCATCATCAACCAAAAAGAAGAAGATGTAGTTTGTGTCTACGTTGCGATCGGTCAAAAAGCTTCCACAGTTGCTAACGTGGTGCAGACATTGCAAGAAAAAGGCGCAATGGATTACACCGTCGTCGTCGCAGCTAGTGCCAGTGAACCAGCAACCCTACAATACCTAGCTCCTTACACAGGCGCAACTATTGCTGAGTACTTTATGTACAAAGGCAAAGCTACCCTGGTAATTTATGATGACCTTTCCAAACAAGCCCAAGCTTACCGCCAAATGTCCCTACTGCTGCGTCGTCCACCCGGACGCGAAGCTTACCCTGGCGATGTATTCTACATCCACTCTCGCTTGTTAGAAAGAGCCGCAAAGCTGAGTGACGAACTAGGTAAAGGCAGTATGACCGCCCTACCAATTATCGAAACCCAAGCTGGTGACGTTTCAGCATACATCCCCACCAACGTAATTTCTATTACCGATGGTCAGATATTCCTGTCTTCTGACTTGTTTAACGCTGGTATCCGTCCCGCTGTAAACCCCGGTATTTCTGTATCCCGTGTGGGTTCTGCGGCTCAAACCAAGGCAATGAAAAAAGTTGCCGGTAAGATTAAATTGGAATTAGCCCAATTTGACGACCTACAAGCCTTCGCTCAATTTGCTTCCGACTTAGATAAAGCCACTCAAGACCAGTTGGCGCGGGGCCAACGGTTACGCGAACTCCTCAAGCAGCCACAAAATTCGCCACTCTCGGTATACGAGCAAGTAGCAATTTTGTACGCTGGTATTAATGGTTACTTAGATGACGTACCTGTAAATCAAGTAACCACCTTCACCAAAGGTCTGCGGGACTACTTAAAGACTGGTAAAACCCAGTATGCCGAAGGAGTAAAAGCCTCCAAAGCACTAGGTGACGCAGAAGAAGCTGCCTTGAAAGAAGCACTCACCGAATACAAGAAGACCTTCAAAGCAGCAGCGTAATTACAGTGCTGAGTGCTGAGTGCCGAGTGCTGAGTAGCCACAAGTGTTGAGTTGAAGAAAGTTTTTCATTCAAAACTCAAAATTTCAAACTCAGAACTCAGGACTCAGAACTCAGAACTCAGGACTCAGAACTCAGAACTTAAAGTTATGGCCAATCTAAAAGCAATACGCGATCGCATTCAGTCGGTCAAAAACACCAAAAAAATCACAGAAGCCATGCGTCTCGTAGCTGCGGCTAGAGTACGTCGGGCGCAAGAACAAGTGCTAGCGACTCGTCCCTTTGCTGATCGCTTGGCACAAGTATTGTATGGTTTGCAAAGCCGTCTGCGCTTTGAAGAAGCAAACCTACCACTACTAAAAAAACGCCAAGTTAAGTCAGTCGGGTTGTTGGTTATTTCAGGCGATCGCGGTCTATGCGGCGGCTACAATAATAACGTCATCCGTCGTGCAGAAAACCGCGCCAAGGAAATCCAGGCAGAAGGTTTAGACTATAAATTTGTACTCGTCGGACGCAAATCTACCCAGTACTTTCAACGCCGCGATCAGCCCATCGATGCTACTTACACCGGCTTAGAGCAAATCCCCACCGCAGCAGAAGCCAATGAGATCGCTGACCAACTACTTTCCTTGTTCCTTTCGGAAGAAGTTGACCGCATCGAATTAATCTATACCAGATTTGTCTCTTTGGTTAGCTCACGTCCGGTAATACAAACCTTACTACCCCTTGATCCACAAGGTTTAGAAGCAGGCGATGACGAAATCTTCCGCTTGACAACCCGTGGTGGTCAATTTCAAGTCGAACGGGAGAAAGTGGCTAGCCAAGTCCGCCCGTTGGCTCCTGACATGATTTTTGAACAAGATCCAGTACAGATTCTTGATTCTCTGTTACCTCTGTATCTCAGTAACCAGCTATTGCGGGCGCTGCAAGAATCGGCGGCTAGTGAACTAGCAGCGCGGATGACAGCCATGAGTAATGCCAGTGAAAATGCTGGTGAATTGATTAACACCCTCACCCTGTCTTACAACAAAGCCCGACAAGCTGCAATTACTCAAGAACTCCTTGAGGTTGTAGGTGGTGCTGAAGCACTAACTTAGGAAAATATTTGTTGTGGATTATGACAAATAGCCAATTGCTAATGGTTTTAAAATTAGCGATTGGCTATTTTGACTAAGTGGAGCCATATATTTTGACTTTAATAATTACGAATTACGAATTACGAATTACAAATTTAAGAATCGCGTATTATAATTGAAGTATGAAGCGCATGGGTCCGTCACGGTTTCGACAGGTTGGCGAACGCTGCTCTGTGATTCAGGTCGAGAGTGAGTCTCCTCTCGGAAATCAAAGGCTCAAACAAAAAGTAAATGCGAATAACATCGTTAGCTTTGCTCGTAAGGATGCTCTAGTAGCTGCCTAAACACCTCTTATAGGTTCGAGCGTCTTTAGTTTGACTCCGTTAAGGACTGAAGACCAACCCCCAACGGATGCTCTAGCAAGCGTTCTCTGGTTGGCTTGCTGGCTAAGATTAAATCAGAGCATCCTACGTTCGGGATAATGAACGATTCCCGCCTTGAGGGTCAGAAAGGCTAAACCTGTGAATGAGCGGGGGGTCAATACCCAATTTGGACAGCAGTTCGACTCTGCTCGGATCCACTAAAAATAGTTAAAAAGTCCACCAAGCAGTTTAGTGTTTAGGTGGATTTTATTAAAACAGAATTCAGGAGTCAGGAGCCAGAATTCAGAATGAGTTTTGAACTAAAAAGCGGATAGCGCCGGCGGCAAGCGAGTCTTCTCCCAAGGGGAGAGGCCAAGGGCAAACGAGCGTCTTGATTCTGACTCCTGAATTCTGACTCCTGAATTCTGACTCCTGAATTCTTCTTCAATACCCCAGAAGCAACGATTAGCCAAATTGACCGTTAACATATTCTTTAGTCGCCTCTTGTTGAGGAGCGTTAAAGATGGCTGAAGTTTTATCGTATTCCACAAGGTAGCCAAAGCGATTTCCATTTTCGGCAGCTTCGGCATTGAAAAAAGCAGTCATGTCCGAAACTCGTGTTGCTTGTTGCATATTGTGTGTGACGATGACTATTGTATAGTTCCCCTTGAGTTCATGCATAAGTTCTTCAATTCCCTTTGTTGAGATGGGATCAAGAGCAGAGCAAGGTTCGTCCATCAGGATAACTTCAGGCTTCATAGCGATCGCTCGTGCAATACAAAGCCGTTGTTGTTGTCCACCAGACAATGATAAACCGTTATTCTTCAATTTATCTTTTACTTCTTTCCACAGTCCGGCTCTTTGTAAAGAGTCTTCTACCAATTCATCTAGGTTGCCTTTGAAATTGCTAATCCGCGCACCAAAGGCAATGTTGTCGTAAATTGATTTGGGAAATGGATTAGGTTTTTGGAACACCATACCAATCCGACGACGTACTTCAACAGAATCTACATCCTTATCGTATAAATTTTTTCCTCGGTAGGTAACTCTACCATTTATTTTTGCTCCCGGAATCAGATCGTTTAAACGATTAAAACAGCGCAGTAATGTACTTTTACCACAACCCGATGGCCCAATGAAGGCAGTAATCTGATTTTTAGGAATCTCGATAAAAATATTTCGTAATGCTAAAATCGAGCCGTAATGTACAGAGACTTCCTCCGCACGCAATAAAGTCTCTGTAACAGTAGCAGATGTATTTGATTTCATATATGGAACCTCTTAAAAAAAATAAGCTAAAAAACACTCAATAACTTCTTCCCCATGCCCCATGCCCAAAAACTCTGTGAGTGGAGTTTTTATTTAAACTTTCTGGCGTGTTGCAATGCGAGAAATAACGCTGATTAGTAGCACGATGCCCATGAGAACAAGGGCAGCAGCCCAAGCCAATTCTTGTTGAGCGCGGAAAGGAATAATCGCAAAGAAATAAATTAGAACTGGTAAAGTAGCGATGGGTGCAAACAGATCCGTAGACCAAAAATTATTATTAAGAGCGGTGAATAAAAGTGGAGCTGCTTCTCCGGCTGCTCGGGCGATCGCCAGAGTTACGGCTGTTGCAAGTGCAGGTAATGCCGCAGGTATAACAATTCGTGTCACAGTTTGAAATCGAGTCGCTCCCATGCCAAGGGCCCCTTGGCGAACCTCTTGGGGAATTAATAGCAACCCTTCTTCTGCTGTTCGCATCACAATTGGCAACATTAATACGCTGAGTGCGACACCACCTGCCAACGCGGAGAAGTTGCCCATTGTAGCAACAACTATACTATAAGAAAACAGACCCGCCAATATCGCTGGAACACCTGTGAGGACGTTAGCAGAGAATCTCACCCAGTAGGCAATTTGAGTCCCTTTGGCAAATTCAGTTAAGTAAATTGCCCCTAGAATTCCTATTGGTATGCTAAGTACACTTGCCACACCAAGGGTGATTAAAGACCCAATAATGGCGTGACCAAATCCACCTTCAGTCAGTCCTGGTGGAGGGGGTAATTCTGTAAAAGACTCGATTCCCAATCTGGGCAACCCTTGACGAGCAACATCATAAACCACTGCTACTAAGGGTGCTATTACTAGCAACGTAAAAAAACCTGCAATTGTCGTTAGTAAGACACTCAAAATATTCTTGCTAGAGACTTTTGAGCCTTTCAAATTCACAGGTTCAATGGTTGCAGAGAAATCATTGTGATTACTGGTCACGTCGCTTCGCTCCAAATTCAAAATTAATAATCCCGATAAGTAAAAAGGGATTTTGAGGCTTTAGTATGAACAAAATGCGATCGCGTTTAAGTAAATAATTACTCAACGTTTTGAAATTTCTTAATAAACACTTGAGCAAGGATATTGACAATCAAACTCAAAATCATCAATATAAGTCCTGTGTAGAGTAGAGCTGCAACTTGAGTTCGACCAGCTTCACCAAATTGGGATGCAATGAGTGATGTAATAGTTGCACCAGGATTTAATAAAGAAGGAGTAATCCGGTTGGCATTTCCAACTAGCATTGCTGCAACCATTGTTTCTCCCATTGCTCGTCCCAGTGCGATCATGATAGAACCAATAATTCCAGATAAACCAGCGGGAATTAATACTCGCATAATAGTTTCCCAACGGGTTGCACCCATCGCCATTGCCCCTTGTCGGAGTTCTGGTGGCAAAGACCGCAGTGTATCCCGTGTAATGGAAATAATAATGGGTACAACCATAATTGCTAAGACAATGCCTAGTGTCAACAGACTATAGCCTCTAGGAATGCCTGAAAAAAGGGGAATCCAGCCCAATGTATCGCTGAGAAATTGATAGAACGGACGAATAAAGGGGATGAACACAAAGATGCCCCAGAGTCCCAAAACTACGCTGGGAATAGCAACAATCAACTCAATCGCAAACAAGATAGGAGTACGAATGTAACTAGGGATGAAATCTTCGTTCAGAAATACTGCAACTCCAATCCCAACGGGTATTGCAATCAAAAGAGCGATCGCTGATGTCACCAAAGTCCCGTAAACCTGTGGTAAAGCACCGTAAATATTATTTACTGGGTCCCAGGTTGTGGTGATGAGAAAATTTAAACCAAAGGTTTGGATGGCAGGTAATGCTGACATTCCAATCTCAAAAATCACAAAAGCGAGAACTCCAGCAACAGCGATCGCCATTATCAGGGTCAGCCAAAAAAAGCTCTGGTCAAAAACTCCCTGAGTAGTTAACCGCTTTTTGATACCTGGTTGATTATCTCTAATGCTTTCTCCAGTCTGTATACTCATAACCAACCCCTTAAAATAATTCGTAATTCGTAATTCGTAATTCGTAATTCGTAATTACGTTTTGTGACTTGTGTTGAGCGAAGTCGAAATATGGGGATTTAGCTTAGGCTTCAATTCGCGCTGCCTGTCTTGCTGGGGAATTAAACAAAACACATACTTTGTTAAAAAAAGAAACTCTTGTAAGATAAGTCTTTTGCTTTTCGCTTCCAGCATGGCTGGCTTTTGCCTTAGCCCGCCTTGACTTGATCAAGTCTTTCTCTAATCCGGTTGATGATGCTTTCTGGCATTGGTACGTAATCTAATTCAGTGGTAATAGACTGACCATCTGTTAGTGCCCATTCCATCACTTTACGTAGACTTTCCCATTTTTGGGGGTCGCTATACTGTCGATAAACCAAAATCCAGGTTAAACCTACAATTGGGTAGGCATTTTCACCTTTAGGATCGGGCACTGTCAGACCAAAGTCTTCTGGAATTTCTGCATTCTCCAACGCAGTAGAAGCAGCTTTTGCTGAAGGGTATATAAAGTTTCCTGCTGCATTCTCAATCTCAGCAGATGGAAGTTGATTTAGTTTTGCATAAGCATACTCAACGTAACCAATCGCTCCTTGGTTTTGTTGGATAAGTGCAGCAACTCCTTCATTCCCCTGACCACCTTGACCTACAGGCCATTTTACGGAGGTTCCTACTCCAGAAGGCCACTTGGGGCAAGCTGCATTAATATGATTTACAAAAATAAATGTCGTACCACTACCGTCAGAGCGATGTGACCAGAGAATCGGTAAGTTAGGTAACTTGAGATTTGGGTTTACTTTAGCAATTGCTGGATCATTCCAGTTAGTGATATTGCCTTGTACAATTCCACAGTACACCTCCCTACTTAACCGCAGTTGACCGTCATTAACACCGGGCAAGTTATAGGCAAATGAAAGAAATCCCCCTGCCATTGGAACTTGGATCGGCTCATAGTTGTATTTAGATTGGAAAGATTTTAAGCGATCGCCTTCAATTGGCGCATCACTCGCGCCAAAATCCACAGTCCCGTTAATGTACTGCTCTAGACCTGCACCGCTTCCTACTGATTGATAACTTACCTGTACATTAGAAGCAACATCTTTGTTATATGCAGAAAACCAGCGTTGATAAAGAGGAGCGGGAAAGGTCGCACCTGCACCACTAATGGCAACCGTACCACCAGCACCTTGTCCCTGAGATCCACCTACTGTAGGCGCTTCGTTCTAGGCCCACAAGATAAAGATCCTAGTGAGAGGGTTAAAAGGATTGCAGAAGTACCTTTGAATTTTTGAAAATTCATAACTATTCTCATCACATTGATCATTAACTTCAGTGTTGAATAGAAATGTTATTCAAAAGTGACATTGCTTTAAGATATGGTTAAGTATTGTTTAAAATTTATTGCTCATTAACAAAGCTCGACTTAATTCATTTTTTTTACTGTGATGCCTACGTTAAGCCCCTACAAAGCTTATTTATAAAAATCTCTAAAACTCGTATTTTGCTGCGAGAGAAAGAGGTCAAACCCTTCGGGAATTAAAAATTAATTATCACGAATAAATTAGAATTTTTATATATATGCTTTCAGGGCAACTAAAAAAATCATCCCGTACCATATAGGACTAATATTTGATTTCTGAAAAAGCTCCGTACATTTGAAGAGTCGCAAAATCAAAGGTAGTGTGCCGGATAAACCACTCAAACATCCATTTGAGATGTGAGAACGAAGGAATCAAGGCACAGAAACGCCGCACCCAGGTTTTAGCTTGTAACCAAATATCCTCAATTGGATTTTGTGACGGGCAATTAGGAGCAAAGCGGACGCAGTGAATTTTCCACTCCTCTTGAGACAAATCTTGGTTTACCTCGCCTAAAAAGTTTTGAACCAGATGTGAACGATGGTAAGAAGCACCATCCCAAAAAAGAAGTAATCTTTGATTGGGGGACTGATCTAATAAATAACGTAGATAATCAATTGTATTTTCTGAGTTACCTGCGTTATACGCTTTTAGTAGTAAGCTTCCCTCCAGATAGTCAACTGCCCCGTAGTATGTCTGTTTGTCTCGTATATTAACAACTCTCACTGCTATTTCTTGGTCAGTTTTTCCCCAGACATACCCACTTAAATCTCCCCACATTAAATGACACTCATCAAGCAGCAATACTCTCAACTTTCCTTCTTCAATTTCCTGCCGATGCCTTGCCAATAGTGTTTCAATCTCTTTTTTTTTTGCAGCAACAGCGTCCTCGTCAGCTTTTGGATTTAAAGAAGTAGTTTTCTTCCAACTAATTCCTGCCGCATCAAATAAGTCATAATAGCTCCGCTTTGACTCATAAGTTACATCATATTCAAAAGCCAATTTATATTCGAGTTCACCAAGTTCCCAACATTCTTTTGTTTGCAACCAACTTAAAACTTCTTCTCGTTGTTGAGCAGTTAAGTAACTTTTTTTTCCCTTGTGGTTCAGGCGCAGTCCCGAAATTCCATCTTCCTCATAAGCTTGCTTCCAGCTTGTTATCGAACCCAGTGACACATCTAAAATTGTTTGAATTTCCTCATACTTGTAGCCTTGATAAACCAATTTGACTGCCAACGCTTTCCTCACCTCACGCGCATCTGGGCGATCATCTATAAATTCTTGTAGTTCTGCGATCGCGGCTTGTAGATGCTGGTTTATCATTGTTAGCTATTAGACAAATATTCTGTCCGTATTATCTCGTAGTTTTTTTCAGAAATCAAATATGATTCCTATATCCCTCTTCTGTCACTTTCCGGGAAAGTGATCGCTAGAAGCCTCATGAGGCAATCAATACAAGCTATACTATTAGAAAAAAATAGGACTTGTATTTGTTATTAGAAAATAATCGCGCAATCGCTTGTTATACAAAAGCTCTAGATTTTAGAAAAGGCAAATGTTTTCGGAGAGTGACAGAAGAGGGATATAAATGTTGGCGTGAGATGATTTTGGAAGTATTTGTAAGTTTTACAACCTTTCAAAAGCAACTTTAGTTCCGTGCTTGGGATTATACAGGTGCGCTTCCAAACCTCTTTCCCCTTTGTTTAAGTACCCGTCGTAATCTATCTGCACTCAAGTTGACTTGACGCTCAGATGCCAGTTTTTTTGCTAATTGTTTAGAGTTATAACTCTCTGAATCTTGAGCTAAACAATTTTCTAGATAAACCAAATCTGATTCCGAATATCGCGGTTTTCCGCCTCGGCCAGGAGCATCCCACAAACCTGCTAAACCCATCTTTTCCCAGCGATGAAGGGTTTGACGTACTGTTGAAATCGCCCAGTTCAGTCCTTTAGCAATTTGCTCATTTTTTAAGCCACGAGTATTCAGTAGTAAAACTTGAGCACGATCCTTGGTACGTTGAGGAACATCTTTGGCTTTTCTCAACTCTTCTAAAGTCAGCTTTTCTTCCTCAGTTAGAAAGACTTTTAATCGGCATCCCATAGTTAATAACCTTTTATGCAATAAAATTTTGTCATTTTTATGTCTATTCACGCCTATACACTTAAGTAGTTGGGTGCTTTATTACACTCTTTAAAACCTAATACCGTTTTTTGTGAAGCTGCATATAATTCACCCTCCGGCTATCGCCGTCCCCCTTGGCAAGCTACGGTGTATATACAAGTCTGAAATAGTTTGCTCACCTGTTTTTTCGCGTCAAATTACCCCACCCTAACCCTCCCCGATGCATTGGGGAGGGAACTAGATTTTCTGTTTCCCCCCTTGGAAAGCTACGGTGTATACACAAGTCGAATTACCCCCTCTAACTCCCCCGATGCATTGGGGGAGAATCGGGTATTTCCCCCCTTTGCAAGGGGGGACTAAGGGGGGTAAATCCGGGGTTTGGGCTTCATTACCAAGATGTGTGTACACCGTAGCCTTGGAAAGGGGGGATTAAGGGGGATAATTTGACTTGTGTATACACGCCAAGGCATCGGGGGGACTACAGGGGGGTACTATTATGTGCATCTTCATCCAAAATTGGTATGAGCTACAAGTATTAAGGATGTCGGCGTCTACAAGGCTGCTACGTGAGAAGTATTTGGATCGAGAACACTATCAAAGTTTGCAATTTATCATCAGCAATGAATTTTTATAAAAAGTTAGGCATATCAGAGATGACGCCATTAGCCTGTATAGGCAAATTTATTTAATAGCCTGAAGCTGTAGCTTATGGCTATGACAATAAGAATTTGTTGGCGTTATTCTGATTAATGTCTAAAGTCGATAATAAAGGACTGTATCACCAAAGTTCTTAGATGATTCGTATGCTTACGGAGATTTATCGAAACTTTAAAAAGGATTTTTACACTAGTTTCCATTTTGCTCATTAGTAAAAGATATGTAAGCCTATTTTCTTTTGATTGTACTAGTTTCTGGAAAGGTGCTTTGCTAAACTCCAAAAAACCATCTGTTTTATCAACTTTACATAAAATTTATATTTTACACAACAAGATTCTCGCTTGAGATAAAAATATATTCAATACCAATTTTAAAGAGCATTGCTAGCAGCTTTATTTGATGTAGATTAAAAACCTAAAATGATTAACTTACCTTTCCTACCTTTCCTACCTTTCCCACTTTTCTACTTAGTTATAAGAGAGTAACTTAAAAAAATAGCTTTTTATGATTCATATCTAAATCTATTTTTTTAAGATATTTATTTTGCGATCGCTCAATAATGTGCGCCAAAATCATCGGATCTCTTTGTCAATCCTGGTCTGTCATTAGCATTTATACGTCATTTTCAAAAATCAAGGCTAATATAACAGTCCTAGATGTGTGATTTTTTAAGTTTGAAGTTTTTCAGCTTTTATTGGCAAATAATATGATAGACGTGATATTTTTGAATTAGGATAAAAGTAGATAAATAGCAAAATTAAATACTCAGTAAATCCTGATGAATAAAATAATATTTAGTATATTTTTTGAGTCATAATTTTTGCTAAAAAACAGCCATAATTGATACAAGTTAAATTTTTCAAAAACTGATATTTATTACAACTTAAACAAAAAATAATAGAGAGAATGGGGGCAGAAGAAAAACCTGTTAATTTGCGATCGGAGACGAATAATGGTAGCGATGTCTACGACCGGCGATGCCCACGCAGAGAACGCTCAACATCGGTTAACTATACAAACTGTAGAAATTGCCCCTAACACAACGGCGATTCGCTCTCTTGATTGGGACCGCGATCGCTTCGATATCGAATTCGGACTGCAAAACGGCACAACCTACAATTCATATCTAATTAGGGGTGAACAAACAGTTTTGATTGATACTTCTCACCAGAAGTTTCGTCACCTGTATTTAGAGACTCTCAAAGGTCTTGTTAACCCCAAGACAATTGATTACATAATTGTTAGTCACACAGAGCCAGACCATAGCGGCTTAGTAGAAGATGTCCTCCAGTTAGCTCCTAGAGCTACTGTTTTAGCCTCAAAAGTTGCGCTTCAGTTTTTAGAAGGCTTAGTACACGATCCTTTTTCCAAGCGGATTGTCAAAAGTGGCGATCGCATAGATATCGGCAAAGGACACGAAATGGAATTCGTGAGTGCGCCTAACCTGCACTGGCCTGATACAATCTTTAGCTTTGACCGCAAAACCCAAATTCTCTACACCTGTGATGCTTTTGGGATGCACTTCTGTGACGATCGCACCTTCGACGAAGATTTAGAAGCGATCGAAGCTGACTTTAGATTTTACTATGACTGCTTGATGGGCCCTAACGCTCGTTCGCTGCTGAATGCGATGAAGCGGATGGGTGAGCTAGGGAAGATTAATATAATTGCCAATGGTCATGGCCCTTTATTATACCACCACTTAGATGTTCTAACCGGGTGCTACGAAAATTGGAGCCAAAAACAAGCTAAAGCAGAAACAACAGTTGGCTTGTTTTTTGTCTCAGATTACGGTTATGGAGAGCGTCTTGGTCACGCAATTGCCGAAGGTATACTGAAAACTGGCGTTGGTGTAGAAGTACTGGATCTGAGTACTGCTGAGAGCCAAGAAATTCAAGAACTAGCCGGGAGAGCAGCTGGCATCATTATCGGTATGCCCCCGACTACCGCCGCCGCTGCCCAAGCTAGTATTAGTTCGGTGCTAGCTGTTGCCAAGAACAAGCAATTTGTTGGTCTATTTGAATGTTACGGTGGGGATGATGAACCCATTGATACACTCCGGAGAAAATTTCTCGACTCTGGCATCAAAGAAGCCTTCCCAGCGATTCGGATTAAAGAAGCTCCCACTGCATCTACATTCCAGTTATGTGAAGAAGCGGGTAAAGACTTAGGACAATTGCTAGTGCGCGATCGCAACATCAAGCAAATCAAGTCCCTTGATGTCAACATGGAAAAGGCGCTGGGTCGCATTAGCAGCGGACTATATATAGTCACAACTAAAAAAGATAATGTATCCAGTGCAATGCTGGCATCCTGGGTAACGCAAGCGAGTTTGCAACCATTAGGATTCACAATTGCCGTTGCTAAAGACCGCGCCATTGATTCCTTAATGCAAGTAGGCGATCGCTTCGTCCTCAACGTTTTGGAAGAAGGCAATTATCAAGAATTGAAAAAGCACTTTCTCAAGCGCTTGCATCCCGGTGCTGATCGTTTTGCTGGAGTGAAAACTCAAACCGCGAAAAACGGTTCACCAATTCTAACTGATGCTCTGGCATACATGGAATGTGAAATACAGAGCAGCATGGAATGCAGCGACCACTGGATTTTATACTGCACCGTCCAAGAAGGTCGTGTCTCCAAAAACGATGGATTGACAGCCGTTCGCCATCGCAAAGTAGGTAATTACTACTAAATATTGGGCATGGGGTACGGGGCATAGGGCATGGGGTAAGGAGTATGGGTTATTCTCCTTGTTCCCAATGCCCAATGCCCAATTCCCAATTCCCAATTCCCAATGCCCAATGCCCAATTCCCCAACTTTAAAACAGCTATGACCAATTCCAAGCCACGCGACGTACAAGTTTTACCAATTGCTACAAATACTAAGGCGATCAGAGCACGTAGTTGGTCACGTCTGCGGTTTGAAATTGAATACGCACTTGAAAGAGGTACTACCTCCAATTGCTATTTAATTGAAGCTGATAAAACCGCACTTATCGATCCACCGCCAGAAAGCTTTACCGAAATTTATTTAGAGGCATTGCGGCAGACTTTAGATTTGCAAAGTTTGGATTATATAATCCTGGGTCATTTTAGTCCCAATCGAGTTGCAACCCTGAAAGCAATTTTAGAATTAGCACCACAGGTAACTTTTGTCTGCTCTCTTCCCGGTGCGAACAATTTGCGTGCTGCTTTCTTAGAGCAAGATTTAAATGTCTTGGTGATGCGGGGGAAAGAAACTCTGGATTTAGGTAAGGGTCATGTTTTGAAATTCTTGCCCACTCCCAGTCCGCGTTGGCCGGAAGGACTTTGTACCTACGATCAGCAAACTCAAATTCTCTACACAGATAAGTTATTTGCAACTCATCTCTGTGGTGATGAAGTGTTTGATGATAACTGGGAAGCGCTCAAAGAAGACCAGCGTTACTACTTTAACTGCCTGATGGCTCCCCAAATTCCTCATGTGCAAGCAGCTTTGGAGAAAATATCCGATTTGCAGGTGAGAATGTATGCTGTGGGTCATGGGCCTTTGGTACGCAGCAGCTTAATCGAACTCACCAAAGCTTATGGAGAATGGAGCCGTTCTCATAACGATCGCGAAATTTCCGTTGCCCTACTTTACGCTTCAGCTTACGGGAATACAGCGACTTTAGCACAAGCGATCGCTCTGGGATTAACTAAAGGTGGAGTTGCAGTTAAATCAATCAACTGCGAATTTGCCACCCCTGATGAAATTCGCATCAACTTAGCACAGTCAGAGGGTTTTATCATTGGTTCTCCTACCATTGGTGGTCATGCGCCAACTCCCATTCATACTGCTTTAGGGATTGTGATATCAAGCGGTGACAACAGTAAACTCGCTGGGGTATTTGGTTCTTATGGCTGGAGTGGCGAAGCCTTTGACTTAATCGAAGGTAAACTCCGGGATTCTGGATATCGCTTTGGCTTTGACACCCTGAAGGTGAAGTTTAAACCTGATGATGTCACTCTCAAGTTCTGTGAAGAACTAGGTACAGACTTTGCCCAAACACTGAAAAAAGCTAAAAAGGTACGTGTACCACAACAAGCCGCTACCCCTGTGGAACAGGCTGTTGGCCGGATTGTTGGTTCCGTTTGCGTGGTGACAGCTAAACAAGGAGAAGTGTCTACCGCAATGCTAGGCGCTTGGGTTTCTCAAGCCACCTTCAATCCACCCGGAATAACAGTTGCGATCGCTAAAGAACGAGCGATCGAATCTTTAATGTATCCCGGCGGTAAGTTTGCCTTAAATATTTTACCTGAAGGCAATCATCAAGACTACATGAAGCATTTCCGTAAATCTTTCGCGCCTGGGGAAGATCGATTTGCCAACTTTAGTACAGCAGTTGCAGATAATGGCTGTACCGTCCTCACTGATGCATTAGCATATTTGGAATGCTCAGTCAACCAACGTCTGGAATGTGGCGATCATTGGGTTGTGTATGCAACTGTGGATGAAGGTAAATTACTCAAGCCTGATGCTGTTACTGCCATCAACCATCGTAAGACAGGCACTCATTATTAAATCTTTATAGGTACTCTTCAACTTAGAAGATTACCCTGCAATGCAACTCTAGCAGCATTTTTGTTACTTACTCTGTCTGCTAGAGATACAATCAACCTCAATACTTGTCGGTTAAGTGGGAAAGGGGAAGGTGGGGCCCCCTCTGGGGATAAGGGGCGGGGGGAAAGGGAAATTAAAAACCTTTAACCCTTACTTTTTAACCCTTTCCCAAAACCAAACTTTGGGTTCAAAATGCTTAACCGAGTAGTATTGCAATCAACCTCACTAGATGTCTGTACATCTAAATGAATCCACTTATCACTCTCATGTGTAGGTGGATTCATTTTTTTTGCTAGGAAAAAGGTTTTGAGGTAAAAGCGTGTTCTGCTGGTCAGGGATGCCTGCTATAAACCATGAGATAAAATCCTGTATCAATGCGTTTATAAATAACAGCAACCGCAGAACAGACGTATCTACATAATAAATTCATAGTTTTTTTATCATAAGTTTACACGTATATAGTGAAGAATTTAGCGAGTGCAAAATATGATTAAGCGAAGGTTATGAAACTTTTAAAATCTGCTCTCATCAGTAATTGTAATGTTTCATGACTAAGCCAGACAATTTATTACATTTAGCCAGTGAAAATAAGGAGATATTATTGATTAGGAAAATAGACGCGCAAAGTTTTGAGCTTAAGCCCCTTGGGATGTATTTGGTTGAAGCTGAACTAATCACTCCAGATGAATTAGACACAGCACTTAAGATACAAAAGTTGAGTGGTGAGCAGTTGGGAAAAATTCTGGCAATGCATGGTTTTGTTAGGCAGCAAACCATTGAGTACTTCATGTCAAACGTTGTATTGCCAGGGCGACGCAAAATCCTGAAAAACCAGTCTTATTCAGACAATGGTAACAGCGATCGCATCTCTGTAATTGAGCCAACGAGTTATATAAAACCAGTAGATGCGATCGCAGCGTTGCAATCATCGCATAAATTGAAAGTATATCTTTCTGCCAACAAAACCCTCAAATTCCTGCTTGGCGTGGTACTTTGCTTGGCTATTATCAGTCTTTTGGCTAATTACAATGTCTACTATCTACCTGACTTCCCTGGGAGAGATATCTCTAGAATTCTATTCGATCTCAACAGCGAGGATAATATTCCTACAATTTACTCTGGAGGAGCTTTACTATTTTGTTCTATTCTGCTACAGATCATCTTCCAAGCTCAGAGGTTAGCTAAGAATAAAGATGTCTGGGCATGGAGAGGATTGTCAATAGTTTTTGCTGGTTTATTCTTAGATGAATTGATCGGTCTTCATGAAAGACTAACTACACCACTGCGAGGTACATTTAATACTAGTGGTTTTCTTTACTACGCTTGGGTGATTGCGGGTGCTATCTTCGTACTCCTCTTTTTGCTAGTATTTGGGCGATTTGTCGCTACTCTTCCTGGCAAGACACGACGCTTATTTTTCATTGCTGGAACAATCTACGTAGCAGGTGCAATTGCTACTGAATTGGTAAGCGGATACTATGAATATTACTACACCCCCAGTAGCATGGTTTATGTCTTCATAACAACTATAGAAGAAGTGCTAGAGATGCTGGGCATAGTTATCTTTATTTATGCGCTGTTGTCGTACATAAGTTGCAATATTAAAGGTATAGATATAGGAATCCACATTATTGATTCTAGAAAGCAAGATCAGCGGACTTAGAGGTTGTTTGAAAAGTATGATTGCTAACATCTAAGCCTCGGAAACTTAACCCCCTTGTACCGCAAGGCGGAATTAAAAATTAAAAATTAAAAATGAAGACAGCGTAAGGGTTTTGTTGATTGGGAATGGGTGGTTTATTTCCGCCGTGTTGTACTAGTCATATTCCCTACAAGGGAATGGGGATTTTAAAGCCTCTTGAACTTTTGAGAAGAGGTTTGGCAGTGGAATTTATAGTATATTTTGCAACTTTTAAAATATCCTCTAACTGCCCGAAATCTACTACTCACTCAGAATAGTAACAATCTGGAAATCACTTTTGAAGGGGTGGTTCATGAAAAAGTTATCCTGCAAAACTTTGCTCTGGAAAAACTAGATAATCTCTCAGCAGTGGGTAAGATCCTGTTTAATGAGCCAATTACAATTAGTGACAGCTTTGATATCCTGAAAGCCAACTCCATCCAAAGCACCATCTTCAACAAAAACACAGTCACCTTTCTGGATGACCTGAAAAATAATGTCAATGGTTTTGACAACTTAGCTGATGTCATCAATGGTCAGGGGTGAGTGCAATTTCAGTATTAAAGCGGAAATAATATAAATTCACTTGCTGAAATTCCGCAATTGCCACCAAGACAATTGCAAAAACGCAGTGTAGCCTTTAACTAGAAAAAGAGTATCAAGGCAGTTCTTAGACAAAACGCCAACTATGGCTACTAAACTTTTATAATATTTGTTGTTCTTATGACTCCAAAACACACCAAAATTCAATTTCCCCTTTGGCAGTATCTGAACCAGCCTTTATTTAGCCACAATACTAAATTAGTATTGAATCCCCAACGCTTTGCATTGATCTGGCGTCTGCAACTTCTAGAACGCTGCTGGACTAAAGAATGTGATGCCAAAGGGCCTCAACAGCATTAGCTAGCTAAAAAGCCGTCAAACTAAGCCTCGTCCACAGAACGGGGCTTTTTGCCGTCAAGTAAAGCACTAACAGTCATGTCTCCCATAACATTAATCGCGGTACGGCAGCGATCTAGAAACCAGTCTACAGTAACTAGCAAAGCAATGTACTGGGTAGGTAAGCCTACAGAAGTGAAGACCAGTGTCATCGTTACCAGTCCAGCATTAGGAATATTCGCCGCACCTACAGATGCAAAAATCGAGGTAAGGATGACAATTAACTGCTGTCCTAGACTTAGATGTTGCCCAATTAGTTGGGAAATATATAACGCAGACATTGCTTCATAGAGGGCAGTGCCATCATTGTTGAAATTTGCCCCGACTAATGCCCCCAAAGCAGCAGAAGATTCCCTTAAACCAACTTTCGTTTGCAAAACCTCAAAGGTTATGGGCATTGCCGCTGCGGAGGAAGAAGTTGAGAAAGCTGTCAAAAAGGCATCAGAACCGCCAGCTAGAAATTTTAGCGGGTGTACCCAAGAACCAAATTTTACTCTGGTGAGGTAGTAACACGCTTGCAATACCAGCGCTAACAACACCGCGACGATGAATGCACCCAAAGATTTAAACGGTGCAAAGCCCTGCATCGCAACGGTTTTAGCAACAATCCCAAATACTGCGAACGGCACTAAGGCAATTACCCAGTTGAGGACACGAACTACCGCTTCAAATAAAATTCCGATGACATCCTCAATTGGCTGGTATCCGTTCTTACCTTGGGCGATTTGTTCAGTTTTTAATGCCCGCAGAACGATGCCAAAACTTAGAGCAATCACAATTAGTTGGATGACATTATTATCAACTAATGGCTTGAGAACAGCCTCCGGTACAGCATCTTTGAGTATTCCCCAAGGGTCAAGACTCTGAGGAGTTATTTCTGTACTTGTTGAGGTCGTTACATTCCCCCAAGTCCCCGGACGTAGTACATTCGCGACGAAAAGCCCCACTAAAATAGCTACGGTAGTGTTGGTTAAAAGTAGTACTGCCAGCCGCCGTCCGGCTGTCCCAGGGATATTGGTAGTCATCAAAGTATGCAGCACTGCTACCAGAATCAGAGGTGTAGCCAAGGCGCGGAGAGCCTTTAGCACCAATTCCGCCGGAATTGCTAAATTATTGATTAAGGTGGCGTTGCTGGGATTGGGATTCCCTGCACCAAGGGCAATTCCGACACTGACTGCCACTACTAGGGCGATGAGAATTTGCAATGTGAGAGGGATACGCTGCCACCAAGGGCGAGTTTTGGTTGCAGGCGAAGTAGTACTCTCTGTTTGACTCATTAGTTAAATACTGGTTAACTGCTGTAACTATTAAAACAACACTAATGTTAGTGGCAATTTCGGAAAAAGAACAGCTTAAATTTTGGGTAAAAACTGTTAATCTAAGATTCCGTTGGTTTGCAAAATCTGGCTCGAAAGGGTATACCACAAGGTAGGCCCCTAGAGGTATCTTGGCTTGTGGTTGGAGATGCTTATGTCCTTTGTCCCTTTACATATTCACAGTGACTACAGTCTGCTCGATGGGGCAAGTCAGCTACCAGAGTTAGTGAATCAGGCGATCGCACTGGGGATGAAAGCGATCGCTCTTACCGATCATGGTGTTATGTATGGCGCTGTTGAACTGATCAAAATTTGCCGTAGTCAAAATATTAAGCCGATTATCGGCAATGAAATGTATGTAATTAACGGCGATATCGAGAAACAAGAACGCCGTCCCAAATATCATCAGGTAGTTTTAGCTAAAAATACCAAAGGTTACAAAAATTTAGTCAAATTAACCACAATTTCTCACCTCAAAGGTGTTCAAGGTAAAGGAATTTTTTCTCGCCCTTGTATTAATAAAGATTTATTAAAAGAATATCATGAAGGCTTGATCGTCACCAGCGCTTGTTTGGGTGGAGAAGTCCCCCAAGCGATTCTCAGTAATAGACCAGATGCAGCCCGAAAAGTTGCTCAGTGGTATAAAGATGTATTTGGTGATGATTATTATCTAGAAATTCAAGACCACGGTTCCCAAGAAGACCGGATTGTTAATGTTGAAATAGTCAAAATTGCGCGGGAACTAGGCATTAAAATCATTGCCACTAATGATTCACATTTTATATCTTGTTTTGACGTTGAAGCCCACGATGCTTTGCTATGTATTCAAACTGGCAAATTAATTGTTGAAGATAAGCGGATGCGTTATAGCGGTACAGAGTATCTCAAATCTGGTGAGGAGATGCGGCAGCTATTTCGTGACCATTTACCGGATGATGTAATTGCAGAAGCGATCGCTACTACTGAAGAAGTGGCCGATAAAGTCGAGCCTTACCATATCATGGGTGAGCCTCAGATTCCTACACCTCCGATTCCTTCTGGTCATACTGCTGACACTTACGCCGAAGATGTTGCATGGAGCGGACTTTTAGAACGCTTAAATCGCAAATCTCGCCAGGAAGTCGATTCCGTCTATAAAGAAAGATTGGAATACGAACTGAAAATGATTCAGCAGATGGGTTTTTCTAAATACTTTTTAGTTGTATGGGACTACATCAAATTTGCTAGAGATAATAATATTCCTGTGGGGCCCGGTCGGGGTTCGGCGGCTGGTTCATTAGTTGCTTATGCAATGCGAATTACTAATATTGATCCTGTACATCATGGGTTACTATTTGAGCGTTTCTTGAACCCAGAACGGAAATCCATGCCTGATATTGATACGGATTTCTGTATTGAACAACGGGATAAAGTTATTGAATATGTAACTGAAAAATATGGTGCAGATAGAGTTGCCCAAATTATTACTTTTAACCGCCTAACTTCTAAAGCAGTTTTGAAAGATGTCGCCAGAGTATTAAATATTCCCTACGGGGAAGCTGACAAAATGGCGAAAATGATTCCTGTGGTGCGGGGGAAACCAACGAAACTCAAGGTGATGGTTTCCGATAAAACTCCAGAACCAGAGTTTAAAGAGAAATATGATAAAGAACCCCATGTTCGTCATTGGCTTGATATGGCGATGCGAATTGAAGGAACTAACAAAACTTTTGGTGTTCATGCAGCAGGTGTGGTAATTTCTGCCGATCCACTTGATGAAATTGTGCCGTTACAGAAGAATAATGACGGTTCTGTGATTACCCAATATTTCATGGAAGACTTGGAATCAATGGGTTTGTTGAAAATGGATTTTCTGGGTTTGCGGAACCTGACGCTAATTCAAAAAACTGTAGATTTGATTCAAGAAACGAGAGGATATCGGGTTGATCCTGATGAAATTCCCCGCCAGGAAAGAAAAGCCCAGAGGATATTAGCTAAAGGTGAACATAGCAGTTTACCTAAAGATGTCCAAAAAACTTATGAACTATTAGAAGCAGGTGAGTTAGAAGGGATATTTCAATTAGAATCTTCTGGGATGCGTCAGATCGTGCGAGATTTGAAACCTTCTAATATAGAAGATATTTCTTCAATTTTGGCACTTTATCGACCGGGACCATTAGATGCAGGGCTGATTCCTAAGTTTATTAATCGCAAACATGGTCGAGAAAAAATTGATTATCAACATACCATTCTGGAACCAATATTAGACGAAACCTATGGAATTATGGTCTATCAAGAGCAAATCATGAAAATTGCTCAGGATATGGCGGGATATTCTTTAGGACAAGCTGACTTGCTGCGTCGGGCGATGGGTAAAAAGAAAGTTTCTGAGATGCAAAAGCAGCGAGAAAAATTCGTGGATGGCGCAGCGAAAAATGGCGTTCAGAAAAAAGTCGCGGATGAATTATTTGAGCAAATGTTGAAGTTTGCTGAATATTGTTTAAGCTATGACACGGAAATATTGACAGTAGAATATGGATTAATGTCGATTGGAGAAATTGTCGAAAAAGGCATTGAATGTAGTGTGTACAGCGTTGATAATAATGGAAATATTTACACGCAACCTGTAGCACAATGGCACGATCGCGGACAACAAGAGGTGTTTGAGTATTGCTTGGAAGATGGTTCATTGATTCGGGCAACAAAAGACCATAAATTTATGACTGCTGATGGTCAAATGTTGCCAATTGATGAAATATTTGAACGGGAATTGGATTTGATGCGGGTAGAGGGTTTACCGAATTGAGAGGAGAGGTAGTGATAATTGAGGAATAGCCAGAATAGCCAGCCAGCCAGGGAATTCTATTCCCTGTCTAATAGTGCAAGTCCTCTAGAAGAGGACTAAAAAAACTTGGTTTAATTATTCGCTAGTTTTAGATAGTCGTCTTCAGACGACTTTAGCTTTCAGACAGGGAATGAAATTCCCTGTCTGCTGGCTGCTTTCTGGCTGGCTTCGTGAACTGGCTGGGCTGATTTTCTGGCTGATTCCTGATTCACTGGCTGACTGACACTGCTAATATGATAATTTTTTTCAGCAATATGGGAAACATAAATGTATGTAAATAAATACAAAATTTAAAAAATATTATGTCTCTGTGGCGACTTTATTATCATATTGTTTGGGCAACAAAAAAACGCCAACCTCTAATTACCTCCGATAAAGAAACTGGGCTTTATAATTACATCATTAATAAATCCAATAGTTTAAATTGTAGACTCCATGTCATTGGAGGTATTGAAGACCACATACATTTAGTAGTATCTATCCCGCCAACAATAGCGATCGCAGAGTTTGTGAAAAAAATTAAAGGAAGTAGTTCTCACCATTTCAACCACAATCTTTGCCCTACATCAGAAAAATTTGCTTGGCAAGAAGGATATGGTATATTCTCTTTGGGCAGTAAGCAACTTGAGCAAGCTGTTATGTATGTTCAAAATCAAAAAATACATCATCTTGAAGGCACAGTAAATTCCCATTTAGAAAAAGCAGATGCATAACCAAGAAAAAGAAACTGCTAATATCTACGGGCAACTCAAAGCTGATTGATTTAATCAATTTGCACCCAAAGAAAAAAGCAAGCGGAGAAAACTAAAAATAACTGATTTAGGTTTTGGTGAACTAGAGAGCGTAATTTTGAATTTTGAATTATTTTAATTGTGGTTTTCCCCAAAGTATGGTTTCCTGCTTGTAAATGGCAATTCCCGGTTTTGCTCCTTTGGGTTTGTAGACGTGTTTTAGCTGAGTGTAAACTACTGGCACTTGCTCACTCTGACGAGCGCGACTGTAATATGCAGCAAGATTAGCTACAAATTGCAAATCAGCTTCTTCTGCAACAGCACCCGGTTCTAAACGTAGTAATACATGACTCCCTGGAATTTCTTGAGCGTGGAACCATAAGTCATAATCCCCAGCTACACGAAAGGTCAATTGGTCATTTTGGCGATTGTTACGACCAATTAATACTTCAAAGCCGCCGGGTGTAAGGTAACGATGAAAGTTCGTGCTGGGAGGTTCGTTTGCACTGCGGCTGCGGTATTCTGGATCTTCTAGATACTTTTGTCCAATCAATTCTTCGCGGATTTCTTCTAAAGCTCGCAAATCTTCTGCTGTTTGGTAGGTGTCTATCTGAGCGATCGCAGCTTCTACTTGTTCTAAATACTCAATTTCTGTCTGCACTTCCAACAATAACGGTTCCACAGCAGCACGAGCGCGTTTCAGTTTTTGGTGCTGTTTGTAAAGACTTTGGGCATTTTGGACGGCATTTTTATCTGGTTGGAGAGCGATCGCAATTGGCAAATTTGTATCAAAATCAGCAAGGATAATTTCTTTCATCCCCGGTTCCCAGTTTTGCAAATGAGCCATCAATAAATCAGCTTTTTGTCGATACTCATCGGCTTGATCTGATTGCTGCAAGCGCGTCTTAAAGGTTTGAGCTTTATTCCGTAATTTCGCCAGAATATTATTCAATTTCTGACTCAACTGATGGCGCAATTGCGAAAATAACTGTTGGTCAATCTGGTTACTGTAATAACAGTTAAGCAACTCTTGGATATTTTTGACCTTTTCAACTGCACCCCAACCCATGACGGTGTAGCCATCTTTTGTCCAAGCGGGTTGAAATTTTCTGGAATCCAAGGCTTGCAGCCATTCTTCCCAACGCTCAAACAACCGTCGCCAGTCGTCGGGGTTTAGAGTATCGGTGGATGTTTCTGGTGCAATATTTGCTTCTAGCAGCATTAACTCCAGTAGTGCTGCACTCAAACCACTATAACTTTTCAGCAATTGCCGCTTGATTGCGCCTGGTACTAAACTTACTCGTTCTTGCCAACGTTCTTGGGATTCGTTCAAACTGGGGACAGTGCCAGTCAGTTTCGGTGGTGTTTCATAAGGTTGTCCGGTTTGGATGGGACGAACACTAGATTGTTGCTGACTGACTTGATGAGCAGCTGTGATAATTATATTGTTAGCGTCGGTGAGAATGACGTTGCTATACTTGCCCATGATTTCTGCATAGACATGATACAGGGCAGTTTCTCCGGGACGACGAGCAAATTGCAAATCAATAACCCGCTCCCAAGGAGCGATCGCTTCAATAGCTACCAGCGCCAAACCACCCAATTGGTGTATCAGTTGTTGGCTAAAGGTAAAAGTGTCTGGCGATCGCGGTGGTGGATCACCAATACAAATATGTGCAGCTTGCGGATGCCAAGAAATCTGTAGCCAATCCCGCTGTTTCAGGGTGCGTAATGCTATGGCAATAGTGTAGCGATCGCGCTGATAAACCTGTTCTGTCCGCGAGGGCAGCCAGTTAGCGCGGATTTCGCTACAAGTAGCTGTAAGAGTGGTGAAGTCAACTGGTTGCATAGCCATTCGCGTTCAAAGGTCGATGCTCAGTATACTTCTATCTATTGATATTAGCGTAGGCGTAACTCGCCTTCTCTACGAGACGTACTGTTAAATCAGTATCGCCTAATTGAAGTGATTTATTCCTTCTGGCGTTGTTTTTGGTGTTATATATCTGTGATGAATTTTTGGATATTCCCCTATTCAATTTGTTGCCTAAGCGATGGTGTTAAAATCATTATTCCTCTCACAACTTCCTCAGGAGTAGCCGTACCATCGATTATCTTTGGTGCAATCGCCATCACTTCCAAAGCCAGGTTTGTTGGAATTCCCTTTGCTTCTAACCGCTTCAATTCCAAAACGTCAATACCTGCTGTTAATCCATCCAAATACTCTTCTACACTCACTCCCAAATTTTCAATTTCTACCATGAGTATAATTTCCTGGTTTTTGTTTGACGTTTCAGGCGATACCTTATAGTTAACTCAAAGCGATCGCTATTTTTCCCGTGATTGACGATGCCTGAAACCCTTATTATAAAAAGGTATTGCTCAGAAAATCAAACAGTATTGCCAAATTACTTACGGTTAGTTGGCAATACTGTTTAGTCAAAGGTTGTTTGTGAGAATTTCAGAGGTGTAAAGACACAAATTTTCCATCTCTACAGAATTTATCGGTCTGTAAATGATTTGATTCTAATCGTATGGGGTTGCTTGTAAGGTTATTTAGCAAGCAATAAGGTTTCTTTAGCTGGTTCTAGCAGTTCGGTATAAAGCTCACTTAACTGAGTTGCGACGCCATGCCAGCTAAACTTGCTTTCGACACGCTTTCTACCGGCTTTACCCAATTCGTCTCGCCACTCTGGATTTAAGAGAATTCTGTCGATGGCAGAAGCAAAGGCATCTACATCTTGCGGTGGAGCCAATAAACCAGTTTCTTCATTAACCACCGTAAACTGAAGCCCGCCGACATCACTAGCTACAACTGGTGTACCGCTTGCCATCGCTTCGATCGCTACGAGTCCAAAGGGTTCGTAGTGACTGGGAACAACGCAAACATCAGCAGCCGCGTAATAAGTTGGCAAAACATCTTGACTGAGACGACCAGCAAGGGTGGTAAAGTCGCTTATACCTAATTCGTTGATAATAGCCTCAATGCGATCGCGCTCAATTCCGTCGCTATTACCTGGAGTACTACCACCACCAATAATTAACTGGAGATTCTTGGAGTCGCGTAGCCCAGACTCGTTTACTGCCCGCACCAAAGTTTCTATGCCTTTGCGTGGGTCAAAACGTCCTACATATAATACAACTTTCGTTTCTTTATCAATACCCAATTCAGCCCTGGCTGCTTCTCGTGCAATCGAACCAAACCGCTGAATATCTGTACCACAGGGAATGATGTCGATATTGCCTTTAGTGGAAACTAGCGATCGCATGTGTTGCTGTTCTTGCGGACTTGTCGCCACAATTCGCTCTGCTATTTCCAACACCTCTTTTTCTACTGCTAATCGCTGACTAGCAATCAGAGGAATATCTTCTATAGTGTTGTACTTGACTGCTCCTAATGAGTGGTAAGTGTGAACCTGTTTACTCTCTTGGATTTTCTTTAACTCCATCCCCACCCAACTAGAGAGCCAATAATTCGTGTGAACTAACTGGTATGTAATATCATTTTTTGCTTGAAATTTTAGGAAATTATCCACAAATTCTGGCAGAAATTCAAAAATATCATCTCGCGGCACAAACTCAAGGGGGCCAGCTTTTAAACGAATAGTTCGACAATTGTTGCTATGTTCAACAATTGAGTCTTGCTCCAGACTCACCTTGCGGGTAAACATATCAACTTGCCATCCTAGCTGCGCTAGTGCTTCACCCACGTGGCGCACATAAACATTTTGTCCCCCAGCTTCTTCTTTCCCTATTTCAATCGCTGGATCTCCGTGGACGGAAATTAAGGCGATACGTTTTTCGGTGGTAGAGTTCATAGTTTGTGTGTTGCTGATTTTAACAAAGTTTTAGGCTGTTCCAAGTTCGTGCATAGCACGCTTACCTGAATTCTTTAGGAACTTTGATTAATATTGATTTTAATTTACTATGTCTAATATTTTTTTACATCTTCTGCCAGAAGTATACTTTTAGATAAAATACTTGTATTTAATTTCTTTCGAGATAGAAAATTGCTGTACTTGCATCTCATACTTTTGATAGATGAAAATTATATTTTTTCATCTACGCCGTGCAAATATAGTTCCATAGATAGATGCCTTGATGTAAGTTCGACGAAGTTATAGTAGAACTTAGGAGGTAGGAGTAAAAAAAGTTTTTGCTCAGGCTTGCAGAACAAAGCACAATACCTAACTAACTTACAATCTGCTGTAAAAAATAGCCGTAGGCAGAGCCGATAAACCTTTTAGGTCAATATCTAAAGAAGGTTTCTTTTTCTGGTAAGTGTCGGCAAGCATCCCAGTGAAAAGATTGCTCACCAAATTAGGTACACTCTAAGATAGATTGTGTGAAAATTGACGAACTTTTTTCGAGTGTCGCCAAATAGGTTACTGAGAATACTTTCAGTTATTTTTGCTACAAAGACTATTGTTGCTAAAATTTAACCTCTTGTAAAAGTGCTTTTTGCACTCTTGTGGGAAAAGACGAAGCAGGAAAGGGTTAAATACAAAACATTTAACGAACCTTGGGGGTTTAAGTCCTAGCCTTTGAAGGGCAGCTTTGATGCCTAAACTAAATCCCCGGACGCGACGCTCCTGCGTCGCTAACGCTGCGCTATCGCAGACTCGCTAACACAAAACGTAATTGCTCTCTTCTCTACGAGACGCTCCGCGAACGTAGCTGTAGCGAGTCCACATACTCTTACAAAGAAGCAAGCTACGCTTTTAGCGTCTCGTAGAGAGCGTAATTGCGTTAGCGGAGCGGGGCGTTAGCCCATTGCGAATTGCGAATTGCGAATTGCGAATTGGTTTAACCCTTCCCCCTGCCTCTTCGTTGAACCCATATTGTATGAAGTAGTAAGAATAACTGTTAAATATTGATGCAAAATCGGGGAATTGATTGAATTTGCTTCGGAAAGTTTCAGATTATATTTTCAATCATTAATAAATTTCAGGAGCAAATCAGGTGTTTACTTCAACCTTACTCGCTGCTGCAACTACACCCCTACAATGGAGTCCTACAGTTGGGCTGATTATCATTCTCGCTAATATTGTTGCCATTGCCTTTGGCAAATCTAGCATTAAGTATCCCAACGCAGAGCCAAAACTACCCTCATCTAATTTATTTGGTGGTTTTGGTTTACCAGCGCTTTTAGCAACTACCGCCTTTGGTCACATCTTAGGAGTGGGCGTTGTCTTAGGGCTGCATAACCTGGGAAGAATTTAGGTTCTTACCCAAGTTAGCTTTTATTTGAAGATTCTTTTGTCTCCAGCTTTGAGCCAGAGAGTTATTTCTCTGGCTCTTTTTTATTGTGGTGGCGACAACTATCTAACTCTTAACAAATGTCCACTCTAGTACTTTAATGGGAGCTTCTTGTAGTGCTTTAGTTAGTTCGCTACTACTTTCAAATTTTACTTGGGAGAGTTCGCAGGCTTCGACGTTGACTGTAAATTTATCGTCTTGGAAGGGCCATGGTTTAACAACAACCAATTTATCACTGCGCTGCATGATGTCATAGCGCTGACCTTCAGGGCCCTTGCTAATCTCTAAAAACCGCTCATCCTCAGGTAGTTGTTGCTGGCATAAGATGAGAGAAAGGCGATCGCACCATTGCATAAATGCATAGGCTGCATCAACTTCCTCCTTTTTGATCCCCAGTTCTTTGCGCCAACTTTGCTGATTTTGAAGTTGTTCATCCAAAACTTTGTCTAGTTTTGAAGACTTTCCCCGCCTTGGCTCATTTAAACGGCTGATGTGCATAGAAATTAATAGAGCCACCCATCGTCCACGGTAAAGGGCATTCTTTGCCAGATCAGCCAATTTCTCGACACCGGCATCTGCATCGGCATTTGAGTTAAGGGTGAAATCCTGTGGCGCACCCGCTTCAGTCAAAATATCTTCTTCCCACTCTTTTTCTAGGTCATCGTGATGGGAAATTGCAGCCATCGTTTCATATAACCTTGCGGGAGCATCTTTACGTCGCCATTGTCCCGCCAGTTGAGCTGCTAATAGAGCATGGGCACGATGATAAATGACTTCCCAACCATTTGGCGTAGCGTTGACAATCACAAGTTAATCTCCTGATTCTGAGTTTTGAATTTGAGTTGAATTAATTTCTGAAATCAGAAATGTTGATGTAGATATTGATGAGCGATCGCTCTAATTTTTTTAGTGTGGCTGAATAATAGCTACAAGTATTTTCACTTGAGTGTAATAGCCAAATACTCAGTTGAAATTCCCGACCTTTCTAAAAAGTCGGGAATCTTTTTGTTTATGAGATGTAGCTTAACAGCCTAACAATTACTAAAGAGAGTGGCTGCCTAGCGGATGATTGAACTTTTCAAGAATCTGTTAAAAATCTCTTTACATCAAATCAACCTATACTCTAACTGCAACCTATGCAATTAAGAGTGACTTTCTAGCGGATTAGCAACATACTTGAATGTTGGCTCAGAATTCCAAGGGCCACGTTCATCTTTACCATTTCCATTTGTAGATAGGTTGTAGTAAAGAGCAACAGTGTCATCTGGCTTAACATTACCAAAAAATGGATCTGTCAACTTACCCAGTGAATCTAGAGCTTTCATAAACATCTGTGTATGAGAAATTTCTCGTGTTAACAGATGGACTAAAGTTTCTTGGGTTTCTTTATCAGTTGCCAACTTAATCAATGATTCGTAAGTCTGACGAGCGCCCGCTTCTGCTGCAACGTTAGCTCTTAAATCACGCACTACATCTCCACCCTCATTCAAGTAGCTTGCAGTCCAAGCAGTACCTTGGCTATCTAGAAAATGAGGCCCAATTCCTCGAACTGCAAAGAGAGTACTCTTATAAGCCTCTGTTTGATCTACATTTTTAGTATGAGCTTCAATGAGTTTACCAACCATTTCTAAATGGCTGAATTCCTCGATCGCAATGTCTTGGAGCATATCTTTAATGCCAGCATTTTCGACGTGGAATGATTGAACCCAATATTGCAAAGCTGCACTAAGCTCGCCAGTAGCGCCGCCAAACTGCTCTAAAAGTAACTGAGCAAAACGAGGATTTGGCTCACTAACGTTAACTGCACGAATAGGCTCTTTTTTGTGAAAAAACATAGATTGATACTTCCAAAAATTATGATGTTAGAGAAGGGAGCGAAACTTTAGCAGTTGCACCTGCCAAAATTACTAAAACTACTCAAGCAATAATACTTATAAGCTTCCTCAACAATCTCACTTGTATATAAGTTATCAACTCTGAACTAAAATTCTTTCTACCAGATGGGATAAATGCCGAATCCAAAAGTTAGACAAAAATGTTTATATCAAGATTATTTGGATAATAATTAGCATTTATAGTATAAAAATGTTATGCAAAACTTTTGTCAGATAAATCAGGAATTATTGAATAGACTAGTCTAGAAGTTATTCGCCCTATAACTAGACATTAATCCATGAACTAATTATATTTTTTATGCTTTTTATATCTATCTGAAGATGGAAAAATATTATCTAACTTTTTGCAGATGCATTGAAATAATTTGTAATTCGTAATTTATAATTACTGAAATCCCCTCAACTGCTATTTTCAAAGTAAATTGAGGGGATAATATGTAGCCAATATTTGCAAAAGCGATATCAAATGGCGCGGGAGAATTTTGTCTCTCGCGTTCTGGTGTGAGTATCAAATATGACGGCAATATTTCTGACTAATAATCTACCGATGTCTGTAATCTGGATCTGATTTTTTGATAAACTGACTAGACCATCGGCTTCTAGTGGTTTTAATGCCTCTATTTCCTCGGAGAAATATTCATCAAAATTGATATGATATTTATTTTCAACATCTTGCTTATGCAACTGAAAGTGAGACATAATACCCATGATGACATCCCGTCTGATGATGTCATTTTGAGTAAGTTTGATGCCTTTACTAACAGGTAAACTACCTGCTGCAATTGTCTGATAATAATCCTTTAATTCCTTGTGATTTTGGGCATAAGCATCTTCTAGCATACTGATGGATGTAGAACCAAAACCAAAGAGTTCTGTTTCAGCGTGGGTAGTGTAGCCTTGAAAATTGCGTTTGAGAGTGCCATTGCGTTGAGCGATCGCTAGTTCGTCATCAGTTTTAGCAAAATGATCCATCCCAATAAATAGATATTGGTTATTTGTCAATTCTTCAATGGTCATTTTCAGAATCTCTAACTTTTCCTCTGCTGGCGGTAGTGCCTCTTGAGGAATATTTTTTTGCGTCGGTTTGAGCCACGGTACATAGGCAAAGTTAAAGACCACAATTCGGTCAGGATCTAATTCAATAGTCTTTTTCAGCGTCTCCCGAAATGTCTCGCGGTTTTGATAGGGTAAACCATAAATTAGGTCTACATTCACACTTTCAAACTTAGCTTCTTTGACCCAACTCATGACATCAAAGAGCATTTCTTCTGGCTGGACACGATTAACAGCTACTTGAACTTGGCTATTAAAATCCTGAATGCCAAAACTAATACGGTTAAACCCAATCTCTCTCAGAAAGAAAATGTAGTTTTTATCGATATAGCGGGGATTAATCTCAATTGAGATTTCTGCTTCTGAATCGATGTTGAAATAGCGATTTATATTTTTCCATAAAACTTCTACCTGGTGACGCTCTAAGTAATTAGGAGTACCACCTCCCCAGTGGATTTGCAGTACTTTTCTGTCTGGATCGATTAAAGCTGCGGTGTTTTTGATGTCTTGAATCAAAGACTCCACATAAGGTTTAGCAATATTCTTGTTGTTGGAAATTACTGTGTTACAGCCGCAGAAGTAGCAAGCACTTTGGCAAAAAGGGATGTGGAAATACAAACTCATAGGGGTTTTGCGTTGGTTCGATGCTGCGATCGCGGCCTTAAAATCAGTTTCGGTGAATGTTTCGCTTAACTCTGTAGCGGGCGGGTAACTGGTGTATCTAGGTGCGCGAGTGTCGTACTTTTGAATCAGATCCAGATCAAACTTGACACCAGGTAGTAGAAAAACCATTGAGTTTCTTTCCAATGAATGAAGGGAGTGGGGAGATAATGGAGATGAGGAGCAGGGGAGAAATAACCAATGACAAATGACAAATGACAAATGACAAATGACTAACTTAATTAGCCGCAGCGATTTCAGTACTACCTGAATTCTGAGAACGAGTAAGGCTATTAAACAGGACTTGACCGAGTGCTTTAATTAAACTTCCCTCTAACTCCTGAGCCATCTGTAAATTGAACCCAAAGGCATTATTAGCTTCTGCAACAATCCGTTCTGCTGTTATATCATCAACGGTTAATGCATTTAATGCCTGACGATACTTATCCTTAAATGCCTTTTTGTCAGGAATTTGCTCAAAATTGTAAAAGGATGTACCCTCATAACCAGAAAGGTTCAAGGCTGACTGAGCAACTTTTTGTAGCATTTGACCCCCTGAGAGATCGCCCATGTAGCGAGTGTAGGCATGACCTAGCAATAAGGCTGGTTCACTAGCAGAAATTTCCCGAATGCGATCAATGTACTTTTGGGCAGCGAATGAGGGTGTAACCTGCTCTCTCCAGTTATCCCCATAATAGAACACCATGTCTTTTTCGAGCGAGGATTGGCGATTAAGTTCGGGGAAGTAAACCGCACTAATCACAGGATGCTCTACATGGCTCTCTAATGCTGCTTCTAGTTCGCTGTAGATGTAATACAAGTTGCTTAAGAACTTGGCGAAGCAGTCTCTATCCACAACTCCTTGCAAAAAACATTTCATGAATCCCACATTTTCTGCTGATGTGTGGGCTTGTTGAGTTCCAGAGCGGAGTTTGATGGCTAGATTGCTACTCATTGTTGCTTCCTTCATTGTTCAAGTGCAAGGCTTGTGGGCAGTCACCGACTCAGGATGCCTGCCAGGGCCAACTAAAAAATTGTTATTCTAGGTTTAGAGAGGATCTGCATCACTCTATCCAGCAAATACCACTGCCGATGCAAATCCCAGCTATTTTATTTCTCCTAAAATTATTTAACTATTAATAGTTCTATAGCTATTAAGTTATTAATATTTATTTATTGTTTGACAAGCCATTTGTTGACAAAAAGGCATGAGGTTAGGAGTATTAATTGAAACTTTAGTTCTGGTTTATTGCTCAATTCATAAAAAAATTATACCGAGACGCGCAGCGCCTTCGGCGGCAAGCTACGCTCAACAATTGTAAAATTCTGCCAAAAACTACCCTTGATAACCTCCATTTTTGGCATTTTTGGGCATCTATTGCAGACTTAGGAACCCCGCGCGAATAAGTTACTTTTTTTAGTAGCTGAACCCCCTGGGAATCAAGGTTAATTTTTTTCAAAACAGGTAAGTTATTTTTACGCGACTCCTTACCTAATCAAACTCGTTGATGCTGATTAAACATCTCCAAAAATAAAATAGGAAAAATTTAACTTAACCTTATCCTTTCGTTGATTTATTCTTAGTTGTGCAAAGACTTTTAATACAATATATTTTATTTAAACAGTATTAAATCTTCTATAAAAATCCAATTTAATTTTTGAAAAACTTTACTGCTGGTAGCTTTGGGTGATGTAAATCAGAGCTTCAGTATACTTAATAATATTAATACCGAGCTATTAAGAGTTCTATGTGATATTGTCAAAACAGGTTTAAGGATTCAGCCTAACTGTTTGGTATCGTACTTACTAAATCAGGATAAACTCTATGTATCGATTCCAGATCAGTGCATACACTCAAACGGGCGAATCCATTGGTTTGGTCGGTTCGAGTCCAGAGTTGGGATTGTGGGACATCACCAAATGTGTCCATTTGCGTACAAGTGGCGATCGCTATCCTTTATGGTGGACAGATATAGAAATTGACATTCAGCCGCCTTTAGAATCAGGTGATGACCAGAGAGTTGAATACAAGTATGTGCGCCTCGATGCAAACGGCAATGCCCGATGGGAGAGCTTACTAGATACAAACCGCTGGATTCCCATTGATCCTAACGATCATTCCAGCACAATTATTGTGGATGATGGCGCATTCGGTTATTTACAACCTTACCCCTTTGGATACATTAATCAGCCGGCTGTCACAATGCCTGTGGAAGAAGAGGCTGAAAGCCTCAAAATCGTGGTTATTGGCAGTTCCGTCGCATTAGGTCATAAAGCCTGGTTTTTGAAAGGTTGGGTCTGGCTATTGGCACAGGCTTTACAGCAAAAATATGGGCATCAACTTGTGAATGTGTCGGAAGTGGGGGCGAATGTCAGCAGAACGATCGCTCGATTTGGGTCAGTTGTCACCCCAGAACGACCGGATATCGTGATTATTGCCCTATCTCTGGGTAACGAAGGGTTAGCTTACTGTCACCCTCACGAACGGCGGGCAGTACAGCGGCGGTTTGAAAGTGGCTTGCAGCAGTTGGTGAAAATGACGCGCGACATCGGGGCTATTCCGATTTTGGGCGGAGTCTATCCCAATGGCGACTATTCCCTGGAGCATTACTGGCTGATGCAAGACACACACAAGCGAATGCTAAGTTGGGACGTAACCGTACTAGATTGGTTGGCAGTTGTAGATGATGGGCAAGGACGATGGAAAGCGGGGACATCCTTCGATCCGGCTCACCCAAACGCGATCGGTCACAGCCTGATGTATCAGCAGATAGATCAGCACCTATTCGATATCGACAAAGACGGATTGGCAAAAGAAAAACAACGCTTCCAGCAACCGAATGAATTTGCCATCTACTTTGACACTGTAGGTTTTCATGTCTCTGTCTGTATCGAAGAGAAGCGTTTACGGATCATTAATCAATCACAATACAACTACACGATCGCTCCCTATTGGCAGGAATTGCAAACTGCACTGCAAAGTCAGGCAAGATTGATACCAGGTATTTACATTGCGAAATCTGTGAAGCCAGGGACACTCCCCTTCTTCGCTGTACAAGAGGATGGCGCGATCGCAACTACATTAGATATTCCCCCTAGTGCCGATCTAGAATATAGCGCCGCCTTCAATCTCTTTTCGCCAAACAACTCACAAGTTTTGTTCTATGACGGGCATCTGGGGATTTTGCAAGCGGACGAACGCCACCTCTGGGTAATCAACGAATCAGAAAATGAGTACAACATCCAGCCCATGTGGACAGAGGTTTGCAACGCACTTAAAGCCATGCCATCGGGTGTCTATGAAGATCCACTTTATCCCGATGCCCCCTTCCGCACCCTGATGATTGGTAACGATGGGCTAGAAAGCCGAGTGAAAGTACAACCCAAGTCTGCGGTGTTTTTCCAATACAAATGTCAGTTATCGGATATCAAGCGTGTGGCGATTCTTCCCCTTGGCGATCGCTGTGCCGTCCGCATGATGTTGTACAAGATGGAGTACGATGGCCCCGCCTTTCCCTTTGATCTGACACGCACGACTAATATTGCAGATGTTGCGGATGCGATCGCAAACGGTTTTTATGATATGTGGAACCCTGCCTTCCTGCACTACAGCCCAGATGCAGGCAGAATTTACCATAGTAAGTGGTCGGGTTTGTCTTTTGCCCATGAAGTTGAGGAGACAGACGACCCAAGAAGCGATATGTCTCCCGTCCATGAACGGATGCGCGTTCGGTACACAGCACGTTCTGAAAGGTTTTGGTATGCACTGCGGCACTGCGACAAAGTACTTTTCGTCCGCACGGGAATTTGCGATCGCGGTGGCGTAATTGATCTGGTCAACAAGCTACAAAAACAATGTCAGGGGAAGCCATTTCATCTCCTGCTTCTTTCTCCCCAAAGCGATGATGAGTTTTTAGACCTCCCCAATGTGCTGCACTACAATGTCGAGTTTAATCCCGATCGTATGTATGACGATTTGGGACACTGGATGTATTGCACAGAAGTGATGCGAGGAATTCTAGAATCCCTTGGTGTGTCCAGTAAAAACCTCTTTTGGTGCCCACCCAAACCGGCGAAGGGGTGGGAAACTAGTACCGCAAGGCGGAATTAAAAATTAAAAATTAAAAATTAAAAATGAAGACAGCCGTGCTGTACTAGGTAGAGGCGATCGCTCTTTGATTGTCCAACTCCTTGGAATTACTGTGAGTTAGCGCTTGCAACCCAAGTTTTATCGAACAGAATTCAGGAGTCAGGAGTCAGAATTCAGTTGGGTATTCTGTACGACTGGCGGATAGCGCCGACGGCAAGCAAGTCAGACACTCAAGGATTCGCTTTGCGCGTCGCTATCGAGCGTCTTGATTCAGAATTCTGAATTCTGAATTCTGCATTCTTCTTCAACTACCAACTTTAGAACGGAATATCATCTGGATCTGGTTCTTCCTCCTTCACTGCGGGATAAGTGGTTCGCTCATAATTTGTGGGTTGGGGTACGGGTTCGTAACTTGTCGGTTGGGGAGTAACGCCAACAGGATTTGTCGCTGGGGTAGGTGCTGGACGTGGTGACTCGTAACTAGGAACCTCTTTCTGTGGAGGACGAGATGCTGAAGATGTTTGTCGTGGAGCCGTTTCAGTGAATGATGGAGTTGCGGTTGCTGAGGGTAATGGATCAGTATTAAAACTACCTCCAACAGGTTGAATTTGTTGCACTGTTAATTCAGCACGTTTTTCTTTAAAACCTTCTTGACGCTCAACAGTAGTCATACCTAAACGTCCTACCAGGATGACGCGATCGCCTTGGTGGTAGTTTTGCTGAATTTCTGTCGCTAAATTCCCCCAGCCGACAACTTTCAGAGTGGCTGGCGGATCTTCTGGTTTCTGGGAATTGGGAAACTGAACCAGCATTTCCGTGACTCCCAAATTATCCGCTGTATAGCGGAGTTGCGGCTCGTTAATAATTTCCGCCATTAAAACGCAACTGTTCATTAAAATTACTCCTGACTGCAAAAAGTACTGATTGAAAAAGAGGGGGTTTTTCTATGTAGTGCCAACTAATATCTAAATAGGTTTAATTTTTTGCATTTTTTAATAATATTTGAACAAATTTTCTAACAGAATTCAGGATTCATAATTCAGGAGTCAGGATAACACTTGATGGATGAATATACCAATCATACTGGACTCCTTATCAATTCTGACTTCTGACTCCTGGGTGCTGAATTCTTGTTAGTTATTTCTAGCATAAAAGCCAAGCGATCGCTTTGAACAGCATTGAGTATACCGTTCGCCACCTTCGCTTGACTAAATTGAGCATTCAATTCTGCATGAGTAGTATAATTGTACCACCTATTTAAGAAATAGAAAAAATTATTGGCAAAAATTAAGTCTTGACATGGGAGGGGAAAACACCGAAGGCAATCAACCTGGCTGGAAGGTCGCGCAAGATAGGTAAGCGCAAAAACGCAGGTGGTACAAAGCTGCGATTTGAGGTGATAACCGGGGCAAATACCCGCTTTTGGATAAAAGTTTGAAACGCCTGAATGATACGTGTGGGCAACTCGCGTTGACGCTGTACTTTTGCTAGGTCGCTGGGTTCTACATGTCGGTTCTTGAGGGGTTCGCTGAGTACATTCGCTGCAACGACGGCATCTTGAATCGCGTAATTAATGCCAACTCCACCAACGGGGGACATTATATGAGCTGCATCACCAATGAGTAAGAGTCCCGGAAGATACCAACGTTTGACGCGGCTGGACTCGACTGAGAGAAAAGCTATTTGTGACCAATCATGTAAATTTTGGATGCGTTGCTGGAATTCTGGCACTACTTCGACAACAGATTTTTTTAATTCCTCCAAACCCTCAGCCCGTAGTTGTTGATAGCCTCCCTTGGGGATGGCATAGGCAACTTGCCACTCATCACCACGGTCAAGCATAGCGATAATTTTACCTTCACCAAAGCGCCCCATTCCTCCTTCAGGGTCTTCTGGCTGACGTGGTAGGCGGAACCAGAGGACATCTATTGGTGGCGAGGTTTCGATGGATTCAAACTCACCCAGGTGGCGTAAACGTGAGTGGCGACCATCTGCACCCACTGTGAGTATTGCCCGAACTTCATGCCAACCACCGCCTCCCCGATAGCGGACACCTTGAATCGTGTCATTTTCGGTAATTAATTCCTGTACATTCGCACCCATCACCAGATGAAAACTAGGATATTTTTGTGCTTCTTGGGTAATGAACTCCAGAAATTTTACCTGGGGAAGCATCGTAATGTATGGGTAGTGGGTTTTCAGATGACTAAAATCTGCCAAAGTGACAGTATCTTGAGGAGTTTTAACCCTAATTTGGCGCATTTTGGCATGAGGGAGTTCTAGCAAGCGATCGCTAAGTCCCAATTCCTCCATAATTTCCATCACCGATGGATGAATCGTATCGCCGCGAAAATCGCGATCGAAGTCTTTGTGTGCTTCCAGCAGCATCACAGAAATACCTTGACGCGCTAACAACAGTGCCAATACTGCTCCTGCTGGGCCTCCACCCACAATGCAACAATCTGTGGTTTGTACGTCTACAATGTCATGGATAAGGTTAATACTTGGATCTTGAGAAAGATTTTTAGGTATATCGGTATTCATCACAACACCTCCTGACAGCCCTAAAATTTAGGGTAATTTGCTTTTAATGGTGCAAGCTGTTTTTTTTAACTTTTCGTATTTACATAGAACGTGTATTATGATGGGCGCTAAACTGTCATTGGTCATTTGTCATTAGTCATTTGTCCTTTGTCCAATGCCCCATGCCCAATGCCCCATGCCCAATGCCCAATCCCCAAATTAGTTGTGTCTCAAGTTGTTTTAGAAAACGTTTATAAAAGTTTTTCCCCGCGTAAAGGGGAAAGTGTTGGCTCACAAACGCAATCTCCCCTCACACCTGGGGAGAATGATGCAGCGCAGGAACGTGCGGGAAGTGTCAACGTCTTGCGGCGAATTAACCTGACGATCGCAGATGGCGAATTTATGGTGCTGGTGGGCCCTTCTGGTTGTGGGAAAAGCACTCTGCTGCGGTTAATCGCCGGGTTAGAAGTGATGACTGGCGGTAATATTTGGATAGGCGATCGCTTGATCAATGATCTACCACCGAAGGAACGCGACATCGCAATGGTGTTTCAAAATTACGCCCTCTACCCTCACATGACGGTGTATGACAACATCGCCTTTGGGCTACGCCGTAGGGAATTAGGGAATAGGGAAAATCAGCATTCTCCACTCCCCACTCCCCACTCCCCACTCCCCACCTGGGCGGAAAATCTTTTTGTGGGAGCGACCAGAAAGTTACCTAAAGGATTGCGCTACACTTCTGACAAAGAACGAGCGGTGAATGAGCAGGTGCGTAGTGTTGCTCAACTGTTGCAAATTGAAACATTGCTGAATCGCTTACCCAAACAGCTATCTGGGGGACAAAGACAACGGGTTGCATTGGGACGAGCGATCGCACGTGACCCCCAAGTATTCTTAATGGATGAACCGCTTTCTAACTTAGATGCCAAACTCCGGGCGGAAACCCGCGCCCAAATTGTCAAATTGCAGCGCCAACTGGGGACAACGACGATTTACGTCACCCACGATCAAACAGAAGCGATGACAATGGGCGATCGCATTGCGATTATGTCTGAGGGTAAAATTCAGCAAGTTGCTTCTCCCCTAGAACTCTACAACCGTCCTGCCAATCTTTTTGTAGCAGAGTTCATTGGTTCACCACCGATGAATTTTATTCCTGTGGAATTTCATGCCCCGCAGTTGATTACTCATTCCCAGTTACGTTTCACCCTCCCAGAAGTCTGGGGAAATGCCTTACAAAAATATGATCGGAAAACTCTAATTTTAGGCATTCGTCCAGAACATTTGAACTTGAGTATGCCTGCTACCAAAAATTTACCAGTGCAAGTAGATTTGGTAGAGAATCTCGGCAACGATTCCTTTCTCACTGTTAAGATTGCCGAACCTGGTACTCAACCTGCTGCTACAGCTAATTCCCTACAAGTACGAATACCACCAGACCGATTTGTACAACCTGGTGAGCAACTTTGGTTATCGCTAACTCCAGAGAAAATTCACTTTTTCGACCCGGAAACTGAGTTAGCGATATTTGCCTAGAATTAATCAACAGAGAAACACAAACTTACTGGATTTTGGATTTTGGATAGGTATCATTTATAGCGGTTCTCAGTTGCATAGAATACAGACCTAACCCCCAGCCCCTTCCCTGCGAGGGAAGGGGAGTAAAATTCAAAGCCTCTCTCCTAAAAGGAGAGAGGTTTGGAGAGAGGTCAAAATATATTGCATCCAAACGAGAAGCGCTATATTTGTGAAGCTGTGCTAAACCCTTTGGCTCTTCGGTTAAGGCAAGAGACGCGATGAATCGCCGTCTCTACAATAATCAGTCCTTTGTAGAGACGGCGATTTATCGCGTCTTTGTGATGATTTATCGCGTCTTTATTGTGTCAACTATTCCCCATAATGTGTGCCTGCGACTTTCCCTCGAAACACAATGTAATTGTAGATGTTGTAGAACAACATAATAGGAATAAGAAATCCAATGAAGATAATCATGAAGACTAATGCACTAGGTGCTGCTGCTGCCTGATAAATGGTAATACCTGGTGGGATGATATAGGGAAAAACAACTAATCCTAACCCCACAAAGGTAAGTAGGAAAAGCAGCACTGTCCAAACGAGGGGAGTAGTTTCTGCTTTGCGGTTCAGGCTTTGAATCAATAACCAAATCAGCAGCACACCTAACACTGGAATGACTGCAAATAGATACACTTCTGGCTGGTGAAATAACTTTGCTCTGGCATTTTCATATACAACAGGGGTGGCAATCGTGATAAAAATTGCACCTAAGAGCGTTGTCCAAGCAGCGAGTTTGGCTGTGCGGTAATGGGATGTTTGCAGTTCTCCCTCAGTTTTTAAGATGAGATAGGTGGAGCCAATCAATACATAACCCTGGATTAATGTCAAGGCAACCAGGAGCGATCGCCAATCGAACCAATCCCACATAGTGCCGATAAAGTGACCCGCTTCATCCACCTTAATGCCTTCTAAAATGCTGCCCAAGGCAAATCCTTGAAATAGCGCCGCCATGAAACTACCAACTCCAAACGCCACATTCCAAAATACTTTGTTTGTAGAATGCTCTCGAAACTCAAAGGCCACAGCCCGAAAAATCAAGCCAAAGATCATCCCAAAAATGGGAATGTAGAGCGCATTTAAAATGGTGCCATAAGCCAGAGGAAATGCCCCAAATAACGCACCCCCCATCAACACCAACCAGGTTTCATTTGCATCCCAAACATTACCCAAACTCGTCATTAAAATGTCGCGTCGGTCGTCATTGGAACTGGTTAGCGATAGGATGCCCACGCCTAGATCAAACCCATCTAACATGACGTAGAGAAATAAAAACAGAGCCAAAATGACAAACCAAACCTGCGCTAAAAAGTGTTCCAGATTCTCCATACAGTTACCTTAGTCAGTGCTGAGTGCTGAGTATTGAGTATTGAGTATTGAGTATTGAGTATTGAGTGTTGAGTATTGAGTGTTGAGTATTGAGTGTTGAGTATTGAGTTCTGCGTGTTCGCGTAGCGTCCCGTAGGGAAGAAAAAGTACTGGCTAAAGCCCCCCTACTGCTAACGGAACTCAGCACTCGGAACTCGGAACTCATCACTACTCCTTATTGCTCTGCTTCTACAGGACGTTGATCTGGAACAAATTCAGCCGGAGTAGTTTCTGCGACAGGTTCGGTGTCAACGCCTGGAACCGGAAGTTCCAGATTCGGGCCTTGACGAATTATTCGACTACCAAAAAATAAGGCACAAATAAACAGGGCTGTATAAATTACAGTAAAAATTAGCAGAGATGTTAAGACCTCACTAGCAGGTAAGTGTGAAACGCCATCTGCCGTGCGAATTTGCCCGTAAACTACCCAGGGTTGCCGCCCAACACAACGCACAATCCAGCCTGATTCGACGGCGATGTAGCCCAATGGAGCCGCCAAAATCCAGATTCGCAGTAGCCATTTCTGCTCGGCGATCGCTTCTGGCGAGAGTTTGCCCCGCAACCACTGAATCACACTCAGTCCCATCAATCCAGCTAAGAAGAAGCCAATGCCGCTCATAATACGGAAGGAATAATAAATCAAACCCACCATCCGAGGGCGATCTTCAGGCTTCCAATGTTTCAGTCCGAGAACGGGTTTAGAAAGGTTCTGTTTGAATTCCAAAATGTAGCCTAAGCCGTTGGGAATTGAGATTTCCCAATCATTTTGCTCAGTCTGATTATTAGGTAATGCCACCACACTCCAAGGCGCGGGTTGACCGGCTGGAGAGGTTTCCCACTTGGCCTCCATTGCGGCGAGTTTGGTAGGTTGATAATCTGCTACTTGCTCGGCGCTGAGGTGTCCGACATAGATTTGTAATGGGGTGACAGCGATCGCAGTTGCCAAGACAATTTTAAGCGATCGCGCAAAGAAAGCTTCATGACGCTTGTTGAGAATATACCAGGCGCTAATTCCCCCAATCACAAACAGCGAAGTTTCCAGCGTCGCCAAAAACATGTGCGACACGCTGTTGAGCATGAAAGGATTTAAAATTGCCTGAAAGTAATCATCTACAACAAACTTCCCATTCACCATTTCTCCGCCAGCCGGAGTCTGTAACCAAGAGTTTGCCGCTAAAATCCAGAAGGTAGATAGGTTTGCGCCAAAGGCAACCATAATCGTGGCGAAATAGTGAATCACTGGGTTTACTCGTTCCCAGCCAAACAGCATAATCCCCAAAAATCCGGCTTCTAGCATGAATGCCATCGAAGCCTCAAAGCCTAAAATGCTGCCAAAAAAGTCGCCTACCGCTTCAGAAAACGGTGCCCAGTTCGTGCCAAATTGAAACTCCATCGGCAAACCGGATGCTACACCAATACCAAAGTTCAACACGTATAGCTTTGCCCAGAAACGAGCATGGTGGTAGTAATCGGGATTGCGTGTTTTGAGCCACATTCCTTCGACGATGACCAGATAAATCCCCATTCCAGTGGTGAGAACAGGCCATAGCATGTGAAAGATCGCCGTCAGTGCAAACTGCATCCGTGAGAGGGCAACGGTGTCCGAGAGAAAATCCATGAACTAACCTCTGAATTCGTTTAAATCTTTACTTGCACAGCATCTTTGGGTTATAGCCGAATGCATTAAAGATACCACTGCGAAACAAAAGAGGAGTACAAAAATTTTGTCCGTTGTAACTCAGTCTGCCTACACGAGCATTTTGTGAGACTTTTCCAACTACCAAAGCTTTTGGTGTGTTACAGCTTACGCCTAACGCACCCTTGTATCTTAGATTTTTTCAGGAATCAAATACATCAAAGTGAATTGATGGAAAACTGACAGTACAAAATTTTGAATTAGCGATCGCAGCGCCAATACCAAAAGCGTAGCCGTGAGGCTTGTCGTCAGACATCGCACTCTTGTATCTCACTGAACGATTAATCAAATAAATTCAATAAAGCTTTCGCCGACCTTTGTTGCAAGCATTACAGGCAGAGGTTTTCGGCTCAAAATCAATACAAGCGATCGCTTGCTCAGAACAAGCCTTTTTTGGGTGTACAGTACATTTGAGGCGGTAGTCGTTGGTGAAATATTCACAACCAGAGCAAGGAATGTCATGCAGCGTTTTTAAATGAATTATCCCTTTTCTCAAGGTTAACCAGACACTACCAATAAATAGAATCATGATTGTCCAACTGCAAAAGGCACACAAAATCATACTTAACATGAGTTATCCTCATAAAAATTCCAAAAAAATGCCCGCAGTCTACTGCTTTTCACCGCAGGCATAAGACTTTATTTAGCTAGTGTTGAGCGAAACTTAATTAAGGTAATACCAATTTGAAAAGACAATTTGTAGAGACGCGATTCATCGCGTCTTTATTTGATCGATTCATCGCGTCTTTACTTGACGCGACGATCGCCAAGAGTGCCAAACATAACCTAAGAAGGCTACCACACCAAGAAAGAACTGAATATCTGCCAACCCTAAACGTTCTGAGCCATAAAACTCTATTGGGAAAACTGTCGTGTTGTATCCCACAAATGCGGCAGAAATCCAAGCCATCAAAGCTAAACCCAGTAAGCTATAAGAGAGAATTTCTTCACCATTATCAATTGGTAAAATTCGTCTTATCCAGCTAAAAGGTTGTACAAGAATATGCCAAACGCCACCAGCAATTAAAATGAAGCCAATCCAAATGTGACCACCAATGACATCTTCTAAATTATCAACACTTGCCATCCCCAAAGGAATCCAGTTACCATCTTTCAGACCAACTAAGTAGCCAAAAATTATTTCTGGGTTTAAATTAGGATTGCTAATTAGGCGAATATTTCCGAAGTTAGTGTCATAAATTCCGCCAAAAAACATTGCCTTTAGCACTAACAAAAATGCTCCCAAACCCAGAATAATTAAGTGATGACCTAAAATTAAACCCAATTGCTTGGGGTCATTCCATTCATAGTGAAATCTTGCCGTCTGTCCACCGGCATTATATAAAATTGCCGGAGCGCGAAAAACATGAAAAAGTCCACCTGCACCCAATACAGCAGAAGCAACTAAGTGCAAAATGCCAATTACAAAATAGGGATAGGTATCGACTACTTCACCTCCAGCACCTACACCCCAGCCCAAAGTTGCTAAGTGGGGTAATAAAGTCAATCCCTGTTCATACATTGGTATGCTAGGAACAAAACGTGTAACTTCAGATATTGTGATTGCTCCTACCCAAAACATAATTAAGCCTGCATGAGCAATGTGAGCGCCTAATAATTGACCAGATAAATCAATTAAGCGAGCATTACCCACTAACCACAATAAATTTGTGTCTGCTGCTAAGGTTCTATCAGTTGTAATTGTCATAATTAAATACCCTTATGAGCATTTTGAATTTTGAATTTTGGATTTTAAATTATGACAATCTAAAATCCAAAATCTAAAATCTAAAATTGGTTTACGATTCGCTACCGATGGCATTTATTGCCTTTTCAATTTGGCTAAAGTCAACGCCAATTGCTCGTAGTGCGTGCCACAGATGACCTTGCAAGAAGAAGAAAGCCAAGAAGAAATGAGCATTTGCTAACCATGCTCTGGAAGTGTAACCACCGTTAGCTAACTTAATGCTGTCGGCAAAATAAGGGCTAACTCCAAGTTTTACTTCTAAAGTAGAGCCATAAAATTCTACGGGATAAGCTAAAGTATTCACCGCACAAAAGTAAGCTGCAACAAATCCCGCTAAAGCAATACCACCCAATGAGTAGGAAAGGATGGCTTCACCAGAGAAGATTAAAAGCTTTTTCGCCCAAGGTAAAGGCTCTATGAGGATGTGCCAAATACCGCCGCCAATGAGTAACAAACCTACATAGATATGACCGCCGACTAAATCTTCTAAGTTGTTAACAGTGGCAAAGTGGGTTTGATAGCCATAAATGACCAAGGGGTTGAGGGTGGGGTCAGTGACAACTCGGACATCGTGAATTGTTGAGTCGTACAATCCTCCCCAAAACATGGCTTTTCCTACCAGGAGTAAAGCACCTAATCCCAAGAAAATCAGGTGATGTCCTAAGATAAAACCAAGTTTTTTCGGGTCGTCCCATGTAAAGTGAAATTTCCGAGCGCGACCAGTTGCGTCTTTTAAGTTTTTTGGAGCTTTGAAGGTGTGGAAAAGTGCGCCTGCACCAAGCACAGCAGAAGAAATTAAGTGTAAAGCGCCGATAACGAAATAAGGGTAAGTATCGACTACCTGACCACCTGCGCCCACACCAAAACCCAAGGTGGCTAAGTGGGGAAGCAAAATCAACCCCTGTTCGCCCATAGGTATTTCGGGATTGTAGCGGGAGATTTCAAACCATGTAAACGCTCCAGCCCAGAGCGTTGTCAGCGCTGCTTGTGCTACATGAGCGCCGATAAATAAGCCAGAGAGATTGGCGAAGCGGGCGTTACCAGTCCACCAATCAAATTTGAGGTTGGGATTGCCGTATGTCTGCATTGTTAAGCAATTTATAGTTGTTGCTAATAATACTCAATTAGTTGGTTCTTGTTTCAGCAGTTAAATGTCGTGTGAGTGCTACCACAGGAGACGCGAAGCTTTTATCCAAGGAAAGAAAGATTCTTCCAATTCACCGCAGGACTTACCGATTGTCCTCAGATATCACTTCTTGCCATCCGCTCTGCTTATTGATAGCTAGTTACCAATTATTGAGATTACAAATTTAGTCTATTGAATATAATTCTTATTTAGAATGACTCTTTACAAAATGTAATCATTAAAACTGGAGGAAAAATGGGCAACGCAACCGGAGCGACAATACTAACTATCACCGCTCGAACTACTAAGGAAATATTACTTTTTAAGCGAGGGTTATTCTGCTTTCTGCCTTCATGAATAACTTGTAGAAGTGCTAAAAGATAGTGCAGATGCTTCCAGTAGATGGGGATGGTGGTGTTGCCAGAAACTCAAAATCTGTTCGCCAACCTGTTGAGGATAGAAGTAGTGAAAAAAATGATATCCTTCTGGGCATTCCCAGAACTTATCTTCTGGCTTCAACCAATTCAACCAGTCATGCAATACAGTTGAGTTGACTACCGGATCACTCTTGCTACCACATACCATCATTGGCATAGAAACTCCACCCTTGGGTAAATAAACCAACTTAAATAAAGAGTGTGACGTGGGAGATTGTTCTAAATCTTTATCTAAGGCAGCTACTAACTTCTTAGTAGTATGAGGCGGTTGATTTCCAAAAAGACTACGAACGTTGCTTGCTAAGACTAGCTCACGGCTGATGCTAAAAAGTTGTCGTTGAAAGTAATAGTGAGCGTGCCAATTGTTTGCAGGTTGAGCAGCTACAGCCAGCATAGTTAGCGATCGCACTTTTTTAGGAAATCGCCGCGCAAAGGTTAAAGCGATCGCACCACCCATCCCATGACCGACTAAATGAACGGGGCGATCGCGCCATTCTAAAAACTCATACAGCAAATCCACAGCTTGATCTATCGAACTAGCTTCATCTTTGGTTTGTTGGTATTCCCACTGGGCGACGCTTATATACCCAGATAAGTAATCAAGTAATGGTTTATCAAAACGCTGTAAAGCAGGACTGGCACTTAACCACAGAACATCAAATGAATCAGACATAAATACCTATAACTGCTAAATTATCAATTTCACTAGTTGTCAGATCCCCGACTTCTATAAGAAGTCGGGGATCTCCCGCACCCAAGGCTTTCTACAAACCAAATTCTGTCTTCAACTGAGCAACCCAAGTTTTAATTCGCTCATCTGTTAAATCAGATTGACTACCTTCATCAAGTGCCAATCCGACAAACTTGCCATTTTTCAAAGCTCTAGATTGCTCAAAGTCATATCCCTCAGTTGGCCAATAGCCAACAGTTTTACCACCCCGTTGGGAAATCTTTTCTTCCAAAATTCCCATTGCATCTTGAAAGTTCTCGGCATAGCCATATTGATCGCCATCACCAAAATAGGCAACTAACTTACCACTAAAATCTATTTGATCCAGATCAGGCAAAAAGCTTTCCCAATCGCTCTGAAGTTGACCAATATCCCAAGTAGGAGAGCCAATAATTAGTAATTCATACTCATCAAAAGTGCTAGTATCCGCCTCATAAATGGGATGTAATGTTACAAGATCACCACCAAACTCATCCCGAATTTTTTCAGCATCAGATTCAGTGTTGCCAGTTTGAGTACCGTAAAACAGACCAATTTTCTTCGACATATTTCCACCTGATATATATGATGTGTGATTCTGCGATGGTGCAAAGACCCGCTATTGCGATCGCAATAATTGACGCAAGGATACTTATTTACCGAGTGGTCTGTCTCATTAATTCTGAAGGGTTATAAAAGTTCGTAGTAAAGACTTTAGTCCTTGATTTGAGCGATAAATCGCTCACTACAAACCCATCAAAATTAATCCGATAGACTACTAGTTCGTGCAACTCAGAAAAAGAAACTGCTATTAGTTAGCAGCAGGAAAGCAAACAAAGCTCCTCCACAGCTACCTACCGTCCACCCAGCATTGAATTCACTCCAAGACTTAGCTGTTTTCATGTTTTCCGGTAGCTCCCCTTGGGGAGGTTTGCTCCCTTGGAACGATACGCTGCCATACAGCCACAAACAAATCGATAAAATTAACAGCAAACCGATTGTGGACAGTAACCCTGCTTGATTCGCCAATTCCGTATCCCGCAACGGGCCTAGCTTGACAAATGGGCCAATCAAGAAGTAGCCGTGAGCCATACCAATTTCCAGCCCTCGTGAAAAAGGAGACAAGCCTTGACGGTAAATAGGAAGATTTGCCAAAAACTTCAGCGTGATATCCGAAGCATTGACTGGCGTATAGAGATTCCCAATTTCCGGCATTCCCGCAGGATTAACAACTCCCTGCTGAAAATCAAGTCCAGCCGCTATGACACGCACCCTCAAGGCGTGCCAGATATGACCAGCTAAAAATACAACCGCCAGAGCAAAGTGACTAGTTGCTAGCCAAGTGCGAACCGTAATTGCTCCCGATGCAGTAGTACTCAATCCCAACGGCCCATAGAAAACTGTGGGATAAACGGTATCATTTACCGTTACAAAATAAGCTGCCAACAAACCCATGTAAGCCAGAGCGCCCAGACTATAGGATAGGTAAGCCTCACCAGACCAAAATAGTAACTTTTTCGCCCAAGCAAAAGGCTTGGTGAGAATGTGCCAAAATCCCCCGACAATACAGAGTATTCCTACCCAAATATGTCCACCGATGACATCTTCTAGATTATTAACTGCTGCCATCCCCTGTTTGCCAAAAGCACCAAAGAGATAGCCAAAGATGCGACCAGGGTTAATAGTTGGTTCAGTAATTACTCGTACAGATGCCACTGCCGGATCATAAAGACCACCCCAAAACAGCGCCTTCGCCACCAATAACCACGCGCCGAACCCCAACAACAGCAGATGAATGCCGATGATAGTGGTCATCTTGTCTTCATCTTTCCAGTCGTAGCCAAAGAAGCCAGGAAAAGAGGGGTTTTCACTTAAGACTTCCGGACCTAAAAGGGCGTGATAAATTCCGCCTGCACCCAGTACAGCCGAACTAATCAGATGTAAAACACCAATGACAAAATAAGGATAAGTATCAATAATTTCGCCACCGTCACCAAATCCCAAGGTTGCCAGATGAGGCAGTAAGATTAACCCCTGTTCATACATTGGTTGAGAGGGGTTGTATTTGGTAATTTCAAACAGAGTCATTGCTCCTGCCCAAAGGACAATCAACCCAGCGTGGGCAACATGAGCGCCTAAAAGCCTACCCGACAGGTTAATAAACCGGGCATTGCCAGCCCACCAACCCGATTCCTGGGTTGTTATCGTTGCAGTTGCCATTTTTAGATTGCCTCCCCACGAGTTGAATGGATGACTCTACCCTTTGCGAAGTCAAATCCAGCAGCGCGTAAAGCGTGCCAGAGATGCCCTTGAAGAAAGAAGAAACCTAGCCAGAAGTGAGCATTCGCTAGCCAAACGCGAGAAGATAGTAAATTTCCACTCTGGAAGTAGGGAAAGCGGTCAAACCCAATACTCAGGGCTGGCCCATAAAATTCCGGTGGGTAAGCTAATGTGTTAACCGAGACAAAATAGGCAGCAATCAAACCCATGAGAGCTAAAGCACCCAAACTGTAAGAAAGGTATGCTTCTCCTGACCAGATAAAAAGCTGCTTTGCCCAGCCGAAAGGTTGAGTCGTAATGTGCCAGATACCGCCTGCAATGCAGAGAATGCTGACCCAAATGTGACCACCAACCAAGTCTTCTAAGTTATTAACTCCAGCAATCCAGTGTTTGCCACCGCCACCAAATAAGTAACCAAAAATTACGGCGGAGTTCCAGGTAGGGTTAGAAACTACGCGCACCTCACCCACCGTAGAATCATACAAGCCGCCAAAGAACATAGCTTTGGCAACTAGTAAGCCTGCTCCCAAACCCAGCAATACTAAGTGAATACCCAGAATAGTGGTCATTTTATTAGCATCTGACCAGCGATAGCCAAAGAAGGAAAATCTCTCTTCTAAGATGGCGGGGCCACGTAGGGCATGAAAGATACCACCAAGTCCCAAGAAGGCGGAGCTAATTAGGTGCAATACTCCAATGACGAAGTAAGGATAGGTATCTACTATCTGTCCACCACTTCCAACACCCCAGCCGAGGGTTGCGAGATGAGGCAATAGAATCAACCCTTGTTCGTACATTGGTTGCGCTCTGTTAAAGTGGGCAAGTTCAAATAGGGTTGTTGCACCAGCCCAGAGAACAATTAACCCTGCATGAGCAACGTGAGCGCCCAAAAGTCGCCCTGAGAGGTTGGTTAACCGGGCGTTCCCTGCCCACCAGGGAATCGATTCCGGTGTTTGAACAGCCATCCTTGTCATGGCGTTACCTCCTGAGAAAGTTTTGAAATCGCTGAAATATACAATTAGCTTAATGAGGATCTATCTCAATAAGCTTGGAGATATCCTACCAGATTTATTGATATTTTTTATCATTTAATTTAAGTAAACTTTTGTAAAGGATTTAAGCGAATAAACCGCCGCCGATTTATTGCAACTCAATCAGGAGTGGGCTACAAACCAACTTCTTGTGAATGCGTTACGATATCCTCACACAATACACCGGATAATTACTGATTTCAAAAGCTACATCGTAAAAGAAGCTAGAGAGAGTAAATTTTGTGTGTATTTATGAAATTAATCCAAATACTAAAAGTAGCTGTAATTCCTGTTTTAACTGTATTGAGCTTGTTGTCTGCATCAAATAAAGCACTAGCTGATTATTTAACTAGTCAGGGTTCAGGAGGTGATTACCGTTATGAATTATGGTCTACTGATAATAATTATTACTATTTGAAAGTTTGGCGATATGAAGCAAATCCCGAAAGTGACCCATATACAACAACTCAAGGATTTGCTTCTAGTAGGGAAGCTTTAATTTATTTTGATTGCAATTATGCTGATAAAAATTTACCAGAATGTTCTCAATGATGATTTAGAACCCCATCAACATAATTCGTAGTTCGTAATTAAAGAATTCAATTACGAATTACGAATTACGAATTACACTTCTGCTGGTTGATATTCTTGTTGTCTTTCCACAAAACTCTGCACACGGGTGCGGTAGTTTCTCACAGTCTCATCTACCCATTCGCGATCGTTGCTATTTGCATATAAATGCACCAGTGGTTCGCTGGCATCTGGTAAAACTAACAGCCAACTGTCATCGTAGGGTTGACAAATTTTCACTCCATCAATTAATTCTAGATTTTGGGCTGGGTGAGTTTCCACCAAATAACGCATCAAAGCACCCTTGGCTGTCCAGGGGCAACGGACTGTATAAGTTTTGTGAATTACGCGGGGCAATTCCGATCGCGCAGCCGCAAGCGATCGCTCCTGTATAGTCAACATCTCAATTATCTTGGCAATGCAGAACATGGAATCAAATCCCGGATGCAGTTGCGGGAAAATAAAACCAGTCTCTCCACTACCTCCTAGTACCACATTTGGGTTTTTCTGGCAAGCCTCCATTAAAGCTGTGGGGTTGGCTTTGGTACGAATCACTCTGCCATCATGGCGACGGGCGACTTGTTCAATAGCACTGGAAGCATGAACTGGTACAACTACTGTTCCTCTGGGGTTAGCCGTCAGAATCATGTCTACCATCAGTGCTGTTAAAGTTTCCCCGCGAATTGGGTAGCCGGATTCATCAACTAAAATCAGTTGTTCTCCATTAGCGGATACTTGCACACCAAAGTTAGCTTTCAATGCCTCCACTACATGGCCTAACTGAGTCAGCAGTCCTTCTCGGTCAGTAATTGACATCGCCGTTTTATTGACACTGGCATTCAATACCACTGCATCAGCGCCAAATTTATCTAACATTTGGGGTAAAACTGCGCCTGATACTGCATAAACGTAGTCAATCACCACTTTTGCGCGGCTGTTGCGGAGTGTATGAACATGCAACAATTTCTCAAAAGCAGTGCAGTACCGCTCCATGACTTGGCTAGGATAAGATACATCGCCAATTTCATGAATTAGCGCCCGCCGCATATCTTCCTTAAAGTAAGCACCTTCAATTTTCTTTTCCAGGGCTTTGGAGATATTAATCCCCTTGGCATCCATGAATTCAATCAGAATGTAGTCAGGGCGATCGGGGTGTACCCGTACATGGATACCACCAGCTACCGACATTGTGGGTATAACTGTACGAGCGATAGGAATAGCTGTGGCATCGAGGTTTTGAATATCAATACCTACTGACATTAAACCAGCAATAAGCGATCGCGTCACCATCCGAGAAACATTACGCTGATCACGGGAAACCGTTACCTTAGAACCAGGTTTCAAGGTAGAACCGTAAGCAGATCCCAATTTCACGGCGAATTCTGGGGTGATGTCGATATTCGCTAATCCTTGGACACCACGTTGACCGAATAAATTCCGTTGGGCGGTGTTCCCCCAAATCAAGTTAATGTTTAAAACTGCCCCAGACTCAATCTTTTTACTGGGCCAAACGCGCACGCCAGGGCTAATTTGGGCTTCTTCTCCCACCGTAGAAAGCGAACCCACAACAGCAGCTTCTAATACATGGGCGCGGCGGTCTACACGAGCGCCACGGGAAATCACACAGGCGGAAAGATGTGCTTCATCACCAATGAATGCCCCATTCCAAACTATGGGACGTTTGAGATTCGCATCAGCGCCAATGGTGACATTATCGCCAATTACGGTTCCGGCCTCAATCTGGACTCTTGCACCGATGCGGCAATTGTCACCAATCACTGCTGGGGTTTCAATCACAGCCGTCTGGTCAATATAAGTATTTTGACCTACCCATAACTCATGGGAAACTTCTTTGTAGGCAAAATCTAGTTGCACTTTCCGATCTAAGGCGTCATACTGAGCCTCACGATAGGCGTCTAAGTGACCAACATCACACCAGTAACCCTGAGCGATGTAACCATACATTGGCTCATCTTTTGCGAGTAGTAAGGGGAATAAGTCTTTGGAAAAGTCACATTCAATGTTTGCTGGCAGATATTCCAAAACTTCTGGTTCGAGAATGTAAGTACCTGTGTTGACGGTATCGGAAAAAATTTCACTACTAGAGGGTTTTTCTAAAAATCGCCGAATCCGTGCTTCCTCATCGGTGATTACCACCCCAAACTCAATCGGGTTAGGAACCCTGGTTAAAATCAAAGTCGCTTTTGACTTATTTTGTTTGTGAAATGCGATCGCTGCGGTGAGGTCAAAATCTGTTATGCTATCGCCGCTAATTACTAAAAAGGTTTCATCAAGGAGTTCAGCAATGTTTTTCACACAACCTGCTGTACCCAAAGGCTGATCTTCTTCAACGGCATAAGTCATCTGCACGCCAAAATCGCTGCCATCTTGAAAATAATCTCGCAAGACATCAGGTAAATAATGCAATGTCGCAATCACTTCTGTAATTTGATGTCGTTTGAGGAGATTGATAATATGTTCAGCAATTGGTCGATTTAGAATCGGCACCATCGGTTTGGGGAGATCGCAAGTTAACGGGCGAAGCCGCGTCCCCGAACCGCCTGCCATCAGTACTGCACGCATAAATCCTCCTTAACTAGTTACAGCCTTCGCTGCTTCAAAATCCATGAGATATATTTTGTTCTTCTTTCTCTAGTCTCCTATGGATATCGATATTTGAGGAACTTCCATAAGATGCATCTGGATTGGGGCATGGGGCATTGGGATTAGGGTAGAGGTGACAGGGGAGAGGTTATAGGGAATAACCTGTCACCTCTACCCTGTACCCTATTCCCTTCTTTACTCCCCACTCCCCAGGTTATTGGCAACGATAAAGTTCATATTCGTAGCCATCTACGCTTGACAAAGACTTAGTATCAGATATCACGCATGTTTTGACGGCTTCTGCTACAGGGGCGTGAAAGTTTACCAGCCACAAGTCAAAAGGTCGTGGTAACTTCTTTAAAGTATTTTCTAGAGCGATAGTGGAAAGATTCGGATCTTGGTCTTGATGGGCAAGAAGAAACAAAAAATTTTGGGGTGAATTAGCAAGTTTAATCTCCCTCGCTACCCCCATCATTTCCCCAGTGTGGATGTAAGTTTTGTGGGTGGTGGCAATCAGTACTGGCACTGGCGATACTTGTTGGATTAGTTGCACAAAAAGGTCAGGGCGATAATATTTTTGATAGCCAAGATTACAAAATACTGTAACTGCACTGATAAATCCCGTTAACCAAATTAACATCACGGCTTTTTTTCCGTTGATTCCCCATTTGCCTATGCTTTTCATCCCATTTTTTGCGTATTCTCTCCCCATCAATTCCTTGGGAGGATGCCAACAAACTGCGAGACTTGCCCCTAGTAAAACAACGATCGCGGGAAAGTAAACAAAGTTATATCTAGCACCTCTGGTCAGATCGATTCCCAAAAAGTAGGTAAAGATAAAGAATAAAGCGATCGCACTGATCACTACTCCACCAAGCACCTGAATCATAATCCGGTTTTCTGGGTGCTGTAGTTGAATCTTGATCCCCCGCAGCACAATTGGTACTGCCCAAATAAAGAAAATTAGCGTCACCAGTCCCGAAGGAATCACAACCAATAGCTGTGAAGATTCAACTGGTAACAGGCAAATCATTGCCATCCATGTTCCTAAAGCTTGAAAAATTGGGCTTAACCAATCTAGTCCAACGCGTGAACCTCGAATCCAATCGGTCAAATTATCACGGTTTCTATTCTCTAACAAGATTGGTATCCAAATTAAACCCGCCACCAAAGTACCTGTAGCAACGCCATAGATGCGCCGCCAGGGAGGAGAGAAGAGGAGAGAAAATTTGCTGCTACTCTGCAATTGAAGCCAAGCAAGAAAAATCAAAACTATGACTTCTGTGCAGAGGGTGAGGGTGAAGAAATAATGAGTAGCAATACCTAAAGCATTAACTCCTACCCAGAAAAGTGCTACCCATATCGGTAAAGGTGTGCGGTTTTGAATATGACGTGTGGCAATTACTAAGCAGGTGAGGGAAGCAGTTACCCATAAGATTGCCAAAGTGTAATGACGTGCTTCTTGTGCTACAAATATGGCGTAGGGAGATACTGCGATCATGGCAGCAGTCAAGTGTCCCACTAATGGCGAACGAAAGGCTACTCTACCTAATACGTAAAAACATGGAATTGAGGCAGCGCCGATGATAGCTGGTAGCGATCGCGCCGCAAACAGTGAGACTAATCCTCCGTCGCTGGGAAATAATTTCATCCACAAGTGAGCTAACACAAAATACAGCGGTGGATGACTATCTTGTGTAGCTAAGTTATGAACCACATCACCAATACTAGCCGCTGGGTTTAGTTGTAGTGGTTGCAATAGGATATCAGGTGCGATCGCTTGATCTAGAGGTACTGCTAAAAAAGTATTCCCCAAGCTAAACACCAAAGTGGAAAACTCATCAGTCCAAGGAGGCTTTGCAGTCAAGTTGGCTAGGCGCAAGCTGATACCGATGATCAACCACATCAAGTTCAGTAAGGGATGAAGCCAGAAAGAAGGGAGGCGAGTCTGCCAATTATACCAATGCTTGTGTTGTGAGCCAGAGGTTGTGTCTGTCAGAGACAGGAAATGGCTGGTAGGTATAGGTAGCAACGAGATAATTTTTTTGTAAAAATAAAATGCACCTTGGAAAAAAACTCTCATTGCCAGATCTCACACGAATGGATTTGTAGGTTTGACACTTCAGATTTAAGTTCGTTCTAAACTTTCAAGAAGAATTCAGAAGTCAGAATTCAGGAGTCAGAATAAATCAGTCGCGGGTCTGAATCCCCGACTGATTGAAGACCACCAAATTGAAAATTTGGTGGGGGTCTTAAACCCGATTATTCAGACGCGACGCTCGAATACTCGCTAACGCTGCGCTATCCACCAGTCATACAGAATTCATTCTGAATTCTGACTCCTGACTCCGGAATTCTGTTCGATAAGAACAAAAATCACAATCTCAAATCCCTGATTGTGATTATTTAACATCGGTGACACGCCAGCTAAGTTTCAAGTTAATCCAGAAATTCCAAATAGTAGTAATTGCGATCGCAATAAAGTTGGCAATATAACGGTTAGGAATAAGAAAATTGAATACCAGGTTTAATATCAGTACATTCAATACAAGTCCACCAAGGCAAATGGCGTTGAATTTCAAAAACCGCTTCAGGCGTTGATGCCATTCTTGCTGTCTGGCGCTGACATCGGCAAATGTCCAAGCGTCATTCCACAAGAAATTATTTAAAATCGCAATTTCACCAGCAATAATTTTACTGCGCGTCAGTTGCCAAGCCAAGGTAGTCGGATCACTGAGCAAGTAAAGCACTCCCATATCGACAAATACACCACTAAAGCCAACTAACCCAAAGCGGAGAAATCGACCAAAGGGAAAATTGACTTTTCTACTCAATCGTCCTACCCTTCCTGTGGAAAGCCGCAACCGCACTAGGTGATGGATGTAATCTATATATTGCTTCCATGTAACCTTACTCTCACCCTCTTTGCGTTCGCAGAACACATAGCCAACTTCGGCAACTTCGCCTACGTTTCCCCGTCCGATTACTTCTAGGAGAATTTTGTATCCGACTGGATTGAGTGTTGCATTGGCGATCGCACTCCGGCGCACCATAAAATAACCACTCATGGGGTCGGAAACTCTTCCCAGTACTCCCGGTAAGATTACCAAGCCTAACAACTGAGCGCCACGAGACAATAAACGCCTAACAACACTCCAGCTACTAACGCCACCTCCTTCAACATGACGACTGGCTACTGCCAAATCTGCTCCCTGCTCAACACTACGCAACAATTCCATCAGCACCTCTGGTGGATGCTGCAAATCTCCATCAATCACCCCCAACACACTCCCCGTACCTACTTGCCACCCACGAATCACCGCTGAGGACAGCCCCCGTTCCTGTTGGCGTCGCATCACCCGCAGATGAGGGTATTCTGTCGTCAAGGATTCCGCTATTTCCCAAGTTCGGTCTGGACTATCATCATCTACCACTATTAGTTCATAGTTTCCTGGAATAGATTCATCCAGTAATTGGCTCAATATCCTGACTACATTTTTGATGTTGTCACGCTCTTTATAAGTAGGAATTACTAAAGAAAGATGAATAGATTCACCACTTGTACCCACACGGCTAGGAGGCAGTTCTGAAATCTTTAATGGGCCAGTTGGTACTGTTAAAAGCGAGTTGGATGAGTTTGTCTTCATATTCCAAATTGCAGAACGAGGATATTTAAAGTCCGTAGAAAATAGAGCCAAACATCTGCTGACTTTATTTACTGCATCTAGTTACTCAAAACTTGAGAAATACTTTTGCTACAGTTAGCTGTTCTGAAAGTTTAGTAATTACCGTACTTGATTCACAGTATTTTTTCAAAATTCATCTAAATTTTACATTTAACCACTTACTATGATATATATGTGCTATTATTATATGCGTTTTTACAAAACTATACTGTACCATCAACTCAACTAAGTCAGCAAATATACAGTAGAACAAGCGTATTTTGATGATTTTTAGTACTACTAGGGGTAATATTGAATGAGTATGAAGTATCCTAATATTTGGTAATATACTTCTACATCATCATTATTAATAATTTTATCAATAAAGAATTCGCCAGGAGATATTTTTTATCACAGTTATCAAAAGATAGAAATAAAGCGCTAATGCCGATTATATAAGCTTGTTATAACCGTAAAAATTTACTTTTTGACGGAACTATTATTGAATTAACCAAATATCACAATACAGACAAACATCAAATTACAAAGTGAGAGTCATGAGTGCAAGAGGAACCACGCCTACTGTTTACGTGGTTTGAATTAGTCCGATGAAAAACAAAGTTTTGTCGCCCACCATCAAAGCAAGTTTAGGTCATCGCAAGAGATGGGGTATGCACTAAAATCCTGTTTAACCAATGAACAGTCAACGTTTAGTGATATAAAAAATAAACTTCACAAAACTTAACTGCTTAATAAATAAGTATACTATTGAGTAGATATCGGATTGTAAATATGTCAAAAGTAACACTATAAAATCCCCCAATAGGGCATTGCAAAAAAGAGAAAAATTTTGTTTGTTATTAAATTGAAGGCGTCGATGGCGTAGTTTTATTGCTTGTTTTGAGTAAGTGAACATCTTAGAGAATACAGGGTAGATCATGCATATTCCTGATGGATTTGTTTCTGTTCCAGTGGCAGGGGCTACTAGTTTAGCGAGTGTGGCAGCACTGTTTATTGCCTTTGGGCGATCGCAAGAAGCTTTTGGTATTCGTCGTGCGCCCATATTGGGACTAACCACCGCCTTCATTTTTGCCGCCCAGATGATCAATTTTCCGGTAGCAGGAGGTACTAGTGGTCACCTGTTGGGGGGAACCTTAGCTGCGATCGTTTTGGGCAGTCCTTGGGCAGGAACGTTGTGTATCGCCACAGTTTTAATTATTCAAGCTGTGTTATTTGCTGATGGTGGTATTACTGCCTTGGGAGCAAATATTTTGAATATGGGAGTGATTGGTGTTTGGGTAGGCTGGGTTTTAACCGAAACCTTGCAACGGCTGTTTGGGGGATCTAAAGGGCGCTTACCTTTAGCTGCTGGTATAGCCGCTGGTGTCAGTGTGGTGGTAGCAGCTGTAGCAGCAGCCATTGAGTTAGCTCTCTCAGGAACGGCATCTGTAGCTATAGTTTTACCAGCGATGACTGGTGTGCATATTTTGATCGGTATTGGCGAAGGAGTGATAACCGGGGGTGTGCTGACTTATCTGGCCACCGCTCGACCAGATTTATTACCGGGGGAACAGCAAGAGTTTCGCGGATGGTCAGTGCCTATTGTCACCATTTTCTTAATTGCGGGAGTACTCTCACTCTTTGCCTCAGCGTGGCCCGATGGTTTGGAGAAAGTTGCCGAAAATACGGGCTTTATCGACTTAGCCGAGAAAGTACGGATAATTGTGCCGACCCCCTTGGCTGACTATGGGATTGAGGGTTTAGGGCCAATTGGCACTAGTATCGCTGGACTGGTGGGAGCTGCGGTTTGCTTTGCTGTTGCCTTTGCAATTGCCAAGGTAGTGAAACCGAAGAATGCTTAAACTTTCCTTACCGCTACGCTTGCAACTGTCTCTAGTGATTGTCGTGGGGGCAGCTTTATTAAAGTATTCTGCCTGGTATGGACTAAGTGTATATGGCGCGATCGCAATTTTATGGGCTTGCTTCTTGCGCGTACCAATTCGCCAGTTGGGAGGATTACTCGGCACAGAATTGATTTTTTTGTCATTGCTAGCATTGCCCCAGGGATGGGAACGAGCCACTTTTTTGCTGGTTCGTTCGCTGGTTTGTCTGGTTACCATGAATAGTTTTTTGCTAACCTTACCGCCCCACAGTTTTGGCATTGCCCTCAAAACCTTGCCAGTACCAGCACCTTTAAAGGAAAACTTGTTGTTAGCTGGGCAGTACATGGAAATTTTGCTCTCAGAAGTAACCCGAATGCGGCGCAGCGCCCAATTACGCGGTTTGACTGGAACAACAGGATGGCTACGCTATGCCAGTGCTGCCATGATTGGAGCCTTGTATCTCCGTAGTCTAGATAGAGCAGAGCGAGTCTACGCGGCAATGGTAGCTCGTGGTTACAACGGACAATTGCCCATAGATTCTACCCTCAGACCCAAAGAACGTTTTGCCCTATTAGTAGCTTGGGCGATCGCTGCTGTTGTTACCCTAACTTCTTACAAAATTTAACCCACTCCCCACTCCCAACCTCTTTACGCAGTAATATTGAGTTTGTAAATTTTGAAATCATTAACTTCTAATCCCCAAACATCAACCAGTAACCCCCACACAGCTGTAGTCGAGGTTGAGAACCTGGTGTATGCATATTCTCGCCAGGAGCCGGTATTACAAGAAATATCTTTTACCTTGAATAAAGGCGATCGCGTCGCGTTGATGGGAGCAACAGGTTCTGGAAAAAGTACCTTGCTAGAGAACCTGATCGGCTTAAAACAACCGCAATCTGGGAAAATTACAATTAATGGCATCCCTGTAGAACCGCAAACTTTACCCCAAGTGCGTCGTCAAATCGGATTTAGCTTCCAAGATGCCAACGACCAATTATTTATGCCTACCATCTTAGAAGATGTTACCTTTGGGCCACGTAACTATGGTGTGTCACCAGCAGAAGCAAGCGATCGCGCCCAACAATTATTAGCTGATTTTAGTCTAGAAGCCTACGCCAATCGTTCCGCCCACGAACTCTCTGGTGGACAAAGACGCCTAGCCGCCCTAGCCTCGATTTTAGCCCTAGAACCGACAATTCTAATTTTGGATGAGCCAACCAGCGGTCTTGATCCAGCGTGGCGGCGTCATTTGGCGCAAGTGTTGTTAAAGTTACCCGTGCAGGTGATATTAATTGCCTCTCATGACCTACATTGGTTAGGCAGAGTTACTCAACGCGCTTTAGTGCTGGCTGGTGGCCGCATTCAAATAGACAGTGATATTCAGCCACTTTTGCAAGATGGTACTACTTTAGACCAGTTGGGTTTGCCGATAGATTGGTGATTTGGGCATGGGGCATGGGGCATGGGGCATGGGGCATGGGGCATGGGGCATGGGGCTGGGGCATGGGGACAAGGAGAGGCAGGGGAAGCAGGGGAAGAAAAATTATTAATTAATGCCCAATGCCCAATGCCCAATGCCCAAATACTTTATTTATTAGTAATATTGGATACTATATTCTCGGTCTTATTGCTGTTGGAGTGTTAATGTCTGTTTTACATAAATATAGTGTTCTTGCTCCTGTTAGTCTGAGCATCGCTTTGTTAATTACTAGTTGCAGTGAAGATAAAGTCTCTCAATGCCAGCGACTAATTCGAGTTGTAAATGCCGGCACTTCTCTGATTGATCAAAATAAAGGAACGCAAGTCATAACTAGCATACAGCTATCTAAAGATTTAGAATTTGTGACTAAATCCATTGGGGAACTGAATTTAACAGATCCCAAGCTGAAAGAATTTCAAAGTGGTTTTGTCAAGATTTTTCAAAATCTCAGTCAAGCGATCGCTAAAGCTGGTAAGGCCCTGGGTGCGACCAAGACAGCACAAGCCTCGGCATCTGGCAGAGAAAAAATTCAAAAGGCTAGAGCCGAAATTGATTCAACACTGACAACAGCAGCTACAACTGTTGGTAAGCAGTCAGATACTTTAGTTAATCAGATGAATAAGTATTGTAACGAGCCAGAATAATCTATCTGTACTAGGGCATTGGGAATTGGGCATAGGGATTAGGGGAGAGGTTACAGGTGACAGGTGATAAGGAATAATCTATACCCTTTAACCTGATCTCTATTCCCTTCTTTACTCCGAGCGATAGTAACTTTTATCACTGGTTTTTCAAAAATCTTCCTGATATACACCAACTTTATCTGTCAAAAGAAATAGTGGTGCAAGTCAAATGAAATACCATGAGTGATATTAGTCTACTGATGGCGAGTGTGCTAGTAACAGCGCCAATCTCTGCCCTCAATTTACCAGAGCAGCCTGTAATTACTTCAGACAATCTAGTGCAGGAGTCAACACAGGATCATTTATCTCAAGTTGTATCACCTGCTGAAATTACACCGCCTGAATTTGTGCAGCCAGATATAACCACTTCATCAGCTACAAACAAAAAGTACGAAAATATACTTAAAAAAAGCAGAGAAAAAATTCAATTTATAAGTTCTCCTAGCTTACCTGAATTAAAAGATACTCAAGGTGTAATCGAAGTTGCACAGAACCAGGAAAACACAGAAGAATTCTCTCTATCTCTCCATCCCCCAGACTCAGACAACCCAATGTCTCAAGTCACCTCAGTGTCGCAACTTGAAGATGTGCAACCCTCTGATTGGGCTTTTGATGCTTTGCAGTCTTTGGTAGAACGCTATGGCTGCATTGCGGGATATGCTGATAGTACTTATCTGGGAAATCGTACCATTAGCCGTTATGAATTTGCGGCGGGTTTAAATGCTTGTTTAGAGAAGATTAACGAAACAATCGCTAACAATAAAATTAATACTGTTAATAATGAAGATTTAATCTTGCTGCAAAGGTTGCAAGGCGAATTCAAAGCAGAGTTGCAACAATTACAGCAGCGTGTCGAGGCTGTGGAAAACCAAACTAGTGAATTACCAAGGAATCAGTTTTCCACAACTACTAGATTATTTGGTCAAGCTATTTTTAGCGTTCAGGGAACCAATAGCCCTGATGTGGATTTGTTTCCGAGAGATGGAGTCCCTGAACGCCAGGGAAAAACCAATCTGACTTTCACAAGTAGCGCTCAACTAACCTTAGCAACATCGTTCACAGGGCGAGATTTGCTGTTAACAGGGCTATCTGCGGGGAATTTAGGTTCTACTGCATCTTTGCTATCCACCAATATGGGACGCTTAGGTTTCGAGTCAAATACAGACAACAATCTAGTTGTTAGTGACTTATCTTATCGATTTCTTGCTTCGGATAACTTGGGAATCGTCGTAGGTACGGCGGGAGTTAACCCCATCAACACCTTTCGCGGTATTAGCCCTTTAGAAGGTTCTAGCGACGGTGCAATTTCTCTATTTGGTCAGCGGAACCCGATTTTAAATATTGGTAACGGCACTGGCGGTATAGGCTTTGACTGGCAGATTAGCGATCGCATCAGTTTCCAAGGCGTTTATAGTTCAGAAATCCCCAGTTTTCCTGGCAACATCAAGCAGGGTGGACTATTTGGCGGTAGATTTACTGCTGGCGCTCAGTTAAGTTTAGCACCCACCAATAACATTGATGTCGGCGTACATTATCTTTATTCCCACTCCCCAGATGGCTTACTGGGAAGTGGTATCGGCGATTCTCAACTAATTTCGCCTTTTGCAGATCCTACAGCTTTTGATACCCACGCAATTGGTGCTACCGTTGCTTGGCGAATTAACCCTAACTTGCAGTTGGGCGGTTGGGGTGGCTTTACTTCCTCCAAACCAGTTAACCTTTCTGGAAGTGTGGAATCTACCAACTGGATGGTGTTTGCGGCTTTTCCCAACTTGCTGCGTTCTGGGAATTTAGGGGGCGTTCTCGTCGGACAACCGCCCAAAATTACTTCTAGTACTTTACCCGAAGGCTTAAATTTTCCCAACTTTTCTGATGGGGGGACAGCAGGCGGACGTACTGACACATCAATTCACGTAGAAGTTTTTTACCGCGCCCAACTGAGCGACAATATCGCCCTGACTCCCGGCTTATTCGTCATTTTCAATCCCGATCACAATTCTGCTAACGATGCATTAGTCGTTGGGACATTAAGAGCTACTTTCCGGTTTTAATTTTGTACTGGTGTAAATGTAATTAAATACGCTGTTTAGATACTGGCTAATTCAGTATTAGATGCTTTCATTATCCAGTGATAGCAAGGAAAAATCGTACCTAAACCTATGCGTGTTTTTTTTCATAGGTGATTAAAGGAGCAAATTTTTTATGAAATTAGATTCATTCACTAAATTGGGTTATGCAGTTGTTAGCAGCAGCAGTTTAGCCGCAGCCTTCATCGGTTTAGGTGGAACAAGTGCTTTTGCTCAAATTACAATCCAAAGCACTGGGACATTATCAGGCACTATCCAGCTTCCCAGCATTAATCCCAATTTCAATCAAAGCACTACTCGTATTGATACAGACAACACGGGAACTTACTCGCGGAACTTAGGAACTAATAATAATCCTAATTACGTTCCTGTATACAAGTCAGATTATGTACAAGTAAGAACACGTAATGATGGAAGTCTGCATTATTATGTTGACTTTAAAGGCATTCCGATTGTCTCATTCAATGGCGTTCTGACTTCGCCGATTCTCTCTGACGGTGAATTGACACCCTATAAATACCAGGGAAGATTGGCAGGAACTACATTTCAAGGAGTAGTTCAGGATGAATTTAATCTCACAAAAGCCTTATACACTGGAATTGTCACCGATCCCAAGACTGGAAACCAGTATCAGGGCACTTTTGAAGTGAGTGGATATGGAGTGCGATATAGCGATCGCAATGGTAGTGCAACCCCCACAGTCTTTGATTTCAAGTCTGATCTCCCAGGTTCCCCAAAGGTGACATCTTTGGAAATGACTAACGCACCCCTAGCAAGAATACAAATCAAAGTACCTGCAACTGCAACTCTCATAACTCCCACGCCCGTAGTTGACGGTGGTAGCACACCCACTCCCCCGCCCGTAGTTAGCGGTGGCAATACACCCACTCCCCCGCCAGTAATTAGCGGTGGTAGTACACCCATTCCCCCACTAGTAATTGATGGTGGTAGCACACCCACTCCTACACCTGTAGTTAGTGGTAGTAGTGCGATCGCTCCTGCGTCTGTAGTTAATGGTGGTAACACATTCACTGTTACGCCAATAGTTGATGGTGGTAACACATTCACTGTTACACCAATAGTTGATGGTGGCGCTTCCTCGACACCTACAACCTACACATCTGGATCTAATTCTCCATCACTCTCTACTACACCTAATATGGAATTCAGTAGTGGTAATTCCCTGGAAGTCAACCCTGCAACCCTAGCTCAAGCTGCTTGTTCACAGGATTCTGCCAAGAGTTGTGCAATATCCGCTTCACCCAAACAAGCGATCGGCCCCCGTAGTCGAGTACTACTGCGTTAGTTAAACGCGATGTGCAAGTTAATATTCTGACCTCACTTCCATTCCTCTCTCCTAAAAGGAGAGAGGCTTTGATTTTTGCTCCCCAACGCTAGTAGGGAAGGGGTTGGGGGTTAGGTTTGAGATAAAGTCGCACATGGCGTTAGTTAAGGACTTTCACATAAAAATATCCAACCGGGTGGGCGTCTCGCCACTGGTGTCAACTTAAGCCAAAAATAGCGTACTGATTAGGTGTTGTTCACCCGCCAGGGATTTACAATCCCTGACTAATTGCTCAAGTCTACTGAAGTAGACTGAAAATTTTTGCGCTCTAAAGTCCTCTTCAGAGGACTTTAGCTATGAGACAGGGATTTACAATCCCTGGCGGACGTGCGGTTTCGCGTTAAGTTGACACCAATGGCGTCTCGCCCGCCCCTAATAACAAAAACTTTGGGTACTTCTGGAACTCTAGCAAGGCAAAATGAAATCAATATAATAGCCAGGACAGGGGCAATATTGCAATTTAAAAAGTCCACCAGAAGTTATTCGCGGCGTTTTTGCTGCTCAGACTTCCTTTCGGTGGTAGATTTTACCCTGATGATTTTCTGGCTATACTAGTGACTTAAGCCGATTGATTGACAAATTTTATCTCTCAGCATGAAATATACAAAAACTCTAAACTTTGGACATATATTTCAGTGTGTATTTACTTTTAACTGACACAACAATATTGTCTGATATTGGAGAAAAGTAATTTTTTTGGGGAACTAAAAAAGTTTATCAATCAATCATTAGAGTGAATATAAATCAATCAAATATCTTCCGAGTAAGCACCTATGAAAGAAGAATTGATAGCCAGAGTTGTGCAGGTATTGCAAATTAATATGAGATGGATGACTTGGAATTTATTTCTGGCTTTTATACCTTTGGCTTTGAGTGTGTGGCTATTTCGTATAAAGCGCGGTGGCACTTGGCTTTGGTGGCTAGGATTCTTAGTTTTCTACGCTTTCTTACCAAATGCACCATATTTGTTGACCGATGTAATTCATTTGATAGATGATATCCGCACGATTCAATCGGTTTGGATGATTACTTTAGTCCTCATTCCTGTATATTTGCTAGTAATTCTCGGTGGATTTGAAGCTTATGTAATATCGTTAATTAATTGGGGTCACTACTTACATCGCATCGGTAAAAGCCACTGGATTTGGCGCGTTGAGTTGATTACTCATTTTCTGTGTGCGGTTGGTGTCTATTGGGGACGATTTTTGCGTTTCAACAGTTGGGATTTTATTACTCAACCGGATGCTTTACTTACCAAAGGGGTAGAAGAAATTCTTGGGAAACAGCCCTTGGTGATTATTGCTATCACCTTTGTGGTACTTGCAGGTTTGTACTGGATTATGAAACGAGTAACTTTAGGTCTTAGTCAACGAGATAGTAGAATAGGGATAAACTCAGAACGCGCAAACTCTAACACGCCAAACATTTGATAAATGTGGCTATTTTGGCTTTTAAATTTTGGGTTTTAATTAGTAATTCTCAAACATGAATATTGCCTGTCAAAAGAAAGATGCAACTAAAGCCTCTTTGAGGTGAAATAAACTCAGAGGCAAAGGTTGAACTTCAACCGTCGCCATCTGAGAATAACGTCCCATCAGATCATTTAATACCGATGGTCTGATGCATCTGGTCACGTTGATAGGAGGGATATTAATATGCAATTAATTTCTAGAGAGGAGATAAAGACATTAATAGAACAGCCAAAAGGAAATTGTGTTTCAATTTATATGCCAACACACCCAGCCGGGGCAGAAGTGCGACAAGACCTCATTCGCTTTAAAAATTTGGTCAAGGAAGCGGAGAATCGTTTAATTGATGCGGGTTTGGAACAGAAAGAAGCGATCGCATTGCTAGAAAAATCCCATGAGATTGATACCCAAGAGTTTTGGGAGCAAAAGGGAGAGCAAGGGCTGGCGATTTTTATTTCTGAAAATATTTTTCGCTATTACACGCTACCAATTGATTTTCAAGAGTTGGTCGTGGTTACAGATCGATTTCATATCAAGCCACTGCTGCCAATTTTAAATGGTAATGGTCGCTTCTATGTGCTGGCTTTGAGCCAACAAGATGTCAGATTCTTTGAAGGAACACGCTACACCGTCAATGAGGTGGAAGTAGAAAATCTTCCTAAAAGTCTAGATGAAGCTTTGCAAAAAGACGAGACTGCTAAAGAAGGTCAGTTCCGGCTTGCAACATCAAGAGGGGGAACCGCCAATTCCTTTTCGCAACCAGGTACGTTTCACGGACAGGGAAGCCCTGAAAAGGATAAACAACAAGAATACATACTACAATTCTTTCAGATTATTGATGGCGCATTGCACGAAAAACTGCGATCGCAAAAAGCCCCTTTGGTACTGGCTGGGGTAGAATATCTCTTGCCTTTATATAGACAGGCAAATACTTACCAGCATTTGATGGATGAAGCTATCACTGGTAATCCAGAGATACTCAGCGCCCAAGAGTTACATGATCAAGCTTGGCCGATTGTCGAGGCTGATTTCCAAAAGTCGCAGCAAGAGGTTTTGGAGCAATTTCACGAATTGTTTGGCGGTGATACTGGTAAAGCATCTAACAACCTCAAAGAAATTGTCTCAGCGGCTTATTACCAACGAGTCGATTCCTTACTAGTTGCAGTTGGTCAGCAACAGTGGGGTTTATTCGATCCAACCTCAGAAACGGTTTATTTGCATCCAGAAAAAGAAGCTGGTGATGAGGATTTGTTGGATTTTGTTGCTGCTCATACTTTATTAAATGGTGGTACGGTTTACGCTGTCCCCTTTGAACAGATTCCATATAGCACAGCCGTTGCGGCGATTTACCGATATTAAAGATTTCGGTTTTTCACGCGTAGGCGTAGCCCGTCGTAGACATCGCTACCCCACCATATAAGTATATTGAGGTGGGGTATTTTGTAATATCGTTAAAAATCGGCACTCTTGAAAGCATTAGCTATGGAGCTTGTAATGCTGAAGCATTGCTTGATGGTCGCCATTTATAACGCGGAACCCATTGAAGGATTTCTTTAGCGAGTTGGGTGTTAATCAAGGCTTTATAAGGTTCATATTCATATTCATTACCTCCGCGCCAATCCACTTCAGGAAGTAAAGATTGAGCCATTTCTTGACTAGTTCGATGGGCCGAAGAAATGTCATCAGCGCATAGTAACAAGGTAACATGACCAGGATTAGGGCAGAATAAAGCAGATCGCGCTGCTTCTGCGGCGTCTCTCACATCCAGAAAAGCGCCGTATTCCCAAAATGGATTCCACTCAAAATCGGGATTAGCTTGTCGATTAGAAATAATAAAATCGTAAGTTTCTTCATCAAATACACCAGGTGGTCGCAAACAAATAGTTGGGATACCTGTGCTATCGGTAAAATATCTGCACATTTCTTCACCAAGCCGCTTGGAAACAGCATAAGGCGTAGTTGGATAACAAAGATGATTGTCATCTAAAGGAAGATAATCCGGTTTTCTCTCACCTTTAAAGATTCCCAAAACATCAACACTGCTGAAGAAAACAACACGTTTGAGTTTTGCCTCTGCTGCTGCTGAAAGAATATGCGAAGTTCCGAGAAGATTCACTGCCATTATTTCATCGGGCATATCCTCAGATTTTCCAAGTAGCGCTGCAAGATGAACAACTGCATCACAGTCAACAAGTGCTGAACTAATTTCATTTGGATTCAGAATATTATGACCATTTTCTATATCAAAGCCAATCACTTCACATCCGTCAGCACGCAAAACTTTTTCAACAACTGAACCAATCATTCCTTGGTTGCCAGTAACTAATACTTTCATAACACTCAGGAGTATTTCTCATATTTCCTAATATGCATACTTATACTAATTCAATTAATGATTGCAACACATCATTGGGTAAAGACGCGATGAATCGCGTCTCTACAAATGGTTTATTTGTCGCATTCTTTTTTTAATTGGTATTAGAATTAAAGACATTTTCAATTTTTACTTAACTCTGCTAATTTTAGATTTTTCCTTCAATCTAAAATCAAAATTGAATCACTCTTAACTAATACAGTTTTCGTCGTGCTGCTGCTAAGATTAGACGTTGTTCAGCACGAGCGATCGCTTGATATGTTCGCTCCACTGCTTCCGGTTCCACGGAAATGGAAGTAATACCCCATTCCACTAACTTATCGATGATTTCTGGATATAGGGCTGGTGCTTGACCGCAGATTGAACAAGGGATACCGGCAGTTTGAGCCATTTGGATAAGTTGAGCGATCGCACTCATCACTGCTGGATGACGTTCGTTAAATACTTTTGCTAGCTGTCCTTGTTCTCGATCCACTCCGAGCAATAATTGGGTCAGGTCATTTGTACCAATAGAAATTCCGGCTACACCTGCTTTGACATATTCTGGCAATAAAAATAGGACGCTTGGCACTTCTGCCATCATCCATAATTGAAATTGCGCCACTTCGGTTAAAAAAGCTTGCTCAACTTTACGACGACAAAAGACAAATTCTTCCACAGTCCGCACAAAGGGCAATAGTAGGTTGACATTGCTGTAGCCAGCTTGCTGTACACTCGCCAAAGCTTGGAGTTCCAATTCAAATACTGCGGGATTTCGTAAATAGCTAAAAGTCCCGCGTTCACCTAACATCGACTGGGGAGAAGATTCTAAATTATCACTCAATGATGGTAAATCCTGCGATCGCCAATCTAAAGAACGATAAAAAATTGGTCTTGGTGCAAAAGCACGGGCAAACTGCATAATCTGCTCAGACCATAGTTCTAATAATTCTGCCTGACGCCCGCTTAAAATCCAACTATTAGGATGTTGCCCGTTTAATATATTTAGTACCATCAATTCTGAGCGTAACAATCCCACCCCATCCACAGGCAAGCTTTGCACTTGTTCTACTAAAGTGGACTGACTTAAATTAACCAGCAGTTGGGTAACAATCATAGGTAGAGGAAACGTAACAGCAGGATGGGGGGCTTTTGGCTTGGGGTGATGGGGGGAAAGAAGATTTTCTTCTCTTCCTTTCTCCATCTCCTCCTTTGAATCTCCTTTGATCCGATAAACTTCTCCTCTGTCGCCATCAAGTAGCAGTCGTTCGCCAGTTTGAATTAAAGTGGTGGCAGATGTGGCGTTTACTACTGCTGTGATACCTAATTCTCTCGCCAGAATTGCAGCATGGCTGGTTAATCCCCCTTGTTCTGTGATAATACCAGCAACTTGTTGCAGTAATGGCAACCAATCAGGTGTAATTGTTGGTACTACTAAAATCACTCCCTTGGGTAGTTGTTCGGGTTTATGTTGTGGATTAATAATTACCAGGGCAGTTGCCACAACACGTCCCCCGGCTGCTCCTAGTCCCCGAATGAAGTGTAAGTGGGGAATTACAGATTGGGGAGGACTAACTTGTGTGATGTAGAGTTTGCCAGATGTATTGTGCCCACCGATAGTCCATTTAATGGTGAAGGTTTTACCCAGTTCACTCACCAGTTGAGTTCCTAGAGCAATTATTTGTTGTAAGTATTGTTCTTGTAAAGAGTACTGTTTTTGTTGCGCTTCCTGAAGTAGATAGGTACTCAGACAAGTGTGATCTGTTGTTAGCACTGAGTTCGGCACGGGTTGCGAAAAAGCTCTAGGTGTTGCATTATCAACACCATAAGCCAGCATTTTATTGCCCAGTTGTTGCTCAAGCACAACCCCAGTTTCCGGTTGAATGTAGTAGATATCTGGCTGGACTTCACCTTGAGCGATCGCAATTCCTAATCCCCAAGTAGCCTCAATTTCCCACCCAGAAGGGTTTGCTGTGAGCAAGCCACTGGCGATCGCATTCTCAACAGGTTGCACCAAAACGGCGAGATTAATTTGTTGCAGATTAATTCCTGAATGCTGCCAATATAATAAACTTCTCGCCCGAAATATCTGGCTCCAGGTACGCTTTAGGGCAAAAGCGATCGCTTCGGGTTCGCACTCACAAAATACCGACTCCAGCAAACCCGATATATTCTTCATCCCTGGGTTAGCAGTTGATACTGCTAAAGTCGGTCGAAGAATCAAACAGCCAGTTTGCCATTCTCTAGCTGCTTGGAAAATTGTACTCACCCACTCCTGTGGGACAGTCGCAGTGAGAATTTCTTGGCGCAAGCGACTAGCCACCTGCTGAAGTTGACGCCAATTAGTGACATCCAGGTGTAATGAAGAATGGGGTAAGTCAGCCACTAATGACTCTGAACTATTGAGATTTTCGAGAAATTGTCGTAAAATTTCCGCTGAAACCACAAAACCAGGCACTACCGGATAGCCACGCTGGATAATTTTGCTCAAGTAAAACGCTTTGTCACCTACCTTGGCGCGGTCTTGTAGTTTAATTTGGTCTAGCCAGTAGAGTTTATCCACTCAATTTTTAGTTGTCAGTTGTCTATTTGTAGCCATAGCTATTCCCTCCTGGTACATTATCAGCCGTCAATCCACTGACTACTGAATCAGCACTCCTCAATAGGAATAGTTTCCAGCATTTACGTTGAATTTACCGACCTTGTTAGTGGCTAATTGCTCGTTACACGATGTATTACTGTAGTTCAACTCCTTTGGAAATCAAATTTTTGCCTTCATTTTGCCTCCTTTCCCTAAAAGTAGGGGTTTAGTTCTTTTACGAGATTCTACATGGCGGTATCATATTTAATTATTAGGTGTATGGGTTAAATCTAGCAATTTAAGGTAAAATTTTATAGCATGAGTCATTTTAAATATCCCAAAAACTATTTAATAAACTTAAAATTCATGTAGTTTGCCGAAATTATGATCACTGCCATAATTTCGCAATGCAAACCTCAATTTATTGACCGAAAGATTATATTACTGAAAAATAATCCTAACAATGGAAGATATTAATTTAGTGGCTTAAAAAGCATTACTGAATCGATAGAATCCAAATACGAGATAGGCTATTGCACTAAACCCATTAGATTAAACTCCATTAATAAAAATATTACCAGTTAACCTAGTATATAGAATACCCTATACCAGACTAAGCATTGTCAAACACTTACTACCTTGCAACTGATGATTGGCTGAATATAAGCTTCCGGCTATGCATTGCATTGGTTGTTGGAGCAATAATCGGCTTAGACCGCGAAATTAAACGCAAACCAGCCGGTTTAAGAACTCACATGCTGGTGAGTTTCGGTTCAGCCATTTTTATTTTGACAATTATGCAAACAGGAGGACTACAAACCAGTCCTGATGAAATTAGTCGGGTGATTGAGAGGGATGCAATTAGCCGGGTGATTCAGGGGATTGCAACTGGTATAGGATTTCTCGGTGCTGGAGAAATTGTGCGCCAATCTTCCCAAGAATCACAGCGACTTGAAATTCACGGACTCACGTCAGCAGCAGCTATTTGGGTTTCGGCTGCTTTGGGAATTGCTGCTGGCTGCGGTTTATGGCAGTTAGGATTAATCGCTTCTCTGCTGACTTTTGTAGTTCTCAACGTTTTTAAAAGGTTAGAATAATTTATACATTACTGTGGGATTATTTCTCCTGATTTCACAAAAAGAATTTGTGAGGACTTCAACCATTGCGAATCAAAAGAACCCAAGTGAGTGGTAGTAATTAGGGTTTGAAAACGATCTTGAATGGCATCAAGCAATTGATTTTGACGAGATAAATCGAGTTCGGCAAGAACATCATCAAGTAATAGCAATGGTGGCTCTTTGACGACTTCTTCAATTAATTGTAATTCAGCTAATTTTAAGGCTAGAACTAGCGTTCGTTGTTGACCTTGAGAACCGTATTGACGAGCAGGTGTCTGGTTAATAGTTAATTCTATTTCGTCACGATGGGGGCCAACAAGGGTAGTGCCTTGGTGCATTTCAGCAATCGTTCGCTGCTGAATTTTTGCTAAAAAAGCTTGCTGCACTTCTTCTAGACGGTTATCCTCTAAAGGAATATTCGGCACGTAATTAATTTGCAGAACTTCTGTACTGCCGCTAATACTGGCGTGCCAAGCACTTGCAATAGGAGCTAATCTTTGAATGGCGCGATCGCGTCGTCTAATGACCCTGGTTCCTGTGGTCGCTAATTGTGCATCCCACACCGCCAATTCTGAGTGTAGAGATGTTGCATCCAAGGTTTCTACATGGCGTTTTAAAAAGGCATTGCGCTGGCGTAACACATGGTTATACTGCTGCAAAATGTGAGCATAAACTGGTTCGAGTTGAATTAAGAGTGTATCTAACCAGTTTCGGCGACCTTCCGGGCCACTGCGTACTAGGTCTAAATCCAGGCTGGAAAATTGGACTGCATTGAGAACGCCGAGAAAATCCATTTGACGGCGGATAGACTCGCCATTGATAGCAACGCTACGACGACCATTGCGCCGGAGAGTTAAGGTAAGGTCACTAACCCCTGTTTGTCGCTCAAGGGTAGCATTAATTTGGGCTATGGCTTCCCCTTCTTGAACCAAATCGCGATCGCGGGCCATTCGGTGCGATCGCAATGTCGCCAGCAACTCCACCGCCTCCAACAAATTCGACTTTCCCTGAGCGTTATTACCTACCAAAATTGTTTTGGCAGCAGTAAATTCAACCTTTTGGTCTTGATAATTGCGAAATTGTCGGAGGTTTATAGTTTTGAGGTACATGGTGAAGATTGGGCATGGGGCATTGGGGATTGGGCATTGGAGACGAGGGAGATAAGGGACTTTCAACTAGAAAAATGTCCCATCGCTGTGTAAGCAGGGGGAGTAGGGGAGGCAGGGGGAGCAGAGGGGTAAAGGAGAATAATTAATAACCAATGCCCAATGCCCCATGCCCCATGCCCCATGCCCCATGCCCAATGCCCAATTTACACAGCCTTCTTGCCCATAATCCGCAAAAATATCTTCTCCCCTTCAATCCACACAAACATTAAGGCACTGAAGCCAATACAAACCCCCAATTCCTCTAGAGTCAGGTAGTGAGTACCAAAGAAATCTCGCAGGGGTGGGACGTAAACTAGCATCAACTGCAAAATCGTGGTGACAACAACAGCCGCTAATACAAAGATATTGGAGAAGGGATTCATCTCGATAGTCAGTCGGTTGTTAGAGCGAATGGCGATCGCATGACCCATTTGTGCAATACACAAGGTGGTAAATACCATTGTCTTCCAAGTGTCTGGATTTCCCTGATACTCAGGGGCATGGGTATGCTGATAAGCCCACCACATCAAGGCAATGCTGATAATGGCAAATATTATCCCAATGCGAATCATATAAGAACCCAATCCCCTGGCGAAAATACTTTCGCGGGGACTAAAAGGCGGACGTTGCATTACATCCGGTTCTGGAGGTTCTACAGCTAATGCCAAAGCTGGTAAACCGTCTGTCACCAAGTTCATCCACAGAATTTGTAAGGGTGTAAGGGGAACGCCTCCCAAACCAATTAGAGGTGCGGCTGCAATTGTCAGAACTTCGCCAATGTTACTGCCCAGGATGTATTTAATAAAGCGGCGGATGTTGGTGTAAACAACTCTCCCTTCCTTGGTGGCGGTGACAATGGTGGCGAAGTTGTCATCAAGTAACACCATGTCACTGGCTTCTTTACTAACATCAGTCCCAGTAATGCCCATTGCAATACCGATATCGGCTTGTTTGAGGGCTGGGGCATCGTTAACACCATCGCCTGTCATCGCTACAAATCGGCCCCGGCGTTGCAGTGCTTGGACAATTCGCAGCTTGTGTTCTGGGGAAACCCTGGCATAGATGCTTACTAAGTCAACATTTTGCTCTAATTCCTGGTCAGTCATCCGTTGCAATTCTTGACCAGTGAGAACACGATCGCCTTCTTGGGCAATTCCCAAATCGGTAGCGATCGCTCGTGCTGTTAATTGGTGGTCGCCTGTAATCATCACTGGGCGAATACCTGCTTCTCGGCACTCTTGGACAGCTGCCCTCACCTCTGGGCGTGGCGCATCTAGCATTCCCACCAATCCCAGCCATACCAAATCTTGCTCAGATGTTTCGTCTGAACCTTCTGCTGGGATGTCCGTCAGAGGTTTGTAGGCAAAACCTAGTACCCGCAAACCTTTACTCGCCATCAGATCATTTTGTGCCAAAATGTTTTGGCGTTGTTCTTCCGTCAAGGGGCCTGTGTCATTGCCCAAATGAATTTGAGCCGAACGTGCCAAGATTAACTCTGGGGAACCTTTGGTAAACATTAAGTAAGGTTCAGATTGAGTCAAGCTAGCGATCGCTGGGTCAACGCCTCTCGAAGACGCATCACCTGTGGCGACTCCCTCCACCTGAGAAATCACGCTCATCCGCTTCCGTTCTGAAGAGAAGGGAAACTCCACAACGCGAGGTAACTTATTGTTCCACTGGTCTTTTTCAATTCCCGCTTTCCCCGCCAGAGTGACTAACGCCCCTTCTGTAGGATCTCCTAAAATTGCCCATTCACCTTGTTCCTTTTGCAACACTGAATCATTACAAACAGCACAGGCGACTGACAACGCTGAGATTTCTGGAGACTCCTCCAGGGAAATTGTTTGACCATCTAACTGAAAGTCCCCTGTGGGAGCATAACCTTCGCCGGTGACGCGAAAAGTTTTGTTATTGGTGAAAACCGATTGCACCACCATTTTATTTTGAGTCAGCGTGCCGGTTTTATCGGAACAGATGGTGGTTACAGAACCCAATGTTTCCACTGCTGGGAGTTTACGAATCAAGGCATTTTGGCGCACCATTCGCTGGGTTCCCAGTGCCAAGGTGACGGTAATTACAGCGGGTAAACCTTCTGGTACCACAGCAACCGCCATACTCAAGGAAATTTCCAAGAGTTCTTGGATGTTGCTAAAACCTCTCGCTTGGATCACACCGCCGACGACAACAATCGCTACCAGAATCAAAGAACCCGTAACCAGGACATTACCCAGTTGAGTCATCCGCTGCTGTAATGGCGTAGGTTCACTTTCCACCGCCTGCAACATCGCAGCAATTTTACCAAGTTCTGTAGTCATTCCGGTGTTAGTCACCAGAACCTTGGCGCGTCCTTGGATAACTTCGGTTCCTTGAAATACTAAATTTAGGCGATCGCCTAAATCTGTTTCTTCTGGTAATTTGAGCGTTGCCTGTTTATTCACAGATTGGGCTTCACCAGTCAATGCCGACTCACGCACTTGTAAATTCGACTGTTCGATTAAGCGTCCATCTGCGGCTATCTGCATCCCAGCTTCTAGCAGCATGACATCCCCTGGAACTAGTTCCTTGGCTGCTATCTCCACCAGTCTGGCGGCGCGGATGACTCGCACCAAGGGAGAGGTCATTTTTTTCAGGGCTGCCAAGGCTTTTTCGGCACGGCTTTCTTGGACGTAGCCGAGTATGCCATTGAGGATGACAATTGCCAAAATAGCGATCGTATCTTTAAATGGCACTTCACCAGGCTTCAAACTGCCCGATTGCAAACCTATCAGGTCTATAATCCCGGAAATCAGAGCTACGCCAATCAGCATCAACAACATAATGTTCTTGAACTGATCCAGCAGAATTTCCCAAGTGCTACGGCCAGCAGTTTCTTCGAGTTCGTTGGGGCCGTATTTTTGTAATCTCTGTTGAATTTCTTGGGGTGTTAAGCCACTGTCTGCGTTACTATCGAGCAGGTCTAACGCTTTATCAACTTCTAAACTATGCCAAACGGCGGCACCTTCAGGCAGAGAATTAGCAGACATCGTGTAAGTCACAGGAAATAGTTACAAAATTCGATCATAATTTAGTGATGGCAGGAATTCCATCTTCTAAAGTTACATTAAGGCGATCGCCCAGTTGTATGAGTGTATATGTAATTTTTAACATTTGTAAATTTATTCTTTTTTTAAGATAGTATTATTTCTCACGAAAGAGTTTATCGGAACACATTTTACTGATAATTATGAGTAATAGAGCTTTGAAGCTTTGTTACAGAGGATATGCCACAATTAATTTCAGGCTGCCATTGCTTTCATTTACATCCCGTAATCAATAGTTAGGATGCATGGCCCGATTGCATTTCTTCATTTTTAATTTTGTCAAAAGTTGAGCCACTCGCTTGTGTATTTCCTCGCTCAAGCGAACTGGCGTGCCAGTAGGGTTTCCCGATTTAGCAAACTTTTCAAGACGAATTTTGAATTTTGAATTGCCCAGGCGTGCTAAACCATTCAAGAAATATGCTTAATATAAGTTTTGCACTCCCCACGACCGCAAGCCAGATGTTTGGGCAAAAGACAATTCGACCGCTTACTGCTGCTACCCTGTGTGGCATTACTTTCATCAAAGATAGGCTACTTGCCATTGACAGTATTAAAGGCCATCTACTGGAGATTGATCCCACCTCTGACAACAGCAAAATTCTCAATCCCCATCAAGTTAAAGAATTTACTGATGTCACTGGTCTAGCTGCATGGGAAGATACCCTATGGGTGAGCCGAGAAAATAGTGTTTACTTGTGCAAGCTCAATGCTTTGGGTCTAGAACATTTTGTAACATTGCCTTATCCCGCTGATGGCGTTGCTGTTTGGGAAACAGCAGTTTATGTAAGTTGCCAAAGGCTGGGCTACATTCTGGTTTTTGACCGCGAAACGCGAAAAGAGATTACCAGATTTTATGCTCCTGGAGTTGGCATAGAGAATTTGGCAGTCAACCAAGAAATGCTATGGATTTGCGATCGCACCGAACAATCAGTTTACGCGATGGACAGAGCAACGGGTGAACTGCAATTCAGCGTTCTGACACCCTTTGAATGTCCTACAGGTATTGCAATCCATAAAAATGACGAAACAGGTAAAGAAAGTATTTACGTTGCCTACGCCTCAGAGGAGCCTTATATTCGGGATAATCCCAATGCTGATCCGAGTCATGAGCTAACGTTCCGCGATCGCACTTTTATTCATCCCCTGTATTATCATTACCAGCCAGATAAGTGCTATGCCCTCTCTAATGGCTATCTCATTGAAATGTCTTATGCTGAGGAAATTGCACCCTTAGACGAGGTTTATTTACCTGACGTGGAATGGCGTATCGCCCTACCATCCGAAACTGAGCGTCAAAAGGTGAAACACGTTGAAGCCATTGGTATACCCTTTACCGAAGAAGTGATAGAGGGGCAACGTGTAGCAGTATTTAAATTTGATTCTCTTACCCCAGGAGAACGGCATATATTTGGCTGGAAAGCACTTTTGGAAGTTCGAGGCATTAAGTATCGCATCACACCCAGAGATGTGGAAGACGTTCCTGAACTGTCTCCAGAATTGCAAACACGCTACCTAGTGGATGATGACGATTTAGCAATGGATACTACCATTGTTCGCCGTGCCGCCAGAGAAGCGATTGGTTCTGAAACCAATGTGCTGCGGAAAATGTACAGCATCCGCAACTACGTTTACGATCAATTATCTTACGGTATTAAACCTTACATTGACACGCCAGATATAGTTTTAGAACGGGGTGTTGGTTCCTGTGGCGAATATGTCGGTGTCTTACTTGCCCTAGCCCGTTTAAATGGCATCCCCTGCCGTACCGTAGGTAGGTACAAATGTCCTCCCCATAGTGACTTACTAGGAGTGCCACTACAACCCGACTTTAATCATGTTTGGCTGGAGTTCTACGTCCCAAATTTTGGTTGGTTGCCAATGGAATCAAATCCTGACGATGTGGGTGAAGGTGGGCCTTATCCGACGCGCTTTTTTATGGGCTTATGCTGGTATCACATTGAAATTGGCAAAGGTATCACCTTTGAAACCGTTACAAGTCAAGGTGCGCGGCTAACCAAAGAAGATGTCCCTATCGGTGATTTGGCCATAAATCATATCCGGTTTACAATTCTTAAAGAATTACCACCTTTTTAAATTTCTTCGATTTATTTACCCAAATTATGCTTTTTAATTAGCTCCTGTTTTTCAGGATTATTGAGCCAGTCTTTTAGAGCCTCAGCGATATGATCGCTGAGGTTTTTATCTGCTTTTTAGGCTATGTTGATTTAGTGGTTTTTCCTATTCATCAACCATGAAGACAACATTTTAGATTCAGACTAAGGGTATGAATGATTGGAAATCTCTGAATGACTTCTCTGACAAACAATATACACAGCAGCAAAACTTCTCGCTGGCTTTTCTGCTGCGGATGATCAATGGTATATCTGACCCCATTTTTCTTAAAAACGACCAACATCAGTGGATACTACTTAACGATGCCTTTTGTAATTTCATCGGGTATAGCCGAGAAGAATTAATTGGTAAGTCTGACTATGATGTTTTTTCCAAAGCGGAAGCTGATGTGTTTTGGGAAAAAGATGAACTAGTTTTTACTACAGAGATAACTCATGAAAACGAGGAATTATTTACAGATTCCGATGGCGCAACACACTGTATCCTGACCAAAAAATATTTGTTTAAGGATGATTTAGGTAATCGTTTCTTAGTTGGGATTATTCGTGATTTAACAGAGCAAAAGCAGGTAGAAGCTGCCTTGCGCCGTAGTAATGCTGTACTTAAACAAGCGGAAGCAGACCTACGACAGCAAACACAAGAACTAGAAACAGCATTATCCAAACTACAAAATACCCAAACTCAGTTAATTCAAAGCGAAAAAATGTCCAGTTTGGGTCAACTAGTTGCAGGTGTGGCACATGAAATCAACAACCCAGTTAGCTTTATTTACGGCAATATTAGCCCAGCGGATGAATACACCAAAAGTTTATTTTCACTGTTAGAACTCTACCAAAAACATTATCCCCAACCAGTCAAGGCAATTCACGAGTTTACAAATCTAATTGAACTAGACTTCTTAAGGTCAGACTTACCCAAATTATTCCAATCGATGATGATGGGAGCAGAGCGGATTCGAGAGATTGTGCTTTCCCTGCGGACTTTTTCACGCGTAGATGAAGCTGAAATGAAACGGGTTGATATCCATGAGGGAATTGATAGTACGATGATGATTATCCAAAGCCGCTTCAAGGCTACTGACCAGCGCCCGAAAATTGAGGTGATCAAAGAATATGGCAACCTCCCCTTGGTTGAATGTTATGCTGGGCAGTTAAACCAAGTATTTATGAATATTTTAGTGAATGCGATCGATGCTTTAGAAGATTCATCGGTTATATCTCGGTGGTCAACAAAGAAACGACTAAAAACGGATAATCCCCGAATTTATATTCGCACCAAATTACTAACACCAAATCAAGTCACAATTGGCATTGCTGACAACGGACTCGGAATACCAGAAGATGCTAAAAAGCAACTATTTGATCCCTTTTTTACGACCAAGCCCGTTGGACAAGGTACGGGTATGGGGCTGGCTATTAGTCACCAAATTATCACAGAAAGACATGGCGGCTCTTTAGAATGCATTTCGCAACCAGGAGTTGGTACTGAGTTTATCATTCGCATTCCCCTCATTCAACAACGTCAAATTTCTAACGCCTAATATTAACTCTTAAACTGGGCAGTGGATACGACTGATGTTGCTTAAAATCGGCAAACTCACAGATTGAGTTAAATGGACAAAAGCGGCAGTGAGAACCAGGATTAGGGGGGAAAATTTTACTGAAATTACTGCTTTGTTCCTGATATTTTTGTAAATCGTGTTGGTGCTTGTGAGCAATGTTCGCTAACTCAAATTTTAATGATTCCAATTCACTATTATTAATGCTAATTAACTCAGACTTTTTACATATTTCTAAATTATAAAATGATGCCACAGCTTCTCGCCCAGGGTAAAGATAGCGAGCTGCTAATAAATAAACTAATGCCTGTCGTTGATCAAAAGCCGACTTACCAGTTTTGAAATCCAAAATATGTAAAGTGCTATCAGACTCAATGAAAACGCAGTCCATAGCCGCATATAAGCGAAAACAATAATCCTCTTGTTCAACTACTATCGGTTTAGGAAAGCCTTCATCGCCTGGAGTTAATTGGATAATATCTTTATCCAAAAGCAACGGAGCATCGTGATATTTTTTCAAAATTTGCAGCACGCGTTGCTGGACTTGATCGCTTGAGTTGGCTAATTTAAGTAGCTGTGCAACTCTTTCTACACCATCTGCTTGCTTCAACAGATGCCTGTGATGATGAAACTCATAAACGCCTTTTTGGGCGAGTATCCCAATCCGCTGGGGTGCGGTGGCTTGCGCTAACAGCGCCTTGACTTGTGGTTCGTGTTGCCGTGCTTTGATAAACCCCCGTCTCATCTGGCAATGCCAGCGTTCTTGCCCGGTTGCTGGGGCAACTAGAGACCAAAGGTGATAACTGGCAAAAGGTCGATCGGGGGTTGACATTGCTCAGAAACAGTGAGAGAAAATACGGTGGGGAGAAGTTTAAGCTAAGGCTTCCTTAGAAAAGAACTTCGGAGGATACTTGCTGCTACACACGCTTTGCGGGAAGCTTTTAATAGTACTGATAATGTACGGGAGCAAGTGGCAAAAATGAGCGCTAGTAGCAATTCCAGCAAGATAAAATTTGGTACCGATGGATGGCGAGGGATTATTGCCGATGACTTTACTTTCCCAAATGTACGGAAAGTAACAAGGGCAATCGCCACTTACTTAGAAACAGCCTACACAAAAGATAGACCAGTACTTATTGCCTACGATACTCGCTTTTTAGCTGACCAGTTTGCCCAAACAGCGGCCCAAGTCCTAGCAGACTTAGGTTGGACTGTGAAAATTACTGACCGGGATTGCCCCACACCAGTAATTGCCTACAACGCCCGTCACCTAAATTCCGCAGGGGCGTTAATGTTTACTGCTAGTCATAATCCAGCACCTTACTGTGGAATTAAATATATACCCGATTATGCTGGGCCTGCCACTCCAGAGATTACTGATACTATTGTGGCAAATATAGAAAGTGCATCTGATGAGTTGCCTGGAAGCAATCCATCAGGTTCAATTTCAATTTTCGATCCGAAACCTGATTACCTGAAATTTATCTACACTCTACTTGATGTAGAAAAGATCAGAAGCGCTAATTTAAAGGTAAAGTACGATGCTTTGTATTCTACCTCTCGCGGATATTTAGATGAAGTTTTGCAACATAGTGGCGTTCAGCTAGAAAGTTTCCACGATTGGCGGGATGTTTTATTTGGGGGTGGAATGCCAGAACCCAAAGGAGAACAATTAGTTGAATTAGTGGAAGCAGTACTTCGAGATCAAGCTGATTTGGGCTTGGCGACGGATGGAGATAGCGATCGCTTTGGTATCGTTGATGAACAAGGAAACGTCCTGACTCCGAATACTGTGCTGCTACTTCTAGCACGTCATTTAATCAAAAACAAAGGTAAAACTGGCGCTATTGTCCGCACTGTGGCGACAACCCACCTGCTGGATAATTTTGCTGCTAAAAATGGGCTGCAAATTTACGAAACAGCAGTTGGTTTTAAATACATCGGCGAAAAAATGCGCGAAACTGATGTGTTAATTGGCGGAGAAGAATCAGGCGGATTGAGTATTATCGGACATATTCCCGAAAAAGACGGGGTTTTAGCCGATATGCTGGTGGCAGAAGCGATCGCTTATGAAGGCAAACCGCTAAGTCAACTTGTCAAAGAAGCGATCGCTGAAGCCGATGGCCCACTTTACAACAACCGCCTAGACTTGCACCTCACAGAAGCCCATAAAACCGCCGTCATCGACTCCTTTACCAAAAATCCACCTACAGAGGTAGCAGGAATTAAAGTCAAGGAGGTGGGGCGTAAAGACGGTATTAAGCTCTATTTAGAAGAAGGTAGCTGGGTTTTATTGCGTCCTTCCGGTACAGAACCACTGGTGCGCGTCTACCTAGAAACCAACACTCCCGAAAAACTCACCCAAATCGCCCAAGAGTTAGAGAGTGCCATTGCTAAACTAGAGGCATAATAATCAAGAATTAGGAGTTAGGAGTTAGGAGTTAAGAGTTGTAAATTAACAATTCTTAACCTCTAACTCCTTTTAAAAGTTATGAGTGATGAGTTCTAAATTAATAACTCCTAACTTCTCAATCGCGTCTCTCCTCACTTCGATCAAAGTATGAAAACTCTCGCTCCTTTTTTGACATCTCTAGTTGTGGCGGTTTGGGTAATAGCGATCGCAATTATTTCAGTCCAAAATGCCACACCCGTATCGTTAAAATTCTTAACATTCCAATCAATTCAGATACCAATGGGTTTAGTGCTAGCTTTTAGTGCCGGTATCGGGTTAATTGGTATGGCACTGCTGCAACCTCTGTGGGGACTTGCTGGTTTTGGGCAGGGTAATTCTCGATTGGAAGACGATGCGGAATTTTTTGTCGATGATGAAGACTTTTGAGAGTTGAATAGCTGTGCAGTATCAAAACATTATTACAATCGAACCAGGAAAACGAGGTGTAAGCCTTGTATTCGAGGAATGCGAATTACTGTATACGATGTTTTATCTTATCTTGCTTCTGGGATGACCTACGAGGAAGTGCTTGATGACTTTCCTTATTTGACACAAGAGGATATTTTGGCTTGCCTAAGCTATGCGGCTGATCGAGAACGGCAAATGCTGACAATGCAAAAGCTTTTGACAAAAATCCAAATTTGGGAGTTTTGACACTGTATTAAATTTAAAAACTATGGAAGCTGAGTATGATTTTAGCCAGGGCAAGCGGGGAGCGATTGAATCAACATCAACAGGCAAAACTCGAATTACAATTTGCCTAGATGATGAAGTACTAGGATGGTTTCGTGACCAAGTTCACGCAGCAGGTGGAGGAAATTACCAAACTTTGATTAACGATGCCTTGCGTGAGTACATTCAGCAGCGCCGTGAACCGTTAGAAGATACATTACGGCGAGTATTGCGAGAAGAACTTGAGCGTATTGGAAAATAAGGATATTTTGGCTTCGGTAAGATCGAGAACGGCTATGAGCGCAACTTATAAAGCAGATTTTAATTTGTGGATTGAGCAGACAGCCCAACTATTGCGATCGCATCACTGGCATGAAATTGATGTAGAACATCTGATTGAAGAGGTTGAAGGCTTGGGCAAAAGTGAAAGGCGGGCTATTGCCAGTCAACTAACTCGCTTACTCTTGCATCTGCTCAAGTGGCAATATCAACCCCAGCGTCGCTCAGATAGTTGGCTCGATTCGATTGCTGATTCTCGCACCCAAATTGAGTTAGCAATAGAAGATAGTCCTAGTCTTAAGAGCTATCCTACAGAGCAACTTGAGGAAAGTTATCAAAGGGCACGTCGCCAAGCAGCCAAGCAAACGGGGATACAAATTTCTGTGTTTCCAGAAGAGTGCCCATATTTTTTAGAGTTAGTGTTGGATGAAGACTGGCTACCGGAAGCAAGCGATATTTAATAACTTTAATTTGTAACTGTGTGGCTAGTGGCGCTAATCTGGATAACGCTTTGACGTGTGGAAAACCCGAAGAATTTCTACTGACTCTTCTTTGACTCGATAAATAACAATATATGGCGTACCAGAAACTACTAGCTCCCTTGTACCTTCTATACGTCCAGTTCGCCCCATAAAAGGATAATTCTCAAGTTGACTGGCAGCAAGTTGAATCTTCAATATCACTTCCTGCGCTGCTTGTGGATTCTCTTTCAGGATGTAGCTATGTGCTTGTTCCAAATTACGAAGCGCACGACGCAGCCACTTAATCTGCATTGGTGAGCCTTGCAAAAGTCGCTTTTACTTCTTCATCACTGGCAAAGTCTCCAGCATCCGCTTCAGCAATTCCCTTTTGAATCTCCTCAATTTGCCACTGATACATTTCTAGATAAGTGGCTACCGCCTCATTAAGTACGTAGCTGCGATCGCGATTCATTCCTGCTGCGATCGCGTCAAGTGCAGCCTTCTGATTGCTATCTATCCGAAACGTAATATTTTCTTTGCTCATCGTCTTGTGAAAGTTGTCTTGCAACATATTATATTGCAATATATCGCAATGCAACATGATTATAGTGGCGATCGCTATTTTCTCAAAGAGTTTGTAGCCTGTAAGCCTTGCAATACATGAAAAAGGCCTACGTTGGCAGGCTTTTTTAGAAGGTTTTGGGAGAGCGATCGCACTCTTATAAAATTAAAACGTCCATTCGTGGTCTGGATCATCTAGGGCGGCGCGAACAGAAGCTAAGTTAGCAAGGTCTTTGAAAGGGCTTGATTTAGCTATTTCTGTGATTGAGTTTAAGGTAAGCGCTAGTTGTTCATTATTGCCGGATGCGATCGCATTATCAACGACAGCAAACAAAGCGCGAAAGTTTTCTGCACGTTCATCAAAAGAGCGATCTAGATACGCCATCAGCAACTCTCGCTGGGCGTTAATCTTGGTGATTGTTTCATTTTCCCAAGCTTCAATCTCTCGTCTGTTGAACTGTTCCTGTTCGGCAATTCTTTTATACTTAATATAGGCTGAAACCATTTGCTGTAGGCATTCAGCAGGATTTATGTTTGCGAGTGCAAAAGCACCTATTTTCTGTACTGACATACTTAATATCCTCCCATAGTACGATACTTTGCTTGGATAGTCGTGCTTGTAGGATTCAGATACCCTTCACTGTCTAAAACAGGAGTTTTCATGATTTCTGCAAGTGCATGCCTTCAGCACCTTTTAGCGCTCCGAAGGCTCCAGTAGCCAAAGTAGCAGCACCCAAAATCAGTGGAATCATGAAATACTCCTGATGTGATTAGTATTTGGTTAGTACTTGTCTACGGGTTGAACATAATAAAAAAGCATCACCTTATACTTATTTTTCTCGGAGATACCAACTAATGAACATTCAGAAGATGTAAATTTGATACTGCGATTAATGCAGTTGTCAATCCTTTTCGTGTTGAGTGCGATCGCACAGGGGCCAAAATCTCAATGCAATGGACAAGCGATGTCTACGACGGGCTACGCCTACGCACTCGGCTTGACGCTAGAATATTAGTCGCAATCTTGTAGAGATGATTGGCGATGAAAATTAAAGCAGTTGATTTTCCCGGTGTCACTGGTATATTGAGTCCATGAAGTTTGAGTGGGATGAGCGTAAAAACCAAAGCAACATCACAAAGCATGGTTTCGACTTTGCTGATGCTTTCCGCATCTTTAATCTACCCATGCTTGTCTACCTAGATGAACGAGAGGACTATGGAGAGGAACGGTATCTCGGCATTGGACTACTTGATGGTCGAATTGTAGTAGTTATTTACACCGAGCCAAGTGAAGAAATGGTTCGGATCATCTCATTAAGAAAGGCACTATCTCATGAACGAAAACGCTATGAACAATACCTCAAGAACCGATTGGGTTAGAGTCGATGCAATGAATGACGAAGACATCGATACCTCAGATATTCCACCCTTGTCAGAAGAATTTTTTGCTAAAGCACAATTGCGAATGCCCAAGTCAGGTCTAACAATAACAGTTAAGGTAGATCCTGAAACTTTTGCTTGGTTCAAAGAGCAGGGAGAGACTGCGGAACAGCAGATGGCTGTAGCATTAAAGATTTATGCAGAAGCACACAAAGCTTATCCAGGGTCTGAGGCGAAGTCAACCTAATACAATACTAAATTGGATGTCTTTAATAATAACTTCAGTGCAGCAAACAAGCGATGTATACGATGGTAACTGAGCTTGTCGAAGTGCGGGCTACGCCTACGCACTCAGCTTGACGCTAGAATATTAGTCGCAATCTTGTGGAGATGATTGGTAATGAAAATTAAAGCAGTTATCTGGCAAGAAGACGGTGTGTGGTGTGCTTCTGTACCTGCCCTACCAGGATGCCACACTTGGGGAGACAGCTATGAACATTTGTTAGAGATGCTGCAAGATGCAGTTCAAGGTTGGTTGGAAGTTGCTAGCGAACGAGAAGAACTTGACCCGGAGAAAGAGTTGGTTGAAATATCGCTATGAAAGCGGTTTCAGGTAAAGCACTTTGTAAAATTTTGGAACGGCAGGGTTGGGAATTGAAACGGATTACTGGCAGTCATCATATCTACATAAAAGAAGGTGTTGATGTAATCCTCTCCGTTCCGGTTCATAGTAATCGAGATTTACCGACTGGAACTTTGAAAAGCATTATGAAAGATGCTGGACTTACCGAAGAAGATTTGGACTAAAAGCGATCGCAATTATCCAAAGTTCACATACATAACAGCACCTAAGTTATACCAATTATGTATGAAGATACACATAATAATACCCCCCTGTAGTCCCCCCTTGGCAAGGGGGGACGGCGATAGCCGGGGGGTGAATTTATATGCAGCTTCACAAAAAAATAGTATTAGCAATTTTGGGTTAGTTGTAGCTTCAAGTAATCAATGAATTCCAGAATTTCTGTATCAGTGAGTTGTAGACGCGATCGCTTGCCATATTTCTGCTGCAAATAATCCCTTCCCTGCTCTGGAGTCCAATTTAACTGGGCTAAATATGTGTCACTTTGAGCTATCAAAACTGCATGAATTTCTGATGCTGTTGTATTAGCACATATTTGGATTTCATCTTGATGTAAATTTTGAATACAATTAATTTTTAAACTTACTTTTTGTCCTAAAGCTTGCCAGTCAATTTCCCTGTGTCCATTCCAACTAACACCTATAGAACGATAAGTGATTGGATTATAAATTGCACAAAATACAATTGTTCTCTCTCCAGGACTGACTGCGATCGTCAATGGATGATGCAATTGTTCAGAAGTCAAGGCATCAAGCGAAAGCAGCAAACTTTTAGAGAAGTAAGATTCACTTCCTGAGCGGATAACATAAGGTTTATCTGCCAGAATATGCAAATCAGTTTTTTCTGCTTCTCCATGTGAAGTTTCCACTTTTTTGTTAATTTCTATCCCTGTAATCACCCCAGTCAAGGCTCTTTCATAAATTGGGATTTGTCTTGTATCGTCGGATAGCATATACCAGCAGTGATCCGATTCTTTGCTGACAAAGACATATTGAGGTTTTGGGACTGCTCCAAATCCTAATTTAACTTCCATATTTTTGATGCAGGTTTTGGTAAATATATTTATTGAGCAACAAGCCATGACGATTTGCACCATCAAGCAATGAGTTGCTTTATAGATATAATTCCCTAGCCAGGAAGCTAATTAACATTAAGGCAGCAAAAATCACAAAATTTGGTGCATCTAAGACAAAGTTTCTGGATCAACACCTAGCGCATTCAACCTTTCAATTAACATTTTTACTTTTTGTTCTGCTTCCACCCGTCGCTGTTCTTCAAAAGCTGCGCGTTCTTCCGCTTCTCTAATGCGTTCTTCTGGTGTCAGCAATCTTTGCCCTTCTTCGTCATACCAGTACAGCCACTCCCGCACTATACCTTGATAAATTCCCCGTTCTCGCCCAATTCCTAAACCGATTTCTGGTAGCCAAACAGGATTTCCTGACATTAAGATATATTCCCCCTCAACTAGGCGATACACTTCCAAAGGTGTCTTTTTACGCCGAAGGGGACTATATACAACGTAGTACAAAATTCCTAATTCTTTAGCATAGAATTCTTTCTTGATGTTATATTCTTCCCGATATATTTGGGAAACAACTTCTAGTGCTAAAATTGGCAGTTGCTTTTCTTCCCACAGCACATAACTTAGGCGTAAATCTTCATCAACGAAGCGTTTAACTCCTAAGCTGAGAAATCCATCAGGGACAATAGCTGATTTTTCTGGGTCATAATAAATACCCATATCAACACCAAAGAACCAATCCCAGCGATCGCACCAAACTAAAGCTAGTGTCGTTTTCAGCAAGCCGGGAATTAAATTTTGGACTTCATTATCCACAGGGGTGTCATTAGAGTCCGGTAGTTCTTCGGAAGATGGCAAACAATGGAGCGGATTGTAGTTTAACATGAGCGGTTTTGCCAAATCTGATTCTAGATAGATTGTAGGTAATCTATTGATGTGCGATCGCATATCAAAAATCAAAAACCATTTTTAGCCTAGGCGTAGCCCGTCGTATACATCGACTTATGTCTTTTATCTCAGTATGAAAATACTTATAAGTGTCAAATCTTTACATTAAACTCGTGGTTTTTCGGTACTGACTATCAGAGTGTCTAACTGACAATAGCAAAAAAGGGTGGAATATTGTTCAACTAGAACATTCCAGAAGTCGCAAAGTATTCAATTTCATGGTGAATTTGGTAGCTGGGCTGATTACCTATACCTACCAGGAGAAAAAGTTTTCTCTCAACCTGGACTCCGAAAATGTGGCGCAGCTGGAACTTAGCTAATTTTTAGCCCGATTTTTGAATCGTACTTAAGTATCAGATATGTCACCACAGATCCATTCACGAATTTTAATCAAACACTTTTTAACGGTTTTTTTGCCGTTGTCAACATTAGTTGGGGGTGTTATCGCGACTATCTACTACCAACAGGTACAAACTGAGAAAGTTGTATTAAAAACTAATGAACTCGGTAAGGTAGATTTACAAACCAAAGTAATCAGCGGAGATTTTCATTCTGTCGTCTCAGATTTGATGGTTATCTCTAAACAAAACGAGCTAGAAAGAATTTTAGAGGGAGTGAATGGACAACAACAGGCACTTTCCCAAGAATTTTTATTATTTTCTGGATATAAAAAACTTTACGACCAAATTCGCTTTTTGGATCAATCAGGTAAGGAAGTTGTCAGAGTCAACTTTAACCAGGGTGAACCAGCAATTGTCCCCGAAGAAAAACTGCAAGTTCAAGCCAAGCGCTACTGGTTTAATGACACTTTGCGGTTAAACCAAGGACAAGTATTTGTCTCTCCCCTTGACCTCAATATCGAACGAGGTCAGGTTGAACAACCCTTGAAGCCAATGATCCGCTTTGGTACTCCCGTTTTTGATAGCCGTGGGCAGAAACGAGGCGTTGTAGTGTTAAATTATTTCGGCGCAAAACTACTGGACAATTTTAATCAAGCTTTTGCTAACGCTTCTAGCCAGGGAATGCTACTGAATGCCGATGGTTACTGGTTAAAAGGGGCGAAATCTGAGGATGAATGGGGATTTATGTTTCCCGGTCGCAAAAACCGCACTTTTGGCAAAGCTTTTCCCCAAGCATGGCAGGAAATTTCTCAAAAAGAATCAGGACAATTCCAAACTGCTGAGGGAATGTTTACTTTTACCACAGTCTATCCACTTGTGGAAGGTCAAAAATCTAGTACGGGAACAGGACAAGCTTTTGCACCAAGCCAACATCAAATTGATACTAAATCCTATCACTGGAAGATTGTCTCATGGGTATCGCCAGAGGCGTTGACGACCAAATCAAACCGATTCTTGAGTCAATTGCTACTGCTATATGCTGGTTTAATAGGACTAATTGGCATTGGTTCTTGGCTACTAGCAAGAGCTAGTGTCAATCGTCAGATGGCCCAGCTAGAGTTAAAACAGTCTGAAGTCCAATTGCGAGAGCTAGTTGAGCGGGAGAAAATTCTTAAAACTCGTCTATCTAGTCAAATTCGTAACTCGCTGGATCTAAATACGATTTTGAGTACAGTAGTAGTTGAAGTTCGGGAACTGCTACAGATTGATCGATGCCAGTTTTTTTGGTGTCATCAAGAAAATGAATCTACTAGCTTTGAACTGAGTCAGCAAGCTTGCGCTCCCGACTTAACAGAACCTTTAGGCTGTTCTCCTATCCAGAATGTGGAAGCGCTGAGTGAAGCTGTCATACAAGGGAATTTGCTTTGCTTTGATGACATTGCAACAGATTCGTGGCTTGATTTCAAGAGTCGGAATTTACTAGTGACATTGGGCTTTAAGTCTCTACTAATAGTTTCAATTCAAACTCAGTCGGGTTGCTTGGGTGTGATTGTCTGCGAACATACTAGAGCGCTTCGTCCCTGGAGTGACGATGAGGTTGAACTGATTCGAGGTGTGGCTGACCAGTTAGCGATCGCTATTGACCAAGCGCAATTGTATAATCAAAGCCGCGCTGCTACTGCTGCTGCTACTACTCAGGCAGAACAAATCAACCAAGTTCTGCACAATCTCAAACAGACTCAAGCTCAACTGATTCAAACTGAAAAAATGTCGAGTTTAGGTCAATTAGTGGCTGGAGTAGCTCACGAAATCAATAACCCAGTTAACTTTATCTACGGCAACCTGATCCATGTCAATGAATATACACTGGGCTTATTGGAACTAGTAGAACTCTATCAAAAGTCCAATGCTCATTCAACACCTGAAGTAGAAGCTCATATAGAAGCGATCGACCTTGAATTTATGGCTGAGGATCTACCTAAAATCCTAACTTCAATGAAAATGGGAGCTAATCGCATTCGTGAAATAGTTCTATCCTTGCGGAATTTTTCTCGACTTGACGAAGCGGAGATGAAGCCTGTCAACATTCATGAAGGTATTGATAGCACACTACTGATTTTACAAAATCGCTTCAAACAAACGTCTGGAAATGCCGGAATTGAAATAGTCAAAGAATATGGTGATATCCCTTTAGTCGAGTGCTATGCCGGACAACTCAATCAGGTATTTATGAATCTGATCGGTAATGCCATTGATGCCCTGGATAGTTATAACAGTAAGCGAACTTTTGAGGAGATAGAAGCTAAACCTAGCCAGATTGTAATTAGTACTCAGTTACGCGACTTAGATCGCATAACTGTAAAAATTGCAGATAATGGCTCTGGCATGACCGAAGTAGTTAAGCAAAGATTATTTGACCCTTTCTTTACCACAAAACCCGCAGGTAAAGGCACAGGATTAGGATTGGCAATTAGCGCTCAGATAATCACAGAAAAACACAATGGAGCTATTTGGTGTATTTCAGAACCAGGACAGGGAGCAGAATTTTGGGTTGAGATTCCGATTTCTCAAAGTAGTACACTAGCTACTACAAGTACTGCTACTCTATCTAGAATTTGATGCCACTCTGGGCAAATGACATGACTAATGTTAACGACCGCGCTGATTTTGATAGTCCTTGGAAAGAAATCATAGAAGCTTATTTTCCCCAAGCAATGCATTTCTTTTTTCCAGAAACTTCTGCATTAATTGATTGGGAACGCCCATACGAGTTTCTAGATAAAGAATTCCAACAAATAGCTCGTGAAGCTGAACAGGGTAAGAGATATGCCGATCAACTAGTCAAAGTTTGGCAAACCCAAGGAGAAGAACTTTGGTTATTAATCCATGTTGAAATTCAGGCACAAAAAGAAGATAACTTTAGTAAGCGGATGTTTACCTACAACTTTCGCATATTTGACCGCTTTGATCAACCAGCAATAAGCCTTGCAATTCTCTGTGATTCAAACCACGAATGGCGACCAAGCAATTACAGTTACAATTATCCCAATACACGCTTAAATTTTGAATTTGGTAGTGTTAAACTTTTGGATTATGAAAATCGCTTTCACGAGTTAGAAAATAGCGATAATCCATTTGCAACTGTTGTCATGGCGCATTTGAAAACGCAGCAGACACGCTCATCACCAGAACAACGCAAAATATGGAAATTTAGCTTAATTCGCAGACTATATGATTTGGGCTTACAAGAGCAGGATATTCGTAATCTGTATCGATTTATCGATTGGGTTATGATATTACCAAAGGCATTAGAAAATCAGTTTTGGGAAGAGTTTAAACAATTTGAGCAGGAGCGAACCATGAGATATGTAACTACAGGTGAGCGCATCGGCTACGAGCGTGGGGAACAAGAAGGTGAACAACGACTTATTTTAAGGTTACTACAAAGACGAGTGGGAGAATTATCACCAGAATTGCAAAAACGCATCCAATCTCTTTCTTTAAATCAATTAGAAACCCTTGGCGAAGCTTTGTTAGATTTTACTGCTATGGAAGATTTACTTAACTGGTTGCAAACAAATCAATCAGCTTAAAATCTATTTTTATGAAAATTCACCTACCCTATACAGGATTTTTTAAATCAGTTCGATGATTTATTTTTTACTTTGCCCCATAAAAAGTTACGAATGAGTAACAAAAAGGGCAAGTATAAAACCTGCCCTCAAAGCAATCAATATTAAAACTAAACTAGCGATCGCAACTTAATTACCAATTTGGGGCGCACTCAAAGAAACCTTTAGTGTGTCATCTTTTTGCTGTGCTAAAGTCGGCACGGAATCACGCAATCTTGCCGTCAATTGTACAGTTGTAGCGTCGTACATCTGAGTCAGCAATTTTGGATAGAAACCAATACCAATAATTGGAATTAACAAACAGGCAATGATAAATACTTCACGGGGTTCAGCATCTATCAAAGCTTGATGAGAAACTAATTCCTCGTTCTCTTTACCGTAGAAAATTTCTCGCAACATCGACAGCAGATAAATCGGAGTTAAAATCACTCCCACTGCCATCAAGAACACCACGATAACTTTGAAGGTAGAGCTATAAGCATCGCTAGTAGCAAAGCCGACAAATACCATTAATTCTGCCACGAAACCGCTCATCCCTGGCAATGCCAAAGAAGCCATTGAACAGGTAGTGAACATGGCGAAAATCTTCGGCATTCTCTTAGCGACACCGCCCATTTCATCCAGCATCAGGGTGTGGGTGCGATCGTAAGTTGCGCCAACCAGGAAGAACAAACTCGCCCCAATTAACCCGTGGGAAACCATTTGCAATACTGCCCCACTCAATCCCAAATCGGTGAAGGAGGCAATACCAATCATCACAAAGCCCATGTGAGAAATTGAGGAGTAGGCAATTTTTCGTTTGAGGTTTCGCTGGGCAAAGGATGTCAAGGCAGCGTAGATGATATTAACTACCCCCAAAACTACCAATACTGGCGCAAAATAAGCGTGAGCATCGGGGAGCATTTGGGCATTCATCCGAACTAAGGCATAACCGCCCATTTTCAGCAGAATACCTGCTAATAACATGTGTACGGGGGCTGTAGCTTCACCGTGGGCATCAGGTAGCCAGGTGTGCAAGGGAATAATCGGCAACTTGACAGCGTAGGCAATCAGGAAGCCAGCATAGAGGGCAAGTTGGAAATTCAGGGCAAAATCTTTTAAGGCGATCGCTCTCATGTCGAATGTCACCGTATCGCCGTAAAATCCCATTGTCAGGGCAGACAGCAAAATAAACAGCGAACCGCCGGCTGTGTATAAAATAAATTTGGTCGCTGCATATTGCCGCCTTTTGCCTCCCCAAATCGACAGCAGAAAGTATATCGGCACCAGTTCGAGTTCCCACACCAGGAAAAACAACAGCATATCCTGGACAGCGAACACGGCAATCTGACCGCCATACATCGCCAAAATCAAGAAGTAAAAGAGCTTGGGCTTGAAGGTAACAGGCCAAGCTGCTAAAATCGCCAGCGTCGTAATGAATCCAGTCAAAATAATTAGGGGCATGGATAAGCCATCTGCCCCTACTGACCAATTCAAACCCAATTGTGGTACCCAAGGGTAACTTTCCACCAACTGCAAATCTGGATTGGAGAAATCATACCCAGTATAAAAAGCATAAACAATTAGTGCAAAATCTATCAGCCCCACGATGAGGGAGTACCAGCGCACTGTTTTGCCTTCTTTGTCAGGGATGATGGGAAGAAGTAGCGATGCGGCTATCGGAAACAGAATAATCGTCGTCAGCCACGGAAAATTAGCTATATTCATCACAATTAGTCTGCTATCAAAATCATGTTTGGCAAAAAGTCACTAGTTATTAAGTAACAGCTTTTTGGGGATTTCGTCTTCCTCGTTAGGTTGATTTAATTAAATTGGCAATCCCCGGTTTCTGCTGTTGGGAGTCTCTTTTGACCTTTAGGCGTGCGGAATGTGGGTTGTGATACTCCCAGTCAAGTCAAAAATTTACCCTAAAAAAGTTGGTAAAATTCTAATTTAGGGGTGCGATGTCTACGATAAGCCGCTCCGCGTCTATGCGTAGCCCAACCCTAAAAATGCAAAATGCTGTTTGGTGGTTGTTGAAAAAAGCGATTTAGTGCAAAAAAGCATAGCAGGAGAAATAACACTATGATAATCGCACAAATTGAAAGTCATTTTTCCGGCTTTAGAGCTTTGGGACTACAGTAGGCGATTTGATTGAGTTTTTTTAGTAAAATAGACAGGGAAAGTTGATAAGGGAAATTCGATTATGTCATCTCCAGCGATCGCTACTGTAATTAAGATGATGGAATCTTTATCTGAAGATGTGCAAGAGAAAGTTGCAGAACATCTCCGAGAGTACCTAGAAGATTTGCAAGATGAATTGAAATGGAATAAATCATTTAACAAAACTCAACAACAACTGATTGCATCTGCCCAATCTGCTAAAAGAGAGATTTTGCAAAGCTTACCTTGAGCGATCGCGGAGCTTAACTCATCGCTAAAAATACACGATGCTGTTTGCTGATTGTTGGAAAAAGCGATTTGGTGGAAAAAAAGTATCACAGTAGAAGTAGCCATAATGATAATCGCACAAATTGAAAGTCAGATTCGTGACATAAATTAGCTAGTGTGCCTAACTCATCCTACGATTACTAATGCTGATTATCTTGTATGTTACAACAGTGTAATAACTAGATACTTAGCATCTCCAAAATATGGCACTCAAAAAAGTTCGTCATTCTCACATCTCTGCCGAAACCCCTGAAGCACTTTTCCGAGATATTAAAAATAAACAATCTAAAGGACTGATTTCTCACCAAGCTGACTTACTTAGAGATTACTGCAAGCCAGAAATTCTCAATCTACCAAATGTTGCCTTACAACTTCCAACAGGTAGTGGTAAGACACCAGTCGGGCTTCTGATTGGAGAATGGCGACGTTGCCGTTTTAATGAAAAAGTAGTGTATCTATGCCCTACTCGTCAGCTTGTTAATCAGGTAGTTGAGCAATCATTAACTATTTTTGGGATAAAAGCAAATGCCTTTACAGGTAGACAGGCTGAATATACTCCTACTATCAAGGCTGAGTATACCAATGCCGAAACTATTGCTGTCACAACTTATAGTGGTTTATTTAATACAAATACTTTCTTTAACAACGCCGAAATAATAATTCTTGATGATGCTCATTCTGCTGAAAATTACATAGCAAAATATTGGTCTATTTCAATTGAGCGAAATAATCCTACACATAGCACTCTTTTTAAAGCTTTAGTTTCGGCTATGCGTGGGATCGTTCTAAATGAACACTACTCCAGGTTGATTTCTGACTCTCCTGATTTAGGAGATATTCAATGGGTTGAAAAGATACCTACTCCATTCTTGTATGAAAGACTTGAAGAAATAACTAGAATACTAGATGTACATATTAAGGATATAAACGACTTACAGTATTCTTGGTCTGTTCTAAGAGATCACTTATTTTCATGCCATATATACAGCAGCTATCACTCTATATTAATTCGTCCTGTTTTACCACCTACTCGTACTCATCAACCATTTTATAATCCTAAACAACGTATATATATGTCTGCTACATTAGGAGAAGGAGGAGAACTAGAAAGGCTCGCAGGTATAGAAAAAATAGTTCGTTTACCAGTTCCAGAGGGATGGGATAAACAGGGTATTGGTCGTCGATTTTTCTTTTTTCCAGAAAGGTTTCTTGATGAACAAGCTGCACTCAATCTTGCTGTAGATATGATCAAAGAAACACCAAGAACTCTCGTCCTTGTCCCGAATGATTCTACTGTAAATAAACTTGGAGAACAGATATCTACAGCAACTAATTATAAAATATTTAATGCTAATGAAATTGAGCAGTCAAAGCAGACTTTTATATCTGAGTCAGAAGCAGTAGCTATAGTTGCAAACCCAGAAGTGTTGAACGGTAAGAAAAATCCGATAAAAATAGCCCAAAATATGGTATTTTTGGGCGAAGGCTTAAACTATATTAGTTTGATTGTGATTATAAATTCATTTCCCAAAATTGTCAAAGATATCTTGAAAAGCCTGCCAAAAAATGATTATCCAGTATTGAATAGTCGTCTATTCTTTGAGTGCTGGCTATCCTATGCTCTGGATAATAGCTTAACAAGTATGCGAGATTTATTTAAGAGATTAAACAATACAGGATTTGAGGTAGATATTTCTACTTTTTCTAAAGCAAATTTACATCGAAGCCAAAAACAATTTCAAGGAATTTACCAAAAAATTAAATGAATTAGTACAGAAGAAAATTCACAAAAAATTACACGATAAATATGCTATTTGTCCTATTGATTCAACAATTATTACCCTGACAAGTAAATTGTTATGGGTTTTGGGTCATCATCAAGTCAAACTTTTTAGTTCTTTGAATTTAGCTACAGGTAGCCCAGAAGATAACTTGATCAATTTTGGACATGATCATGATTATAAATTTGGTTCCAAGATGATGTCTAGTCTCCCAACTAATGCTGTAGGGGTAATGGATAGAGGCTTTGCGGGATTAAAATTCATTCAAGAATTGGTACAAGAAAACAAATATTTTGTTTTGCGGATTAAAAACAATTTCGTTACTAGAATTTGAGGATGCAACTGGATTAGTCAAAGTAGGTGCATCTGATGAGGCTATTGCCTATAGAGTCATTAATTTTTTGTGATTTAGAAACGAAAACTGAGTTCCGCTTAGTGACTAATTTACCAAAGTCGGGAGATGCAGCTGTTAATGATGATGAAATTAGGGATATTTATCGATTACGTTGGGGAGTTGAACTCTTGTGGAAGTTTTTAAAGATGCACTTAAAACTTGACAAATTAATTACCAAAAACGTCAACGGTATCACCATACAAATTTACGTTAGTTTAATAGCTTATCTGATTTTACAGCTTTTATCTATTCCCGCACAATGGGGACATACACTATTAGATAAATTCCGCTATTTGCAATCTTGTATGTGTCAGAAAATCAGCTATGTTCATTGGTTTGAGGAGATGATGTTATGTTGACTAATTTAGCCTTTTTAGAGTTAGTGCAACTATCTATGTAAAGTTTTGTATCAGCATTCAACATTTCTGTTGCAAACCGATATGATGGCATTGATTTAGGAGGCGATGAATGTCGTCTCTTAATAGTAAAAGGACTACAAAAAGCAATAAATCTTCAGGAAAAATTTCTCTTAACACGAATGCCAGCAAGTATTCTTTTTAATGACCGTGTGTTAACTAGAATCGTTCAGGCAGTTGGTCGCTGTACAAGAGCAGATAATGACTATGCCGCAGTGGTAGTGCTTGGAGAAGAATTGAATAAATTTTTACTAGATAAGAATAAAAGAAAATTTTTACATCCAGAAATTCAAGCTGAGATAGAGTATGGAATTGAGCAATCTAAAGTTGTTGAATCGTCCGAATTTATTGAAAATTTGCAAATTTTTCTAACACATAAAGAAGAATGGAATGAAGCAGAGAAAGATATTATAGATTCGAGAGATAAATTAGAACAATTTAAACTTCCAGGCATAGATAAATTAGAGGCATCTGTTGCTCATGAAGTTAGATATCAAGAGGCACTTTGGAGCGGCAATTTTGAAAAGGCAGTTGAAGAATGTCATTCTGTATTAAGTTCGCTTAGTGGAGATGATGTTAAAGGATATAGAGCCTTTTGGTACTACCTTGCTGGAAGTGCAGCCTGGATAGCAGCAAAACGCGGTATTGCTTCTATGGAGGGAGTAGCCCGTGAATTGTTTAAGCGTGCTGCTTCTACTACTGAAGGAGTTAGTTGGCTCTATCAACTCTCTAAGTTGAATTTAGAAGAAAATCAAGAAAATCAAGCTGATAAATTAAGACTGACTTCTGTAATTGAAGGACTAGAATCACAATTGTCACTATATGGCAATTTCAATGATAAAAAGTTTGAAGCAGAGGTAAAAGCAATTCTTGTGAATCTCCAAAGAGTAAAAGATACTAACGAAGACTCCAAAGCCTTTGAAAATGGTCATGAAAGATTAGGGCGTTTATTGGGTTATCAAGCTGGAAATTCAAACGGAGATGCTGACCCAGACCCCTGGTGGATTGCTTATGATGATTTTTGTATTGTATTTGAAGACCATTCAACTAATAATCATGGAAATTCACTAGGAGCAGGCAAAGTTAGACAAGCGACTTCACACCCTAACTGGATTAAACAGAATATTTCATCACTTCGCCAAGATTCAGAAATCATACCTGTTGTGGTTACACCTTGTAAAAGTATTACGAATGGTGCAAAGCCTCATACACAAGACTTGTGTTATTGGAATCAGCAGGATTTTCAAGCCTGGGCTGAAAAAGCAATTACTGTAGTACGTGAACTAAAACGTAGTTTTCCTGGTGAAGCTAACTTGGAATGGAGAAAACTTGCTATGCAAGCTTATCAAGATAATAGTCTTGACCCAGCATCCTTAGCAAAAAATTTACGCGAACAGAAATTAGCTAATCTCCCAATTATTGGATAGTTAAGAAGTAGGGGTGGACGATCGCCCGCCCCTATGAAAATCAGGTAACACCAAAGACAATCACTAAGCCCAAAACCGCCCCAAATACAATTAGGGCATAGAATTGAGCGCGACCGTTTTCTAGGTACTTCAGACCTTCACCGCTAACAAGGGTGAAAAAGCCTGTGAGGTTAACAGCACCATCGACAACGCGGAAGTCAACTTCCATAACTTGTCTAGCTAGGCGACGCAAGCCGAGGACAAAAACCCGATGGTAAATGTCATCAAAGTACCACTTGTTGAGAGATAACTCGTAAAGTGGTTTGATTTGAGCAGCGATCGCAGCCGGGTCAATTTTACGACGTAAATACATCAGCGAAGCCAGGGTAATCGCAATTAAAGAAATTCCGACTGAGGCACCCGCCATGATGTAAAATTCCGTCGGATTGAACTCGGCAGCCTTTTCTATAACTTCGGAGAGGGTTTCGCTAGGAGGAAAGATAAACTCTTCAAAATAATTGGCGTAGGGAGTTCCCACCAAACCAATCAAAATAGAAGGCACAGCTAACAGTGCCAACGGCAGGGTCATTGTCCACGGCGATTCGTGGGGAGAGTCGCTGTGATGCCCGTGGGAGTCATGGGAATCATGCTGCTGACTAGTTGCCGCCAATTCTCCTTTCTTCATCGCCCCAGGCCCAAAATTCGGCGCTAGTTCTTCTGACTCTAATTCCAGGACAATTGTGGCCGCAGCTTTCTTGAGTTTTTCCTTGATTTTCTCGTCAGTACCCCGGAATTTACCTTCAAATGTCATGAAATACATTCTAAACATATAGAAAGCAGTAATCCCGGCAGTTAGCCAGCCGATGAACCAGAGGAGTGGATTAGCCTCAAAAGCCTTCCCCAGAATTTCATCTTTTGACCAGAAGCCAGCAAAAGGCGGAATACCAGAAATTGCCAAGCAACCAATCAAAAAGGTAATTGAGGTGACGGGCATATATTTCCGCAGTCCACCCATCAAGCGCATATCTTGCGCTAAGGCCGGGTCGTGTCCAACAACACCTTCCATGCCATGAATTACTGAACCTGAACCCAAGAACAGCATCGCCTTGAAATAGGCGTGGGTCATTAAGTGGAATAGTCCAGCACTGTAGGAACCGATTCCCATTGCCATCACCATGTAGCCAAGTTGGGAAATGGTGGAGTAAGCCAAGCCCTTTTTGATGTCGTTTTGGGTAATGGCAATGCTAGCCCCCAAAAACGCCGTAAACGCCCCAGTAAAGGCAATGACATTCATTGCGACAGGGACGCCTTCAAATACTGGGTACATCCGGGCAATGAGGAAAACACCCGCTGCCACCATTGTTGCCGCGTGAATCAAGGCAGAAATGGGGGTGGGGCCTTCCATTGCGTCTGGTAGCCAGACATGGAGAGGGAATTGGGCTGATTTTGCAACTGGCCCTAAGAAAACTAAAATCGCAAACAGGACAGCGAGAAAATTGCTGATGGAACCTGATTCTACGAGTTGGGCGAGGCGATCGCCCATGATATTAAAATCAAAGCTTCCTGTTGCCCAGAATAGTCCCAAAATGCCGAGTAACAAACCAAAGTCGCCTACGCGGTTGGTTACAAACGCTTTTTGCGCCGCATCTGCTGCTGACTTGCGATCGTACCAAAAGCCGACCAGCAAGTAGGAACACATCCCCACAAGTTCCCAGAATATATAAATCTGTACTAGGTTGGGGCTGATCACCAGACCTAACATTGAGGAGCCAAATAAACTGAGATAGGCGTAAAACCTCACATAACCGGGATCGTGAGCCATGTAGCCATCGGTGTAAACCATGACTAAGCAGGCTACCGTGGTTACAATCACCAGCATTAGGGCTGTCAGGTGGTCGATAGTGTAGCCCATGCTCAGGTGAAAATTACCTGCTGCCGCCCACTCAAAGGTGCGGAGATAAGGCGCATGTCCTTGAATTTGACTCCACAACAAGGCAAACGACAGCCCCATAGCTGCTGCCATCATGGAGATAATCACCACAGCATTGAACTGCCGTAGGCGGTTTGTCACCTGATTCAACGAGATTAACCCTAGACCGACCAGCATTGCCCCAAAAAGAGGGAACACCGGAATCAGCCAGGCATACTGATAGATTACTTCCATCACTGACGCCTACTTTTAGAATTCTTGATTAGCGTGTCGAAACTGTTAATAATTGTGACACACACCCTTTAGCATAAAATAACCCACCCAAAGGTCATTGGGTGGGGTGTTAAGCATGGTTTTAGATTTGGTCACTCGTCATTGGTCATTAGTCACTCGTCATTTGTCATTGGTCATTGGTCATTTGTCCCATGCCCAATGCCCAATGCCCAATATCCATCAAGCTGATCGACACTCTAAGTCCACTGTTTTGGAACTTTTGTAGATTTTGGGGTAATTGCTGTAGCTGGCTTTAATCTCTTCTAAAGCTAGACGTAAATCTTCTCTGCCGCGAAAGCATTCCAAGCGATGGCGAATAGTACCATTTTCAATCAATAGTAAAGTGGGTAGTGATTTTAGCCTATAAGTAGTAGACAATTTAAAATTTTGATCGGCGTTAACGCTAACTAATTTAATTTCTTCCCCGCATTGGGCTTGAAATTGCAACAACAGTGGGTGGATAATCCGACACAAGCCACACCAAGGTGCTTCAAAATTAACTAAAACAGGAATAGGAGATTCTAAAACTTCTTGAGTAAATGTCCGCTCACTAACCGACAACACCATGACGCCTCTTGGATTATTAAGGTTTTTATATCAAACTAGCTATCAGCACTGAATTCAGTGGTGCTGAGTTCTGAGTCCTATCAGCGGTAGGGGGCGTTTAGCCCGTGTTGAGTATAAGTCCATAACTAAAGTTAAGGGATTCAATGAGGAACTCGTTTCTTTTTCTTTTTAGAGTACAAGGGGGCTTGGGATTAATTGCCAAGCAATGAATACTAAATTGCTTGATTTTACTCAGGACTCAGGACTCAGCACTAACTTCGGTGAAGGATTGGCAAATCAATAACTGCCGATAGATGCTTTCAGGACACCAACTTTCAGGACACAGAATAATTAAATAAAAATTGAGCGCATTAATGTGTCTCTGACAAAAAAGCCACCGTAGAAGTCGCGTTGGCTTTTTTTGATGTTAAACTACTGACCGCTGTGACTACCTGGGGTTGACTGAATCTGCCATTAACTCCCAAGGAAAGGCAACTGACTAACGACTACCAATATAGAATCTCAAGCTGACTGAACGCACCCCCACTGATAGATGTTTGAATTTATCCTACATTGATTTGGGGTAATTGATAAGCTTAAATTTCCATCTATTTCGGATTTTCTGTTGACACTGGGGATCGCCTAAATTTACCATGCTATCCTACTAGTTGCTTCCAGTAACAGAGGGTGCGACCACCAAAGCAAAGCTATAAAAATAGCAACTCCCAAATATGCAGGACGTAGAAATTCCTGCCATTTGAGAGATTGACGCCCGTCAATAATTGCTTTAAAGGGAATAATTGAAGTCCGTTGTTTGGCAAGTTCAAAAGTTTCCCCATAGCGATCGCTCAAACGGCGATCCCCGTGCCAAACCCCAAACAAGTGATGCAATACTAATCCAATGGAAGTCACAAGGGTAAAGGTAGTACCCAACCACAGAGTATGAGCAACACACCAAATTATTTGTCCTACCATCTGGGGATGACGGGTAATCCGAATAATTCCTGTTTCGTAGAGATGAACTTGGGGCTTTTGAATGGCAGCAATTTCTAGTAGATTGAAGGTAGCAGGATATAAAAACAAAAACGAGATTGCTGACAGCAGCCAAACAAATTCTTGTACTCCTGGCACCCCTTGTACCTGCCAAAGTTGCAAACCATCATAGCGGTGCCCAAAAAAGTAAATAATTAATATCACAGCCAACGGTAGGCTGACTAATGCAAAGAGAATGCGATAAAGCCTTGGGCCAATATACTTTTCTGCCCAAGGACGCAAAGCAGCGCCTCCACTGTGAGCGATCGCAAAAACTATTTGTAACCCCAGTATGACAAAATGACTGGGTGTCAACCAAGAAATCAGCAGCATATACACCGGTGAAGTAATTTAAAGAAAATTGAATTCAGTACAACCAATACCACAAAGTATTCAAAAGGGGACTTTAGTCAAGATGTTGTGCTACTGTCTTTTTCGAGTCAAGCCTTCAAGTTCAATATGCAACAAATCATGTCCGGCTAATTGCTGCCAAACCGGATTCATTGCGTGCATCTGCTCCTTTAAAAGTTTGTGGGTTGAGCCTTATGTCTGACCTTCCTTTCACTTTAGATCAGTTACGTATCCTGAAAGCGATCGCTGTTGAAGGAAGCTTCAAGCGTGCCGCTGATAGTCTTTATGTCTCCCAGCCCGCCGTGAGTTTGCAAGTGCAAAATCTCGAACGGCAACTCGATGTCCCCTTATTCGACCGTGGAGGACGACGCGCCCAATTAACCGAAGCCGGGCATCTACTCTTAAACTACGGTGAAAAAATCCTCAGTCTGTGTCAGGAAACCTGCCGTGCGATTGAGGATTTGCAAAATCTTCAAGGCGGTACTTTGATTGTCGGTGCTTCTCAAACCACCGGCACTTATCTTTTACCCAGAATGATCGGCATGTTTCGACAAAAATATCCCGATGTGGCGGTGCAATTACATGTCCACTCCACCCGGCGGACTGCTTGGAGTGTTGCTAACGGACAAGTTGATCTAGCGATTATCGGCGGTGAAATTCCTGGGGAACTGTCGGAATCTTTAGAAGTTATTCCTTACGCTGAAGACGAACTAGCGCTGATTTTACCTGTCTTTCATCCCTTTGCCAAACTTGAAAAAATCCAAAAAGAAGACCTATATAAATTACAATTCATTGCCCTAGATTCCCAATCGACTATCCGCAAAGTAATTGACCAAGTGTTAGCACGCTGTGAAATTGATACCAGACGTTTGAAGGTGGAAATGGAATTGAATTCCATTGAAGCCATTAAAAATGCTGTGCAATCTGGTTTGGGGGCTGCCTTTGTCTCAACAAGTGCGATCGCTAAAGAGTTACAAATGGGCGTTCTACACTTTGCCAACATTGAAGGCGTCGTTGTCAAACGGACACTGTGGCTGATTTTTAATCCCAATCGCTATAGATCCAAGGCCGCAGAAGCCTTTAGTCAAGAAATTTTGCCCCAATTTGCTAACCCAGGATGGAATCAAGATGTGTTAAAATTAGCACAAAAAAACATAGTGTTAACTACATTAGAGATAGCAACGCCCATCTCCTCCAGCGAAGAATAAAATTAGGTCATTTGACCAAATAATTCGTAATGACGCTCTCTACGAGACGCTAAAAGCGTAGCTTGCTTCCCTGTAAGGGTACGCGGACTCGCTACCGCTGCGCTAACGTAATTCGTAATTATTAACCTATCGCTGTTCGTGCAGGGTACTGTAGGCAAGCCAAGGGTTTAACATCAGAAAAAAAAGGTTCCTGTTCCTCATTAAGAAATTTAGTTTCTCTGTAACCTGAACTAATTACGAATTACGTCGCTTGCTTCTCGCCTTCTCTACGAGACGCTACGCGAATGGCGAGTATTATCAATTACGAATTATTTTGACTAATCACGAAAATGGAAGTTTACTGCACTCGTCCACGTTGTCCACGACCGCAAAACTATTTTGCTGATTTAGATGATGTTACGACACTGAAAACAACCCAGCAAAAGTATTGCACTACCTGTGGAATGCCACTGATGCTAGATGGTCGATACGTGCCAACGAAGCTGCTGGGAAGGGGCGGGTTTGGAGCAGCCTTTTTGGCACGCGATCGCCGAATACCAGGAATGCGTCAATGCGTGGTTAAGCAATTTCAACCAGCGGGAAATTTAACCTTAATTCAACTACAACAAGCACAGTTGATGTTTGAGAGAGAGGCAGAAGTTTTAGCACAACTTGGTAACGATCACGATCAAATTCCTGACTTATTTGCCTTCTTTCCAGTGATAGTTAATAGCTTGCAAGCAGGAGAGCAAGACCAATTTTTTTACTTGGTGCAAGAATACATTGATGGGCAAAACCTAGAGGAAGAATTAGTTCAACAGGGCAAATTTTCTGAGAAGCAGGTGTTAGAGGTATTGCAAGAAATCCTGAAGGTATTAGAGTTTGTCCATGACAGAGGCATTATCCACAGAGATATTAAACCTTCTAACATCATGCGTCGTCGTGATGGTAAGCTTTTTTTACTAGATTTTGGTGCAGTTAAACAAGTCACAAATGCTGCATCTGGTTCTGCGGCTTCTTCCACAGGAATTTATTCTATGGGATTTGCACCACCTGAGCAGATGGCTGGGGGTCAAGTATTTCCATCTACGGATTTATACGCTTTAGCTGTAACTCTGATTACCTTGTTAACAAATCAGGAAGCAATTCAACTATTTGATGCCTATAGCAACCAGTGGAAATGGCGATCGCAAGTTAGTGTCAACCCTCGCCTTGCTGATATTCTAGACAAGATGCTGCTACCCGCCGCTAATCAGCGCTTCCAGTCAGCCCAAGAGGTTCTACGTGTACTTAACTCACAGGCGGCTCAAGCCCCTACACAACTTAACTCGCCCTCTGCAACCCTCCCGCCACAAACACCCAAAAGTTCCAGTCCTGTCGTCCCCCGTCTTCCACCAACTCAACCAGCATTTTCTACACTGGAATTATTGGCTGGGGCGGCGTTTAGTGGATTTGAGGGTGCATTGCTCGCGATCGCTCTCTTCAGTCTAGTAAAATCACCAATAGTTACTTTAAGCGTTGCAGCTGTGATTTTGGGGATGCTGATATTTGCCCAAACCAGGCGATGGATTGAAAAGTTCGATTTATTAATTATTCCAACAATTACTTTTGCGATTATTTTTTTTCTCCCCTTTTTACGCGGGGGACTTGACATTTTGTCAGTAGTTATTTTAGCGGTTGCCGCAGGCTTAGTAGCCATTTCACTCACAGCCGTATTTCGACTTATTTATAAATTATTATCTCTCTTACTTTAAAAACTCCTGGTGCTAACAGCCACATAATGTCTCAGAAAAACGAAACACTTAGTCTTTTTTTAGCCGTTATCATCACTATTGGCTTAATATTTGGTGGTCTATGGTTTCTTATGGAACGGTGGGCGCAGTTGAGTGGAACTGCTTCTAAACCTTCGGAAAATGGTAATACAAATAATCCCATAAACCAGTTTGTCAACAGATGTAACGTGGCAAATCTTCCAGAGGGGACATTTAACTATGGTGGTAGCACAACCTGGGCACCCATCCGTAAAGACGTAGACTTCGTACTACAAACTCAATGCCCTCGGTTTATTTTACGCTACACTCAACCTCCTTCAGGTCAAGCAGGATCGGGAACAGGCATTCGGATGTTGATAGATAATCAACTGGCTTTTTCTCAATCTTCTCGCTCAGTGAAAGCTGAAGAAAATACAGAAGCTAAACAAAAAGAATTTAGTTTGAAAGAAATACCGGTGGCGATTGATGGTATTGCGATCGCAGTTAACCACAATCTCAATATCCCTGGTTTAACTGTCGCCCAACTCAAAGACATCTACACGGGCAAGATTACTAATTGGCAACAAGTAGGTGGGCCAAATTTGCCAATTACAGTCTACTCTCGTAGCAAAGAAGCTGGAGGGACAGTAGAATTTTTTGTCGAAAATGTTTTAAATAAAGAGAATTTTGGTACCAACGTTAGTTACATTAGCACGACCACAGAAGCAGTACGAAAAGTAGCAGTTAATACTGGCGCAATTTACTATGCTTCGGCCCCAGAGGTTGTACCCCAGTGTACGATTAAGTCTTTACCACTAGGGCGGACAAGCAGCCAATTTGTGCCTCCCTACCAGGAACCATTTATACCTCAATCTGAATGCCCTAGTAAGCGTAATCAGTTGAATACTAAGGTATTTCGTAGTGGAGATTATGCAATTACCCGCAATTTATTTGTAATCGTTAAACAGAATGGTCAAACAGATCAGCAAGCTGGTGAAGCTTATGCAAATTGGCTGCTGACACCTCAAGGTCAAGAACTAATCGAAAAAGCTGGATTTGTCAGAATTAAATGATCAAAATACTTAGATTTAAGCAAATAATCAAATAATAAAACAGGAGTCAGAATTCAGAATACTTTACCCATAAAGGGATAGAGTTTTAAGGCGAGAATATTTTAATTTTTTTCGCCCACTATTCCACTCGCTTTTAGCCAATATTCAGACGCGGTCGCTCGAATACTCGCTCTAAGCGAAGCTATGCCGTTGGCGAAGCCTCTCGAACGGCGCTATCGCGGACTCGCACTCCGCAAGCCACCACCCACTCGTACAGAATTCATACTGAGTTCTGAATTCTGAATTCTGAATTCTTCTTATAAACATATTTACTTTATTCAAATTTGTTCATGTCACAAAAGAATGAAACCACAATTTTAGCCTTGGCCCTGCTGCTGACAGTTGGAATAGTTGGCAGTGGTTTTTGGTGGTTTACTAACAACTCTGGGGTCAAAATTGGCAATACCATCACTCAAAACCCAGAAACAGTCAGCCAAGACCGCCTTAGTTTTGGGGAAAAAACCTTTACTTCCGGTGAGATTTCCCCAGTTAAAAAAGAAGGAGTACAGGCGATCGCTAATAAAAGTTATGACAAAGCGATCGCCAATTTCACCGCTGCCCTAAAACTCAACCGTAACGATCCAGAAGCTCTGATATTTCTTAACAATGCCCGGATCGGTTCTTCCAAGAGTTACACCATCGTGGCTTCTGTACCATTTGGCACTGACCCCAATGTTTCTTTAGAAATTTTACGTGGTATTGCCCAAGCCCAAAATCAAATTAATACCTCTGGTGGAGTCAAGGGAGTGCCGTTGAGGGTAGGGATAGCTAATGACGACGACAATCCAGAAATAGCCAAACAAGTTGCTTCCAGCCTAGTCAGCAATTCCGAAGTTTTAGGTGTAGTTGGGCCCAATACTAGCGATTCCACCTTAGCCGCAGGTACTATCTATACCTCTGGACAACTTGTAGCAATTTCTCCTACCAGCACATCTGTCAAAATTTCTAACTTTAGCCGCTACGTTTTTCGCACGGTTCCTAGTGATTTTATGGCTGCTAGAAGTTTAGCTAACTATATGGTGAAAACCTTGCAGAAAAAAAATGCAGTGGTTTTCTTTAATTCTCAGAGTAACTATAGCCAGTCTTTAAAGTCAGAGTTTGTTTCATCTGTTTCCCTAGAGGGTGGACAGGTATCCAGCGAATTTGACTTATCCAAAGCGGATTTTAGTGCGGCTAAAAGTGTAGAACAAGCAACAAAGCAAGGTGCAGAAGTGTTGATGTTAGCTGCTAACACTGCAACTCTCGATAAAGCGCTGCAAGTAGTTCAGATTAACCAGAAACGGTTAACTCTGCTAGGAGGAGATGATGTTTACACCGTTAAAACTTTAGAAATTGGCAGAGAGCAAGCCGCGGGGATGGTAGTCGCAGTTCCTTGGCATATTGAGGGCGATCGCAAGTCAGATTTTCCTCAGAAATCGCGGCAGTTATGGGGCGGTGATGTGAGTTGGCGAAGCGCCCTCAGTTATGATGCCACTGTCGCTCTAATTGCGGCATTAGAACGTAATCCCACACGATCGGGAGTTCAACAAGCATTAGCATCCTCTGAATTTTCTACCAGTGGCGCTTCTGGCACAATTCGATTTTTAGCATCAGGCGATCGCAATGCCCCAGTCCAACTTGTAGAAATTGTTCCTGGTTCCCGCTCCCGCACTGGTTATGACTTTGAACCAGTGCGTTAATCGGTAAGAAAAAATTAAAAATTAACCAATACTTAACCTGGAAAAGCTCTCAACATGGGAAATTAAGCTTCATGGGGAAAAATCTTACTGTCAACTTATTATCACAAGCACTCAAACCTTGAGACAAGAGACAAATAATTTAGGTGAAATTTACTATACTTGGCTTCTAAAGTAATCAGAAGTTAGGATTTGTCATAATTTGCTAATAAAACACCCGTCCTCCAAATACAATCTCAAGTAGCAAGCACCTATCAAGCACTTATATTGAATGGACGCGGGGTTAATTTACTATGTCCCAAAAAAATGAAATACCTATTCTTGTATTATCAATACTGATTACGGTTGGACTAATAGCTGGCGGTTTTTGGTGGTTCAGTAGAAAGTCTGGTTTGGAGCTAAATACAATTAATTCTGGTAACACGAAAACACCCCAAGCCGCATCAGGAAAACCTAGCAGCGGGACTTTCTCTTTAGTAAAGGATGTTCCTACAGGATTATTCAATTACGGTGGCAGTACATCTTGGGCACCGATTCGACTAATAGTTGATTCCGCAATTCAAGCCGCGCGGCCAGAGTTACGGTTGCGCTATGTAGAACCCAGCAATGCATCTCCTGGTTCTGGTACTGGCATCCAGTCCTTAATAGATGGTCAACTAGCCTTTGCCCAGTCCTCTCGACCAGTTTTAGATCAGGAATTAAGTCGTGCCCAGCAGCGTGGATTCAGTTTAAAACAAATTCCTGTGGCAATTGATGGTTTAGCGGTTGCAGTTAATTCCAACCTGAATATCCCAGGACTAACGATAGAACAGTTAAAGTCAATTTACACAGGCAAAATCAATAATTGGAGCCAGGTGGGCGGCCCCAATATCCCGATTAAGCCTTATTCCCGCCGCATTACTGATGGCGGTACAGTGGAACTTTTTGTCCAAGACATCTTGGGTGGTCAAGCTTTCAGCTCCAATGTGGAATTTATCTCCACAACCACCCAAGCCTTGCAAAAATTGGCTGGTAGTCCTGGCAGCATCTACTACGCTTCTGCCCCAGAGGTGATTCCTCAATGCTCAATCAAAGCCTTACCGTTGGGGCGGACGCAAGGGCAATACATTGCTCCATACCAAGAACCTTCTGTCCTCCCGTCGGAATGTCCTGGTAAACGGAACAAATTGAACATTGAAGCTTTCCAATCAGGAAAATACCCAATTACCCGGAATCTGTTTGTGGTGGTCAAACAGAATGATCAGACTGAGCAGCAAGCAGGTGTCGCTTATGCCAACTTACTGCTGACTGAGCAGGGACAGGAAATGATTACCCAAGCAGGGTTTGTCAAAATTCGCTGACTCCTGCGATCGCTTCCATATAGGGCGTAGCCCATCGCACTCAAGACAGAGTGGCGGAAATCGCCGCTCTGAACTCTACCTTAACCAGCTCTATTAATCGATTCCGCTGGCAAGCAGATTAGATTATCCCCTTGAGTCAGAATTAAGCCACGTTGACGTAGCTTACCCATCAAGCGGGTGACGGTGACACGAGTAGAACCAATCGCGCTACCAATTTGGGCATGGGTGAGTGGGAAGGGCAAAGCATAGCCGCGAATCACATCAGGATCAGTGTCGCTCATTGCTGGCTCTCCATATTCCTCAATTAACAATGTGAGAAATCCTAAGAGTCGGTCAATTGTGCGGCGTTGTCCCAAGGCACTCAGCCACAGCAGCTTACGCTGGTGCTGATACCTAAAGGCATCCATAACTTCGCGACGAAAGTGAGGCCAATTGTCTAAATCGTGCCAGTACATCCACAGCACCGCAGTTTGATCAACGTGGGCGTAAGCCTGGAGTGTGAATGGTGATTGAGCAACAATTTCAAATGGCTGTCCCGCTCCCACAAAACCCAAGAACGCTTCTTCTGGAGTTCTGTTGATTCGTCGAGACGTTAGCTGACTAGCAGTCGCACTAACTTGTGCGGTTCCTACCATACGGATCGCACCCCTTTGCACCAAATACAGCAATCCAGGCCGGGCTGGAATGCGCTCATCTTTGCTAAAGGTGCGGCAGCGGTAGTGTTCTTGAGCCCAGTCAAGAATGCGTTGCCAAGTCAAAAAAGGCCGTGATGCCTCAGAAAAGGAGGATGGAGATTGCATAGGTAACAAAGAGCGTTCGGCTGAAGACAAAGACGTAAATAAAAGGGTGCAAGGAGTGTCTTTGTGTTGGCGAGGCAGGCTTAACGCCTAACAGCGCCAGCCAATCCAAAGAATAGAAAGCAAATTACTCTCTACTCTTTTGTTATACTTCCTACTGTACAATGATGGTAGTAAAGTTTACTTACTATTTATCGATTATTCATCAAATTTTATCCTCTTCTCATTTTTCTTCATCTAAATTAAATTTATACCGCAAGATAGATGACAGAAATGTAACAAATATATCTTACATGATGATTTAAGAAATATTACGTGCATTATAAATTACCAGTTAGCAGATATACGTCAATCAAGCAGCTAGTCTACAGTTATCTAATAAAATCACTAAGCATTGATACTTATAAAGCAGAAAATCAATGCATAAAAGATGAGAAAATTCCTCTACATAAAGGTAGAGATGATCATAGAGTTTTATACACCTCAAGTGTGTCCCTACGACTATCAAAATCTCAGAATCGAAAAGCGATGGAGCTTGCCAGTGCGATCGCCTCAGATATATCAGAGATTTGTGGCGACGTTTTTAGCATCCAAACAGTTCCCCCTGGTTGGATACATTTTGAATTAACTCACTCAACCTTAGCGACTTGGTTACAAAGTCTCGCAGTGGGGAGTTCGGGGAAAGAGGGGGAGATCGGGGGCAGGGAGCAGGGAGCAGGGGGAGAAATCAATTCAAAATTCAAAATTCAAAATTCAAAATTAAAGAACTTCTGCCTTCTACCTTCTGCCTCCTCCCTCCTGCCGACGCTTGCGGACTCGCTACCGCTGCGCTATCCTGCCTCCTCAGTGCCCAATTCTTTGTTTGCTGTTCAATATGCTCACGCACGCTGCTGTTCCCTAGTGCTTTTGGCTCATCGAGAGGGGTTGATTAAACTTAGAGAACCAGTTCCAAATACTAGTTCAGCTTGTTGGGATGTTATCTCTCCTAACCCTCTACCTTGGCTTAATTGTGACGGAACACTGCGGTTAAATCACCCAGATGAGCGTCAGCTAATTGGTGAGTTAATACAAGTGATAGACGATATTGAGTGCCCTGATGTTAACGGTTCTGTAAAATGGGAAAAAGTGGCGCTGAATTTGAGCCAAGCTTTTGAAAAGTTCTGGTCTAATTGCCGGATTTGGGGTGAGGTAAAAATTAAATCACCAGAGCTAGCCCAAGCCAGACTCGGATTGCTCATGGCTACTCAGTCAGTATTAAGATTTGTCCTAGAGGAAAACCTGGGTGTTTTTGCGCCTTTGGAGTTATAAATCGGTAATGTCGCTTAGGTAAAAATAAAAACTTTAATATAGCTATTGACTCAATGCACCACCTCGGCTACATTAGCAGGTGTGTGAGGAGCGAACCAGCTAGGGCACCGAGACGAAACACGGCCAGTCGTCGGTGTCCTTTCTGATTTATATGGGTTAGGTTTAAAAAAGTGCCCTCACTACAGCAAAAACTTTTCAATTGCGACTGCTGCCCCATCTTCTTCTACGCTAGGAGCTACCCACCTAGCGATCGCTTGTACTGCTGCTGGTGCGTTGCCCATAGCTACACCAAGTCCAACATACTCCAGCATTTCCACATCATTGAAGTTATCGCCAATGGCCATAACATTGGCTAACTGTAATCCTAATAATTCTTCGGCTAGGTAACGTACAGCCGTCCCCTTATTCACAGAGGCGTTCGTTGCTTCAAAAAAGGTAGCAACAGATGTTGTCAGATAAAGTTCAGCGGGTGTGTATTGGCGGCGCAAATTTCCTAATAGCTTGTCGATTACGTCAGTGTCATCACACAAAGCAAGAATTTTTGTCGGTTCATTCGTTAAGGCTTGACGCAAATCACCCACAGGAATCGGCGTAATACCAGAACGTTCTGCATACATTTGGGTTTCTCTGGTTAACTCACGGACGTATAGCTGATCATTGATGTAAAAGTGAACAGATAGAAGCGATCGCAACTCAGGCTTTTCAAAATAGTCGAGTAACTGGTGGGCTATTTCCCTGGAAACAACCCAATGACGATGAATTTTTTGGGTGATCGGGTCTTGAATCCAGGCTCCCTGATAGGCCATTAATGGTAGTGTAGAGCCGATGTCTTGGTGAAAGTGTAAAGCTGAACGATACATTCGACCGGTAGCGATCGCCACTTGAATTCCTCGTGCTTGCGCCGCAATAATAGCTTGCTTAACACCTGCACTAATGGTGTTAGAGTGTCCGGCGATCGTGCCATCTATATCCAAAACTAGTAGTTTAATGTCTTTTGCAACAGCCTGATGATCGGTAGATGCCAAATGTGTGGCAGATGCTTTCTGCATAATTTCCTAGATTTTAAGTTCCAGTAAGAGGTTAACAGGCTCTAGCGACCAGTGGGGAATAGTAGAAAAAATTGGCTTCTCTAGTCAACCAAATTTCCGTACTGTGAGGATGCTGTGTTAGACAATTAAATTGTTAAAATTCTCGCTAATAGACGCAATAAAAAACCCGATTCTCGAAAAAATCGGGCATTTTCATTTAAATTAAATAGACTGACTGATAGATGGGATAGGAAAAACCTACCTATTCAAAAAAATCTATGAATTAGGCATCTTGAGCCAGCTTTTTTTGCGTTGTGACAACAGACAAAGCCCAGCAATTAAACCAACTCCAAGAGTAGCAGAGGGTTCTGGTACCGATTTCACATCATCATAGTTATAAGTTACTTTGATACCTGCTTTGGCGTATGTATCAACATAGGATCTAATGTTGCCCGATCCTGTAACTACTGATTCAGCTAGAGCTGTGAACAAAAAGTCTATGTTGCCATTACCAATGAAAGACTGTAAGAATTGCGTATTAGTGGAAGATTGGGTAGCAGATTGTGTGGCAGTTAAGTTAGAAACAGTCTTTCCAGAGGTGCCACTATAATCAGTGCTCCCATCATATTTAGCGGTTTGGTAACTGTAACTATATTCTGGATTCAGTGCCAATAAAGACTGATTATTTAGTTGTAAGCTGAATTCACTGGTGAGATTTAATGTCACCAGACTCGCAGTTTGACTCCTGTTTTCAAAACCTGCATTTCCAAGGATATCGCCAGTAAATTCTATTGTTACACCTTGAAGTGTGCCTAAAGATGAGTCAAACTTTTGGACGCTCAGTGGTGCTTCAATGATATCTGTCAATTCGTAATTAATGGAACTACTGTAGGAGAGAGAAGCTGCATTAGCTACTCCAGAAGTCGCAACGATTCCTGCCAAAGTTGTGGCAGCAGCTAGAGTGTTGAATAGTTTTGTTGTCATGATCGGAGATGCTTTTCTGAAACGAATCATTACGGGATTACTAACTTATTTCTAACTCTGAAAATTTGCTTGTAGTCTTGATAAATACACGTAACTTTATGTAAAGTTATTATGTTTAAGTTCCTTCCATAAATAGACTTTTTGATTGGTATATATAAAGTTTTGTTAAGGCAAAGAGGCTTTGATAGGGTAATATTATGTCGAAAGATTAAGCTAGTTTTTGTTGGTTCCTGAGATGTAAGCTAGGTCACCCTAATTAAACATAAAAGGTTCAGGAGATAGATCCCCGACTTATCACCAGAAGTCGGGGATCTAGTTACTATCTGGTTAGTATGTTTATACTCACGTACTTAATTAGGCTAGTATCGCTGCTAAAAGTTGGTTCTACTTGGCTTCCGTACTAACGCTATAAATGCGTAGACATTGCTTTGTCTAAAATGATATGTAAGAGCAATTGGTACGTAAAAATTGAGCTATTGTCGCCAAAGCCAAGCTAAACGAGCATCTGAAATTGCTAACTATGTGACAAGGCTTCTGGCTAAAATAGGGCTATGTCTGAAACTTTCACTTCTGCAACTGCAACACGCCCCACGTTCATCCTCGTAGATGGACACTCCTTGGCTTATCGTTCATACTTTGCTTTCGCCAAAGGGCGAGATGGAGGATTGCGTACCAAAACGGGGATTCCTACCAGTATATGTTTTGGTTTTGTGAAGTGCCTGTTAGAGGTAATGGCAACACAACAGCCCGAAGCAATGGCGATCGCTTTTGATTTGGCTGAGGCAACTTTTCGCCACGAAGCTGACGAGACTTATAAAGCCGATCGCCCGGAAACGCCAGAAGACTTCATTCCCGACTTAGAAAACCTGCATGAGTTGCTGAATGGCTTCAATCTACCCTTTTTCACTGCCCCTGGTTTTGAGGCTGATGATGTTTTAGGAACCTTAGCACAGAGAGTAACTGCTGCTGGGTATAGGGTAAAGATACTGACTGGCGATCGCGATTTATTTCAACTAATCGACTCTGACAAAGAAATCACTGTTCTGAATTTTAGTCCAGATGCCTTAAAACGCTCTACAAATAGCATCACGGAATTTGAATCAGAACAAGTAAAAGAGAAGATGGGCGTTTTACCTTCACAAATTGTTGATTTCAAAGCTCTTTGTGGTGATAAATCAGATAATATTCCTGGTGTCAAGGGAATTGGGGAAAAAACAGCAGTGCAGCTGCTAAATACCTATGGTTCTCTTGAGAATGTTTATGCTGCGTTAGATGAAATTAAAGGTGCAACTCAGAAAAAACTGGCAGCGGGTAAAGAAGATGCCGAGAAGTCTCGCTATTTGGCAACCATAGTTTTAGATGTTCCTATAGAATTTGATTTAGAAGATTGCAAATTAAAAGGCTTTGATACAAGTGTCTTATCACCAATTTTAGAAAAATTAGAGTTCAAGTCTTTTTTAGGCAGGATAAACGACCTTCAAAAGCGTTTTGGTGGCAAAGTTGAAGAAAAGCAAGAAGCTAAAACAGACGTAAGCAATTCCAAGTTTATTAACTCAGAATTCAGCGCTGATGAAGATAATGATTTGTGGTTTTTCAGTGCTAGTGATACAGCAGCAGTTCCACAACAATCGACTTCCCCAATTACACCACATATCATCAATACCGAAGCTAAATTAACTGAGTTAGTGAAAATTTTGCAAAAATTCACTAATCCAGAAACACCCGTTGCTTGGGACACTGAAACCACGGATTTAGAACCAAGAGATGCTGAGTTAGTAGGAATTGGTTGCTGTTGGGGAACGCAACCAGATGAAGTAGCTTATATTCCTGTGGGGCACAAAACTGGGGAAAATTTGCATAAAGATTTGGTGCTAGAAGTATTACGCCCAATTCTCGAAAGTGCCGATTATCCCAAGGCTTTACAGAATGCCAAATTTGACCGCTTAGTTCTCAGGTGTCAAGGAATTAAATTGGCGGGAGTGGTGTTTGATCCCATGCTGGCAAGTTACATTTTAAATCCAGATTCAAGTCATAATTTGATGGATTTGTCGCAGCGATATTTGGGATTGATAGCTAAAAGTTACTTAGATTTAGTTCCTAAAGGTAAAACTATCGCTGATATAGATATTCCCGCCGTCGCAGATTACTGCGGTATGGATGCTTATTCTACCTTTGGTTTAGTAGCAAAATTGCGTGAGGAACTGGATAACTTTCCAGCTTTGTCTAAGCTATTAGTGGAAGTGGAACAGCCACTAGAAGCGGTTTTAGCCCAAATGGAATACACGGGTGTTCGGATTAATTCAGCTTATTTGCAAGAACTTTCGCAGCATTTAGAAACAGAGTTAGCTAGGTTAAAAGAGCAAGCAACTGAAATAGCTGGGGAAAATTTTAACTTAGGTTCTCCTAAACAATTGAGCCAAATATTGTTTGAAAAGCTGGGGTTAAGCACCAAACATTCTCGTAAAATACAAACGGGCTTCTCTACAGACGCAGCAACACTAGAAAGACTTCAAGAAGATGATAATACTGGGTTTGTTGAGGCGATCATTGAGTATCGCACTCTATCCAAATTAAAGTCTACTTATGTTGATGCATTACCTGCATTAGTGCGTCCAGATACGCAGCGGGTGCATACTGATTTTAATCAAGCAGCAACATCAACTGGTAGGTTATCTTCTTCTAATCCGAATTTACAAAATATTCCTATTCGTACAGCATTTAGTCGCCAAATTCGTAAGGCGTTTTTACCAGAAGCGGGTTGGTTAATGGTGGCTGCTGATTACTCACAAATTGAATTACGAATATTGGCTCATTTGAGTCAAGAGCCGATATTAGTGCAAGCATATCAGCAAAATGAAGATGTTCACACTGTTACCGCGCGATTAGTTTTTGAGAAAGAAAATATAACCTCGGAAGAACGAGGGATGGCAAAAACTATCAATTTTGGCGTGATTTATGGAATGGGTTCTCTCAGGTTTTCGCGCTCAACTGGGATAGATAAGAACATTGCCAACGAGTTCATTAAGCGGTTTAATGAACGATATCCAAAAGTTTTTGGATATTTGGAGCGAGTCAAAAAAGAAGCGATCGCTCTGGGTTATGTAGAAACTATTTTCGGTCGCCGTCGTTATTTTGACTTTACTAATAACAGTTTACGCAAATTAAAAGGCAGTAACCCAGAAGATATTGATCTGAGCAAGTTGAAGAATTTGGGTGCTTTTGATGCGGGTTTATTACGCTCTGCTGCTAATGCACCAATTCAAGGTTCCAACGCTGATATTATCAAAATTGCAATGGTAAGATTGCATGAGGTTTTGAAGAACTATCAGGCGCGTTTGTTATTGCAAGTTCACGATGAATTAGTGTTTGAAATTCCCCCTGATGAGTGGGAAGAATTACAACTGCAAATTAAGTCGGTGATGGAAAATGCAGTCCAGTTGAGTGTGCCTTTGCTGGTGGATGCACGTGTCGGTGAAAATTGGATGGAGACGAAGTAAGTTTAACTTGGGATTGGAAGAATTACATTACTAATTCGTAATTCAACTGATAGCGTCATTCGTAATTACGAATGACGAATGCTAATGTTATACCATTCTTACTCATATAAGGAATTTTAATATGCTTCGTCGCTGGCTCGTATCTACTTTAGCAATTTTGTTGAGTATAGTTTTAGTTGCTTGCACCACTGCAAATACTCAGCAACCACAAACCAAAGTGGAAAATACCACTGAGGCGACTAACACGAACTCTCAGCAATTACCAAAAGGTTCTGCGAAAAGAGTGGTTGCTCTTTCTTCTCTATCGGCTGATATTATCTCTCGACTAGATAAAACAAAAATTGTTGGAATCACTGGTAGTAAATTATTTAATAATGACTCCAGATTTAAGGATATTCCCCGCGTTAGCGAAGGTCAAAGTCCGCCAAATTTAGAAAAAGTGGTAGCACTCAAACCAGATTTAGTTATTGGTGCTGAAGGTTTTTCTAATATCCCAATTCAAAGACTTCAGCAACTAGGAATTCCTACTTTGCTCACTAAGGTGAATAGCTGGGAATCTCTAGAAGAAGTTACTAAAACACTTGCTAAATCAATTAATGCTGATCCTCAGCCTTTGTTAAATCGTTACAAAACTTTCTTGCCAGAAAAGCCAACTCAGAGTTTTTCTACTCTAGCACTGGTTAGTCGTCAACCAATTTTAGCGCCGAATAAAAACAGTTGGGCAGGGGATTTGCTAGTAAAATTTCAAGCGAAAAATATAGCAGCAGATTTACAAGGAAAAAGCCCAGTTGGTGGCTACGTGACGCTTTCGGCTGAGAAGGTTTTAGAAGCAAATCCAGAGGTGATAATTTTAGTTAATCCTCCACAAGGAAATTCTGAAGTAGCGCTTTTAGATTCTTTGAAAAAGGAACCTTTTTGGCAGCAATTGCAAGCAACTAAAAATAAGAGAGTTTATGTGTTTGATTATTTTGGTCTGGTGAATCCAGGTAGTATAGATGCAATTGAAAAGGCTTGTGAGCAGCTTAAGCAAGTGTTGTTTGCACCATAGGGCACTTAGCTCAATAAATATAATTTAAAATCTTGTTTTAGGTTCTGTTTTGAAATGCTTGTCATTAGGGGAAGCGGAGCCTCCCAATAGGAATTCCCAGTTAGAGACTGGGAACTAGGCAAGAAATATAAAATTGATTGTGCTTTTAATCTTTTGCAGGACTAATTGGTTTTTGACCAAAGGGGATATTCTTTTTACCTTCAGGAGAAACACCCCCAAGGCTGCGGAAATATAGTCCTCCAATGGTGAGTAAAAATGTCACATATCCCAGTGCTTGCACAAGATAGAGATTGTCTCTATAGCCGAATAAAGACTTCAGAATAATCCCAGGAAACTGTTCATCAGGCAAAATTGTGGAAGTATTGGAAACCATTGGCCCCAAAATACAGGAGTGGACTTTTGTAAAACGTTCGTAATAGAAACAAAGGTTTTCTGTCGCACGACTGCTAAGAGCATAGTTCGCTACTGCTTCGTCAAAATGTTTCAATGCCGAAACTACCAATCCAGCCACAATTAACACCAATAAAACGCCCATTACCTGGAAAAACTGGCGGATGTTAATTTTAACACCCCATTTAAATAGCAGCACCCCAATGGCGGATGCCGTTACCAAACCAGCAATAGCGCCCAACGCTGGCATTAATCCCTGTTGAAAATTAGCTGCAACGAAGAGAACAGTTTCAAAGCCTTCGCGGACAACGGCAATTAAAATTAAAGTAAAAACACCCCAACCAGCATTTGAGTTTTGTGTCAGCGCTTCTGTCACTGCTCCCTCAACTGTAGCTTTCATGAATCTGGCTTGTTTAGTCATCCAGATTAGCATCCAACTGAGCATTGCGATCGCTAATACACTAAACACACCTTCTAGCGCTGGCTCAACTACGGTGGTGTATTGAGGATTCGCTGCTCCCAGTACTTGAATTATCCAACTGAATAACACACCTATTAAGGCACTCACGACAATGCCAACGCCGACACCAGCATATACCCAAGAGTTGAGTCGAGATTGTTTAGCTTTTTTTAGCAAAGCTAGCACAATGCCAACAACAAGGGCAGCTTCCACTCCTTCTCGCAGTGTGATTACAAAAGTAGGTAGAGCAGTACTAAAATTCATCTTTTGTCCTTTGTCTTTTATCCTTAGTCATTAGTCCTTTGTTCTTTGTCATCTGTCCTTTGTCCTTTGAATTTGTTTTTGACTAATGACTAAGGACTAATGACTATTAACTAAAATCGCGTAGCATCTTTTTCAGTTCGAGATTATGCATCTCTTCTTGTCCAATCATACCGCGAGCGAATTCTTCAAGATAAATGCTGGCATTGGTGACAGTTTCGAGCAATTTTTTATAAAGTTCCAATGCCTTTTTTTCATGGGATAAGCTTTCTTCCAAGATATCCTTGACTTTATGCTGGTAGGTTTCTTCCATTGGGGCAATTTTCAGGGAGGGATGCCCATCTAAACCGGTGAGAATTTCTCCTACTTGTTCGGCATGAAGTAAAGACTCACTTGCCTGTGCTTTGAAAAAAGCCACGATTGGAATACGGTTAGGGCCAGTTACCATCAAAGAATAATGTGTGTAGCGCACTACCCCTGCTAGTTCAAATTCCATGATGGCGTTCAGCAGGTCAATGGTCTTTTTATGGTCAAGTTCTTGCATCAGTTGTTAGTTCAAGTAATGAATGGAGTGTAATTAGTTAGGAGTTAGAAGTGAGGAGTTGGAAGTTAGGAGTTAGCAGTTCGGTATTCATAACTCATAATTCATAACTCCTAACTCTTAACTATTTTAAACTCCTTAACCTATACTTACCATTAAATTAAAGTGTTATCGCTGTTCTTGGGTATTGGATTTGTCAACGACTTTTTGAGAGTTTTCCTCAATGGTTTTCACGAGTTTGGTAACATCATTAGGTGTTTTGACTGCTTTTGCTGGTGGGATGGCGGTGGGCCAAACTTTTATGAGTTCAGCGAAACTAGCATCGATCGCTTTGTGTGCTTCGGGATCTGCTTGAGCTACTTGACTAGAAATTCCTTTGTATAAATCATTGGCGTAAACGACAAAACCACGGGAGTCTTGATACTCAATTGGTGCGGTTATTTTACCATCTGCGATCGCAGCGCCATATTCGGAGTTAGCTGAATCTAGCAATTCGTTAATTACCTGTAGCACAAAAGCTGGTTTTGAGCGTTCGTCTGCTGGCAAAGCTGCGATCGCTCCGTCAACTGCTTGCACTGAAGAAGTAAAATTAGTTTTAACTTTGCTATCCTTCGGACTAGATTTCACTAAATCTTGCAAACTCACCAAAGTTGTCTTAAATTCTTTAACTTTGCGCTCATTCAATTGTTCTTCTACATCAACGTAAATTTCTTCAACCGGATGTCCTATATGAGGTTCTGCTTGCTTCGGCTGATTCTGATCTAGAAGTTCTTGTGCTACCAAAAGATGCCCTTTCATTAAGCCTAATTTAGACATATAGTCAACATCTTTTGCCTCACCTGTGAGTACAACTTCTTGAACACCAACCTGGTCTTTAATTTGGTCGAACTGCTCTTGAGTAATTACTTTTTTAGTAACTAAATCTTCTGGACTCCCATAAGGACGACTTGCCTGGATTTTGTTCGATAATGCCGGAACACCTAGCTTGGCTTCAAACTTATCCAATTCTGACAAGATGGCAGTGTTAATGTTTATTTTTTCTTTGCCACCGTGACCACTATGACTGTTACTACTTACTGCCTCTGTAGCTTGCGGACTAGTAACTGGTGCTGATGGGTTTTCTGCGGTTGGTGTACTACTACAGGAACTCAAGGTAACTATTAAGGTTGCTGCCGCTGTTAAACAGATATAACGAAGTTTTATCATTTTTGCTTCTCACACAACTTAAAAGGTATTAATTGAAAAATTTCAAACTATTACTAGTTGTCTGTCAAATTCATTTTGATGGTTAGAGAGACGCGATAAATCGCCGTCTCTACAGGGAATTAATCCATCAATTATTTATTGACAGACTACTAGGATCTAGTTTGTTTGACAGATTGTCATAGATTTTACTGTTGCATATAATGATATTTTTTATCAACTATTCTCTAAAACTTTCATGAATTAATTACGAATACTAAATAATATTGTCAGGAATTTTTCACAGGATTTTGGGAGATCCTCTCAGTAAGTACGTCAAATTGACCCATACAACCGTTTTCTGCGATCGCATCTTGATGGGGATGGAACATATACTTACCTGGATAGCGAAAAGCAAATTCTAAGATGTGCCTTTCTGCTACACCCATCGTAATCACATCAGTTTTCTCACTAGGAGTCATAGTCATGCCGTAGCGATAGACATCAAAGAAGTTGGCGTGGAGATGAAACGTCACTGCCGGATCGTATTCAATGATGTTGAGGACATACAGCCGAATCAACTGATCTTTGTAAATCCCAATGGGATGATGCATGTAATAGTGAGGCAGACCATTGAAGGCGTAATAGTCATTATGGCTATCATCATTCACGTCATACCCGCCCATCACTAATACAATTTCATCAGCCGGGGGACGGGGAGTAGGTGGATCGATGATGAACATTCCGTACAGCCCCTTAGCGATGTGGCGGGTGACTGGTTCAATATGGCAGTGGTATAGGTGAACGCCATAAGGTTCAGCATCAAATTCATAAATCGTGGCTTTGCCGTTGCTGATTGGGCGAACACCATCCATTTCTGCTGGATGAACGCCATGAAAATGCAAAGAGTGAGAATGTCCCGCGTTGTTGAGAAATAGTACTCGGATGCGATCGCCCTGTTTTGCCCGTAGCGTTGGCCCTGGTATCCGACCGTTTAAATCCCAGATGTTGTAAGAGACAGCAGTATTGAGCTTTATGATGGAAGTACCCGCAGTTAACTGAAATTCCCGGATAGTCCGCCCATTTTCTTGCTTCACCGTCCCATAATCAAAATCCCTTAACATCCTCATCGGATTAGTAACGTCGTCTGGTGCTTCTATATTGAGCGGTGGCACTTTGACGATTGTCTGACTTTGTAGATTGAGCATCTGCCAAAGTCCAGCTGCACCAGTTACTCCAGCACCTGCTAGGCCCAGCTTCATTAATTGACGGCGGCTCCACGGTTTTCCGTTACCCAGAGCGGAGTTGTTGGGCATGACATTTAGTTACGGTTAGCGCCAAACAAAGAATTGCAAAAGATTTTCAATTGCTTTTAAATATTAGAGGAATTAATAATAATTGTCAATAATTTTATAGTGTTTCAAAATTGCTACTGAAGTTATTAAATCTAGGTAAAGTGAGAATCAGTAAGTGAAAAATCCAGCCAATTTTTCGTAATCTTAACGGTATTAATACGTCATTTTATGTATAAAAAATACCGAGAGAAAACTAACATTTTCATGCTTTTTGTTAATCTATTTATTACTTTATCATTACTTAGAGTACAGACAATGAGTATAACAGCACCTTGGATATAAACTCCAGCAAGTAACTGTTGGTAATTTGTAGCGTATTAAATTGGCTTAGAGACAATATCAATCGCGTTTAAAAGAATTTTGGATGCTTGGCAACATGAGCATTCTTAGTTGTTATTAAAAAAATATTTAATACTAGTTTCGCCGACAATTTGGTGAGATTTTAAAACAATATTTATCGTTAACATAGAATCTCATTCATACTGAATTATGACCGGAGCTTTCGGAGTCTCCGGCTCCGCTCCTGAGTTCTGAATTATTGTTGATAAAATTAAGATTTACTCAGAAATTAAGAAAGTAATGCTCACAAAAATTGCTGTTGAAAAGATTCTGGAACGTGCCTTGATGGGGTACGACTTATCTCCTGAAGAGGGAGTGGTATTGTTACAACAAACTGACCCGGAGGCGATCGCAGCAATACGTACTACATCCGATACACTCCGCCAAATACAGGCAGGCGATACTGTCACCTATATAATTAACCGTAATATCAACTTTACTAACATTTGTGAGCAGCACTGTAGTTTTTGTGCTTTTCGTCGAGATGATGGTGATACCGATGCATACTGGTTAGATTCGGCGCAAATTTTGGAAAAAGCAACAGATGCGGTGCGGCGAGGTGCGACGGAAATCTGTATGCAAGGGGGATTAAATCCGCAAGCACTGATAAATGGCAAATCTTTGCCCTATTATGTCAAGGTTGTAGAAACAATTAAACAGGAATTTCCCCAGATACATCTCCACGCATTCTCTCCCCAGGAAGTGCAATTTATCGCCAGACTTGACGGACTTGAGTATGCTGATGTGATTACTGCTTTGCGCGATGCTGGTGTTGGCTCAATGCCGGGAACAGCAGCGGAAGTGTTAGACGATGAAGTAAGACGAATACTATGTCCAGAGAAGATTAATACAGCCACTTGGCTAGAAATTGTCAGCACCGCTCATAAATTAGGATTGCATACCACTAGCACCATGTTATCTGGGCATATTGAAACCCACGAACAGCAAATCGGGCATTTAGAAAAATTGCGATCGCTCCAAAAAACCGCCATCAATCAGGGATATCCAGCAAGGATCACAGAGTTTATTTTATTACCCTTCGTTGGGCAAGAAGCGCCCAAATCCTTACGTCGCCGTGTGGGACGCGATCAACCAGTTTTGAGTGATGCACTACTCTTAGGGGCTGTGGCGCGGATTTACTTAGGTAATTGGATTCCCAACCATCAGCAGAGTTGGGTAAAACTGGGGCTTGCAGGTGCGACGGAAGCCTTAGTTTGGGGTTGCAACGATATCGGTGGCACATTGATGGAGGAACACATCACCACAATGGCCGGTGCTTTGGGTGGTACGTGTATGGAAGTGGAAACTTTGGAAACTGCGATCGCATCTTTAGGACGACCTTACCAACAACGGGAGACTCTTTATCAAAAAGTCATTAGTCATTAGTTATTAGTCATTTGTCTCCCCTATCTCCCCACTCCCTACTCAGCACTCAGCACTCAATTGATCCCCAAGTTACCAATCCAAGATAGGATGGACGTTGATTTACGTATTCTTTTACTTAATGCATATGAAGCGCTATTGGTCGCGTTTGCTTGCACTGGTTTTGGTTGTAGCTATCGGCTTAATGGGCTGTTCTGGTAGTCCAGATAGTTTAAGTGGAGATTATCGCCAAGACACCTTGGCTGTAGTCAATATCATGAGACAAGCTTTAGAACTATCAGAAGATTCGCCAGACAAAGCAGCAATTCAAGCAGAAGCGCGTCAAAAAATAAATGACTTTTCAGCTCGTTACCAACGGGCTAACTCTGTTTCTGGTCTTGGCTCCTTTACAACCATACGAACAGCCCTCAATTCCCTGGCTGGACATTACAGTTCTTACCCAAACCGTCCCGTACCCGAAAAACTCAAAAATCGTCTAGAGAAAGAGTTACAGCAGGTAGAGACGGCACTGAATCGTGGCGGCTAACTATTAACCATTGCCTACTCAATCATCAAGAGTCAGGAGTCAAAAGTTTTGACTCTTGATCCCTGATGATGAAGTACTTTGTCAACTTGATATAAACCTGAATTTTAGATTTTTCACTAATTTTCACTAAATTAATTGACACTCTCTTAGCTAGAACCAGGATATTCTTGGTTAAAAATATTACTCGTTTTGATATATTTTCACTAACTAAGGTAAAAGCATTACTTACCCAATAGCAGACTAAACTTACTCTATATTCAGGTTTTTTATACTGCCATTTATGCATTTACCAAACTTAGCGATGAGTGCTGAGTGAATCTAAGAAGTACTTAATACTTGGTAAGAGCAACTCTCCTTGTGGGCGTTCCTTGAACTCAGCATTGGCTCAACGCACCGCTACCGCTAACAGCACTTTTCATGTTTTTCCATAAAAATACGGCAACACAAATAGGCCTTTGGGAGTCTTGAAAAAATAGGTTTCAAAACCCTTACAACTTAATTATAGAACTCCTATTTGATTTTTGAAATATATGTAGGGTAGGCTTTACGTACCAAAACCTGGATATGTGAAGCACAGTCATATCTAACATTACTTAAAATTTTTCACATATCATTTAGGATTCTTATATATAATTTGATACACGTTGCCCCTAATTGTCTGGGTTGGGGTCAATGATTAATTATTGTGTTCATCTACTGGTAGGTATGTCTAACCGTCCCTTGAACGTTGGAAGATCAACATTATTATTTTGGCGGCGCCTATTCGCTGTTGTTTTTACTAGTAGTTCTTTGCTTCCCAACTTTGGGAGTCAACCAGCAAGGGCGCAAGTAACTGAGTATTGTCAGTTATCATCAGCGGCGGCGCAAGAAAAAGAAAACTTACGTTTATCAGCCCTCAAAGGCAACCAAAATGCTCAAACGCGTTACCAAAATATATTACAAAAACAAGCACAGGAATTAAAGAATTGCCGCACTCGGACTTGGCCGCAAGTCCAAGCCCTCTGGTTGCGCTTGTATCCTTGTGACATTCAGCCAGGAGCAATTGATCAGGTTATGGATCGGATTGTTAACCGTGGCTATAACCAAGTTTATTTAGAAGTATTTTACGACGGTCAGGTATTATTACCAGCAACAGCTAACCCAACAGCTTGGCCTTCTGTGATTCGCACTCCAGGAGCAGAAAACATCGATATACTCGCCACAGCAATTAAAAAAGGTCGGGAACGTGGTTTAAAAGTCTACGCCTGGATGTTTACCAATAATTTCGGCTATACTTACGCCCAGCGTCCAGATAGAGAAGAAGCGATCGCTCGTAATGGCAAAGGTCAAACGAGCCTATATGTCGTAGATAACGGTTCTCAACTATTTATCGACCCCTACAACACGCAAGCGAAACGCGATTACTACCAATTAGTACAAGAAGTTTTGCGTCGTCGCCCAGATGGCTTGCTATTGGACTACGTGCGTTATCCCCGACAAGCTGGAAGTGATTCTATCGCCACCAAAGTTTCAGATTTATGGCTCTTTAGTCCAGCAATCCAAGAAGCTTTATTTAAACGGGCACAAAATTATAAAGGGTTGGACTTAATTCGCCGCTTTTTGAGGAAGGGATTCGTCACTGGCACAGATATCACGGAAGTCGATAAACTTTATCCCCAGGAAGGAGAACCCCTCTGGCAAGGACGTATTACCACACCAGCGCAAAAATCAATCCAGTCTGCAACCGATAGACAACCAATTTTACAATGGGAGTTGTGGCAGCTTACCGTTGCCCACGCTATGCAAGGAATTCTAGATTTTGTCACCATAGCTAGTTACCCAGCAAAGCAGCAAGGTGTTTCCACAGGAGTGGTGTTTTTCCCCGATGGCAATCAAACTGTAGGACAAGGGTATGATTCCCGTTTGCAGCCTTGGGATCGATTCCCTACTACATTAGAGTGGCATCCAATGTCTTATGGAACTTGCGGTAACGTTAGTTGTATTGTGGCGCAAGTACAGCGAGTTTTGAGTATGACTAAACCGGGTACTCAAGTCATCCCAGCTTTAGCCGGCAAATGGGGAGAATCGATCAGCAATCGTCCATCCCTGGAAGCGCAAATGCAGGCACTTCGCAAATTTTCTCCCCAATTAAAGGGAGTCAGCCATTTTGCCTATTCTTGGCAATACCCTCAGCATGATAACGATCGCAAATTCTGTCGAGTCAAGTAGATTCTTTGCAGAAGTAGTGAAAAGGGAGTAAACACAGTCATAACTACAGCTTAAGTATAGTGTGCAGTAAGTCGTTGGAATGCCGACGGTGATGGACTATCTGCGAGGTGCTGGCGTATCACTTCGGCACACGCACCCGAACTCAACAACGAGGTATCAACTTCAAGGTCATAGATGCCAGGGATGTGGACTTCATCTTGCCATAACTGAACCGGATGTGGTGTGGGGGAGTCGGCTGTATTTCCCAGCTTCCACCCCGTGTTTTGTCGTCGTTCCATAATGATCTCGATGGGGCAGTGAACGCCTACGAATAAGACCGGCAATCCGTTTAAACGCCGGGCACTATCGTCCAGAATCCTCCGAGGAATTGCGTAGGCGTCATGGTGTCCAACATCAACCACGACATTCAGACCCAAGCGGCTGTGGGCGGCGATGGACTCATACATAGCGCTGTACAGAATGGGAACGAAGGGTTCGATGTCCTGGCGTTCTCCCCCTGGCCGCAGACCGATCCCAGGCAGGTATCGTGCGGGAGTCATTTGCATAAACCTATCAACACCCAAGTTCATCCACAGACCATCAAATGTCTCCTGGATGACTGCGACAATGCTTGATTTACCTGATCGCGGGACACCATTCAGGATGATAATCTGTCCTAGCTCCTGTGTCTGCACCATGATTCCTCCTTGCATCGTTTATAGCTATAGTTAGCAGTTCCACGTTAGGGCTAAAACTTTGAATAGGCAAGAATTCAGGAGTCAGAATTCTGAATTCTGAATCAAGACGCTGTGCGTAGATCATCCCCAAAATGACTTTATTATCAAAGTTTCGGCAGGTTCAGTTCACGATTAAATCCCCAGTTACCAACTCAATTTAAAGCCAAGTCCTCTGGTGTATTACAGTTAAATAGCATTTCGGGTTCTGCTAAGGGCAAAACTTCTACAGGATATTGCCGAAGCCACTGTTGAAACGATCGCCCCCCTTGGTTGATAAACTCTTGGAGTTGTGGCAAACAGCGACAGCGATAAAAACCACACAAAGGTTCCCAGCCTTTAGGATGACAAGCTAAAGCTGCGATCGCATTATCTCCCACGCTATCAAGTCGAGTTACCCAATCTTGCAAAACTTCAGCCCGCAATCTCGGTAAATCGCAAGCTAGCAGTAATACCCATTCTGTTTGCACTTCAGCTAGTCCTTGAGCAAAACCAACTAAAGGCCCGTGGGCTAGAGATTCTCCAGATAAAGGTATTTCCCGAATAAATTGGCAACCAGGCAAAAGTAAGTTTTGATAGCGTTCCGGCCAGGGAGTCACTACATAAACAACATCAGCACAGCCTTGAGCAATACTACAAACTCGCTGTAACAATGGCATCCCTTGAATGGGAATCAAGGCTTTATCTTGACCCATCCGAGAACTTTTACCGCCAGCTAACACAATAGCTGTTAATTCATTTCGGGTCGTCATATTTATATCAGGGTTAGCGCGTCTCAAACCCTATTGACAGGTGGATTCTAGGAGAGTGCTGAGTTTGGGAGAGCCGCTGCCAAGACAGAAACCATATACTGATCATTCATCGCGGCTCGCCGTGATTTTTGGCGAATACTGCGATGAAAAGATGTTTCTCGTTCTAAGGCATTGAGAGCAATCCGACGTAGTAAAGCAAAATTCTGTGGGCTGTGCAGAGAACGAATCCGACATTCATCCTCACCGAAAGTGACATCCAATGTCCAATGAATAGAATTTTCTATTCCCCAATGCTGTCGAATTGCACTACCAAACCTTCTGCACCTGCTATTACTGCCAAAATCGCTATGGTGATGATCTCGGTGAGTAAATGATATCTCGTCCTTTCTACTCTGGGGTCTTTTATTTCTGTGAAGTATTCCTGAAACTGAGCGGTAATCTCAAAGCTGTCTATGAAGGGTGTAAAAGATGCTTTGGTTTTACTTTTCTTGTTCTTAAATCCTGCTGGCATTACTCGAACCTTGGGGCTATATGGATTAAATCTTACCCTAGCCTGGATAGTGGTACTTTGTTTCTAACTTGACTGCTCTGATCAGGTAAGTCCGCTTGTCAATAGGGTTTGAGACGCGCTAACCCTGATATTTATATATCGAATTAGGTTCTGGGGACTAGTGGTTTATCGCATTAAATATCATGAGTTTGTAGTAAGCACTTCAGTGCTTAAAAATCCAGGACTAAAGTCCTTACTACGAACTTATTCATCCCTCGTAACTAATGCGATAGACCACTAGGAACTGGGGATTAGACACTAGAGAAGAGAATAACCAATGCCCAATGCCCCATCTCTTTTAAAAATCATCCCCTATTTTGACTTTTCTCGACTTGCTGCAATAAATGCTCTACACTTTCCGCTGGTGCAAGACACTTCAAACCTTGGCAAACTAACCCCACGCTTCCCTCTGGTAAATCAGATGTGATGGCAAACACAGCCACCGGCAGAAACTTGGGGATCAAAGAGTTTATTTGCTCAGTGGTGCTGCGAATCAAAGTAGAGTTACGATACCAATCCAAAGCTGTAAACAAGCTGGGACAAGCTTGAGGAGCGCGATGCATTACACTCTTAAAAGCTTTCAAACCAAGTTCCGCTAAATCTAAATAATCTAGATTATCAGTGAGTAGGGTGAGACGGACAAGATTAGCGATCGCAATTCCATTAGCTGATGGTGTAGCATTATCCGCGTAACTGCGCTCTCTGACAATTAAATCTTGACTAGAATCGCTTGATGTGTTATAATAACCCCCTAACTCTACACTCCAGAGAAATTCGTTAAATTCATCTTGGATAGCGATCGCACTTTCTAACCATTGCTTCTGCTCAGGGTTGGAAGCTTGTAAATCTAGCAGAGCTTTAATAAACAAAGCATAATCTTCAGACTGAGCTAAAACGGTCGCTTCTCCTTGATAGTTAAGTCTCTGGAAACGCCCATCTACAAACTGATTTTCCAAGATAAAATTCGCGGCTCGTGCTGCTAATTCTAGATACAACGGTTGTCGGAACACTCCACCAGCCCTAGCCAGCCCAGAAATCATCAAGCTATTCCAGGCGACAATCATCTTCGTATCTGTCACCGAGGGAATGCGACCTGTCCAGTTAGTGGTTTTCGCTTCCTGGTTGTTACGAGCTGGGGGAAAAGTTTCTAGTGACTCAGAACTAACGCCATAACGAACTGTAAACAGCTTTTTCAGTGCCGCTTCCAGTGTTGCACTCAGTTGACCTGTATGGCGTCTTTGCAAAACATTACGTCCTTCAAAGTTACCGTTAGGCGTCACTGTAAACTGCTGTTCTAATTCCGTTAATTCTTCAGGCGTTAATAGTTGTTGTAGTTCGCTGTAACTCCAGACATAAAAAGTTCCTTCTTCTGGTTCTACCGCCGTGGGTTCAGTGAAGCTGTCGGCATCTTGAGCAGCATAGAAGTAACCTTCAGGCGCGGTCATTTCCCGCTTCAGCCATTGTACAGTACCAGCAACCGCCCTCTCAAAAGCTGGCTCTTGTACTCCCGTACTCCACAAAGAAGCTAAATACTCGACAATCTGTCCATTGTCGTAGAGCATCTTTTCAAAGTGGGGAACTGTCCAAGTCGGGTCAACAGTATAGCGATGAAAACCACCGGCTACATGGTCATAAATGCCTCCCAGCGCTAAGTCTAGTCCCCGTTGGGTACAAACTTGCTTGCCATCATAGCGAGATTCAAAATTAAATCGATTTCCCCGCAGTGCTAATTCTGTATAGGGAATCATCGGAAAACTATTACCGGATTGACTAGGGGCAATTACACCCGTACTGGTTTCCCAACCTTGGCGGAGTAATTCATGGTCTTCAAACTCCGCTGTTGTATCGTCTTGCAACACCGCAGACGTGAGCAGAGACTCAATAATTAAGGCTTTGCGTTGCTGTAAATCTTCTTTTTCTGTATCGTAATAACGGCGAAGGGCTTGCAACACCTGTAAAAATCCTGGACGACCATAACGCGGGTCTACAGGGAAATAAGTACCAGCGTAAAACGGCACTAAATCTTCTGGGGAAAGAAAAATATTTAAAGGCCAACCCCCTTGACCGCTCATCATCTGCAAAGCTTGCATATAGATGCTATCAAGGTCAGGTCTTTCTTCCCTGTCTACTTTGATGGGAAGATAATTGGTATTCATGTAGTCAGCGATCGCAATATCAGAAAAAGCCTCGCCTTCCATGACAGTACACCAGTGGCAACTAGAGTAGCCAATGGAGAGAAAAATCGGTTTATTTTGCGCCCTTGCAGTTGCAAGCGCTTCGTCACACCAAGGCCACCAATCAATGGGGTTTTCGGCGTGTTTGCGGAGATAGAGGCTCTTAGCTTCAGCAAGGCGATTAGTCATGTTCAAATGCAAGTAGTTGCCTTCTTTGCTCAGTCTATCCTGTTCCCAGGATTGTTAGCCGAGACGGCTATGTACATAAGCAAGAAACCCTACGCGCAAATTACCCCTTGGGTAGGAGGTAGCAATGCATCTTTTTGATATCGCCTAAATAAGTTGGTGTAAAAAATTATATGACTAGGTTTATTTACACTGACTTACTTACACCTGTGCAACTTATGAAACATTGTTATTGAAAAGATCGCAATAGCAAGCTAACAATATTTGGTGGCGTTTCTCGTATAGGTGATGCTGTTTTTGTCTGAATTAAAGTATTTGGGCTAAGTCCTGCTATCAGGTGGAGCAAGAAGGTGATGATGGCGGCTTGTATAAGTTTTTCCAGCATGGCACGTCTCTCTCTGAGTGGATAGCATTTCAAGTAGGACTGGTTATTCTAAATACACCTCGTACTATCGATTTACCGAATCTAACAAAAATAACTTGATAATTGCTGAGGGAAATTATAAAAAAATGTTTAAAATGTTACTGAATATTTAATATAATTCCCTAAGCAAGTCGGATTTCGGTTATCGGTCTAATCACACACATCGCCAAGGTTGTGCAGCAAAGGCCGAAACATGAGATGGCGAGAGTTGGAGTTTTTTAATCAGTTCTTCCCTAAACCGGGATATTCTCTTAGACAGCTTTTAAGACTAAAAAGTGCCCTTAAAGGTTGAATCTATTGCAAAATGTGCTTTTGCTCCCTTGTTTGATCAAGCAGAATACGAAAGATTTGCTTCTATCTAGCTGAGAACAGTAGAGATAAACCCCAGTTTCGTGCTGTCACCGATAAAATGTATTTAAAGTAGCCACAAACACGCTTCCATGATTCCTATCGTTATTGAACAATCGGGTCGAGGTGAACGCGCCTTTGACATCTACTCACGGCTGTTACGTGAGCGCATCATCTTTTTGGGACAACAGGTTGACAACAACATTGCTAACTTGATTGTTGCCCAACTGCTGTATTTGGATGCTGAAGACCCGGAGAAAGACATTTATATGTACATCAATTCTCCCGGTGGTTCGGTGACGGCTGGTATGGGCATTTTTGACACTATGAAACACATTCGCCCTGATGTCTGTACAATTTGTACCGGATTGGCGGCGAGTATGGGCGCTTTCCTCCTCAGTGCAGGTGCTAAGGGTAAACGAATGAGTCTACCCCATTCTCGGATTATGATTCATCAACCTTTAGGGGGTGCTCAAGGACAGGCGACTGATATTGAAATTCAGGCGCGGGAAATTCTCTACCACAAGAAGCGGCTAAACGACTATTTAGCTGAACATACAGGTCAACCAATTGAGCGGATTGCTGAAGATACTGAACGTGACTTTTTTATGTCGCCAGAAGAAGCCAGGGATTATGGCTTAATTGACCAAGTGATTGACCGTCACGCCGCTGGTAGCCGCCCAGCAGTTGCTGCTGTTAATTAATAATCACGATTAAATGGTGATTTACCACTTTTAATTCCCTTAAACCCTAAAAATAACCCCTCTTCTAGTTATGAAGAGGGGTTATTTTTGAAATGGGTGGCCTGCTCAAGTACTTAATACCGATTTGAACAAATGACAAATGACAAATGACTAATCAAAATCCCGCTATTGGGTCTGGCTCAGATTGAAGGAATTTGAGGAATCCGTGTAATTCTTCTTCAGTTAGCAAAGTGCGCCCTCGCTTACCGTAAGTTTTAATCAGATGCTCCCGTCCCTGTTCTGGTGTCCAGCCTAGACGCTGAAGTTCGACATCTGTTTTAGCAATGACATCCGATAAATCCACGGGTTCAGCTTTCTTCTTTCTCTTTCCTGTTCCTGAAGGGGTAGGGACATCCTCTTGAGGGCTGTAACTCCGGGGTGTAAATGGTGTGACATTATTAGCAGAAATTGCTGGAAAGGTTTGATTTTCCACCTGGTTATCAAAGGTTATTTCCAATTTCTCAACTGGAGGATCAAATTCTAGCTCCCGAATGGGGGTAACAGGAAAGTTTTGATTTAAATCCTGGCTATAGGTATCGCTTGTTAGGGGTGCAGTATTGCTGTACTCGTACTGTTCGTTACTGCTTGTTACTACTTCTGGTTTAATGTTCCGTCCTTTGGAAGGCGGTATAGATATTTCTTTGTCGTTACCTGCTGGCCACTGACTACTAACAAAATCTCCATCTTTTGCGGGAGAATAGGCAGCAGGCTCATTCAATCCACCTTTGGGGTTCAAGGGAGGGTTTTGTTGTACCGGGGAAATTGGACTTGAGGTAAATGCCACTGATTCTGGTGGCGCATTTGTAATACCCAAAACTATCAGCGCCCTAGTTCTGGCTTGGTCTTCTGCTGCTTCTACTGTTTCTGCCGCTGCCATACCCGTAGCACGGGTTACGCCTTCAATTTGCACGCTTACCCGGACAATATATTTTCCTTGAAAAATCTGTACTAATTCAGAAATCAAACTGCCCTTGGGATACAAGCTCTGGAATTGAGCCAACATAATACTGCTACCAATCTAAATCTTTTGGGGACTGGGGACTGGGGACTGGGGACTGGGGATTTGGGGATTGGGGACTGGGGACTGGGAAAGAATTATTTTAATCCTAATCCCTAGTCTCTAATACTTAATCCCTAATCACCAATCCCTAATCCCCAGTCCCTTTTAAAGTAATATTTTTGCTTTGCCTTGTGTCCCAATTGTAGCAGTAGCTCTTTTTTGACGAAAATTTTGGCTAGTGCTAACTTACCTGGGTAGTCTTGCCTGCAATGCTATACTGATGACCCAACTCATTATCTAGAACTATTTTCTGGAAGTGCGCTCTAAATCTACAATAATGAAGATAAGGTTCGCCCTCACTGCTTATTAAGCTGCTCACCTAATTGTTACCGATTCTACATGTGGGACAATTGGGTTCACGGCAGTTCCTCCTAGTTAAAAATCAGAGTCTAATGGCGTAAAATTACCTTCACTCTAGACAATCAAACACCTGTAGTTTCCACGCCACTTGACGGCAGTTGCTCCACTTGGGGTGACCCCAAGACCGCACTGCCTCCTCCACTTGGGGTGACCCCAAGACCCTTCTGGTTTGATAGTCCCCCAGACGCTCGATAACTCGCTAACGCTGCGCTATCGATGGAAACGCCAAGACGGGGGCTGCCTCACCGCAGTGGCTCCCCTGCATAGCGCTTTTGGGCAGCATGGATTCTCTAAACCCAGCTTCTCAAAAACCCGTCGCGTAATTACCTAGCGGGGCTAAATTTGAATCAGGCGTGCAATCTTAAGTTTGGTTAGGTGAAGGGATTTAAACGCAGGCGAATTCTGAGAGCATCGTGCAGTGAGAAGTTCGTAGACGCCCAGAGTTGTGCGTGGGTCGGCTTCCTTTGCTCGGAACTGCGGGAGTAGTTTCCCACTCTTGCTGGGTCGGGCTTCCTTTCCTTGGAACTTAGGAAGCCTTGCCTCTGGGCAATTCGTTTCCAATTTGTTTCTGTAAGCCGTGAGGGTATACAGAAAAGAACCAGATTAAACAAAAAATGATGTTTTGACCAAAGGTCGGTTCACTGCATGGAATTTTCAATCGCTACACTCCTTGCCAATTTCACCGATGATAAATTGGTAGCTCGGAAGGTTTTAGAAAAGAAACTTGGCTGTGAAGATGAAAAAAGTTTACAAAAACTTCACATTGCCTTAGATGTTCTTGAAAAAATCGGTATTTTAGTGAAGGAACGGGGCAAGTACCGCCGTATATCAGAAGACGGAATCATTGAGGCAAAACTCCGTTGTTCTAGTAAAGGCTTTTGCTTTGCTATTCAAGATGTGGAAGGAGCTGAGGATATTTACATCCGCGAAAGTCATCTGAGTAATGCTTGGAATGGCGATCGCGTTTTGGTTAGAGTTCTCAAGGAAGGCAGTCGCCGTCGCTCTCCCGAAGGGGAGGTGAAGCTGATTCTCGAACGTTCTAACCACACTTTACTGGCACGAATTAAGCAGGTGGAAACTGGTTTCCGAGCTGTGCCTTTAGATGATCGATTGCTGTTTGAACTCAAGATTCAACCTAATGAGGCAAAGCTGGAAGAAGCGATCGATCACCTGGTTCATGTCGAAGTTTTGCGTTACCCGTTGGCACAATATCCTCCCCTTGGTCGAGTGGTGCAAATTCTCGGCAGCGATGCCGAAGCTGCTGCTGATATAGATTTAGTTACGTGCAAACACGACCTTTCCCGGACTTTTCCAGATAATGTCCTCGAAGCAGCTACCAGGTTGCCCAAAAAGCTGCTCAAAGCAGACCTAAAAAATCGGCTAGATTTGCGTAATTTGTTTACTCTCACCATTGAAGGGGTAAATGGCGATACCAAAGTTATAGAAAACGCTTTTAGTTTAGAAAAAAACTTAGCCGGAAATTGGCTGTTGGGCGTTCATATCACTGATGTTTCCCACTATGTCCAACCTGACGAAGCTCTAGATAGAGAAGCTCTCAAACGGGGTAAATCAGTGTATCTGGGAGAATTAGTGCTGCCAATTTTGCCACCACTGGTGGCAGAACGCTGTTCTTTAGTACCTGGGAGCGATCGCTTAACCATCTCTTTTTTAATTACCATTGATCCCCAATCGGGAGAAGTGCTGGAGTGGGAAATTCAGCCCAGCGTAATTAACGTAGAGACTGCACTGACTACAGAACAAGCTCAAGCAATTCTCACAGGTGAAGCTCAAGATAAATCATCACAGGTTTCCCAAATCCTGCAAGACCTCCAAGCCTTGCAAATAGCCGTCAAACAGGTACGGTTGAATCGTGGTAGCCTCCAGTTAAATCTGCCGCCTAGCCAAAACGCCTATTATGATGAGGGGATTTTAGGCGCTGTGGTGGTGAATGATTTACCAGTGCGATCGCTACTCACGGAGTTAGTGCTGCTAGTTAACCAACTGTTCGCAACTCACTTAAATGCCCTTGGTGTTCCCGCTATCTGGCGAGTCCAAGGTACACCCGATGTTGAAGATGTTCAGGAAATGCTGAAATTGGCAGTCAATTTAGGCGTTGACCTCACATTAGATGCAGAAGTCGATATCCAACCCTTAGATTATCAACATTTGACCACAGCTTTTGCCGAATCTCCTTCTGAGCAAGTTCTTACTTACTTATTACAAGATACACTTAAGCCGTCTGCGTACAGTACCACCAAAGGATCTCACTTTGGTCTAGCACTACCGCAATATGTCCACTTTAGCGCTCCCTTGCGGCGTTACCCAGATTTGCTGATGCAAAGAGTGTATTACACGCTACTCGAAAACGGACGCGATCGCCGCAATACCCGTGTCAGAGAACGCGTTAACCTGCGTCACTCCTCCAGCCACGAGGAAATTAACTGGAACGTTTTACCCCCAGAATTGCAACAAGAACTCCAAAGCGATTTAACTAGGGTAATTGTCCAAATCAACGACCGAGAAAAAGAAGTCCAAGAAGCTGAAGCTGATTTAGCTGGACTGCAAAAAGCCCAACTGATGAAGCAACGCATCGGTCAGGTATTTCAAGGCGTGATTACCGGGGTTCAATCCTACGGTTTCTTTGTGGAAATTGAAGTACCAGCCGCCGAGGTAGAATCCAGCAGTAATCCTGGTGTGCCTTTGAGGGTGGAAGGATTGGTACACGTCAGTTCTCTCAAAGATGATTGGTACGAATATCGCGCCAGACAACAGGCACTCTTTGGGCGCAAAAATCGCGCTTCTTATAGATTAGGCGATCGCGTTGCTGTGCAAGTTAAAAGTGTCGATTACTACCGTCAACAAATTGATTTGGTAACAGTCGGCAGCGATGGTGTCGCCAAAGGTTTGACTGGCAATGATTCTCGTGAGGAGCTTTCAGACCTCTACTTACCAAATGACATTGATCCTGATGACCTAGACCCTTACTCCGAGGATGAGTAAAATTAACTAAACTTACGTGTCAAATAACACCAAGCCTTTAATTTTGGGCGTATCGGGCGCATCTGGTCTGATTTACGCTGTTCGCGCGATCAAATTTTTGCTAGAAGCGGAGTATCGTATTGAATTGGTTGCCTCTAAATCAACTTACATGGTTTGGCAGTCAGAACAGGAAATTCGGATGCCACCAGAGCCAACTCAACAAGAACAATTCTGGCGAGAGCAAGCTGGAGTTGAACTTTCGGGTAAACTCCGCTGCCATCCTTGGAGTGATGTCGGTGCCGGAATTGCCAGTGGTTCCTTTGCCACTCTGGGGATGATGATCATTCCATGCAGCATGAGTACAGTGGCAAAGCTAGCAGTTGGCTTGAGTTCCGATTTACTAGAACGGGCGGCGGATGTCCAACTCAAAGAAGGGCGAAAGCTGGTCATTGTCCCGCGTGAAACGCCTTTTAGCCTCATCCACCTGCGGAACTTAACCTCTTTAGCAGAAGTTGGAGTTAGAATTGTTCCCGCTATTCCTGCCTGGTATCATAATCCCCAAACCATCGAAGATTTAGTTGATTTTGTAGTTGCCCGTGCTTTAGATCAACTAGATATTGACTGCATCCCAATTCAGCGGTGGGAAGGTCGTCGCTAACGCCCTCAGTGGACTTATCGGAAATTTCACAATAGTCCTAAAAGGGTAATGATAGAGATGGCTGATAGTGTCAGTAGTCGGTTAACGGTAATTAGTGAAGAGTAATCAGACTGATAACTGACAACTGACCACTGACAACTAACCACTGACAACTGACAACTGACAAAATTGCTATGGCTGTAATTCGCTTAATTCTATTGGTGGCAGTACTGGGAGGACTAACACTGTTGTTAGTCCAAAATTTCTCACCTGCCCTATCGCTAGTATTTTTGGGCGTGCGAACTCAACCATTACCACTAGCGATATGGATTTTTTTCAGTACTGCCACTGGTGCTTTCACATCTGTATTGATTGCTACCTTGTTTAAATTATCTAGTTATTTTGCAGGAGGACAACGCCAAACTCCTAACAGAGTAACTGCAACTTCAACGCGTGCAAAGGCAACCCGGAGAGAAGAACCTACATCTCGTCCTGCCACTCCTCCACCAGCGAGTAAGAAAGAAGAGGCTAGCAGTGATGTATTTGATGATTGGGAGACAAATGGTAGAGATGATGAGTGGAACTTTGATGAAAATTCAGAGGAAGCGCCTACCCCCAATCCTCAAGCTCAACAGCCTAGAGAGCCTAAAACTTACGAACGTCAATCAGAAGCCAAAAGCAGTTCTCAGTCTGGTTCAGTTTATTCTTACAGCTACCGTGAACCAAAAAATACAGCTGCGGGAAAAACTGAATCTGTTTACGATGCTGATTACCGAGTAATCATCCCCCCTTATCAGCCACCGACTACCAATCAAGCCGATGATGATGATTGGGAATTTTTTGAGGATGATGATGATTTTGAGGATGATGATAAACGCCCCCGTCGGTGAGATGTAGTAGGCTACGTCTCTACTTGTTAATGCCACACTGCTCTCTAGACTCCTGCTTGACCTTACCAGTCATGGCAGCTTCCTGCAAAGTCATGAAAGCATTAAAATCTTCTAAGTCATATCGGGTAGTCAACAGTTGTCGTAATTGATCTTCAGCTTCCACTGTCAAATAGCCAGTTGCTAAAGCTCTTTGTACAACGTCACGAATTCGAGTCATGGTTGACACCTCATTCATACTATATTTATTCATTCAGGCTTATTGGGGTGAAATATGCAGTATTCTTTGTGCCGAAATTTCAACTTTGCAAAGTTTTTTTTAGCGATCGCAACAAATAAGTCATCATTTACACCTTTATAAGAAACATTTAATGGAGCGGGGCTTGTTATAACTGAACTTTTAGAATAACGACCCTGTGCTGTTAGGAACACAGTATTGTGTATACTTAAAATTACCTATCAGGGTAAAAATCCTGATTATTTAGATAGACAGATATTGTTTGGATAAAGTTTCAAACAAGCTATATTAATTTTTTGGTTAAGTAGAGCGATCGCTATGCAGCAATTACCAAGTTACTTCCGGGAATTTACTACATTCCTGACAAATTCGTAATTTATTACTTATAGTAATTTCACAGAAGAATCTTTAATTGATTGCCTAAGTTACTTTAAATACATTAATAACGGTAATGACCACAGTTGATTCATAGTAAATAGAAGGTGAATCTGTAGAAGTTAAAAATAATTGAAAGTTAGAAAACTTATACGTAAATTTGATATCCGCAGAAAGAAAAGCCTTGACATCAGTTGAAAATAAATTTCTTGGAGATTTACAAACAATTTGATTTTTCATTTTTTCTGGTTTAAGAACTTCCCAGATTAAAACCTGATTAGTGATTGCCTTTGTGACTACCCATAGTGCGATCGCTTTTCCATTCTCATACAGCTTTTATGTGATACTATATATGATACTATCGCTCCATGAGTAAACTCAAAAAATTAGTGGAGCAATTTCTCAAGCAGCCTCCAGAAGTTCGGTTTCAGGACGTGCGCTATTTATTGTCAGCTTTTGGCTTTGAAGAAAATAAGGTCTAAAGGTAGCCATCATAGTTTTCGAGACTCCCAAGGTAGAACGATTACTGTACCCAAAATAGGGGGACAAAAAGTTAAAGGAGTTTATGTACAGCAAATAGTTGAACTATTAAATTTAGAAGAGTGGATTGATGAAGACACTGAATCAGAAGAACAAGCAGATTGAGAAGCCGTCCCTAGAATATTATTTAAAGCTTCAGTACCCTGTAACACTTTACCCCGATTCACAGGGAGGATATGTAGCTCAAATTAAAGATTTACCAGGATGTCTCACCCAAGGCGAAACTCTAAAAGAGACAATGGCAAACATTAATGAGGCGCGAGAATTATGGATTGAAACAGCTTACGAAGCTAGCGATGATATTCCTTTACCGAGTAGTGATAATAGCTATAGTGGTAAGTTTTTAGTGCGGATACCAAAATCTCTACATCGTCGTTTAGCTGAAACTGCTGAACGCGAAGGTGTAAGTCTAAATCAGTATATTGTGTCTTTGTTGAGTGCAGTAGCTTAATTAGAAATCAAGTAATTTTATCTGGTTGCGAGATAGATGCAAAACTCCGTATTTTTAAATACTAGATTGAGTCATTGAGTTTATAATTTTAAACTGTGATTCAGAACTCATAATTGGAGCGAAGTAACTGGTGAGCAGCTTATTACAAGGAGTCAACCTGTACTTAATTGGGATGATGGGCGTTGGTAAGACGACAGTAGGGCGCTTACTGGCAAAGGAACTGGGTTATGGGTTTGTGGATACTGATCATGTCATTGCCCAAGCAACAGGTAAATCTATCAATCAGTTATTTGCCCAAGAAGGTGAAGCAGGATTTCGTCAGCTAGAAAGCGACGTACTTTCACAAGTCTGTGCTTTTACAAAGTTGACTATAGCAACTGGTGGGGGCATTGTACTGCGGCGAGAAAACTGGGGTTACTTGCACCACGGGTTGATAGTGTGGCTAGATGCGCCAGTGGAGCTAATTTACAGTCGTTTAGCTGAGGATACCACAAGACCGCTTTTAGAAGATGTTGATCCTCAAGGTAAATTGCGATCGCTCCTCGAACAACGAACACCACTTTACTCTCAAGCCGATTTGCACATCACTGAGCGAGAGGGGGATACACCTGAAGACATTGCCAAGCGAATACTTGAGGGAATTCCTGGCATCCTGAAAAAAGCTGTTTCTCATTAATGGGGAATATTAATCTAACTGTGTCTGCAAAAGATATTTTTCATGAATCAGTTAAAAAAGCTTTGCAAAAAGAACAATGGATAATTACAAGCGATCCATTAAAATTCAAATTTGGGGAAGTCAACTTCCAAATTGATTTAGGTGCAGAGAAAATAATTGCCGCAGAAAAAGGAAATGAAAAAATAGCAATTGAAATCAAAAGTTTTTTAAACCCCTCTGCAATTACAGATTTTTATTCCGCCTTGGGACAATTCCTGAGTTACCGTCTAGCGTTAGCAGGATATGAACCAGAGCGAGTATTATACTTAGCAGTTCCATTGGATACGTACAAAACATTTTTTCAACTTGAATTTACTAAAACTGCGATAAAACAGTATCAGGTCTTGTTAATTGTTTATGAGCCGGAAAATGAGGTGATTGTACAGTGGACAAATTAGCCAAATATCAAGAATTGGTGAAAACATTGTTGACAAACTATGTCAGTGATGACATCTCAGATAACGATGTCGAAGTCCAACTCATTTTAGACACAGAACGCAATCATTATCAATGGATGAATGTAGGTTGGCAAGGATTTAATCGTATTTATCGATGCGTGATGCATTTTGATATTAAAGATGGCAAAATCTGGCTACAACAGAATTTAACTGATCGCAATCCGGCAGAGGAATTAGTGATGATGGGAGTACCACGAGAGGATATTGTCTTGGGTTTGCAAGCTCCATATAAGCGTCAGTATACAGATTATGGCGTAGCGTAGTGCGATCGCACCTCGAACAACGAACACCACTATACTCCCAAGCCGATTTGCACATGAAAATAGTCCGTTAATCACCAAGATCGCTAGATAAATCAGAAGATTTAATCTCTCTAGATGAATGGAAAATAGTTAAAATATTTACCAGATTGTTACTTACTAAATAAACAATGCGATAACTACCAAAGATAATCTCTCTAATATTATCTTGATTAATTTCTGGTACTATACGTCCTGAATATGGAAAGTTTTCTAAACGTTCTACAGATAAAAATACTCTATTCACAAATACCTGAGCAAAACTTGGTGCATCTCGTGAAATAAAGTCACCTATTGCTTCTAAATCAGCTAAAGCTTGATTTGTCCAGTTTATTTGTGCCATGTCTTGATTTGCTTTTTGGCTTCTTCATGTGACACAATATTATCAGCATCGACTTGTTGTAAACCTTGATTCACTTTATATAAAAAATAAAGACGCTCCATAACTTCTTCAAACGTAACATTCTGTGGCATTTCTTCCACTGCCTTGAGAACTTGATATTTTACAGTAGTATTTGCTGTCATTTCGATTACCTACGAAAATTAATATTTATCTTGGAGTCTAATGCAGCGATATATTCATTTGCTCATCCTGCATTTTTACTACCACCATCTTAAGATTTTAGCAATTTTCTAGATGTTATGCCACTTGCATCTTAGTATGTGTTACGGAGTATTGAGTTTCATTACATCAAATAGGTGCATCCACTTTTGGAATAATAAAAAAGACTATCTGCCAAAACCGGATGCTCTCCATAAAACCAACAAAAATATTTGGCGATCGCACTTGATTGCTACTATTATCTGAAAGATATTTACCACAACACTGTAAAATTTGCCTTGCAGAAAGATGCTTGGAAAATTCCCCACGATCCCTTTCCATTGCAAATAGGTGAAAAGCGTCTATTGGAAGATTTGGATGTCGAAACAGAAACTTACTAAGCGACTACTTGAGGCAATTACTAATGTACTCAAAACACAAGTTTCTCATTAGGAAGACTCAAATTACCAAATTTTGCTCATCCGTAGGATAAATCCTGGTAATTCTGGATTGCCACTAATTACTTCGGGATTATCCAAAATTTCAACTTCTCGAGTCGGACGGTAAATGTAGACTTTTCGATTCTGCCGATCAATTAACCAGCCTAGTGATGCACCGTTATCGATGTACTCCTGCATTTTGTCTTGTAATTTTATCAGGCGATCACTCAAGGAGCGTAACTCAATCACAAAGCTTGGACAAATTGGTGCAAATGAAGCTTTTTGTGCATCTGTTAAGGCGTTCCAGCGCTCCAGTTCAATCCAAGAAGCATCAGGGGAACGCATCGCTCCATTGGGTAGCGTAAAACCTGTACTGGAGTCAAAGCCTATGCCAGTGCCATCTTGTTCAGTCCAATTCCCAAGCTGTGCAGCAATGTTAAAGTTACGGTTGCCCGTATCTGAAAAAGCTGGTGGCATAATGATGACTTCCCCATTAGCAGTACGCTCAATTCGCAAATCTCCATTGGCTTGGCAAAATTCGTAGAACTGCTCATTTGTCATCTGTACAAGGGAGGGGAAATTTACCGTTAGGGGTGTGCTTTCAGTTTGAATTAGCAGCGTGGTCATTTTCATTCCCTAGCTTCAGCCGAATGATTTCAATTCTAGAGGTTTGAAGGAGCGATCGCTTGCTTGTTGTGTCGGGTAATCTGGCAACAGTGATTTATTTAGTATCAGTTATTCCGAACACTACCATCAGGCATAATAGTTTTACAGAATATTGCTCCTTCCAGATTTGCACCATCTAAAATCGCACCTTCCAAATTGGTATTAGTTAGATTAGCATTACTGAGATTTGCATAACTTAGGTCAATATACTTTAAAATTGAATTACTTAAGTTTGTGTTAGATAAATTAACTCTACTTAAATTAATTTTTGTGAAAAAGATATTAGATAGATTTGCACCCGAATCAAGATATATAGCTTTTGATAAATCACTACCATTAGGAAAAACAGTTTGCGAATTATAAAATGCTCCTACTAAATTAGTATTAGTCATGATGCTATAGCTAAGATCAGCATTACTTAAATTAGCACCACCTAAATAAGCCTTAGCAAGGTTAGCACCTATTAAACTTGCACCTTTTAAATTGGCATCACTTAAATGAGTATTGCTAAGATTGGATTCATTAAGGTTTGCACCACTCAAATTAACATGATTCATGTAAAGACCGCTTAAGTTAGCTCTACTTAAATTAAGAGAGTGTAAATCTCTGCAAGATAAAAGATATTTGTGATGTCCAGATAAATCTACTCCAGAGGTAATTGGGATAGCTTGAGATAAATCAACGTTTGCAGGAAAAATTGTTTCTGAACAGTAAACTGCTTCAGTAAAATCAACTCCAGTTAAGTTAGCTTCGCTGAAATTGGCACGCATTAAATCAGTCTTACTTAGATTTGCATTTATTAATTTAGCTCTAGTAAAATTAGCTTTACTTACTATAGCTCTTGCTAAATTGGCATTAATTAAATTAGCTTCCGTGAAGTCTGCATCTGTTAAGTTTGTTAAAGCAGAACCATGTTCAGCCACGTCGAATTTAGCACCTTTTAAGTTTGCTCTTCTTAAATTAGTTGATTTAAAAGATGAGCTGCTCAAGTTGCTTTCTTCAAGATTAATACCTTCTAAGTTGGCATTTTGGAAAAAAATATCAATTAACCAAGCACCGCTCAAATTTGCATTACTTAGATTTACGTCTTCTAAAAGACCATTCCATAGTTTTATACCAGGAAGCTGTACACTACTTAAATCGGCTCCTCGCAAATCAGAAAGCCTTAATTCAACATAACTGAAATTATTTGTAAAATCTCGTTCTCCTAATGCGTAACGTTGCAACAAAATATCTTTAATCGCAGCAGGATTACAATTGTCGTTGCAAATATGACCACTTGGCATAATCGTGTTGCATAAAATAGCCAACCTTAATTCTGGAGAACCACTTGTTTTCGCAATCTCAGCATTACTTAAATTAGCGTTTTTAAGATTTGTATCCTCAAAACTTGTATCAACTATTTCTGCATTTTCTAAATTTGCGCCTTCTAAATTTGCACCTTCTAAACTGCTTTCCAAGATTTTACAGTTTGTTAATTTTGCTCTTTTTAAGCTGGCATATTGGAAATTGCATTCAGTTAAATCGACATTACTCAAATCTGCTTCATCTAGCATTGCGTAACGTAGGTTTGCTCTCTCTAAATCAACTCCTTTAAAAATAGCTCGTTGAAGATTAGCTCCATGTAACTCCGCATTTCTTAAATTAGAGTTGCTTAAATTAGCCCTGCTCAGGTTAATACCTATTAAGTTGGCATTCTTTAAACTAATGCCAATAAAATTTCTTTCCCCAGAGGCATACTGTCTGAGTAATTCTTTAATATCCATAACTCAAATAAAGCGCTTCTTAACACCACTAACAATATCTCCTTGTAAAATAGATACTGCTACCATTACTGTTATTGCTGTGTTATCTACACAACAAGCAATCATATTTTTACAAATTCAATCAGATTGCTAGAGTCATTTTAGTACAAATATACTCGACTTTGGCATCAGAGATTGTGAGGAGTTACAAAGTCTTCTACACTGACTGAAATAGGTTTTAACTCTCAACGGCGGCTCCTCATGACGGTCAACGATTCTGAATACATCAGACAAACTGAAGCCACTCGTGTGCGTGTACTAAGCGAAGCACTACCTTATATTCAACAATTCGCCGGTCGCACAGTTGTTGTCAAATATGGTGGCGCAGCGATGAAAGATAGCACACTCAAAGACAAAGTTATCCGCGACATTGTATTCTTATCCTGCGTGGGCTTGCGTCCGATTGTAGTCCACGGCGGTGGCCCAGAAATTAACAGTTGGTTAGATAAGCTAGGCATCGAACCACAATTTAAGAATGGTCTGCGAGTCACTGATGCCGCCACAATGGATGTGGTGGAAATGGTTTTAGTTGGTCGAGTTAATAAAGAAATTGTCGCGCTAATTAATCAAGCTGGTGGATTGGCTGTAGGACTTTGCGGTAAAGACGGTAATCTATTTACAGCCCGTCCCCAAGGTCAAGAAGGCATCGGTTTTGTGGGGGAAGTCAGCAATGTTAACATCAAGATTTTGGACACCCTCGCTAGCAATGGCTATATTCCGGTAGTGTCCAGCGTCGCCGCAGACGAAACGGGACAAGCTTATAACATTAATGCTGATACTGTAGCCGGAGAAATAGCCGCAGCATTAGGAGCAGAAAAGTTAATTTTATTGACCGACACCAGTGGAATTTTAAAAGATTACAAAGACCAATCTACTTTAATTCCGAAAGTAGATATCCGCGAAGCCCGCCAGTTGATTGCTGATGGTATTGTTAGCGGTGGGATGATTCCCAAAGTAAGTTGTTGTGTGCGATCGCTTGCTCAAGGAGTCCGTGCTGCACACATCATTGATGGTCGCATTCCCCACGCCCTATTACTGGAAATCTTTACTGATGTTGGGATTGGGACAATGATTCTGGGTTCGCAGTTTACCTCTTAGGAGTGAGGAGTGCTGAGTGCTGAGTGCTGAGTGCTGAGTGAGGAGTCAGGAGTCAGGAGTCAGGAGTCAGGAGTGCTGAGTGATCAGTAAAAAGTTCTCCTACTGCTCACCCACTTCCCTAGCCTACGGTGTATACACAAGTTTACTCACTTGGTTTATGCGTCAGTTTTACCCCACCCTAACCCTCCCCTTGCAAAGGGGAGGGAACAAGATTTTCCGGTTTCCCCCCAATACATCGGGGGGATTAAGGGGGGTAATTCAACTTGTGTATACACGGTAGCTTCCCTAGCGGGGATAGGTAATAATAATCCGCGATCGCCGCCCGCCACTAAATGGTGTCCGACGCCATGAATTATTGATAATCACCGGATTAACTATGGTTGAGTCTCGAATTGACGGATTAACCAGAGTTGGATTAATCAGGGTGGAATTTCTCACATTTTGCCTGAATTGGGGATAGGAATAATCGCGGAAATGATTGCGTTGTGGCATTAATCCTGTTGCTGGGTCTACAGGCATAGGTGTAGGAATCGGACTACCATAAATAAAGGAACCGACAGATGGCGATTGCCTAACTCCATAACCGCCATCAATCACGATCGCACGCTGGGCGGAAGCTGGAGCAATGGTTACACCCATCACTGCTAAAGTCATACCTGCTAGGAGCCAATTCAGTTGTGAATGCTTGATTTTCAACATATTTTGCTCACCCGCATAAGATACCGGAATTTTTAATCAGAAAATAGTCGCAGCTACTTACTTAAAATTTTAGAAGTTTATCCACTTTCAGATTGCCAGCTTTTGAAAAGATTCCAAAAAGATTGCTGGCATTGGCAAAATGAAAATAGTGCTAATTTTTGTATAAGACGTGAGTGCAGAAAGTTTAGAAATTGCTAAAACCCACTACCAGACTGGAAAAATTGCCTTTGAAAATGGGCAATACCGCGAAGCTGTAGAAAATTTAGAAAAGGCCAGCGCCCTTTTAGCTCGTAATTCTCGGCTTGGGGGCGAAGTAGAAATTTATCTGGTGACAGCTTATGAAGCAGCTGGACGCACCGATGATGCGATCGCTCTTTGCGAAAGACTCAAACGCCATCCCTATTTTGAAACCAGCAAACAAGCGCGACGGATGCTTTACATCTTAAAAGCACCAAAGCTGAAAAGACCCAGCGAATGGATGACCGAAATCCCTGATTTGGCCGCACTACCCGATAATGAACTTAAAATTTCTGTAGCTGCTAAGTCCACTAAATCTTCTGTTAAGCAAAAACCTAAACCTACGGAGCCAGAATTCGTTGATCTCAGTCAGGTCAATACCAGAGATAATCGCTTTATCTGGGTGGCGCTAATTGCCATTGGTTTAACCATCTCGTACTTGCTTTGGTTGAATTTCTCTGGAACCCCTAGCTGATATCAATTTTGGATTTTGGATTGAATTGGGGATTGGGGACTAGGGACTGGGTACTGGGAAGATTTGAATGAGGATTCAGACGCAAACCAAATTCTTACTCATATTTTCTTCCCCAGTACCCAGAGTGACCAAAATGGTGTTCCAGGAAGTTCAAACAATACTAAGAAGTCAAGATTGGTTAAAAAGTTTGACTTTTGAGGAGATTTATAGTTATGAATTTTTCAACTTTCGGAAAGATTTTTTTGTGGTTCATCAGACCATTTAGTTTTGTATTGAGAAATATGAAACTAAATGGTCGAAATCGAATGAACCGCGTCTTTCCCATGCGAAGCCCTATTCTGTGGCTAGTGCTGTTAACATCCCTACTACTTTCTGGCTGTGTAAAGTACGATGTGGGGGTTAATTTTGATAATTCAAATAGTGGTGAACTAGTACAGCATATTAAGTTGGGAGAACGATTAACTAGTTTTAGTGGCGATTCTGTATACGAATGGTTAAACAGCATAGAACGCCGCGCCCGTCAACTTGAGGGCAAAGCGCAACGAGTTTCCCAAGAAGAAATTATTGTCACTATTCCTTTTAGTAGTGGTAGGGAATTGCAAGAAAAGTTCAACGACTTTTTTAACTCCCATGCGAACCAACCCTCTGAGCCTGTGCAGAGCAAATCTGACTCAGAACTGCCGAAAATTGAATCAAACGTCCTCTTAGAGGAGAACAATTTTTTACTTTTAGTCCGAAATCGGTTGATTTATGATTTGGATTTGCGATCGCTATCTCTAATTGCCAGCAAAGGTAACGTCTTGACTAATGCTGGTTCAATTCTGGATTTGGAATTTAGCTTGAAGACTCCTTGGGGAGCCAAAAACATTCAACTAACTGAAACTGCCATAGAGCCAGAAAAAAATGGCAATCAACTAGTGTGGAAACTCCAGCCTGGCGAGCTAAACCACATAGAGGCTGTTTTCTGGCTTCCTAGTCCTCTTGGTATTGGTGCGTTGTTAATTATCTTGTTTGTCTGGGGAGGATTGTACTTGAGATACAATTTCATGCCAGATCCCAGAATTCAATTTCCTCCCAAAGCAGCAGCGATACAGGAACAGTAGACTATATCATCTGTTAAATTTTGTTAGCGAAGCCGATGGAGAATGCATCGGCTTTTTTAATTTACATTCAGACTGTTGTTCGCTACCATACCAACGTTCAGCAAGTGCATTGAGTTGATGAAGCACATCAATTAATTCTTGGCCGCGTTCTGTAAGACCGTAAGTGACTTGAGGTGGGATAGTTGGTTCATACTGGCGATAAATAATTTCTGCTGCCTCAAGCATTCTGAGTCTTTCCGTCAGCATTTTGGTTGAGATGCCCTCGACTTGGCGCTTCAATGCACCAAAGCGAGTAGGTCCACTATTACCCAACACCCAGAGTATATACATTGTCCAGGGCCCTGATAATAAGGACATCAAAATACTTATTGGGCAAGCATCAGGATTTTTAGAAGCAGACATCGATAAATTAGCCAAAATTATCCGGTAGTTACTTTATGGTAACTACTTTACTTTAGTAACTAGTTACTTTTAGTATCTAATGTAATGCTTTGAAATAAAGACTCAAAAAAAGTAAAAGCAGTAAATTCTAGCTAATCAGGAGATATTTGGTGGTAAACATTCTACATATTGATTCCAGCCCCCGTGCTGAACGATCGCACTCAAGAGAACTATCTAAGGAATTTGTCAGTGCTTGGAAAGCAAAGCATCCTGAAGATGCGATCGTCTATCGAGATTTAGGGCATTACCCAGTTCCTCACGTTGATGAAGCTTGGATTGCGGCGGCATTTTCCCCACCAGAAACCCATACCCCAGAATTAACTCAGGCAATTAGGATTTCTGACGAACTGGTTGATGAGTTTTTGGCAGCAGATCGCTACGTCTTTGGAGTGCCAATGTACAACTTTAATATACCTTCCACTTTTAAGGCTTATATCGACCAAATCGTTCGCATTAACCGGACTGTTGCTTTAGAAGCTCAAGGTTTTAGAGGGTTAGTCGAGGGTAAAAAGGCAGTTATCATCACAGCCCGCGGTGGTGACTTTAGCCCGACATCTCCTGCTTCTGCATACGACTTCCAAGAACCCTACCTGCGGACGATTTTCGGTTTTATTGGGATTACAGACATTCAATTTATTAACGCTAACAGCCTGAATGAGGGTGATGCCCGTACCCAATCTTTATCAGAAGCACGGGCAGCAATTCAAGATGCGATCGCCCAGTGGTAATGTGATGCGGGGCATTGGGCATTGGGCATTGGGCATTGGGCATGGTGCATGATGAGTTATTCTTCCCCTCTCTCTTCCTCCCCTGCCTCCCCTGCCTCCCCTGCTCCCCCTACTCCCTACTCCCTACTCCCCACTCCCTCATCCCCTCAAGGAGACAATCGCTCAATATTCCAAGTGCCATTATCTAAACGCCTGTAGAGTAAGCGATCGTGCAGACGGCTAGGGCGTCCTTGCCAAAACTCAATTTCTGTGGGTATCACTCGTAAGCCTCCCCAATGGGGCGGTCGGGGGATTTCCTCATTTTCATATTTGCTATTAAACTCTTGCAAGCGCCGCTCTAAGACTTCTCGGCTTTCTATCACCTCGCTTTGATTAGATACCCACGCACCCAAGCGACTCTTACCAGGGCGACTTTCAAAATACTGGTCAGACTCAGTTTCGGAAACTTTCTCCACATACCCCACAATTCTGACTTGACGTTCCAGTTCTGCCCACCAGAAGACTAAAGCCGCCTGGGGATTTTCTGCCAGTTCTTGCCCTTTATGACTGTTGTAGTTGGTGAAGAAGGCAAAGCCCCGTTCATCAAAATCCTTAAGTAAAACCATTCTGGCAGAGGGCTTACCATCTGGTGTGGCAGTGGCAATGGTCATGGCATTGGGTTCAGGAAGTTGTGCTGCGATTGCCTGATCGAACCATTTTTTAAATTGGATAAAAGGATTGAGGTCTACTTCGAGTTCGCTCAAACCTTCCAAGGTGTAGTCCTTACGAAGATCAGCTACGGTTTTGTCCATTATGATTTGTTTCCTTACTATCAGATACGCTTATATATATCTTTGTTAAAAATATCTATCATGATGATCAGTGCCATCATGAATTTTACAGAATATCTAAAATAGGTTGCATCAGATGCGCCGTTCGGCCTCCCTTCAACGCCTGTTAATTTATGGTCTGAGTGGCCCAATTATCGCCCTTAATGTCTGGCTGCTGTCTGTGCTTTTTCGCTATTTTCAGCATCCCATTACTGTCTTGAGCATTGCGACGATTCTGGCTTTTCTCCTAAATTACCCGGTTCAGTTCTTTGAACGTGCCCGGATCACCCGCACTCAGGCGGTGATCATAGTTTTACTTGCAACATTAACCCTGTTTGGGATTCTGGGCGTCACCCTAGTGCCGTTGATCATTGACCAAACAATCCAACTGTTAAATAAGATCCCTGATTGGTTAACCGCCAGTCAAGCAAACCTAGAGCAGTTTGAGATCCTGGCAAAGCAACGACGCTTGCCAATTGATCTGAGAGTTATAAGCAGCCAAATCAATGCCAACATTCAGAATTTGGTACAACAGCTAGCTTCTGGTGCAGTGGGATTTGCTGGGACATTGCTCTCAGGATTACTTGACATAGTGTTAGTGATTGTGCTTGCCTTTTATATGCTTTTATATGGCGATCGCGTCTGGTATGGTCTGATCAATCTTTTACCCTCTCATATTGGAGATCCCCTCACTACATCCTTACGCCTAAATTTCCAGAACTTCTTCCTCAGCCAGTTGTTGCTAGGTCTATTCATGGTGGTAACTCTAACACCTATTTTCTTAGTGATGAAGGTACCCTTTGCCCTGTTGTTTGCCATATTAATCGGTATCTCAGAACTCATTCCCTTTATCGGGGCGTTTCTCGGCATTGGTCTGGTGACGATTTTAGTACTGTTGCAAAATTGGTGGTTAGCAGTTGAAGTTGCTGTGGCGGCAATTCTCATGCAGCAGGTTAAAGATAACCTCTTAGCTCCCAGGTTACTCGGCAACTTTATTGGACTCAATCCCATTTGGATTTTTGTAGCTATTTTGATGGGATTTGAGATTGCTGGGTTGTTGGGAACGCTTGTTGCTGTTCCCATTGCTGGTACTATTAAAGGCACTTTTGATGCGATCAAGAGCGGTAAGTCGGGTGACTTTGTATCAACTGTCACTATTCCCCATGACTCGCCTCCAGATTAATGTCAAAAGTTGCACATTCTGATCTCACAATTCACAATAGTGATTGATTACAAATTTCAGAAGATACTGCCAGCAGGCAATTCTGATTAAAAGAAGTGCAAGCTAATGTATGAACTACACGCTTTGCCAATAGTCAATGAGTTTACTGTTGAATTTAAAGTCTTTTGATTCTCATTAATTAATTTAGAACCTGTTGATGGAAGCTTCCGAGCTATTAGAAACAATCACACTCCTGATTTACCAAGCTGAACAGGGAGAAATTGACCCTTGGGATGTCCAAGTGATTGAGGTGATTGACCGTTACTTAGAACTTATGGCACCGGAGTCAATAGGAAGAGGCTATGAAGCGGACTTGTCTCAATCTGGACAAGCATTTTTGTCAGCATCAATGCTGGTATTATTCAAAGCCAATACCTTGATGCAATTGTCAACAGTAGGAGATGTCCAAGATGGTATAGAAGATGATGCCCTATTGGAAGGTGAAGATGGTTTATCACATCAGGGTCATCGTCTACCATTAGAACGGCAATTGCGTCGTCGTCCATCGGCAATGCCGCCACCAAAGCGCCGGGTGACTCTGCAAGAGCTAATCAAGCAATTGCAGATTATGGCGAACCAGCTAAAACTAGTAGAAAAAGTCCCTAAACCGATCCGTCCCAGACGGCAGCCTAGCGTCCAAAGTATGCGGGAGGCTCTGGAGTTAGCTCACCAGGAAAATCTGACAGAAGTAGCTGGGGAACTGGAGCAGGTGTTGAACTTATCAGCAAGAGAGCTTAATGCAGAACAAAATTGGTTGAATTTAGAACAACTTGTAGATTTGTGGACTAAAACAAAGCTTCTCAAGCAAAATGGGTCTGGACATGAGACTAAACACAGTAATTTAGTTAGCGTTTTTTGGGCGCTACTATTACTTTCGGCTCAATCCAAAGTAGAGCTATTTCAAGAGGAGTTTTACCATGAGATTAAAGTTCGTCTACTTACAGATTCAGCTAAGACCTGTAAACCTTTTGAGCAATCTATGAACTAAGAAAATCAAAAGTCGCCCTACAGATAATTTACGGATTTTTGATTCAGTTCCAAAATCCGAGTAAATTGAAAAGATAAGCGATCGCTTGTCATCTAAGTATACCGATGGTTGTAATAACCACTAAATTCCTGTTATTCCTATTTTGAAGGATAACTTACAGCAGAAATAAAAACTGATGATTAAGTATCACTCGATGAAAGTAAACTGGCTTGTGGTTGAGGAATAAATTTTATGAAAGCGATGATTCTCGCGGCTGGTAAGGGTACTCGCGTGCGTCCGATTACCTATACAATTCCCAAACCGATGATTCCCATCCTGCAAAAGCCAGTGATGGAGTTCTTGCTGGAACTATTACGCCAACATGGATTTGACCAGATTATGGTCAACGTTAGTCATTTGGCTGAGGAAATAGAAAACTATTTCCGTGACGGCCAGCGGTTTGGGGTACAGATTGCCTATTCCTTTGAAGGGAAAATTGATGACGACGGTAAACTGGAGGGGGAAGCAATTGGTTCAGCGGGAGGAATGCGCCGCATTCAAGACTTCTCACCGTTTTTTGATGATACCTTTGTGGTTTTGTGCGGTGATGCCTTAATTGACCTGGATTTAACAGCGGCGGTTAAATGGCATAAAGAGAAAGGAGCGATCGCTACTATTATCACGAAATCTGTTCCCAAGGAAGAAGTTTCTAGCTACGGTGTGGTTGTGACTGACGAAGATGGTCGTGTCAAAGCTTTCCAAGAAAAACCTTCAACTGAAGAAGCTCTCAGCACTAACATCAACACAGGTATTTACATCTTTGAGCCAGAGGTTTTTAACTATATTCCCTCTGATGTGGAATATGACATTGGTAGCCAATTGTTTCCCAAATTGGTAGAAATCAAAGCCCCGTTTTATGCCATTCCTATGGACTTTGAATGGGTAGATATTGGTAAAGTCCCAGACTATTGGCGGGCGATTCGTGGTGTACTGTTGGGTGAAATCAAAAATGTGCAAATTCCTGGTCATGAAGTCGCCCCTGGCATCTACACTGGCTTAAATGTCGCTGTAAATTGGGACAAAGTGGATATTACAGGCCCAGTTTATATTGGCGGTATGACGAGAATAGAAGACGGAGCTAAAATTGTTGGGCCAGCGATGATTGGCCCCAATTGTTGGATTTGTAGTGGCGCAACAGTAGAAAACAGCGTGATTTTTGAATGGTCGCGCCTGGGCCCCGGAGTTCGGTTAGTCGATAAGCTGGTATTTGGACGTTATTGCGTAGATAAAACTGGTGCTGCAATCGATGTTCAAGCCGCTGCTTTAGACTGGCTAATTACCGATGCTCGTCAGACACCACCATCTCATACCCCTGTTGAACGACAAGCGATAGAGGAATTGTTGGGGACGAACGTAAATTAGGGAATGGGGAATAGGGAATAGGGATACAAGGGGGACAAGTTAAATAATCAATGCCCAATGCCCAATTCCCCATTCCCAATCCCCAATCCTAACTATTTAAGTAGGTATATCTTCTGAGACTCTGCTCGTAGGTTTGCAGTAGTCGCTGAGATTCCGCTAGGGTGATGCGTTTTTCTTCTAATGCTTTCTCACAACGCTGGCGAATGTTTTCCACCATATCTTCGGAGTCATACTGGACGTAGCTGACCACTTCACTCATGGTGTCACCTTTGACTATGTGTTCAATCTGGTAGCCTTTGGGCGTCAATTGGATGTGAACGGCGTTGGTGTCGCCAAATAGGTTGTGCAAATTGCCCATGATTTCTTGGTAAGCTCCATTCAAGAACATCCCCAAATAATAGGGTTCTCCGGGCTTGTGGGTGTGCAATTCTAAAACCGATTTGACATCGCGCAGGTCAATAAAACGGTCGATTTTACCATCACTGTCGCAGGTTAAGTCTGCTAGAATTCCTCGCCGCGTTGGTTCTTCATCTAAGCGGTGGATTGGCATGATCGGGAATAGCTGATCGATCGCCCAGCAATCTGGTGCCGATTGAAACACTGACATATTAACGTAGTAGATGGAAGCCATGATTTTCTCTAGGTCTTCCAGTTCATCGGGTACGTATTCTTGCTGTCTAGTGATGTTAAGAATTTTTTGGCAACACGCCCAGTAGAGGCGTTCGGCTTTGGCTCTTTCTCTGAGGCGTAAAATTCCTAAGTTGAAGCGGCTGATGGCTTCTTCTTTGAATTGTGCCGCATCGTGGTACAACTCTTGGTAATTCTCTTGGTTGATGGATTGGTAGCTTTCCCAAAGATAATTAATAATTGGAGACTCTCCCTCTTGTGGAGGTTCTGGTGAGTCGAGTGGGACATCGCTGGTACTAAGAACATCAAAAATCAGCACCGACTGATGGGAAGCGATCGCTCGTCCACTTTCACTAATCAGTGTTGGTACGGGAATCTGCCGCTCTGCACAGGTATCTTTTAACTCTGCCACGATGTCGTTGGCATAGTTCTGCATGTTGTAATTTTTCGATGCATAGAAGTTGGTTTGGGAGCCATCATAATCTACGCCCAAGCCACCACCGACATCAAGATATTTCATGTCTGCCCCCAGCATTGCCAATTCCACATAAATGCGGCTGGCTTCTTGGATAGCATCTTTAATCACATTAATGGCAGAGATTTGTGACCCGATATGGAAGTGCATCAACTGCAAAGAATCGAGCAGGTTAGCTTCCCGTAACTTGTCAACAGCCTCAATGACTTCAGGCATTGTCAAACCAAATTTAGCGCGATCGCCGCTTGAAGCTCCCCAACGTCCCATACCTTGGGTACTGAGTTTAGCACGAACACCTAATATCGGTTTAATACCTAACTGGCGATTGGCATCAATTACCAAATCAACTTCTTCAATTTGTTCTAAGACGATAATTGGTGTTTGCCCTAGTCTTTGGGCTAACATTGCCGTTTCGATGTATTCTCGGTCTTTGTAGCCGTTGCAAACTAACAATGCTCCTGGTGTATCCAATACAGCCAAGGCAATCATTAATTCTGGCTTGGAACCGGCTTCTAATCCAAATTGATGTGGTTTGCCAAATTTCACCAAATCCTCAATCAAATGCCGCTCTTGGTTGCATTTGACGGGAAACACGCCACGGTAGACGCCAGGGTAATTGTAGCGAGCGATCGCTTTATTAAAACAAGCGTTCAACCGCTCAATCCGGTCTTCCAAAATATCAGAAAAGCGAATCAACATGGGAAGTCCCAAGTTGCGCTGTTTCATGGAGTTGACCAATTCAAACAAGTCAAGAGAACCCCCGCGATCGCCCTTGGGTGACACGGTAACGTGACCGGCAGCGCTAATGGAAAAATAAGGTTGTCCCCATCCTTCAATACGGTACAAGGCTTCGCTATCCTCAATTTTCCAGGAGCGAGGTAAATCTCCTGTGGTAGGACTCGGTGGTAACAGTTTTTTGTGCTTATGATTTTTCACTTCTTTTTGTCCATTGGACGGTACTTGTACCACCTCGTCAGATGTAGCAGTTGACTCAACACCCATTTCTTCCTAACCTCTGTTTTTCACCCACGAGTTAACAATTTAACGCATTCATCTGGGAACGTATATGCACCCAAGGATAATTTCTGAGATAAACTCTGATTGGTCAAGAGTCATTGGTCAAGAGTCATTGGTCATTGGTCATTAGTCATTAGTGCAAAACCTTTGGACAAAGGACAAAGGGCAAAGGACAATTGACTAGATAAAAACTTTATTAAGCTTTGGGAGATAGCAATGGAGCGCACATTTTTAGCAATTAAGCCTGATGGAGTCCAGCGGGGATTAGTAGGTGAAATTATCCGTCGCTTTGAAACCAAAGGTTTTACTCTAGTTGGTTTAAAGTTACTGAATGTCAGTCGGGAGTTGGCTGAACAACACTATGGTGTTCATCGGGAACGTCCCTTTTTTGGTGGTCTAGTGGAATTTATCACTTCTAGCCCAGTAGTAGCGATGGTATGGGAAGGTGATGGCGTGATTGCATCTGCCAGAAAAATTATTGGTGCGACAAATCCATTAACAGCAGAGCCGGGAACGATTCGCGGCGATTTTGGCCTGAATATTGGTCGCAACTTAATCCACGGTTCTGATGCTCCAGAAACCGCGCAACAAGAAGTGGCCTTATGGTTTAAGGATGAAGAATTAGTCAGTTGGCAACCACACTTAACGCCTTGGTTGCACGAGTAAGACATTAGGGAGTGGGGAATGGGGCATTGGGAATTGGGAATTGAAAAGAGGCAGAGGGGAAAATTAATCTCCCTGCTCCCTGCTTCCTGCCCCCTGCTCCCTGCCCCCCGCTCTTTTTATTTAGATGCTTCGCTCTTTTCCGGTTCTACTTGGGGTAATTCAGTGCCAACACGCTTGGAAAATCCCCAGCCTAAAATCAGGAAGATGGCAGCAATCATGATCCATTCTGGTGGAACTAAACTATCGTTCACTACTTTCAACAACAGGCGCAAACCCACGAACGCTACAGTTATATAGCCTGCGTCTTCTAGGTTTACATATTCGTCTAGCCAACGGATAAACAATCCTGCCATGAATCGCAGTGTGATAATACCAATTGTTGCACCCGTTAGCACCAGCCATTTTTCTTGAGAAACTGCGATCGCAGTTGTCACGCTATCCAAAGAAAATGCCAAATCTGTAAATGCAATCACGGGTATTGCTTGCAACAACGAATTAAAGCGCGGCCCGTGATGGTGATCGTCCTTTGATTCTTCCGAGGTAAAGTGTTGAAATACCAACCACAGCAGATAAGCAGCGCCCAATAATTCAAATTGCCAGAATTGTTGTACCCAAGTGGCAGTGAGAATCAGGGTGATTCGCAGTACATAAGCAACGACTAAACCAAAGTTTAAAGCTCTACGCTCAAGTTCTTTGTCTTCCAGCCCGCGAGCGATCGCAGCCAGAGCGATCGCATTGTCGGCAGATAACAGCGCCTCTAAAAGCACCAGGATCACCAGAACTATAAGGGCTTCAAGGCTGAAATGAAAGTCGAGGTAATCAAAAATTCGGTCTAGCATTCCGGGTTTCTCAAGCAGAAAAAATTAAAATTTGACAGGAACAGAGATTTGTATGTTAAAAAGCGCAATAATTTGTCTCTCTAATTCAGCTTAACGTGCTTGTGGTGCATTTTGAAGAGGGTTGAATGTGTGCGATCGCAGTGCGAGTGGGGTAATTTGCGTATAAGTCAATACACCCAAAGTTTTAACATTTAGTGAATGCGATCGCAATGGACTGCTGTCAGTTCGCATCTAAAATTAGAAGATGAGAACAAAAATATGGTAGTAACTTATGAATATTTCTTTAACAACCGAGCTTGAGCAGTTCATTCAAGGTCAAGTTGCAAGCGGGAAGTACACCTCAAATGAGGAAGTGATTCTTGCTGGTATTAGGCTGTTAGAAGAACGGGAACGTATTTACAAGGGTCGGTTTGAGGAACTGCAAAGAGAAATTGCGATCGGGGTTGAGCAACTCGATCGCGGAGAACGACTCGACGGTAGAGAAGTAATCGAGCAACTACGTCAAAAGAACCAAGCTTTGAGAAGGACTCAGGGGCAATAATGAGTTTATATTTTCTATCGCCTCAAGCTACCCAAGACTTACAAGAAATTAACGATTACCTGTTTGCTGGAAATCCAGATTCCGCAGATAGGTTGCTCACACTCATTAATCAAAAGTTGGATACTTTGGCACAGTTTCCCAGTATGGGACGCAGACGGGATGAACTTTTAACTGCGTTGCGAAGCTTTCCAGTTGATGATTATTTGATATTTTATCGCCCCATTACAGAGGGGATTGAAGTTGTGCGAATAGTGAGTGGCTATCGTGATTTAGAGACGCTGTTTTTAGATGATGATTCACGGTAATAATTTTTAGTCTATTAGAAAACAAATCTTGTTACAGTAAGCTTTAGCTTCCCTTTCTAGACGTTCAATCTCTCTTTGCCACCGCTCAAGCCTGTTTTCTCGCTGTTGTAAATTATCTGCTGTAGGGTTTCCAGAAGGGTGGGTATCTGGATTAGGCAAAATTCCATTATTTGCAAGCCAGATGCGGGAAAATACCTGCCAAAGAAATTCATGATCGTGCTTATCACCACCCAGACAGCGAATCTGTTTGACTGAAAGTGTTGATTCACCGAAAAGGATTTGCTGATTTCTAGGATTTTTAGGAAACAGGCGCGTCTCACTACCTCTTCCACGAAAGAATTCGACTACAAACCACTCACCAAAATCGAATATACAAACCTCTGTTGGGTCGCTACCATCATCTTCTAGTAAATCAACATCACCTTGGATTTGATATCCTATGGCAATTTGTGATGTCTTAGGTAACAAGATGCGAAACCTTTCAAAACGATTACTATAATCAGCCCAAAAGTCTCTGCGTCTACATAGCCGATTTGACTCAAAGTCTTGTAAATCCAGCTTGTTCAATATGAGATTTACTAACTTTTGGAAATCACCATAATTGATACCTCCAATCCACTCTCTAAGTCTTTGCCTTGCTGGATCTGAAAGTTTATACCAATTTTCACCATTTCTATAGTTATCTCTCAACCAATCAATTAGTAAAGAATGATTGCTTGCTATATCATTGGAAACATTAGTTAGCAAATGATTAACAGCTTTTATTTGCTGACTCTCTGACATTTCATCCAAACAACTTAACAACCATTTTACTTGCTGCTGATTTGGAGAGCGGATTGTAGTAAAATAGGGGCTTATATCTTCTATAAATCTGCTGAATAATGGAATCCAAATAGGTAAATGTTCTTTGATTATGTTTAGTAATTCAGTTCGATTAATACGCTGTTCACAAGCAATTTTTGCTAATTCTCTACCTGCTTGTTTATTGCAAAGCGCCCCGATAATTTGAACTGGTAGCAGGTGACTAACTAAGTTAGAATTAGCAAAGATATCAAAAGATTCAGCTAGAGACTTTGCTAACACCTGTTTTTGATGACCACTATAATAAAGAGCTAAACGCCACAATAGCTGATGTTGCAACCATGAGTTATAAATTGCTACTTTCCAGATAGCTGCTGATGTTTTCCCGGATCTGTCAATATTTTGCTGATCCCACTGTGCTTTAGCATGAATGCAGTAAACCCAGTCCAACTTACTTACTTTATCAGCTTTACCCTGTTCAATAGTTTCCAATATTTTATCAACACTTGGTATTGATATTGTTGCATCTGGTAAGTTACTTGCAAGCTGAATAAGTTGATTAGGACTACACTTGAGAGTTTCAGGTAGGGAAGGAATAGAAAACTGATAATTCAAAGTTGTAGCTCCTTTAGAGAGAGGTTTTTACGATATCTTTTTTTAACTCATCACTGCGAAACTGAAATCGGAAAACTACCTTGCGATCGCCTGGATTATCAAGTTTCTTATCAGATTCAATTTCTCCCCGACCAGCAGCCAATATTTTCTGGCTTAAAGGTGCTTTGGTAGGGAAATTCATATCATAAAAAATGTAGTTGTACACTGATGATGATCGCAACAAGCTTAGTTGTAGATTAGTTTTATCGTCTCCATCTGAGCTAGTATGACCTTCTATAACTACGCGGCTAATTTCCTGCTCAAATTCTGATTTTGAGAAAATAACCCCACTGTAAACAGGAATAAAGCGGCGTAGGAAGGCTTTACCTTCTGGTTTAAGTTCTGTACTTCCCTTAGCAAAAAGAATTGATTCTTGGATACTGACATCCCCAGTTTCCGGGTTGACTTTGACATTTATATTGTTGCTTTTCATCTGTCCCACAACATTACCAATTACTACCCGTTTTGGTACATCCTTTTGTGCAAGCTGGAGTAGTGCAGTAATAAATAGCAAAGCAAAAAACATTAGTAAACCAGACATCAGATCGCCAATAGACAGATAGATACTAGAGTCATCATCCTCTATAGTCTCTGTATCAATTTCACTTCTGATAAAATCATCCATCATTGCTTCCACTATTACCAAATTGGCGGTTATCATGTGCAGCAACTAGAACTCTTGCTGTCTCTAGTAAATCTCCGCAAACTCTAGCCATAGAAGTATCTGCTTGTTGGAAAAAGCTTTCCTGTAAGTCAACAGTTCTTTGCATAGAACTTTCAAGGTGACTCTGCCAAGACTCAAGACTATTGTGAAATGTTTTATTCAAACTTATGTATGAATTATCTACTATTTGCACTTGCTGACCAATTCCGCTTGCAAGCTTTTCTAGTTGAATTAGTCGTTGTGCATCATTTAATCCAGCCGCACTAACTAATTTGTTAATTTGTTCGACAGATGTCTGAATTTTAGTCATACTTTTGTCTACCTCTTGAGTCAATTCACTACGCCTTTGAGATTCTTCCCGAAAGACTTGATCAAGATTATTCACAATCCCCGATAATCCATCTCGTTGTTTGCCTAGAGTCTCCTCAAGTAAGTTGTTTTGCTGTTGAAAGAATGTCTGTAAATTTGTTTGATATTCTTCCCTAAATCTTGTCAAATCGTCTTCTACTGTATGGCGAGTTGCTGTGAGTATTGCGTCGATATTTCCTAAAGTAGCCAGAAGATTATCTTTTGCATCATTCATCAATCCAGAAGCTTGATTACCCAATGTTTGTAGAGTATTAGTTTGCTCATGAAAGGTTTTATTTGCTTGGGTGAGAATTTGGATAATTCCAGTCTTAGTAGCTTGAAGCATCTGCTGTTCTACTGCTGCGCGTTCTTGTAGAGCTGTCTGAAGTTCCTCTCGAATTCCTCGGAAGGTAGCAGCAGCTTGCACTGCGCTTGCTTCAAAAGCACTTCGCTGGGCTGTCATTCCTTCGATACTCTGAACTACCGCTCGATTAATTTCGTGAGATGTTTGTTGTATAACTCCCGTAGTTTCAGTTTGGAATTGACTCAAAGTTTGCCCCATATTGTTAGCAAATCCTTGAAGCATCTGCTGTTCAACTGTTGCGCGTTCTTGTAGCGCTGTTTGAAGTTCCTCTCGAATTCCCCGGAAGGTAGCAGCCGCTTGCACTGCACTTGCTTCAAAAGCACTTCTTTGGGCTGTCATTCCTTCGATACTCTGAACTACCGCTCGATTAATTTCGTGAGATGTTTGTTGTATAACTCCCGTAGTTTCAGTTTGGAATTGACTCAAAGTTTGCCCCATATTGTTAGCAAATCCTTGAAGCATCTGCTGTTCAACTGTTGCGCGTTCTTGTAGCGCTGTTTGAAGTTCCTCTCGAATTCCCCGGAAGGTAGCAGCCGCTTGCACTGCACTTGCTTCAAAAGCACTTCTTTGGGCTGTCATTCCTTGGATACTTTGGTTTACGGCTCTATTAATTTCGTCGGCTGTTAGTTGTAAAACACCTTTTGTATCTGTTTGAAATTGATTGAGAGTGTCTCCCAAATTTTTAGCAAATCCTTGGAGTTCGACCAGAGTTTCTTTTTGAAAGTTCTGAATTGTCAAGATGGAACTTGCCAAACTTTGAGATATACCACCCAATTCTCTATGCAGACTCAGCACAGCTTCGGAAGCTTGTTGAGTTAACTCCGCACTTTTATCTAGCCGATCTGCAATCGGCTCAAGTACCTGAATTCGCAAATCTTTGATGAGTTCTTCTAAAACTCTCTGTCCCTGATTTTCTTGAATTTCTCGGAGTTTTTTCTGTTCTTTGAATATTTCTCCCAAGGCTGGCTTAATCTGCTGACCTACAGCTTGACCTATAGCTTGGGCTGACAACTGATTTAAACCTGCGAATTGTTCTGCAATACTCCTACCTACAGCTTGACCAATGCCTTCTGCATTTAGCTGCTTTAGTCCGGTCAAGTTTTTTGCTACAAGACTAAGTGCTTCAGCTACTTCACGGTTGTCGTTCTCTGCCGTTTTCAAATTTGCGATCGCCTTCAATTTCTGACGCAAACTATCGCGCCGTTTCTGCCTTAGCGAATCACACCCAAACAAAACTAAAGTAAACAAGCTACCAGAACCAAGCCCCATCAGGGAAGTGGAGAAAGCTGTTTTCATTCCTACCAGTAGCCCTTTACTGGCAGTCATCAGTTCTTTGGTATCTTCTGTAGATAAATTGATTCCTTGGAGTCCCTGTTGTATACCATAAAAGGTTCCTAAAACGCCAATGGCAGTACACAAGGTTGTCACGAAGCGTAGGGAACTACGAGGTATGGGGTGGGCTAAGACAGATGGATACTTTATAAGTATGAAATTACCATCTTTTTGTCTAAATCTACTAGAGTCATCAGTTCCTAAATGATCTTTTAACCATTGGCGAACTTCGTTTGAAAGCTTTACATTTTTACCATTTTTCAAATTACTCAAAAATTTAATAGAGGCTCCAGTTGTGCCACACTCTGAGCGCCAATATTGCAATAATGTACAAAGCTCGACAATAATTGCGGCTATTAAGACAAAAGCAATTGCCCAATGAAAAGGTTCGTTATCCCAAATAATGTCCCAAACTTTTGCTATTTCCACACTGCACCCCTCTTGTTTCTCTTGGTTATATCTTTTTGAATTTATCTAATTCTTTATCCGCAAAAACTTCTTGAGCTATCCGCATTGGGAGATGTTCTGCATATAGGCGTTCTCCTATAGGTTCTCGGAGACGTAAGCTATAAAGTGGTTCACCTTCTGATTCTTTATCCTCAATTAAATAAACCTGTTCTGGTGCATAGCTTCGCAACAAACGCACCTGCAAACAGGTTTTTAAATCCCGTGAAGAAATAGATAGGGGTGAATCTTGTCCAAATAATTCACAAGCCACTTTCCAAGCGTGGTTAACCGCCACAATTTCTTTAACCAATTTCTCCACCGAGGGGTAAAGTAGTTTTGCGGTTTCACTAATCAATATTTTTGACCTACCTGCTTGAGCTTCAATAGGTCTATAATTCCCAAAATGGGAACTTTTATTTAACTTTTATTAGTAAATCTATTTTGATAAAAGTAGTTTTTGATACTAAACCACTCTTTGGGCGTTGAAAAAATGTAGAGTGTGTTATTGCTGTTACTGTGTTAACGTAACCAAAAACCTGAATAAGTACACACACAAACAAGTCACCAGCTTTATCCCAATACGCTTGAGATAAGCCAGAAACCCCTCATGTAGAGACGCGATTTATCGCGTCTAAAAACTGACACGTTAGAGAGACGCGATAAATCGCCGTCTCTACAAAGAATGTACTCGTCAATTATTCTTTGACAGACTACTCCGACTTGTCTGTACACCGTAGCCTTACTAACCAGAGGGATGTCTGATAGGACAGGGTGAGGTTTTTACTGTAAAATCAAACAGCGATCGCTCTCCTAAATGCTGTCTTATAGTAAAAATTAGATAAAATGATGCGATCGCTACTATTATCTTTTAGTAGCTCAACATTACCATTGCGAATTCAATACTTTAAGGGCAATTGAATTTACTACTACTCAACTAAAAATCTCACAAAATCTCTGCCAACTTTACCACCAGAGTATTTGCTAAATCCAAGAACCTGATATCATCAGTATCAATACTATTTCCTTCACCAGCTAATAAGCTTCTCACAGCAGATAACCTGTCATCTACTTCAGAAATTCTCCAAGATTGTTCTAAGTTTACTGCGAAATCAAACAGCGATCGCTCTCCTAAATGCTGTCTTACCCTAACAGCTACACTATCATTACTTACCAAAAACTCTTTAATAGTATCTAATTGAAAATTACCTAATATTTCTTCATGTCCCCACGTCTCTAGCCAGTCTCCATCGACATCTTCAACGTAAATATTGACAAAATCAACGCCGTAAGTTAGCCAGTTCTGCTGCATTTGTCGCGCTGTTGCTAAAGCTTCAGCAAATGTATCTACTTGATTGTTGCAGTGAGTTTCTCTTTTGTTAGCCATAAAAGCCGTAATTAGCACGTAAGTATATAGGCTAGAACACAAACCTTGAGTATCGAATTCCAGAAGTTTCACGAAAATTTTAAATATTTGCCACCAGAAAGGTAATCACTGTTATACAGGGCCACGTTGACTAACTGGTTGACAAAATTAGCGTCCTTGGGATTGTAACTTAAGAACAGTCCTCTTTCTATTTCCCACGATCGCAGTGTATTTTGCCAAGCTTGGTACTTTTGATAATTAAGTTCTTCAGATACACTAGTTACTTGAATGCACAGTGGTTGATTGTTACGACTACTTACAATTAGGTCTGTTGCCATCGATAGGTCGGCGATATAACGCTGCCAAAAACTACCTTCTCGACTGACGACATCTTGGGCTATTGATTTAATGATATCATCATCAACCTGATTAAATTCGCCTGCCATCAATTTTTGTTTCCAAATATAAAACTTGGAGTCACTTGCATTAATCCATCTAGGAAAGAGATAACCATACCAATATCTCTCAATGGGTGTCATTTGCTCGAACTTTGCTTTTTGTTCTTCCAAAGGTAAGGATTTGATGATCAGCCAAATGGTAGAATCCGTAATCACCTCTAAGAGAAAGGCAATGACAAAGGGTTTTGCAGTCAGAGAACCTGGCTTGATATTCTTTACCCAACGATTAATTTCATCTAATTTTTTCGCTAAATTATGATCTATCGAGGAGGCTTGCTCGATAAGGGACTTTAGCTTATCCTTAATCTCTTTTGCTTGCAAACGATGCCCTACTTTCAGAAGATAACTCTTTTTTACACACTTATAACTAAATCTTAACTTGAAAATGTACTTAATTAATTTCCTGATGTCATTAAATATTCTCTAGGTTGATGCCCTGTGTACGTAAAACCTCCCGTAGTCGAGCAATTTCTTGCTCTGCCTGTTGGGCGCGTCTTTCTGCCTGGTCAGCACGTAAACGTTCTTGTTCAGCCAATTCTTCTGATGATAGTATCAATTGATTTTCAGTAGTGAAGAATCTTAATTTACCTTCATAAACTCCCAAATAAAGTTCTAACTGCTGACTCCACAAACGTCCATCAGTGGTTACTTGGATTTCTTGATACTTACCATCAACTAAATGAAATCCCTGAAGTTCCATTGTTACAGGATCAAACCAGAAATAGTCTGGTGTACGGAAGGTATCTTGATAAACTTGTTTTTTTAAACCTTTATCAACGGCTGTCGTTGAACTTGACAAAATTTCCACAATCAGGTTGGGATATTTGCCGTCTTCTTGCCAAACTACCCAACTTTTACGGTCTTTTTTCTCGGTTCCCAAAACTACAAAAAAGTCTGGGCCGCGGAAATGTTCTGATTTTTTCTGGTTAGGACTGTAATGAAGAGTGCTGAGTTCCGAGTGCTGAGTGCTGAGTTAAAAACTGCCCACACTCTTGCGGGGCTTTTACCCAGTGCGAAAGTACTGAGTACTCAACTTCAAAACTCAGCACTGAGTCTTGTAAATCGTCAAATTGCCAGAAGCATAGAAATCTTGCCTTTCTCGCCACCATAATTTAAGTATGCGAATCAGCAAATCGATTTCTTCTCGGTGTAGGTCACTTTCTAAGGGTAGTTCGCTACTCAGTATATCGCCAGGAGGAAAAATAACTTCCTCCTCTGAAATATTATCAGAGATAAATTCTAGGGTAGCAGGTTCAGACATTAGCGATCGCCCCGCAATTCTACGTTTATTTTACTGAAAATTCGGTAACTTACAAATGGCTTTGAAAACTTGCAATAATTCAATTGCATCTGGAGATTGAATCAAATTTAATAATGGCATTAACTCATAAGTTGACTGGTTGTCATGTCTTAGATAAACAAATTGATAAAGCTGTCCATTAGTTACCAAACCCCAAACTGATGGTTGTTGATCTAAACTTTTAAAAGCATAAGTGAGTAATTGAGGTAAACCTTCAATCACATTGACCGAACTATTTTTTGTTTCAATCACTAGAACCCAAAATGGCGGCGCAATATTACTTTGAGGACTGTTGATTGCTAAAATATCCATCCGTCCGGTAATTCTTCTGTCTTCATCCTCAACTGCGATCGCAATGCTATCTTCCATTGTCAACCGAATCGGCACATCGTAAAATCCAGCTAGCCTCATTAATGGTGCGATCGTTAAGAATTTAACCAACCCTTCAGAAATTTTCCCTGCGCTTAAATAACGATCAAAGTCGTTTCTGATTCGTAATAAATCCTGCTGTTCAAACTCAGAGAGTGGTTCTAGAGTTAAGAAGTCTGTAAATGCAGCATTTGAAAGCTTTTCTAGTTTAAGAAAGCGATGAACATCGTTGAGAGATAAACTGCTGGCTTCAACGGTAAGCGTCATAATTTCAGCCTTTGTTTGTCAATACTACTTACAATATTGCAACATTCCTGGTAGATAGGTTGTAAAACGTCTTTAAATTTTTTAATCGCTTGCTTTCGGTAGATGAAAATGAATGTAAACTAAATAACTCGGCAATTTCTACCTAGCTTAACGAAAATCTAAACACCGTCTAGCACAACTAAACTAAAAATAGTTTTCAGTAACAATACCGTTTGTAAATGTAATCATGTCTCAACCAACTATAGAATCAATCCTACAAGAGAATCGTCTCTTTCACCCTAGCTCGGAATTCTCACAAAACGCCCATATCAAAAGCTTGGATGACTATCAGCGCCTCTACAACAAAGCCAAAGCTGATCCGCAGCAATTTTGGGCAGATTTGGCTGGAACAGAACTAGAATGGTTCCAAAAATGGGATACAGTATTAGACTGGCAGCCACCTTTTGCTAAGTGGTTTGTTGGCGGTAAGATGAATATTTCTTACAACTGCCTTGACAGACATCTCACTACTTGGCGCAAAAATAAAGCAGCATTGATTTGGGAAGGAGAACCAGGGGATTCGCGTACTCTCACATACTCCCAACTGCACCGGGAAGTTTGCCAGTTTGCTAATGTATTGAAGCAACTGGGTGTCCAAAAAGGCGATCGCGTTGGTATATATATGCCAATGATTCCCGAAGCTGCGATCGCCATGTTAGCCTGTGCCAGAATTGGCGCACCTCATAGTGTGGTATTTGGTGGTTTTAGTGCCGAAGCTTTGCGCGATCGCTTAATCGATGCCACAGCTAAACTAGTAATTACGGCTGATGGTGGTTGGCGCAAAGATGCGATCGTTCCTCTCAAGGAACAGGTAGACAAAGCCTTAGCTGATGGTGCTGTTCCCAGTGTCGAAAATGTCCTAGTTGTCAAACGCACCGGACAAGAAACTGATATGCAGTTGGGCGGACGCGATCATTGGTGGCATGATTTGCAAAAAGGAGTATCAGCAGATTGTCCCGCCGAACCGATGGACAGTGAAGATATGCTGTTTGTCCTCTACACTTCCGGCAGCACGGGCAAACCGAAGGGTGTAGTCCATACAACTGCTGGTTATAATCTGTATACCCATATCACCACCAAGTGGATCTTTGACCTGCAAGATACGGATGTATATTGGTGTACCGCCGATGTGGGTTGGATTACGGGACACAGCTACATTGTTTACGGCCCCCTTTCCAACGGTGCAACCACGGTGATGTATGAAGGTGCGCCTCGTGCTTCTAATCCTGGCTGTTTCTGGGATGTAATTGAAAAATACGGCGTTAATATTTTTTATACCGCACCTACGGCAATTCGGGCATTCATTAAGATGGGTGAACAACATCCGAATGCGCGAAACCTCTCTTCGTTGCGTTTGCTGGGAACCGTCGGCGAACCAATTAACCCAGAGGCTTGGATGTGGTATCACAAAGTAATTGGTGGCGATCGCTGTCCAATCGTTGATACTTGGTGGCAAACAGAAACTGGCGGTATCATGATTACACCATTACCAGGGGCGATTCCCACCAAACCCGGTTCCGCAACTCTTCCCTTCCCTGGAATTATCGCAGATGTTGTGGATTTGGAAGGAAACACTGTACCCAATAACGAAGGCGGTTATCTAGCAGTCCGCCATCCTTGGCCAGGAATGATGCGGACAGTTTACGGCGATCCAGAACGCTTCCGCCGCACCTACTGGGAACACATTCCACCCCAAGATGGTAAATATACTTACTTTGCTGGTGATGGCGCAAGACAAGATGAAGACGGCTACTTTTGGGTAATGGGTCGTGTGGATGACGTACTGAATGTATCAGGACACCGACTTGGGACAATGGAAGTAGAATCAGCCTTGGTTTCTCACCCAGCAGTTGCAGAAGCGGCGGTAGTGGGTAAACCTGATGATCTTAAGGGTGAAGAAGTAGTTGCTTTTGTGACTCTAGAAGGCACTTATCAGGGAAGTGAGGAACTGATTAAAGAACTCAAACTGCACGTTGTTAAAGAAATAGGTGCGATCGCACGTCCGGGAGAAATCCGCTTTACCGATGCTTTGCCCAAAACGCGATCGGGTAAGATTATGCGGCGCTTGCTGCGGAATCTAGCTGCCGGTCAAGAGGTATCTGGAGATACTTCGACATTGGAAGACAGAAGCGTGTTGGATAAATTACGGGAAGGCGCATGAAGAGTTAAAAGTTAAAAGGGCGGTTAGAAACCGTGTCTACACAAACAAAACCCACCTCCGTGGGTTTCAAACCCTCAATTTTTTCTTAGTCCGCCTCTGCGGACTTTGCCTGTGTAGCCGCGAATTCTATTCGCTCTGGCTCTCATTTATATATGCGACCCTTACCGGTCTGTCTTGTGACGCATTACGCGCTAACACACGCCAATTTATCATAAAGATAAGAACATTATTGAGGCACTTAGGGCCATGAAGGTGAAGCACAAACCCAAATCAGCATTTGTTCAATCTTTTAGCGGCATGATGCTGAGTATCATAACTGTAGTTGGTCTATCACCATTAGTATTAGCGGTTCCTGCCAAAGTTTCTTTGCATACGCCAGAACAGAATGCACAGAAACAACCACAAAAACTAGCACAGTTTTCCGATACAGGGCCATCAGAGCGATCGCAACTCCTGCAACAAGCCAATGCTTTGTTGAACCAGGGAGACTTGACAGGTGCGGAGGAAAATTTACGCAAATTAATTAAACAATTCCCAAAAGATACCTTTGGACACTTTCAACTAGGAAATGTGCTTTTTCGCCAAAAGAAACCAGAAGAAGCAATTAGCGCCTATCAAGAAGCCATTCGCCTCCAGCCAAAATACGCTCTAGCTCACAATGCGATCGGTATGGTTTATGCAAGCCAAAGTCGCTGGGAAGAAGCCATTGCTGAATATAAAAAAGCTCTAGACATTAATCCTAATTATGCCGAGGGGCTGACTAATTTTGCACTGGCATTGTGGCAAACAAATAAAAAAGATGAGGCACTATCTTCTTTAGAAAAAGCTTTAAATATTTTCAAAGAACAAAATAGAGGTGAAAAAGTTAACCAAGTAGAACGAATTTTGAAAGAGATCAAAACTGCTGATGATCCTGGTATTTCGTGAGAATCACATTATTCAGTGGATAAAAGCTAAAAAGAGTTGTTGCAATCGGCTTTAAGGATAGGCGTGTCTGAGATAACTTGCGGAAAGGAGGATAAGGATAGTTTCACGCAAAGGCGCAAAGGTTTTTAGAAACTTTGCGTCCTGCAATAAAAATGTAAAAATGAATTATGAAAATAGATAGGTAATAAGGTATCATTGCGGTTATATTTTAAGCTTTCACCTAAAGAGATTGTAAACCGCAGCAGTTTGCCCACCAGATACTTCTTGTGGTTTTTTCTCATGTCCATCACGAATATAAAGCTTGTCTCCATACCATACAGGCTCATTACCAGCTTTAATCTCAATCATTAATACTGTATGTTCCATATATGTTAGCGGAGTTAAACTTGTATTAACTGCTGTCTTTAACCATTCTGGTAATTTTGAATCGCGAATTTTTCTGCTGATAGAAAGAATGTAATCATCAAGGCTAATATCTTTTAAACGTGCTTCTCGCTCTAAACCCACAATACCAAATGTAAAAAAACGAGGAGCAGTAATATTGTCCAACTTTTCAATGCGTTGAGTATCTTGTTCTTTATCAGTAACACCAATAAATATATATCCCTTTTTTCCTTTTCCTAAATTTGCTATTGCAGCAATATTTTGTATAATTTTTTCTAAGTTTTGCTCATCAAATCTTCTATTTTTCTCTTCTAAAGTATACAGTCCCTGTTTGAAATCATAATTAGGTGCTTCTGTTTTTGAACGTCTCAAGTAATTTTCAAAATCAATAGCATATGATCCACTACTGCGAGTTGGACTATTGGAATGCTTAAAATAATTTTGAATCAATCCTTTAGTAAGACCAATATTGTCGATTCTATTTTCCGTCTTAACAGTAGGACTCATTTTAATTTTGGTTATTAAATTTTGAACAGCAGCAAAAACTTTTTCGTACTCAAAAGGCTCCTTAGATTCTTTGATAAGAAGTTCATAAAAAGACATAAATAATGTATAAAAAGGCTCTTTTACTGGATTACTTCCTCCAGACTTACGGCTTAAAATATTTCTTAAAAAGTTATTTTGTTTTGATATATTAACAGCATTGATAGCATTTATTATATGAGATAAAACTGTTTTTATATCTTGTTGAAGATTATCTTCTCCATATTTAGCAATAGCCAATTCTATTTTATCTGATTTATTATTATCACCTTTTCCATAGTAAGCATCAAAGTTTTCTTTGCTAGCTGCGAAAGGTTCTCCTAGTGCTATAGAAAGTATTATATCTGCTAGTAACTGTTCATCCTCACTATCTCGAAGACCAGAAATACGTAGTATTCCTTGATTGCACCAAAATGTATCTTCTGCATAAACTCCATATCCAAGATCAATAGATTTGGCATCAATACTAATCTCAGGCATCTCAGTGAGAGGAAGTTCTTCTCGTGAGACATCCCCACGAATTTCAGCTGCAAGAAACCTAACCAAAGTTGAAAACTTTGTCGTGACTCCAGCTTGTCTTACTTCTTGAGGTGATAGATGTTTACCATTTGAATTGATTCGATTGAAAATATCCTCAATTTCATCAATTAAATTGGCTCTGTATATTGTTACTGCAACGGAATACTCTAAGAACTTTGCACAAATATCAGAATCCCAACAAGTGTATTTAGTAGCATCTACTGGCTTAAATACTTTTGCTTGACTCAACTCGTATGCAAAAGGATGTTTGGTAACATCAAAATATTTTTCTTGGACAGAAAACTCATTTTCTATGAAACTAAATATTGCATTAAGTCTTTGCATACCATCAATTATTTCATATACCTCTTCTCCATCACTATCATTAAAGACTCCCAATAATATTAATGGAATAGGATAATTAAGTAATAAGCTTTCAATAAGACGAGTTTTTTCACTTTTTGTCCAAACAAGCTTACGTTGATATCTACGATTGACAATTAACTTTTCTGTTCTATAAAGACGATATAATTCTAGTACGCTTGTACCTTTCGGAGTAATGCTCATAATATTTTTTCTACTTTGATTTAGATTAAAAATTTTTGACTGTAATTAAAACAGGGTCGATACCTATTTCATCGCTTGCTCTTAGCTTTAAGGCTTTTTGTATAATATAGCACAGAAAATTAGATCGTAACCTGTTAATATGCAGTTACTTTGATTGCATTTATAACAAAACTCGTTATTGTAACTGATGCAATCATCCAAAACAGTCCAGTTGCCTATCTACAATAAGATTTAGAGGCAATCTTGACCACTCTTATTTATGACTTTCTTATCAGCATTAACTTTACCTGATCACACCCAGTTACCAGACTCAGATGGTACATTTGTGAAAAATCTTCAGGAGCATCCACAAAGTATTTTAATCACAGATTCAATTAAACCTGTTCTAGAGAAACTTCATCCTGATAGTCAATATTGTATTGGACAAGATTCTGGCATCTACTGGGGATTGACAGATCCTCCTGAAAAGGGCGCTGAAGCACCAGACTGGTTTTATGTACCCAATGTACCACCGACACTTAACGGTAAAATGCGCCGTTCTTATGTGCTGTGGAAGGAATATATTGCACCCTTGATTGTGCTGGAATTTGTCTCTGGAGATGGTTCAGAAGAACGAGATAACACACCACCATCTCAAGGGGAAGGTGGAAATGTTGGGAAGTTTTGGGTTTACGAGCAGGCTATTCGAGTGCCTTATTATGGGATTTATGAAGTAGCAAAAGCGCAAGTGGAAGTTTACCACTTAGTCGATAATAGTTATCAACTGATGAAACCCAATGAACGGGGACATTACCCAATTGTTCCTATGGATGTAGAGTTAGGAATCTGGCAAGGATTTTATCAGAATGCAGAGTTACCTTGGTTGCGCTGGTGGGATGCACAAGGAAATTTACTGCTAACGGGTGAGGAACGTGCTGTGATTGAGCGACAAAAGCGGGAGAGAATTGTAGAGAAATTGCGTACTCTCTCTACTGAACAACTCAACGCTTTAGGAATTGACCCAGAAATGCTAGATTAGGAAATATTCTCATCTATCAAAGTTACATCTTCGTATATTTCTGCGATCGCACAACGAAAATCAACGCTAGCTAAATGCACTTCTTCCCCTTTTTCATAAGGGTAAAGTACCCAATGTCCTTCGTCATTGCGGCGGAAGCATTCTACACTCATTCGGTCTGGTGAAATTAGCACATATTCTTGTAGTGATTCTAAGTGTCGGTAACTAGCAAATTTCTTCCCTCTGTCATAGCCTTCTGTTGACTCAGAAAGCACTTCGATAATTAAGCAAGGATAACACTTAAAATATTCAAATTCTTTATCTCGTATATCGCAAGTCACCATTGCATCTGGATAAAAATAGCGGTTGATGACATCAATTTGTGCTTTCATATCTAACATATAGACACGGCATCCACTACCCCGGAGATGGTTACGCAGCAGCATAGATACATTTAGGCTAACTGTAACATGAGCGTCACTTGCTCCTGCCATTGCGTAGACTTGACCATCAATATATTCGTGTTTGATTTCACTAAATTTCTCGCCCTCTAAATATTCTTCTGGGGAGATATAGTACTCACTTTGGCTAGTGGCCATTTTAGTACCTTAGTAGCTTTATCAAACATTTTAACCCATAGAACAAATCTAATGAGCGACAGCGCCAGCAGTTGGCTTCACCTTTTTGAAGAATAAAACGGCAATTCCACTAAGCAACAATGCAATGCCAATAAAGTAGAAACAATCGTTAAAAGCCATCACAAATGCTTCTCGGCGGACGATGTTGGATATAGATGCGATCGCTTGATTTTGCGCTGTACTCAAATCTGCTCCTCGACTGATAAAATACTGTGTCATTTGGTCAATTCGCTGTTGAGTTTCTGGGTTATATAAAGATATTCCATCACCCAATCTATTCGAGTGGAATTGTTCTCTATTACTTAATAAAGTTGCTAAAGATGCAATTCCTATAGAACCGCCCATATTCCGCATCATATTAAATAAACCACTTGCCGAACCTGCTTCTTTTGGACTTAATCCAGCAGTAGCGATAGATGTCAGTGGTACCATAATTAGAGGTTGTCCCATTGCACGCACAAATTGCGACCAGCGTAACTGATCTAATCCTGTTTCATTCGTCATTCCAGAGTTCATAAATGCACTGATGGAAAACAATGTTACACCAACAGCTACCATTAACCGCACATCAATGCGTTGCATCAATTTGGGTATGAGGGGAATAATAAACAATTGGGGAATACCAGCCCAAATTAGTACTTCACCAATTTGCAGCGCATTGTACTTTTGAATTTGGGCGAGATACAGCGGTAAAATATAAATTGAACCATACAATCCTACTCCCAGCGACACATTGACAATACTGGCTAAACCAAAGTTACGCTTAAATAAAAGTCGTAAATTAATAAATGGTTGCTTCCGAGTTAATTCTATAAAGAAAAATATCGCCAAAAAAATTACTGCGATCGCACTTAATCGCAAAATCAGCGCTGAACTAAACCAATCTTTGCGGCTACCTTCTTCTAAAACAATTTGTAGGGAACCTAACCCAAGAGCCATTGCAATAATTCCCCACCAATCACCTTGTTTCAGTAAACTAATTTGGGGACGTTCTTGCTTAATTCCATACCAAACACCAGCCAGCATTAATGCCCCTGGAATTAAATTTATATAAAAGTTGTATTCCCAACCAAAGTTTTCTGTTAACCAACCTCCCAATGTCGGGCCAATTGAGGGTGCAAAAACTGCACTAAATCCAAATGCAGCCAGTCCAACTGATTGCTTAGATTGGGGTAAAGTTGTTAAAACAACTGTCATAGCGGTGGGAATTAATACTCCCCCACTAAAACCTTGTAAGGCGCGAAATAAAATCATGGAATTGAGATTCCACGACCAAGCACAGCATATAGAAAAGAAAATAAATAGTGCAGTATTTACTAACAGATAACGCCGCAGAGAAAACACCCGTGATAACCATCCTGTGAGAGGAATTACCACAATTTCTGCCACGAGATACGCTGTAGAAATCCAAGAACCTTCTTCTAGAGTTGCTCCCAAACTTGCTTGAATATCTTGCAGCGAAGCATTAGTTATTTGAATATCTAATACCGCCATAAATGCGCCAAGCATACTGGCTAATACACCAATCCACGTTTTTATCGGGACACGTTCTGGCGGCGCTTGCTGATAAATTACACCTGTATTAGCCATAGTGCTTTTCCTGTTTTAAAGTTATTTGTCATTTGTCATTCGTCATTAGTAATGGTTTTAAGAGGATGTTTCAAAAGTATTTTTCTGTAACTTTAGGCACTTTTGATCCCCCCTAACCCCCCTTAAAAAGGGGGGGAACCGGAGTCAAAGTCCCCCTTTTTAAGGGGGATTTAGGGGGATCTAAAACTTTATGATGCCGACAAGAGGACTTTTCAAACAACCTCTAAGCCGACTTACTTACGTTTCATAACATAATTTGGTTTACTCCCACCAATTTACTTAGCACAAATTCTGATGATTAAATATTATTGAATTTTTCGTCATTATTCGTTTATCTTGTGACAAATAACCAATAACCAATGACCAATGACAAATTACAAATGACCAATGACAAATGACCAATGACCTACTTAACTTCCACAGCAACTTCCGCAGACATCCCCGGTGTAATCCGCGATTCGTAACCTTGAATACTCTTTTGGTCAAAAACTATTTTTACTGGGATGCGCTGCACAACTTTGGTAAAGTTACCTGTAGCGTTATCCGGTGGCAATAAGGCAAATTGAGCGCCGGAAGCTGGCGAAATACTGTCAACACGACCAATAAAGGTATGATGAGGGAAAGCATCTAGCTTGATTTCTACTGGCTCTTGTGGCCGCATCTTTTCTAATTGAGTTTCTTTGAAGTTTGCAATTACCCAATAGCTGTTATCCACGATCGCCATTAATGGTGTTCCCGATTGGACTCGGTTGCCAACTTCCACGTTTTTTCTACCTATGCGTCCGGCACTGGGTGCGGTAATGTTGGCATAAGATAGTTGCAATTGTGCGTCTTTAAGCGATGCTTCTGATTGTGCGATCGCAGCTTTTGCCGCTTCGTATTGACTACGTTTGACTGTTGTATCTTGTCCGCCGGCGGTAGCTTGTTGCAATCCTCCTTTGGATGCTGCCAATTTAGCTTGGGCGCTGACTACATTTTCTTGCGCTTGTGCTAATTGAGATTGGGCTTGGGCTACACCAACTTTGGCGGAGGCTAACTTGGCTTGGGCTTGTTCTACTCCCTGAATGGCGGCGTTTTTTTGTGCGGAAGCGACATCATAATCTGCTTTAGCGGTGTCTAACTGCTGACGAGCGATCGCACCTGTTTTATACAACTCATTGTAACGATTGTAATCTGTTTGAGCTTTTTCCAAATTCGCATTGGCTTGCGCTACCTGCGCTTGGGCGGCGGGAATCCCTGCTTGGGCTAGTCTGACTTGGGCTTGGGCTGCGGGTATCCCAGCTTGGGCTTCTTGTACTGCTGCTTGGGCTGTGGAAATTGCTGCTACTGCACCGCTGACATCCCCCTGCGCTTGGGTTGTCTTCCCACTAGTGGTTTGTGAAGTTAAAGCAATATTTGCTTGGGCCGCTTGCGCTTGACTTTGAGCATTTTCTAGGGCTGCGGCGGCTTGCTGTACCTTACTTTGATAGTCCCGTGGATCTAACTCCACTAACAATTGTCCCGGTTGCACCAGTTGGTTATCATTCACAAGCACCTGACTTACAGTTCCGGGAATGCGACTACTAATTTGGTGAATATTTCCCGCAACGGTGGCGTTGTCTGTTTCCTGATGGGTAGAGGCATATTGCCAGTAGTGATAACCAAAAGTACCTGCGGCGATCGCAGCGACACCTAATCCTGCCAAAATTAAAGCAGTCGGTTTTTTCCGCTTCGGTGGAATTTCTTTCTTGATCTCAGGTGCTTCTGTTATTACAGTCACAGCTTCTAAAGTCTCTGAATCAGGAATGATTTCTTTTTCTATAACTGGGATCTTGTTTTGGTTGTGTCCGTTAAAAGTATTAGCGCTCATGATTCTTAACTCGCTTGTTCGATAATTTGATTGATAGTCGTTTATTTAGAATGCGTAATATTTCCTGAAAAAAATCTTTTTTCCTTAGTATGCGTAGTATTATCTCAAAACTAATCCTGACATCACTTCCCCCGGTCGGGTGATTATAGGATGAGCTTTTAGGGACTTCCAGAAATTAAATTATTCAATTTTGGAGCGAAGATGATCATTAGATTCTTCCTCCCCTGCTTCCCCTGCGCCCCCTGCTCCCCCTGCTTGCCAAAGCGATGGGATATTTTTTTAGTTGGAAGTCCCTTAGGAGAGGTTAGCGATCGCCCGATTCAAGATTTGGGAAAACAGTTCTCGGTCAGCAAAAGAAATACCTTCCATCGCTTCATCACGCACGGCTGCGGCGATTGGCGGTAAGACAGCTTCTAGTTCCTTACCTGCATCCGTTAGCCAAATCCGCCAGATCCGGCGATCGTGGGTATCGCGTTCTCGACGCACCAAGCCGCGTTCTTCCATGCGATCTAGTACACCTGTCAAAGTCCCTCCCACTTGTTTGAGTTTGTCCCCAATACTAGAAGTCGGTAAACCATCTTCTTGCCATAAACAGCACAAAACCAGCCAGTGAAATGGCGTCAATCCAAATGGTTCTAGCCTCTCAGTAAATTTGCGACTGAGCAATTGTGAAACTAATTTGATTCTGTAACCTAAATTGTATGGTGCCAGATTTTGCTGCCACGACTCTAAAGCTGGGGACTGATTAGATGTAGAAACCATTTAGCAAAATACTTAGTGTGCGTACTATTGTAACCAGATTAATCTTTTTTAGCAACAGTTGCTTTGCATCTATCTTAGGGAAGAACTTGAATAAACTGATACTCTTTGACTGTATCGATAATACGGTGAGGCCGAGATAATTTAGGAGACTGGTTAGTATAAATCCAAGCATAGCTTAAAGCGGGTACTTGGGAAATAGAGACAACTGGTTGAGCTTGAATAGGAAGATAGAAATCAAGCATTACTTGGATTTTATCGTCCATTTGCACAAAGTAGATCGGATGAGATTGGAGGATTGAGGCGATCGCAGGTTGTTGTAAAAAAGTTCTAAAAACAGGATTATAGTCGCTTAACAGGCCTATGCTACCTATCGCCGCCAAAGCTAGCCAACAGGGAATTAGCCAACCTGCAATCCAGTAACGGGCTGTAAGAAACTTCTTGCCAAAGTGGTAACGACTAATCCACACCCCAGGTAAAATTAGCCAACCCAATCCCATAGCAAAGCCAATAGTTGCATACTTACGGATGTCAGAACCACCCCAACTAATAATCACAATACTCGCCATAATCAGTAAAACACCTAACCCACCAAAGCCATAACTAAGATTCCGGGGAAGATTCTGCTTTGTAAAAATATTTGATACATTTTTTTTACCTTTTGGAAGAGGTAATTCTGAGGAATTTCTTGTTTGATAAATATTACCTAGCCAGTTTAAACCTACAGATGCAAGCAAAGCTATGAATGGATAAAGGAGAAGACTATAATGAGGGAAACGAGTAGTAAAAAAACTCAGTTCCAAAAATAAGACAACTGGAAAGCCAACTAATATTAAATTGTAGCGACTAATTGGACGACGGACAGTCAAAAACAAACCTAAAAGTCCGAAGAAAGCCCAAGGAAATGATTTTAAAGGAATATTCCATATATAGAATAGCGGCCCATTATCATAAGGGTCATTAGAACTTAGAAACAAAAGAAAATTGAGCAACTCTTCAAAACTCTGATTTCCATAGTGCAGCCAACTTAACCACAGCCAAACAAAAGTAGGTATTAAACCCACGAAAAATCCTAAATATAAAATTGGGTTAGTAAGATGACGATGACGGCGATGTTCCCAAATTAAATAAGGTAATAAACCTGTGATTGGCAAAAAAATCATAAAGCTTCTGACTAAGAAGCCTAAACCTAAACTTAAACCAGCTAGAAAAGTCCAAAAATAGCGATATTTAGGATGTAATTCCGTTTTAATAAAAGACCAAATAGCTAAAAGTACCAAAAGAACCATAGCTACATCAGGTGTACTTAAGCGAGAGTATTGTAGCCAGAGAAATTCTACACTTAAAATTGCAGCAGCAAGCCAAGCTAATTTTTTGCCTAGCATAATTTTGCCGATTTCATACACAAGCCATAAGCTCAAAATGCCAGCAATCATACTAGGAAGACGCGCAGTAGTATCACTAACACCAAATATCTGGTAAAAACTAGCAATTAACCAATAAGGGCCAGGGGTTTTGTGATGTGCCTTTTCCCAAGGAGCTATCCAATTACCAGAATCAAACATCAGACGGGCCCGCGAAGCATAAAGAGCTTCATCGTGTGCCATCAGACTATTGTGCCCAGAAGTAAATAATAATAAGGGAAGTATCCAAACCAACAAACTAAAATAGGGTAATGATCCGACTAGGCGGATTTGACGCCAAATATACTGTAACAAGGGTAGTTTATATAACATTTAATTGATAAAAATTGAATCCTGCTACTTAGATTCGTTTAAGTGTCCTGCTGTTATTAAAATATCTTACATAGGGATTGTTGAAAAATACCTGAAATTGCCGTTTTTTTCGGAAACAGTCTTCCAAAATAGGGATTTATGCAGTTAAGACCGAATCAACGCCTGAAATTAGACGATAAAGACGATAAGCTATTCTATGCCTATCCTCGCTTCGTAACCCATGTGGATGAAGGATTTATTCAACAGTTAACGGATTTATATCGCGATCGCCTGAAACCCAACACCCGTATTTTTGATATGATGAGCAGCTGGGTGTCTCATCTACCAGAAGAGATGGAGTTTGACCATGTGGAGGGACACGGACTCAATGCCGAGGAACTAGCACGTAATCCTCGCTTAAATCATTACTTTGTCCAAAATCTTAACGAAAATCCGCAGCTACCCTTACCAGATGAAAATTTTGATGCTGTTCTCAATTGCGTATCTGTGCAGTATGTGCAATATCCAGAAGCAGTATTTTCTGAAATTTACCGCATCCTGAAACCTGGTGGTGTCGCAATTATCAGCTTTTCTAACCGAATGTTTTTTGAAAAGGCAATTCAAGCTTGGCGAGAGGCTTCAGAAGCACAGCGAGTGGAATTAGTCAAAGCTTACTTCGCCTCAATTCCAGGATTTACAACCGCAGAAGTTATAGCTCAAAAATCAACATTACCGAATTTCTTGCAGTGGTTGGGCGCACCTGGAGGAGATCCGTTTTATGCAGTTATAGCTTACCGCAGTTAAATTTATTAGTACAGCACGGCGTAAATCCAGCTATTATCTCAAAGACAAGGGAAAAATCCCCTTGTTAAAGACCGAATGGCACTAAGAAAAGATACAGCCCTTGTTCTGACTGCTTCCCAGCCTCCAGGCTGGGAATCCATTCTGGGAGGCTCCGCCTCCAGTAGCTTGAATTGAGGCAGAGCCTCTTTTAAATACATTCCCAGCCTGGAAGCTGGGAACGAGACGACACAAGCTTTTGGGCTTTTCTTAGTGTCATTCGTTAAAGACCCTTGTTATTTGTATATAGATAATTTGTATAGATGAATTATTGGTTAATGAAATCAGAACCAGAAGCCTATAGCATTGTTGACCTTCAACAGCAGAAAGAGACTATCTGGGACGGCGTTCGCAATTATCAAGCTCGCAACTTTTTGCGCCAAATGGATGAAGGAGACTTAGCTTTTTTCTATCATTCCAGCACTAATCCTCCCGGTATTGCTGGGTTAATGCGTGTAGTGAAAAAAGATATTGCTGACCCGACTCAGTTTGATGCAGAAAGTAAATACTATGACCCGAAATCAAGTTCCGAATTACCTCGGTGGCAAACAGTTGTAGTGGAGTTTGTTGAGACTTTTTCTAATCCTATCTCGCTCTCAATACTCAAAGAGAAATTTAGCGCCGAAGAGTTAATGTTGGTGAGACAAGGAAATCGGTTATCAGTAATGCCTGTCCCTGAAGCAGTAGCTTTGAAGATTCTGGCGATGAAAACCTCTTAAACCTTGTCTACCTTGAGAACCGTAGTTTTGTAGGTTGGGTGCAGCGATAGCGTAACCCAACATAAAATTTGGTGGTAATGTTGGGTTGCGTTTCACTCCACCCAACCTACATAAATATATCTTTTAAAAAACTCTAGGTTTCAACATAGATGAGGTTTAGTTAAAATAATTCGTAATGACGCTCCTGTGTCGCTACCGCTTCGCTAACGTAATTTGTAAAACATTTTTGAAGTAAGTTGATTAACTGGACATAATGTCGTGATTCGTTCTTGCTTACTTCACGCCCATTGCACAGGATCTAATTGATAGTAACGTTGCAGTTGCTCATAAAGTGCCGGATGCTTGGATAACAATTGGTGCGGTTTCTCAAAGAATGTCTCAGTCGCTACGGCGAAAAATTCTGCGGGATTTGTTGCGCCATAGCTATCCATTACCGTCTTTACACCTTGTAAAACATCATTACAAAGTTGCTGATATGCTTCTGTCATCACCTTCGCCCAAATAGTATAGTCTGAGTTGTGTTGCAGTATAGGAACTCCTTCAGCTTTACCATTTTCTTGATCTAATTGATGGGCGAATTCATGAAGCACAACATTACGTCCATCTCTCCAGTTATTAGTGTCTTGTTTCACCTGTTCCCAAGACACTACTAATTGGTCATTTGTCCACGATTCACCCAGTCTTGCTACACGCCTTTCCTCAACAACATATTTTCCGACAGAATTCGTTTCCTGAACAAAATAAGCATTAGGATATACCAGAATTGAACGAAGTTTGGGAAAGTACTGCCCACTTTCATTTAATAGGAGTAAACAGGCGATCGCAGCAATGGTCAGTTTCATTTCCTCCGTCACCTGTAATCCTCTACAGCCAATAAATTGCTTTTCTGCTAAGAAAACTTGAATATGCCCCTGAAGTCGTCTGATTTCATTGGGAGAAAGATAGAGAAAGATGGGAAGATTATTCTCAACAATGGCATTCCAAAGTGGAGGAAAAGGACGATTTTTCAGACGGTTTCTTCGCTTCTTGACTAGGATAGGATTGACTAAAATCCCAGTGATGATCAGCCCAATAATGAGAAAGACAACTATTGTTTTAATCATTTTTTGAGCAGTTTACATAATAAAAACTATATTTACTGGTAATATCACTGTTATTGGATCAGAATTATACAAGATTGAACTTTAGTGGCAAGGGTTTTTTGCAGCCCTTGTTCAACTTTGACAATCAGTTTGTCAAAAGCCTCTTGATTTGCTGTCAATTGTTCTTGAAAAACTTTCTCTAACTCCGGCTTGATTTGCTCACACATATCCTCAATTTTTTTGTCATTCAAAAAACTCGAACGAATCCAACTAGGGACATCCACATTTGTCTTGATTACTTCTTGAACACTCTTACGATTTAGCTCCATTCCTGCGGCCATAACCGAAGCCCCATATACTAGTGCAATAGGCCAGGTTAAATGCCCAGTTAGTATGAGAGTAATGATGCTAGCCACAGCGCCACCACCAATTACTACATTGACAATAAACGCTACTGTCTCAGCCAGGATAGCATCTCCAATTCGTAGCTCTGGGTTAACAAAATTTGGATCAATACTATCCTCAAATCTTAAGCTGCTTCTAGGTATCTGAAATTTTCGACATATTGGATCGGTTTGTGCAGCTAAATCTGGTTGGATTTTATTACTAAACCAATAAGCACATTGATAATTAATTATCTGCATAGCAATATCGCTTTTGAGCCACTGTTCTGCTCGACTGAACAAAGATGTTTCCAAATCTGCTAAAGTCCGTATTTTGTTTTTTTGCCAATCTTTTAAACCTGGTTTAACTGCGTTGATAATCAAGCCATCTGTCAAAGGTTTAGTTAGTGATTCGATTAACTCCGGGATATGCTTTTCAATCAAGCCTTTAAGCTTATTTGAGGTAAATAGTTTGTTGACTTCTTGTTTAAAAGCAGCAGCACGTAGATCCCATCGTCCTACTCGTGCTAAACCCAGTGCAATGCAGCGTTCCGGTTCTGGATCAGGGCGAAGCAGTGTTTCTGGTTCAGGAAACATTTCCTGACAAAGAACGTGCGTGAACTTCATGCGAGATGCACCGCCAGTCATCAGTAAAAGTTTCGGCACAATTCCAAGTTTTTCTAGCTTTTCTTTCGCCTCAGTTAAAGAGTCGCGAAATGATTTAATCCAACTATGATTTTCCAGTTCCGGTAAGGGTTGATTTAAAATTTCCTCCATGATCAATTTATTGACTTGGGGAATAAAATAAATCTGTTCGTTGATCGACTCGAAGCCACGCGCAAAGGATTCAGGATCGCTGTATAGCTGTTCATTAGAAAAGTAATCTTCTTTAGCTTTGCGGCAAGCCAGTTCACAACGAGCTTGGTGATGGGGATATTCCTTAAATACTTTTTCCAGTAATGCTTTTTGTTCGTGGTTGGCGAGAGTCCGGGCAAAAATAGCTTTGTCAATTAGAGATGCACCTAAAGTATTACTCCCGAAATCGATGGGAATCTCTTCTAAACTCTTAACCAGAGTAAAATCTGTGGTTGAAGAACCAATATCGACAATTAGCACCGATCCAACAAGTTTGTCATACTCCAACTTCCCAGCTTCCTTGGCTTGCATGAAAGCAGCCCGTGATTCGGGTACAACATTTAGTTGGGGAATGCCAGCTTCTTGAAGTAGCTTTTGGTATTCGGTGCGATCGCTAACTGTCCATCCTGAAGGGCAACCAATGTAAAAATAGCTACCTTCACCACCTTCAAGTTGTTTACTTTCTTTCAAAAGGCGGTAGTAGGTTGCCACAAAAGTGCTAATTGTTTCCCGATATTTGGGATCGTTGTTGGGTTTTTGCTTGAATGAAATTGTCAGCTGAGTAACGCCAGCTTGAATTAATGCCTGTTCGCCGACAAGATAACCGAGTTTGGGATGCCAACCCAGGGCTGTAATTTGGTTTTTCTTGTTATTAATCTCCAGCATTTGCGGAGGTTCGATGCTTTCCACGATGGCTTTCGCTACAGCCGTTTCACCGTGTCCCAAATCAAAACCGATTGTTTCTAAAATTTCCATACCCTTATTGTCTATTATTCTCTAGAAGAAGAATACGCTGGCTCAATTACCCTACCGCGTCTAATTAAGCGATCGCCTTTCAACAAAGCCGGCGTTAGAGTCACGTGTTCTTTGGTATCGGGGTCGATACTTGGCTCAAAGTCAAAATACTCGCGATCGCTATTTGCTCGGTAAATTTGAGCGTTAATTCCCTGAGACATTAAAATCTGTGGCAGAAGTTTCGCCAGTTCATGAGCCATTTGGGGTTTATCAAGTTTGGATGCGCCCACTAGTCTTTGGAGAAAATTCAATAGCTCTGGCAATTCTTCTATTGCTAAGTCGCCTTCATGTTTATTTGATTCTTCTACTCTAGCTACTGCTAGGTCGATAGTGTTGAGAGCATCGCCAAGATGATCTAGAAATACTTTGCTATCAACCCTAAGAATCGGTTGAGGTAATTCCAATAGTCCTTCAGATATAGAATTATTTTGCTGATTCTTTAATTCAAGTTGAAGTACAATTTCTAATCCTATAAGTAGAGAAGTTAATAAGATAGCCATCCACGCACCTGGGGTAGTTTTAGTTAAGGAAAACAACGAACCTAAGATGCCTATATAAATTAGTCCCTTTAGCAGTTTCAGAATTAATCTGCTGCTAAACAACTTTGTACTTGGGTTAGTAATTTGTCTTTGTTCTGTTGGAGCAACTTGAAGGTAGTTAGCCGCAGCCAGAGTGGCGATAGATTGCCGCAGCGTATCCAGGAAAAAGGAAGCTAGACGAACTTGAGCCAAATTAAGCTTTTCAATGTAAATTCTTTCGAGATTATCGAGTCGGTTTTGAACCAGTTTAACTATTTGCTCAATGCCGATTGTATTATCAATATCTGTCTGGAGTTGGTTGCGTTCTTCGCTAAAAAGTGAAGTAATTGTTTTCATTGCGTTGACTAAGACTTTAACGTTATTAATTAGGAGTGAAATGAACAATCGTTTTTTCATTTCACCCTGTAATCACATAATTACGAAATAATTCATAATTCCTAATTATGAATTAAGTTGATTGCAAATTACTACCCATCAGAAGGAGTAAGAGAATGTTTATCTGCGTCATTGCAGACTACGGTACAGGAGATCCGGCATTTACAGAAGTCACACAACGTCTGCTGATGACTTTTCCCCATGCCCAAATTTATTTGCTTTCGGTTCCAGCATTCAGTACCTTAGCAACGGGATTCTGGATTGCCCAACTAGGACTTAATCCAGGCCCTAGCGATCGCCTAATTTATCACAACTGTGCGCCTCGTCAGGACGATCCTGAAGCCCGTCGAGACAATGAAGGTGAAGGACTAACTTATGCCCTTTTATCCAATGGTGTAAAAGTAGTGGGTGTGAATGCAGGCTACACCCTCTCCTTTATCAAAGACCATACAAAGGAGTTGCGAGTGGTCAACGTTTCTCGTGGTGGTTCGCAGTTTCGCTCACGGGATGTGTTTCCTCCGGCTGCGGCGGCCATTATGAATGAAGATTTTAGCCTTTTGGGAGATAGCTTGAAGAGTGAGCAAATCCCAGATGTTCCACCAGATCGAATTGCCTGGATTGATGGCTACGGCAACATCAAAACAACTATTGGGGCCCATACACTTAACTTGGAGCCTCAAAGCAAGATCGTGATCCGCATTGGAGATGTGGTCAGCGATGCAGTATATTCTGATGGCAGCTTCAAGGTATCTGAAGGAACTTTAGCCTTTGCTCCTGGTAGTTCCGGTTGGTCAAGAGGCGACTCAGGGGAACCATTGCGCTTTTTAGAGTTGTTTCTGCGAGGAGGGAGTGCTTGGGAGCGCTTTGGCCGTCCCCGTGTGAATCAGCAAGTAACTCGAATTGCCTAAAATCGATCGCCCCCAGAAATTCTAAAAGAAAACTCTTGAAGAAGAATTCAGAAGTCAAAATGGGCTAAACGCCCCGCTACCGCTAACAGGAGTCAGAATCAATCAGTCGCGGGTCGTACAGAATTCATTCTGAATTCTGACTCCTGACTCCTGAATTCTGTTCGATAAACTACCAAATCAAATCCACTCCCCCACGCCTTACAGATAAACACTATCTATGTTTATCTGTAGGTATGGGTATTAGTGGTACTAACAATGACAATTGGGGTTTGGATATTAGGCGACCAACTTTGGGTAAAACAAGCAGCTTTAGAAAGTTGTTTTCATCAGGAAAATGTGCCTGTAATTTTGATCGAGTCATTGCATCATATTCAAGTAAGACCTTACCATCGGCAAAAGTTAGTCTTACTTTGGTCGGCAATGAGGCATTTTGCCCAAGAGTTGCGACAACTAAAATATTCAGTCACATACAAAATAGCTGAAGATTTTAAAACACCACTCCAAGAATGGATTAGGGAAAATAAAATTACTCAGTTGCGGGTGATGACACCGAATGATCTACCATTCACCCAAATGATTCAAAGTTTAGAACTCTTTTGTACAATCACTTTGATTCCTAACAATCATTTTTTGTGGAGTACAGAAGAATTCAATAATTGGGCGTCAGGTCGTAAGCGCTTGTTAATGGAAGACTTTTATCGGGAAGGAAGGCGACGTTTCCAAATTTTAATGGAGAAAGATAAACCAGTTGGTGGACAGTGGAATTTAGATAAAGAAAATCGTCAACCACCCAAAGGTAAATTAAATACACCACCTGCACAATGGTTTGAACCAGACGAAATTACTCTCGATGTCATTGATCAAGTTAATTCTCTTACTTGCCCAACTTATGGGGAAATAAAACCTTTTCGCTGGGGGATAAATCGCCAACACGCACTTCAAGTATTAGATTGGTTTATTCAAAACCGTCTACCGAATTTTGGCCCCTATCAAGATGCAATGGTAACGGGAGAAGAAACAATGTGGCACGCGCTACTTTCTCCTTATTTGAATATCGGTTTACTCCAACCGATGGAAGTAATTCAAGCTGTAGAACAAGCATATTTCCAACAGCAATTGCCTTTAAATAGTGTGGAAGGTTTCATTCGTCAGCTGTTGGGTTGGCGAGAATATATGCACGGCATCTATCACTATATAGATGCAGATTACTCAGATAAAAATTGGTTTAACCACACACAACCGCTCCCGGAATTTTTCTGGACAAGTAGAACCGAAATGAATTGTCTACACCAGATTCTTACGCAAGTGGAACGTACTGGCTACGCTCATCATATTCAACGGCTAATGGTGTTGAGTAATTTTGCTTTGATTGCCGGACTTTCACCACAATCTGTAGAAAACTGGTTCCACGCAGTGTTTATTGATGCTTATGACTGGGTAATGCAGACAAATGTCATTGGTATGGGTTTATTTGCTGATGGAGGTGTGTTGGCATCTAAACCCTATGCTGCTTCTGCTAACTATATAAATAAAATGAGTGACTATTGCAAAAGTTGTGTTTATAACCATAAGGAACGTGTAGGTAAAAATGCTTGTCCGTTCAACTTCTTCTATTGGGATTTTCTTGACAGACACCGCCAACAACTACAGTCTCAAGGAAGGATGAGTTTTATTTTAAAGAATTTGGATAAAATGTCTGCTGAAGAATTACAGTCTATCCGCCAACAAGCCCAAGATTGGCACGCCCAGTCGTAGTGTATCGTAAGGTATTCAGAGCTAGTCACTTATCAGTACGGTAGAGGTACTTAAATGACAAAAACAACCGAGAACACATTTGGTTCAGGGATGACTAATGAAGATTGGTTTAACTTAGGAAAATCTGATGCTTGGGCTGGAAAAGCTAAATTGGCACCAGAAGAAGATTCTCAAGCTGCTAGTATGTACGACCTGGGTTACTGCGAGGGAAAAATTAAACGGCCGCCAACTGAAATTAGTCAGTCTGCTACAGCCCTTTGATATCTTGTTAACCCAGATCCTTGAAAATGAAGAAGATTTGGCAGACTATCCTGAGAAAATTTTGCGTGGTATAGCTTATAAATTTGGTAATAATAGCTACGAGTATCAGATGGCTGGAGGTACTCGTAAAAGCGCTCGCAAGCGTATTGTGCGTCAAAGTAAGTGTGGTTTCTGCTCTCGGTCAACCTGCTTCTACTGGTTTGCAAATTAAATAGGATATCGCACACTTCTTTCCGGGATGAAGCGATCGCCTTTATCGAGCTTGGGGTTTAGATTGAGGCGATCGCTTAATATAAAAATATCCGCAACGCCCAGCCAATAGGTGAAAAGCTATGTCAGAAACTATCCTAGCTGCACCAGATATTCAACTCCCACCCACCCAAGCAGAATTACCCTATGATGACGGTATCCCAATGGAAAGCGCACGCCATAAAGCCCAGATGGACTTGCTCATAGATGCTCTGATACCTTGGTTGTCAGAACGAGAGGATGGGTTTATTGGCGGTAATATGTTTGTTTACTACAGTCTGGCGCAGGTGCGAAACAAAGACTTTAAAGGGCCAGACTTTTTTGCTGTGTTGGGAGTCCCTAAAGGAGAACGGCGCAGTTGGGTAGTTTGGGAAGAGGGAAAAGCACCAGATGTAGTTATTGAGTTACTTTCTGACAGCACAGCCCAAGCAGACAAAAACTTCAAAAAGCTAATTTATCAAAATCAAATGCGTGTACCAGAATATTTTTGGTATGACCCTTTTAATCCTGATGATTTGGCTGGTTTCTCTAATGACAAAGGAGTTTATCAACCCATTGCCGCAAATGCTCAAAATCAGTTGGTGAGTCAATCTTTAGGGTTAGCATTGCAGCTTTGGCAGGGAAATTATAAAGGTATTGATGCTACTTGGTTACGCTGGGCAATGTCGTTAGGAGAATTACTGCCAACTCCTGAAGAAAAGGAACGCCAAAGGGCAGACCAAGAACGCCAAAGGGCAGACAAGGCAGAATCACAGTTATTACAAACTGCACGCAACTTACTTGAGTCTGGGATGACAATCGAACAGGTAGCTAGGTTAACAGGTTTGAATAAATCGGAAATAGAAACGTAGAACTTAGAGCAGAATTCAGAATTCAGGAGTCAGAATTCAGGAGTTAGAATTCAGAATATTTAGAATACAGTTGAGGCAAAAAAGCGATCGCCCCAGTCGCTAAAGGTTGCATAGCTATCTTTTACTCAGTCTTCTTTAGAAGACTTTAGCTATTAGCCTCAGAATTCATTCTGAGGCGATTGTGGCAAAGAGTGCAATATCTGAAGATAGTTTAAAAGCTGGTACAAAAGTATATAAAATTCGTAGGCTAGCACATCTGTGCTAGCCTACAAATCTGGACACTCACCACTCAGTAGTGCTTGGGTGATTTCATTCCACCAGTGTTACTGAAGCCCCTTCATTTGATGGAGGTATACCGGGTAATTCAAGACAGTATCCAGCACCATACACTGTCTTGATATAGCGGGGATGGCGGGGATCGGGTTCTAGCTTGGTTCTCAAGTGGCGAATATGCACTCGAATCGTTTCTATGTCGTCATCAGGATCGTAGCCCCAAACTTCTCTGAGGATTTCACTAGGAGAAACGGTTTGACCGTGGCGTTGCAGCAAGCAGTGAAGTAACTCAAATTCCAAGTGAGTCAATTTCACTGTGTCATTGAACCATATCGCCTCAAATCTTTCGGGAACGAGGGTGAGTGAGCCATAGTTGAGAATCTCACTATGCTTGGCTGCTTGGGGAATGCGGTCAGTACGTCGCAAAAGTGCCCGCACCCGCGCCAGCATTTCTTCAACTTCAAAAGGCTTGGTGAGGTAGTCATCTGCGCCAGCATTGAAGCCTTCCACCTTGTCCTGAGTTTGGCTCAAAGCCGTCAACATTAACACCGGAATCTCAGAGGTGCGATCGTCGCGGCGCAGGCGTTGGCAAACGGTGAACCCATCTACCCTGGGCAACATTAAATCGAGCATGATCAAGTCTGGTTGTAGCTGGAGAGCCAGCGCTTGACCTTTGATGCCGTCTTCAGCTTGACTAACATCGTAGCCAGCCATTTCCAAGTTGACGGCAACTAGTTCTGAAATCGCTGGGTCATCGTCTATGACAAGAATCCTCGGCATTCTTAAAAAATTATTACTACTTATTAAGGATAATTAACAACCTTTGATAGATACAAAGATTTTTGAATCAATGATGAAAAAGTTTTTAAATCTTACATAAATATTAAGATTAAATGACTGTGAAATCAAGACTCAATTACACGAAATCTTATAGTCTATGATGTGTTATACTCCCCCCTACAATCCGTCTTGGTTTTTACAAAACGGTGTGATGATGACTGTATACACCGCTTTATGGGGAAAACGTAACTGGCAAAGTACTACTAAAGACCCAGAACCGTCTTATCACGAGAAAATCTTTATTGGTGGTCAAGGTGTGCCAATTTTTGGCTTGGTTGCCATTCCGGAAAATGCTCATAGCACGATTATCGGTACTTATGGCATTACTGGAGAGTTAAAAACAGAATGGTTTTTGAGAGTGCTTGGGCGTAAAGCCTATGCTCAAGGATATGCTGTGGTGTTATTTGATTGGCGGGCCCACGGGAAAACTGCCGAATTATCGCCGACTCTGACTTCTGATGGTTTGTATGAGGGGGAAGATTTTGTTCGCATCGCCGCTGCTGCGAAGGCAATGGGATGTCCGGGGAAATTTTGGTTTACAGGGTTTTCTTTAGGGGGGCAATTGGCGCTATGGGCGCTGAAGGTGGCTGGTGAGGTGATTAGGGACTATGGAGATTTAGGGCTAGAAGATAGCGATATTGGCGGTGGTATGGTGATTTGTCCGAGTTTGGATTCACAGCGATCGCTATCTTATCTGGTTACAAAGCCCTTTGGCAGATATTTGGAAGCAGGGATTGCCCAAAATTTAAAAAAACTGGCATGGCGGATACATGATGCCCATCCTGGAAGTATTGACCCTGCGGCGATTGAACGGGCGAACAGCATTTGGGGTTTTGATAATGAACTGGTAATTAAGCAACTTGGTTTTCCTTCTGTGGAAGCATATTACCAAGCTAGTAGTGCTTTACAGATATTGCCGCAAATCTCGAAACCGACTTTGATTTTATATGCTGCTGATGACCCACTTTTTGACCCAGCTATCATACCGGAATTAGAAGAAGCTTGCGATCGCAATCCTGCAATAGATTTGTTACTCACTCAATACGGCGGCCATGTTGGCTATTTGAGTAGTAAAGAGTGCCAGCGTCAAGTAAACGATTCTGATCTTTGGTGGGCATGGAATCGGGTTTTACAATGGTTAGAGCAACAACGAACAGAGTAGGCGAGATGATATTCTAGTTGCTAGGATATTCTACGGATGGAGTCGTGTTGCCTGGAAGCCCAGAATAGAGAGGATGGCATTGACCCAGAAGCTACCACAATATCATTGGTAAACCAGCAATAACAGAAGCAATACCTGTCCAGAGAGTAAAACGCGCAATATCTAACTCATCCAAAGCAACGCTCATTTGCCTAATTGCTAATAGCAGCGCTGCTAGTAGCAGTATAAAGAAGGCAAAGTACTCCAAATTAATAATCATTCATTCTCACTATGTTCTACAAAAAAGTAGCTGTAATAGGTTTTTAACAAGCTTTGGCAAGGGTTTTTTGTTCCAGATTTAACATTTTCTGAGAAAAACTATTTATTATTGAAAAGATATCTAATTCAGAACACTTGCAGACATTGGTCGTAGTCCCTTTGAGCAATACTGTAATAGCTAATGTTGTAGCCAAAATAAAATTTGCGATTCTCTATCAAGAGTTTTAAAGTATTCTCTCTCAGGGGATTTAACGTGGAGTTGAGGAGCGTACATCTAGAGTAATAAATTACGGCTTATGTGAGTTGGAGCCTGAAACATGGCAGATTCTAGGAAAAACACACGCAGTTGTATATAGTAATGCTAAAGCGTCAAACCAAATCCACCCATAATATCGTCGTAATTAAACAAATTATTAAAGTACAACTCCCTTGACTTTTTGACTCAATGACCGCTTCTAATGATATTTGGCTACCTGCACCGACGGATTTAACTTTGCTACCGGATGAGATTCATGTCTGGCGCATAGAACTTGACCAATCAGAAGTACAGTTGCAAAATTTAGCAGCAACTCTTTCCAGTGACGAAACGGCTCGTGCTGAACGGTTCTATTTTCAGGAACATCGACAGCGTTTTATTGCTGGTCGTGGTATTCTCCGAACTATATTAGGTAGCTACTTGGGTATTCAGCCCTTACAAGTGCAGTTTAGTTATCAACAGCGTGGCAAACCAGTATTAGCAGATAAATTTGCCGATAGTGGACTGGCGTTTAACTTGTCTCATTCCCAAGGGTTGGGTTTGTGTGCGGTGAATTGTACTCGCCCTATTGGTGTAGACCTAGAATATATTCGCCCGATGTCTGATTTGGAAGCTCTTGCCAAACGGTTCTTTTTACCGAGAGAATATGAGATGTTGCGATCGCAATCTCCCAACCAACAGCAAGAGGTATTTTTCCGTTACTGGACTTGTAAGGAAGCTTATTTAAAAGCAACTGGAGACGGACTATCCCAGTTAGAGCAAATTGAAGTATCGCTAACTCCCACAGAACCAGCAAAATTACAGATATCTGAAGACTGGAGCCTTTTTGAACTAGTACCGGCTAACAATTATGTTGCTGCTGTTGCGGTAGAGAATTTTGGCTGGGATTTGAAGTGTTGGCAATACTGATGTTGACTAAGCTCATGACAAATGACAAATGACAAATGACAAATGACAACCAGCTTACTTATCTTCCTGCATATTTCTGACAATTTTTGTCACGAGATTTCTAGGTACAAATCTGACGCTTTTTGCCAGTAGTTTATTCATAAAACCAGGAATGACAATGGTTTTGCCCTTCATTAAGCCGTGAAAACCAACTTCAGCTACTGTTCGTGCATCCATCATCCTTTTACCCTTGAGCAACTTAGAGTCAGCCATTCCGGTTCTTTCATGAAAGGCAGATGCGGTTGAGCCTGGGCAAAGAACTGTCACAGTGACACCTGTACCTTCTAATTCATTAGCGATCGCTTCCGAAAAAGATAAGATATAAGCTTTAGTAGCAAAGTAAACCGCCATCAAAGGCCCTGGTTGAAACGCAGCAGCCGAGGAGACGTTTAATATCTTACCTTCACCTTGCTTAACCATGTGTTTCAGGAATAGCTTAGTTAAATGGGTGAGGCACACCAAATTTACCTGTAGCATTTCCAATTCAGCAGCTAGGTCTGTTTCGTGAAATAATCCATAGATACCAAATCCGGCATTATTTACCAGCACATCAACATTAATATCGGCTTTTTGTAACTCCGTGAAAATTTCTTCAGGAGCAGTTGATATAGATAAATCCTTAACAATAGTTTTGACGAAAATTCCAAATTTTTCTTGGAATTTAGCTGCAATTTCTACTAGCTTTGACCCGTTTCTGTCTACTAAGACCAGATTGTAATCATAAGCAGCAAAAATACATGCTAATTCGTAGCCAATTCCGCCGGCTGCCCCAGTAATAAGAGCAGTTTGTTTGCTCTGTCTTTGATGTGTTGTGTTCATGTAAGAATGTTGGTGAATTCAACTTGATGAAGCTGCGTTGCATTTACAGTGGTTCTTGTTCTACAATTAAGTACGCGTAATATCTCAACCTACAAGAAATATCTTGAGTTATTACCCTTTCAAATGCTTATGTGATGCATTGGATAGATGTAGCAGTCCAAACGCAAATTTAGGACTTATGCATCGAAGAAGTTAGACCTTAAAGGAGTTTGGTTATTTCAGACTGCTAGCATTTGGCTTTTGATCACTCACAAAAGCTAGCGGGTAAAATCAACCTTTTATGCCCAACATTAACCATTCTATCCTCAATTGCTTCTGTCAAGGGGTGAATACTAAAAATTTACATGATTGAGCATAAAAAAACAGGGCAATTATATTGCCGCTGTTAGTGTATGAGTTGTTGCTGGCATCTGAAATATTGGCTGTTCAGTAGTACTGAGTTTTAAAAAACATGGACTAAATAAAATTATTTTGTAGGATGTGTTAGCCTTACACAACACATCCTATACAAGTTGTGAATTCCTAAGCGAGATTCAAGAAACCACTTTGAATCAAGTAGGCGGTATAAGTCATAAACAATTGAGAATCAATGGGAGGACAAGCAATAGAACTACCTGCCAATGCGTGAAGAGTATCTTGGCAGCTAATATGAGGTCTTCTAGCTTGTAAGTACAAATCAGGAATAGTTAGTTGTTCATCAGACCAACGTTCTAGCAAAAATGGTCGCAGAGTGTATAAAGGATTGTCAGCAGAAGTGACATTATTGATTAACTCTGATTGCCATTTTTCGTAAGGAATCATCTCAACTGAATAACCAAAAGAGCGTATCCACTCAACTAGCATTTTCAAAGCGGCGGGTTGGGGATGTTGTAAATTGAAAGCTTTCCCGATGGATTCTTTTTGCCGTGATAGATAAACGATCGCTTTACTTACATAATCCACAGGTGACATATCCAACATATAATCTACATCAGGGAAATATCCCATTTGTAGACAGCCCTTGGTCATCAAGTTGATAAAGTCATGTGTGTTACAAATGCCTGTTTTGCTATCACCTGAAATCAGTGGTGGTCTGTGGATAGTTACAGGAAGCCCACGGTCACGAGCAATTTTAACTAACTTTTCGGCTACCCATTTTGTTTGTGAGTAACCAAGATAAATACCTTCCCAATGATTGAAATCATCCTGTTCTTTGACAACCTTACCAGCATAAGCAGTGGATTCAAAAACAGCAACACTAGAAACGTAATGTACAGGCTTGACTTTAATTTGACAAGCCAATCTCAAAACTTCTTGAGTGCCTAAAACATTGGCTGCTTTCAGTGCAGAGTATGGGAAAACATAATTCAATAAAGCAGCACTATGATAGATGGTATCAATATTTGCAGCTAGGACTTGAAACTGTTCCGAACCAATACCTAACAAAGGCTGAGATAAATCGCCGACAATCGGAATAATTCTGGAGCTAAATTCTTCCTGCCAAATTGCATACTGTTCCAGATTCTTTTGGAGTTTGCTTTTGCCTTCTTCGGCATTAGCAGCACGCACTAAGCAATAGATATCCGCATTGGTTTCTTGTAGCAATTCCCGGATGATAAAGGCTCCTAAAAAGCCTGTTCCCCCAGTTAAAAAGATGTTCTTGGGTTCACCTATAGCTGCATTAGATGCTGCACCGGGATGGATGGTGGGGTCAAGAACAGCCTCAGCACCTAAATCTAGAACAGTGGGTGCAGTGTTGGCATTAGAGGCTACTACCTTTGTATCTTGAACTGGTGAACCATCTTGCACTTCTTCAGCTAAACGCTGTGAAAGAGCTTCAATATTTGGGTAATGCCACAGCAGCAATGGAGAGGGTTGAAATCCGAGCAACTTTTCTAAGTTACTTACTAGAATCATTGCTTGGGCTGAATCCAAACCATAGTTTTCTAAATGTTCTTTGACATCTATTTCATCAGTTGCTACGTCTAGCAATTTAGCTAAGTTAGATACCAAAAATATTTGAATATCGTCTGCTGTGAAAGACTGTTTTATAGTCATTTTTAAATCTCCAACAATGATGTAGAACGAACAGGGTGATATTGACTGTAATAATCGGAAGCTTGCAGTCCTTGAATTTTCAAATTTTGGACACGGTACAAAAAGGCTGCACCAGTCATAATTTGATTAGCAACATCAACTACACCACGATTATTTGGTTCAGACAGGTAGGAACCACGTACCCAGTCATTGAAACCGCCCATTGCCGGGCCACACCAAATTTGATAATCGACTTCTCTACCTTTTTCACCAGAACTAGACCAGCGAGAAGATAATCCTAAATACCAACGGAAAATCAACGCCATTTTTAGTTTAGGATTATTAACTGCTTTCCCAAGTTTCTCAGGATTCTTTTGGGATAAATAAGCCGCAGTTCCTTCCCATACTTCAGCAATAGTTTTGCGAAAAACTTGTTTTTCTAATTTCTGTCTTTCTGCCAAAGGAATCTCTTCAATGGAATCATAAGCGCGGTAGAGTTCAAATAATTTCTGCGCTCGCATGGGGAACATTGTACCCCGTTTGAGAACTTGCAATTTGACTCCCATTTCAAACATATCTGCTGCTGGGGCCATAATCATATCAGCCATTTCAGCTTGGGCTAGTAACTTTTTGGTATGTTCACAAGCCCCAGATTCAACACATGACTGATTGATTGAGCCAGTCATTATATAAGCAGCACCCATCATAAAGGCTGCTAATGCTGATTGTGGTGTACCAATTCCCCCTGCAACACCGATTCTAATGGGTGTTTGATAATGATATTGGGCTTGAATTTCATCCCGCAAGGCAATAATAGAAGGTAACACACAAACCAGGGGACGATTATCTGTATGTCCTCCAGAATCAGCCTCGACGGTAATATCATCAGCCATCGGAACTTTGGCTGCAAGGGTTGCTTGTAACTCAGTAATTAGCCCTTGTTCAAGAAGTTCTTTAAGTATTCTTGCTGGTGCTGGTTGCAGAAATTTAGTCGCAACTTCTCGGCGAGAAATTTTGGCAATGATTTTATTTTTGATTTCAATTTGATTGGCGTTATTTAATGCCAATCCCGCAACACGGTAATAAACAATGTTGGGGGTCAAGTCGAGAAATGCAGAGGCTTCTACTGTTCTCACTTGGTATTTGAGATATAAATCCACTGCGCGGCGTTCAATCGCAGGTTCGTTGGGGCTGTGGATTAGATTAAATGCGTAGGGCCCTTGAGGTAAGGCTTGTTGAATGCGATTGATGGCTGCTTCCAAACGTTCTGGAGTTAAACCACCTGCACCAAAGGAACTCAAAATTTGCTCTTTTCCAAGTGCAATGACCATTTCTTCGGAGGCAATTCCGCCAGCCATTGCGCCGGTAACGTAGGCATATTTCACTCCATGAGAGGAGAGGAAATTCGGATCTCCAAACTGTTGAATGCGGATTGGTGCTGCAAATGTTAGGAGTTCTACTTGTGCTGTTGTGCCATTATCACCAGGGGATAAATAACCCTCGTTAGTGACACCGATTTTTCCGGCAACTTTCACGATGTAGCAGGGTTTATTTAACACCATCAATTTATCTTTGATGGTTTGTTTCTCAAAAGATACAGTTTCTAAAGAACCTTTCCAAACCTGGTTTTTGTTATGCGACCAAGCGGAGAAGTTAAGACCATTATCGTGTTTACTTAGTACCGTATCTACGGTTGTCACGGTAGTTATCCCTCGGATTACAATTATTAAATAGGGGGAGTGGGGAGTGGGGAATAGGGAATGGGGAAGAAATATTTTCCTTTTATCGGTTCACCTTTCCCCTTACCCAAGGTTATTGACGGTTGAAGTATGTAGACTTATGTCAAGATTCGTCGTTAAGCAAGTTTTGGGCGCAAGCTAGTTGCAATTGAATGATTTCGCTCATTTGCTGACTGTAATCTTGTCTAGCTTGTAAGAAGGCAGTGTGTGCTTTAGTTATCTTTGAATTATTAGCATTGAGCTTTTGATACTGGGTCTTATTTAAATCGAACATGCTGATGATGCTACTAATTTTTTGAGTTCTGACGGGGGGGAAAGAAACAGGAATTGGCTGTCTAATTGCGCTTGACTCAGAAGATTGTAATTGTTCTCTCGGTTGAAAAACGTTATCAATGATATTTTTCGGTTTTACTTCTTCTGGCTGAGGCAAGATGTTAGGGGAATAATTTTCTTCTTGGGTTATTTGGTTGGAAGTGTTAAGAAAATCTGTGATTTCAGATTGTTGGACATTAGGTATCTTTGGATGCTGTATTTTGAAGCGATCGCACTTAATATCCTCAACCAAATTTTCAACAAGTTTACGATTTTCTTCGCTCAAAATTGTAGCAGCGATCGCTTTGCCACCCAAGGTAACTGTTCTCAATGTTGCTTTATTTGAATTAGCAGTGTCTTGAGCTTTGCTATACAGTGGTGATAAATCCACATTCACCTGATGACTGAGTAGTTTTGCTAATGCTTTGACCATCGAAGCATGGTCATCCATTCCTCTACGATTCAGAGAAACTGTGATGTGTTCTTTGTTTCCGAGGATTTTATCAATCCATCGGGAACAGACACTACCCGCGCCCGCTTCTAGAAATATTTTGACCCCATCGCCGTAGACACGATTTACTAATTGCGGAAAATCAAGTTCTTGGCACAATCCTTTGGCGATGTTGTGAGCAATGGTATCTCTTTCGAGTGCAACTGGTTGATAATCGGCGGCAGAATAAAACACAATCCCAGGAAGATTTTGTGATGGTAAGCTGTTTACCTTCTTGATTTCCTCGTACTGCGATCGCATCGCTTCACAATGTATCACATGGTCGAAGGGAGCAGGGAAAGAATTACAACCTAAAGTTGCAATCACTCGCTTACAGGCTGCATCCTCACCAGCAATTAATACTTCTTCTGGCGTGTTGATTTGAGTTAAGTAGACGTGATTCTCATGTTTCAGGCATTCTCTAACTTGCGATGGAGTAGCCATGAGAACATAGGTATTCCAAAAATTGTTGTTTGGTGAATCTGTTAATCCCCAATATTCACGCACAGCATTTTTAGGGCCAGATAACTTATCGCCAAATAAAGGTGATGAGTTTAAGGTGTTACTTCCACCTTCAAAATCACTCCAAACTCCTTGGGCAACCATCATACTAGTTTCACCCAAACTATACCCAAATACAGATTGCGGCTTGACTTTAAAATCATCTCGGAAAATTGCTGTCATATATCTAGCAAAGGCGATTTCGCTTTCAAACATTGCTAGTGAATCATCTAACAATTGCTTTTCGAGAGTTTCTAGTTGCCTGGTTATCAATTTAGGTAAGCTTCTGGGATAAACCAATTTTTCAACATCGGCAGCCCGGTTGTAAAGATTATTACTTTTTAAGTCCTCGAAGACTTTAGGAAATAAGCGAAAAACAGTCCGACCAATTCCAATATAAGAATTGACTGCTGCGGGATAAACGTAAGCAACTGCTCCGGTTTTACCCAATGGTTTCGCTGTGAAATAACTTCCTATTGGTGTTTGCCAATCTGTGCCATTTTCAAAAGCATTATTTACACCTTTACGGGCAGATTCAATTTCTTTGAGTAGTTCTTTTGTGTTACGTCCTGCGATTGATAAGACGTATTTTGCATCAGATTGCTGCTCAAAGGTAGCAAATGTCTCGCTGGCGGTAGCTGATAAAGAAGAACTAGCTTCGATGGATTTTTGGAGATGGTTTAGGATATCGGGTATAGTAGAGCGATCGCTAACTGCGATAGGAAACAGATGAAAAGGCATTTGTTGCAAATATCTGTTGTCGCGCTCCTCTTGGCTGGGTTCCTCCGATAGGATTAAATGGGCGTAACTGCCATCTATACCCATGCTGTTAATTGCTGCTATTCTGCGTGTGCCGCCTTTATCGACAAACCAAGGTCTTGATTCCATTGCCACATAGAAAGGGCTACCTTCCCATACTTGCGGTGTTTTGACACCAGACCATTTGGGTGTGGCGGGAATATACCTGTAATAAAGACAGAGAGCAGTTTTGATTAAGCTAGCAATTCCCGATGCTGTATAGGTGTGGCCGATATTGGCTTTGACGCTTCCCAATGCACAGTGCAAACCATTGCCCACTTTCGGATAAGCTTGCAGTAAACCTGTGATTTCGGCTTCATCCTCCTGGGGAACGCCGCTACCGAAGACTTCTACATAGTTAACCTCTGTGGGTTGAATCTCAGCCATCTGGAAAGCTTGTTTGCAGACATCACTGATAGCTGAAGCATCAGGTTTTACCAAAGCGTCACTCAAAGTAGAATTACCTTGTGCGAAACTCATAGCATCAATTACTGCATAGATGCGTTCATTATCTTCCTTAGCAGCTTCGTAGCGCTTGAGGACGACAGCACCAGCACCTTCACCAACCGTCCAGCCATTAGCTTGTTGGTCATAACCCAAGGTATTTACACCCGTATTAATTGGGGCAAATTGGCTGCGGAACAAGACATTTTCCACACCACCGGCTAAATCTACCGCACCCACAACGACTGCATCAACTTCACCCGTAGCGAGTAGCATTTGTGCAATTTCCAACGCTTTGAGGGCAGAATTTTCGCCAGCGCTGACGGTGAATGCAGGGCCAGTGAAATTCCATAAAGCAGAAATCCGACTTGCCATGATGTTGGCGATGTGACTCACATATTCGCCGATTTCTACTGGTTGGTGAATGCTATCTTTGACAATGGTTTCCAGTTGGGAAAGCTGTTCAGCAGGTAGAGAAATTCCTTGGTTTAATAAGCCGTCTTTAACTTGCCAAGATAGATTCCATCTTTGCTGTAGCTGATGCACAGAGAATTCTGTTTCGGCGGCGACAATCACTGCGACATTGCCACCTTCCTGTAGTTTCGCATCTTTGACGGCGCGATCGCTAACTTTCAGAAGCAACAATTGTTGTGGGTTTAATTTCTCTATCTCATTCGGTGGGATTTTGCACGATAAAGTATCTATTTCAAAATCCTTGATGTATGCCCCAACTGGTGCTTTCCCGTCTGTTAAACCGTACTCTTTCAGGACACTTTCTTGATTTTCTATACCATGCCATCTTTGAGGCGGTAAGGAAGTAAAATGCTGTGTTCCATCATAAATGCTGCGTTCAAAAGCATCTAAACCATTGCAGTTACCAAAAAAGGCATCCATGCCGACAATGGCAACTTTGGTAGGTGGAACAGGTGGAGTTGATTCAACTGATTCTGCTGTATTTCCTTGTTCTAAAATCAGATGAGAATTAGTGCCGCCAAATCCAAAAGCGCTAATAGCTGCCCGTTTAATTGGTGCGTTATTATTAGGCCATGCCGTAGCTGTTCTAACAATTTTGTCGGCAGAAATTGTACCTTTTTCTGATGTTAAAGGTTCCGAAACATTCATGGTTGCTGGAATTACACCATGAGACATACTCAAAATCACTTTAGTCAAGCCAACCATGCCAGCAGCAGTTAGCAAGTGACCAGTATTGGCCTTAGCAGAACCCACCAGAGGCGCAGCTTGATGTTGACCAAAAAATGTTTCGATGGAGTTGAATTCGGTTGTATCTCCTAGTAATGTGCCAGTAGCGTGACACTCTAGATAATCGATGCTTTTTGGACTAAAATTTGCTTCCTTGTAGGCTCGTTCAAAAGCTAGGACTTGTCCTTTAGGATTCGGACTTAGTAAGTGCTTACCTTTGCCATCATTCGAGAGTCCATTGCCGCAGATAGTGGCAAGAATATTATCACCATCTCTGACAGCATCAGAATATCTCTTTAGCATTACCATCCCAACACCATCGGCAGGAATTAGCCCTCTAGATGACTTATCTAAGGGGCGGCTGATGCCGTTTTCTGCATACCCTTGAACACCGGAAAATAACATCCTCACGAATAGCGAATCTGCACAACTGATAGCACCAGCTAACATGACATCAGCTTTGTGTGACCATAAGTAATGAGATGCTAGTTTAATTGCATAAAATGATGAAGAACAAGCAGCATCCAGACATAAATTAATCTGGGATAGAGATAAAGCTTGAGCAACTATAGATGCTGGTAAACCAGATATCATCGCATTGTATAAAGACGCTTTAGTTGCACTTGGTAAAGCAGCTAAATCAAAGTCTTCATCCTGTAAAAGTTCTCTGATAGCAGGATTAATAGCTTGCTGGTAAATTGGAGAAAATAATTGATTAGATAATTTTGTCGGGAATGACAAATTACCTAAAATCACGCCACATTTTGCTAGAACAGTTTGATTACCCCAATAACCACTTTGTTCGATTGCTTGTTTAGCGGCATATAATGACCATTTGAAGGTGTTATCTAAGCCATCAACAAATTCTGATGGTAGATTGTATTCAGACGGATTAAACTGGAAATTGCGGATGTATCCGCCTTTGAGGGAATAAGTTTTGTCTGGTGTACCTTTGACTGGATTATGAAAGATTGTCGGATCTACTCCGATTTCTTCGACGGTTGCAGAGGATGTCGAATCTTTTTGATTAACGATGTTTTGCCAGTATTCTTCAGGATTTTTAGCATCGGGGAATAGGCATGACAATGCGATGATGGCTATTTTTTCCACGATTTATATGCTCCGAGTTTGGGTATTTAGCAAGAGATAATTAAAAGGCAGGATTTACGCTGTTCCCCAAACTTTGAACGAGACAAATTATAGCAATCCTAAGATTTTGATAGTTTGTAGTAAGCACTTTAGTGCTTATATTAAGAAGGACTAAAGTCCTTACTACAAACTTTGAATTTGAGAGATTACTAGCTTCTGAGCATTTTCATTGACCAAATAATGGCATGAGCGCCGAGCATTCGTGAATAGATTTTACCTTGGCGATCGTGTATGATGAAGTTTGCGATCGCACTACTTGGTGTCTTAGCTAGTACTTCACAAGAAACGTAAAATGTTTCGTTATGTGGTATCGCTTCAAATTGTTCAAATTTTTCTACTTTTCCAGGTAAACAACCTTCTTCATGAAAGTGTTGTGTCCAAACCCATAAGGCGTGCATACTCAAGTCAGTTGTGTAAGGATTAACCCATTGGACAGGGAATTGTCCTTGTTGCTGTGCGCTGAGTTCTGGCCACAGACATTCTGTAGTAATTTTTTCAGGACTGATGTTTAAAACTCTTTTGATTTCTTGAAAACCTGGCCCGTGAAATAATGTAGCCCCACCATTTTGGTAAAAATCTTTTCCTGTAGCGGTGATGATATTATCTTCTTCGAGATTGAGAGATTCATAAGTGGGTACATCTGGGATTTCTCGCTGGAGATTGAGTTGAGCGCTAAAATGAAACTGGATTCTACCTTGTGGGTTTTTACTCGAAATTTTGGCTTTAAGTTCGATTCTTTCAAGATTAACTTTAGAAATCTCTTCTATTTCTAAAAGATGTTCCTTCGCTAATGTTTCATTGAAAGTAATCCCTTTTAAAACTTTGAAATCTTGGTAATTGAACAATCTGTAACCTGGATATAATTGTTCACAGGCATTGATAATCCAGGTCATTGCACAAGTTGCGGGTAAAACTGGAGAACCAGCAATCGTATGATCGTGTAAAAATGGATTAGCCTCCAATGTCATTTGGCGACGGATACGATAGGTTCGTAGTTCTGAATCTAACTCCGCCGCCAGGGGAACGAGTGGACTACCAATAACAACTTGTGCAGTTGCATGATTGGAATTATCCATTTCCTTAACGAGCATTTGTGCCCCAACTGCAATGGGAATTATTTCAATTTTTCGCTCTTGAAAAATCTTCTTTAATTCTGCTGTCACCATCCCACTGTCCCAAGCGCCCCAGTTGATAGCGACTACATGACACGAGGGATAACTTTGCTTAAATATATGGGCTGATTTGTTCAGAATTTCATTTGCGATCGCATAATCAGATTGTCCGGGATTTCCGTAAAATCCTGTTACGGAAGAAAACAAAACTAAATGCTGAAGTTGATTAGGGTTGACGCAAGTTAGCAGGTTTTCTAAACCTTGAACTTTGGCGGTGTAAACTTTTTCAAAATCCTCTTCTGTTTTCTTTTCAATTAACTTATCAGCTAAGTTTCCCGCGCCGTGAATGATTCCGGTAATTGGTCCGAGATGTTGCACAGCAGTGGCAAGTTTTTCTTGTAAAGCTGGCGTATCTGTAACATCAACGCTGATATATTCTGCTTTCGCTCCGGTTTTTTCAATTGCTGCTAGAGTCTTTTTAATCTCGCGGCTGGAGGTAATTTTGTTATATATTTTTTGCACATTCATGGGTGTGGGCTTCTCTCCTTGAGAAAGAAGATTTTCCATGATGCATTTTTTCAATGCGGAGTCATCAGAATTTTGAGCATAATCTGGCTCGGTTTCTAATAGTTCAGAGCGACCGAGGAGGATGAATTTGCAAGGTTGCTGTTGGGCTAATCTGATAGTACACTCAGCCGTAATCCCTTTTGCACCGCCACTTACTACAAAGACAGATGATGGACTAAGCTGGGCTGTTTGTGTCATAAATCCTCGTGAATACCTGCATAAATTGGGTTTGATGTGTAACTTATTTTGAAACCCCCTCTCCAAACCTCTCCCTCACAGGGAGAGAGGCTTTGATTCTTACTCCCCTTCCCTTGTAGGGAAGGGGTTGGGGGTTAGGTTCGAGAGAAAGTTGCACACAACATTAATCAACTTTTTAATCGGCAATAATGGTGACTCGTCCTTGTGAGCCGTAGCCAACTTCACTTATATAAAGGTTGGGGTCGTGAAGTTCGGCGATGATATTTTGTACTGATTGTTTAGCATCAAGTCTGGGGCTTAAATCGATCGCACGAGTAAATACTTTTGGCCATTCCCATCTCAAAGTTTTGGTTAATCCAAACAAACCAGCACCGATCGCACCGAAGTTGACTTTGTACTCTAAACCGAAGGCTCCATCAAGATGAGCAACTGTGCAGAAACAACTACGTCCATGTTTTGCGGCTTCGTTTAGAGAGGGTTTGAGGTGTTTCGCCATCAAAAATACGTGCTTGACGATCGCCTTTTCTGATTCGTTATAAGAAATACTTCCGGTGTGATTTCCTACAAACATCGGATGTAGATGGATAAAGGCCCCAATCGTTCCGCAGTGGGATGCGATCGCTTGCAATTGTTGTTGAAGATGTTCTTCACTTAAGTTTGCTAAGGTAACGCGGGTTACTCCTGTAGGTAAGGGCGCTTGTTGGGCGATGAGCGATTGGGGGAAGCTGATAACTACTACTTTCCAGCCTTTCTCGATTAGGGATTCAGTTAATTTATAGGTGGTGAGGGAACCATCATCGGTGATTAAACCGATGTGTCCCTCTGGTAACGTGAAATCCAAATAATCAGGCTGTGGTAAGCTTCTGAGTTTGACCGGATGGCGCTGGATAGTATGCTCTAATTCCGGTGGTTGTTGGACAAACTCAGGTTCAGACTTTTTTTTTTCACCTCCAGCCAACTGCTGTAGGTAATCGACTATTTGACCGATAGTGCGGAGATCGCCGAGTTCTTCGATATTTGGTTTGGGTAAGTTGGGGTACGTTTCTTGCATCGCCCCTAAGATTTCTACCCGTTTAATCGAGTCAATCCCCAAGTCGGCTTCCATGTCCATTTCCAGTTCCAGCATCTCGACTGGATAACCAGTTTTATCGCTGGTGATGGCTAACAGGGTTTCACCTAAGTTTGCAAATTCATCACTTGTAGCTGCTTCTGGTTCTGGGGTGAATGCGACAACTACGCTTGGTTCCGGTGCAATGACTACCTCAACTACTGGTGCAGCCTCTACTGGAATCTCGGTTGCTGGTTGTACTTCGTGAACTGCAATTTCTACCGAAACACCTTTGGAAGCGTGGGATTGCAGATACTCGACAACTTGACCAATGGTGCGTTTTTCTGACAGTTCTTCTAAATTGGGTTTGGGTAGGCTGGGGTACATTTCCTGTAGCGCCCCTAAGATTTCCACCCGTTTGATGGAGTCAATTCCTAAATCCGCCTCCATATCCATGTCCATTTCCAGCATTTCGACTGGGTAGCCGGTCTTGTCGCTGGTGATGGCTAAGAGGTTTTTATCCAAGTCAACAATATCGATAGTTGCGTTAGATACAGGTGCAGCAGTTGTGGGTGCTGGTTCTGCAACAACTTCCTTGACTGGAGGTGAGCTAATTTTAACTACAACCTCAGCTTGAGGTTCTTCTACTACTGGGACAGGTGGCGCGACTACAGGCTCTACTGTCTCGACAGTTGCGAAATGCGGTGTGGGTAGTAGAGACGCGATCGCTCGTGTCTCTGGGGATATAGGAGTTTCAACTACAGGCTCTACAGCAGCCGGCAGAGGTGCTTGGGTAACATTTAAGCCATTTTTAGCTACAGGCCCAGTTACAGGCAAAGGCTGGCTTTCTACTATCTTGGTAGTGGCGGGTACTGGTGCTTCTGTGGTGAACGGAGTGAAATTGCTGAGTTTCTCTGTTAGTTGAGTTGCTCCCTCACCAGAGATGATTTGAGAATACTCTTGCTGGATGAGTTGGAAAAAGCTCTTAGTATATTCCAACTGCTCTTGGAGATATTGCTCATGGATGCGTAGAGTTTCACCTTGTTGGGAATGAAACTGCATCATGCTACGCTCTAGGCTTTCCATGACAACGAGCTTCATTTTAGCAGTTTCGGCTGTTGATTTACTTTCACTCAACAAGGAATTCTGCTGCTGCATCAGTTGGAAAAACGCTTTAGCGTATTCCATTTGATGATTGAGATAAGTACCGTGAACTTGTAAATTCTCGGCTTGATTTTCCTGGAACTGTGTCAGGAGATATTCTAAACTTGCTAAAAGTTGTTCGTAATTTGTAAGTTTTTCTGGTGTTGGTTGCATCTTAGATTCCTGGGCTGGTCGTGACAGGGTAACAGAATTCATCTGTTGCTCTGGCTGGGTGATGATACTAGCAGTCACACCGTTCATTGCTGGGGTAAGTTTTTTATGTCCGTTAGTCTCTATCACTGCTACAGATGGAGTTACACCGGGGCTACTAAATAAAGGAGCCACAGTTTCAGAAGATTCAGGGGTGGGTAATGTAACTTTGTGCCCATCCTGCAAAGCTAGAGCGAAGGCATTTTTCGTTTTTTCGGATCTGTAGTTTATCCCGTTTAAACGGACATTTAATGTCTTCTTCGTCTCAATTGGGGGGATGGTTTGGGGAAGTTGGTAAGGATCGAGGTTATTCAAAGCCAAGCCAATTACCCGTAACTGCACAACTGCTTCCCGCAAAGAGCGATCGCTATTCTTTTGAGTGCTAGGATTCAAAGATACGGTAATGTGTGGGCGATCGCCAAGAATCTCTTTCACCAAGTTGCTAAGAATTCTCCTCGGCCCAAATTCCACAAAGCAAGTACCACCCGCCGCATAGATATTTTCAATTTCCTGTTTAAACAGCACTGAGTTTGAAAGGTGCGTTTCCAGAATCTTTTGAATACCTTGGGCTTCCTTGGGATACTGCTTACTGGTAACGTTGCTGTAAACAGGGATTTTGGGACTTTGGAATTTGACAGACTTGGTAGCGATCGCAAATGATTTTTGAGCAAAGGCAATTAACGGTGTATGGAACGCTGCGGAAACAGGTAACAATACAGCCGTATATCCTTTGTCGTGTAAAATCTCTCTGACTTTCGCTATTTCTGCGGTCGGCCCAGCCAAGACAAATTGAGTGGGAGAATTTTGATTTGCGATCGCAACTTGCGGAAAATGTCTGATTACTGCTTCAACTTTGCTGATGTCTTCTTTGACAGCCAACATACTACCCGCATCATGATCCGGATCTTCGGGTGCAGCCATTGCTTGACCCCTAGCTTTCACTAGAAACAAGTAATCTTCGGTACTCAGAACTCCCGCAGCCCACAAAGCTGTTAGTTCACCAAAGCTATGACCGGCAACAAAATCTGACTTAAATCCAGCTTGTTGCAGTATGCTGTACATCCCTGCACTCAATACCCCGATGGCTGGTTGAGCGTATTCTGTACGTTGTAAGGCAGCAATTTGGACATTTTTTTCTGCTTCCTCAAACACAGGATGAGGAAAAACAATTTCTGAAAGCGGCTGCAAATTATCTTTGAGCAACAGGCTATCCATATAACCATGAAGACGGCGCATCAAAGGGAAATTCATTACCAGTTCGCGTCCCATCTCCAAGTATTGCGAACCTTGTCCAGAAAATAGAGAGACAACTTTTCCGCCCAATTCCATACCAGAGGAACGGTAATAAATCCCTTGGGGATGCTCCCAAGATGCTGCTGAACCTTTGAGTTTCAGCCAGTCAATGCTAGTTTGCAGGAACTTACAAGCTTCTTCGAGATTTTCAGCGACAAACCCAAATCGGGGAGCAGAGAGGGGAATTTGTTGTGATTTGCACTCATTGACTAATTGTGAGTAGTGTGTAGGTGCTTCAGGCGATCGCAACTTACCTAAAATCTCTTCCGATTTGCTCAACAATTGCTCTACTGTAGGAGCAAACAACAGCACTTCACTAACATCACTATGTAAGCGGTAAGCGGCGTTTTGGTCAGCTTCATATTCTTCCAAAACAACGTGATAGTTGGTTCCGCCAAACCCGAAAGAACTGACACCCGCACGTCTTGGTGCTTCCCCTTCTGGACGAATCCAAGGTCTGGTTTGGGTATTCAAATAAAAGGATGAATTTTTAATGTTGAGTTTGGGATTCGGCTCGGTAATGTTAATTGTCGGCGGTAATACTTTGTGATGTAAAGCCAAAGCAGTTTTAATTAAACTCGCCGCACCCGCAGCCGCTTTTGTGTGTCCGATTTGTGATTTCACACTACCCAAAGCGATGTGCTGCTTTTTGTCATCATGAACATCAAAGAAGTCTTTTAAAGAACCGAATTCTGTCGGATCTCCAGCCATTGTACCAGTGCCATGTGCTTCCATCAAACCAACAGTAGCAGGAGAGAAGCCGGCATCTTCATAAGCGCGTTCTAAGGCTTTAACTTGACCTTCTTTGCGGGGAGCATAAATGCTCTTGTAACGCCCATCGCTGGAAGTACCAATACCTTTAATTACGGCATATATTTTATCGTTGTCCCGTTCAGCATCTTCTAACCGTTTGAGGACAATCATTCCAATACCTTCACCCAGCATCATCCCATCAGATTTAGCATCGAAAGGTTTGACATTTTCACTAGGAGAAACCGCCGGTGTTTTGCTGAAGGATATGTAAGCCATGATGGTGTTATCGGTATCAACACCACCAGTCAGCATCATGTCAGAACGATGCTCAACTAGTTCGCTAATCGCCATTTTCAAAGCACCGAAGGAACTAGCGCAAGCAGCATCAACTACACAATTCATCCCGCCAAAGTTCAGGCGATTGGCAATTCGTCCAGCGACTACGTTAGCTAACATTCCAGGGAAAGCGTTCTCATCCCATTTCACGTAAGCGCTTTTGATTTTATCGACGATTTTTTTGGTATCTTCATCGGATAAACCACTACTTTTAAGTGCTTTTTCCCAAATCGGATATTCCAACCTGGCAGAAAGTGGCATTCCTAATTGCTTGGCCATAGCCACGCCTAAGATTACACCAACAGTCTCGCGGCTAAACTCGCGTTTTTCACCATAACCTGCATCTTCCATCGCTTCTTTCGCAACCACTAAACTTAATAGTTGCGATACATCTGTGACTTCTAAAATGCTGGGTGGTATGCCGAATTCCATCGGGTTAAAATCTACCTCTGGAAGAAAACCACCTCTTTTACAGTAGGTTTTATCTTCAGTAGTTCTGGGATTTGGATCGTAATAATCTTCAACACTCCAATGAGTGGAAGGAACATCAGTAATACAGTCAATTTTGTTTACAATATTTTGCCAGTATTCCCGCAAATTTCTAGCTTTAGGTAATAGAGAAGCCATCCCAACAATGGCGATAGGATTGTGTTGTAATTGTCTGTTAATTTTGTTGATTGACACTGATTTATCCGATTTCATTTTTTTTCCCTCGATAGACTTAATCACAGCCTGTTCACAATTATTTATCAGGCTCTCTAACTCCGTTAAGGCAGTATCAATTGAATAAGCAGACATAGGGCATAGTTAGTACTGTGAATTGTGTAGCTACAGTAATTTCTGTTGCCTACTAAATAATGAAAAACTCTCGTTTTGTAAGCAGTTAGCTATCCTATCTCCGCTAAATGCTTGTTTACAAATCGACACCACACGACACATACTGCCAGGGAAAAGCCTGATGTTTCCAAGCGGCTTTGGCACACTGCGTAGGCGTAGCCCGTCGTAGACATCGCACAAAAATGTTATCCAACGCTAGACTCTTGAAATTGTGGCAATAGGTCAAAGACGTTGTTAAAACTGGTAAAATAGTCTTGGAGTGTAATAGCTGCTTGACCAGTGAATTTAATCCATTTGTAATGGTAAAGATTTTGAGTAATGGTATCCTACTGGAGTGATGGGAACTGAGGAGTAGCTAAGAGAACAGAAACGTTTTTTCACCCAAAAGCATTTGATTATCTAGGCTAATCACAGCAACATAGCTGTTGTTAATGACAACGTTCTGTATCTTGTTCAATGTCATAGCCAGTTTCAACGTCCGGGATAATATATTTTATGCTATTTTAACCAGGAAAGTTGACAAGCTTGTTACACAAAAGACACCACCTTTAATCCGAGTTTATGTAACTTGAACAAGTAATGAAACGGTCACAAGGCAATGACAAAGCAGTTATCTTTAGTTATTTTTAATTTAAAAATATCAATTTAATAACTAGTTTGTCTAACCACTTTAAAGCATTGAATTAATAAAAACACTAGCATACTTTACAGAAACCAAATCATTTCTTTAAAGTTATTTTATAAACAAACATCCACAATTACTGATGTTAATTTGAATAAAATTAAGCAAAAAAGTATAATTTACGACTCTATAAATGTATGAGAAATTTTGTTATCTACGGGTTAGCCATAAGTTTGTGCTGAATTAAGTTAACAATGAAAATCTGTTGTCTAGTAAGTCACAATTGAATGAATACATAGATAAATTCAATAGCCATAAGTATGTTTTCTCAGAGAAACATCATAATTTAGTCAAAGTTCTTGGTCATTTTTCAATATAAGTCAAGTTAAAAAGCAAAGTGGTTATTTATAAAGCAAATATTAATTTTTAGTATGTTGCCTAATAAACATAATATGGGTGAAGTAGTCTTTAGTAAAAAGTTGAGTAGGGGCAATTCATGAATTGCCCCTACTGGGAATCGCTATAAGAGGTAGTTTGAAAAGTACTTGGCTGTGATTTTAGGCACTTATTGATCCCCCCTAACCCTCCTTAAAAAGGGGGAAACTGGAATCAAAGTCCCCCTTTTTAAGGGGGATTAGGGGGATCTAAAAGGATTTGATACATCATTAAGAATTTTTCAAACATCCTCTAAGAATGTCTTATAATACACAACCTTACTAATAATAATCTGTTAGTAATATCAAATCTGCTTAATAACTAACTATCTGTTGGTATTCAATTGCTAGACAAAGGATTAGTGACAAGTAACTTTTTTCAGCATCTAATCTTACTGTGATGAAATAATTTAGTGATAGAATCAGGATTTATGCAAAGTTATTTGGTTGACAAAAATCAAATTTTGCGCCATACTTAATGACAAGTTTATCCAATTTTGAGTTCATTTTTATTAGCGCTTCGTTGTTCTTGAGAGTTAAGTTTTCTGGTTAGCGCTATTGTATTTTACGCTACTGGATTAGATATCAAATTAGGATATAACTTAGGAAGCTTTGAAGTAACACGCCATTAATTTTCACGCCACAATAGTAACTTTGGGCGGTAGAAGCGTAGAACAATTCATATAAAACCAATTTAGATCCATCCACATTATTAAGGTAGAAACCCTAGAGGCAAAATCCTCTTGGTAATTTGCGGATGAGTCTATATCTAATCGACTAAATATAACCAGGCTATCTCCTAAAAAAGCAGAATTGGAATGAAAATATGGCAGTAAATAAAGAAAGCCGATTATTCACAAAACCCGTAGGTAGATCGCAAATAATTTTAGCAGCTTCTCTAACTCTAGCGGCTGGATTAATCGCTTTTTATAGTTTGGTACCGTTTTGGTCTAAACCTAAAGTTGAGACAGCGCCAGCGAATCCTCCAAAAGCTGCTACGCCTGCGAAAGTTGCTGTGACAGCCTTGGGACGTTTGGAGCCAGAAGGCCAAGTTACTTCTTTGACTGCTCCTGCTTCTAATAATGGGGTACGAGTAGACAGACTATTAGTAAAAGAAGGAGATACGGTTAAAGCAGGGCAATTATTGGCGTATCTAGAAAATTATGGTCGTTCTAGAACCGCATTGCAACAGGCTTTAGACCAACTGCAAGTTGCCAAAGCTAAACTAGCGCAGGTGAAATCTGGAGCGAAAACCGGAGATATCGATGCTCAAAAGGCTGCGATCGCACGTTTAGAGCCACAATATAAAGGGGACGTTGCTACCCAAGAGGCGACAATTGCCCGCATCCAGGCGGAAGTAGACAATGCTCAAGCTGAAAACGATCGCTATCAGCAATTATATAGACAAGGTGCGATCGCGGCTTCAATAGCAGATAGCAAAGCTTTGCAACTAAAGACTACCCAACAGCAGCTAGCAGAAGCTCAAGCCACCCTCAAGCGAACTCAAGACACATTCCAAGAACAACTCAAGCAAGCACAAGCACAACTCACCAGTATTAGCGAAGTGCGTAGTGTAGATGTTCAAGTCGCACAAACCGAAGTCAACAGTGCAACAACATCTGTTCAACAAGCAAAAGCCGACTTGGATTTAAGTTATATAAAATCTCCCATAAATGGCAAAGTTTTGAAAATTCACGCCAAAACTGGAGAAGTAATCAACACCAACACCGGATTTGCTGAAATAGGTAAGACATCTCAAATGTATGTGATTGCAGAGGTGTATCAAACCGATGTTCAAAAAGTGCGTGTAGGACAAAAAGCCACCATTAACAGCACTGCATTTAATGGAACATTAAAAGGAACTGTCAAAGAAATTGGTTGGCAAGTTGATAAACAAAGTATCTTCAGTCTCAACCCTGGTTCAGATACAGACCGCCGAATAATTGAAGTGAAAATCTCCATCGATAATCCCGCAGATAGTGAGCGGGTGGCTCGTTTAACCAACTTACAGGTAGATGTCGCCATTCAGATTTAGTAATTGGTCATTAGGCATTGAACATTAGTCATTTGCAAATGACAAATGACAAATGACAAATGACAAATAAAAAATGACAAATGACAAATAAATCCATGATTTTCAAAATTCCTTTAGCATGGCTACAGCTAGCCCAGCAAAAAGTTCGTTTACTAGTAGCTGTAGCCGGAATTGGTTTTATTGTGCTGCTAATGTTTGTGCAACTTGGTTTTCAAGATGCCCTTTATTCCAGTGCAACTGCTGTACATCAAAATCTCAAGGGAGATTTATTTTTAGTTAGTTCGCAATATAAATCTTTGACCTCAAATCAAAGTTTTTCGCGGACTCGTTTGTATCAATCTCTGGGGTTTAATGGCGTAGAGTCAGTTAGCCCCATGTATTTGCAATTTGCCAAACTAAAAAATCCGGCAACTGGTGAGAAATATTCAATATACGTTATTGGTTTCGATCCAGGTAGACCTGTGATGAATATCCCAGAAGTTGAAAAAAATTTAGATAAACTCAAAACTCCCGATGTCATGCTTTTTGACCGGGGTTCTCGCCCAGAATTTGGCCCAATAGCTGAAAAATTTAATGCGGGAGAGACTGCACAGACAATTGAAATATTTCCCTTCAATTCATTAATTGGTTATCGGGTTAGAATCGGTGGCTTATTCACATTAGGGCCTTCCTTTGGGGTAGATGGAAATTTACTCGTTAGTGATTCAACTTTCTTGAGGATAAATCCTAATACTCGTCCGGCAGATATGATTGATGTCGGTTTGATTTCCCTCAAACCTGGTACTAATGCAGAAACAGTACTAAAAAATTTGCAAGCAAGTTTGCCTAATGATGTCCAAGTTTTTACCCGCCAAGGCTTCATTGATTTTGAGAAACAATACTGGGCTGTCAGAACACCCATTGGTTTTATTCTTAACTTGATGTTGACAATGGCTGCGGTTGTTGGGGTGGTTATTGTTTATCAAATTCTTTACAGCAATATTGCTACACAGTTCGTTGCTTACGCCACTTTAAAAGCCATCGGTTATGCCAATAGCTATTTATTAAATGTGGTATTTCAACAAGCTTTGATTTTAGCAATTTTAGGTTATATCCCAGGATTTATTACTTCTGTTTTGTTATATAGCTTTGCAGCAGAAGCAACTAAACTACCAATAATGATGACCACTAATAATGCAGTGATTGTCTTAACTTCAACAGTTTTAATGTGCATAACATCAGGAGCGCTTGCGATCAACAAACTCCGCTCCGCAGATCCGGGAGATATTTTCTAACCAAAACAACTTGCTCAGAACAACTTGTTAAAGATAAGCAAGTTCGTAGTAAGGACTTTAGTCCTTACTACAAACTATCAAAACTAGCACTTTTCTTTTAATCAAAAAATCCAAAATTGGTATAACCCTTACTATATGAACCTCAACAACAAAACCCTCCTAATTACTGGGATTAATGAATTTGTCGGTTTGCGTACAGCCGAGTTAGCCATAGCGCAAGGAATGAAGGTTCGGGGACTACAAAGTTCTACAGAACAGAACAAACAATTACAGAATTTAGGTGTAGAGGTAATTATTGGTAGTATTACCGATTCTACTATTGCTCAAAAGGCTTGTCAGGGAGTAGATATCGTTTTACATACAGAGCAAATTGCCGAAGAAGCTGGTGCAATTAAGCATTTTCGTGATGTGAATGTTGGCGGTAGCGTCAACATAGCTGAAGCCGCTAAACAAGCTGGTGTCAAAACATTTGTGCATTTATCCAGTGTGATGGTTTACGGTTTCAACTATCCTGATGGTGTTACAGAATCCGGCCCACTTTCTGGCGAAAATAATCCCTACTGTCAAACGAAAATAGAAGCTGAAACAGCAGTATTAGAACTGAATCATCCTCCAGATTTGGGTATCATTGTTATTCGAGCCGGTGATGTTTACGGCCCAGGAAGTATCCCCTGGATAGTCAGACCAATTCTGATGATGCGCCAAAAGTTATTTGCCTGTGCCAATGATGCTAAAGGAGTTATCAATCACGTATATATAGATAATCTGATTAATGGCATCTTTCTCGCGATAGAAAAAGAAACCTACGGTGAAATATTTAATATCACCGATGGACAAGAAACTTCGTGGAAAGAGTATTTTATGCGTTTAGCAGCAATGGAAGATTTACAAGCACCCCTTTCATTGTCGAAAGATGAAATCAAGTTGTTTCTAAAGCTACGCGTTCAAGGACAAAAACTTTTTCGGAAAAAAGTTGATATCTTACCAGAGTCTATAGATTTTATGACTCGTCCCTACGCTTGTTCTATTGTCAAAGCACAAAACCTGTTAAATTATAAACCAGCAATTGACCTCGAAGAAGGAATGCAGCGAACACATGAATGGCTGCAAAAAACAGATATTCAAAGCTTGATGAAATAATCCCCAGATTTTTTAGAATTCAGGAGCCAGGAGTCAGAATTCAGAATGATTACAAAATAAAGAAGCTAGAGTACGCTTGATTTTATTGAAATTATTAAGCTTGCTATCAAAGTATTCTGAATTCTGAATTCTTCCGTTGCATCTGCCTAACAATTATCTGCAATTAAGCATAAAATAATCCACAGATTTTCCGAATACTTGTTTTCTATGAGTAGTAATCAGCCACGATTAAGCATCGGATTACCTGTATACAATGGTGAAAAATTTATCAAAGCAGCCATAGATTCACTCTTGGATCAGACCTTTGAAGATTTTGAATTAATTATTTCAGATAATGCATCTACAGATAAAACTGAGGAAATTTGTAGAGCTTACGCCGAACAAGACAAACGTATTTGTTACTACCGTAATGACAAGAATATAGGTTGCGCTCGTAACTTTAATCGCGTCTTTCAATTGTCTTCGGGTGAGTATTTTAAATGGGCAGCCTATGATGATCTACATTCTCCAGATTTTATCAAGAAGTGTGTTGAGGTGCTTGACCAAGATCCTAGCATAATCTTGTGTCACTCCCAGGCATATTTCATTGATGAACAGGGGAATTATCTCCAAAATTACAATATCAAACTCAAGGCAGATGCACTAAAACCACACGAGCGTTTTCACGAATTGCTAATCAAACATTTATGTTATCAATGTTATGGAGTAATTCGCGCCAGTGCCCTGAGAATGATACCACCTATGGGTGGTTATGGTAATGCAGATGGAATTCTCTTGTTAAGGCTTGGTCTTCTTGGTCGGTTTTATGAAATCCCTGAATACCTGTTTTTTCCCAGAAGCCATCCACAACAATCAATGAGTATGTTCTTTCCCAATTACTTACTGTTCGCTGATAAGAATGACAAATCATTATTGAGTACAATGCCTGATTATTATGCATATTCAGTGTGGTTTGATTCAGCAAAGAAAGGACAAATTTTATTACCACATTGGAGAATAATCTGGGAGTATATACTTTCTATTTGGCTTAGTCCGCTGAGTTTGGATGAGCGGCTGTGTTGTCATAGAAGTCTACATCAGCAGTTGAAAGGGACAGAATATCTTTTGCTGAAAGATTTGCTAATAGCACTGCAAAGACTATGGAAAGGTTCGCAACCTCTATCAATGCAAGAACAGCAAGTCACACTTTAAACAAATCAGTTCAGAAATAAAAGCTGCGATCGCCAGCTTTTTATCAGTTCAAAATCATCTATTATTCACTACAAAATTATGCTGAAACTATCTCAACTATCTCATGTTTTGCTTGCTACTTTAGTGAGCCTCAGCTTTGCTAAAACAGTGAATGCAGAGCCAACAACAACACTAAGTGTGGTTGTAAATGGAATACGTCACCAAAAAGGTGAGGTTTGCTTCAGAGTTTACGCAAGTGAAAAAGGATTTCCGATGAGTAGTACTAGTGAAGCTCAAAGTGGCTGCGCTAAGATTACTGGCAATTCTGTAACAAAAGAATTTTCCGGCTTGAAGCCTGGAACTTATGCTGTCGCCGTAGTTGATGATCAAAATGGCGATCGCAAACTCAATAAAGACTTTTTCGGTATTCCCACAGAAGGTTTTGGTATTTCCAAAAATCCAACTGTATCCATACAAACAGGTACACCAAAGTTTCGTGATGCCAGTTTTGTTGTAAACAAAAATACAACTGTCAATATCATCATGAAATATTCGCTGGATTCGTAAAGGCGACTGGGGAAGAAGCAGGGGAGCAGGGGGCAGGGGGCAGAGGGAGAATAAAAATTACCTCTTTCCCCTCTGCCCAATACCCAATACCCAATGCCCCATGCCCCATTCCCCATTCCCAATCTCTTAATTCTGTCGGAGACTAAAAAATTAATGGAAGATTTGGCAATATTTCTATCTAAGTCTTTGACGGGTTGGTTGTTTATTCAGGTGTGTTTCACCCTTGTCTTTATATGGTATCTGCGCTCATCTAAAAAAAACTTATTACCAGATGATCAGTTACCCAAAACCGCAGTAATTCTTTGCTTACGCGGAGCTGATCCGTTTTTGCCTAGATGTTTGCGATCGCTCCTAAATCAAAACTATCCACAGTATGATTTAAAATTAATCGTTGATAGCCACGAAGATCCCGCTTGGAAAATTGCCAGTGAAACCATCACAGAGCAAGAAGCGACCAACGTTCAAATTAGCTCTTTGAGAATAGTACGCAACAATTGTAGTCTCAAATGTAGCTCTTTAATCCAAGCTGTCGGTGAGTTGGATGATTCTTACAAGGTGGTTGCTTTAGTAGATGCTGATACTATAGTCCATGTGAATTGGCTCAGAGAATTAGTCAGTCCTTTAAGGGATGCGAAAGTAGGGGCGACAACAGGTAATCGTTGGTATGTACCTACAGGCAGGTATTGGGGATCTTTAGTGCGCTACGCCGGCAATGTATCCACAGTCGTGCAAATGTTTATCTTCCAAATCCCTTGGGGTGGAACTTTGGCTGTGAAAACAGAAGTGCTTCGCCAAACAGAACTGCTTGATAAGTGGGGACAAGCTTTAGGCGAAGATTTTATGATGCACGACATCCTCAAAAAACAGGGGTTGCAAATAAAGTTTGTGCCTTCGCTGTTGACGGTAAATCGTGAAGAGACTGATTTATTCAATTTAATAGATTATCTCAAGCGCCTCATTCTTTATTCTCGACTCTATCACCCACGTTGGTTAGCTTTAGTTAGTGAGGCTGTTTCTAGCATTTTGTTTCCGACTACAGTTATCATCTTAGTTCTAGAGTCGTTGTTACAGGCAAAATGGGAAGCTGCGGCTCTCTTGTTAGGCTGCTATGGAGTCTATACTGTCGGATTACTCTTGATCATGCTTGTGTTGGAATTAGAGATACAGCGAGTGATTCGCTCTAATGACCAGGCGATCGCAAAATTATCAGTTGCTACAATCATCAAAATGTTGATTGCAATTCCCTTAACGCAGTGGGTTTATGGGTTAGCGATGCTATCATCCCTGTGGACATCAACAGTCACCTGGCGCGGTGTCAGCTATCGAGTTCAAGGGCCCTGGAATGTCCGGCTAATTGAATATCGCCCTTATCAATGGTTAGATCAGCCTATTGATAGCAAGGTTTCTCTTTGAACTAAATCGCTAAATATGAACTAGGGTATGAAAGTTATTACACTAAACATTCCCTAGTATTCAAATTATATTATCTTATATTTAGTAGAACTATATTAGCTATAACCCTTGTCAGAATACACGCTTTCTCTTATTGATCAGCAAAATGTATTTGCATTAATGACAAGGGTTTAGACAAATATATTAAGGGGAATTTTGACTTAGTAATTTGGATGTTTTGATAGTTTAAATCCAGGTTTATAAACATCCACTTCAAAATCGACAATTTCGGCTATTTGACAATGCGTAAATCCTTAGTCTAACTGTATTAGTGGTAATTTCTGAACCAAATAATCAGGATGTTCATGAAACATAAGCTGCGTAAATCCTAAATTCAAAACCAGCATTTTCGTGAAATACTCCCTTTTTTTATGACTAAGCAAAAACTTCGCATTGCACTATTTACAGGGTTGTACGCTCCTTTCTTGACTGGAGTTTCAGTCGCAGTTCACCAACGGGTTCGTTGGTTGCTAGAGCAAGGACATGAGGTTTTTTTAATCCATCCACAAATCAACGATCGCTACCCCAAAAATGTTGGCGATCGCCCTATGGCAGGTTTAGAGGAAATCCAATCTTTCCCTAATTTCTCTGCTTACGCATTCCCTACAGAACCACTAGTATTCTACAAGTCTCTTCCTCAACCATTGAGCTATCGACATTGGAGCGATACCAAGTTGCTGGAGAAATTCAAACCCGACATTATCGTGGTTGAAGAAGCCGCCCAAATGAGAGGTTTATACTCATTTTTCTTGCAAGGTTATGGTCGCCCTATCGGCACTCAATACGCAAAACGAACAGGCACGCCAATAATATCACTCTTCCATACTGATATTGTTGCATATATCAAATATTACTTTGGGGATAAATTCTTTAACTTGGTTCGTCCCATCGTTCCTGTTTTAGTCAAGCAATTTAGTGAGTCTTATGACTTCAATTACTTTTCTTCTAAAGAACAACTCACTAAATACGAAGAACTGAAATGCCAACGCGCCGAGTATGTCGCTTATCAAGGCATCGATTGCGAAAAATTTCACCCACGAAACATTTCTTACAACCCAATTCCTAATGATAACCGCCCGACTCTTTTGTTTGTCGGACGTATTACACCCGAAAAGAATGTCAACCAACTGCTTGATATATTTCCAGTCATAGCTGCCAAAATTCCTGATGTCCATCTGGTGATTGTTGGTAGTGGCCCTCTCGATGAGGAGATCCGGGAGCGTGCCAAAAAGTTTGGATCGGGTGTTACTGTATGGGGCGAGTCTCACGGTACAGAACTTTTAGGTTGGTTTGCTAGAGCGGATGTTTTTGTCAACCCCTCTGTGACCGAGAACTTCTGCACTACAAATAACGAAGCACTAGCATCTGGAACCCCTCTGGTTGCCGTTGTTGCACCGTCAACCTCGGAACAAGTATCTCCTGGTCGTAACGGCTTTCTTGCCCAACCCAACAACCCCACAGACTTCGCCCAAAAGGTGATTGCGATTCTAGAAAATCCCGACTTGAAAGCAGATATGACTCGGCACGCTCGCCCTTCTATACTCGAATTTGATTGGTCGGCATGTATGCAAAAATTTGAAGAAAAACTCTACCAAATCGTTGAAGGATCACAGAAGGTGGAGGTAGGTACAGGCGCTATAAGACGATAATGATAACAAATAGCGATCGCTAGTATCTATAGTACTGGCGATCGCTATTTGTTAAAGGTAGCCAATAGGCAACAGTGTACTAGTGGTCTGTCAATAAATAATTGATGGATAAATTAAGAGTAGAGACGGCGATTTATCGCGTCTCTCTAAGATGATGTTTTAAAAGTCCTCTGGTCGGTAGCAAAACGTTTTAGATCCCCCTAAATCCCCCTTAAAAAGGGGGACTTTTAGAGACTTTGCCCCCCTTTTTAAGCTATCCATTATAAACATCTTTCTTAATAAGAACATTGACAAAAAAGAGTAGTTATGTAGGGAAGGATGGAAGCCAAAAAATCACAAGTGACAGGAGAAAATGGGCACGAGAATCAACAGAGTTTGAAAAAGTGAAATTTTCGCATGGCAACTTTGGTGTAAAAAACTAATTATCGGTAGTGGAAGAAGGAAAACACCGCAGAAACCGACGATAGGATGGAGCAATAATTAATTATTGAAAGACTGGCAAAGCAGCCAACCCTCAACCAGATCATGTAATCGACTTAATCCACGCCAGAGAACTTTTACACCTGGAGAGCCATCGCTTTTGCGACCTAAAAAACCCACCAAGTCGAGCAATCCAATTGACCACTTGAGCCAGAGTCGGTGGTGTAGTATGAGGATAAAGTTGATGATGAATAGTGGTGTAGAGGACTTGCCACTCATGAGTGGCTAAAACTAGTTCACAACTAGCATCAGGCTGAAAACGAGCTAAGTAAGTCAGCCACAGCAAACGCCAAGCAACGATACTGTAGGTAGCCAAAGCCATCTCGATTCTGTGGGCAGTTTCGAGTTGTAACTTCTCAATGCCACAGCCACTTTTTAAAACATAGTGATAACGTTCAATCAACCAGCGATAACTATACCATCGCACATACAGCTGAACATCTTCCAGACAGGTAATCTCTAAGGTAGTCAGCAGTAACCAGGTAATCGGCTCGATCTCTGGTGGTGGCTCAACTTCTGTGACTAAAATAGCCTGCAATGTCACCGGTGCTAGAAGTTCTGTTTTGGGGCGATTCTGCGGTGGTGCAATGGTAATTGTGGCATGACGAATCTTCAAGATGGCTGTTCTTGGCGTTTGAGTCGCAGAGCGTTTTACCTCTACTGTCATTGTGCCAACCGACTCAACAGACTCTAAAGTTGACCATAAATGCTGCTCACTGCCAACTAGACAGCGATTTTGAGTAGCTCGAATCAGAAAATCTGACCCAGGACGACGAGCATCAGCAAATAAGTCATAAAAATCGGCTTCTCGGTCAGCAATCGTCACTACTTGTACTGATTCGGGAATGATTGAGTCAGTTTTTTTCAAAGCATCAAGCCATCTTTGACTTTCTTTTTCTTTTGTCGGTTTTTGTTTCCTTTGTTCAGATTTTCCTAGTTCTTCTTCGTTTCTTGACCACACATCTTGCTCGATGATGCCCAATGGTATTCCCCTGTGGGGAGACAGTGAAGACTGAGTGGACTTTTAACCCTTTGGCATAAGAACTATCGAGATATCCTGTTCCCGATAGAGCTTTGTGGCTGGTGTAGTTAAGTTCTGTGGTATCTTGTATTGCCAAGACTACTCTATGTTGGGTAATTCGCTCTACTGTCGCATCGATATGTCCTTGTCTAATCATGGATGGTTTGATGTACGGTGAATCCCAGAAGTCATAGGTGGCTTTCGTTTGCGCCCATGTTTCACTTGCTTGCAAAACACTGGCTTCCGGTTTCGCACTTAAATTTTCGACTATTTTGATTAACCGTTTGGTTCTTCTGGTGTCACCTAATTCGGTTCTTTCTAGTTCCTGTGTGATCCATTGTTCCATTTGCTGACTTTGCGATGCTTCCGGCTCTTCGTATAGACAATACACAATCTCTGGCTTTTGTCCAATTTTCTGTTAAGAAAGATGTTTATAATGGATAGCTTGCAAAGGGGGGTTGGGGGGATCAATAAGTGCCTAAAATTACAGCCAACCACTTTTAAAACATCCTCTAACTGTCAAAATGAATTTGACACTGTACTACTATCCATTGGGTTAAGAACGACGTACATTTAAGCAACACCATTCTTTTCGTTTCCACAGAGTAGCGACAACCCAACCATTTTGTTCTAAGGCGTCAGCAACAGCTTTAGATTGTTCTAGTAAAATACCACTGAAGATCGCCCAAGTTTCAGGTTTTGCGATCGCACTCATTTCTGGAATTAATTCAATAATTACATGAGCCAAAATATTGCAAACGATACCATCAACTGGATTTTCAAGCAGTTTTGTCAAAACGTCTACACTTCCTAGTGCTGGTAGTAAACGTTCTGGACTAATGTCGTTCAGCGCACCATTACTGTTAGTTGATTGCACCGCCAACGGGTCAGTATCTACTGCATAGACTTTCTCTGCACCTAATAGCAGCGCCCCAATGGAAAGGATGCCAGAACCACAGCCAATATCTGCAATTATCAGATGTTCATGTTTGCCGCCAGTACCCACAAAGGACTGAGGAACCCCACTAAGCCGCATTTCCAGGGATTCCAAACATAGCTGAGTAGTGGCATGGTTGCCCGTACCAAATGCTACACCAGGATCAAGGCGAATCACTAGGCGTTCGGTTGTTTCTGGTAATGGTAGCCACGCGGGGTTAATTAGGAAGCGATCGCCTATTTCCTGCGGATGCCAATATTGTTTCCAGCTAGTCGCCCAATCTTCCTCATCAATTAATTGCCATTGTAGGGAAGGAGACGAAACTCCTACACAGAGGGCATCTTGACGCAGCCACAGCGATAGCGCCGCCAAATCTAGTAGCTGTGTTTGAATTGTTGGCAAATAAGCCCTTACTAAAGATGAATCTCCTTTACTTTCACTAGCTGTACCACGACAGCCAAAATCTTCCAGTCGCCAAAAGATCGATTCTTCTAGGTCTGGCTCACATAAAATATTTAATTCCCACCAGGTGTTTGCCATCTTTAGAGTGCTGAGTGCTGAGTGCTGAGTGCTGAGTTTGAGGGAGTTAGGAGTTAGGAGTTAGGAGTTATCCTGTTTAACTGCTCACTCCTGCACAGACGCGATTAATCGCGTCTCTACTTCACTCAGCACTCGTTACTCAGCACTCAGCACTCATAGTGTTACTGTATACGCGTCCCGAATACCAGGGACTTTAATAATCTCATCCAAAATGCCCTCTGGTAAAGGGTCATCTATACTCAGAGCCATTACGGCATCACCACGGACGATTTTACGACCTACTTGCATACTGGCAATATTCACATTAAAACTGCCGAGTAGGGAACCGAGTTTGCCGATAATCCCCGGCATATCGCGGTGTAGGGTAAACAACATATATTTGCTGGGTGGGACGTTAATCGGAAAACCATCAACGTCGGTGAGGTGGATTTCCCGCTCACCCAACAAAGCGCCTGTGACAGAATGAGTACCTAAAGTACCCGTGGCTTCTAGATGCAGTGTGCCGGCATAGTCTCGAATGGAAGCATCGCGGGTTTCAATTACCCGAATTCCGCGTTCTTTGGCTTCTATGCTGGCATTTACGTAATTCACCCGTTCCCGCAAAGCTTGGTAAAGTAGTCCTTTGAGAGCAGCTACGATTAAAGGCTGACTTTTGTTGGTCGCGAGTTCCCCTTGTAGTCGAATATTGAGTACTTCCACCCGTCCGCCGGCTAGCTGTCCTACTAGATTACCTAGAGTTTCTGCTAGTTGCATATAGGGTTTGAGTTCTTCCAACACATCGGGGCCGAGTCCGGGAATGTTTACGGCTGAACGTGCTGGTAGTCCTAAAAGTACATCCCGAATTTGTTCGGCAACATCAATGGCTACATTTACTTGAGCTTCCGTGGTGGAGGCTCCCAAGTGGGGGGTGAGGATAACTTCCTTTCCTAGCGATCGCAATTCAGATTCACCCAGTGGTTCTGACTCGAACACATCCAAGGCTGCACCACCGATTTTACCCGCTTTTATAGCTGCTGCTAAAGCTACTTCATCAATGATCCCACCACGAGCACAGTTAATAATCCGGGCTGTGGGTTTCATTTTTGCCAGAGTTGTGGCATTGATTAAGTGGGTAGTTTCTGGGGTTTTCGGGATGTGGAGGGTGATATAGTCTGCTTGCTGGAAGAGTAAATCTAGTTCCACCAACTGACAGCCAATTTGTTCGGCTCGTTCTGTAGAAATAAAAGGGTCATAAGCAAGGAGTTTCATCCCCATTGTCTTAGCTACAGCCGCAACATGGGAGCCAATTTTACCCAAACCGACAACGCCGAGAGTTTTTTTGTAGACTTCCGCACCAACAAAACTATTGCGATCCCACGCACCGCGTTTCACCGAAGCGTTAGCATCGGGGATGTGGCGAGACAAAGCCAAAATCATCGCTAGCGCGTGTTCAGCCGCAGCAATTGTATTTCCCTCTGGAGAATTGACTACCACAATTCCCCGACGTGTGGCTGCGGGAACATCCACATTATCCACACCCACACCAGCACGACCGATGATTTTTAGCTGAGTGCCGGCATCAATGATTTCTTGAGTGACGCGCGTACCAGAGCGAATCATCAGCGCGTCATACTCACCAATAATTGCGATCAGTTCCGCTGGTTTTAGACCTAGTTTGACATCAACGGTAGCAACTTGCGAAAGAATGTCAATTCCAGCTTGGTCAATCGAATCAGAGACAAGAACCTTAGACATGATTACTTCATTTAAAGCTACAGGTTTTGCTGCACAAGACTTTTTAGTTTAGTCTTTATCTGTCGCAATTCAGCAAAAATTATTCGTTTGAATATCGACTTAACTTTAACTTACACTACGTGCTGATAGTATCAAAGCGTGAGTTGCTCATGGTGGGTATATGCCTCCTAAGTTTTTGAACATGAGTTGGCTGTTTGCACCACCCTGTCGCTAAATATAAAGCATGAATAGCACTAAGCACCTATATATTTATTAATAGTTAAGAGTTACCAAAATTTTATCAGCTTAAGCAGCTTCCTTGACGGGATAGAAACGCTTGTATTATTGACTGGGCTGGAACTTTAGCTGAGGCAATGCTATGCACAACCAAGAAACGAGCTAGTAACTATTATATCTATCGAATCTTGTCTGTTTCTCAATACCACAAGTGGTATCCCCTAGTCAAAGCAAAACATTTCATCATCAAGATAATCGGATTGTGACAGTTAGAATTTAGGCAGCAAATAAATTTTCTGGCTCATGATTCCGGCAGATTTCACATTGTCTAGTAGTTAAAAGCTAGCAATTAGTGTCAGTAGAGTACTTAATATACAGTAGTAAACTAGTAATTTGTCAAGCTAATTTCGAGAGTTCGTAGTAAGCACTTTAGTGCTTAAAAAACCAGGACTAAAGTCCTGACGATGAACTCGTTCATGCCTCGTAATTAATCAGACAGACTATTCGTGACATCGCTAGGGGAGAAATCGCTATAATTCTGGTGAGCCAAATAGAGCCAAATATCCTTTGAGTTTTGGGGAAACCAGCCATGTTAGAGTACAACTTGCCAAGGTACTTGCCCTCAGCCGAGGAACTACCAGACTCTGATGAAACGCCTGTGGATAATGAACTACAAGAATTGATACCAGGCTTGCTGAAGGCGATCCTGCTAATACTTTGGTCAGAACGCATGGATTGGCTCTTTGCCATAGATATGGGTATTTATTATCACCCTGATAAACCGCCCATTGTACCAGATGGGTTTTTGAGCTTAGGGGTAGAGCGGTTTTATGATGAAGAACTGCGTCCCAGTTATGTACTGTGGGATGAAAATGTTGTACCGATTTTCGTGCTAGAAGTAGTTTCCCAAAATTATCGCAAAGAATACACTACTAAGTTGGATGAATATGAGGCTTTAGGTGTACTTTATTACGTGATTTATTCCTCTCGTCGCCGTCGCAAACCACATCTGGAAGTACATAAGTTGGTTAATGGTAAGTATGAATTGCAAGAGGGAAATCCCGTTTGGCTACCAGAAATTGGCTTAGGAATTGGTTGCGAAAGGGGAAATTATTGTGGTGTAACGCGGGAATGGATGTATTGGTATGATAAGCAAGGAAAACGGTATCTTACGCCCGCAGAACAAGTAAAACAAGAAGCGCAACGCGCCCAACAAGAAGCGCAACGCGCCCAACAAGAAGCACAACGTGCTCAACAAGAAACACAACGCGCTCAACAAGCAGAATTACGGGTGCAACAATTGACAGAACAATTAAGAGCGCTGGGAATAGATCCAGATAATCTGGGTTAACTGAAATATTTTGCAATATTTTTAACAAGACTCAAAAAACTGAGTTTTTCTGATTTATGCATTTGTCATAAATCAAGATTTACTACTAAAAGCTGTCAGTAAAAAAAACTATTGTTTTTTAGGAATAACGTTCCTGATTCCACTTTTAGCGCCAACAGTATCACCTTTGTAACGAGGGATGATATGAATACTGGCGTGCATAATATTTTGGCCGGCGGCTCGATTGATGTTCATTCCTACATTAAAACCATCAGGTTCAAATTCTGTTTTGAGAAGTTCTTGTACTTTGTTGACCATAAGCCAGCAAGCAGATTGCTCTTTAAATGGTAATTCAAAATAACTGCTAACATGACGTTTGGGAATAACTAAAGTATGACCTTTGCTTATTGGATAGCCATCAAAAATAGCATAAGCAGTTGCTGACTCAGTTAATAGCCTGAGAGTTCTATAGGGATTACAGAATATACAATAATTAGATGAATTTCGCTGATGATTATAGTGGGCATACTCATATAATTCCCGATTTTCATCTAAGCAAACTGAAAGAAAGGGAAGTTTTACAATACATTGATATGTCGGTTTTTTGTGGACATAATGTTCTCTGAATCCTTCTCTTTTGATATCCCTTCTCACAGCATAATAAGCTTTACCTCCTGGTTTTAATAAGCGTGATACTTCCATAAGAACATTAGTTTGTTCTTCAGTAAATAAAACATTTAAAACATAAAAGCAAATTATTGTATCAAATTTATTATCAGGATATTCTGGAAAATAATAAGGGTCATAGCCTGTAATATCAAAACCTTTTTGGCGCAATATTTTAACATCATTACCAAAGCCACAGCCGAAGTCTAGTATTTTGCCTTGTAAAAGGTTTTGATTTAATAAAAACTGTGCCGGAAATGAGAGATAACTTCTTTCGATCGCAGTAAGATGGCTGAACTGATTTTTTTGCTGTTTCATAGAATTTTGGTGCTGATGTCCCAAAATTATTATTCCCAGCATTTCTTTAGGTTATGCGATGTCTACGATGGGCTACGCCTAAGCATCAGGGTCAATACCTAGCTCACGTAACTTAGCTGCTAATATATCAGCACGTTGGCGTTCCTGTTCAGCACGTTGGCGTTCTTGTTGGGCTTGTTCGCTGCTCCACAACAGCAAATTTCCTTCTCTATCCCACCAACGCAACCAATTCATGGTTTGACATAATCTTTCACCTTGCCAAATTCCGAGAAATAACTCTAACTCAGGAATCCAGTAACGTCCATTGGCGTCTGCTTGCTGCAAGGTATATTGTCCATTTTGCAAGCAGCGTAGCTCTATGCTTGGTTCGTAAGGGTCGTAGGTTACGTAGGTTGGAACTTGGAGAATCTTTTCGTAATAATAGAGTTTACCGTAGGGTGGAGTTGAGCGGACTGAGAGTTCTCCCCCTTCTGTGTCTGAGAGAAATTCCATCACCACAGCCACCACAGCACCTTCTAAATTTGGGGTATAGCTGCGACGAACAACATTTGTTCCCACAGACTGCACTTGAGGAACATAAAACCAGTCTGGTGCTTTGACAACGATTTTTTTGTTGACTGTGGCTACAAGTCCAAAATTAGAGCCAATCAGCATTTGAGGTTGGATGCGTCCTGTGCTTCCCAAAGCATCGGTAAGCGCAGCAGCGATCGCGGGTTGTTGAATATTTTCCACTGGATCGTCTGGTAAAATGAAGTCGGCTGGAAGTGCTTCCCAAGTAACAATTGGTTCTTTTTGAATGGGGTTAACTTGTAGAACCATAAAATTATTCCTAATATCCATGCACAGTATATTAGTTATTTTTAACAAATCTTCAGCCAGCATCGCTTTTAAGCTAAAAACCCAGAAATCCGGAAAGATTTCTCTGACAGGTGTATATACTCGTAGTCAAGAAAATATGATGTTATGAATAGCTTTCATCACTTTCGGAAAGCCATTGCCATCCTGGTAATTGTCTTCATGATGATTGGATGGCTGTTAACTACTGAAATGTCGGTGCAAGCTCAATCAAGACCAACTGCTCATATTACAGTAGATGGTCGTCAGTTATTTGAACTTTCAGAAGCAGGACAATTTAGCGCGGAAAATCGTGCTGCTGATGCCAACTTAATTTTAAGAGAAGCAGTCCGTTCTTCAGGTGGTGTCAAAGTAGAAATTGTAGAAACTAATCAATTACCTGTAATTCTGGTAAATAATCGTCACCTATTAACAGTGACTCAACAAGATACTTTCACTGGGAGAACAAAACAGGAACAAGCAGAAATTTGGGCGCAACGAATTAGAGAAGCAGTTGAACAAGGTCAAGAAGAACGCAAATTAGATTATTTTTGGCGGGCAATATTAATAGTAGCTTTATCTGTATTAGGCGCGATCGCACTCCATTTTCTTTTGGGTTGGGTTGGGCGCTATTGGTTAAGGCGACTGGTTCCTAGAGAAGCTAATCACCCAGAAACGGGAGCGCAACCCAAAGGAATCGAGCTATTTTTACAATTGACGCTGGTTGTAGTGCGATCGCTACTGTGGATAGGAATAGCTATCTACATTACCGACTTATTCCCCTTAACGCGAGAATGGAGCAGAAGTATTGCCAATATTCTCTGGATGAGCTTAACTTCCCCAGTGATTACTATTGGTGAAAGTTCTTATTCAGTCATCAATATAATTATCTTCATCAGCTTACTTTTTGGAGTCTTAGCGATTGCTGGAACTTTAACTAATCTGCTGCGATCGCGCGTATTACGCATGACAAATGTTAGCCGTGGTGTGCAAGAATCAATTGCCATTGCTATCTATTACAGTCTAATTTTTATCGGAACAGTTTTATTACTACAAATTTGGGGTTTAGACATCAGTTCTTTAGCAATAGTAGCCAGTGTCTTTGGTGTAGCGATCGGCTTTGGCTTACAGGGAGTTGCTAAAGAATTAGTAAGCGGTTTTGTAATTACTTTTGAACGCGCTATTGAAATTGGCGACTTTGTGCAAATTGGCGAGTTTATGGGAACAGTAGAGCGTTTAAATGCTCGCAGCACCTACCTCCGTACCTTAGATGATATAGTAGTGATTGTGCCAAATTCCCGTTTTTTAGATACAGAAGTAGTCAATTGGAACCATCAGACTTCAGCATCTCGTCTAGTATTACCAATACGAGTTGCTTATGGTGTGAGTATCAATACTATACGCTCTGCATTATTAGAAGTAGCGCTGACAAATCCTGATATTTTAAAAAAACCACATCCTACTGTTTGGTTTCAAGGATATGGTGAAGATTTTTTAAACTTTCAGTTATTAGTTTGGATTTCTAAACCCCGCAAGCAGTTTCAAATTAAGAGCGACTTATATTTTCAGATTGATGAGATTCTCAGACAAAACAACATCAATATTCCCTTCCCCCAACGCTCCCTGCATTTGCGTACTGGTAGCTTACCCTTAGAACTTTCACCACAGTTAGAAAATTCATTATCACAACTTTCTGAAGGTTTAATTAATTTGTTAAAAAATCAGTTACAGAAAGACACTGCAAATGGTGCTAATAATTCATCTGCAAAAACTCAAAGTGAAAAATCAGATTCAGAGTAAATTTATGGTTATTGGGCAAGAGTAGCCATTGGCTGGTTTTCTCTCCCCTTTTATTTTTTGGAAGTCCCAGATAAATTGCCTTGAGAAGGCAGAAGGTTTTATGAAGAAGGGGAAGGGGAAAAGGTAAAAACCTCGCCCGCAAGTGGCGCGACCTGTTCATCCCTTTTCCCTTTTCCCTTTAACCTTTTCCCCTCTTGTTTATCCCATCACCTCAGCAGTCTTCTTCTTATCCAACTTGAGAATCAACACACCCAAAGGTGGTAAACACAAATCTAGAGAATAAGGACGACTGTGCAAAGACCAATCATCTGTCCACTTACCGCCTAAGTTACCCATATTGCTGCCGCCATACTGACGCGCATCACTATTGAACAACTCCGTATAAAATCCTTTTTGCGGCACACCGATGCGATAGTGAGAATGGGGTTGCGGTGTAAAATTGCAAACCACGATCGCAAAATCATCAGTATCCTTGTCACGACGGATAAAGGAAACTACACTATGGCGATTGTCGCTACAGTCAATCCACTCAAACCCCGGTTCCGCAAAATCCTGCGTGTACAAAACTGGCTCAGAACGGTAGAGATGGTTCAATTCCCGGAAAAACGTTTTTAACTGTTGGTGTGGTTCATGCTGCAATAACTGCCACTCCAAATCTGCCCAAGCATTCCACTCACTCCACTGCCCAAACTCCATGCTCATAAACATGGTTTTCTTGCCTGGGTGAGCAAACATATAGCTAAATAAACAACGTATATTAGCTAACTTCTGCCATGTATCCCCTGGCATTTTGCCGATGATATTGCTCTTACCATGCACAACTTCATCGTGGGACAGAGCCAGCATGAAGTTCTCGCTGTGGTTGTACCACATACTAAAGGTGATATTGTTTTGGTGGAACTGGCGGAACCAAGGGTCCATGCTGAAATAATCCAGCATATCGTGCATCCAGCCCATATTCCACTTCAAGTTAAAGCCCAGTCCGCCTGTGTAGGTGGGCCAAGATACCATTGGCCAAGAAGTAGATTCTTCCGCAATTGAGAGAATACCGGGGAAATAGCTAAAGATAATGTGATTTACCTGACGCAGAAAATCTGCTGCTTCTAGGTTTTCTCTACCGCCGTATTGGTTGGGCAACCATTCTCCTGGTTTGCGGCAATAGTCGTTATAGAGCATCGAGGCAACAGCATCAACCCGAATCCCATCAATGTGGTACTTGTCAAACCAGAAGAGGGCGTTTGCTGCGAGGAAATTACTAACTTCATGACGACCGTAGTTGAACACCAAAGTCCCCCATTCTTTATGTTCGCCTTTACGGGGGTCGGCGTGTTCATATAAATGGCTACCATCAAAGAAAGCTAAACCATGTCCATCTTTAGGGAAGTGGCCGGGAACCCAATCCACAATTACCCCAATATCATTTTCGTGACATTTGTCAACAAAATACATGAAATCTTCGGGGCTGCCAAAACGCGAGGTGGGGGCATAGTACCCAGTCACTTGATAACCCCAAGAACCATCAAAGGGATGCTCCGCAATGGGGAGCAATTCAAGATGGGTGTATCCTAATTCTTTGACATAAGGAATGAGTCGGTCTGCCAGTTCCCGATAGGTAAGGAAACGTGCGCCCGGTTTCAGTTCAGAAACGACAACTACCTTTTCCGTTTCACCATTGGGGAGTTTAGCTGGTTCCGCACTCGAAGCGTGTAACCAAGAGCCTAAATGTACTTCGTAGACTGAGACGGGCTGGGTGAGGGGTTCAGTGTGACGCCGCTTTTCCATCCAGCTTTCATCATTCCAACTGTAAGCATCTAAATCAGTGACAATGGATGCCGTTTTCGGGCGGGGTTCCTGGTAGAAACCGTAAGGATCAGATTTTTCATAAATATGTCCTTCAAAATTTTTGATTTCATATTTGTAATGCTCTCCCACACCAATTTCAGGAATAAATAATTCCCAAACTCCGGTGGGGCCTTTACGCATCTGGTTTTTACGTCCATCCCAGAGATTAAAATCTCCCAACAATGAAACATTACGAGCGTTGGGTGCCCAAACGGCAAAATAAACGCCTTTCACGCCGTCTATTTCCGTGGGGTGCGCTCCCAATTTTTCATATATCCGGTGATGGTTGCCTTCACCAAATAAATGCAAGTCAAAGTCTGTCAAGCGGGGAGAACGGAAAGCGTAAGGATCATAAATGACACGCTCATGTTCTCCTTCTTTAATCCGTAACTGGTAGTTTGCCAGTTCGGCAGTTTCAATGGTGCATTCAAAAAAGTGAGGATCATGCACCGTTTGCATTGGGTATTCCTTGCGTTGTTCAGGAAGAACGACCCATGCTGCACTTGCATTTGGTAGGTAGGCCCGCACAGCCCAGACAGTTTTGCCGTCTTGTTCTATGGGATGAGAACCTAGTATTTCAAAGGGATCGTTATGCTGATTCCAAACGATGCTGTTAACCTGTTCAGGGGCGATCGTGGTCATGGACATGAAGCTACCTAAGTGAAATAACGTGATTGACTAAATCTACTTTTTTAATATCTATATATATTCTTTACATTTATTTGCAATTTTGTCGTCACCGTTATCCTACATCAGAATGGGACATAGGGCATGGGGCATTGGGCATGGGGCATTAAACAGAAGATGAATGATGAATGACAAATGACCACTGACAAATGACGAATTTATTAAAAATTTAAAAATGGGAAAAACTGAAATAATGTTTTACGTAAGCGAAGCAAGAAAATCTGATCCCGAATGTTGGGGTCTAGTTTTGGTGGCGGAACTTCTTGCAGCTGGGCTTGCAATTGGACATACTCGGCAGCTGTTAGGAATTTTCCATCAATAGGCGATCGCGCTTCTATGATAATCTTTGTCCTTAATATTTCTTCTGGTGTATCCTCTGGCGGCGGTAATGCTATTACCGTTGATCCCCAATAGCTATTTAGCACAAATAATATTGCACTAATTACAATTAAGCTCAATAATTTTATTGCCTTTCTCGCTTTAACTCTCCCCATCTCCTAAACTACGTTCGCAACGCAGGATGAAAATCTGTTTTTACTATGCCCCATAACCCTCAAGAGTGCCCAGCTACAAGTGCTGTACATGGATGGATAGCGGGGCGTTGAGCCAGCGCTGAGTTGGGAATCTCACTTCTTTCCTCAGAACTCGGAACTGTTTTGCCCCATACCCTATGCCCAATTGCCAGAGTTACAAATTTTCCCAATAATAAAAATCTGGCAATATCAAGTGATATTACCAGGTCTTTCCTGATAAGAAATAGACTATGGGGAATGCTCAAGAGCAATTGCCTGCGATCGCAATCAATTGTTTTGCCATCTCAAAGCTCAGTAGTCTAAGCAATTCTAAATACCAAGTGAGGGCAGTATTTTGCCTACAAAATGCCTTACATTCACATAACTCAACTTCCTTGGGCGGGGAAGAAGGTTTGATCTGGGAATAACTTATGGCGGACACTTAGTTGAGGATGTAACCCCCCTTTACTAGTGCCCTTGACTTCCCGCTCTACTTAGCTAATTTTTGAACAAACTTTAAGCTCTGGTACACCAACAAAAAAATGCGGGTTTTTGTGTGAGCCTAATTAATTCAAGCTATGTAGTGAGGAACGCTTTCGCTAAAGTTTAAGATGCCTTATTTAGGAGTAGCTGCGGGTGTAGCTGGGGGAGTAGCTGCGGGAGGTGCATCAGTTGGTTCACCTGTAGCCGCGGGAGTACTAGTACCAGTCCCACCACCACCACCACCTTCACAGGCTCCGAGAATCGCAGCCAGACTTAACATTAAAGCAAAACCAAAGATTTTTGTTTTCATAACTCCTCTTTCACCAATTGTGGCTAGAACAATTTTTCGCCTGTTGAATACGATACCGTATTTATTGCTTTTTTTTTAATGTTACAAGATTACATATTTAAAAAAACAATCCTTTGGGGTATTCTCTTTGGGATTGTATATCCTACAGCCATCTGATTAGTTTCTCTTAACTCAGGAGCAAAACTAAAATTACCAGTTTGAATAGTTAACTGAGCTATCATAGCAAAAAATTTTAGTTTTTTTTCATGGAGTATTGCACCTTGCTACCCGACATTGCCATACTTTAGGTGCGATACCTAAGAGGTAGGCTGTCCAGTTTATAATCGCTGATTGGAAACATTGGTGCAGCTACCTATCAGAACAGTTAAAAGAGTGTAGTCTGTTATGTGTGCTTGTTGCACCGAAGGTGATTGTAACCTCAGCAAAAAAAGACAATTTAGACAATCAATCTAAAGTACAGTATTTCCCATCTAAAAAAATCTATGGTAGTTGCTCGTAAATCTGCTGTTTCTACAAGAGGTAATCGGTTCTGGCAAAATTCTATCCTTTCTTTAGGGAGGCGACGCTCTGCGCCTACTGACTCAGCAACACGGAGCGCTTCTACATCAGCTACCCAAGCCGCACCAGTATCCTCTCAAAGACAACGGCGTTCCTCAAAAAAGTTAGCGGTTTCTCCCACCAATGAGGCAGTTATGCCCAAATCGGTGAAAGAGTTGGGTAGACAAAAAGTGCCAAATCTTTATGAGCAGTCGAGTACTAAGCAGAAGAGTTCGGGGGTAGGTTTTCTTCGCTTCCCCACAACACCTAATTCTGGAGCGACACCTGGGTGGTTGCTGCGCTTGTACACCTTTCATCGTTATTCGTCAGTTTTGGCGTTCTTGTTAGTAGCATCGACACTTGCTGTTTATGGCTGCACAGTATATTCCCAAGAGCTTTGGAGCCAGTCATATCGAAGACTACAAAAGCTCCAACGTCATGAGCGAATGCTAACGACAACTAATGCAACGCTGACAAATAAAATGGCTGATGAAGCAGAACAACCAACAGCAGGGCTGGTTTCACCAACTCCTCAAGGGATGATTTTCTTGCCTCCAGCATCTCTAAGTCCTAAGCCAGAATCGTCTAATACAACGCCAAGTTCTGAAACGAAACAGCAAACACTCTCGCCACTGGGATACTAATCGTAATTGGTAATCGCGAAGATTGTGCTTCAAAGAGATGAAAAATGCTGCAATTTGAGTTTCCACCTCTTGATCTGTAGTTTTATTTTGGAGAATTGGTAAAAGGTTAAGAGTCATTATTCATTTGTCATTAGTGATTAGGACTCAGATTTGTGGCAAATGACAAAAGACAAATGACAAAGGACAAACCCAATGCAGAAGTCACCAAGCAGAACAAAATTTAGAAAGTTTCGGAATTCAGCTTTTACAAGGCGACAAAAGGGTTATAGACAAGGGCTTTTGGGAAGATTAGCCTCTAATATCCAAGACCAAACATCCAGCACCAAGTCTCGAATGTTCATAGTCTGGGGCGTATTAATGGCAGCCGGGTTGGGGTTGGGTGTCAAGTTGTATAATCTACAAATTGTCAAGGGACCAAAGTTAACTGAGCAAGCACGCAGCCAGCAAATGTTGAATTTGCGACCTTTTATGCCTCGTCGCCCGGTGGTAGATCGCAATAGTAATCTGTTGGCGATTGACCGCCCTGTGTATACTTTGTACGCTCATCCCAAGCTTTTTGATAAGTCTAATGAGGATATAGCAGAGCGACTTGCCCCAATATTGGCAAAAGATACAGCCGAATTGGTAAAAACGTTTCAAAGCAAAAAAAGCGGAATTATACTTGCCCCAGCGATACCAGAAGAAATGATCGATCGCGTCATTTCTTTGCGCTTAAATGGGCTGGAGTGGATTCAAAAATACTCTCGATTTTACCCACCAGACGATTTGGTTGCTGATGTGGTGGGCTATGTGAATATTGACCGCCGTGGTCAAGCAGGTGTGGAATACTCTCAAGAGAAGTTGCTAGAACGTCCTGTACAAACGGTGCGGCTCAGTCGGTCGGGTGATGGCTCACTGATGCCTGATCATGCCCCTGAAGGTTTTTTGCATTTTGATGATTTGCGATTGCAACTCACTATTGATAGTCGTCTGCAACGAATTGCCCGCGTTGCGCTCAAACAACAAATGGATAAGTTTAATGCCAAACGTGGGGCGGTAATTGTAATGGATGCGTTGGATGGTTCCTTACTCGCCCTCGTTTCTCAACCTACTTATAACCCTAATGAATATGGTAAAGCTAATATCTCGCTATTTAAAAACTGGACGGTAGCGGATCTTTATGAACCGGGATCGACTTTTAAGCCTTTGAATGTGGCGATCGCTCTGGAAAATGGTGTGATCAAAGCCGATGATGTGTTTAATGACTCCGGTTCTATTCGAGTAGCTAATTACACGATTAAAAATGCTATGAACAATGGTTATGGGCAAATCAACATTGCCCAAATCCTCCAAAATTCTAGCAACATTGGTATGGTGAAAATTATCCAACGCTTAAAGCCTTCAATCTACTACAACTGGCTAGAACGCTTGGGGCTAGGACAAAAAGTTGATACAGATTTACCTTTTGAAGCTAGTGGTCGGCTCAAAAGTCAAGAAGAATTTATCGCTTCGCCAATTGAACCAGCTACTACTTCTTTTGGGCAAGGTTTTTCTATGACACCGTTACAGCTAGTGCAAATGCACGGCGCTTTAGCCAATGGCGGTAAGTTGGTAACACCCCATGTAGTCCAAGGGTTGATTGATACCAAAGGGCAGATGCATGATTCACCCAATCGCACTATACCACGCCAAATTTTCTCAGCCGCAACAGCCCAAAAGGTTGTGGAAATGATGGAAACTGTTGTGACTGACGGCAGCGGAAAGGCTTCACAAATTCCTGGATATCGGATTGCTGGTAAAACTGGTACAGCCCAAAAAGCTAGTCCCTCTGGCGGCTACATCAAGGGTGCTAGGATGACCAGCTTTGTGGCTATTTTACCGGTGGAATCTCCTCGCTATGTAGTGTTTGCACTGGTGGATGAGCCAAAAGGAGAAAGTGCTTATGGTTCTACTGTCGCTGCGCCAATTGTCAAGTCGGTGATCGAAGCGCTGATTCCTCTTGAAGAGATTCCGCCAAGTAAGGCGATTGAGCAACGGACGGAAGCGCCGTAGGGATTGGGGATTGGAGATTGGGGACTAGGGACTGGGGACTGGGGAATAATCCTTCTCTTCTAAACTTAATTTTTCTTTATAACCAAGGAAAGAGGTACAGAAAGCTACTGGTGTGGAAACCTAGATATTAGCGGTGAAAGTAATTTATCACTTTTCCAAAGGTACCGAAGATTCCATGCAAAGCAATTTAGTTATATTTCCGAAAGCTGGGGCTACGAAAAATAGCACGCAAACTGAAGAAAGAACAATTACCAAGTATGACCGTGCTGAGGAGCAATTTATAGAACTGCTGGCAATGGAGGATTTGGATCATAAACTGGATGTCAAGCCTTCAAGAGCCAGTGAGTTTGAACAGGCGCTCTCAACCGCAATTCGTGCTGCGTATGGAAACGATCGCTCTGATGAACAGGCTCACCGTTTTCTGCAACGTATACTTTATCGAATTAATCGCCTAAAGCTGTTTTGGTACGATGATTTGCACAATTATACCAACGAGCGATCGCTGTATTTGTACTCATGTCGTGACCAAATTGAAACAGCTTGGCAAAACTGGGAACTCGCACAAATTGATGTGGCTGCACTACCAAAATTGGATGTAAAACAAGCTTTAATTGAGCGCACATCTGCCGATTTAGATCCGCCTATGTCGGAGAGTAGCCGCTATATTCGTGAAGAAATGACTGAAGCTGGTTATCGTCACTTGCTAGCGATCGGCTCTTTTGATGGCTTGGTTGAAGCGAGTCATCTTTCCCGGATTTTGGGTGGTACTGCTAATGAAGTGCAGTGTACGCTGATGCGGGTACTCATTGAAGAATACGGCAATGGTCGTTTATCTCGCAAGCACTCGACATTTTTTGCTCAAATGCTGGCTGAATTTGGAATGAACACTGAACCAGAGGCATATTTCGATTTAGTACCTTGGGAAGTGTTGGCTTCTACCAATCATAACTTTCTGGTGACTGAGCGCAAACGCGATTTTCTGCGTTACAGCGGCGGGTTGACCTATTTTGAAGTAGCTGGCCCTGCGGTTTACAAGAATTATTTGGTGGCGGCGCAACGACTGGGACTCTCAGAAGTAGCGGTGGGTTATTGGGAACTACACATCAGGGAAGATGAACGCCACGGCCGTTGGATGTTAGATGATGTGGCTCTGCCATTAGCAGAACGATATCCCAATGATGCGTGGGAACTGGTGCTTGGGTACGACCAACAGAAACTTCTGGGCGATCGCGCCGCTGCTGCTGTTGTGCGATCAATACGCCAAGCAGAATAAGCCAATTTACTCTTGTGAGAAATATCAACAATTAAAACTTCAAAATAGCAGGTTATTCTTAGCGTTTTAATTTGACATTCCTAAGCCATTTTATTGCTAATTCACCTGCAAATAAATTTCTTTAGCAGCCATTTGCTAAGGGAACAGTTTTTTATTGCCTTAATTACAAGGTAATAAATAACCTCCATACTAGATTGATTATACCTTACCTTTGAATTGTAGTCAAATGAAAGATATCTTTTTTTGTCCTGAAGAATCTAATTTCTACTCAAACTGCTTAGAAAACTTTGTTCTCAGAAATTGTAAAAATTACGAATCTATTGTTGAGTTTGGTTCAGGAGATGGTAGCCCTGTAATTAATTCTTTATTGAGAAATAAGTTTGATGGAATCATTCAGGGATTTGAGTTAAATACTTCTGCATGGAAAGTCGCAAATTCAACTATCGATGAATACGATCTCACTAATAAGTACATTATCCATAATTCATCTTTGTTTAATTCTTCTCAACCCGATGCCGATTACCTTGTAGCCAATCCACCCTATCTACCTGCACCGGATAACGATATTTATATGCCACTCTTATTTGGAGGCGTAGATGGAGCTACAGTTACCAACAAGCTTTTATCGTTAGGTTATGAAAATGTGTTGGTTTTAATATCTAGTTTTTCTAATCCAACAAGTACGCTAAACCTCGCAAAAGAAAATGGTTATTCTGTTCAAAACTTCATGGTTTTACCTTTGCAGTTCGGCTACTATAGCTCTGATCCCAAGGTAAAGAAGCACATCGAAAAACTCCGAAAAAATAAGATGGCATTTTATTCTGGCGATTATTATTTTCTAGCTGGCGTTTTATTTAAAAAATGCCAGGAATCTGTAATTGATTTATCTAATCAATTAGCTCAGGTGATGACTAGTTTGTGAAGATGCTAAATCTCAGATTCCCGACTGATTTAACCATTCGGGAATCTTATTGTGCATTACTACAATTTTGATTTTATGTTCTCGAATTTCATGGGGAACCAAGTTTAAACCGAGGGTTTTCAGTGACAGCAAAGGCCGTATCTGGATAGTCACTAAATACGCCATCAATACCTAAGCTGAAAAATAATTCATATTCCCCTTGGGGATTTCCTTGAAAATCTAGGGGCAAAAAGCAGTCTTCATTGCGGAAAGTCCAGACATGAACCAGCAAACCAGCCGCATGAGCATCTGTGACTAAAGATGTAGGCGATTGCAATTTACCATTGCTGTCTCTCGGAACCAGCAAATTTTTATGAACGCCAACTGCTTGTGCATATTTAGCAATTTCTTCTAAACCTGATGCAGTGGCTAAATCTGCATAGGTGCGATTGCAGCCACTAACGACAAAATCATAAGGTTTACCACTGTCATTTAGCAATTGCACCAGAGGTAAATCAGTCTTTGTAGATAAATCTTGTAAATTACCCACTTCAAAAGACTGAATGAAAACAGGTGCATTAGCGCCCTGATAACCGTTGGCTGTCAAAGTCGCAAGTAGAGGTGCTTCTAGGGCTAACCCAATAGATTGAAAGTAAGTTGGGTGCTTAGTTTCTGGGTAAATACCGATCGCACGATTAATTTCGGCACTTTTAACCTTGACTAAATCGATGATTTCTTGGAGAGTGGGAATTTCTAAGAGTCCATCATAGGTGGTATTTTGCGATCGCAGTTGCCCAATTCGCTCCTTAGCTCGTAGTGTTTTTATTTCTGTCAAGGTAAAGTCTTCAGTAAACCAGCCAGTTTTCGATTCGCCATCAATTATTTTGGTGGTTTGACGGTAAGCAAATTCTGCATGGCTAGCAACATCAGTGGTTTCAGAAATCTCATTTTCGTGACGAGCAATTAAAACACCGTCTTTGGTGGAAACTAAATCAGGTTCAATATAATCAGCGCCTAGTGCGATGCCTAATTCATAAGCAGCCAAAGTATGTTCTGGACGATAGCCGCTAGCACCTCGGTGTGCAATAATAATTGCAGGTGTATTTTGCAGAATTCTAGTCATTACTTTCCCCGCCTCAAAAAACTGGCATATTAAAGAGAAAGATATTAACACATAACGGAAAACATAAATCTAGTAGCGCATAAAAAGCATAGTAAACTCTAAGTAAACACATCAATAAATAGATCACTCAACGTTTATTATGTCTGAAAAATTTTCAAATAAATGTCCTGTTTGCAACCATGATGGCATCCATATTCGTTCATTATCTCAAAAAAATATTATCAGCGAATTAGAAGATTATTTTGCCGAAAAGCCTCCAGAAAAAATTGAAATCATAGACTATGAAATACAGCAATGTAAAAATTGCTCGCTTGAATATGCTTTCCCTTTAGAAGCAGGCAGCCAGTCATTTTATCAATGGGTTACTACAAGAGTTGGTTATTATCCAGAGTCTAGATGGGAATGGTTGGCGGTTATTGAGCAAATAAAAAAGCGAGAAAGACAAAATTCGATTTCTGTCTTAGATGTGGGCTGCGGAGGAGGTAATTTTCTGGAAATTGCTGCTAAAAAACTTTCAAATACTCGTATAGTTGGCTTGGATACAACTCCAGAATCTGTTGACCAATGTCAGAAAAGAGGATTTGAAGTTTATTGTGAAACAATTGAGAGTTTTTACAATAAATTTTCTAGTGAAAAGTTTAACTATGTATTGTCTTTTCATTGCTTAGAACATATTAGCCAACCAAAGGAATTTATTGCATCAATGCTTTCTGTTCTGAAACCGATGGGTAGTATCTTGATTAGTACTCCTTATTCACCCATGTCAGTTGAATCAGATTGGTTTGATATATTAAATCATCCACCACATCATATACTACGTTTTAGTAAAAAATCTTACGAAGAACTAGCACGTCAACTAGGCTGTGAGATAGAATTTTATATGCCACCTGCAAATTCTGCGATCGCACGAGCAGCAAATAATTTTAGTTTATCTAAATTCGGCAAAAATCAAACAGTATCGAAGTTGAGACTACTCCAAGCAATACTAAAAGATCCTAGTCTATTTTGGAAAATCTTCTCTCGTCAATTAGGGCGCGATCGCGTTAATGGAACTGTTGCCGCAGATATGGTTTTAGTGGAATTCAAGCTATCCTCAAAAAGTAGTATATAAATTATTTAAGATATAATACCAATTCTTTATGAAGACGCATAGAAAGAACCCCACCGCCGGCGGCACCTCCCTTGGTAATGAAGCCCAAACCCTGGATTTACCCCCCTTAGTCCCCCCTTGCAAAGGGGGGAAATATCCGGTTCTCCCCCAATACATCGCTACCGTGTATACACAAGTCGGATGTAAAGTAGGTGCAGAGGATTTTTGAGAAGCAAAAACTATGGATAATCCAATCTTAATTCACGCTTCGACGACACCAGGAACGGCATTTGGAGACCCAAGGCTGATAAAAAGGGGGCAGCATTATACGAGGCGATTCGTAAGCACCAATCGATAAATATCCGGCAAATAAGTCGAAATTGGGCAGAACAGATGGGTTATTATCGGTTTTTGGAGAATGAAAACGTAACACTATCAGAACTAGTACGTAGCCTTTCGGATGATTGCGAGTTTCATCTGGCAAAACGACACGTATTAGCGATTAGCGATACTAGCGAGATTAACTTGCAGTCTCATGCAGGTAGGCTGTCACCGCCAGGATTAGGAGTAGTAGGCAATAACACAGATGTCGGGTTTTATATCCATCCAACATTGGTATTAGATGGTGAGAGTGGATTTCCACTGGGGTTAAGCACAGTAAAACTGTGGAGCCGAGCTATAAACCATGCAGATAAACATAACTCGTGACTATCAAAATTTACCAATTGAGGAGAAAGAATCTTACAAATGGTTAGCATCGGCAGAAAGTAGTAAGCGATGCTTTGAAGTGGGTGGAGCAAAAATGGTAACTCATATTGGCGACCGCGAATCGGATTTATTTGAGGAATTTGCAACTGTACCCAATAAAAAACAATCATTTACTGATAAGAGCTTGCCAAGATCGTCGATTGTTAGGGCGGTCTGAATCACTATTCGACTACTTAAGTCAGCAGCCTTGTGAAGGTACTTATATAATTAACGTTCCCGCAGACTCACGTCGAAAGCGAATGCCAAGAGAAGCAATGCTTATTGTTCGTTGTGGACAAGTTGAGATTCAACGCCCCGATAAATTAGGCGTTTTTGGCTATCCTCCTAGTGTTACCCTTTTTGCTGTTGAAGCTCTGGAAGTCCAACCACCCGCAGGACAAGAACCGATTCATTGGCGGTTGCTGACAACTCACGTTGTTGTCTGCTTGGAACAGGCACTGCGAGTCATTAAGTGGTACGGATGGCGATGGAAGATTGAACAACTTTTTGCCACTCTCAAAAAAGCTGGATTGAATATCGAAGCGACTCAGTTAGAGTCTAGTATTGCAATTCAACGCCTAACAATCCTTGCTTTGTCCGTAGCCGTGCGAACCTTACAAATGGTTGAGGGACGCGATAATACTCAACTTTCTGCCGAGCTTACCTTTTGTCAAAAGCAGCAGCAATGCTTATTAGGACTTCAATCTTCTGTTGAAGGCGATACCAAAAAATTACAAAATCCTTATCCACGGGGTTGTTTGCCCTGGGCTACTTGGATCATTGCTCGACTTGGTGGATGGTCTGGTTATACCTCTGGTAGGCCTCCTGGAATGCCTACCCTTGTTCATGGTTTAAGACAATTTGAATCCATCTTTATCGGCTGGAAACTCGCTCTGGATGGACTTGTGTATACACGGTAGCTTTGCAAGGGGGAGTTAGAGGGGGTAATTAGACTTGTGTGTACACCGTAGCCAATGCATCGGGGAGGGTTAGGGAGGGGTCAAAATAATATGCAGCTTCACAGAAAACTAGTATAAAAATCCTATTTGATGTTTAAAAAACCTAAGTGAAAATACTGTCGGCGGTACAAGTCTAACAGCGAACAATGATTTATTGTCACGAAGCACTGCACGTAAAATGTTAAGTCTACCGATGGATGGAACGATTGGAATTAAATTAAGTAACCTGGAAAAGTCTCTAAGTACAACTTGGCGAAAATCTAGCTAACATCTCAATTAACTAGACAAGTTTCTCAAGCAACTGCTTAAAGGTAGGTGAACTTCCACCGTGCTGTATTAGTATTTGCCCAAAGTACCTCTGCTAATGGCAAACTATTAGCCAAACCCGATTTTTATATAAATGCCAGACGACGGTCGTCAAAGCTATCCAAACAAAGCAGGTTCGATCATCTTTAAATTTTATTCGTTGATATTTTGTAATAATTCAATGACACAGATTAAGCCTGAAGTAAAGCGCACAGAAGAATTGCGCCAGTTATTGCAACAAGCCAGCTATGCTTATTACGTCTTAGATACTCCAATCATGGAGGATGCAGTCTATGACCAACTATATCGAGAATTACAACAACTGGAAATTCAATATCCAGAGTTGACAGCACCCGATAGTCCGACTCAGCGCGTGGGTGAAAGACCAGCAACGCAGTTTACCTCGGTGCGGCATAATATCCCCTTGTATAGTCTGGAGAATGCATTCAATATCGATGAGTTGAAAGGGTGGGATCAGCGTTGGCGGCGACAATTACCAAAAATAGAATCAGTGGAATATGTCACTGAACTGAAAATTGATGGTTCTGCTTTGGCTCTCACCTACCAAAATGGTGTTCTAGTTAGGGGGACAACTAGGGGTGATGGGGTGGCGGGTGAAGATATAACCCAAAATGTGCGGACAATTCGCTCAATTCCCTTGCGTTTGAATTTTGAAGGGTTAGAAATTCTAGAAAGGGTGGAAGTGCGAGGCGAGGCGTTTTTACCGTTGGAAGTTTTTAAACAAATTAACGAGGACAGACAAAAAGCAGGTGAGCAATTATTTGCTAATCCCCGCAATGCCGCAGCTGGTACACTCAGACAATTAGACTCCCGAATTGTCGCTAAACGGCGGTTAGATTTCTTTAGCTACACTCTGCACATTCCTGGTAGAGATGACACCAGTATTGCCAATACCCAATGGGAAGCGTTGGAGTTGTTGGAAAAAATGGGTTTTCGAGTCAACCCTAACCACAAGCTGTGTGCCTCGATCGCAGAAGTGGCAAAATATTATGAATACTGGGATACGGAACGGCTGAATTTACCCTACATGACTGATGGGGTAGTAGTGAAGCTGAATTCTTTTAAGCTTCAGGAACAGCTAGGATTTACGCAGAAATTTCCCCGTTGGGCGATCGCTTTGAAGTACCCAGCCGAAGAAGCGCCTACCCGTGTAGAAAATATTGCTGTGAATGTTGGGAGAACGGGGGCGTTAACTCCATTAGCCGAAATGCGCCCTGTGCAACTGGCGGGAACAACAGTTTCCCGCGCGACTTTACATAATAGCGATCGCATTACTCAATTAGACATCCGCATTGGCGATACTGTTATTGTCCGCAAAGCTGGGGAAATCATTCCAGAGGTTGTGAGGGTAATCAAAGAACTGCGTCCCGCTGATACCGAACCCTTTGTTATGCCTACCCATTGCCCAGTCTGCGGTCAATTGGTGGTGCGAGAATCAGGTGAGGCGGTGACTCGGTGTGTCAATGCTTCCTGTGCGGCAATTCTCAAAGGTTCTATTGAACATTGGGTCAGTCGTGATGCCTTGGATATTAAAGGCGTGGGGGAAAAGTTGGTGTATCAACTCGTTGATAAAGGATTGGTGCATTCCGTTGCCGATTTGTATGAGTTGACAGCAGAGAAGTTATCTGCATTAGAAAGGATGGGGAAAAAGTCGGCAGAGAAATTGATTGATGCGATCGCTCAATCAAAAAATCAACCTTGGTCAAGGGTATTGTATGGTTTAGGCATCCGTCACGTTGGCAGTGTCAATGCTCAATTGTTGACTCAGAAGTATTTCACAGTAGACCAGTTAGCTACAGCCAAACAATCAGATATTGAAGGCATTTACGGTATTGGTGCTGAAATTGCTCAATCTGTGTACCAGTGGTTTCGGATTGACGCCAACCAAAGATTGATAGAACGCTTGCAAGCAGAAGAATTACAATTAACTGCCACAGAGGAAACAAAAACAGTTGGTGATGGTAATCAAAAATTTGCGGGTAAAACTTTTGTAATTACGGGTACATTGCCAACCTTAAAACGAGATGAGGCGAAGGCTTTGATTCAAAAAGCTGGGGGAAAAGTGACTGATTCAGTGAGCAAGAAAACAGATTATTTGGTGCTAGGAGAAGATGCCGGTTCTAAATTAGAAAAGGCGATCTCGTTGGGAATTACGCAGTTAAGCGAGGCGCAATTACTAGAGATACTTGAAGATTAAAATAAGGTAAACGCCTGGAAAAATATATACAGCAGTTTTCTTTTGCATGAAGTACAAAGTTACGGGTTTTGAGGCAGGAGGTAGAAACTCTTTACAGTTGTACCTCAGTTACTTGTAAACTGCTGTATTTAGTGAACGAATCCAGGCGATTAACCCAGATTTATCAATCTGACTTTTCACGTTATGTGGAAAAGTTAACGATTAACCCAACCCCCTAACCCCCTTCCCGTATCGGGAAGGGGGAAATTCAAAGTCTCTCTCCTTTTAGGAGAGAAATAGAAGAGAGGTTTTCCAGATACGGTGAAAAGTCAGATTTATCAATCAGTCCGAAAGCACGACCACTACAATCCGCATTATTTCGTTGACTGATAAAACCTACTAACTGAATCTTTTAGACTCCGATATCACATATTAATTACTACTTAAAACTTAACTAAATATAACTTTACAATATATTTTGCGAAATTTTGATATGTTCTTGTGTATCAAACTTTATTGGCTTATATCGTGTTCCTCTAATATTAACTGTTATTGAGGGAAGTAAAACATCTTGTAGATTGATTACTTTCCCTTTTACTCTCGTTGAAATGAAAGCTGGGTGCAAGATATAAGCCAATATTAATAATTAACTTTTTGTATATTTACAGAAATTTGTCATGAAGAAAAAACAACAGGTTTTTAACGGTATTTTATTGTGGGTGGGACTGGCATTCCTGGGTTTAACGCTACAAAAATTCTACAACATATTGCAATATATTTTCTTTCTCCGAGTACCTATAATTGTTGGCTTATTGCTATTGTTATTACCAACAATTTCAGTTAGTACTGGTTTATCAGCGATGCTGAAAAACTTGTTTATACTTCGCGCTAATAATCAATTGGTTTTAGTGATTGGAGGTGCAGTTTTAGCAGGACTGGCTACAACAGAAGTTTTCGATATCATTTTGTATAATTCCCATCTTCGTTTTGATGTACCTGAACACCAAGGAATTCCCGAATTTCTCCAATATGTAATCGCTATTATCTTAAGTCTTCCGATTGCCATAAAGGCAACTCAGCTTTCCAAGAAAGAAATAAAAGAAGGAGAACATGCCTGGGAAGGCTGGGGAATTATATTTGGCGTTGTTGCAGGAGCTTTCCTGATAATAACAACTCACCTTGCCAAGATATTTTTTAAATCCAATCAAATTTTAGAACAGGCATTATTGAAAATAATTTCTTTTTTGCCAGTAAAAATACAAAGAGGTTATGTTGATGGAAGTGGTAATCTATCTTACGGAATTGCTGAAATAGTAGTATTTTCTATCTTTCTATTAATTCTTTATGGGTTGGGTTATTTGATTTTTAAACCTCGCCCAATCAAGAATAGATTTGAAGTTCCTGCTCTTTTCTATATTACTCTTATTCTGTCAATCATGGTAGTGTGGATAGGAGGAATTTCTTTCTTTAACGACGTATCTCGCGTTCCCACATTGTTATTATTTTTAGTAATTTCATCTGCTTCTTATACTATTTTTAAAGTAGATCATTTTTACAAAATGTTCTTAAACAAGAACTGGTTAAAACCGACAGAAAAAAAGTGGATTAATGTTATATCTCAACGGCTGAATAATCAACAAAGCGAAGATAAAACTTTAGTAGTCGTTTGTGCAAGTGGTGGAGGTATTCAAGCATCTGGATGGACAACTAAAGTTTTGACTGGTTTACAAGAAGAACTTGGATCTGAATTTACCAAAGCCATTGGTTGGATAAGCTCGGTTTCTGGCGGTTCTGTCGGAACGATGTTTTATTTGGATAGATTTGGAGAGCAAGGTTATCCAGAAGAAGGTGAATTAAAAAAGATTTTTAAAAGCGCTACAGAAGATAGTTTAGATGCTACAGGTTGGGGATTAGCTTATCCAGATTTGCTGCGTTTTATTGGTTTCCCTTTTGTCGTACCAAAAGCGCAAGAAGATAATACTGCAACTGAGCAAGACCGTGGTACAGCTATCGAAATAGATTGGAAAGGGGAAATGAAAAATCCTAATGCAACTTTAGCTAGTTGGAGCGATAAAATAGACCAAGGAATTATTCCTATTCCTATTTTTAATGCAACTTTAGTTGAAGATGGACGGCGTTTTTTAGTTAGTCCAATGACTTTTAGTAAGCACGAGGATTGCAAATCTATAGATTTTAATACCCTTTATCCAGAATATGATATTGATGTGACAACAGCCGCAAGGTTATCCGCTACTTTCCCTTATGTGTCTCCTGTGTGTCGTCCTAGTCAAGAAACTAAATGGAATTATCATATAGGTGATGGTGGTTACTTCGACAATTTTGGTATTGGTACTAGCGTAGACTTACTTGATAACCTATTAGAATCTGAGCAGTGTAATCAAATAAAAAGAGTTATTTTAATCCAAATAAATGCTTTTCCTGATGATGAGAATCTTCAAGAAGAAAAAGGCGCTCCTGGATGGCAGATGGAAGTTATTGGTTCATTGCTTGCTTTATTAAATGTTCGTAGTTCTACGCAAAACGAAGGTAACGCATTAAATATTAAACTCTTGACAGACAAGTACAAATGTGGTTACAAGGATGATGAACAGGAAAAATTGCAGCAATTTTTGAAAGATAAATCTTGTCAGAAAGGAGTAGAAATTATGCATATTCCGATTAAATTCCCTCGTGGTAAAATTAATCCCCCGCTTTCTTGGCAGTTAACCCAAGAACAAAAAAAAGCTATTCAAAATGCATGGGAAGAGTGGAAAATAACTAACTCTACTGTTATCTTGAAACTCAAAAAGATTTTCCCAGAGTGATGAATATCTATTTGGAAAATGATTTAGTATTTCTGTAACAATCCTATTTAATTTGTGAAAATTGCAACCCGCAGATCCCTGACTTCTCAAAGAAGTCGGGGATCTTGTTTATGATGAATGATTCAGTATTGCCATAGCAAACTAGTTTGTTTTGCACAATCGGATGATTCTCGTAGAGGCAATTCATGAATTGCCTCTACGAAAACGGGGGTAAGTTATTCGGGTCAATACCCTGAGATTGCAAATAAGCAATCAGTCGTTCTTTTTGCTGGCGTTCTTGTTCGGCGCGTTGGCGTTCTTGTTCGGCACGCTGGCGTTCTTGTTCAATCTGTTCTACAGCCCACGGTAACAAATTACCATCTCGATCCCACCAGCGCAACCAATAGCCAGTTCGCGCTTCTTTTGTTCCTTGCCAAGTTCCCAAAAATAAGCCCATTACATCAATCCAATGACGACCATTTTCGTCGGGTTGCTCTAACTCATAGCGTTTATTTTCTAATTGATAATATTCTAGTAAACCGCCATCTGGTTCAAAAATTATGTAGATGGGAATCCGTAAAATTTGCTCGTAGAAAAACCATTTTCCTGGTGGATAGGTTCGCTTTACCGAATATTCTCCACCCTCAGTATCAGATAGAAATTCGATAGCGATCGCAGGGATATCTCCTTCTAAATTGGGTGTATAACTTTTGCGATTACCCACAACTTCATTAACCGACGGTACATAAACCCAATCAGGTGCTTTGGCAATAAATTGCCCGTTGACTGTCGCACAAAGACCAAAGTTGGAAGCTATCAACATCTGCGGTTGGATGAATCCACTGATTTCTAGGCTTTCACGCAAAGCACCAGCCAAAAGTGGCTGACCGGTATTCTCCACTGGTTCATCCTCTAGTTGAAAATCTTTGGGTAAGGCTTCCCAAGAGATTACCAGTTCTGTTGGTGATTTGGCTTGGCTGAGTTGGGTTGCCATAAACACAGCATGAATTTATTTTTGATCTTATCGCTTTCGGGAAGGGGATTGGGGAATGGGGAATGGGGAAAAATTTGTTTAACCACGATGCCCAATGCCCCATGCCCAATTCCCTTTACAGCAGTACTTTAGCTAAAATCGGTTCGACACTTTTAGAAATCTCTGGGACATACACCTGTGAAACGTAGTCAGCAATCATTCTGTCGGTGTTGAATAATGGTGCATTTGTTTTAATGGATGTTTTCATCATCTGCACCCAGCGATGGGGAATGCCTTGGGCATCTTGGTCATAGTATAAAGGAACGATTTCTTCTTCTAACAGCTGATAAAGCGATCGCGAATCAATCCCATCTTGCAATTCTTGATCGCTAGTATGAGCATCTTCACCAATTGCCCAACCGTTAATTCCTTTACCATCTGGCCCTGCTTGGTAGCCTTCGCACCACCAGCCGTCCAAAACGCTGCAATTAAGACCACCATTGAAGCAGACTTTTTGCCCACTTGTACCAGACGCTTCCAAAGGACGACGGGGATTATTCAACCAAACATCCACACCTTGCACCAATTTTTGACCAGTGTAAATGTCGTAATCTTCAATAAAGGCGACTCGGTTAATAATCCCAGAATTGTGACACCACTCCATCAATCGCTGAATAATCCGCTTACCTTCTTCATCGGCTGGGTGGGCTTTACCTGCAAATATTATTTGTACTGGGCGTTGAGGATTGCCAAAAATCTTCAGTGCGCGTTGGGCATCCCGCAAAATCAAATCACCGCGTTTGTAAGGGCTGAAGCGTCTGGCAAATCCAATGGTCAACACATTGGGATTGAGTAAGCTTTCTGTTGCTTGAATGAGTTCATAATTTTCGCCACGCAACTCCCGTGATTTCTTCACCTTATAACGGGTAAACGCAATCAATCTTTCTTTGAGAATAAGATGTCGTGACCACAGTTCCTCGTCGGGAATGTCATCAACTTTAGCCCACATCTTGGGATCAACGGCGCGATTTTTCCAGTCTTCTCCCAGATACTCATTATATAAATCGCCCAACAGGGGTGCAGTCCAAGTGGGTGCATGAACGCCATTGGTAATGTAACCAATTGGTACTTTGTCTTCCGATCGCTGCGGATAGAGAACTGTCCACATTTTACGAGAAACTTGACCGTGCAATTCACTCACGCCATTGCAAGCACGAGACATCCGTAATGCTAAAACGGTCATGCCAAAGGGTTCCCAAGGATCGCCCAATCGCCTTGCACCCAATGCTAAAAATTGCTCACGAGAAAGTCGCAATTGCGGCCAATAGCTGGCAAAGAAGGAATCTATTAAATCGGGGGAGAAGACATCATGACCGGCAGGAACGGGGGTATGGGTGGTGAATACACAACTGTTCCGCACCTTGGCTTCGATGTCGTAGAAGGATTTACCAGTCCGCTCAATTTCTAAGCGGGCAATTTCTAAGGTGCAGAATGCAGCGTGTCCTTCGTTGAGGTGATAGACAGAAGGTTCAATTCCTAAAGCGTGTAGGGCGCGAACACCACCAATTCCCAAAACGACTTCTTGGGCGATGCGGGTTTCCAAGTTACCGCCGTATAGGTGTCCCGTTAGCCAGCGGTCAATGGGATCGTTATCATTGCGATCGCTATCTAATAAATATAATGTGACTCGCCCAACTTGTACTCGCCAGATTTGCACTTTCACAACCCGTTGGCGAACTTGTAACTCGATAGTGACCGCTTCCCCTTGCTCATTTTTAATTAACTCCAGGGGCATCTGCTGAAAGGGGTTGTCAATATAATAATCTTCTTGCCAACCTTGACGATTCAAACGTTGCCGAAAATAACCTTGGCGATACAACAAGCCAACACCAACCAACGGCACACCTAAATCTGATGATGATTTCAGGTGATCCCCGGCGAGAATTCCCAAGCCGCCAGAGTAGACAGGTAGGGATTCATGGATGCCAAATTCGGCGCAAAAGTAGGCAATGGGGCGAGATGCAGATACTTGCGGTGCAACTCGACTGACCCAAGTATCTTGCTGGTTGATGTATTGGTCAAACTCACGCGCTAAGGCAGATATCTGCTTTAAGTAAAACGGGTCTTCTGCTAATTGGGTCAGACGCTCGTAACTTGCAGACTCTAAAATTGCCACTGGGTTATGTCCACAGCGTTCCCATTCTTGGGAATCAATTGTTTGGAATAAAGAGATGCGATCGCCACTCCAACTCCACCAGTAGTTATAAGCCAAATCGGCCAAACGCTTGAGCGGTGAAGGTAACTTTTCACTCAAGCGTCGTGCTGGGGTGATTGCACTGTTGTTAGCCATACTAATTCTATGTCCTCGCGCTTAACTTTTTGTCTATTTCACTGATTTATCTGCTCACAATCGATTTCTCTTCAGGTTTATGCCACCGGAGGATTCATTTATGAATTCTCCCCTGAAGTTGGAACAGTTTATCGACATCAAACCCTATCCAATAAAATAGTTTTTATTGTTTTAGGACTTACGCACTTTACACATTAACTATCATGTTGAAGGCAAACTTTATCAGCTAAAAGTCTTGTCCTGCCTCGTTCCCAGGCTCTGACTGGGAACGAGTTCAAGTAGGCTCTGCCTACTGGTTTGACTGGAGGCAGAGCCTCCTACAAGAGCATTACAAGGCAGAGCCTTGTAACGAGAGATAATTCACAGTTGGCTATCTCTGTCAATGCGTAAGTTCTATGTTTTTGTCTTCTAAAAATTATCTCTAATTTCGGACAGGTTTGGTATTTTTTTCTATCAAATTCGTTGACATTATTTTAACTTTTTTGTTTTGTTGTTAATATTTTTTAAATGTTAGCAATAAACATCTAAGATTATTGATATGTCTTGATTTATATCACTTTTGACTAAAGCTCTTTGCATTCAGACAATGCTTTTTATACGCTAATCACAGCAATTATACTGTTGTTATTGGTAAACCTTATATCTGTTTGAAGAAGAAGTCAGAATCCAGGAGTCAGAATTCAGAAGCGGATCTGGAGACTCCGAAAGTTCCGGTTAGAATCAAGATGCTCTCTACGAGATGCTAAAAGCGAAAGCGGACTCGCTACCGCGGTGCTATCCACTTTTTCGGTCATAATTCATGCTGAATTCTGACTCCTGACTCCTGACTCCTGAATTCTGTTCGATAAAAATTTTGTTTTGTTAACAAAAACAATGCAGTTGAATCGAAGTAATTTCCTCAAGATTCTGATCCAGTCAGAGCCAGGAAAACCAGCAATATCCAACGGCTTACGAGCTGCTTTAGCGTTAGGGGTTCCCATGCTAATTGGGCAACTCATCAACCAAAGGGAAAGCGGATTATTTGTCGGTTTGATGGCTTACTTTGTCAACTTTGCGAATGTTGGTGGCCCTTACCAGATCAAAGCTAAGGCGATGGCGGCTGCTACTTTTGGAATGGCTGTTTCAGTATTTGTGGGTACTATAGTCGCTAGAGTTCCAGCGCTAGCTGTGGTGCTGACATTTATCTGGGGACTTGCTTCCGGTTTTGCTTCGCTGTATGGTAATGCTGGTGCAAATGTCGGACTGGTGCTAGGGATATCATTTGTTACCACGATCGCACAATCAGGAAACTTGGAAACTGCACTCGTGCGATCGCTGCTATGTCTAATTGCAGGTGGATGGGCGATGCTACTTTCTTTGGTAATGTGGCCCTTTAGACCTTATGATCCACTACGGTTAGCTTTGGCTAATTCCTTAAATGCGATCGCTAGTTACATTCAGGCTTTTGTAGGTAAAGTTGCAACATCTGAAAAGATTCTCGAAATTAGACTGGCATTAGAGACAGCACGAACTATTTTAGGTACTGTCAGAATTGGACAGCCAGCGCGGAGTTGGATGGATGAGCAATTGTTAGTGCTAATTCAGGATGGCGATCGCTTACTTGGTTCAGTTATCGCCTTAACCGAATTACTTGAAACTCACTTCCAACAACATCAATATCAAGCAGTCCAGCAATTAGTAGACGATGCACTCGAACAAATATCAGTCATTCTCCAAGCTATAGCGAAAGTCATCTCTGGCAAATCTGCCAGCATCGATCTGGGAAATCTCAAGCGTATCTGTGAGGCACTAAAGGAACAAGAAAATCTGCAAAGAAAAGCAATTGCTGGGAGTGAGACAGACTACACAACTCTCGTTGCTTTCACTAACTTAGTGCTGATGATCGAAAAGCTGATCAAGCAATTGCAATACACGGCTCAGACAGCGAAATCTCTGGCAGATCACAGCAAAAAGAGTCGCCGAGATGTAGATAGACTTCTGTTAGTTGAAGACGAACAGCGATCGCTCTTAAGTTTACTCCAAGAAAACCTCACCTTAGACTCAGCAATCTTTCGCCATGCTCTCCGCATAGCAGTGAGTCTAACTGTAGGCGTAATCCTATACAGCATTACCAATTTACAAATGGGGTATTGGGTGACACTGACAATCATGCTAGTCCTCAAACCAAACTTGGGTGCAACTTATCAGCGGTTTTTCCAGCGAGTTGGCGGGACAATTTTGGGAGCTGTATTAGCCGCTGTCATCGTTGCAACTATCACCAGTAAGACTGTATTAGGCATCATCATTTTGCTGACAGTCTTTTTTGGCATTTCCCTGATCAGTGTCAACTATGGGTATTCAGTGGTTTTTTTGTCAATATTTGTCTTACTAGTTATTGATATTGGTTATCCCATTGGTTGGGAATTTGCTGGTTTTCGCATATTGAATACATTAATTGGGGCAGGACTGGCTTTTGCGAGTCATTATTTTATATTGCCAAATCGGGAACGCGATCGCTTACCCAGTCAACTCGCCACTGCACTGCGAGAATGTCACAAATACTTTCGGGATGTGATGGCTGTTTATCAGGGGACAAAAGAGCCTGACTCTACAATTATCAGTCAACGGCGACAAACTGGACTGGCAATCGGCAATGCTCAAGCCTCCTTCCAAGGATTGCTACGCGAACCCCAAATGCACAAAGAATTAGTAGAACCAGTAATGACGCTGCTGGTGTACATGGGACGTTTTACTAACGCCGTGACAGTTTTGGCAGTACATCTCGAACATTTTCGAGGAACAGTGCCGCTACCAGAATTAGAAACCTTTGTCCGCCAAATTTCGCTACTGTTAGAGCAGTTAGCTGATTCAATACAGCAGGAAATTACCCCACCGCCTTTACCTGACTTAGAAGCAACGCTGCGAAAAATCCAACCGCACCTGCAAGCACTGCGTACAGCCCGGATACAAGAGCTAGATGTCAATCAAGGACATACACCGATTCGTCAGGCAGTCATTGATTACAGCATATTAGATTTAGAGATTGACCAGATTGTTCGGCGGTTGACTGCTATGCACTCAGCGATGGTACGGTTAAACTCAGTTAAATAAAACACTTTTAATAACTGGATCTGTCATTTCTTTGAGTCTTTTTTTATTAAATTTCAATATTTCTTTCTTTCCAGTAATTCGGTTTGCGCTTACCATGCGCGATAGCAATAACCCAAATTACTTCTTCAAGCACCGTATAAAAAATCAGATAGGGAAAACGTTGAATAGTATAACGACGTATTCCTTCAATCTTGTGTGGGGTTCCTAAATTGGGGTTTTGCTGAATTTTAAGAATAACTTTTTCCAATTCAGACAGTAAATCTAGTCCCAAGCCTACTTTTTGAGCTTCATAGTAAGCTATTGCAGTGTCAAGCTCCTTTCGAGCTTCGGTGTGAATAACAATAAACTTCACGAATACTTTTCTCGTAACTCAGAAAAAACTTGAGATGATGGTTCTCCAATAGCTGTTTTGCGACTAATATCTTCCAACCGTTGAGTTAATTCCGTATCCCAAGCAGTTTCTAGATTATCATCTATACCCTCATCTAGAGAATGAATTAAAAAGTAGGCAATTTCAGCACGTTCTTCTGTAGAAAGCTGAGAAAGTTCGAGTTTAAGTTTTTCGGCAGTTTCACTCATGCTTTGGAGTCTCCTTAAGAATTCTAATTATAGGCTCAACTATATGATCGTAACTGCTTTACAGGTAAATTGCGATCGCACCCAAAAACCCAAATAACCTTACAACAGACGATCAAAAAATCTTATAGATATCTGTAAAATTAAGCAAGAGCGATCGCTCTGCCAAAGCCTTCTCTCGGAGACGCTCCGCAAACTGCTAACGCATAGAAGCACAAAACTAATGATACGGATTCCATTAACAGAAGCTCAACTTCGTTTACCCGAACTGATTGCAAGTCTGCAACCCGGTGAAGAAGTACAGATTTTTTCTGGTGATGTCTCACGACAAGCCGCTGCGCGTCTACGCACTGTCGCCAGACTGATTGGCGAACTCCAACCACCCCGCAAGCCTCGCCAGCCCGGTAGTGCGATCGGAACCCTAACCATCGTGTCTGAAGACGAAACGCACTTGGAAGACTTTCACGACTACATGCCATGAAGTTTTTGCTCGATACTCAGGCATTCCTTTGGTTTTTAACCCGCGCAGGCGGGTTTTGTCTGTGTAGCCGCGACTTCTAGTCGCCCTTTTCAAACTACTCGCGCGTTAATGCCTGATAATTAATAAGGCAATCTACAGAGAGCAAAGATGCAGACTCTCCAAAAACTCTTCCTCCCAAGTATGGGCTGCGGGACTTGGGCCTGGGGCAATCAACTGCTTTGGGGATATGACGAAAGTATGGATGACCAGTTGCAAGCTGTCTTTAACCTTTGTGTAAGCAACGGTGTAACTTTATTTGATACAGGTGATTCCTATGGAACTGGGAGATTGAATGGTCGCAGTGAGTTACTCCTGGGACGATTCAACCGTGAATATGTAGGATCAGACAAAGAAAATATTTGTATTGCTACTAAGCTTGCTGCTTACCCGTGGAGATGGACACGCCAATCAATGGTAAGGGCTTGTAAGTCATCTGCTCAACGCCTGGGAAGAAATGTCGATTTGGTACAGATGCACTGGTCTACAGCGAATTATGCCCCTTGGCAAGAGGAAGGGCTGTTAGATGGTCTTGCCGATGTATATGAGCAAGGACTGGTCAAGGGAGTGGGACTATCCAATTATGGGCCCAAACGGCTTAAGAAAGTGCAGAAAAAGTTTGCTGAACGAGGCGTTCCGATTGCAACTCTGCAAGTTCAATACTCTCTGTTATCTACATATCCTGTGACTCAACTCAAGCTCAAAGACCTTTGTGATGAGTTCGGAATTAAATTGATTGCCTACAGCCCTCTAGCTTTGGGAATACTGACAGGAAAATACTCTGAGCAAGGCCCTTTGCCCAAAGGCATCAGAGGTCTGTTATTTAGGCAGATATTACCAGGAATGCGATCGCTGTTGGGATGTTTGCGAGAGGTGGCACAGTCTAGAAACAAAACCATGTCACAGGTAGCAATTAATTGGTGCATCTCTAAAGGAACCATTCCCATCCCTGGAGCCAAGAGCGTCGAACAAGCGAGGGAGAATCTTGGTGCGTTGGGTTGGCAATTAGACGCCAGTGAGATTGCAGAGTTGGATAGTGCAGCGGCAAATGCCGACAAAAAAATGGTACAAAATATCTTTCAAACTAAGTAAAATCTCAATATTTCTCAGTTGAAATATCAACCTGGTTTAAATCCGAGAATAAAAATACTGGGATTTTCCATAAATTCCGACATAAATCTCTGAATTATGTCTGAGTTATTAGTGATATAAATTACTATTTTTAGCTGAAATTACAGCGTTTTTCTTCAATTTTTTTGTTAAAAATAGCTTTTTTATCGACTAGCTACGGAATTAAACCTGGTAGAATTTATTTTTAGATAAACCTCATCTATGTTGAAACCTAGAGTTTTTAAAAGATATATTTATGTAGGTTGGGTGGAGTGAAACGCAACCCAACATTACCACCAAATTTTATGTTGGGTTACGCTATCGCTGCACCCAACCTACAAAACTACGGTTCTCAAGGTAGACGAGGTTTAACATCTAAAAAAGACTTAAATAAAGGAGTTATGTCCTAATATTTAGTGTGTGGAACTTGATTTTTAACGTTGACTAAGAAAGAATGAATATTGAGTCTAACATCTTGTAGACACTCTTGGTGACAACTTAACCTTATCCAATGTCCACAGTCCGCGAAAGCGGACTTTTTTTTATATTAGCTGAGAGCTAAGCTGTTACGCAGCTAAATTTAATAAACAGCATTACCTTTATTTTTAATTTTGCGTTCCCATTTAATAATAAGACCTCCTTCATTTAACAATTTATTTAACAACTCTTCTAGCTGTGATACTGACTCGAACAATCTATGAGCTATATATTCTTTTGCTGAATGCCAAACCAATTCAATCAAATTATAATCTGGACTATAAGGTGGTAGAAATTCCAGGATAATATTTGGCATTTCTGCCTTGATACGAACTAAAATATCTTTTCTTTTATGGAAGCTGGCATTATCTAAGATAATCACTATTTTCGCAGAACATTTATTGAAAGTCTCAATTCTATTTCCTTGCTCTATCCATTCTTGCAATAGAAAATTATTCAAAGATTGAAGCTGCTCATAAAATACATCGGCATTTCCTTTTTTAATCACAAAATTCATTCTCTTCTTGTCGTGATAACGTAACCCTCCCATAATATTTACTCTTCCTCTTCTTCTTTGACCTGTGATTTGTTTCCTTGTACCTTTCTTACCCCAGTTTTTTCTTCTTATCACTCTTAAACTAAATCCACTCTCATCCCAAAACCATACCTGTAAACGCTCTGGGGCTTCCTTTGTTATTCTTAAGTATTCTGACAATTTTTCTTTAAATGCCTTACGCATTTCAGGATTCTGTTTGTCCTCTAGGCTGTATTTTGCCCAAAGGTAAACGTACTTTTTTCGCTCTAATATTCTCCCAACTTGTGAACCACTTAACTTAATTCCTGTTATCTTTTCGAGGTATGTAGCTAGTCTTGCTGCTGTCCAACGACCAAATTCATACCCATACTCTAGTGGCTCTTTTTCAATTATTTCTAATAATAAATCCTCATATTCTTTGGTAACTTTGCGGAAGTTCCCTTCTCTTCTTCCATCTAAAAAACTTTCTAGGTTATCTGGATCGCCGTGAACTGCCCAATATGCTACTGTTGGATATGCAATATCTAAAAACTTACTAATCTCTTGATAAGTTTTTCCATCATTCATTAATAATAAAATCAGAATCTTTTCTCTTACGTAGGGATTTTCATGCTCTTTTAGCGTTTTTAGTAGCCTTTCCTTCTGCTCTTGGGAAAGATGATTTTTTGCTGGCATAGATGGCTGATACTAAATTAATTACTTAATCTAATATTATACAATCTAGCTGCGTAACAGCTTATTAATCAAACTGATTAGCTCGTTATTGAGAAGTGAATTAATTACTTGAATATGAAATTTAGAAAATATAAGAGCCTATTTATAAAGTAAATATTAAGTAGGGGCGTGGCAAGCCTAAAATGTTTCAATAGATTTTTGAGAAAATTGAGATAAATCAATGTTTTCTGCTTTTTTCCTAATGCACGACTTTAGCTTTGCCACGCCAGTAGGGTGTGTTACGACTGTGTGGAATTTTAAAAACTGCTATATGAGTTATTTTTTGACGCTTCCTAACACTTCCATCACTTCTGCTTCCGGTTTTACCCTAGCTTCTGCTTCCAGAAATTCAGCTACTTGAGCCTCAATTTCATCCCGAACAATTTGGCGATATTCCAAGAAATGCTCAATTTGGGCACAAACAGCTAAATAGCTACTCACCCCACCTCGATTATGCTGATACATGTTCCACAAGTTGCGCCAGAATTGCCAGCGCGTCTGACGAAGTAGACCTTGACGCCAACAAATCACCAGCAACGCTCGGAGTACTTTCCAGTTCAATGGTTTTTTGGCACCTTTGCCCTTTTTTGGGTAGGTTGCTTCGCCCAAAAGACGGAAGTGTTTATATGTACGCTCTAAAAACCGTTCTGGCTCATACAAATCACAGAAAGCCTGCACATATTCACGAGCGATGTCTTCTAACGGTCGAGTTGGGACAAAATTCATCAACGTGGTTTGGTTGATGTTTGCAGATTTATTGCGGAGTCGTCCTTCCTTTTCTAATCTATGCCAGAGGGCTGTATCTGGAAGTGCTTGCAACATACTAAACAAGGCTGTGGGAATTGCTGTCTGCTCGACAAATTTGACAATTCGTGCGCCTGCACCTGCCTTTTCGCCATCAAACCCAATAATAAAACCTGCCATGACTCGCAGCCCTGAGCGGGTAATCTTATTCACCGCCTCACTGAGTGAGTCTCGCGTATTCTGGTATTTCTGAGTGAAAGTGAGACTTTCTTCGTCGGGGGTTTCAATTCCCAGAAAAACTGCTCCAAAATTACACGCTACCATCAAGTCCATCAGTTCTTGATCTTGGGCTAAATCAACTGAAGCCTCTGTGGCAAAGGAAAAGGGATAGTTATGTTCTACCATCCACGGCAAAAGGGACTTCAAAAATAATTTGACATTCCGCTTATTACCGATGAAGTTGTCATCCACCATAAAAATACTGCGCCGCCAACCCAGTTGATAGAGGTAATCAAGTTCTGCTAATATTTGTCCTGGGTTTTTAGTGCGGGGTTTGCGACCATACAACACAATAATGTCGCAGAATTCACACTGAAAGGGACATCCACGCGAAAATTGCACTGACATCTCCGCGTATGCTTCAAACTCTAGCAAGTCAAAGCGAGGAGTTGGAGTATTGGTGACATCTGGTTTTTCACCGCCAGAGCGAAAGATACCTGTGCGATCGCCCCGTGCGATCGCTGCTACAAATAAAGGTAGGGTGATTTCCCCTTCGTCTAATATCAAGTAGTCTGCTCCGGCAGATGTCATTTCATTTGGTAGCGCCGTCGGGAAGGGCCCACCCACAGCGACTTGTTTACCTCTCTGCTTTGCTTCCAATATTTGAGAGAGCAAATCCTCTTTTTGCACAATCATCGCCGACATAATAACCAAATCTGCCCAAGCCCATTCTGCCTCTGTACAGACGCGGACATTACGATCTACTAGCTTGAAATTCCATTCCTGGGGTAAAATCGCCGCTACAGTCACTAAGCCTAAAGGCGGTAGCATTGCTTTACGGTCTAATAAAGCCAGAGTCTTTTCAAAAGACCAAAAACTTTTTGGAAAACGGGGGTATAGAAGTAAAACATTCATATCTGATGCTTATAAACCTTGATTTTTGTTACTGGTTTAGTTCATATAAAACTAAACCAGTCGTGAGAACTCATTAGAGGAGCTTCTGTATCCAGTAGCTATAATCTCTACTATGACTTATTTAGACAAAGCAATATCTTATCAGGGCGATTATTACTGTTTTCAGACTAGAAAGATTCCGTCCACAATATGCGAGACGAAAACCCAAGAGCGAAAGTACTGAGTACTCTCCTTCTGACTCAGCACTCAGCACTGAGTCTGGTAAAGGATTTCGCCGGAAATAACAGGACTTGTGGGACGATTCTTGTATCCTGCCTCCTTCAAGACTTGGCAAATTGGCAATTTTGAGGAAATTAACTGTGTTATTTTCAATACTATACAAGGTGTATTTGCACTTTCAAGCTATTTAGACGGGCTGCAACCCGTCTTTATTTATGGCGATCGCAGATGTCCATAACATAGATAATACGTCTCTCCAATCCTCTACTTCTTTCCTCCTGCCTCCTGCCTTCTTTGTAATAATAATAGTTAGTTAAACGAGCAGAGATGTAGCTAAGTATGGATAACTTCCCTCAAACCAATTCTAGCTACCCTGTTGGGGGTGGTTTACCTGTGATTCAATATTGGGCAGAAAAAACTCTCTCACCACAAGGATTACAATTATGGCAAACTCTCAATCATAAAAGTGCGTGTTTATCCTGTGCTTGGGGTACGGGTGGACAAAAGGGGGGGTTTGTTAATGAAGCGGGAGAATATTTACAACGCTGTGCTAAAAGTGTAGAAGCGATCGCTGCGGAATTGCAACCAGGAATTAAACAAGATTTTTTCTCAGAAAATAGCATCAGTGAGTTACAAAAACTGACTTCTCAAGAATGCGATCGCTTGGGTAGATTAAGTTATCCTCTCATTCTCAGATCAGGTTCATCCTATTATCAACGTATAAGCTGGGAAGAAGTTTATGACATCGCTACACAAGCCTTTAATTTACCACCAGCACGAATTGCTAGTTATAGTTCTGGACGTTCATCTAATGAAGCTGCCTATTTACTACAATTATTCGTGCGATCGCTAGGTAGTAATAATTTAGCAGACTGTTCAGATTTGTGTCACGCACCCTCAACAGTGGGGTTAAAAAAAGTTTTCGGTTCAGGTACATCAATGGTCAGTTTAGAGAGCCTGGAACATAGTGATTGTATCGTTTTAATTGGTTCCAACGCACCTGCAAATCATCCCCGATTGATGAACGAATTGATAAAATTGCGGGAAAGAAGCGGTAAAATAATTATTATTAATCCTCAAATTGAAATAGGTTTAGTTAAATTTGCATCTCCTGCATTTCCCATCAAATCTTTACTCACAGGAGGTTCAGATATATCTTCTTTATATTTACAACCAACTCCTGGTAGTGATGTCGCATTATTTGTAGGTTTACAAAAATCTCTAATTGAACAGAACTTGATTAAAACAGAATATCTTAAATCTTATGCACACGATTGGCAAAAAGTTCTAGATTATGCTAATAATACATCGTGGGATGATATCACTAAGACCTGTGGTTTATCCCAAGAAGAAATCACAGCGACAGCTTATATAATTGGTAAATCAGCACGTGTAGTTTTTGCCTGGGCAATGGGGATCACTCAACATGCTAACGGTGTAGATAATGTTTTTAGTATTGCTAATACAGCATTAATTACAGGGAACGCTGGTAAAATCGGTGCTGGAACAATGCCTATTCGAGGACATTCCAATGTGCAAGGATTTGGTTCAATGGGTGTCACTACAAACTTGCGGGAAGAAATCAAACAAGCACTATCTGAACTATTAGGAAAACCTCTAAATGAAACTCCTGGTTATCATACCCGTGACTTAATAACAGCGGCAGAATTAGGAAAAATAGATACGCTATTTTGTTTAGGGGGAAATTTATATGCAGCTAATCCAGATTTACAGCAAGCAAAACAAGCATTATCGCAAATAGAAACCATTTTTTATGTATCTACTAAACCGAACTTAGGACACTTTCACGGATTAGCCAAAAAGCAAACTTTAATACTACCTGTCTTCAATCGCTTTGAAAATCCTCATAAAACAACAACTGAATCAGGTAATAACTTTGTACGGTTAAATAACGAAGGTAAAAGTCATTTACAACCACCTGATGCTGATCTAATTTCAGAAATAGAATTAATTACAGAAATTGCCCATCGGTTACATGGGAAAATACCAATAGACTGGCGTAAACTCCAAGATACAGTTTATGTAAGAAAATTAATTGCTAAAACTATTCCTGGCTATAAAAAAATTGGCACAATTGACCAAGAAAAACAGGAATTTATCATTGAAGGGCGGATTGTAGATGAACCTAAATTTCCTACATCTGATGGCAAAGCACAGATGTTTGTCACACCTTTACCACAATTATCGCTACCTTCTAAAGAAACATTTGGTGTGACACAAAATCAGCCAGGAATTGTGTTAATTTTAGGGACAGGACGCAGCTATGGTCAACATAATACTGTAGTTTATCGCAATGAAGATAAATATCGAGGAATGCCCCATCGTCACTGTATTTTAATGAATTCTCTAGATGTCAAAAAAGCGGGATTCCATGAACATCAGCGAATAAAAGTGAAAGGGGATAGGGGAGAATTAGACAATATTGAAATTATTTGTGGCGCAATCCTTGAAGGTGTAGCTTTTATGTTTTATCCTGAAGCTAATATTTTATTTCAAGCAAAAATTGATCCACAAAGTGGCACACCTGCTTATAAAAGAGTTCCGATTTGTGTTTATAGATCCCCGCTCTGACTTTTCCCATTAAGTCTTAGATTTAAGAATTTAAAAAACGGTAGAGCAATTAGCAATCTACCGTTTTTTATGTATGTTGAATGTAGTACTCAAAAATCAAGTGATATTTTTGCTTGCTTTCATGTGAAAGTGAATTTTGAGTATTTATTTTTCCACAGGTGTTAGTTTTAAAGGATACAATGGCTCAGATCCATTTAATTGCCAAATTCTAAATACCAATACAGCAGCTACAGTTAGCCATACACAAGAAAATGATAAAGTCATTCCCGCTACAGGATTAGTTTGCCAATAAATTGCCGTCACCACTAAAGCAGATAACCAAGGGCCTAAAATAACCACAGGAACAGCAGCACCTAATCTCCGTTCTACAGTAAAAATCGTATTCCAAGTATCCCCCAAAGCCAGATGCACCACAAACAAAATTAAAGGCAGCACTAAAAATTGGTGATTCATTTGCTGCCAAACCAATACAGAAGAAATTACCCGTAAAACGGCAATTATCATCCAAACTATGGGAAATACTAAAGGTGGAGGAGACCATCTTGGTCTGATTACCTGGTCATAAGTCTGACGAGAACGGGTATTATCTAAAAGAGAAAAAATTCGTGAACGGATACTTAATAGAGCAAAAAATAATCCGGTTAAGAAAGTGCTAAACCAATTGGGAAAAGAAGAATTGCTATCAATCAACATTACTATTTTTTCCATTCCCAGCAACACAAGAACCATGACTACTATTTGTAGGACAGTCCCTAGTGTATAAACTAAAACTGCTCTAACATCTAGTTCTTGTGTATTAACTATTGATGTATTTGGAAACTGTTGTTGATTAAGAGTTTTTACCCCCATCACTGCATTTACAAATTGTTCAACTATTCCACTATTATTTGATTTATTCATAATTAAGAGATTGTACGTAGCTTGTAATTAGTAGTAATAAGTCATTATATGATAGTCTAATGGTTCAAAATAATTTTTATAGTATCTTTTAATATCAGAGTTTATAAGTTGCGAATCTAATGTACAGTCTTTCTTAAGTGATATTGAGGAAAAAACGTGGAATTTCAGAAGTTATTGTATATTTTTACTCTAGTAAAGATTGCTACGTTCGCTCTGAGTGTACCTGTATTTGCTCAAATCACACAGACTCCCTCCAATTCTTCACAATCGAGTTGTCGTGCAACTAAAGTAGATACTCCAATTTTTAAAGAACCTTCAACATCATCCAACGCTATCAGAATATTGTCGGCAACAACAAAGATTGCTTTGGCATATATACCAGCTAGTGGAGATAGATTTGTCAGAATTCAATCTCCGACTTCAGGGTTTATTCAAACCGCTGTGCTGAAATTTTGTCAGACGAATAACAACGCTCAAAACCTGTCGAGTAAACCTACTATTGGCAGTGAATGCCGGCAACTTGTACAACCTCAAACTCTACGTCTCCAACCAAGTACCAAAGGAGCCTATATTGCAACACTTTCTCCAAATACAATAGTGTTTGTGAACTTGCTTACAGGTAATGTAGTTAAGTCATACAAAGCTGAAAATTACATTTGGGTAGAAATCGACCTTGCCAGAAGTTTCCCTGGAGAGTTATCCGGTAATGGTTGGATAGCCAATAGTGACTTAATAAATACTCCTGGATTAAGCAGTCTGACTTATTGTAGTTAGTAGTCAAACACCTTAAGTTTCCTCATCCTAGTTGTGCATCTTCATAGAGAATTGGTATTAGAAGAAGATTTTTTAGATAAAAAGTTGGGATTGACTACAGCAACAACTGATTAACCTCAAATTCCATGACTTTTACCAACTACCCAATTACGCCGGAAAAACCGAGCTAAAGCTGATTCTTCTAAGGATAGATAAATTGGGCGTCCGTGGGGACAGGTGCGGGGGTTGCGAGTGCGTTGCCAATTATCTAAAAGTGTCTGCATTTCTTGTTGATTCATTGGTGTACCGTTACGAATGGCACTGCGACAGGCGACGGCTACTTGGGCTGTTTGTAAGTCGCCTCCCCAACTAAGTTCTAAAATTGCTTCTGCACAGTCATCTCGTTGCTGCAAAGGGGCGGGGATGTTACGAACTGCCCAAAGTTGTTCGCCAAAGGGTTCTATTTCTAAACCGATGCGTTGCAGTTGTGATACTTGCGCTGGTGATAATTGATAAAGAATGATTGACGGTTCAACGGGAACAAGTTGCCAATTATCACACAATTGCTCATATAAAACTCGCTCATGGGCAATATGCTGTTCTACTAACCACATACCACCTGAATGTTCCGCCACAATATAGGTGTTGCTAACTTGAGCGACAGCTTTTAAGGAGTTAGGAGAGACGCGATTAATCGCGTCTGTAGAAGGGTTGGGATTTTGAGAATTGAAATTGTAACCACCTTTGGCTTCTGCGGCTTTGAGTAATTTACTAACTCGTGTTGTGTGAACAGCTTCTTTAAGATTGCTAGAAGAGATGCTGAGTGCTTGGTTAATTGCTTGGGTAATTTGCTGTTGCCAATAAATGATTTCGTTGAGGTAAATTTCTGTTTTTGCTGGATTGCGATTCCAGTTAATTTGATCGGGAGAAATGGCAAGATGTAAGAAACAAATTGGATAGCGATCGCGTGGTAATGTTCTGTGAAATGCTGATAATATCGTTTGCTCTAGTTCTGGTGTCTTCACCATCCTGCCGTTGATGGCTACACGTACCCAATCTGGACGATGACGATGAGTGCGATCGGGTAATCCTACCACTAAATTTAGTGTTGAGTGCTGAGTGCTGAGTGCTGAGTGAGGAGTGGGGAGTGAGGAGTGGGGAGTTGGGAGTGGCGAGTTGGGAGGGTTGGGTATTTCGAGTTTTAGTTCTTGCAAGTCACCTTGTCGCACTTGGGGTAAAATCTGCGGTAGAAGTTGCCCAGTTGTGGCGGCGGGACAAATGGTGAACCATTGACGGTCATTTTGCCAAATCTGCCAGGTGACGTGGGGATGACACATAGCAATTTGTTGAATTGCGGCTTGCACAGCTTTTATTTGCTGTGCTGCTATGGGTAATCCCTGACGACGAGATGAGCAATTACCAAAAAGATTGGAAACTGTAACCACTGTACCAGGTGCGATCGCTGTTACTTCAACTTCCACAACTTCCCCGGCGTCACCGTAAACTATCCGCCATCCTAATTTTCCACCCACAGGACGACTCAAAATTTCCAAATCTGCCAGAGTCGTCAAACTATGCAACGCCTCACCACGAAACCCTAAACTGTTAATTTTCCACAAATCGGCACTAGAGCGAATTTTACTAGTGCTGTGGGCTGTCGCTGCTTGTTGCAAATCATCTAGATTCATTCCACAACCATTATCTGCAACACGAATTCGCCATTGTTGCGGCCATAGAGAAACCACAATTCGCGTTGCACCTGCGTCTAGGGAATTTTCTGCCAATTCCCGCACCACAGAAGCTAAAGAGTCGATTACCTCACCAGCTGTAATGAGATATACGACTTCTGTTGGTAGAGCTTGAATAGTAGATGCCATAAATTATAGTTTATAGCTTCTAGGGGCACAGGGAGTTGAAGAAGGCAGGAGGCAGAAGGCAGAAGGTTCAATGTTTTGTAGGGGATTCAACACCGTACTTAATTGGGGCCACAAAACAAGAAAATTTGGTGTTCTTGTCTTAAACCGCAAGTTCGATGATTGTCACGGGCAAAGAGCAGAAAACAGTATTCCAACTGAAACTCCTGCCTTCTGCCCTCTGCCTTTCTTGATAAACATGATGAATTATCTGTGTTTATTTGTGGTTTTTTTCTAAAACATTGATTTTTGTAAGATATCTATTGTGCATTACAACTTTCTCTACAGCATCAGAAAAAATCAGTGATTGCAACATTAATTAACATTAAATCGCCTTAATTTATGAATATTTCTAGGTGATTGTTAATTAGTATCTCTCATAGCCAAAACTTTAGGTGGTTCAGGTTTCAGTAAACCGTTCAACAGGGATGCGGGACGTTGACTGTAGGGCCAAGCAAAAGCATGACGGAAAGCTGCATCTTGACAAGCTTGTAGTTGTTCAAAACTAATAATGTCGTAAGTCAAGAGATTTTCGTACTCAAACGGTAGACGCACATTGTGCAATCCAGCATTATCAGTACAAATAGCTATATCAACCCCAGCATCAAAACAACGGTCAAAAACTAATTTGAGTTGACGTATATCCTGCAAAGTACCTGTTTTCAGGTAAGTTGTCGGACAAACCTCTAAACATTGCCCGCGTTTAGCCACATCATTAAGTAACTCTGGATACAGTAGGGGAATTTGGATGCCGTGACCAATTCGCATTAAATAGGGTAATAGTTCTGGATAACAACCTGCGGTGGTTTCATATAGATGTCCCGTTGTGTTAACACCCAGCGATCGCGCATAATCGTATAAGCTAATCCATTCTTCTAAGCGATCGGCGTAATAGCTATCACCCCCCGCTACATCTACTGCACAAACATACTGTTTATTTTGCGCCGCTAAATCAACAATCGCCTTGTTCACCTCATAAGGTAGACGTGTGTGCATACAGAGAATTTGGCTAGTAACAATCGGATGTTCTGGCTGGTGGCTGGCAAGTCCTACTACCTGCACAATCTCTGTCATCTTGTCAATTCTTTCGGATTGATTCAGATGCTCAGGTGTTCGTAGATAGGGAGTGTAACGCAGTTCCAAATAAGCCAAATTTTCAAAAATGTAAGCACCCCGCACCAAGCGATAGATAAAGTAAGGCAAAGTATCCACAGTTTGCACACTTTCTACCAAGGTGTGTAATTCTAGATACTCATCCAAGGTGTTGCGTGGGCGAGTATAAAAATCTTCAAAGTCTGAATAGTCAGCAAAGCGGGAAATCAACTCTGAAGAATGTCGCTCGAAATATCGCCATAAAACTCGTGGTACGACGGAGCCGCCCAGATGTCTATGTAATTCAGCATATAAAGCCATAGTGGTATTTTTGGGTAAAAATTTCAATAATTGTAACAAAAACATAGAAATAAAAAATCTGTACTCGAAAAAATTTAGCTCCAAAGAAGTTCGAGCAGAGGTTTACCACTATCTGGATTTTTCAATAGAGGCTCTCACCTAAATGCTGCCTGAAGGTCGATATTTTTTCCTTATTTTCTGAAAATCCAGCATTTAATACTGTTTTGAGCATGAATAAACTTGACACTATCAAGATTAAATTGATACGATCAATACCCTTAATTAATTTTTGTGTTACACTAAAACAACATTGCTATTGTTGAGCAAGTAAAATATAGCAATATATTTTTCCTTTAACTAAGCAAACTCCTGGCAAGGTTGGTATTAATTGAAAATTCAAGCGTTAGAAGTAAAGGCTGGCGATCGCATTATTGCTTACTGCAACAACAAAATGCAAACCTGCAAGGTAAAGCGCATTTTAGATCCCGGTCAAGCTAATATCACACTATCAGTTTTCACCTCTGAGAATTATCGCGGATGCTCAGTTTCATCTATAGTCCGCTTTCAAAGCAACGCCTTAGTTGATTTGGTAAGTTAAAAATCAAGTAAATATTCCATCTCAAAAATATTTCTAACTATTGTCCAGCCTCAAGCTGGACAAAACTTTTGTTAAAGGGTAGGTTGAAAACCCCGGATAAACAGCAACGTTGTTGCGTATTTTGTGCTTTAGATAGAGGATGAAAAGACTCTCCTGGGAGGAGAGGGGAGTTGATCTTGCTCCTGCCATTTTTTAGTTCCGTCGAACTCTTGTTATTGTGAGGTACAAGAACCCCGACTTTTTTGAAAAGTCGGGGTTCTGGGGATCTGATTGAGCAATATTCGCTCTACAAAATTTAGAATAAGATGAGGTTTACTAATTATTTGGCAATGGAAGTTTTAAAACTTACAACTAAAATCGATGAATCAGGATATTTAAATCTTAATATTCCAACGCAATTAGCGGCGGTTGAAGTGGACATTGTAGTTGTTTTGAATCCAGTTTCGTCAGAGGAAAAGCAACCTAGTTATGATTTTTCTGATTTGGTGGGGCGATTAACTTGGCGGGGAGATGCGGTAGCTATGCAGAGGAATCTACGCGATGAGTGGTAATCGCTACGTATTGGATACGAATGCGATAGTAGCTCTGCTCCAAGGAAATTCTCAACTTATTCAATTACTTCAAGGTGCTGATTGGATTGGAGTTTCAGTTATTAGCAAAATTGAATTTCTCGCGTTTTCTGGGCTGAGTTAAGAGGATATTCAGCTTTTTGAGCAGTTTTTGCAACGAGTTGAGGTTGTCAATTTAGTGGCGAGTGATGCTGTTTTGATTAAGAAAATCATTGAAATTCGCCAGCAATATCGGTTGAAACTACCAGATACAATTATTGCAGCAATGGCGATCCAAAATTCAGCAAGTTTGGTGACTGCCGATCAAGAGTTTGCGAAGGTAACAATTTTAACAGTAATTAAGTGGTAGTCCCTACACAATAAGTAAAAAAGTCAAACAAAAATTCTGTAGCTTAATCGCCGCAATGCTCAAGCGATAAGCAAAAGAAAGCTTTGGCTATCTTTTTCGATCTAAAAACGATGTCTACGATCAGCTATGCCTACACACTGCTAACATTTAGGCATAGTGCAGGCTAAAAGTCTTCTGAGTCCTTATGTCAACCCTAATTGAGATGATCTTCCCCTGGCAAAGCGATGCCTACGGCGAGCTTATCTACCAGACGTTGCGCGTAGCTTGCTTCCACGGAGTGGTACGCTAACGCATTACTAAGATCACCTTCCAATTGATGGCTTTTGTTAATTCTTTTTCACATCACGAGCCATGTTGAGGTAGTAGTCGTCAATTTTGGCATTAGAACGACGGCGGTTAGTGGTAGGAATTTTAGGAGTGTTATCCCGATTCGTTTCAATTGGCTTTTTTGCAGAAGCTTGTTTTATACTTTGCACTTCATCAGATTCCAAGAAATAACCAGAACTACTAAATCCGAACAGCTTGGCAAAAAAACCAAATAAATTTCCTACGGAATTGGAAACACTTTTGAATAGAACACCAAACAAGCCTTGAAGACGAAGGAACAAGTTCCGAACAGTTTGAGTTAAACGAAACATAACAGCACCCTCTATGATTGCCTATTATTCATTGTGACTTAATTCCAATAGGAGGAATGGTGCTATGCAAAAAATCTACCAGGCGTAGGCGTGAGAACAAAGAGAATTTCTTACAGGTTACATTTGCAACATTCCTATTTGGCACTACTAACTCTATAACTGCGTCAACCATATTGCAGCTAAATTACTGTATCAGTTTTCCTGGTGCAGCAATTTAACCTTGATATGGAATTAAATATAACCAATAAACCTTATTTAGTCAGTAGACGTAATGACAACTCAGTTCTGGGGAAAAACCATAGAAATCAATGCTACTCTAACTAACTTACTATTTAACCCTGTGCGTAAACGCTTACTTCTATGTCGCAGCAAGCTACGCAAAGCGTCTGGTAGAGTTGCAGCTAGTAGCCTTTTCATTCGTCAAGGTTGGTGGCTTTTAAGGAAGCGTCTGTTGCCATTATTATGTCTGATATCGTTCGTTGCGGTATTGCTATTCAACAGCTTTGCCCCTGCTATTGCCCAACTACCTCCTCAACCTCGTCAAGAAATTCGGGGCGTGTGGCTGAGTGGTAACGATTTTAGCGTTTTCAGAAATCGCTCAAAGGTGCAAGCAGCCATGAGCCAACTGCGGCAGCTAAACTTTAACACCGTTTATCCAGTCGTGTGGAACGATGGCTATACACATTACCCCAGTGCCATCATGCAAAAAAAGGGTATTCCCTTCTTCTTCAAAGGAACAGATGGACAAGATGTGATTGCAGACATTATCAGCCAAGCCCGCAGAGAAGGTCTACTAGCAATACCCTGGTTTGAATTTGGTTTCATGGTTCCCCTAACTTCGGAACTTGCGTCGCAGCATCCAGATTGGCTGACACAAAAACGGGATGGGACTCAAACTTCAATTAGTGCTGCGGGTGAAGTAGCGTGGTTGAATCCGTTTCACCCCGAAGTGCAAAAGCTTATCACTGAACTCGTGATGGAAGTCATTACTCAATACGATGCTGATGGCGTTCAATTTGACGACCACATGAGTTTACCTGTGGATTTTGGTTACGATAAGTACACAATTAATCTATATACTCAAGAAACTGGTAATCCTCCCCCACCCAATCCCCAAGCCCAAGCATGGATAAAATGGCGGGCAGATAAAATCACTACATTCATGGTAGACCTCCACCAAACCGTGAAAGCCCGAAAACCGAATGCTATCTTCGCAGTTTCTCCCAATTACTATGATTTTGCCTACAAGCTGCAACTGCAAGACTGGCTGAACTGGGTACGGTTGGGTATTGTCGATGAGTTGGTCATGCAGGTATACCGTAATGATTTAGAAAGTTTTATCGCTCAAATTAATCGCCCAGAAGTTTTAGAAACCCAAAAAGTCATCCCAACTGGTATCGGTATTATGGCGGGGTTACGAAATCGTCCAGTTTCCATGCCACAAATCCAATCCCAGGTACAAGCGGCGCAACAACGCGGTTTAGGTAGCGGCTTTTTCTACTACGAAAGCCTTTGGGATATCGCCCCGGAACCAGCAGCACAACGCCAGTCAGCATTTGCGGCTCTTTTCCCGAAACCAGCGTTGCGCGATATCTCTCAAAATACACCCCGCAAGCCAACTTTTGATACCATATCCCTACCTTTATATCCAAAACCTTCCCTTGGCCAACGGGTTCGTGGCTATTTTCTGGAAATAGCGATCGCAAATGGTCAACCAAGGCGTATCTTATTAGATACAGGTTCAGCAGGGCTACGAGTTCCCAAAGAGTTTTTAGGTAATGCTCCTATCCGCAGAACGGGACAAAATATCAAGGAGGTATTAAGTGATGGTACTATCCTGGAGGGAGAATTAGTTTATACTAATGTCCGATTTGGCTTGCTTCCCGCAGCAGAACCCGTTCCGGTACAAGTTGTTACTAGCCGCCAATGTATTGCCCAAAAGCCTAATTGTTCAGCAAAGAGTGGTGCGCCATTTTCCGGTATTATCGGTGTCAACTATTTTGAAAAGTCACTTCCCTATAATCCGTTGAGGAAATTACCAGGCAATCTGAGTAACGGATTTATCGTGATTGGAAATGGTGGTAGTAACAACAATGGCAGCCTAATTCTCGGTTTGACTGCCAACAATCAAGCAGGTTTCAAAATGGCTCCTTGGAGTAAACAAAGCGAAATTAATGGTGTACCCGGTAACAGATGGGACTCTCAACTGAGTAAAGTTTGTTTAACTCTTGCTGCGAGTTCTGCTAAAAATTCTTGTAATGGCAAAATGATCACTGATACTGGAACCATTAATGGTTTGGCTGAATTCAAGTCAGCTTCCACAGCAGGTAAACTCAAACCAGGAGTATTACGTTCAGCAAATACTCTGAAAGTAGCAATTAATAGCATTTTTGATTACAGCTTGGCACCAGGAAACCGCGACGGATTTAATCGCTGGAATTTGAGTATTTCTTCACAGGCAGAACTTCCTATATTTGTAAATACTGGCATCGCATTTTTTGATAAATACGATGTCCTCTTTGACCAAGTTAATGGAAGACAAGGTTTTCGCAGTCGGCGGTAAGAGGAAAGTAAAGACTTCCTCCCTCAGATGCCTTCAAAACTAATTTTCCTGAACCAGCAAAACTGATTTTACGGGACGCTTGATAGGATTTCCTTCCAAATCAACCTTCCCGTTAAAGGTTTTGCCCTTGTAATAAAGTGAAGACGAACTCCCCCCATCCAAATTCATCGCTTGATCAGCACCAAGAGTTTTCATAAAATCAGCTAATGCTGGTAAGGATATCCCAGAGTTCGCGGGAGCCGAGGGTTTTTGAGCCACCATAACTAAAATAACGCTGCCATCACGAGTGATACCCACAGCAGTCCTGGCATTGGGTTGGTTACTGCCAAGTGCATCTCGTGTATTGGCATTATCTACAAAGCCCTCTTTTACTGATGTGAGTTCTGGTAATAGGCGTGGGCCAGCACCTATAGCATCGACTAACTGACAACCTGCTGGTGGTGACTGACTGTGTAGGGCAATAGAATAACTGATAGTTTGCCCACATAAGTAGCTGCGAAATTCTGCACGATTGAATATTTGACCCAGGTAAGGTTTTAAGTTGGGATTGTTTACCAGTCGCTCATTTTCCTTGGGGTCAGCAACCAACTTCCCTTGTAGGATGACATAGGATGTAGATTTTTGGTTAACTGGGTCAAAAAAGCCTGCGTTCAAAATGGCTACGGCTCGATGTTTTTGGGCAAATTCTTCTACAGTGGCTACTTTTTCTGATAGTGCAGGAGTCACCAAAAATCCGCTATTCGCTGGAATCAGCACGATGTGAGCGATGCTTTGGGGCAAAGTGCGCTCGAAGTAGCGAATAGTTTTTGGTGGTAAAGATGCAACAGTCGTTATTGATGGTGTTGAAGAACGCAAATTAAACCACAACACCATTGTCAAACTAATTAATATCAAAGCCAGTAGTTTGATTTTCCTCACATTTAAACTCACTTGCGGTTAGCTAAAACAAAGTTGATTTAATAATACTTTTACAACATCTGTAAAAGATTAGCAGAAAAATACCTTCACAGTTTTGCGCGTTGGTTACTACCTAATGAACCGCAAAAAATCAAAGTTTTAAAAATTGGATTAAGCATAAAAGTAATTGACGCTGACTCTGTGATATTTCTGTTTCTGGGCAATCGCTAATTTTTGGCTGATGGTAAAAATGCTCTCAAAAGACCTACTCAATGGAAACCACTTGTTAGAATTAAAAGACAAGCGCTGCAAAACACCTTGTCCCTCATAGAGATTGAAACGCTTGAAAATTACTAAATCCCTATTGGGGATTGAAATTAAGACCATGTTACGAAGCACAAACCTAAAAAATATCTCCAAAAAATTCGCCATAGCCAGAAATTCTGCTTCTTTCAAAGAAAATGAAGCAATGAGAGCTATTACATATAGTATGGATTTACTATTACCTGGTTTGTATATATGGCTACTTGGTTTTAGTTTTCGTATTGGTGGGAGCGTACCAGATGATATTCCCTATAAATATCCCGGTAAAATTCACAGTAACACTGGAATTGCTTTAGTATTACCAGGATATAGAATTTTTACGACTTACCAGGGTAGCTATGACCCTCAACAGACATCAAATACAGGGACTAACAGCTTTTAATTGTACGGTTCTCGACTCAAATACTTTTGAAACCTTAATGACTCAGGCAGGATATTCAATCTCAGGTAGCGCACCTGCACAGTCTAATAGAATAAAAGTATGGTGGATTCATAACGAATACCCAAGAGTCGAATCCGTGTATAGTCCAGACAAGAAAATAGTGATAACGGCGTATCATGTTAACTGATATTTTTCACTTCTATTAATCAATTTTCAAAGTAGGCAGAAAGTTTTGGTTGACAGTATTTTTTTGTTTGTGATACTTTCACCACCAAAATAAATTAGCTATCTCCTATAACTGATTCCAATTCTAGAGACAGCGAATGTGTATCTCTATATGTTGATGCAGGTAAGTACACTGTAAATTGAGTGCCTCTGCCTACTTGACTGTAAACATTGACAAAACCACCGTGGTTTTTAATAATACCCAACACTGTGGAAAGCCCTAAACCCGTACCTTTTCCTACCTCTTTGGTAGTGAAAAATGGTTCAAAAATCCGTTCCTGGACTTCCGATGACATCCCCATCCCAGTATCCGTCACCACGATCGCAATATAAGAACCCACTTTCGCATCAATATTTATCTGGGCAGAATGTTCGCCAATCACCAGATTCTCCGCCGCAATCCTTAAAATTCCGCCATTTAGCATGGCATCGCGGGCGTTGATGACTAAATTTATCAGCACTTGATGTAGTTGAGTTATATCTCCACGAACGTACCAGAGATTTTTAGGGATATCTATCTGGCAAATAATGGAATTAGGAAATGTTTGAGCGATAATTTGCTCAATTTCTGCCATCAAAGGCTGGAATTGGACAATTGTTCGTTTGCCTTCAATACCTCGTGCAAAAGATAATACTTGCTTGAGCAAATTAGCACCGCGTTTAACATTATTTTCTAAAGTTTGCAGTATTTGCTGACTTTGCTGATCGGGCAATTTCCTCTGCAACAGTTGAACTGACATTAAAATTGGGGATAGTATATTGTTCAGATCATGGGCGATACCGCCAGCTAAAGTACCGATACTCTCCAAACGTTGCGATCGCAAAAGTTGAGCTTCTAGTTGTTTCTGCTGCGTGATTTCGGTGTTCACACTTAAAATGGATTTGGGTTGTCCATTATCATGTCGTATCAGTGTCCACCGACTTTCAACGATAATTACTTTACCTTCCCTTGTCAGTTGATGCAACTCACCCCGCCACTCACCCGTATTCATTACCGTCAAGTAAGCATCTTCTAGCTGTGGTGAAATCTCTTTATACAAAAGTTGCAAAACATTCTTACCCAAAACTTCCTCAGCCTTCCAGCCGTATAAACTCTGGGCACCTTTATTCCAAAACAAAATTTGGTTGCGGATATTTCGTACCACAATTGCGTCAGTTGATACATCCAACAGCGCTGCTTGTTCACGGATTTTCTGTTCTGCCTGTTTTTGCTGAGTTACGTCTCGCGTCACTGCTAAATGGATGAACGTCCCATCAGATTCGTTACGCAGTGGTACAGCATGAGTCTCTATGTAGCGGCGAGTGCCTTTAAATCCAACGATTTCCAACTCCAAAGTCCCCTTGTTACCTTGGCAGATACTTTTATGTAAGTCGGCAAAGGCTGCTCTATACTCTGGCACAATTACAGCATCAACTGGTTTGCCAATCAAAACATCAGCACTTTCCACTTCCATCATCACCAGCCCTTCTGCATTAATTTCTAAAAGGGTGCCATCCCTCGCAATTAATTTGATACATTCTGGTTCTGCATCTATCATGGCTCGTAAACGATTTTCGCTTTGGCGTAGGGCCAATTCCGTCTGCTGAAGTTGCCTGATATAACGCCACAACAAGTCATACAGCAGCGCCACCAAAACCAAATCCACAATAGCCGCGATAAAAAATGTAACTATCGCCTTTTGGGAACTTGCTTGCGACTGCTGCATTCCCTGCTGTAATAAATTTTGCTCTACCTCTAAAAAGTCGTGAATAAGCTGTTGGATTTCTTTGCTGTTTTGCTTGTCTTTGACAGATAAAATTCTCTGTCGAACTGCTTCAAATCCCTGGTTTTGTCTGAGGTAAATCTCTTCTTGCAGAATGTTGAGCCTACTGGTAATTTTCGGCTCCAGCAAAGAAATCCACTGCTGCTTTTGATGGTTATCAGCAGTTAACTTACTGAGAGTTTGAATGTGGCGATTAGTTTCTTCATAAGCTACAAGATAAGTTTTTAGATCATCTGCATCGGCTGTAATTAAGTAATTACGTTGTGCAGTCTCAGTATCTTGGAGCGTAGATTGGATACTTTCAACTTGGGTAATAACTTTATATGAGGATGTCACCCATTGCTGGTTGTGAATCAGCTTAACAGTATTGCCATAGGAGACTACAGCATTAGTAAATATAACTGCCAATGCTAGGACGAATATTGCTTTCAGCTTTTGGATTCGATACCATTTTTTGCTCATGCGATCGCCCTTTCTGCCGCAGATAACCTCCATCAGTTTAAATTAAAGATTACAAACAAATACTGAGAATATCTTAAAGATTTTAATAGCACTGGTAATAAAATATAGTCTGTGATAGGTGTAAATGTCTGGATTTTTTGGGATGGTGATTTATACATAGTAGTCACAAAGAAATCCGCTAATTTTTAATATAAATTTAAATTCATTTTTAGAGGATGTTTGAAAAGTCCTATTGTCGGTATCAAAAATTTTAGATCCCCCTAAATCCCCCGATAAATTGGGGGACTTTGATTCCGGTTCCCCCCTTTTTAAGGGGGTTAGGGGGGATCTAAAGTGCCTAAAGTCACAGCGAAATACTTTTCAAACAACCTCTTAGCCATAATGTAGCCAATGTAGTTCGGATCAGATAATTTGCCTGTATGGAATATGTTCTTCAGAAGCAGTCAGGGCGCTGGAAAATTATTTCGGCTCAGAATACTGCCATTCATCCTCTGCCATAGTTGCAAAGTTGGTAATCTCTACAAAACGTCGCTGGTTGTTTCGCTTTATCGGCAATGCTCAGTTCATCTATCCTCAATATCTAGCAGAACAACACCAGAAATTTGCTCGTGCATTATATCAATATTAGACTTCGATAAGTGATTAGCCAGACTTAATATAAAATCTCTAGCAGATAAGTAGGTAGATTGGCATGAGTGAAACTACAGAAACGATTTTCAGCAAAATCATTAGTCGGGAAATTCCCGCTGATATTGTTTATGAGGATGATTTGTCCCTGGCATTCAAAGACATCCATCCCCAAGCGCCCGTTCACATCCTCGTCATTCCCAAAAAACCCATTGCTCAACTAGCTGATGCTGAATCTGAGGATCATGCTCTGTTGGGGCATCTTTTGTTAACCGCCAAACGTGTTGCAGAAGAAGCTGGGCTGAAAAATGGTTATCGAGTTGTCATCAACACTGGTGATGACGGCGGACAAACAGTCCATCACTTACATTTGCACATTTTGGGAGGACGGCAGTTAGACTGGCCCCCTGGTTGATAAAAACAGATGAATTGCGTCTCTAGACGCGGTTCATCACCAAAAAAAATCACTGCCATAATCAATACCTATGTAATATTTCTTTACAAATCTCCATTTTGCTTCTAATGTAATAAACATAGGTAAGCAAATTTGCTTATCCAAATCATAAATAACTAACCGCACTTATAAAACAATGACAACAACCTTACAACGTCGCGAAAGCGCCAACGTATGGGATCGATTCTGCGAATGGATCACCAGCACCAACAACCGGATTTACATCGGTTGGTTCGGCGTAGTAATGATCCCCACCCTACTAGCAGCTACCGCTTGCTTCGTAATCGCCTTCATCGCCGCTCCTCCAGTAGACATCGATGGAATCCGTGAACCAGTAGCAGGTTCCTTGATCTACGGAAACAACATCATCTCCGGTGCAGTAGTACCTTCATCCAACGCTATCGGCTTGCACTTCTATCCAATCTGGGAAGCAGCTTCCTTAGATGAGTGGTTGTACAACGGCGGCCCTTACCAATTGGTAGTTTTCCACTTCCTGATTGGCGTATTCTGTTACATGGGTCGTGAATGGGAACTATCCTACCGCTTAGGAATGCGCCCTTGGATTGCGATCGCATACAGCGCTCCAGTAGCAGCAGCAACCGCAGTCTTCTTGGTATACCCCATCGGACAAGGTTCATTCTCTGATGGTATGCCTTTGGGTATCTCAGGAACATTCAACTTCATGATCGTGTTCCAAGCAGAACACAACATCTTGATGCACCCCTTCCACCAACTAGGTGTAGCTGGTGTATTCGGCGGAAGCTTGTTCTCTGCAATGCACGGTTCACTAGTAACCTCTTCTTTGGTTCGTGAAACAACCGAAACCGAATCTCAAAACTACGGTTACAAATTCGGTCAAGAAGAAGAAACCTACAACATCGTTGCAGCCCACGGCTACTTCGGTCGTCTAATCTTCCAATACGCTTCTTTCAACAACAGCCGTTCACTGCACTTCTTCCTCGCAGCATGGCCTGTAATCGGCATCTGGTTCACCGCCTTGGGTGTAAGCACAATGGCGTTCAACTTGAACGGTTTCAACTTCAACCAATCAATCATTGACTCTGAAGGTCGTGTGATTGCAACTTGGGCGGATGTAATCAACCGCGCTAACCTGGGTATGGAAGTAATGCACGAGCGTAATGCTCACAATTTCCCTCTAGATTTGGCTGCTGGCGATTTTGCTCCTGTAGCTCTTACTGCTCCTGCTATCAACGGTTAATCCTGAAGTTTTGCTAAATTAAAAAGCGCTCTCCCTTTCGGGAGAGCGCTTTTTAATATTCTCTACTTGAGTGTGCGGTAGTGTAAAAACAACTCACTTCCAATCTGACGAGTTTCAACGAGTTGGAGATGAGGAGCAGCATAAGGAACAAAACCTTCTCCCTCTACTGGGCTAGGGGCGTGCTTTCCTCCATAAATAACTGGCCAAATTGTCAACCACCAATCGTCAATTCGCTCTGCGTGCACTAGAGCAGCCGTTAAAGAGCCACCTCCCAAAGCAACTACCTTGTTAATACCTCGCTCTGCCATCAAGTTGTAAGCTCGATCCCAGTCCAGGTCTGTATCTCCCAAATCAATTAATTCAGCCAGTTTTTGTAAGGTTGTTGTATCAGAATTGCGTTCCAAACCAGTTCGTGTTGTAAATATCCATCGCTCAATGTCCTGACTTAAAAAAGGCAAGTCCAGCGCTAGGTCAAGGGAACCTGAGACAACGCAGGTAATAGGCTGGGGAGACTGACCCCGAACCTTACGTGCTGCCAAAAGTTCGGGATTGCGAATTGTAAAAGTTACCCCCTCAGCCCGAATTGTCCCTGCTCCTACCAGGATTAGATCAGCAAGGGAGACTTGATACTCCACGTGTGCTTGATCGTCTGGATCGGATTCACGAGGCGCTTTAGGATCTACGGCGCTAATTTTTCCATCGGCCGTCATGGCAAGAACCACAGTTGTTTGGATAGCTGACATGATTACGTTTTGACAATTCTTTATAATTTTACCTTTTTGAATTCTTTGACATGAATAGTTGTTGCATTGTGCTTTAAATCACTTTCTAAGCTATAGCTAAAGGTGGTAAAAGAATTGTTGTTGGATGATTGTATCTACACAAGAGTCTAATAAAAGTCATTTTTTTTACAAAGAGACTGTCATGCTCAAACACATATCTGCGATCGCAGTTGTCTTAATTTTAATTTTGGGGTTTGCATCTCCAGTTCAAGCTGCAACTCCCCGTTCGACTTGGGTGGAAAATGAAATTTACCAATACAATCATCCCTTTGCTTCTCAATTGCCTCAAGAACTGGAAACGAAGATACAAAAGATGAAAGCTAGCCCATTCGCCTTTTATCGAGGGACGGCTCACATTTTTTATCGTGATATGCAGACCTTGCCAAGTTCAGAATTTGTGAATTCTTCAACATCAGCCATCTGGTTAGAGGGAGATATGCATCTGCAAAATCTTGGGGGGATGAGAGATAGCAATGACAACAACGTTTTTGACACCACTGATTTTGATGAAGGCTATCTTGGCCCCTACGTTTGGGACTTGCGACGGATGGCAGTCTCCATTCTGTTGGCAGCTAAAGAGAACGGTATTAGCTCAAGTGATGCTCAGGATATTGTCAGGAATTTTTTGGATGCTTATTTGAACAAGATGAGTGACTTTAAGGGAACCAATGATGAACTGTCATATCGTTTGGAATCCAGCAATACGAATGGTGTGGTCAAAGATTTGATTGAAAAGGTATCAGATAAGAGCCGTTTGAAGTTTTTAAATAAGTATACGCAGTTAAATAACAGTAACAATCGAGTATTTCAGACAACTTTGGAACTTAAGTCTGTATCCAGCAGCACCTATTCAGATATTGCTGAGGCTATGAGCAGCTACGTCACTTCAATTCCTAGCAGTAAGCGCTACAAGAATAGTTACTACACCCTCAAAGACATTCGCCTCAAATTAGGTTCAGGCACTGGTGGTCTTGGAAAGTACCGATATTACTTATTAATTGAGGGCCCAAGTTCAGCAACCGACGACGATCGCATTTTAGAGATGAAGCAGGAAGGTAATAGCGCAGTTGCGATCGCAGTTCCAGGTTTGCTGCCAAGTTCAGTCTACGGAAACCAAGAAGGGGCAAGAGTGACAATCGCCATGAAAGCAATGCTCTCTAATACTGATCCATTGGTTGGCTATACTACGTTCAGTAGCATTCCCTTTATGCTGCATGAAAAATCACCCTATCAAGTAGACTTTGATTATACTTTGCTAACCACTAAGTCAAAATTCATGGATGCAATGGGGTATGCAGGGAAGGTTGTTGCCAAGAACCATGCAATTTCTGATAAAGACTACGATGCTGCGATTATTCCCGTAAGCGTTGAGAAAGAAGTGACTGATATTGTGAGCGGTAACAAGGCTGTATTCAAAGACGAAATTGTTAACTTTGCGGTGGACTATGCAACTCAAGTCGAGTATGACTACACGAGTTTTGTTAATGCTTATAACCAAAAGGTGACACTCTAACTTTAGTCAAGTTGCTTCTCTACGAGACGCTGCGCGTAGCTTGCTTCTCTGAAAGAGTACGCTCCAATTAAACCAATTCGCAATTCGCAATGACGCTCGCGGACTCGCTACCGCTACGCTAACGCAATTCGCAATTATGTTTTGTAACGGGGATTTAACCCCTACACAAAACCTGCTGCTTATAGAGGCAGGGGACTTAAACCCCCAAAGTTCGTTAAAAATTCTTAAAATTAATAGCAAGACGCTCCTTCTGCCTCCTGCCTCCTGCCTTCTTTAATAATGTGTTTCCTTTGGTGTAATTGCTATTTCAACTTAAATTCGTCAAACTTCAATACTTCCGAATCAGGCTTGCGAGTATCAAAACGATAACTACTGATCGTACCTGTTCCTGTATCAAAGATACTGAAAACTGTAATATAATTACTCGCAATATAAGGCATCGGTTTCCCATCTTCGCCTAGCAAGGGAGCAATTGTTGGCACTATCGGTTCTAAACCATTGGGATCACCAAGCTTAACATAATCTTCTTGATATCCAATTGGCACTTCTCGCTTTCTGTCACCCCAAGCAGCACCGTAAGTATTGCCCACATTGGAGGTTTCTAGAAAGTGCATTCCACTGGAACTAACAAAGCGATTCCACAAATGGGAATGCCCATAAAATACTAATTGCACATTAGCAGCTTCTAATAAAGGGACAACATCACGAATAATATAATCTGCGTCTTTGGGGTACTCATAACGCACTGCTTTGATATTATTACCATCCCGTTCAATTATTTGAACTGGTTCTGTATAAGCAGGAACTATATTATCACCCAAAGTATGGGGTGGATGATGGAACATTACAACTTTGTATTTTGCTTGTTTAAACTCAGAGCTGTTGAGTTCTGCCTCTAGCCAATTGTACTGTTTGCTGCCTTTAGCAATTGGCTCATAAATCACCTGTCCATAACCCCAATCCTCAGTATTATTTAAATCCTTTTCGGCTTCCTGATATCTACCCCTACGCTTTCTATCTAAGCTGGGAGTCCGCCACATATTCGTAGCGTACAGTACCACCAAACGTACATTTCCAAAGCTAACTGCATAATACTTTTTTCCACCATCTTTACTTTTTGGTAAAGAGAAAATCTCTTCATAGGTATTAGTATTAAAAGAATTATCTATTAAAGATTTGTCTCGGTAGATTCTTTGAGCAACGGCACGGGGAATTGTATCATCAAATTCATCATTTAAACTTCCCGTCCTGGCAAAACGCCCCATCACCTCATGATTGCCAATGCAAGTAAACATGGGTGCGTGTTGAATTATTTGTCCACCAGTGTATGTTGTCTTAACGTCGTTATGCGTCATGTCATATTTAGCACGACCTTGCAAACCGGGAAACAACGCACCACCACTATTATCATCAAACCATTCTGAGGCGCGATCGCTAACATTCACCAAATCACCAGCAAACCATACTCCATCAACTCGTCCAATTGTTTCTACCACCTTTTGCAGATTTGCTGCTGTCATCGGCTTTAATTGATGATCTGAGGTGAGTAAAATTTTTAATCGTGTATCTGCTTTGGGAGTAGCTGCAAGGGTAAAAACATCACTGTTAACACTCTCACCATCTTCTCGCACACTCGTAACACGATAATTTACCCTCACATCAGGAGTTAACCCAGTTACCTCACCCTCATGTCGCCAAATTTCACGCTGGACAGGTTTTTGATAAACTTCGCCGTCTTTGGTTTGGTTTGCAACTCTTGACTCTTGGTCTTCACGCGTGCGAGTGAGTTTGGTAGTACTTGCCTTAACAGTTTGTTTGAAATTTTCACCGTAGGTTACACTGTGATTAATACCAGCAAACTCAGTAAACCAAACTACTCGGACTGAAGTTTCCGTTGGCAGTTGCAAAAATGGATCGGTGAGCAGTTGGGGTGCTGATGTCATAATTGATTGCCCAAATGAACGCACACTTACCAGAGTAAAGCATATAACAAGCACAAACATAGCCACTGAGGAGATTTTACGGCTACTTAAACGTCTAAGCATGAGTAAAATACCAAATTTTTAGGGTCAGGACTTACGTAAACAATAGCCGAAACCCTGATTTTCACGCAATTCATGTAGCCGCTGCGCGTCTGCTTTTACCTTTTTAAACTAAACCGTTTAGTTTAAAAAGGTAAAAAAATAAATTTTTGACTACTAAATGTCTATTGTTAATGACTAATAACTTCTTGAGAAGTTAGGATGAAATCACTACGAACTTCAGTTGAGATATTTCCTCTTGAGCTAAATAAAAGCATCAAACAGCAACGCTTCTTCCGTCACATTTTACCGATTTCTAGTAAATTTCAATTACTAATACCATGCCAAATCGTCATTATCCTCCCGCCTACTTACGCTATCTCAGAGCCAGGTTACGGAATCTAGGACGACCTGGTTTTTGGGGAACTGCAATTTTTTTATCTGTAGTAGGGCTAGTAACCTGGGAATACTGGTCAAATCCAGATATTTTCGTTTATAAGCAAAAAAATCAAGTTGCTCCACAAAAGCCTGATGAATCCTCCCTGTCAGCAGAAAATAGAGCCATTGCAGCAGATATTGATAACCTGCCAGCTTTGTTTAATGACTTTGAGGAAGCAGCTCTCTCATTAAAGGCAAATACTCCTAATGAAAAGACTGAGGCAAAAAAGAGCACAAGCTTATTAGAAGATGTAATTAACAAACAAAAGTCTACTAACGATGCCAAATCAAATCCTACTTTAGGCATTAATGGCAACACATCCCCAGTCGTGAAAAATCCCTTTGTCGTACAAACAGAAAATTTATTGCGTACTGGGATAGTTGATAATAGTAACCAGTTTCTAGGTCTTAAGACTTTAAATACAGCGTCTGAACCAACAGTGGAGGAACAAACGTCCTCTAGCCTGGGTATTGGATCGACTAATCAAACCAATAAAAATCAAAATTCTCTTTCTATCAGTCCTCTGCAAGCAGCACTCAACCAATCGACAAACGAGAAATTGTCTAGCTTTAATGGGACTGCAACTCCGACAAATGCCTTGGGACAAGTCTCTGAACCAGGAACAACGCTAATGCCACCCATCAACAGCTTACCTAGTCAGAATTCTCTACCAAGTACTGGGTTAACTCCTGGTACAGGTTATACATCAACGGGTACGAACTTACCACAAAATCCCTACGGTCATTTAAATAACGGTCAAGTATTGCCTAGTAATGGTTTAACTCCTGGTACAGGTTATACATCAACGGGTACGAACTTACCGCAAAATCCCTACAATAATTTAAATAATGGTCAGCTAGTGCCTAATGTCTCACCAGTGACGCCCTCTGCTACCTTTGCCGCACCAAGTAATATTGCACCTTACTCTAGCCAGAGTCCAAGTCAAAGTGTTGTCACACCCACAAACCCTGCGGGATATGGGAATTATGGGTTGCAGCAACCGACGCAACCACCACAATCTAATTATGGAAATAATGTGTTGCAGCAACCAACACAGTCTAATTCCTTATATCTTCGCCAGATTCGAGACAAGTATAGAAGTCCGGGTCAAAACTGAGTTTAAGCACAACGCTTAACTGAATTTTATTCAGCTAAGGTGATTGTGGGCTATTTGGAATAACCGGAACTTCTGGTGTTTCGGGTTGTTGCTGTTGTCGTTGCAAATATTTACTCAAGACATAAGCCATATCCCCACGGGTAACAGGTTTTAATGGGGAAATATTGCCTTGAGCATCTGTGTTAAGAAATCCCTCGGTAGCTACTGTAGCGATCGCCTTTCTAGCCCAAGTTGGGATAGACTTTTCATCTGGATATGAAGCCAGAATCTCATTTACCGCGTCATCGGGAAACTGAAATACACCATAAGCCTGGGCAAAAATAGCAAGAGCTTCTGCCCTTGTCACTTTTTGGTTAGGGAAGAATTCATTGCCTCGATAGCCTTTCATGATGTCAGTTTTTAAGACTGTCTGTATATCATTAAATGCCCAATAAGAACGAGGAACATCTGGAACAGTTAAATTTGCTTTGTTAACAGCTTCTCTTTTATCTAGGCGAAATGCTTTTACCATAATCGACGCTAATTCTGCTCGACTCAGTAACCTTTCTGGATAAAACTTGCCATCGGGAAAGTTTGTCATCCATTTGACAGCAGTTACCTGTTGAATTGAATCAGATGGGATTCCAGAAGTAGTTTCTGGTACTTGAGCAATTGCTGGCAAACTTTGTAGTAGTGCCATTAAAGATAGAGTAATTGAAAGCTGACGCATCACCATAACCACTTTTAACTGCTAAATGAATTTAAAAAACTACGTTACTGAGGTTAACGCAAAATTTGGTGTTCTTAATAACCTGTAACTCAGTTAGTGACGAACTTTAGCTTGGCAATGTTGCGTAGCTACGTAGCGTGTTAGCTGGCTTTCATAATCAAGGGGGTAAAAATCAGCAAAAACTTGTTTTTTAGCTTTCATCTTTTGGCGTTATCTGCCCACTACTATGGACTATAGTCAGTTTTTCAGGAGTTTTGGGAATGACAACAACAGATCCCGTAAAGTTGATGAAGCAAGAAGTTGGCAAAGCCGCCGCCGCCCTAGTCAAGTCGGGTTCGATTGTGGGGTTGGGTACGGGGTCAACTACAGCATATACGATTCAGTTTTTAGGCGATCGCCTAAAAACTGGTGAACTCAAAGATATTATAGGCATACCCACCTCGTTTCAGTCAGAAGTGCTGGCGAAGCAGTACGGTGTCCCTCTCGCCACCTTAGATGCTATTGACCACATCGATATTGCCATTGATGGCGCAGATGAAGTCGATCCACAGAAAAATTTGATTAAAGGCGGTGGTGCAGCACATACCCGCGAAAAAGTCGTAGACTACCTGGCAGAACAGTTCATCGTCGTGGTAGACAGTGGAAAATTAGTAGACCGCTTGGGTTCTAGTTTCGCTGTGCCTGTGGAAGTGATTCCAATGGCAATTACTCCAGTAACCAATGCCATCAAAAAACTCGGTGGCAAACCAGAACTCCGCATGGGTGTAAAAAAAGCTGGGCCAGTAATCACTGACCAAGGAAACTTTGTCTTAGATGTCAGATTTGACTCTATTGAAGATCCAGTCAGCCTAGAAAAGACATTGAATAACATTCCCGGCGTTCTGGAAAATGGTATCTTTGTTAACTGTGTCGATTTAGTTTTGATTGGTGAAGTCAAAGATGGCCAGCCATTAGTGCGGCAACTGTAAGAGTTTTGGATTTTAGATTTTGGATTTTAGAGACATCTAAAATCCAAAATTAAGCAAGATTGTAGTGAGTTGAAACAGAAATTTGAAACCGATGGGTTAAGTGATCGCTTGATTTTTAAGACAGTCGCTACAGAACAATTCTTATTTTTAAACTGGGCAATGACCCAGAACTAAAGTTTTCATTCATACTTCTTTCCTCTTGCCTTCTGCCTACTCTAGCCCTGAACCTATGAGCGCTAACGAAATATCTCTTCGACCTGCCCAAGAAATAGATGCGTGGGTGCTGAGTGCAATTCATATTGCTGCTATCAAAGCTCTGCCTGCAACTTTCTACACCCAAAAAGAACTTTTAGCTTGGCGTAATTATCGCGACAAACCTGATGGTTCAAATATCTTGAAGAGTATGAAAGTGGAAACTTTCTGGGTTGCGATCGAGGGAGATGTGGTTATGGGTTTTGCTAGTTTCATTGTTGATGAACTCATTGGATTGTATGTTCATCCTAAATATCAAGGTAAAGGGATTGGGCGGGCTTTAGTTCAACATTTTTGTGACGAAGCAACCGTTCAAGGTGTGGATAAGGTAATTACAACTGCTAGCCTTTATGCCGAAGGATTTTATTTACGACTGGGATTTACTGCCATCCAAAGAGCACCTCATTATTTAAGGAGTGGGATAGTTGTTCCAGTTACTAAAATGAGTAAAACATTAGAGACTTCCAATTAAAAAAATCTCCAAATACATCTGTCCCATTAGATAACCGCTAGTAGTCTGCCAACCCAAAAAATGCTGAAGACTGGGGAATGGGGAATGGGGAAGAAGTTACCAATGCCCAATGCCCCAAGTGGTGGGGGGAGCAACCTCGACTGCCCACTATTGGGATAGAGTTTCCCGCCGCTTTCAGCCATACTGGAGTTTAGACTAAACGCATGACAAAGTAACTCAGGATAACTGACTGGACTTTGGACTAAAAGGCTAGAGAAAAGCAGTCAGTGTTACTGCTGACTGCCGTAAAGTCAATGAAAGTAATCGATAAATCATTGACGTGATGATCCTGACACAACTAGAAAAATTCCGCCAAGCTATCTACGATAGTTTGGGGAAGGCCAAAGATGCAGTATTTGAATTGATGGATGCAGTATTAACAAGTCCGAGTATCCCATCATTTGTAAGCTTGTCACAAAGCCCAGTATTTCGACGGCAATGGTCGAGCATTTATGCAGCACTGCATGATAGCCCTCTTCTGTCACTTTCCGGGAAAGTGATCGCTAGAAGCCTCATGAGGCAATCAATACAAGCTATACTATTAGAAAAAAAATAGGACTTGTATTTGTTATTAGAAAATAATCGCGCAATCGCTTGTTATACAAAAGCTCTAGATTTTAGAAAAGGCAAATGTTTTCGGAGAGTGACAGAAGAGGGATAGTCGCCCACCGAAGAGGAAGTTGATGAAACTGCTGGTACAGGAGGTAGCGACGGATGAACAGCCATTTCTAGCAGGGGATCATAGTTTTTGGGCAAGACCAGAAGCGAAGACACTAAAAGAAAGAACTTTTCATGGGGACTCCAGGGGAAGTATAGGCATCGGACAAAGTTACAGCACGCTAGCGTGGATACCAGAGGCGGATGGGAGTTGGGCATTGCCGTTGAAACATGAACGGCTCACCAGCTTTGAAACGCCAAACAGTAAAGCAGCATTCCAACTTAAACAAATCACTCGTGAGTTAGGAAAAAGGCCGCTTGCCGCTTATGACCGAGGTTATGGCAACGCCAAGTTTGTCCAAGCTACGGAGAAAATTGACGCAGACCTGTTGTTACGTTTAGCATCTAACCGATGTGTATGGGGTACACCCAGTACTTACAAAGGACGAGGCGCACCTTGTAAACATGGTCATAAGTTTAAGCTCAATGACCCGGAAACTTGGCCTGTGGCAACTGAAACTCTAGAAGTTGAAGACCCGAAAATTGGTCGAGTTAAAGTAATGCGTTGGAGTGGGTTTCATTTTCTTCAATCCCCAAACCGGGCAATGGAAATTATTCGCGTCGAGGTCATCAAACCAGTAGGACGTAATCGTAAGTTCCAACCCTTATGGCTAGCTTGGTTGGGTCAGACAATGCCTGCATTAGAGGATCTCTGGCACAAATACTTACGCCGTTTTGCCCTTGAGCATTGGTATCTATTTGCGAAGCAGAGGTTGTATTGGACACACCCTCAACTTAGTTCTACTCAGGCAGCAGAGCGATGGAGTGACCTGATGCCCCTGTTAACTTGGCAACTCTGGCTAGCTAGAGTTGCCTGTATCGACTCCCCATTGCCTTGGCAATCGAATCAGGATACACTGTCTCCAGGACGTGTGGCACAAGCCTTTCCACTAATTTTAGCCGCAATTGGTACTCCTGCTCAACCCCCTAAAACTCGCGGTAAATCACCTGGTCGCGCCCAAGGGCATCAGCCACCTCTACGTCCCCGTTATCCCACTGTCAAAAAACACGCATCTAAAAAACCTAAAACCGAAGAATCACTTAAAAATGCTAATCTAACTGCTGCTTAGTTTCTGCTTTTTTTCAACGATTCAACTCAACTCAGCCTCTGAAAGATGTTGGGTAACTTTCTCTTAGCTTCTATTTATTGCCGCTAAATGCCAATTAGTCCAAACTCAAGAACTGAGTCACAAGCATTACACCCCAAAATTGAAAAATCAAAGAATTAAGCAGATTGTGGCACTTGTTTTTTTTGTTTTGCAGTGCTTTTTTTGACAGTTGGATAACGAATTCTACGAGTGCGAGTTTGACCTTCTGTCCATCCAGGGGATTTTCCACGAGGTTTAGGAGGAACAGCAGGTGTCCCAATTGCCGCGAAAATTTCTCCCATCGCTTGAGCTACTCGTCCGGGACTCAGCTTGGGTTTTGGTTTTTGCCAGGGTAAAGGGTTGTCGGTGACAAAATCGCGTGCTAACCATAATTGCCAAGTCATCAGAGGTAAAAGATCACTCCATCGCTCACACTGTTCAGGAGTGCTGAGATTTGGAAGCGTCCAATGTAGTCGTTGCTTGGCAAATCTATACCAATGGTCAATCGCAAATCGGCGAAAGTAAAGTCGCCATAATTGTGATAAAGCCGGCATTTCAACTCCAACCCACACTAACCATAAAGGTTTTGTCTTCGCCTCCCCCCAATTCATCAGTTCGCTGGATTTGAATCAGATTCATTGAGTGTTTAGCAGACTGTTGAAAATGCAGATTACACCACAGACGGATGCACATCTGCCCCATTTTGGAATCATTAATCTCTAAACTTTGGTCGGGTGTCCACCATGTAGTTGAGTCGTTCACCTTGAACTTATCACCATGAATCCTCGGACGACCATGACCTCGATAAACTGGCGGCGCACCATAGAGTAGTCGATTAGAACGCACGCGCATTAATTTATCTGCGGCAATGTCGGCAGTTTGTTTGACAAAACTTGCACAGCCATATTCCGCATCCCACAAGCTAATCGGACGTGTTGGCAAATTTTCACAAACAAGTTTTAGTTGTGCCGCAGCTTTTTGAATCGGGTTTTCAAAACTTGTAATCCGTTCATGTAATAACGGTAATGCCCAACTGCCTTCTGTTTCTGGAATTATTGCTATGGTGCTGTAACCTTGTCCTATTGTTACTGGTTTTGCCCCTGACATTGGATGGGCTTGATGCTCAAAAGTTCGTTCTCGAAGTGTGCGCGCATCAGGTCTTGCCCAAGCTGTATGATCTCCTGCTAAGACTATTTGTTCTCTAACTGACTGTTGTTTTATATACAACTTCATTAATTCTGTTCTGGGTGGCTCACCGTCTTGTATTGCTTCATAGGTACTAGACCACTTTCTTCTAAATACTGGACTTACCGATAATTCTGCAAATGAATAAACACTACGTGTTACCAACACTGCATCCATCAGGTCAAATAAAGCATCTTTGGCTTTGCCCAGGATGGTGTATATTCCTGTGCGGAATTGTTTAAGCTTATCTAATGTCATGGTCAAGCTGTAAGATATTTCCTCTTTTCAGCATTGACCAAAAAGTGGTTAGTTCAACATGACTGACCACTTTTTCTTTTTCGAGAGGTTTCTGTTCTTTATTTGTAGTGTGATTTTTTAGCTCCGTAAGTCTGTTGGTGTTATCTTCCGTTTGCTCGTATTTAGTCTAAACTCCAGAGCCATACCTTCCTTACGGTAAGCTACGCTAATGCAACAACTTTTTCTACATAACCTATGATGTAAGTAAGTACTTGCCAACACAAATGAATAAAATTATCCGTTCATCAGCTCTTACCCGTACACGTTTGATAGAAGCCGCCTCGCAGGTATTTGCTAGTTTAGGTGTTCAAGGAGCAACTACCCGTGAAATAGCTCGTGTTGCTGGTGTCAATGAGGTGACTTTATTTCGCCATTTTGCTAGCAAAGAACAACTTCTAGGAGCAGTAATGGAAAATGCCTTGGCACTCCAGACACAAGCCCTTGCACACCCCGAAGCGTGGACACAGGATTTGAAAATTGATTTAAGACAATATGCCCATCTTTACAATAGTATGCTAGAGGTACAGGAAGACTTAATTCGTACCTTCATTGGGGAAGCCAAACGTCATCCAGAGGCAGCCAAACAAGTGATTCAAGAAGCTGCCAAGCCTTTAGGGGAAAAACTGGTAGCTTACCTGCAATCGAGTCAGAGACGAGGCGCTGTCAGAGCAGATATTGATCCATTTCCGGCAGTCGATATGTTTACAGGAATGCTGCTAGCTGGAATGCTATGTCGCAGTGCAAAATTTAATCAAAGTAGCTATAGCTGTGAAGAATATATCGAAACCTGTGTAGATATTTTTGTGCGCGGTATCAGTGTTGCTCCCTCTCAGTTATGAAGAATGCTGAGTTCCGTTAGTTGGGTGTTGCCCGTGCCAAGTACTGAGTTAAAAGACCCTTGATTTTGGCATTTGTTATAAACTTGAGTCGCTGGATTTATTAAAATTGAGTATTTATTATCGTCAAATGCATGTTATGGATATAAAAAATTAGTAATAAATTCTAGCTTCCAATACTATACTACCGAGTAATTAACCTCTAACAAAAGAAGCTTTTATAAATCAAGAAAAATCTATCTGTAGATAAATTACTAAAATTTGCAACCTAGCTTAGGGTGTATACAGCTGTTGCAATAAGTATTGGTTGTTCCAAAACATTTTCATGCCTCATATTCATTCTTCCCAATTACTGCGTTATGGTATCACTGTATTAATTGTTGCAATTGCATTAGTGCTAATGCTGATGCTAGACCCTTGGTTAAGCATGAGTGGAACTCCTTTCCTGCTATTTTTTAGCGCTGTAACAGTGAGTGCTTGGTATGGTGGTTTGAAATCAGGGCTTTTAGCAACTTCCTTGTCTGCTCTACTGAGCAATTACTTCTTTCTACCGCCAGTTTTTGAGCTAAGTTTTGATTTATCAAATTCTGTGCGAATTGGGTTGTTTGCATTACAGGGATTGCTTTTTAGTATCATCTGTGAATCATTAAAGACTGCTAAAAAACAGGCTGATGGAAATCTACAAAAGCTAAGAGTTAGTGAGGAGAGATTTCGATTAGCGTTAAGCAGTTCAGATATTTTAGTATTTCAGCAGGATCGTGATTTGCGATATCAGTGGATTCATAATCCTCAAGGTCTAGAAACTGCTGAGAAAATGTTAGGGAAGTCTGATTATGAATTATTTTCAGCCTTAGTAGCAGAGCAATTGAGGGTAATTAAACTGAAGGTAATAGAGACTGGTGTTGCAACCCGTGAAGAAGTTTATCTAACAACTTGTGGAAAATACCGTTGCTATGATTTGCTGGTTGAACCACTAAGGGATGCAGGCAATAACATTCAGGGTATTACCTGTGCAGGCGTGAATATTACCGAGCGCAAGCAGGCAGAAATAGAAAAAGCCAGGTTGCATCAGGAACTTCAGCAAGCTGTTCAGCAAAAAGAAGAATCTCTGGCGTTACTCAATGCTTGGCTTGCTAGTTCACCAGTAGCGCTGGCTTTTCTCGATATGGAATTGCGTTACATTCATGCGAATGAAGCCCTGGCCGCCATCAACGGTATACCGCAAAGTCAACATATTGGCCGCACCTTGAGGGAAGTACTACCGGAATGGGCAGCCCAAATTGAGCCTGTTTTTGAGCAAGTGATGGAATCTAGGCAGCCCTTGCTTAACCAAGAAGTGAGCGGTGAAACTTGTCCGCCTGGGATATATCGTTATAGTCTTGTCAGCTATCATCCAGTGTGTTTACCGGATGGGCAGCTGTTAGGAGTAGGTGTAACTGGAATTGATATTACTCAACTCAAACAAACTGAGCAAGCATTACGAGAAAGCGAAGCGAAGTTTCGCAGCGTGGTTGAGTCAAACATGATTGGTATTGGCTTCTGGAATAGAGACGGTAGGATCACAGATGCTAATGATGCCTTCCTGAATATGGTGGGTTATTCTCGTGAAGAATTAGTTTCTGGAAAACTTAACTGGCAAAACTTGACACCTACAGAATACCTGCCACTCGATAAGCAAGCACTGAATCAATTTCAAGACAGTTCCTTTTGCACACCATATCAAAAAGAATATATCCGAAAAGACGGCTCACGCTTCCCAATTTTGGCAGGTGGTAGCCATTTTGAAGGGACTGTAGAACGAGGAGCTTTTTTTATTCTCGATATTACAGAGCGTAAGCAAGCTGAGGAAAGACTGCGCTATATCGCCCAGATTAGCAATTTACTCTCTACTTCGCTAGATTATGAAAAAACATTAGAACAAATCGCCAAAATTTCAGTTCCCCAACTTGCTGATTGGTGTAGCGTAGACATTTTAAATGATGATGGTTCCATTCGCCGCCTACCCATTGCCCATGCAGACCCATCGAAAGCGGAGTTGGCGCGTAAACTTCAGGAGTATGCAACAGATTACAAGGGTGTAAGTGCAATTACTAGAGTAATGCAAACTGGGCAAAGCGAATTAATCTCAGAGATATCTGACTCGCTATTAGTAGCAAGTACTCAGAATCAGGAACACTTAGAACTGGTTCGGCAATTGGGGATTAAGTCTGTGATGATTGTGCCGTTAATCACACAAGGGCAAGTACTCGGCACTATCACCTTTGTCACCGCAGAATCAAACCGTCGCTACGATCGCTCTGACCTAACTTTAGCAACAGATATTACCCATCGTGCTGCTTTAGCAGTAGAAAATGCCCGACTTTATGGAGATATCCACCAGGCTTTAATCCATTACGCCGAATCTCTATCTCTTCTAGATGCGCTGCTAGGTGCTGCTCCTGTTGCCGTATGCTTTTTAGATCGGGAACTGCGATATATCCGAATTAATCAAGTTTTCGCTGATATTAACGGTTTGACTGTAGAAGAACATCTAGGACGCAAATTTGGAGAAGTGTTGCCAGCGATGGCGACTGAGTTAGAGCAACAGTTACAGCGGGTGTTGGATACTGGAGAACCCCTGCTGAATATAGAAATTAGCGGTGAGACAAGGAAGCAACCCGAACGTTACGGCTACTGGCTGGGCAACTATTACCCAGTCAACAATGCAATGGGCGAAACGGTAGGAATTGGGATTATTTTGGCAGATGTGACATCAGCAAAGGAAACAGAAGTTGCTTTGCGGGAAAGCGAAGAAAGGTTCCGAACCATCTTCAATCAGGCAGCTGTGGGGATTAGTCTGGTAGCGTTGGATGGACAATTTCTACAAATTAATTCTGCTCTGTGCGAAATTACTGGATACAGCCATGAAGAGTTAATTCAAATGAACTTCGAGGAAATTACCCACCCTGACGACTTAGAAGTTGATTGGGAGAATGCTCGGCGAGTCTTGGCAAAAGAAATTAGTGGTTATTCCCTAGAGAAGCGCTACATCCGCAAAGATGGTTCCATTGTTTGGGTAAACCTAACTTCATCAGCAGTTTGGAATGCTAACGGACAACCAAAGTATGCATTAGGCATTATTGAGGATATTAGTGAACGCAAACGAGTTGAAGCCACACAACAGTTTTTAGTCGAAGCCAGCACCTTACTAGCTGCGTCATTAGATTATGAGATCGCCTTGGAAAGTGTGGCTAATCTTGCAGTTCCGACCCTTGCAGACTGGTGTATTGTAGATGTTTTCCAGGAAGATTGGTCAAGTAAACAAATTGCGATCGCAATTGCCGACCCTACAAAACTAAAGATTTTAGACGAAATTCGACGGCGTTATCGACCCAAAACTAGAGCCAAACAGCTTGTACGGCAGCTAAAGCTAGGAATATCTGCCTTTTACTCCGAATTATCTGACTCTAATCTTGTCCAGATGGCTGAAGATGAGGAACATCTGCAATTGCTGCAAAGCCTGGGTATTCGTTCTCTCATGGTGATTCCAGTTCGTTCTCGTGGGCAATTATTTGGAGCAATCTCTTTTTTTACAGCCGAGTCGGGTCGGTACTACCAACAAACAGACTTGGCTTTAGCAGAAGATATTGCTCGTCGGGCGGCGACAGCCATCGACAACGCTAGACTTTACCAGGAAACTCAACAGGCAAAACAGGCAGCTGAACGGTCTGTTAATCGCACGGTACTTTTACAAAGAATAACTGCTGCCCTCTCGGAAGCCCTAACTCCCCAACAGGTGGCTGATGTGGTGGTGAACCAAGGGATTGCCGCCTTAGAAGCCACTGCTGGTTCCGTTGTCTTACTTACTGAGGGGGGTAAAGAACTGAAAGTTGTGCAAGCAATTGGCTATCCACAATCGCTGATGGATGCTTGGGCAAATTTTCCGATCGCAGCACCTAACCAAATTGCGGAAACAGTCAGAACTAGAGCGCCGATTTTTTTAGAAAATTTAGCAGCCTTGATTGCTAAATATCCTCATTTAACGGGTGCTGTGACTCTTACCGGAAATAATGCCTGGGCTACCATTCCCTTGATCGCAGAAGGTAAAATAATTGGGGCACTGGGATTAAGCTTTGCCACTGTACAAATATTTAACGAAGAAGACCGGGGATTTATGTTGACACTGGGACAACAATGTGCTCAAGCAATCGCCCGCGCTCAACTTTACGAAGCCGAAAAGACTGCAAGGGCACAAGCCGAGACAGCCAACCGGATTAAGGATGAATTTTTGGCTGTCCTTTCCCATGAACTCCGAACTCCTTTGAATCCGATTTTAGGGTGGGCAAAGTTACTCAGAACCCGCAAGTTCGACGAACCCACCAAAATCCGGGCGTTGGAAACAATCGAGCGGAATGCTAAGTTACAAACCCAATTGATTGGGGATTTACTTGATGTTTCGCGGATTTTACAAGGTAAAGTCAGGTTAAATCTCTATGCAGTCAATTTGAAAGCAGCGATCGCAGCTGCACTAGAAACGGTACGTTTAGCAGCAGAAGCCAAATCAATTCAAATTCAAACGGTGTTAAGTGATGATATCGGCAAAGTTCTCGGCGATGGCGATCGCTTGCAACAAGTAATGTGGAATCTCCTCTCCAATGCCGTTAAATTCACACCCACAGAAGGACTTGTAGAAGTGCGGCTAGAGCAAGTTGGGTTAGATGCCCAAATCCAGGTGATTGATACAGGTAAGGGAATCAACCCAGAATTTTTACCCTACGTCTTTGATTATTTCCGCCAAGCAGATGCTAAAACAACCAGAGTATTTGGTGGATTGGGATTGGGACTGGCAATTGTGCGCCATCTCGTAGAACTTCACGGTGGTACAGTTCAGGCAGAGAGTCTGGGAGAAGGACAGGGGGCTACCTTTACAGTCAGACTACCTTTGCTGAAAAATTCTGAGTTGCGAGTCAGCAGTGATGAGGCTTCTCAAACAGAACTGAGTACCGACGACACATTACTTGCTGGAGTGCAAATATTGCTTGTGGACGATCAAGCTGATGTGCGAGAGTTTTTTAGCTTTGCACTAGAACAATATGGTGCAACTGTCACAGCAGTTGAATCAGCAACCGAAGCGCTAGAAATATTAGTGCAATCCAAGCCAGATATTCTGTTAAGTGATATTGGAATGCCTTTAATGGATGGCTATATGTTGCTTGGCGAGGTGAGAAAATTACCGCCAGAACAAGGTGGAGAAATTCCAGCGATCGCTTTGACTGCTTATGCTGGAGAAATTAATTATAACCAAGCAATGGCAGCAGGATTTCAAAAACACTTACCGAAACCCGTCGATCCTGTAGATTTAGCCGCTGCGATCGTTAATCTGATTGGGCACAATCAACCTTGACCAAAAAGCGGAGGGGCAGGGAGCAGGGAGCAGGGGGAGAAAGCCCTGCCCCAAAGCCGTGGAGCGGAGCAAAGCATGGGTGGGTATGAAGCCCCGCCATAAAGGGCGCTCTTATTGGGGCGGAGTACAAGCTCGTCTGGTGTTTTCCCCCTTGCTCCCTGCCCCCTGCTTCCCTGCCTCTTTTGACAACCTTTTCGCCTTAATGCTCAATTCCCCCTAAAGCTTTCAGGGTATCTTTTTGAGCTTCAGTTAATCCCGTTGCTCCTTTGATATTCATCCCTTCATAAAGGCGATCAGCCATCAACGTTTTGATACAGCGTCCTGTTGTCACATCCCACAGTTTAATTGTGCGATCGTGACTGCCACTTAATAAAATTTGACCATCAAAGCTAAATACCACCGAAGCAATCCAACGTGTATGTTCTTGCAAGACCTGAAGGCATTGCCCTGTTTGTAGATTCCATAGTCGAATAGTTTGATCGTTACTACCACTTGCCAAAGTTTGACCATCTGGGCTGATGGCAAGAGTCCAAACACCACCTGTATGTCCCTGCAATACCCGCAGACATTTTCCGGTTTGTAGATCCCAAAGACGAATGGTGTGGTCAAAACTGCCACTTGCCAGCCGTTGACCGCTAGGATCGAAGACCACTGCGTAAAGTCCACCAGCGTGACCCTGTAATATCCGCAGACATTCCCCGGTTTGCAGATCCCAAAGACGAATGGTGTGGTCAAAACTGCCACTTGCCAGCCGTTGACCGCTAGGATCGAAGGCGATCGGCCAAACACCGCTTTCATGACCACGCAGCACCCACAAACACTTATGAGTCTGCACATCCCACAGTCGCACGGTGCGATCGTAACTACTGCTTGCCAGAGTTTGCCCCTTTGGATTGAAGAGAACTGCCTTCACAGGTTCAGTATGACCTGATGACCATTGATTGAGATGTCCTGTTTGCACATCCCAGACTGAAATCGATAAGCGATCCTGTCCATTAGTCGCCAAAGTTTGACCATCGGGGCTAAAGCTTACAGATGAAGCCCAATTGGTCGCTTTGTAGAAAGTTTTGTAGGGACGTGGTGGTAAATTGTTATCAACCTGCAAATGCCACAGGTGGATCGCTTCATCCTGACTGCCACTGGCGAACATTTGACCATTGGGGCTGAGGCTCAGGGAGCGAATACCACTATTGTATCCGCGTAACGTTTTCAGGCTTTGCCCGCTTTGTAGATTCCACAGCCGCACCGTTTGGTCTTGAGTTGCACTTGCCAATAGTTGCCCGTCGCCACTGATGGCAATTGCAAAAACTTCGTTGGTATCACCGCTAATAACGTTGATACATTGTTCATCTTGGAGATTCCAAAAGCGGAGAGTCCCATCGTCACTTCCACTCGCCAAAATATCACCATTCGGGCTAAACGCAATGCTCCAAACCCAATTGGTGTGTCCATGCAATACCTTGACATGAGGCTTTGATTGACGATCGCCTTTGTGAAGCTGCCCACTCCACAGGCGAATAGAGCGATCGTGACTTCCACTAGCCAGCAATTGACCATCGGGGCTGTAGCGTACACAACGAACTCCATCGGTATGCCCTTGTAATACCCCCAGGCAGTTACCATTCACGACATCCCAAAGCCGAATGGAGGTATCCTTACTACCACTAGCTAAGGTTTGATTGTCAGGAGAGAAGTGAACCGAGTAAACATTTTTCGTGTGTCCCTGTAAAATATGAAGACATTGCCCCTGTAAATTCCACACTCGCACCGTTTGATCGTCGCCGCCACTGGCTAATCGTTGACCGTTAGGACTAAAGCTCACTGACCAGACACACCCGATATGTCCCGTAAAGATCCGCAAACACTGACTGCTTTGGACATCCCACAACCGCACCGAAGCATCACTACTACAGCTAGCTAATGTTTTGCCATCGGGGCTAAAAGCAATCGACCACACCCAACCAGTGTGTCCTTCAAAGGTAGCTAATAGTTGAGTCGTAGTAATATGCCAAAGATACACCAAGCCGTTTGAATCGCCGACTGCGACGATTTGACCGTCTGGGCTGATGTCGATGGAGATTGCAATCCCTAATGTCTCTGAAAAGATGGACTTGCTTAAATCGGCATTTTGAAAATTGACCCCTGCCAAATTAACCTGCCGTAAGTCGGCTTGCTGCACCACCAGCCCAGAAAAGTTAGAACCACACAAATCCACTTGCAGCTGTACCAAAAGATTGATCAGGTTGCCTGCGACATATCCTGATTTTTGGCGCTGCATCAATAGTTGTCTTGCTCTGGCCTCAATTGCTGACACACTCCCAAAACGAGACAGGAGTCGTTCAATTACAGGTTGCACAATTAGCCGCAATTGCGTTTCTCGCACATAATCTTTTGCCTGGACTCGAAGCAAGGCATGAGTTCGCAGAAAGTCAATTTGAGAAGTCTCAAATTCTCTACAAACCTGCTGAATGAATCGTTCAGTGACAAATTCCATCACAACTGGTTGCAAGAAAAATAACTTATCCGTTTTTTCGAGCAACGATCGCCTCAGCAGTGAGTTAATTAAATTGGGTACGCTCTGCTGACAGACAAGATCGACAACATTTTCGCGGATTTCTGCAATCGAGACTGGCTCACGATGAATCGCTTGCCAGAACATCGCTCTCTGTTCGTTATTGGGTAAGCGATCGAACTGACGACCGAGCAGATCGCGGATGTCTTCAAATATAGAAATTCCCCGATCGAGATAAGTTAAAACCTCTGCAATGCTGCCGTTAAATAAATCTAGGGTGGCAGATGCGACCAGTTTCAGCGCTAGGGGGTTGCCACCATAATAATTAATTAAGGTATTCCATTCTGCTTCTGAACCCGTAAACGCTCCTTTTTTTCGGAAGATGGCGCGTCCATCGTCGGGTGTGAGTCCACTCAAAAGTAGCGATCGCACTACGCCATCTTCATCTGACATCAGGGCAATTTCCCGTGGTTTTTCGCGACTTGTCAGCAACAAACAACTTTTGTGGGGAGTTTCTCCAATTGTTCTCAGCAATTGTCCGTAATCTTCATAGCCGAGTCGCCACTGTCCCACCTGTTCGCTATGCAGAAGAATTTCGACATTATCCAGAATCAATAGACAACGATGCGATCGCAAATACTGCATCAATTTAGAGAATTTTTCATTCAGCGTGGTGGGAATAACAGGATCTTCCCCCTGAATCGGCATGAAAAATTTCAGTATGCTGGTTAAAAGTTCATCCAACGGTGGCGCATTGCAGAGACTTCGCCAAACCACCATTTCAAATTCTGCCTGCATTTGTAGCGCCGCTTTAATGGCGATCGTACTTTTGCCAATGCCACCAATCCCCAGTAAGCCAACAACGCGGCACTGCTCAGAAATTATCCACTGCCATAGTTGCGCCAGTTCTGTTTCACGACCATAAAACACCGATACATCCGCAGCATTGTCCCAATCTTGTTGGGGATTTGCTCGTTGCATTGACAATGCGTCTAATGGCGTAATGGGGGATGCGAAATCTGTCTTGGTTAATTCCAGCCCAAATGCTCGGAAGAGATATTCTAAGGACTGGCGATCTATCCCTAGTTCACGCTTGAAGATCCGGGCGAGGGTATTGAGAGAAAGTCCAGTGCGATCGCTAAGTTCTTCCTGTGTGAGGTGCTTGCCCCAGGTTTCTTTAGCTTCTGCCTGCCCCTTTGCTGCTTGAAATCGCTGCCACCCCAGAGGCGATAAAATTACTCCTCTCACTCGCCCATAAGGGGAGCTACCGCCCCTAAATTTTGTCACATTAGAATTCACAGGCAAGTAGGTAGTGCTAGAGGGTAGAGCAAGTCTTTTTCTGCGGGATGCTTCATGTTGACGCAGCCTGCACTTGGCGCTGACGAAAAGTTTAGTGAGTGCAAAGGGGGCAAGCTTTTTTATCCCTACTGAAGAATATCACGCTTGGTGTCTGTTCGCTTGTCAAAAAAACAAACCAGATTAAGACGACACGCTATGAGTTTGTTGTCTTGTCTGGTAGGGGATTTAGACAATAATTCCAGTAAATAGTTCTTGGATGCTCACAATTAATCATGTTCTATTTTCCAACCATAGGACTGTTATAGTACCTATTGCATAAGCAATGATATCCTTCCAATCAAATACACTTCCCAAGGCAACAGCCAGAATCTTATATTTTTGCAATCCTAAATTATTTACAAAATTAAAATATTGAAGTATTTCGATAGTACAAGAAAATGCAAAAACTGATAAAGCGACGATGGATGAGTGTATATTGAAAAAGGCTCTGACAAAGCAATAAATTAGTATAACTACTAAAACATCACCAATGAAAGGACGGATAAAACTATCATTTACAAAAACAGCAATACATACCTCTATTAAAAATAATGCAACTGTGAAGTAAAAATATTTTTGATTGAAGATAAACATGGCTATCAATAGCGCTCAAAAACACCTATTTGACTATAACCAGTAAACCACAAACTTTTGAAAACAAACGTAATAATATGGGTTTCAGCCCCTTGCAAATCAGGAAGCAAACACTATTAAATATAGAGGGATGTCTACGACGGACTACGCCTAAGAGGATATTTGAAAAGTTTTGGGCGAATACAATTTGCTACTACACAGGCTAACTCCACCTGCGTGGACTAGAAAATTAAGTTTTATAATCCGCGTAGGCAGATTTTGTATGTGTAGCCGCGACTTCTAGTCGCAGAGGCAAGTAATAATTTAGACTTTTCAAACAACCTCTAAGCTGAATGGCAGTAAGAAAAACCTAAAGGCTTGTGTCTGTCGTCTCGTTCCTAGCCTCCAGGCTGGGAATGTATTTCTAGGGGCTGCTGCCTCAATTCAAGCTACTGGAGGCGGCAGCCCTTCCAGGATGGTTTCCCAGCCTAGTACCGCAAGGCGGAATTAAAAATTAAAAATTAAAAATGAAGACAGTGTAAGGGTTTTGTTGATTTGGAATGGGTGGTTTATTTCCGCCGTGCTGTACTAGAGGCTTGTTCCAGTTCGAGCAAGGGGATGAAAACAAAGTGAAAACTCAGAACTATGATGTGGTTGAATAGAGAAATCAAGTCAACTCTAAAAAATAAATATTTTAATTAACTTTGACCACACAACTAAAACACCTCACAACCACAAAATACGCTTTATCACTGCACACTACCACTCCCGAATTAGGGCTAGCAATTAGTAATTTTGCAGGCGATACTCGCTCTCAAGTTTGGAATTTGGGGCGTGATTTATCTAGCCTAATACATCAATATTTAATTGAATTTATCAAACCGCAAACTTGGGAAGATTTGTCATTTATCGCTGTGGCAAAAGGCCCTGGCGGCTTTACAGGAACTCGAATTGGCGTTGTTACTGCTCGGACTTTAGGGCAACAGTTAAATATTCCTGTATTTGCGATTTCAACTTTGGCTGCGGTAGCTTGGGCAGAAGCAGGCAAAAGTCAAAATCTAAAAACTATTGCTGTGGAAATGCCAGCACAAAGAGGTCAAATTTTTGCTGCTATTTATCAGTTTGAGCCAGATACTTCTAAACTAAGAGTGTGTTTGTCAGATAGAGTATTGACACCAGAAGCATGGCAGGAAACTTTAGCCAATTGGAACACTAATTATCATTTGATTAAAGCTCAATCTGGGTTAGCAGCGACAGTGACAAGTATTTTAGAACTAGCTAATCTCGATTGGCAAGAGGGCAAATTTCCTAATTGGTCAGAGGCTTTGCCATATTATGGGCAGCATCCAGTACAGGATGCATAGCTATCTTGAAGAAGAATTCAGAAGTCAGAATTCAGGAGTCAGAATGAAGACGCAGGGTAGCGTAGCGGTAGCGAATCCTTGAGCGTCTGACTCGCTAACGCTTCTCTACGAGACGCTTCGCGAACGCTATCAGTGGGGGATTCAGACCCGCCACTGTCTTGTTGACCCTTGTTGACCCTTGTTGACCACTAAATCTTTGATTTAGTGGGGGTTTAAAACCCCTGGATTCAGACGCGACGCTATCCACTATGAAGTTCAAAATTCATTCTGTTAGCGGATAGCTAAGGTTTAGCCCATTCTGGCTCCTGACTCCTGAATTCTGTTTCGATAAATCTAAAATCAAAATAGCCACAGCCAAATTGGGAGAGTAACCAGCAATACTATAACCCCAGCGGCTAACGCCGTAACTGCCAGATCGCGATCGAGATTGAATGTCTCAGCAATTACCAGTGTGCCGAAAGCTGGAGGCATGGCCATTTGTAAGAGAATTACCTTTGCTGTGGAACCAGTTAATCCAAACAGTGGTAATATACTGCCCAATATCAAGGGAACTAGCAGCATTTTGATTCCCAAGCTCATCCCGGCTTGTGGTAGGCTACGCCAAGATTTGAGCAATCCTAGTCGCATTCCAATTAACACCAGAGATAAAGCTACACTAATCCAAGCCAATTTCTCCAAGCAGAATTCTACTACCGTGGGAATTGTCGCTTTTTGAACCAGCAAGCCAAATCCGAAACTCCATAGGGCAGGATTAATTAAGATTGCCCTAGCAGTCTGCCAATGATTTTGGACATCGCCGCCAAAACGGGCTGCTAGCAAAACACCCAAGCCATAAGTTCCGGGGAATGAACCTAACAAATCGTAAAATAATGCCCAAGCAAAGTATTCTTTGCCTAGTATTGCTAAGGTGATGGGAAAGCCAAGATAACCTGTATTACCCAGCGTTGCCGCTAGGATCAAGCTAGCCTGAGTCGATTGTTGGGGGACAGTCTTTCTAAAATAGGCTTGTGCTTTAATCCCTAACCAAGCTAAAAATGCTCCTAGTAAAATGGCTAGGTAAGCGATCGCAGGTGCAATCCAAATTTGCCCTGATAAACTGGATTGACGCAAAAACGATACTATGCTTATGGGTACTCCCACCCAAAAGAGGAACTGTCCCAAACGTGTAGGAACTGTCACAGGTAGTTTGCGTCCCAGAATGAAACCTACCAGGACTAATCCTCCTAGCTTGACGTATAGTTCTAAAAGGTTTGTCAAGATTGCGCCTAAAAACCACAGATGTAAAATGCTACCTGTTACTTCTACTTTTGTCCAGTGCAAAATCTGTTATGGCTATCCCACAAAACAGGAGTTTACCCTTGAATAAGGCAGGGTTTTCTGGAAGACCGCAAAACTCATCGAATGACCTTGGTGATGATATTCCAGTGGCTGTACGCGATACCCCTGTTGCAACACCTAAAATTTGGTTGCAACCCCGAATTATCCTGATTGGGGGAGTTGCGGGATTTGTCTTGCTGGCTTTAATTAGCGGTTTTTTGTTTTTCGTTACTTCACCCAAAAAAATTACCGATTCTCAACCCTCGCCCACTAGTTCTACACCTACACCAACTACAGAATCGGATAATGTTAATACTCTGTTAGGGCATCTGGCATACCCAGAAGCCCCTGAATCAGAACTAGTAACCATCTCCGCAAATAGGGGCATTAGAATGCAAAAATCTGCTGCCCAAAAGTTTGAGGAGATGGTAGCAGCAGCGCGGAGTGCAGGTGTGATTTTAGTACCAATTTCTGGTTTTCGCTCGGTCAAAGACCAGGAGCCGTTGTTTTTTGGTGTCGGTGCCCAGCGAAATCAAAGGCCAATAGAACGAGCTGCCCTCAGCGCTCCTCCTGGTCATAGCGAACATCACACAGGTTATGCAGTAGATGTTGGAGATGGATCAGTACCAGCAACTAATCTCCAAACCAACTTTGAAAATACTAAGGCGTATCGGTGGCTGCAAGCAAATGCAGCGCGTTTCAGCTTTGAAATATCTTTTCCGAAAGATAATGCTCAAGGTGTGAGTTATGAGCCTTGGCACTGGCGTTTTGTAGGCGATCGCAATAGTTTAGAAATGTTCTACAAAGCCAGAAATTTGAAACCCGCCAAAGTGCCTCAATAAAAGTTGATACAAGCGATCGCAATACTTACAACAGAGGGCAGTTTTCTTACAGCAAAAACTGCTCTCTGCCTCGTGCCTTCATTGATAAATTACCATTATTATGGGGATTGGCAGTAGGGAAACGCCCTGCTCCCAAAAAGAAGTTAAAATACGTAAACTGTCTTCCTACGCCGGAATTATTTCTCATCTGGAAACAGACTGGAGACCAAAATGACCCCAGCAACGATCGCTACACCCCGTCAGGAATCACCTCTGTTGTTTGAGGGACTGACCTGGAGAGAATTTAAAGCAGTTGAGCAGTTGTTAGACCGTCCGGGATATCGCCTGTCTTTTCTGGATGGAGTTTTGGAGATCCGAAGAATGCCTGGAGAACCACATGAAACCGTTAAGAAGAGAATTGCCGCATTGCTGGAACTGTACTTGCTTGTGGCAGGGTTTGACTTTACTCCAACTGGTTCAATGACCTTGGAAAGTGAAGCGGGTGCTGTGAAGCGAGAAGCGGATGAATCCTATAAACTTTCCCCTGGTCGAGTGCGTCCCGATTTGGCGATTGAGGTGGTGTTTACCAGTGGCGGGATAAACAAACTGGAAGCATACAAGCGGCTCTTGATTCCTGAAGTGTGGTTCTGGGAAGATGGTGTGTTAGAAGTTTATCACCTACGGAAAGAGGGCAATGCACTTCACTATGAAAGGGTTTCTAGTAGTGAGGAGGTCAAAGGAATCGATCTGGATTTGTTGTTAAGTTGCATTAACATGGTAAATCATGTTGATGCCATCAAGACTTTTCAGCAAGCGCTTCAAAAATAGCTAGTCGGCAATCTCTAATCCGGAGTTCAATTCTTGTAAAAGTTCAGTGCTAATGGGTGATGTTGCCAGAATTGGATGCTTAATACCTCCCCAAATACTTCCAGTGCGGATACGATGAGAAACTAATACTTCCGGAATTTGACTAGAGATTAAAACCTGTGGTGGCGCAAGTTGATCGAGCGATCGCGCTCTCTTGTAATGATATGATTCTGATAGAGCCTGATCTAGTTGTTTAGCAATAATTTCCGGGGTTTCTTTTGCCGAATCTAATAATAAAATATAGTGTGGAGGATCGGCAATGGGCATCAAACTTTTAAAATTAGTTTCTTGCAAGTTCAAGAGAGTCAGAGCATTATTTACAAAGGTTTCTTGCAATTTTTCGCCCACCAAATCGCTAATAGCTTGATGTCGTCCGAGAAATTTTAAACAAGGAGTTTGGCGGTAATAATGAGTTACGCGGATGCGATCGCCAATTCGATAACGATACAATCCCCCTTTCTGCGATAAAATAATCGTGTATTCCTTGTCAATACTGAGTTCATGTAAGCCATGCAAGGAATCAGTCTCATCCTCGAACTCGAAGAAAACTTCATCAAGAATCGGCACACATCCCCCAGCGACAATCAAGGGAATCGTTATTGGGGCTTCCGTTGCTAGTAATCCTTTACCTTGAATTAATACGCCTGGAAATTTTAATCTTAATCCTTGCGCTTGATCTGCTGCATTGGCACTATCCCAGCAAGAAATCAGCTTCAAATTTGGCCAGAGTTCCATCCAGGGAATATTACTTTCGCTCAGGAGTTGCAAGCGATGATGTGAAATTTGATTATGTAATTCTTCTCGCAATAAATCCTGATTTTCTTGAATATATTTTAAATGTACTTGTAGAAAGCTAGGACTCCAAATAGAAATAATTTCTAGTTTTTCAGCCTCTAATAATGCCAAAGCAAGTTGATGTTTAAACAAATTCGCATCATGCAGCCGATTAAGTTTATTTGGCATCACCAACCAAGGACGTAAAAACCAACGCAACCACCCATCTAAGTAATCTAAATCATCCTGTAAAGTTTGGCTATCAGCTACATTTAATTGCGGCGAGATACAAGCATAAATCTTGCCTGTAGAAAATTTCGGGCCATGTACAATCAAATCGTGCGCCCATACACAAAACATTTGATTAAACGATCGCCGCAAAGATTGAGTATAAGGAATCAATTTCACCGCCCCACTACTACCAGAGGTTTTTTCATAGAATAAAATGGGTTCTGGTGTGAGATAAATTTGCTGCTGTTTGTGATTTAAGTAAGGTTCGAGTGCATCATAATCTACAATTGGCACACGCTGCCAATCATCTACAGAATGAATTCCCAAAGTTTTACCATACTCACTCTTGATTAAGCGATCGCAAATTTCCTTCTGTAAAGATGTCTGCATTAACTCTGGGTTATCCAAAGCTTGATGAAATCGCTTCGCAGTTGGCGCAAGGATTTGCCCAAAAAGCTGAATAATCGGACGCATTATTGCACCTTTTGATTAGGATAAAGCTTGGTAGCTGCTGGTACATAAGAACCATCACCAATTACTACACCAGCAGCAAGATTAGATCCAGCACCGACAAAAACATTGCTGCCAATCTTGACTTTTTTGACATACAACATTAAATTTTGCTTGCGGGGTTTAATGATGTGGCAATAGATACCGACACCATGCCCGATAACGACGCGATCGCCAATTTCTAATAAACTGCGATCGGCAATCTCCAATCTTGTTGTCCAGTATACATCTCGCCCCACTTTAGCACCCCACAATCGCAACCAACAGGAAAACACCCCCGGAATCAATCGCAGCACTGCTTCCAACACCGGAATTGCAATATAAATTACCTGGATTTGATGACTACCCCACCAGGGACTATATTCTTCACCTAGTAGATAACTAATCCCCTCCCGCACAGGATAAACCCATTCATGCAAGCGATAAACTAACACTGGTAGCCCATAAATAGAAAGGAACACCGCCAGAATGCTGAAGATGTTGGGTGAATAGGCGAGATAGACTATTGCTGCTCCAGTTAGCAATAATATAAAGGTGGGAAAAAACGAAAGAATTTTACTTATAACTGTCATTAAAAAGGAAATAAAAGTTTTTGGAACAAGTTCAATGAGCTAGGAATTCCGATTATAGATGGTAATTTTTTGCTTTCATAGTATGTTCCATGTAACTTATCCCAAAGTTTCAAATTAGCACCATAGTTATAATTTTCGCGGCAATGATGCCAAGCATGATCCTGTGGTAAGATTAACCAAGAAGATAAAAATTGATATAGCCTAGTATTTGCAGGAATTATCAAGCTGCTATGTCGCCATAAATCTAAGGCAGAAGTTAGACTGACTCCAAGTAAATAACCTGTTGGATCGGTTAACAGATATAACAATAAAGTGTGTATCCATAAATAAACAATTAACAAACTTGTCCAAAGTGTGTTGCGAGAAGTTCCTAATACATCCATCTGAGTAACAGTATGATGGACTTGATGAACTTTCCACAAGAATTTAGTATGTAATAAACGATGATTCCAATAATATAAATAATCAACCACAACAAAACTGACAATAAAAGCTGGAATTAATGATATTTTAACATCTCCTTGTTGAGTGGGTAGTAAATATTGATAAAGCCAATAAACTAAAGTAGCTTGTAGTAAGGGAATCAAAATTCCTTGAATCGTTAATCCTGTAGCATCTATTACCCAATCTTCACGACTTTTAACTTTAAGTTGAGTTCGTCCAATCTGATTGTTAATAGTCCAACCAACTAATCCGATAAAAGAGCTAAAAATTAGTAGTTGTGAAAAGTTTTGTATTTCCACTTCTGATTACTCACACTGATTTTAAACATGGGTTTTACCCCACCCTAACCCTCCCCTTATAAAGCTACGGTGTACACACAAGTGTTGGTGCAGTGTATCTATCCCGCCTCGGAATAAATTCCGAGTCTCATAGCGAAAGTCCTCTAAAAGAGGACTAAACAAGAAATTTAGTTCAGTCCACTTGAGTGGACTTTAGCTATCAGCCCGGAACTTTAGTTCTGGGCATAATATTTGCTCAGTGTGCGACTTTCACTTGAACAGAAATATTGGGTAGGTAGGATTTTTAGAGATGTATGTACACTGTAGCCTTTACAAGGGGGGATTAAGGGGGGTAATTACAAATTATTTTCAAACCCAAAATGTAACTTTTACTGATTGATTTGGCAATAAACGCGGATCTTCTCCACGAGATATAGCTGCCATAATTGACTCGACAAATATATGAATTGTGTCCGCAGGCGTATTATAAAATTGTGTGCCGTATTTAGCGATCGCTTCCCCCTGAATACCCAAAATTTCCACGTCTTGGCGGATAATGTGTTGGGCAGTCCACCGCACAAAAGGACGTGCTAATTTATTCCAAATACCATAGTTATAGGTGACATCGGTGTAAACCAGAGTTGAATTATCGGTTTCTGGAATAGATTGACTGGTAATGAACAAATGCCGATTATGTGCCATCTTATACTCTACAGAAGTAATATTTGGCATATAAAAGCGATCGCTATGTTTAATCTCTGCACCCTGCAAATTGAGAAAACGGCTGTACCATCCCAAATTATTGTTTTCGTTGCGATACTCCACCAAAACCGAACCATTGCAGCGTTCTACAGTCATCTCTAACTTTTGTTGGCGGGAAGTACGGAAAACACCAGGATGAACAAAAGCCGTATGGGGAATATCAATAAAGTTCTCTGCACAATTAGTAACATTGTTAGCAAAACGGTTAATTACCCGCACCGTCTCCCATCCTATTTGTCCGTAGTGAGGCATAGAAAAGGGTTCAAAATCAACGCTTGGGGTATCGGCTAACCGCACATAAACATAGCCATCCTGTTCTTTGGTAGCGTAACACTTGGCTCGACGTTGTGGGGAAGACTTAAAATCATCTCCTTCGGCTGGAATAGCAATCACGTTTCCAACCCCGTCATATACCCAACCATGATAGGGACATTGTAAAGTACCGTTACAGATTTTACCTGATGATAAACGGCTATTGCGGTGTAAACAGCGATCGCGCAAAGCTACGGGTTGTCCATCTTCACTACGAAATATCGCTAACCATTCTCCTAAAACGGTGCGTGATAATACCTTGTTAGGTTGTAACTGTTCGCTGAGTGCGACAATGTACCAGAAATCTGCAAATTGCATGGTGTGCTGGAAAGTATTGAGATTGGAAAAAGTACAAAAATACGATGCGTATATGCAGTTCAAAATTTTGTAAAATCATACCCTCTAAATACTGCATAGCAATTATTTTAGGAACAAGTGGAAATTATGGGATGTACTTTTAAGATCCCTCCACTCTCAGAATATGCGGCCGCATTTGAGGGTAGGTCACTAGTACCGCAAGGCGGAATTAAAAATTAAAAATTAAAAATGAATACAGCATAAGGGTTTCGTTGATTTGGAATGATTGGTTTATTTCCGCCGTGCTGTACTAGACACTTATCCCCCTTGAAGTGATGGAGGATAGGGAAATCGCGCTGTGTCGTTCAGGTTTACTCTGAACGCTAAACTTGACGAATCTAACAAATTATCAAGAAAGGCAGAGGGCAGTCCCAAAACCTTTTATTTTACCAATAAGCGCATAAAAATGTGAGAAAATTGACTTCGTAATTCATGCCAAATTTTGAATTGATCAAAGTCAATTTTATGAAAAAGAACTATGTTCTCCTGACATACGCCTTATTGATTTGCACTGCTGCGCCTCAAAAAGTTCTAGCAGATGAGGTTTGGAAAACGGAAGAATATAAAGTGGTTTATCAAGAAGATCGTAATAAAACTGCCGTGTGGCGTTATGGTAGAGATGGAGTAATCTTCATTGATGGTTTAGCAGGAGTGTTTAATAACCGAGGTTCATACAATGGCTACTGGGTACAAAAGTCTTCATCGGTACGTTGCGATACCTATAGAGAAGGGGCAGATGGTAAACCTACCTATCATTGGGGCAGATTTAAAGTCACTTTCATTGATTCAAAATTCCCCTCCCGTTGGAAAGCTGATATTAGCCTTTGCGATCGCAATCCTGTGATGACTTTAAACGGTACACCTGTTACACAGTAATCATTAAGCTAAAACACTTTCAACTGTTTGGTAGCTCTAAACACTTATGGCAAATAACGTTGATAATGTTTCCAACCTGTTTATTGAGCGATCGCATCCTCCGGTAAAATCACCGTTAGTCCATTCGGCTTGTTCTGGCCTGATCCCATTTTTGCAAGAAACTTGTTAATCGACACGCCTGCGGTTGCTGTCAACTGAGTTTCCTGAAAAATTGCAGTTTTGATGTGTCTTGCAATAGTAGAAGCGTAGGTAATGTTTTGCCTATTCTCACTAACGTCCAAATATACTTCATCTAGTGCAACTCCTTCCACCAAGTCAGTATAGCGTTTGAATATGGCGTGGATTGAAGTGGAAATATCTCGGTAAACGTCGAATCTCGGTCTAACAAATATCAGTTGAATTCGCAGTAATTCAGATGTGAGAATTACCTCGGTTTTATTCTTGTTTTTACTCCCCTTTGGTCGTCCACGCACACGTTTCTCTTTCTGCTTTATTTCTTTGGTTGGTGACGGGCTACTTTTTTCTATATCGCTCTTTATGACCTGTTCTATCTGTATTGGGAACGAGTGCCTTTGCTCCACACTTACTAATGATAATGTAAAAAAAGATAGCCCTGACATAGGTTTGCCGACTAGGCTAGAAAAAAATCTATCCAGCCCATAAGTTTGTTTAGACATCTCCGAAAATGAATGTAGAGACGTAGCAGTGCTACGTCTCTACAAGGGTTCTGGATATCGCATATTTAATTTCTGGAGATGCTAATACTAAAACCTGCTAACACGATATATATCCACCAACGTTTAGGCACAAAGATTTATCTTAACACAATGCCCAATTTTCAGAATAGACAAATGAGTATAATTATTTGCCCTGGGATTCATGAGCCAGAATTAACTGAAAGCTTTAGAGTCGGATTGTTAGATTTAATTTCTCATAACGCGATACCTGCGGTGAGCTACCCTAACGCACACAATTACGCAAATATACTGGTTTATCCGGGTAAAGATGTTTTAGTTTTATCAGCCTTGCACATTTTGCAGTTTTTGCACGTTAGCGTAGCTCACCGCAGGTATAGCTTGGGAGATCAGCTAAAATCGCCTGTTATATTCATTAGCTTTAGTGCTGGGGTAGTCGGAGCAATAGGCGCAGCGCATTTATGGCAACTCTTGGGTGGTCGTGTCAAAGCATTTATTGCTATAGATGGCTGGGGAGTACCACTACAGGGTAATTTCCCTATTCATCGAATGAGTCATGATTATTTCACCCATTGGAGTTCTTCTTTGCTAGGTTGTGGGCAAAATAACTTTTATGCAGAGCCAGCAGTTGATCATTTGTCCATTTGGAAATCTCCCCAAAATGTACAAGGCTGGTGGGTAGATTCATCCATTGGAATTTCTCCACCCAAAGGTCGTCTGACAGCAGCAGAGTTTTTGCTTATGCTGTTAAAGCAGTATGAAGCAAATTAATCCGGACAATGGAGTAAGTAAACAGGAGTTAGGAGTCAGGAGTGATGAAGGGAAAAGATTACAGGTGACAGTCAAGAAAAACTATCCCCATTCTCCATTCCCTATGCCCCATTCTCCATTCCCTATGCCCCATCTACCAAAAGATATCTAATGTTTCCAACTGAACCGGCTGCTGTTAATAACGGGTTTGGCGCACTGCTAAAAAACCGTGGTTTTATGCTCCTGTGGATTGGGCAATTGGTGTCCCAGTTAGCAGATAAAGTCTTCTTCGTTTTGATGATTGCTCTATTGGAGAACTACTCACCGCTTCCAGGGTTGGCACAAAACTCAATGTACTCAACTTTGATGCTGTCCTTTACAATACCAGCAATTTTGTTCGGTTCTGCTGGTGGTATTTTTGTTGACCGCTTGCCAAAAAAGCTGATTATGGTTGGCTCAGATGTCGTGCGGGGAATATTAACTTTGTGTCTTCCCTTTTTGCCAAGGGAGTTCCTAATTCTGTTAATTTTAACTTTTGCCATTTCCTCAGTGACGCAGTTTTTTGCACCAGCCGAGCAAGCTGCTATTCCCTTGTTGGTGAAGCGAGAGAATTTGTTGGCAGCCAATGCGCTGTTTAGTAGCACGATGATGGGAGCTTTAATTGTTGGCTTTGCTATCGGTGAACCGATTTTGAGTTTGTCGAAAAGCCTGATGGGAGCAGAATACGGTCAAGAGGTTGTGGTTGGTGGATTATATCTATTATCCGCTGCGATCATGCAGCCAATTAAGTTTAAAGAACACAAACCCCACCAAGAACACCAAGGATCAAATCACCCTTGGACTGAATTCACTGAGAGCTTGCGCTATCTTAAGAAAAACCGTTTGATCTTGAATGCCATGCTGCAACTGACAACTTTATATTGTGTGTTTGCAGCGTTAACAGTGCTGACAATTCAATTAGCCGAGGAGTTTGGTCTTAAAGAAAAACAGTTTGGCTTTTTCTTAGCAGCAGCCGGGGTGGGTATGGTATTTGGTGCGGCGATTTTAGGTCACTGGGGTGATAAATTGCATCACAAACCCCTACCTTTAATTGGATTTTTGATGATGGCACTAGTTTTAGGAGTGTTCACTTTTACGCACAACTTGTTGGTGGCGCTGGGATTGTGTGCATTTTTGGGTGTAGGTGCTGCCTTCATTGGTGTGCCCATGCAAACTTTAATTCAACAACAAACACCATCTACCATGCACGGTAAAGTATTTGGCTTTCAAAATCATGCCGTCAACATCGCTCTGGCCTTACCTCTGGCTATTACTGGGCCATTAACTGATGTTCTGGGCTTGCGAACTGTGCTTGTCGCAATGAGTATTATTGTCGTGGTTGTCGGTGTTTGGGCTTGGCAAAATACCCGCAAAGTCTTGCAAGACGTAATTTAATTAATGTAGGCTAATAATCTAGCTTTATGTTTAATATAAAAATTAATAAGATTTTGATTGAAGTTTTCAATTAAAATGAAATCTTAACTACAGAATTCAGCATTAACTTTAGCTATAGTCTGAGGTTTGACCGTGCGATCGCTTTCCCAAATTAGTCTCCCACAAACCGAGAATCACAAACAGTCTCGTGCTTCTAGCCCGCCAGCCTTGCCAAAACGTGCATCTGGCGGTTTTGCTCTACTTGACAGCCTTCATCGCCACGGCGTTGATTATATTTTTGGTTATCCTGGTGGAGCAATTCTACCAATTTACGACGACCTGTATAAGGTGGAAGCAACTGGTGCTATGAAGCACATTCTCGTAAGACACGAACAAGGCGCAGCCCACGCCGCTGACGGTTATGCCCGTGCCACAGGGAAAGTAGGAGTATGCTTTGGTACTTCTGGGCCAGGAGCAACTAACTTGGTAACAGGCATCGCCACCGCCTATATGGACTCAATCCCAATGATTGTAGTCACGGGACAGGTAGCACGTCCGTCCATTGGTACAGATGCGTTTCAAGAAACCGATATTTACGGGATTACTCTACCAATTGTCAAGCACTCTTATGTAGTGCGTGACCCCAAAGATATGGCGCGAATTGTCGCCGAAGCTTTCCACATTGCTAGTACTGGGCGTCCGGGGCCTGTTTTGATTGATGTCCCCAAAGATGTCGCTTTAGAAGAATTTGACTATGTACCTGTAAAACCAGGTTCAGTAAAGTTACGCGGTTATCGTCCCACGGTGAAGGGAAATCCTCGGCAAATTCATGCCGCGATTCAGTTGATTACTGAAAGTCGCCGTCCGCTATTGTATGTCGGTGGTGGTGCGATCGCAGCCGGCGCCCATGAAGAAATTAAACAACTAGCTGAATTATTCGATATCCCTGTCACCACAACCTTAATGGGGATCGGTGCATTTGACGAACATCATCCCCTAGCTTTGGGAATGTTGGGGATGCACGGTACTGCTTACGCTAACTTCGCCGTTAGTGATTGCGACTTGCTGATTTGCGTCGGCGCCAGATTTGACGATCGCGTTACAGGCAAGTTAGACGAATTCGCCTCCCGCGCCAAAGTCATTCACATCGACATCGATCCCGCAGAAGTTGGCAAAAACCGCATTCCCGAAGTGCCCATAGTGGGCGATGTGCGGAACGTGTTAGTAGACTTGTTGCGTCGATGTAAAGAAACAGGCGTCAAGGCGACACCGAATCAAAACCAAGAGTGGTTGAATCTAGTTAACCGCTGGCGTGAAGAGTATCCTCTAATCGTGCCACAGCATCCCGACAGCATTTCACCCCAAGAAGTGATTGTAGAAGTTAGTCGCCAAGCACCCCAGGCTTACTACACTACAGATGTCGGACAGCATCAAATGTGGGCAGCACAATTCCTAAAGAACGGCCCAAGGCGCTGGATTTCTAGCGCTGGTTTGGGAACGATGGGTTTTGGCTTACCTGCGGCAATGGGTGCGAAAGTAGCGTTTCCTGATGAAGAAGTCATCTGTATTAGCGGTGATGCTAGTTTCCAAATGTGTTTACAGGAACTAGGAACACTTGCACAGTATGGGATAAACGTCAAGACAATAATTATCAATAACGGCTGGCAAGGGATGGTGCGCCAGTGGCAGCAAGCCTTCTATGGTGAGCGTTACTCATGCTCCAACATGGAAGTAGGGATGCCAGACGTAGAGTTATTGGCAAAAGCTTATGGGATTAAAGGCATGGTAATTAGCGATCGCAGTCAATTAAAAGATGCGATCGCCGAAATGCTAGCACACAAAGGCCCAGTGATTGTGAATGCCCACGTCACCAGAGACGAAAACTGCTATCCAATGGTAGCCCCTGGCAAGAGCAACGCTCAAATGGTTGGCTTGCAAAAGCAAGCGCCGAAAGCCGCAGCAGAGCCAGTGTATTGTAGTCATTGCAATGCTAAAAATGCGCCTACTCACAACTTCTGCGCTGAGTGTGGGACAAAGCTGTAACGCTTTTTGATAATTCAGACTAGAGAGGTAGGGGAGCAAGGAGAAGGGGAGAAAGATGCTAAAATTCCCCCTACTTCCTGCCCCTTTCTTCTTGCGTAGGTGTCGCTTAATCTTCCTGATTAGGTTGAGGTAAAGAAATATTTCCTAAGTAATGCACTAAATCGCTTTGACTGGAGAAATCTAACAGCGCCTCAGCTAAGTCTTCTAGTTGAGTAATAGGCAATGTGCGAATCTGCTGTTCTATCTCTGGTTCAATCGCAGCAAACCGACGTGTTAAAAGACGCATAATCAGTTGTAGTGCCTCCTGTTTCTTTCCTCGTTCTTCTCCTTGTTGCAATCCCTTTTGCAGAATGTCTTGGTAAATCACAGATTCTTGCATAATTTCCTCTCTGAAAAGCTGTGTAATCAAACTTTTATCAAACCGCAAACCAGCTAAAACCTGTACACAAGCTGATATATTTTGTCGCTCGTCTATTTCTTCAATCATATCGACAGCAGTAGCGACTTGAGTTAACAAGTCGGCGGGTCTGACTTTTCACGTTATGTGGAAAAGCTAACGTGAAACCTAACCCCCTAACCCCCTTCCCTACTAGGGAAGGGGGAAAAGTTAAAGCCTCTCTCCTTGTAGGGGAGAGGTTTGGAGAGGGGTTTTCCAGATCCCGGTGAGTCGGTTCTGGCTAATGTCGCCAGTGGTAAAAGTGCAGGGTTAGCTAGACTCCAGTCTCCAACACTTGCATAGCCAATTTACTTGCAAGTAGTGAATTGTGCTGGTAACGGCTTTTGGAGAGCCAATCAAATGGAATAAGTGGATTATTGCAGCAAAAGAGTTGTGCCGTTACCGTTAGTTGACGCATTCGCAATTGCAGCTTGAGTAGGTTGGGTGGGAAGAACCGCTATAACTGGAGCAACTTTTGAATTAGTTTTTTTATTTCTTTTTCCATTAGAGCCGCCAGCTTTGGAATACTGTATACTGTTTCTGCCGTAGACAGTTGCAACTCCACTTAGCATTCGTTCAGACATTTCGGAGAGGGCTTTATCCATCTGGGTTATTGTTTTACGCGATTCTTCAAGATTGGATACAAGCGTATTATGAGCTTCTAACGTTGCACGGGTAGTGTTGATGAGGTAGTTGTAGGCTTCAATGGTTAATCCATGTCCTAAATCCAGATTTTCATCAACGGATTTAAGCAAGGCGAGACGGAGTTGGGCTTTGTCAACAGCAGCAGAACCACGAGTTCTTAAAGACATGAGATATCCTTTTTTTTTAAGAATTCCTTTTTCAACATAGTGGAGTATCCTTTTGCCTGAGATGGGTAGTTTTGTGGAATTATTTTATTGAAAGTTCAACAAAGTAATTACGAGTTTATCTGTATTTTTACTCATTTTTTATATCTATTTGTTGTTTGAGAATAAGTGCAATCAACAAATGCGATCGCCAAATCAACAAATGCGAACTCCGAATCAGCAAATGCGAACTCCGAATCAGCAAATGCGAACTCCGAATCAACAAATGCGAACTCCGAATCAACAAATGCGAACTCCGAATCAACAAATGCGATCGCCAAATCAGCAAATGCGATCGCCAAATCAACAAATGCGAACTCCGAATCAACAAATGCGATCGCTAAATCAACAAATGCGATCGCTAAATCAACAAATGCGATCGCCAAATCAACAAATGCGAACTCCGAATCAACAAATGCGAACTCCGAATCAGCAAATGCGAACCCCAAAATAACATTAGAAAGAGGAAACTAGAACATCTAATTCCCGTGAAGACTGAGTGGACTTTTAACCCTTTGGCATAAGAACTATCGAGATATCCTGTTCCCGATAGAGCTTTGTGTTCAAAACATTGAATAGATGGGAACTCTAGCGAATAAGCTTAATTACAGTATCTCACCCAAAACTACCAATGATGCCCCATTCTGCTCATCCCACTTTGGGCCAATCTTCTTACCCTCGCTTAACTAGAAGCCTAAGTGCTATTGAAAGTTGGGGCTTTGGTTTGACTGCTCATATTTCTTGGACAGCATTGGTTCCAGCAATTCATTTTGCTCTCGGTTCCCAAGCTATTTTTGTCTGGATACCTGCGGTGATTTTTGGAATGCTGCTCAACTATCAAGTAAAACGCTTGGGTATGCATTTTATAAATGTGGCAGGAGGAACACCTAACTATGCTAGTAAGCTACTGCAACACTACCCAGGACTTGCTAGCTATGCAGCAATTGGATACCTTCTCAATTGGGTTTCTTACTTAGCAGTTAATACAATCGTACTTAAAGACTTAATTAAGGTGAATTTAGAAGCGCTGGGTATTGCCTGTCCAGACATACTTCTGGAGATTAGCTTTACACTGTTGCCGTTCATCGTCGCCTTTAGTGGTACTCGCGCCCTGAGTATTTTACATCTGTTTTTTGTAATTCCAGCCTTTGGACTGTTAATGATTTTCTGCGTCCAAGGTCTGTGTTGGTTAGCCTTTTCTCCCGCTAGTCCTGGGTTTTTCCCTAGCAATTGGCCACCTTTGAGCTTCGTGGATTGGGCAAAGTGGTTCTTTTTCGTCACCTATGCAACTTACAGCTGTGAAACAGCTTCTTCTTTTGTTGCCGATAGCCGCCACCCTACCCAGACGCTACGCTTTCTAGATGTTGCCGCTTGGATGATGCCACCCATCTTTTTAGGAGGGTCTTGGGTGGTGATGCGGTTAGCAACAAATCCCAACCTTCAAGACAATGCTTTCCTAAATCTTGTAGCGGCTTCCCAGCCTTTTTGGGGAAGATTTGCTGGTGTAAGTGTTTCTTTTTTGCTAGTAGCTGCAAGTCTTTTAGGTTCGGCAACGGTGGTTTCTAATTGCCCGCGAATTTTGTATCAATTGGCTTTAGAGAAACACATCTCACCAGTATTTTCCGTTGTATCACGTCGGGGTGTGTTTGCCCCAGCATTGACATTAACACTGATATTGTGCTTAATCTATCTGATTTGGGGAGATGTCGCGCGAATCGTTGCTGTTGGTAACGTCGGTTGGTTTGTCTCCTTTATGTTACTGCATCTAGGGCTTTGGCTCCGGCGCGATCGCTCGGAAGTTTTGTTCCCTCGCATATCTTTGGGTATTCTGCTAATAGAAGTTGTAGTGCTGTTGGTGGGTGGACTAGCCTGGGGTTGGCTCAACTTGCTCATTGGGTTATTATTTCCCATTGGTGTCATGGCAATAGATGCAGTGATTCGCCGGGTAAACTTCCCTCCGTTCCATCCCAGTTGGTGGATGCAGCGATATCGCACGCGTCCTGTGATAATTATCAAAGATTCAGTAATTCTTCAGGTGAGCATCCTGATTTTTTTATTGTGTAGTGCAGTGGCAATTGGCTGGTTATTTGGTGTCAAACTTAATCAAGTCGCAACTGCGGGGGGTGAAAATATATTTGTAGTGCTGCTAATGAGTGTGGCATTTGTGGGAGTTGCGATCGCTTGTTGGACAAGTTTACCGCAAGTGGTTGCGATCGCAGAAGCCAGAGAAGCTGCCGAACACCTGTTTACTGTCGCCCAGGATGGTATTTTAGTCGTAGATGATCAAGGCATTATCCAGCAAGCTAACCCAGCTACCGAATCTTTCTTTGGTGTCAGCCCATCTGAGTTGCAGGGAAATTACCTCAACAAATGGCTACCTGCATTAGTCTACTATCCAGACCAGTGGATAAAGCGTAGCGAACAAACCCTACTCAGCAATGGGAAAAACAGAACCTTGGAAGTTTCCATTTCAGATAGACCCCATCAAGATTTTCAAGAGTATGTTGTCATTCTCCACGACATTACCCAGCGTAAGCAAGCAGAGCAGATATTGCGATATTCAGAAGCACAATTGCGCCAAGAGGCAAAACAGCTAGCATCTCAATTAGTGCAGAGTGAAAAAATGTCCAGTTTGGGGCAGTTGGTAGCAGGTGTAGCGCACGAAATCAACAACCCAGTCAACTTTATTTATGGCAATATTGCCCATGCCAATCAATATATCCAAGATTTACTAAGACTACTGCAACTATATCAGTACAACTATCCTAATCCCGGAACGGAAATTAAAAAAGAAACAGAAGCCATCGACTTAGATTTTCTGATTGCAGACTTACCAAACTTGCTCACTTCTATGACAGTTGGTGCCGAACGAATCACAGAAATCGTCTTATCTCTGCGAAACTTTTCGCGGTTAGATGAAGCAGAAATGAAAGCTGTGAATATCCATGAGGGCATAGATAATACGTTGATGATTCTGGAACATCGCCTCAAACCTAAATCTAACTATCTAGCAATTGAGGTGATCAAAGAGTACGGTGACTTGCCATTAGTAGAATGTTATGCTGGACAACTGAATCAAGTATTTATGAATCTTTTAGCAAATGCGATCGATGCTTTAGAAGAGGCAGTGGAAAATGGTGAGTGGGGAATAGAGAAAGCAGCACTCTCTACTCCCCAAATTTATATTCATACTCAACTCACTAGCGACAATCAAGTAGTTATTCGCATTGGTGACAATGGTATAGGCATTCCAGAAAACGTACAAAAACATTTATTTGAGCCATTTTTTACTACTAAACCAATTGGTAAAGGTACTGGGTTAGGTTTATCTATTAGTTACCAAATTATCACTCAAAAACATCGGGGAAAATTACAATGTATTTCTGCTCCTGGTGAAGGAACAGAATTTTTAATTGTAATTCCGTTAAACCAGTAAGCTATCAGAGTGTCTCAAACCCCTGAATTACATTGATTATAAGTTTTGATCCCTAAGATAGGATTTAACAAGTAAATAGGCTCTCAGAGGATGTTTGAAAAGTCCTCTTGTTGGTATCAAAAGTTTTAGATCCCTCAAAGTCTCCCTTTTTAAGGGAGACTTTGATTCCGGCTCCCCCCTTGCAAAGGCTACGGTGTACACACAAGTCAAATTACCCGGGAGGGTTAGGGTGGGGTAAAACTGACGCGAAAAAACATGTGAGTAAACTATTTTAGACTTCTGTATACACCGTAGCCTTTTTAATGGGAATCTAAAAGTGTCTAAAAGTGTCTAAAGTCACAGCGAAATACTTTTCAAACAGCCTCTAATAGGGATTTTGATGAATTGCAATTCCTGTTTTTATCTTTCTTTTTCCAATCTTCATCTGTTTCAATCCCTAATAGGGATTTTGATGAATTGCAATAGATTCGCCAGTACCCTGATCCTGTTAGCGGTCTGTTTCAATCCCTAATAGGGATTTTGATGAATTGCAATCCAAACCGTCGGACTTGGCATTACCGACACTGTTCGAGGTTTCAATCCCTAATAGGGATTTTGATGAATTGCAATTGGAATTTAGAAAGATTCCAGCTTCATCAAGGCAGTTTCAATCCCTAATAGGGATTTTGATGAATTGCAATCTGACATTTTGAAGAACGCTTTAAATATCAATGTTTCAATCCCTAATAGGGATTTTGATGAATTGCAATAATATTAGCAAGCTGCTTTTGCTGTAATAGTTTGTTTCAATCCCTAATAGGGATTTTGATGAATTGCAATTTGCGCGACCGCAGGAAGGATACTAAAAGCGGAGAAAACAACGTTTCAATCCCTAATAGGGATTTTGATGAATTGCAATTCTACCAGATGAAAAGGGAGATATGGAAGAATTTGTTTCAATCCCTAATAGGGATTTTGATGAATTGCAATCGTGTTCACGTCGCTTGATGACTAATCCTACCTAAGTTTCAATCCCTAATAGGGATTTTGATGAATTGCAATTTTTTGTTTTCTGTCAACATCTCACCATCTGTTTCAATCCCTAATAGGGATTTTGATGAATTGCAATAGCGGCAGCCCGAAAGCCAAGCTGTATTTAGTTTTCAAGGTGCGGTTGCGCGAATCTAGAGCAATAATAGCATTAGAGAATTCCTTTGGGAAGAGTATCGAGAAAGATTGAAGGCTAAAACCCAAGTTTTGTAAGCATTTCAGAGATTGCGCGGATGGCAATTGGGCAACAAGTGGGGTGAAATGCTTGCTGGTATTGAGATAGAAGCACTTTCTTGAGGCTGTAGAATTTCTACACCTACCCTTTCGCGCATTTGACATCTAGGAACCTAAGCAGAAAGAGGATTAAAATCGCTGACCTGTAGTCACTTCAAATCTAAGTTCTCCTTGGTCGCTAATTCCAAAGTCGCCTCGAATCAGCCCAAAGGATGACTTGACACGCAATCCTAAGCCGTAACCAAAGCCACTTCCAGGTTTATCTCGCAACACTCCTGGTTCTCCTAGCACGGTTTCGCTAGACCCGAAATCGGAAGCGAAGTCAGTAAAGAGAACTCCGCCGATTGACTGAAAAATTGGGAAACGATATTCTACTGAAACTAAACCATAACTCCGACCACTGGCAATTTTTCCATAACCGTAACCCCTGACAGAATCCGGCCCACCAATATTAAAAGCATCAGCTGGTGGAAAGTTTCCAATAGTCGTGCCAATTTGTAAATTAATCGCCAACATTTCTGGATGGTCGGTTTGTCTACCATTACCAATCCAATTGACTGGTAAATACTGAATATAATCTCCCTGTAGGCGATTGCTGGAAATATTACCCAGTCCAATGGGAATCGCTTGTTCTGTGCTGAGGGTGAGAATTGATCCTTGAGTGGGATTGTCTCGGCGATCGCGTTGATCTCTGGATACAGCAAAGGATAATGTAAATAGGTCATCAATGCCAGTACCGCTCACAGATAAAGGACTCCCTAATCTATCGACCTGTACAACGTTATATTCTTGATCGCGTAGGCTAATTCTGGTGTAATTAAAGCTTATTGCTGTATCCCACTCATCAAAAGATTGTAAAACTCCCACAGAACCGCCAAATCTTCCCTCGCGAACTTTGTCACCGTTAGATAATCTGATATCGTCGTTGAAGGTTCCCGATGTATTTCGATTCCGAAAACCTCTGATGCTGTAGCCTAAGCGGTTTGGTTCTTCAGGACGATAAAGACTAGTGAACTGACCATTAAACTGGACATCTTTACCGCTGATTTGCACAGTTGCATCTAATTTATCGTTAAGACCGCTAACATTTGCATCTTTATAACCCACCCGACCGTATAGCCCAACATCGTCGTTATTACCGCCTCCTAAAATTAGAGAAGGGAAATTACGCTCTTTGATTTCATAAATGATATTAACGCTGGAAGAATCTTCTTCTCGATAAACATTGACTTCACTAAATGACTCTAATCTCCTCAATCGTTGCAAGTCTGCTGCTAGTAAATCTTCACGGAATACTTGACCAGGTTTGAGTTTGAGCAGACTAATGATGAAATCCTTTTGGGTACGTCCTTTAATCGGCTGACCTTTGTCATCGAGCAACTGATCTTTATTATTAATAAAACGAATCTGGATGTCTTTGACAATTCTCTGGGAAAACTCAACAGACTGGGCATCTACTGGAGTTGATCCTATATAATCACCATATTTGGCATACCCTTGCTCTATCTTTAACGTAGGTTCTGGTAACAGAATACTACCAGCGCCATCTTCAGTAGAAGATTGCAAGTCTGCAAGGGCCTGTGGATTTTCCCCACCCACTAACATTACTGCGATCGCAACTACAGTTATTTGAATACGCATAAATAAAGTTTTATCGAACAGAATTCAGGAGTCAGGAGTCAGAATTCAGAATGAATTCTGTACGACTGGCGGATAGCGCAGCGTTAGCGAGTTCGCGTACCCCTCCGGGGAAGCAAGCTACGCTTTTAGCGTCTCGTAGAGAGCGTCTTGATTCTGAATTCTGAATTCTGAATTCTGAATTCTGCATTCTTCTTCAACATTACACCCTTTCTTCAGTAACTAATGTCAGACTAACCCATTCGCCTTTCTCGTTGTAGCTGCGAATCATCCGCTGGCGTAGGTTTGGCTGAATTAACCAACCCACTTCCAGAAAGAAAGGTTGACGTAACTGCACCTTGAGAGGTGAAGTTGCAGAAGCGCCATTTGGTAACAGTAATACTTGCACCTGCTTTTCTGGGTCTTGATCAAAAAGAACAATGGGGCCTTTGATGGTAGCAGTTGAGGTAATTATACGTTCTGCAAAAGAAGTACTTTGAATTAATCGCCCAGTATCATCTAGTTGTAATTTTAAGGTTGTAGAGTAAGTATCAGGCGATCGCCAATCTGGATATATTGTCACTGCTTGACCTTGCCATTCTCCCAACAAGTCATTTATCTGTAAGGGTGGACGTTCTGCTGCTGGCGTTCCAGCTAGATGTTCTCGAATTAAGATTAATTCCTTTAGCTGACCAGTATTATCAAACAGTTGCACCAGACGCAAGCGGCGATTTTCATGAACTAAAGCAACTTCTGCGCCAAATTCGGAAAATGGGCCTAATTGAATTAAACCTTCAGAAAATGAACCATTTTCAAAAAATAGCAGACTCCGCCCTAGAGAACTATATTCTTTAACTAAATCATCTCGTCCCGAACGGCACAGAGTTAAGCGCACGGTTTGGTTATTGTTCAACCCTTCTAGGGAAAGGCGGCTAGGAGTATCATTCACAAGTGTCCCTTGGGGAGAAAAATTAGTAAATGAACCTTCCCAAACACCGAGATTCTGCAAAAAACATTCCCATTGTGATTTTGTCATTTGTCATTAGTCCTTTGTCATTAGTCCTTTGTCATTTGTTATTTGATTAGTTCTGTTAAGTTGATATGTATAGCGGTTCTCGATAAGCGTGAAGTACAATTTTGACCTCTCTCCAAACCTCTCTCCTAAAAGGAGAGAGGCTTTGAATTTTTCCCCCTTCCCGCTTCGGGAAGGGGGTTAGGGGGTTAGGTCTATTTGAATACCTGTACCTCACCGGATTGAAAATGACTATAGGTTTAATTTCATATTTGTTCAAGATAAAGCTTCAGTTATTGTTTTAAAACTTTGAAAATTCCGAGTTCAAAGGACAAATGACCAATGACCAATGACAAATGACCAATGACCAATGACTATCCTTTAGCAAAACGTCGGACAGCAAATAAGCTCCCCATTAATCCTACAGCTGCACCGAAACTTAAAAGAATCAGGGGCAATAATAAAATTTCTGCTGGAGTGAGTTGCACTCTGTTGGTGATGACTTGGATAAACTCAGGTTGATTGACTAGCAACTTACCGAGAAATTGCTGAATTATAGAAATGAAGCTCCAAGCGATCGCACCACCAACTAAACCAAAAGCAATTCCTTGTAAAATAAACGGGAGGTAAATCCAAGCAGAAGTTGCTCCCACTAGTTGCATAATTTCAATTTCTTGGCGTCGCGCTGTGACAATCAGCCTAATTGTGGTGGTAGTCACTGCGATCGCTGTTAAAGTCAGAATAATTGTAATTGTTAAGGTAATCCAGTTCAGACCTTGGTGCAATTGGGCTATGCGTTTGACTGCTTCATCGACATACTGCACTGTCTCAACTCCTGGTAACTTAGCCAACTGCGTTGCTAAATTTGGCACAACTTCAGAATTACGCGCTTTCACCTTCATCTCATCAACCAAAGGATTCTCACCTAGCTGTTGGGTAGTACCCTCAATATCAGAAATTCTCATTTCCTTAACTAACTTAGTCCAAGCTTCCTCTTTGGTAATGGTTTGTATCGCCGCCACCTCTGACATTTTTGCGATCAGTGGCTCAATGCTTTCCATTTGCGTATCCGGTTCGAGATAAACTGATACTTCTAGCTGGCTACCAAACTGATAGAGGAGTTTTTCGACTTGCCAAGAGGTTTGCAAACTCAAGCCGAATAAAAAGAGTAACACCGTCACAGTACTTACAGCGGCCCAATTCATCCAACCTCCCCGCATTAAACCGAGGAGAGTTTCTTTGAGTAAGTAGTCAAGTTTCGTGAGAGATTTAAGCACAGATTACCCCGGTCAGTAATTCGTAATTCGTAATTCGTAATTCATAGTTCCCAATTCCCCATTCCCAATTCCCCATTCCCCATTCCCAATTCCCAATTCCCCATTCCCCAGCTTGATAGAATTAAAATAGTAGGAATTTTCACCATCTAGCCATCTGAGACTCATGCCCTCTGAAATTGCTGTAGAGAAAAAAAAGTTAAAAAATCCACCTTTGGAGCTTCATTATTTAGGCGATCGCGTGCTGCGTCAAGCTGCAAAGCGGATTTCTAAAGTTGATGATGAACTTCGCCAAATAGTGCGCGAAATGCTGCAAACTATGTACAGCAAGGATGGCATTGGTTTGGCTGCGCCCCAAGTGGGAATTCACAAACAACTAATTGTCATCGACTTGGAACCAGAGAATGCAGCTAATCAGCCTTTGGTGTTGATTAACCCCACCATTAAACAAGTCAGCCGCGACATCTCTGTTGCCCAAGAAGGATGCTTGAGTATCCCTAACGTATATCTAGACGTGAAGCGCCCCGAACTCGTGGAAATTGCCTATAAAGACGAATACGGCCGTCCCCGGACATTAAAGGCGAATGACCTTTTGGGACGCTGCATTCAGCACGAGATGGATCACCTTAACGGCGTGGTATTTGTAGATCGTGTAGAAAACTCCTTGACTTTAGCCCAGGAGCTATCTAAGAATGGCTTCTCGTATCAAGCGGTGAAACCAATAGTATAGGGGGGCTAGCAGTGTATTTAACTCCAAAAAGCGGTTTATTTCTGGGTGGTTCTTGTGTAAGTGCGATCGCGGCTGTCGGTTCGATTTTTGAACTCAGTTACGGACAACCAGATTTTGGTGTCACAGCTACGGCAATTATCCTGGTATTGAGTATTCCACTCACAGGATTATTTTTTATTGCCGCAGTGAAGGACGCAAGGGCTAACATGAAATAAGCATCAGGTACATAAAAAAGGTAAAAGGATGGGGAAAAAGGCAAAATTCATTCTTTTACCTTTTATTTTTGCTATCCATCTTCCACTACGCTGAGATAAAGTTTTTCCTTGGGGCTACTTGATTGCTTTTCCTGGCAAATGGGCATCGTTTGCGATCGCTTCTAAAATAGAAGAATGCTGTCAACTCCCACTCAACTACTGCGACTGTCTCAAGGACAACTCAACCTACTAGAAGCTTGTCCGCGTAAATTTCAACACACTTACCTAGAAAAACTCAATTCGCCCTCAAATCCAGAACAAGAAGAACGGCTAACTTTGGGTAGTCGCTTTCACTTGCTAATGCAACAGCGAGAAATGGGTTTGCCAATTGATAGTTTTCTGCAAGCGGATGCTCAACTGCAAAGCTGGATGCTAGGTTTTGCCGATGCAGCCCCAGAAATCTTAACGCCTGCATCTGATAATCAAACTTTCCGTGAAAGTGAACACTACCGAACTCTGCAAGTTCAGGACTATTTGCTGTCGGTTATCTATGATTTATTGATTGCAGATAACCAACAAGCACAAATTCTCGACTGGAAAACTTATCCTAAACCACCCAACAAACGTCAGTTAGAATCCAACTGGCAAACACGGCTTTATCTGTATGTATTGGCTGAAACTAGCGACTATTTGCCAGAAAAGATTTCCATGACTTACTGGTTTGTCCAATCTGAGGGCAAGCCGCAAAATATTAAATTTAATTACAATACTGCTCAACACACACAAACAGCAAAGAGACTTAATCAACTGTTAAGCCAGTTAACTAATTTGTTGGAAGATTACCAAAATAACCAGCAGTTTCCGCAAGTGGTGGAGGGTAGCAAAACCTGTGATTATTGTCAGTTTGCCAAACGGTGCGATGCCTACGACGGTAAACTACGCACACAAGGCATTGAAGAAGCAGTAAAAGACTCATTACCAAATTTTGACAGTATTCCAGAAGTCTCACTCAACCCCATACATTAGAGGATGTTTGTAAAATCCAATAGAGGTATAAAGAAATTAAAAATTAATATAAATTTATGTCAAGCGTTGACGAAACTGAAGCAATTTATGTACGCGAATTAGGAATTGATGACATTGCTCCCGTTTACCACTTGGGAGAAGGTTTATTTACCAGCGATTTATATCCTTATTTATACCGCACTTGGGACGAATGGGAGGTGATTGGACTTTACAACACCGATCCCGAATACTGTCTTGTGGCTGAAACTGATGGAGAATTAGCAGGATTCATTTTAGGAACCATCATCACCAAAGCATCCTGGACTTACGGATATATTTTATGGCTAGGAGTTAGTCCGAAGTATCAGCGTCGGGGAGTTGCAGACAAGCTAGTTGATAAAGTCGTCGCCCGGATGATTGAAGATGGGGCGCGGTTTATGTTGGTAGATACTGACCCCACTAATACTTCAGCATTAAAGTTTTTTAGTCGCAAAGGTTTTGGTAATATCCGCCAGCATATTTTCTTGTCGATGAATTTAAGCAAGCACGAATATTATGGCAGATTGATTGATTATGAACATCAAAAAGCTGAAAGAGCCGGTTACAGGCGATCGCGTCCAGCAATTCGTGCCCGTAAACCTGATAGTGTTGCAAATGAAGTCATCCTCAATCCTCTAGTGAATGAATCTCAAGCAACTGAAGATCAATCTCCAATCTAAAAGGATGTGTAAAAGGGACTGGGGATTGGGTTTTAAAAGTCCTCTAGTCGGTAGCAAAACGTTTTAGATCCCCCTAAATCCCCCGATAAATTGGGGGACTTTTAGAGACTTTCCCCCCTTGGTAAGCTACGGTGTACACACAAGTCGAAAAAAGCTTGATTTTCCATTCTTCTCTCGTGTACCTCGTTTTTATCTCGTTCCCATGTTCTACATGGGAATGCTCCTCGTGGAGGCTCTGCCTCCAATCTGGCATTGAGTCAGAGACTCAATGAATGCATTCCCAGTCGGAGACTGGGAACGAGGAAAGTCTTATCAAGCTAGGTTTTTAGGACTTGTGTGTACACGGTAGGCCTTAAAAAGGGGGGTTGGGGGGATCAACAAGTGCCTAAAATTACAGCCAACCACTTTTCAAACATCCTTTAACAAAAGTTAGGAGTTAGGATGCTCTAGGAGCAACTTTTAATTGGGATTGTTAATTTTGAATTGTGAATTCGGAGCACAGTGACGTGACTTATGTGTATAGAATTTGGGCGGGAAATCTGCGGCAATCTTGACATTGCAGAATCGCGGGAGTGGTTAGTTACTAACGGTATTGGTGGTTATGCCTCTGGGACTATAGCTGGTTTATTGACCCGCCGCTATCACGGACTACTGGTAGCAGCATTGAAACCACCTCTGGGTCGTACCTTAATGGTGGCAAAACTAGATGAAACTGTCCTGTACGATACTCGCTCTTATTCTCTAGATACCAATCGTTGGGCTGATGGTATTGTCAGTCCCCAGGGTTATCAAAATATTGAACGTTTTTCTCTGGAAGGTACAATTCCTGTATGGCGTTTTGCTGTTGCCGATGCCTTATTAGAAAAACGGGTGTGGATGCAACAAGGCGCTAACACAACCTATATCCAATATACTCTCCGTCGTGCTACCCAACCGCTGAAGTTAACCCTCAAAGCAATGGTCAACTACCGCGATTATCACAGCGATACTCAAAGCAATGATTGGCAGATGTCTGTAGAGGAGGTAGAACAGGGGATTTGTGTAACTGCGTATCCGGGTGCTGTACCACTATATCTGCTGAGTGATTCACCTAAAGGCGATGCCTACGGTGGCAAGCTACGCAACGCTTCACGCCCTAGTGTATCTGTTGTCCACAATTGGTATCATGGTTTTGACTTAGCAGTTGAACGCTATCGGGGATTGAGAGATAGAGAAGATCACCTCCACGCCGCCACCTTTGAAGTTACACTGAATCCTGGGGAAGCGATGGCATTTGTAGCCAGCACAGAAAAAGAACCAAATCTCAATGGTGAAGCTGCACTTAAGTTACGTCGCGCTCAAGAGCAGAAGTTAACAGGATTTTGGAAAACTAATCGACCTCTCAAGACTAAGGAATCACCTAGCTGGATCAATCATCTAGTACTAGCTGCTGACCAGTTTATTGTCGATCGCCCAGTACCAGAAGACCCCTACGGCAAAACCATCATCGCTGGTTATCACTGGTTTAGCGACTGGGGACGCGACACAATGATTAGTCTACCTGGTTTGACAATTTCTACTGGTCGCCCAGAGGTAGCACGCTCAATTCTTCGTACTTTTGCCAGATATGTAGACCAAGGAATGTTGCCTAATCGCTTTCCCGATGCGGGTGAGCAACCAGAATATAATACAGTCGATGCTACTCTCTGGTACTTTGAAGCAGTCCGTGCTTACTACAGCGCTACGGACGATGATACTTTGCTTGGTGAACTCTTTCCCATACTTGCAGACATCATTGATTGGCACTGTCGCGGTACACGTTACAACATTCACCTCGATGCAGCCGATGGTTTACTTTATGCAGGCGTTGCTGGTGTACAACTGACTTGGATGGATGCCAAAGTTGATGATTGGGTAGTTACGCCCCGAATCGGTAAACCGATTGAAGTTAACGCCCTCTGGTATAATGCTTTACGTACAATGGCAAAATTTGCCCGTCAGCTTGGTAAACCACACCAAGAGTATGAAGCAATGGCAGACCGGGCAAAGTATAGATTTTCTCGCTTCTGGAATGACGAGACAGGTTATTGCTATGACGTTCTAGACAGTCCTGATGGTGATGATGCGTTATTGCGTCCTAACCAAATCTTTGCTGTGTCATTACCAGAAAGTCCGCTCACACTTGCCCAGCAAAAGGGTGTGGTGGAAGCTTGCGGGCGATCGCTGCTGACTTCTCACGGGTTGCGATCGCGTAGCGTGTCTGAAAGACTCTCGCTAGCCCCAAACCATCCTCAATATCAGGGCAAATACGGTGGCAATCAGTATCAACGTGATGGAGCTTACCACCAAGGGACAGTTTGGGGTTGGTTGTTGGGGCCGTTTGTCTTAGCACACCTGCGCGTCTACAAAAACCCTGAGCAGGCTCGTCAATTTTTGGAACCAATGGCTAATCATCTCACTGCACACGGTGTTGGTAGTCTCAGCGAAATTTTTGATGGTGATGCTCCGATGACTCCACGGGGATGTATTGCCCAAGCCTGGACAGTAGCAGAGGTTTTGCGTGCTTGGTTGGCTACGGAGAGTTGATGCAGGGAATTTAAAGATTGATTTACTAAAGTGCAGATATGCACAGGGTGATATTATGACAAATTTAACCCAAGAAGAAATCAGATTAGCAGAAGCCTTGAGTCACAAAGCTCATTGGCGGAGATGGGGGCCATATTTAAGCGATCGCCAATGGGGAACGGTACGCGAAGACTATAGTCCGAATGGTACAGCCTGGGACTATTTCACCCACGATCAGGCTCGTTCTCGCGCCTATCGTTGGGGTGAAGATGGGATTGCTGGCATTTCTGATAATCATCAACGACTTTGTTTTGCGATCGCACTTTGGAATGGCGAAGATTCTATTCTTAAAGAAAGAATTTTTGGTCTAACTGGTAGCGAAGGAAATCATGGAGAGGATGTTAAAGAATATTACTTTTATCTAGACAATACTCCTACCCATTCCTACATGAAAGCGCTTTACAAATATCCCCATAAAGCCTTTCCCTACTCCCAACTAGTTGCAGAAAATCAACGCAGAAATCGTCATGAGCCAGAATTTGAATTACTAGATACAGGTATATTTGATGAAAATCGTTACTTTGATGTCTTTATTGAATATGCCAAAAATTCTGCTGAAGATATTCTCATCCAAATAAAAGTAATCAACCGGGGCCCAGAAGCAAAAACCCTACACCTGTTACCTACTCTCTGGTTTCGTAATACTTGGTGCTGGAATGGTGATACCAGCAAACCTATTTTAAAAGAAGTCAAATCAGGTAATGGCTTTCATGTGGTTGAGGTATTTCACTCAACTTTAGGTAAAAGGTGGCTGTATTGTCAGGAAGTAAACGAAATTCTATTTACAGAAAACGAAACAAATTATCAGCGTTTGTTTGGTTCTCCTAATTCCTCTATCTATGTCAAAGATGGCATCAATGACTATATAATCCAGGGTAAAAAAGAGGCAGTAAATCCAAATAAAGTTGGCACTAAGGCATCTGCTGATTATTTGTTGACAGTTGGTGCAGGTGAAACAAAAATCGTTAAATTACGATTGAGTGATGTACCAAATTTAGTTGAGCCATTTGGCAAAAAATTCGATACAATCTTTTGGGAACGGCAACAGGAAGCAGATAAATTTTATCAGCGCGTTACACCATTTCCCCTCAGTGAAGATATGCGAAATGTGCAACGACAAGCATTTGCTGGAATGCTGTGGAGTAAACAATATTATCACTATGTTATAGAGGATTGGCTCAAAGGCGATCGCAATACACCACCGCCACCACCAGAACGCCAACAAGGCAGAAACCGAGAATGGTTTCATCTCTACAATAAAGATATTCTTTCTATGCCCGATAAGTGGGAATATCCTTGGTTTGCAGCTTGGGATTTGGCATTTCATACCATTCCTTTGGCAATGATTGACCCTGATTTTGCTAAGTATCAGTTGGATGTTTTAACACGAGAATGGTATATGCATCCTAACGGGCAAATTCCTGCCTATGAATGGGCTTTTGGTGATGTTAATCCACCTGTTCACGCTTGGGCAACTTGGCGTATTTATAAGATTGAAAAAAAGATTTATGGACGAGCAGATAGACAGTTTTTAGAACGGGTATTTCAAAAGCTGATGCTCAATTTTACCTGGTGGGTAAATCGCAAAGATACTGCGGGTAACAACGTCTTTCAAGGGGGATTTCTCGGTTTAGATAATATTGGTGTATTTGACCGTAGCGCAGCTTTACCTACAGGTGGACATATTGACCAATCTGATGGTACGAGTTGGATGGGGATGTATTGTTTAAATATGTTAGCGATCGCTCTCGAATTAGCCAAGACTAATCCTGTTTACGAAGACATTGCTACTAAGTTTTTTGAGCATTTTCTTTATATTGCCGATGCTATGAATAAAATCGGCGAAATGGAAGCCAGTTTGTGGCATGATTATGATGAATTTTACTACGATGTGCTGCATTTACCTGAACGGCAGATTACCCTAAAAGTCAGGTCAATGGTAGGATTAATTCCTCTATTTGCCATTGAAACTATTGAACCAGAAATTTTAAAACTGCTTCCTGGTTTTAAAAAGCGATTAGAATGGTTTATCCAAAACCGTCCTGACTTGCGGCAAAATGTGGCTTGTATGGAAACAAAAGGATTGGGTGCGAGGAGATTGCTGGCGATCGTTTCTAGAGATAAGCTCAGAAGTATTCTGCAAAAAATGCTGGATGAAAGCGAGTTTTTTGGCCCTTACGGCATCCGGGCACTTTCTCGATTTCACGCTGAAAATCCTTATATTTTTGATGTCAACGGTTCACAATTTCGAGTCGATTATGAACCGGCTGAATCTAGCAGTGGTTTATTTGGTGGGAATTCTAACTGGCGCGGCCCCGTTTGGTTTCCGGTGAATTTCATCCTAATTGAATCTCTGCAAAAGTTTCATTATTATCTAGGAGACGATTTCAAAGTGGAATGTCCGACCGGTTCTGGTCAAATGATGACACTTTGGGAAGTTGCATCAGAATTATCTCAACGGTTAACCAGAATTTTCTTGCAAAATTCCTCTGGTAAACGTCCTGTTTATGGTGGAATGCAAAAGTTTCAAAATGATCCACACTGGCAAAATCTGATTTTATTCTATGAGTATTTTCATGGTGATAACGGAGCCGGAATTGGCGCTAGTCATCAAACTGGTTGGACAGGTTTAGTTGCCAAATTAATCCAGCAAATTGGTGAATATGAAGCACCGCATCAAGAACCAGAAATAGAGGAGGATAAAGACGCGATCGCTCTAACATAAGTACCTCTAAACCTACTCTTCCCTCATCTTCATTAAAAAGACTTGTTATTTGCCTTTATTCTTTCTGGTTAAATAGAAAGATACCAATACAGTTCAGATAAGACCAAAACACTTGTAGAGACGGTGATTTATCGCGTCTCGAAAACCCACAATTTTGTACAATTAGCCCTTAACCCAAGCGTATTGCTTTTAGTACCTGCGTTAAATCAAGCTAGAAAAATGAAACAAATAGGATTAAAAATTTTAAGTTAATTCTCAGCGGAAATTAATTTAATTACTAGTAAATGCATTTAAATTATGATTAGAGAAGGATTCGCGGAGTTTAAAGAGCGATGAAATAAAAATATTGCTCAATCTTTTTGGAATGGCTGCACTTTTAACTGTAGGTCTACAACAGAGGTAAGTTCAAATCAGCTATGACTAAGGATGTAGCGGTTAACAGTAACTTTATATTCAGCAGTATTATTTGATTGATCTAGTACAGCACGGCGGAAATAAACCACCCATTCCCAATCAACAAAACCCTTAAGCTGTCTTCATTTTTAATTTTTAATTTTTAATTTTTAATTTTTAATTCCGCCTTGCGGTACTAGCCTTATTAAACACCTTCAGTGCAACCAAAACAGTGAAGCAAATCATAACAGATTGGATAAATATAGACCCATTTTCCTTACAATCACGCCTCACGGTTGGTATTGCATCATTTTCAGCTTTGGTATTAGGTAGTCTTGCTACATGGACTAGTTGGAAAATGCAGCAAATTTTAGTTGATGGTCATAAATACAATATAGAACAAATCGCCAAGCGTTTGCCGCAAGATGTACAAATTTATAGTGAAATGATGCAACCCGAAACTGGGTTGCAAAAGGCTATTAATAATTTAGCAAATACCAACACATTGTTATGGCTAAAAAGTCCTGATAATAAAATTTTAGTGAAATCTGCCACTTTGGATTTATTATCTGATAATACGGTAACTGATTTAATGTCTCTGACTAAGATGCCGATTAAACCACAAGTTTACAAAGTAAACCAAAGCTACTTTGTTTTATGCGGTAGTTCTGTGCAAGTGCAAGGTAAGTTACTGGGTGAGTTATTTGTAGTTAAGGATATTACCCGCGAACAGAAAATGTTTGTGGTAATGGTGCAGAGTTTAGGTATTACTAGTGGTTTGGCAATTATTATTTTAACTGTTGCGATCGCATTTTATATTAAGCGTTCTTTGCAACCTCTGCGCCAGCTAAATCAAATGGCTTCTGTGATTTCCGCTGAGGATTTAGGAAAAGCACAGCTATATCTTGATAATGCACCCAGTGAAGTTAAAGAATTAGCTCAAACCTTAACCATGCTTTTATCACGCCTTTCGCAATCTTGGGAGCAAGAGCGAGAATTTGTGAGTAATGTTTCTCATGAATTACGCACACCTTTAACAATTGTACATGGTTATTTGCAAAGCGTCTTGCGAAGGCAGAATAACTTAACTCAAACCCAACAAGAAGCTTTAGAAACTGCTGCATCGGAAGCTGAACGCACTATTCGCCTGCTACAAGATTTACTTGATTTAGCGCGAGCAGATAGCGGTTACTTATATTTTCAAATGAAATCTTATGTGCTGAATGAATTGGTTGAAGAAGTTGTAATGATGGCAAAAAAATATAGCGATCGCACAATTACAATCGAGTCAGAAATTTATCCAATTGAGATCAAGGCAGACTATAGCCGCCTGAAACAAGTGTTATTAAATTTAATTGATAATGCTGTTAAGTATTCTGAAGCTGATACACCCATAACTCTTAAGTTAAATGAGCTTCAAGATAAAGCAATTATTCAAGTTTGTGACAAAGGTTATGGCATCCCCTTGCAACAGCAAGCACGGATATTTGAGAGATTTTACCGTGTAGATGAATCTCGCTCTCAGACCACTGGGGGTTCTGGTTTAGGTTTATCGATTGTCAAGACACTTGTAGAAGGTATGGGTGGTAGTGTAAGTGTGCAATCGAAGTTAGGGGAAGGGAGTATGTTTACAATCAATTTACCTACATATAGTAGTTCTATCTAATTGATGAAAAGTAAAAGGGACTGGGGATTAGGGATTGGGGATTGGGTTATCAAACGAAAAATGATATTCCAGGCTTTAACCTCTCCCAAATTTTAGAATGTTTTCCCAGTCCCCAGTCCCGAAGCGGCGAACATCACGCCATTAACATAAAATATTACCCTACAAACCGCAGAGAATTCTAACCTTTTTCATGAACATCGATTCTGGCTGTTCCAATTGGGATTTCTTCCGTCAACCCAATTCTTTGACCGCTCACTCCGTAGAGCAGTACATTCCCACCTAAACTCTTTCTTTGTACACCTCTTAGCTCCACCTCTAAAGAACTACCAGGAACTACAGGTTGGTCAAAGGTGATTAATAAACGTTCTTTACTAATTTCAGTCTTAGCTGCAATTTCTCCACCCGATTGGTCTGTAATCCGAACTCCATTAAAGCGTTCCATCTGACTTGGTAGAGAAATTATTAGGTTTTGTAGAGACATTCCTTCTATAGCCACTTTGATAAAGTGAATATCATTTCTGACGCCAGAGTTAGTAATATGAGGAACGTTAAAGTTGAATGCGACTTGGGATGCTGTGTGTGTATCTGAATTTGACTGGTGATACTTTACAGGTGTCGCTAAAGCTGTCGCAGATGTAGTGAGTATTAAAGCAGATAAACTACCAAAAATTAAACCTTTCATGATAAAGTCCTCGCTCTTAGATGAATGGCTTGATGTGGATCAAGAACCTGTAATTAATAGATTCGTATATGACTATGAGAACAAGCTGACTCATAAATTAAAGTCTTCTGAGATTTCAAAACTAATATTCTTATAAAACTTTTGCTATCAACCATTCTTTGTTGAAAAAATCTTGCCAGAATTTGGGTCTATTTCCGTTGCCAATAGTTTTAATTTGATCTAAGCAAATTTTGTAGTTAATAATATTAGTTGTAATTGATGTGTGGTGCAATACTTGTCGGGGTTTGGGGGAAAGGGAAATTAAAAACCTTTAACCCTTACCCTTTAACCCTTACCCAAAACCAAACCTTGGGTTCAAAATGCTTAACCGAGTAGTATTGATGTGTGGTGTGTTTGTAAATCTTGCAAGCATCTGGTGTAATCAAAGCTTTTTTTTGGGGATTTCTCCCATTAATATTTTTAAGCCAGATAATTGTGTTTGATTTTCAGATATTAGGCTGTTAAATTCTTGAATTTTATTTTCTAAATTACTACCGCACAACTAGCACCAGTGACATTACAGGCTATTTTAGTCACAGAAGTTTAGCCACCACCAGAGATTGAGCCGATTATCTGGTTACTTGGAAGTCCCCACTTCCTCATTTTGCGGCCTTTTTCCAAGGAAGTTTGACTGTAAATCGACTACCTTTGCCTAACTGACTTTCGGCATGGACAGTTCCACCGTGCAACTCGACAATTTTTTGCACCATCACTAGTCCTAAACCGGTGCCTGGGGAACGTTGGGTAGAGGCGTTTTCAACTTGCACAAAAGGTTGAAATAATTTAAAAAGGTCATCGGACAGCATACCAATACCCGTATCTACCACGCTGAAAAAGATATATTCATTTGTGGAAGTTGGCTGAACTTCAATCCAGACTTCGCCCCCTTCTTTAGTAAACTTGATTGCGTTAGTTAACAAGTTAATAAATACTTGGCGGATGCGGCGTTCATCAACTTGGATGGGTTCAAGTTCTTCGGGTATTTGTGCCCTCAATCGAATATTTTTTTGAAACGCCAGATGTTTGACAAAACTTAGACTGAAGTCACATATTCCCTGAATTGAAGTAGCAGCTAGTTGCAGTTCTATCTTGCTAGATTGGGTGTCGGTAAGGTCAAGGATTTGGTTAATCAATTCTAGTAGATTCTTACCACTAGACTCCAGCATCTTTAAGGATTGACGTTGTTCTTCACTCACAGGGCCGTACACTTCATCTTGGAGTGCCTCTGTGATTACCAGAATAGAGTTTAAAGGATTTCTCAATTCATGGTTGATGTTTCCTAAAAAGGTTGTTTTGGCACGATTTGCCACTTCGGCAGCTTCTTTAGCCTCACGCAGTGCAGATTCTGCACGTTTGCGATCGCACACTTCTAAAGTTAGGGCGACAAATTCCGCAATTGAGCTAACAAAGTTTTGCTCGCTCAGTTCCCATGTCCGCGGAATACCAACGTGTTCATACAATACTGTTCCTACTACTTCACCCCCAACCCAAATTGAGGTATCAATTAGGGATACAATATTTTTTGGTTCTAGTAGTTCATCCCATAATTCTTGTACTCGTGGATCGGTGCGAGTATCGGTGACGCTGATGGTACGAACAGATGCTAAAGCTCTAAAGTAGATTGGATAATCTGCCAGGTAGCGTTCTAGATTAGCCGAATGTTTTTGCTGGCTACGTTCATAGAGACTTATGCATTGTAGTTTGGTGCGCTGGCGCAGCCCACCGTGGGCATCATTATTAAATAACCACACACTCACTTGCTCTACTTCTAAAGCATTGGCTGCTTTTTTTGTGATGACTTTGAATGCTGCTTCCAGATTTCCTTCAAAAATCGCTTTGTGATTTGCTAGTTCTGCCAATACTTGACTATGCTGGCCCAGTTTTTGCTCACTGTTAATACGTTCTTGAATCTCTTCCTGTAATTTTTGATTTTCCTGCTTAACTTGCAGTTCTAAATCTTCATTTTTAGTAATCAGTGCAGTCAAGGTTTTGCGTAACTGCTGCGTCATCTCGTTAAAAGATTCACCCAGCACCTCTAGTTCTTTAATGCCTTGTACTTTTACCACTGAGTTTTCGTCATTGGTAAAATCGGTTAAATCTTTTGTTGCCGTGCTGAAGTAGAGAATTGGTTGAGTTATCCAACGGGCGGTGACAATCCCCAACAAAGTAGCTAGTCCCAATGCTCCGAGACACAGAAAAATTGTAGTTTGAGTGTTGCGATCAATTTGTCCCATAAAGTCTGCTTCGGGGACAGCTACCACAATTAACCAATTGACATCTGGTTTGCCCTGTAACGGTCTAACTTCTAAAAATTGTCGTTTACCGTCAACAGAGAAATCTAATTGCTGTAAACTTTGAATCTGGTCAAAGTTACTAAATTTAGTTGTTAAATATTTAGCGGTTGCTTGAGTAAAAGAATTCCCGCTCTGGGAAGCTGCCAACCGAATGGGTTTACCATTTTGTAAGCGGAACGGTTCTTCGGTTGTGGAAGTTGCAACTAATAGCCCCGATCGCTCGATAATAAAAATCTGCCCAGACTTGCCAACTTTAATATTTTGCAGCAAATCCCCAATTTGTGATATATGAGTTAGAGTGCTGTTGACTCCGAGTAACTGACTTTGGGAGTTATAGATGGGTTGAGATGCACTAATAAGGAGTGTGGGGTCAGTGAGGGATGTAAAAATCTGACTAAAGCTGAATTTTTTGGCATTAACTGCCGTTTGATAATCAGGACGCGATCGCGCATCATAGTTTTTAATCACCTCTGGTAGCTGGGTACGTTGACCTTGAGAGTCAATTCTGTAAGTGTAGAGGTCGTACCCAGTTGACTTTCCGGCTGTTCTGAGCAAAAATTGGCGATCGTTTAGCTTCTCCACCGTTAGGTGTTCTTGCTGTTCATTGCTGGCCGTTAAAGCCAACACATCTGGAAAAATCTTTAACTGCTCTATTAAGTATGACTCCCAGGTTGCAAGATTTTCTATCTTCAGCAACCCCATATCAATGACATTTTGATTACTGCGTAGTACCTGACGCGGAGTTGATAGATAAGTCTGTAAATTCTGCTCAACTCGATTTGCGACTTCACGACGCAGTTCGCTAGCCACCTCATTGACTGCCTTTTGCCCATTGCGGATTGATAAGTATCCAGTCAATCCCACGGCTAGAAAGATTTGCAACAGAAACAACGCTACTAGGATGCGACTTAAAGGTACACCTTTAAACAGCGAAAAAACCCTACCTTGCCCAGTATTTTTGTTCATTTGCCCACTCCCCTTTCCTGTCCTGTAGTACTGAGTACAAAACCTCGACTTCGCTGTTATGTGGGCTGATGCATAGTTTATACTCGGTCGGGTCAAGTGCCAATATACCACTTCTGGCAAAAGAACAAAACGTTAACCTGTAGCTCGTACTTGTTAACTGTTGACAGTTATGATTCAAAGCATAGTCGCATTGCTTTCTGCACCAATTTCGGCTTCATGAAACAACAGCATCTATTTCACATCCTGACGACGACTTTGCTCCTGGAAGTAGTCGCGCCAGCTTTTGGGTAAGGCTTCAAGTTGAGCCGCTTGGTGAAGTAACTCTGGATTGTTTTGCTCACGAGTATAAAGTTGAGTGATATTGGCAACAGTAATATTGTTGTCATCCCGGCTCACCAACTCTAAAGTGTCTCCGGCTCCGACTTCGCCCTCTTGCAAAACACGAAAATAAAATCCGGTGCGACGACTTGCAAGAAATCGTTTAACTATATCAGGTCGTCCAAACCGAATCCCAAGTTTGTAACAGGGTAGGCGAGGTTGTGTCACCATCAGTTTGACAGTGCCAATTTGAAAGCGATCGCCAATATTCACGTCTTCTTCTCTTAGTCCAGCGATCGTGAAATTTTCGCCAAAGATGCCTAGCGGTAGCTCTGTATCAGGCAATTCACCTCGCCAGTAATCGTAATGCTCGAATGGATAGACATAAACTGCTTTGTCTGCTCCTCCATGAACGGTTAGATCGGCTTGCCCATCACCGTCTAAATTGAGTAAGCGCACCATCACGCGATCGCTGACTGGTTCTTTAAAAATTCCAGTGCTAACTGTTTTCCCTTTCCAGGCCACTTCACGCGGCAGTCCGATATTTACAGAAATGAGTTTCATGAAAATTTTAAATTGGGTCAGTACTCAAGTATGTGACATACTCCCACACCTCAGCAAGCTGTAGGTGTGGGCTTCTGTGCGACTCCCGGTATCCCCTAAATTGAATCAACGAAAATCTAGATTGTCAGGGCAATCAAGAAAGGCTTGATCCAGAGTCCAAGTATCGGGACAGAGGTTTTCTAGATTCTTGGCTCCAGTGGTGTAATAAAGTTTTGTGGCATCTAACCATTACTGCACACATATAGGGTTGCTACCAGGAGTAGCATCAGGATAGAAAGTGCGAATTCCACCATCTCTTCTCACAAATACTGCTTTAAACGTATTACCCTGATCAGTTACAGTCAAATGACAAACAGTGTTCGTAGAACTGGTATTAGGGTTATTTTTATAACCTAAAGCCACTATAGAAAGAATTTCTTCCGCACTGAGAGTATAAGCATAACCTTTGATAGAAGATTGAGCAGTAGTATTGCCAACTTTAACAATAGCACCAATAGTATAAATGGCATTGGGAACAACTTCTTCTCTGGATGTGTTGTTATTTAATCTTCCCGCTAAACCCTTTTCTTGAAGCTCCACATAACGACCAACAAAGTGCAATCCACCTATTGAACCTCCTGGAACAGGTTCTCCACAAAAAATATGATCAAAACCATCAGCATTAAACCAGACATTAGTCAAATCAGCTAAAAAATCTGCATTAGAAGTGCGTCCCAAAACCAGATATCCTCCTACATATTGTTTAATATTTGCCAAAACAGTAGGATTGTTTGTCATCATCAACTGGAAGTTAGAAGGGCTGACAACTGTACCAGGTTGTCCACAAAGATCAGTAACAGCCCTATCAAAGGCATTCAGAGTTGGAGCAACCGGGGTAACATCCCCTGGGCTGCCGAATGCTAGTCCAGATAAAGGATTATTGATATTGTCAAAGAATGGCACAGAACCAGCAGGTAGAGAGGGAGTAGAAGATCCAAAGTCAGTAATCACAATATCATCAATGTTAGTTCTGTTGGAAGTTCCATCAGTCTTGCGGATTTCACAACGACCTATGCCAGAAATATTAGGTGTAAAAGTTGCTGTTTGAAGTGATTTAGAACTGGTTGTAACTGTTGAACCAACTGCTGTCCATGAGGTTCCGCTTGTAGTCGAACACCACAACCCCCAAATGGTGTTAGCATCATTACCATACTTAGCATGTTTGATTGTAACTGTACCAATACCTGTGGAGCGATCAAATTTCATCGTAACTTTGCCACTGTTGCGAATGCGAGTAGATTGTGCTCCGGTTTTGACATCACTTGAAGTATTGCCAATCAAAGCATCATTTAAATTCCAAACGCCTGTACTGAGGGTGACATCAGCCACAGCATAAGCTCCCTTTTGACCAGACTCAAACCCCTCTGAAATTGTGGCGCTAATTGCTCGTAGGGAAAAAAATGAAAGCAGGAAGACTGCTCCTCCTGCTATCTTCAATGGAAATGCTAATTTCAACATAATCAACAAAGTTAAATATTGAGCTAAATACTAATTTTAATGTGGGTTGATTATCGATTGATTAAGCTCTTTTTAAGACTAAAATACTAAATTGTAGATTGTTAAATCATTTAGTAAATTAACCAAATTCATTTACACACCCTGGATATAATTAAAGTTTGTAGTAAAAACTTTAGTCTTAAAGTTCCTTATTTTAAGCAATGAATCACTCACTACAAATTAGGGTTTTCTTTATGTTTAATGTAATGCCAAGACTATTATAAAAAGCGTAAATTGTTTTTGGAAAACTTTTAGTAGTCTTGTAGGGTGTGTTTGTGGTACGTTACGCTTCGTTAACATACCCTACGTATACTTCAAAAATTCAATCCTAGTCTTATAGAAAAGACTTCTTGCAAAAGTGGGGGAAAAGGTAAAGGGTGAATGGCACTAAGAAAAGCCCAAAGGCTTGTGTTGTCTCGTTCCCAGCCTAGAGGATGGGAATGTATTTAAAAGAGGCTCTGCCTCAATTCAAGCTACTGGAGGCTCTGCCTACCAGAATGGCTTCCCAGCCTAGAGGCTTGGTCCAGTCAGAAACCTTAACTAAACCGTATTGCCTCTGCCGTTGTGTCTGTCTGAGTTTAATTGCGTTAGCGGAGCGGTGGAGAGGAACGAGCGTTATTGCGAAAAGCAGCGAATTGGATTTATCAATGCGATTAATTGCATTGTGATGCTTATAAATATGAAATAAATTGGTGAAAACCTGGATCAGTTCATAGCTAGTTAAGATTTATGAGTTCTAACTGCCGTTATTAATGAAATATAACTGTAGACAGATGAAATATGAAACGTTACTGTTAGTAAGAACGTCTTTTTTTTGTGTTTAGACTGTATTCAAGTCTAGGCGCTAGAGCAAAGGAGTTAATCAATTCAAGATTGCTTCTAATTGTACTGCATCCTGACCAAAGACATAGGTTTTATTACTCATGCTCAACGTATCCACTCACAATTCTCAACAAAATCAACAATTAATTGACAATACTGACTGGAACGTTATTGAAACGGAGTTTGACTCAACGCAGTTAAATCACAAAGAAACCGTCTTCACTCTTGGTAATGGGTTGTTAGGAGTACGGGGTACGTTTGAAGAAGGATATTCTGAGGATTTTCCAGCCACACTCATTCACGGTGTTTATGATGATGTGACAATTGCTAATACCGAATTGGTAAACTGTCCCAACTGGCTGCCATTGGTGGTGAAAGTAGCAGGCGATCGCTTTAGCCTGGAGAGTGGTAAAATTCTCAACTATGAACGCCGCCTTGATCTACGCTTAGGTTTAGTTAGTCGTGATGTGCGCTGGCGTAGTCCTAATGGTCATACTCTAGATTTTCACTTTGAGCGGTTCACGAGTTTAGCAGACCAACATGTTTTGGCGATTCGCGCTCAAGTTACATCCGTAGACTTTGAGGGTGAAATTACCATCGAAGCAGGATTTGACAGCGAACCACATAACCAAGGCGTCAAACATTGGCGAACTTTAAACCAAGGTGGCATAGATCAGATTATCTGGCTAAACAGTCAAACCATCCACTCAGGTATTAAACTTGGGATGGCGGCTAAGTTAGTGGTAGATGGTGACGAACCTACACCCGTGAGCGTCGTAAATGCTTCTAGTCCCACTTTGACAACCACCTTGGAGTTATACCCAGGAAAAACGGCGATTGTAGAAAAGATTGTCACCCTATTTACTTCACGAGAGACAGAAATTCCTGTTGCAGCCGCTCTACAAAGACTCGCTGATGAACCGAGATATACTACCCTGTTAGCAGCTCACATTGCGGCATGGGAACAAGTGTGGCAAGACAGTGACATTATAATAGAAGGCGATCGCTTGGCTCAATTGAGCGTCCGTTACAATCTCTTCCAATTACTAGCTGTAACACCACGTCACGATAGCCGAGTCAGCATCCCTCCCAAAACCCTTTCTGGTTTTGCTTATAGCGGACATATCTTTTGGGATACGGAAATATTCATCCTTCCCTTTCTTACCTTAACTCAACCAGCCCTAGCGCGGAACTTGCTCACCTACCGCTACCACACCTTACCAGGAGCTAGACGCAAAGCTCAAGAAGCAGGTTATCAAGGAGCGATGTTTGCTTGGGAAAGTGCTACTACTGGCGATGAAGTAACTCCGCGCTGGGTTCCTGCTCCCAACGGTGAATTAATCCGCATCTGGTGCGGTGACATTGAAGTGCATATCACCGCTGATGTTGCTTATGCAGTTTTACACTACTGGCAAACTACCAACGATGATGACTGGATGCGAGATTATGGCGCGGAAATTCTTCTTGATACGGCTGTGTTCTGGGAAAGTCGCGTACAGTGGAACCAAGAGCGCCACAGCTATGACATCCTAGATGTGATTGGCCCTGATGAAAATCACGATCGCGTCGATAATAATGCCTTCACCAATCTTATGGTACGGTGGCATTTGCAGTCAGCTTTGGCGCTGTGGGACTGGCTCAAACAAGCTTACCCTGAAACCTCAGCACAACTGGTGCAAAAACTCAACTTAACCACAGAACGGCTGCACAATTGGGCAGAAATTCAAGAGCGCCTATTTGTCAATGAAGATGCCCAAACAGGTTTAATTGAGCAGTTTGAAGGCTTTTTCCAGTTAGAAGACGTTAACCTGGCTGATTACGAACCACGCAGCAAATCTTTACAAAGTTTGTTGGGAATTGAAGCTACAAGCCAAAAGCAGATTCTTAAGCAACCAGATGTATTAATGCTGTTGTATTTATTGCGCGATCGCTATGACTATAACACCCTTGTCACCAACTGGGACTATTACACTCAACGCACCGACCACAGTTATGGTTCTTCACTAGGCCCAGCGATTCACGCCATCTTAGCTTGCGACCTTAATAAACCAACCGAAGCCTATACACATTTTCTGCGATCGGCCTTGGTAGACTTAGAAGACGTAAGGCTTAACGCCGCCGAAGGAATTCACGCCGCCAGTGCTGGAGGAGTATGGCAATCGGTAGTTTTCGGGTTTGGCGGTATTCGGATGACTCAATTTGGCCCCGTTGCTTGTCCCAACCTACCACCTAACTGGACGCGTTTGAAGTTTCGCCTGCAATGGCGTAACGAGTGGTATGACTTCGACTTACAAGCTGAAGCAGAAGCCAAAGTTCCTGCATTGGTAGATACACACCCGAAAATTAATGAGGTTGTGTTTGACTTGGATGAAGTTTTAATTGATAGCTCAGAGTTTCACTTTTAGAAGCGAGACTTAGTTATAGGACTTACGCAAAACTATCGCTGTAGGGGCAATTCGTGAAGAAGGCAGGAGGCTGCAATCAGTGTAGGCAACTCTATCAGATAAGGGTAAAAGGGGAAGGTGGGGCCCCCTCTGGGGATAAGGGGCGGGGGAAAGGGGAAAGAAAAAAACTTTAACCTTTTCCCAGACCACAAGGAAAGTGAAGAGTGTAGATATTGCTTCTTTCCTGTTCCCTCACTACACAAGTAAGTTCAGGAATGAAATCGGATTCCTATATGATCCGGTAAGTATCGTCTAGGCGAAGACAGATTATGACGCAAACAATTTCAATCAACGACTCTGGGCACTTGCAACTCAAACCGCTAGAAATCCCATCCCGTCTGCTGTTGGGCCCTGGGCCATCCAATGCCCATCCTACAGTTCTCCAAGCGATGAATACCTCGCCTGTTGGGCATCTTGACCCAGCTTTTCTCGCCCTCATGGATGAAATTCAGTCGTTGTTACGCTACGTCTGGCAAACAGAAAACTCACTTACTATTGCAGTCAGTGGTACGGGAACAGCGGCAATGGAAGCAACCATCGCCAATGCTGTAGAACCTGGTGATGTGGTTTTGATTGGTGTCGCTGGTTACTTCGGTAATCGCCTCGTGGATATGGCTGGACGATATGGTGCTGATGTGCAAACTATTACCAAACCTTGGGGACAAGTTTTCAACCTCGATGAACTCCAAACTGCCCTAAAAACTCATCGTCCAGCTATTTTAGCTTTAGTTCATGCTGAAACCTCCACTGGCGCACGTCAACCGTTGGAAGGGGTCGCTGATTTGTGTCGTGAATTTGGTACTTTGCTGTTAATAGATACGGTGACAAGTCTGGGTGGTGTCCCGTTGTTTTTAGATGCTTGGGGAGTTGACCTAGCTTATAGTTGTAGCCAAAAAGGGTTGGGTTGCCCGCCTGGTGCTTCGCCCTTTACCATGAGTGCGCGTGCAGTTGAGAAATTGCAACAGCGCCCAACGAAGGTTGCAAACTGGTATTTAGATATGTTGTTGCTGGGCAAGTATTGGGGTACTGAACGCACCTATCACCATACAGCACCCATTAATTTATACTATGCATTGCGGGAAGCACTACGTTTGCTTGCAGAAGAGGGGTTAGCAAATTCCTGGCAGCGGCATCAAAAGAACGTAGAGTATCTCTGGGAAGGCTTGGAGAGTTTAGGACTGAGTATGCACGTTGAGCAAGAGTATAGATTACCAACGCTGACCACTGTTTGCATACCAGCAGGGGTAGATGGTAAAGCGATCGCACGGCAGTTACTCAATGAACATAATATTGAAATTGGCGGTGGTCTTGGCGAACTCGCGGGTAAAGTCTGGCGCGTGGGATTGATGGGCTTTAATAGTCGTAAAGAAAGTGTTGACCAACTTTTAGCAGCATTACGACAGGTTTTACCTAAGTAACGCGATGTGCAACTTAATATTCTGACCTCACTTCCATTCCTCTCTCCTAAAAGGAGAGAGGCTTTGATTTTTGCTCCCCTTCCCTTGTAGGGAAGGGGTTGGGGGTTAGGTTTGAGATAAAGTCGCAGATGGCAGCTTTTGCGTATTGAAGGAGGCAGAAGGCAGGAGGCAGAAGGTCTTACCTCTGTTGGGGATTCAGGAGGGTACTGAATATAAAGCCACCAAATTTTTAATTTGGTGTTCTTGTCTTAAACCCAAGTTCGCTCTGATCAATTGCTCTCAGTGCTGGAAGCAGTATTCCTCCTGCCTTTATTGATAAAAATATGGGAACCTTCATACAAATGAAGGGTTTTGAAATCTAAACTTTCAGTTACCCTGAAGTTAGTTGCTCAACTAGTATTGACTGTTCCACAGATAGGTATAGATGACTCAACAAACTTCTAGAATTTGTATCCTTGGCGGAGGCTTTGGTGGTCTTTACACAGCCCTGCGCTTAAGCCAATTACCTTGGGAATCTACGCAAAAACCCGAAATTGTTCTAGTAGATCAAAGCGATCGCTTCTTATTCTCTCCTTTACTTTACGAATTACTCACTGGCGAACTGCAAACCTGGGAAATTGCCCCACCCTTTGAAGAAATTTTACAAGGTACAGGGGTGCGTTTTTATCAAGGGGTTGTGTCTGGAATTGACATCGACCAGCAACGGGTAAATATACAAGAAGGGCCCGAAATCCCTTACGATCGCTTAGTACTGGCGCTAGGAGGTGAGACACCGCTAGATTTAGTACCGGGTGCAGCAGCCTACGCTTACACATTCCGCACAATCTCTGATGCCTATCGTTTAGAAGAACGCCTGCGATTTTTAGAAGAATCGGATGCTGATAAAATTCGGGTAGCGATCGTTGGGGCTGGCTACAGTGGTGTAGAGTTAGCCTGTAAGTTAGCCGACCGATTAGGCGAAAGAGGACGCTTTCGGATCGTTGAAATCGCTGACCAAATTTTGCGAACTTCCCCAGAGTTTAACCGGGAAGCAGCAAAAAAAGCTTTAGAAAACCGTGGTGTGTTTCTGGATTTAGAAACCAAAGTAGAATCAATCGAGCAAAATACCATCTCCCTAGAGTACAAAAACCAGTTAGACACGATTCCCGTAGATTTAGTAATTTGGACTGTGGGAACTAGGGTTGCGCCCGTAGTGAAATCTCTTCCTCTCAAGCAAAATCAGCGTGGTCAAATCACCACTACATCCAATCTGCAAGTTCTTGATCATCCAGAAATCTTTGCCTTGGGAGATTTAGCAGACTGTCATGATGCTGAAGGACAACAAGTCCCTGCTACCGCACAAGCAGCTTTTCAACAAGCTGATTATACTGCTTGGAATATCTGGGCAACTCTAACTAATCGCCCCATCCTTCCCTTCCATTACCAACAGTTAGGAGAAATGATGGCATTAGGAATAGACAACGCCACTCTCACTGGTTTGGGAGTTAAACTAGATGGGCCTTTGGCATACGTCGCCCGTCGCGTTGCCTATTTGTATAGGTTGCCAACTTTAGAGCATCAGCTGAAAGTTGGTTTTAATTGGCTAGCCCGTCCAATAATAGAAACACTTTCTCGGTAATTTCAGGTTGGTCATTTGTCATTGGTCATTTGTCATTTGTCATTTGTCATTGGTCATTAGTGACTCTTTCCTGTTCCCAGTTCTGAGTAAAAAATGAGATTCCCAACTCAGCACTCAGCACGGGCTAAACGCCCTGCTACCGCTAACAGCACTCAGCACTCCTGAAGGGCGTTGGTAAAGAACCAACAAATTTACGGTTATTTGCTTTATTTCTGCCAACCTACTTAGCAGATGCTAGACTCTACCCACAGAAGCTCTTTAACAAGCCGAAATCTAACATTCAACATTCAAAATTTTCAAACTTTGATGGAACAACCGAAAGTTATTTTTTTAGATGCTGTGGGTACACTCTTTGATGTCAAAGGTAGTGTGGGCAAAGTTTATAGTCAGATAGCCCAGGAATTTGACGTTACAGTTTCAGCCGAAACATTGAATACAGCCTTCATCGAAAGCTTTAAAGCAGCCCCGCCGCCGATATTCCCAGATGCAGAACTGCAAGATATTCCCCAGCGCGAGTTTGATTGGTGGCGGATAATTGCCCTGAACACTTTTGAAAGGGCAGGTGTTCTCAAGGAATTTTCTGACTTTTCAGCTTTTTTTAGCGAACTTTACATTCACTTTGGCACTGGTGAACCGTGGTTTGTCTATCCCGATGTCTTACCAGCTTTAATCAACTGGCGGCGGTTGGGAGTTAGCTTGGGGGTGCTGTCCAATTTTGATTCTCGGATTTACTCAGTATTACAAAGTTTGGGATTGAGAGAGTTTTTTACCTCCGTCACCATTTCTACCCAGGTACGTGCAGCTAAACCCGATCCTCAAATTTTTGCCATTGCCTTAGACAAACATAAATGTTCCCCAGAGGCGGCGTGGCATATCGGCGATAGCATTGTAGAAGACTATTATGCAGCTAAAGCCGCTGGACTCAGAGGCGTTTGGATCAACCGTCACTAGATCGCAAACTTTCATAAACCTTCGGGAAAATCATGGTTTCAGCCCACGTCGATTATAAGGCTAACAGGGTTAAGCCCAACATGAACAAGGATTAAATGTTGGGTTTCGTTCCTCCTCAGAACTACGTTCATCTTCAATCCCAATTCCCAATGCCCAATGCCCCATGCCCCATTCTCAATGTCCAATGCTGCCCCAACACTCGTATGATCAACATATCAGGAAAACATAACAGCCAGATTTTTACCGCAAAACATGGGCAGTATTTGGGAAATCGATTTTTACTCCCGTCCGATTTTGGACGCTAATCAGAAAAAAATTTGGGAAGTCTTAGTTTGCGAAAGCCCCTTGGATATCGACACAAAAGCAGATTCTTTGTTTCGCTATGCTCAATATTGTCCCAGTACCCAGGTAAATTCGGGTTGGTTGCGGACAGCATTGCAGGAGGCTATTAACCAGGCTGGAAAAGCACCAATTAAAATCCGCTTTTTCCGCCGCCAAATGAACAATATGATTACTAAAGCCTGTCAAGACTTGAGCATTCCCGCCCAGCCTAGCCGCCGCACTTTAGTTCTCAACCAATGGTTAGAACAGCGAATGGAGGAAGTGTATCCTCAAGAAGCAGGATATCAAGGAGGGACTAATCCTTCAGTCCGCTTGGAAAAACCTTTGCCGCAACGTTTACCAGATGCTTTGGAAGGACAGCAGTGGGTATTTGTTACCTTAGATGCTGCGGATTTTGCTGAGATGCCAGAATGGGAAATTGGTTTTGGTGAAGCTTTCCCCCTAGAGTTGGCGAAAGTTTCACCGGAAGCTCGGATTCCTGGTATTTTGATTTTCTCACCAAGAGCATTGCCCTTAGCTGGCTGGATGTCTGGTTTGGAGTTGGCTTTCTTAAGATTTGACACTAGCGAAGAAGCGAGATTGCTTTTAGAAACCGGTGTAACAGAAAGCTGGATTGTGGCAAATATTAAGAAGCCTCAAATCTTAGCAGAAGCTAAAGGTTTTGAAGAAGCCAAGCAAAAAGCTAACGGAGTGCATTTTATCGGTGTGCAGTCTGATCCCAAAGCAGAATCTTTTGCTGGTTTTTGGCTGTTGCAAGAGGTTAATCTTTGAAAATGGGCATGGGGCATGGGGCATGGGGAATGGGGAATGGGGCATGGGGCATGGGGAATGGGGACTGGGGACTGGGGACAAGGAAAATAACCATGCCCAATGACCAATGACAAATGACAAATGACCAATGACAAATGACCAATGACAAATGACCAATGACAAATGACAAATGACCAGATCCGTTGAGACATGACAATGATTTGGGATAATTAACTGCGTCCATCAGTGTTGCTCTGCGGTTTCAAATCGTAACTATCGAAATACGCTGATGATTTTTGGATAATTATCTGCGTTCATCAGTAGAAAGTCTGATCGTCGGCTTTTGACGATCGCACTTTTCTTGAGAAAGCGTTGATATGCGGTTCAAAATCCACAATTCACTAAGGGTCATGGGTTCTGAAAATTTGTCACAAGATACACTAGCAGAACAGCTGCTGGAACTAGCTATAAAATCTGGAGCAGAAGCAGCTGAGGTGTATCAGTCGCGATCGCTTTCTCGTCCAGTGTTTTTTGAGGCAAACCGACTCAAACAGCTAGAAACCAGTCAATCTGAAGGCACAGCACTACGGCTTTGGCGAAACGGGCAACCAGGACTCACGGTGGCTTACGGTTCTGTCACAGCCGAAGTAATGGTGGAAAAAGCTCTGGGACTAAGTGAACTTAATCATCCAGAAACAGTAGAATTAGCCTCTAACTTTCAGCCCTCCTACCCAGATTTAGGGGAAAGTGTGCCCATAGAGGTTTTGGTAGATTGGGGCAAAGAAGCGATCGCACTCATCCGTGATGCCTATCCCGATGTTGTATGCAATGGTGACTGGGAATGTGATATTGAAACCACTAGACTAGTCAACACTAAAGGTTTAGATTGTCACTATACGGATACTACCCTCAGCTGCTACATATCAGCAGAATGGGTACGCGGTGATGATTTTTTAAGTGTTTCTGATGGTCAAACTAAGCGGGGAGAACTCCACCCGGAGAGATTAGCTAACCAAATTTTACAACGGTTACTTTGGGCCAGAGAAAATGTCTCACCTCCTACTGGCCGTGTCCCGATTTTATTCACTTCTAAAGCCGCCGATATGCTTTGGGGTACTGTACAAGCAGCGTTGAATGGCAAGCGAGTCTTAGAAGTAGCTTCCCCTTGGGCAGAACGTTTGGGTAAGGAAGTAGTTGCACCCAGTCTTACCCTCTACCAAGATCCAGAAGCGGGCCCTTATAGTTGCCCCTTTGATGATGAAGGCACTCCGACTAAATCTTTAGTATTTATCCAAAACGGGATTTTACAGCATTTTTATGGCGATCGCACCACCGGACGCCAATTGGGAACTGACACCACTGGAAATGGTTTTCGCCCTGGCTTGGGCAGCTATCCCACCCCTGGTTTATTTAATTTTCTCATCCAGCCAGGTTCGGCATCACTACCAGACTTAATTGAACAACTAGATGATGGCTTGATTGTGGATCAAATGTTGGGTGGTGGCGGCAGTATTTCTGGAGATTTTTCAATCAACGTTGATTTAGGCTACCGCGTCCAAAATGGTCAAGTAATTGGGCGCGTTAAGGATACGATGGTTGCAGGTAATGTCTACACAGCCCTCAAGCAATTGGTTACACTGGGCAATGATGCCGATTGGAATGGTTCTTGTTATACTCCGTCTCTGATAGTAGAAGGGCTATACACCACGGGGAGAAGTAATTAAATTGGGAATTGGGCATGGGGCATGGGGCATGGGGCATGGGGCATGGGGCATGGGGCATGGGGCATGGGGCATGGGGGCATGGGGCATGGGGCATGGGGCATGGGGGCATGGGGGCATGGGGCATGGGGTATGGGGCATAGAGAGTGGAGTTCAAAGACTCATTCACGAGTATCAAAGACTCGTCCACGAGTATTAAAGACTCGTCCACGAATATAAAAGACTCATTCACCAGTATTAAAGACTCATCTCCAATAGCCCAATGCCCAATGCCCCATGCCCCATGCCCAATGCCCAATGCCCAATGCCCAATGCCCAATGCCCAATGCCCCATGCCCAATGCCCAATGCCCTAATCCCCAAAAATTATGTCTCTTCCTGTTCTGAATCAGCGCTTTCGCACCTGGTGGCAGCCTAGAAGAGGTTTAGCGATCGCCGAAGCTTGTGTGATCGGTCTGGTTGCTGCCCTATCTGCGGTGTTTCTGAAAGTGGGATCGGGATGGCTGGGGACATGGCGAGTTCATAGTACCCAGATTTTCCCGGTATGGCTGGCACTACCAGCAATTGGTCTTACTCTGGGGTTTGTGGCTGGATGGTTGGTGGATAGGTTGGCACCAGAGGCTTCTGGTAGCGGTATCCCGCAAGTCAAAGCAACTCTTGCCAATGTACCGATGTCATTATCTTGGCGGGTGGCAGGTGTAAAGTTACTCAGTGCGATCATCGCCATCGGTTCCGGCATGACTCTGGGACGCCAAGGCCCCACTGTCCAAGTAGGGGCTGGTTTAGCAGCGGGGATGAGTCGTTGGGTTCCCACTTCCCCAGATCATCGACGGCAAATGATTGCAGCGGGTGCCGGTGCTGGTTTGGCGGCTGCTTTCAATGCCCCGATCGCAGGTGTATTATTTATCGTTGAAGAGTTACTCCAAGATTTATCAGGACTGACTCTGGGAACTGCCATTATCGCCTCCTTTATTGGTGGGGTAATATCCCGACTTTTAGGTGGTGGCTCTCTTGACCTTAACCTGCAATTGACGCAATCTTCTAGCCAATTTTCTATCCCCGAAATTCCCTTTTTTGTGCTATTGGGTATTTTGGCAGGGTTGTTTGGTGCATTGTTTAATCGCGGCTTAATATTTAGTATTAAATTTTATAGAAGATTACATATCAGCTTACCGCTGCGGGTGGCTTTAGCTGGATTTATCTCTGGTATTATTGTGGCCATGCTCCCGGCGTCATTCCGTGATAATACAGGATTACGAGAGTCCTTAATTACTGGAGGGGCCCATCCGACAGTAGCAGCGATCGCTTTTGCTGCTCAGTTCATCCTCACACTGATAGCATTTGGTTCAGGCGCACCGGGGGGATTATTCGCTCCCAGTCTGATTTTGGGTTCTTGTTTGGGACATATTATCGGTGTATCTGAGTTATATATTACTGGATCTGGTTCTCCTACTACTTACGCCTTAGCGGGTATGGGTGGATTTTTTAGTGCCGTTTCCAAGGTGCCAATTACAGCAATTGTGATTGTGTTTGAAATGACTACAGATTTCAATCTGGTGTTACCCTTGATGATTGTTTCTGTAGCAGCTTATTTGGTTGCGGATAAGGTTGTGCCTGGTTCGCTTTATGAGAAACTTTTGGAGTTAAAGGGCATCACTCTCACTAAAGAAGTTCCGATGGAGGGAGCATTAACCAAGTTAACTGCAAAAGATGTGATGCAAGAACGGGTGGAAACTCTAGATGCAGAGATGAGTTTGGAAGACGCAATGCAAGCTTTTGCCCGTTCCCATCATCGCGGTTTTCCCGTGGTAGAAGATAGCAAGTTAGTGGGGATTGTGACGCAATCAGATTTGCTGAAAACACGCGAGAGTACAAATCACACACTTCGCGATCGCAACCTAGCCGATGTTTTTTTAAAAGAAATTATGACATCTGTCCCAGTGACAGTAACACCAATCCACACCTTGGGCAATGTACTGTATTTACTCGATCGCTATCAAATCAGTCGCTTACCAGTGGTGGATGGACGAAAACTGATTGGGATTATTACCCGTGCAGATATTATTCGGGCGGAAGCAGATCATCTCAATTGTGACAACAGGACTCCTGGATTGCGACCAGAACCTTCATACATAGTTTACCAAACGCGATCGCCCAGCATCGGCAGAGGTAGATTATTAGTGCCCGTAGCTAATCCCGAAACAGCAGGTATTTTGTTACTTATGGCAGCAGCTATTGCCCGCGATCGCCATTATGAAATAGATTGCGTGCAAGTGATGCTGATACCCCGCCACAGTTCCCCATCAGAAACACAGGTAAGAACAGCAAAAAGTCGCCGCTTGCTACGACAGGCGGAAGTCTTAGCAAAAAAATGGAAAATTCCCCTACACACGCAGATTCGAGTTACCCATGACGTAGCGCAGGCAATTTTGGAGACAATCAACGAACAACACATCGACCTAATCTTAATGGGATGGAAAGGTAACACATCTACCCCCGGTCGGATTTTTGGCACAGTCGTAGACACCGTAATTCGCCAAGCCACCTGCGAAGTAGTCTTAGTAAAATTAGGCAAAACTCCCCACTCCCCACTCCCCACTCCCCACTCCTTCAACCGCTGGCTAGTCCCAATGGCTGGTGGCCCCAATTCCCCTCTGGCGATTAAATTGTTACCGGCTTTAATTACATTGGGAAATGATCCGCAAATTCGTCTGACACAGGTGTTTAAGCCATCGGAACTCAAGCCAGATATGTCAGTTTTAGAACAAGCCATCCGCCATTTGATGCGGCGGCGAAAATTGTCCAGTACTGTAGTTGCGCTCCCAGTGCAAGCTGATTCTGTTGCGGAAGGTGTAATTAACTTAGTGAAAACCGAAGGCTATGATGTTGTAGTTTTGGGAGCTTCGCGCGAGGGATTGTTGCAGCAGGCGATTCAAGGTAATATTCCAGAAGCGATCGCCTCTGGTGTAGAAAGTACAGTGATTTTGGTTAGGGGTGCAATTAATACTTAAAAAAAGCGGCGTTGCTCAATCAAGGGATGATTCTTGTAGGGTGGGCGTCTCGCCACTGGTGTCAACTTAAGCCAAAAATAGCGCACTGATTGGGTGTTTTTCACCCGCCAGGGATTGTAAATCCCTGACTAATTGCTCAAGTCTACTGAAGTAGACTGAAAATTTTTGCGCTCTCAAGTCTTCTTCAGAAGACTTTAGCTATGAGACAGGGATTTACAATCCCTGGCGGACGTGTTGGCGGACGTGCGGTTTCGCGTTAAGTTGACACCAATGGCTTTTCGGCCCATCCCACAAAACTAGCAAAATCATCCCGCAAATATGCAACGCCAAAAAAGCCTCTCGTAGAGAAGGCATCATAGTTACTATTTGTATAAGAAGTCTAACCAAAGCAGGTATGGGGCAATGGTGCGATTAAAACCGTGGCAGTGGGTAGTTTTAGCAATCCCGATCGCGTTTATCATCATTTTTTTACTGGTATCCGCCGGTTCGCAAATTCATGCGTGGGGCATTAATTGGATTTGGGGTGTATTCACCCTTTTATTCGTTGGTTGGCGTTGGCTGCTAGTCCAATGGACTCAACCTGCTGTCAACCAAGTAGAAGCTGTATTAGCTCAAGTCCAAGAAGAACTAGAATCGACAGTAGAGAATACTGTACGAACAGTGGGAAGTGACACCACAAAGCAAGCAGAAGCCGCACTCCAAGAAATTCTGCAAGCAGCACAAAGCGATCGCCCGATTTGGGAAGACTGGCAAACTTTTTGGACGCGATGCCAAGATTTAGTTGTCGCGATCGCTCATATCTACAATCCTCAAATTCAATATCCCCTGTTGAATATTTACGTTCCCCAAGCTTACGGGCTGATTCGGGGAACGGTGGATGATATGGATCAGTGGATGCAAAAGTTATCGCCTGTTCTCAATCAGGTAACGGTTGGGCAAGCATACCAAGGATACGAAGTCTACCGAAAGTTAGAACCATCGGCTCGGAAATTCTGGAAAGCTTGGAACTGGGCCCAGTGGGTTTTAAATCCGGTGGCGGCGGTGGCAAAACAAGCCAGTCAGGGTTCTAGTAACCAAGCAACTCAGCAATTATTGGGGAATTTGAGTCAGTTATTTCGGGAAGCTGCCCTGAGAAACTTATGCCGACAAGCGATCGCACTCTACGGACGTAGCACATTACCAGTTTCAGCAACCGTATCCACACCAACTTTACCCAAGGCAAAAACCCAAACACTCCGAGATATTTTAACTCAAGCTCAACCAGCTGAGGCAGTTGAGCAAAAACCCGTGAATATTCTGCTGGTTGGGCGCACGGGTTCGGGAAAAAGTAGCCTGATTAACACGTTATTTCAGGCGGATCTCGCAGCCGTTGATGTTTTACCCAGTACCGATCGGATTCAAAATTATCAATGGCAGACTCAAAGTGGAGAAACCTTGACGCTTTGGGACACACCTGGCTACGAACAAGTCAACCGTGCCGATCTCCGAAATTTGGTGCTTGATTATGCCATCAACGCAGATTTACTGCTGTTAGCTACACCCGCCCTCGATCCTGCGCTGCAAATGGATGTAGACTTTTTGCAAGATATCAAAGCAGAAGTTGCAGATTTACCTGCGATCGCAATTGTCACTCAAGTAGATCGTCTGCGTCCCATCCGCGAATGGCAACCACCTTATGATTGGGAATGGGGCGATCGCCCCAAGGAAGTTTCTATTCGCGAAGCCACTGAGTATCGCGCCAAGCTGCTGGGAAATTTTTGTAATCTAGTTCTACCCGTAGTTACAACTGACAGCAAAACAAATCGAACCGCTTGGGGAGTAGAAGCGCTTTCACTGGGATTAGTAGATGCGATCGCACCTAGCAAGCAACTCCGTCTCGCCCGCTTTTTGCGGAATCTAGAAGCCCGTATCATCGCCGCGGCCAAAATCATCGACCACTACACCTTCCAGATGACGACAACACAAGGATTAACGGCATTTCTCAAAAGTCCCGTTCTTCAGTTTGTTTCTACCCTCTCAACCGGATCTCCAGCCCTAGCATATATGCTGGCAGAGCAAATTCCCGTGGAACAGTTGCCGATTGTGATTGGCAAACTCCAAATGGGATATGAGCTTTTTTCACTCTTGAATACAGGCAACCCTAACCCGCTCAACTTTGAATTACTATCCCTCTGGCCGCTACTGCTAGAAAACTCTGCTTCACCCGATCGCAACGCCTGGGCATTTGGTCACGCCCTAGTGGAATACTGGACTCAGAATCTAACAGTTGAACAACTCCGGGAGCGATTTGAGTATTATTTAGCGAATTTGTCTACATTGAGGAATTAATGCCTATAAGCAATGTCTACAATCTGACTTTTCACGTTATGTGGAAAAGCTAACGATTGACCTAACCCCCTAACCCCCTTCCCTACGAGGGAAAGGGGAAAATTTAAAGTCTCTCTCCTAAAAGGAGAGAGATTTAGAGAGAGGTTCTCCAGATACCGCTGAATTGTCAGGTCTACAACGGGCCATACCTCAATACAGTTCAGATAAGACCAAAAACACTTGTAGAGACGGCGATTTATCGCGTCTTTTTAAGTATATTTACGATTTATTTTACTGGAAAATAGCGTAATTATACTAAGAAAATCACAAATCCAAAATGTGGTATTGGGTCGTACTCCTAACATCAAAGTTAAGATTACGATTAAGAGTAGGTGTCTGCTGAAACCTACCCGCTTTCTTTACCTGAATTTTTACTCAGATACCCCTTTTATTCGGAGTTGTTTATGAAAAATATATTACAAACCTCCATCTCTCAAGAACAGAATTCACATCAGAGATATAGCATTTCGTCTTACAATAGCCTGCTTGCCGTCGTGAAGGATTTAGCCAGTGTGCGGACTATTGAGGAAATTATTGAAATTGTGCGTTTGGCGGCCCGTGATCTCACGAATGCTGATGGAGTAACTTTTGTACTGCGGGATGGTGAATGTTGCCACTATGTCGATGAAAACGCCATCGGGCCACTTTGGAAAGGTATGCGTTTTCCGCTCAAATCTTGCATCTCCGGTTGGGCAATGCTCAATAAACAAGCAGCCGTGATTGAAGATATTTATCAGGATGCTCGAATACCGATTGATGCCTACAAAGTGACTTTTGTCAAAAGTTTAGTGATGGTTCCCATACGGGTTGCTGATCCACTCGGTGCAATTGGAGCCTACTGGAGTACAACACACCGAGCCACGCTCGAAGAAATAGAACTGCTGGAGATTCTTACTGATACTACAGCAGTTGCGATCGCCAACGTCCAACTTTTCCAGAAACTTACGAACCAAAACGCCCTAAAAGACAAATTCATTGCAATGCTAGCTCACGAGTTGAGGAATCCTGTTGCCCCCATCTCCAACGGCGTTCAGCTTCTCAAATTGAAACTGGGCCAGACTGGCGCAGTCGGGGAAACAGTTTTAATGATGCAACACCAGATTAAGCACCTCTCAAAATTGATCGATGAGCTACTCGACGTATCATCCATTACCTACGGGAAGATTTCATTAAACCTTGAGAAGTTTAATCTGGTAGATTTAGTTCGCCAGAGTCTCAATGATCATGCAGAAGCAATAAAGAGATCGAATCTTACTGTAGTACAAGACTTGCCAAACACACCCGTGTGGGCTTATGTTGACTCCACCCGCTTCTTCCAAATCTTTGGAAACCTTCTTGATAACGCCTTAAAGTTTTCCAAGCCAGATGGGACGATTTGGGTGGATTTGTCATTTATTCCTGATGAGAATGGCTCAGGAAGTGTAGCGGCCTTATCTGTAAGAGATTCAGGTATAGGGATAGACCCGACAATCTTACCAGAACTCTTCGAGCCATTTACCCAAGCCGATCGCAGTTTAGATCGTTCGAGAGGCGGGTTAGGTTTGGGACTATCGGTAGTTAAAAGTCTGGTGGAACTTCATGGTGGTAACGTTGAAGCCTCAAGTAGAGGGATTAATTTGGGAGCAGAATTCAAAGTTACTTTCCCTGTATGCGAAGAGATGACAACCTTGGATAACGACTTGGAGATTAAAGAGGCGGCTAAAAAATCGTTGAAAATTTTAGTCATCGAAGATAACGACGATTCAGCCGTATCATTACAAGCAGTACTTGAGTATTTTGGGCATGAAGTTTTCATTGCCAAAAATGGAATTTTAGGGTTAGAAACTGCGAGGGAGTTGGAGCCTAATGTGATTATTTGTGACATCGGGCTTCCTGAAATGGATGGATTCGCAGTTGCACAAGAACTGAGTAAAGACTCTAAATTTACTCGCTCAATTCTGATTGCGCTCACCGGCTACGGTGGCCAAATGGATAAAGAGCTTGCGCTTAAGTCTGGGTTCAAATGCCACTTAACCAAGCCTGTGGACTTTGAAATACTTACAGCAGAAATTGATCGACACTATCTCATGAGTGCGTAAGCGTAGCCCGTTTTAAACATCGCTTTTATTCCATTAAATCATCTGTCGCAGGTTCACCCGGATAAAAGCGATCGCTCAAAATGTCCTCAAAAGCATATTAAGAGGTTGTTTGAAAAATCCTGTTGTTGGTAGCGAAAAGTTTTAGATCCCCCTAAATCCCCCGATAAATTGGGGGACTTTAAGAAGTTTTCCCCTCTTTTTAAGCTACGGTGTACACACAAGTCCTAAAAACCTAGCTTGATAAGCATTTTCTCGTTCCCAGGCTCCGCCTGGGAATGCATTCATTGAGTCTCTGACTCAATATCTGACTAGAGGCAGAGCCTCTAATCAGGCATTCCTATGCAGAGCATAGGAACGAGATAAACGAGAGAAAAATGGGAAATTGATCTTTTTTTGACTTGTGTGTACACCGTAGCTCTTTTTAAGGGGGGCTAGGGGGGATCAATAGGTTCTGAAAGTCACAGCTAACCACTTTTAAAACAACCTCTAAGCATCAGTTACAAATTACGAATTAGAAAGTTACCACACTACGAATTGATTCACCTTTGTGCATCAATTCAAAAGCATCATTAATTTGCTCAATGGGCATCACATGAGTAATCAAATCATCAATATTTATCTTACCTTCCATATACCAATCAACAATTTTTGGCACATCTGTACGCCCTCTAGCGCCACCGAATGCCGAACCTTTCCAAACGCGCCCAGTTACTAACTGAAAAGGACGAGTCCTGATTTCCTGTCCAGCACCAGCAACACCAATAATTACGCTAACGCCCCAACCTTTGTGGCAGCATTCTAATGCTTGACGCATAACTTTGACATTACCGATACATTCAAAACTGTAATCAGCGCCGCCTTTTGTTAAATCAACCAGATAGGGAACTAAATCACCTTCTACTTCTTGGGGATTGACAAAATGCGTCATACCAAACTTTTCTGCCAAAGCGCGTTTGCTGGGATTAATATCCACCCCGACAATCATATTTGCCCCTACCAACCGCGCCCCTTGGATGACATTTAAGCCAATACCACCTAAGCCAAAAACTACAACATTTGCCCCAGGTTCCACCTTGGCAGTATTGATAACTGCACCAACACCAGTAGTCACACCACAGCCAATGTAGCAAACCTTATCAAATGGGGCGTCTTCCCGAATTTTTGCCAAGGCGATTTCCGGCAGCACCGTATAGTTGGCAAAAGTGGATGTACCCATATAATGATGAATCATTTGCCCATCGAGACTGAAGCGACTAGTGCCATCGGGCATAACACCGCGTCCTTGAGTTAGGCGAATGGCTTGACAGAGATTAGTTTTGAAACTCAAACAATATTCGCACTGGCGACATTCGGGAGTGTATAAGGGAATCACATGATCCCCTGGTTTAAGACTGGTGACACCAGCCCCTACTTCCACTACTACACCAGCACCTTCATGTCCTAAAATAGCCGGAAACAAACCTTCGGGATCATCACCAGATAAGGTAAAAGCGTCGGTATGACAAACCCCGCTTGCTTTAACCTCAACTAAAACTTCGCCGGCTTTTGGCCCCGATAGTTGAACAGTTTCAATCGTTAATGGCTTACCTGCACTGTAAGCTACTGCTGCTTTAACTTCCAATGTCAGCACTCCTGTATAGTTTTGTCATTTGTCATTTGTCATTGGGCATTGGGCATTGGGCATGGGGCATTGGGCATGGGGCATGGGGCATTGTTTATAGTAGTTATTCTCCTTGTCTCCCTCATCTCCACTTCCCATCATCTGTATTGAGCGCATGATACACTTTTGTATCACTTCATCAGATTTACTAAGCGCGATCGCCACTATAACGATAAATATTATTACTTTGTTAAAATATCATTCTCTAGCTAGATTGGTTAAAGACGGCAACAGCCGTTTTGACAACGATGTAAACTGGATGTCAGCAGCAACTCCGAAATAATTTGTTCACCCCTCAATTAATACATTTTGTCACAGCTTATGAACCCTGCCCTAACACAAATTGGCGCTCAAATGTCCAACCTGACTGGCGTAAGAGCAATCATGAAGGATATTATCGAGACATTGCGAGGGGGTGCAGGGCAGCAGTTTATTAATTTGAGTGCTGGTAATCCGTTGATTTTGCCAGAGGTAGAACAATTATGGCGGGATTGCACTGCGCAGCTTCTCGCTAGTCCAGAATATGGTGAGGTGGTTTGTCGCTACGGCTCAAGTCAGGGTTATGCACCATTAATTGAAGCGATCGCCAACGACTTTAACAAACGCTACGGGTTAAACTTAAGCGATCGCAATATCCTCATTACACCCGGTAGTCAAACCCTCTACTTCTACGCTGTGAATAGCTTTGGTGGCTATACCCCTAGCGGCGAGTTAAAACAAATCGTTTTGCCCCTCAGCCCTGACTACACAGGTTACGGCGGTATCTGCTTAGTTCCAAAAGCCTTAATCGCTTACAAACCGACTCTCGATATTGATGAAGCCGCCCACCGATTTAAATATCGCCCCGACTTCAGCCAACTATCAATTACAGAAAATACAGGTTGTGTTCTCTTCTCTCGCCCCTGTAATCCCACTGGTAACGTCCTCACTGATGATGAGGTGAAAAAGATTGCCGCCCTGGCTGCGCCTTACAATCTGCCAGTGTTAATTGACTCGGCTTATGCGCCTCCCTTCCCCGCATTAAACTTTACCGAAATGACACCAGTGTTTGGTGATAATATTCTCCACTGTATGAGTTTATCGAAAGCGGGGTTACCAGGAGAAAGGATTGGTATTGCCATTGGGGATGAAAAGTGGATTGAAGTGCTGGAGTGTTTCCAGGCAAATATGAGCCTCCATTCTTCACGTTACGGCCAAGCGATCGCAGCTCTTGCAATTAATTCTGGCCGCTTAGTGGAAATTTCTCACACTGTCATCCGTCCCTTCTATCAAAATAAATTTACCGTTTTAGAAACCAGCTTAGAACAAGCGATGCCCAAGGATTTACCTTGGTTTCTCCATCGCGGTGAAGGGGCAATTTTTGCTTGGTTGTGGTTACAGGATTTACCCATTAGTGACTGGGAATTTTACCAGCAATTAAAGCAAGTAGGTGTGATTATTGTCCCTGGAAGTACCTTCTTCCCTGGATTAGAGGAAGAGTGGGCGCACAAACACCAATGCTTCCGCATCAGCCTTACCGGTAGCGATGAAGAGATTGCCACAGCAATGCAACGTCTAGCAAAAGTGACTGAGGAAGCTTATAAGTGTGCGCCTGTGACTGCCTAGTGTTGAGTGCTGAGTGTTGAGTGCTGAGTGCTGAGTGGGGAGATGAGTGAGACAAGGAGAATAACTACTATAAACAATGCCCCATGCCCCATGCCCCATGCCCCATGCCCCATGCCCAATGACAAATGACAAATGACAAATTCAGATAATTGGCTAGAAATTGGTAAGATTGTTTCCCCTCAAGGATTGTCTGGAGAATTACGGGTTTACCCTGTATCAGACTTTCCCGAAAGATTTGAGGTGCCGGGAAAACGTTGGTTGTTGCGTTCAGGTGAGACAGAACCACAACCAATCGAATTATTGACAGGACGTTATATCAGTAACAAAAACTTGTATGTGATTAAATTAGCTGGCGTAGAAAATTGCGATCAGGCGGAGGCATTACGCGGTTGTACGTTAATGGTGCCAGCAAGCGATCGCCCCCAATTAGGCGAAGATGAATATCATGTCCTCGATTTGATTGGCTTGGAAGTCTTCATGCAAGCATCTGGCGAACTCGTTGGTACAGTGGTAGACATCATCCCGGCTGGGAATGATTTGTTAGAAGTAAAATTGCACCCATCTTTTACCACTGACAAAGGACAAATGACAAATGACAAAGAACAAGTGACAAATGACAAAAAACAAAAGACTGTTTTGATTCCATTTGTGGAAGCGATCGCACCAGTAGTAGACTTGAAATCTAATCGCATTGAAATCACGCCGCCGCCTGGGTTATTGGAAATTAATAATTAGGTCATTAATTGAATGGTAATTTTTAATTTTTAATTCGGAGCAAAGCGATGTGACTCAAGCTTTACCAAAAATCGTCAAGGCTATTTCCTTCTGATTGAGTATTGGCTAAAAAAATTGGCGTTGCATATTTGCGGGATGATTTTGCTAGTTTTGTGGGATGGGTATCTTGCCATTAGTGTCAACTTGAGGTTAAAACCAATTTGTCAACGATAGGTTTTGTTAGGAACGAAGTATAAAGGTGAACTTTTTTCTGACTTTTATACGCAAGCTGGGAGTGATGCTAATAAACAAAGCATTAATAGTCCCTGAAAAAGTTCGTTTTTTGTCCCTTTAAAACCAAATTGTTAAGCATAAATGCTTATTGACATAGGAAGTTTGAGCTTAACTTGACACCTATGGCGAGACGCCCACCCTCATCGCTAAAAAATGGTAGTTTAAGATACAGTTTTTGGGAGAAATATACAAAAGCTAACAGCTTGGCTCAATGATAAGATTAGTTTATAAATCAGGCTCAATCAGTGCTAGAAGATAAGGGATAATTGCTACTTTTGTATTTGGTTATTGAACAGCTTTGTAAGCTTTGGTGACTCGTTTATTCTTCTTAATTACATAAACAGTAGCGTAGGCATAGAAAGGACAAGTGCCACTTTTAGCTTGACTTCTATAAATATATGGTGCAACTGAAAAGTGATGGTTCACCATAATATGGAATTAAGTTAAAATCGATAGCAATTCTTTGCTTACCTTCTCAGATTCCCGCAGTTTTATAGAAAGGCTCAAAAAATTAAAACCCAGTTACAGCAATAAATATAGCCTATCTTTAGGTTTTATTTATTATTCTGTTCCATAAAATGAACAGAATAACCAGATATTCTTTTGTTCACACTTACCTTGAGCCGGAATTGGAATATTTTCTATTAAACAGTTAACTACTTCGTTCAATGTTTTACTATCAGTTAAAACTGGGGTAGTTATAGTCATAGCCAAACTAAATAATCCTCAATTTTGATTCTTCACTCCATACTTTACAAAAATTGCGTAACACAACACCAGAACTATGTTTTGATGGGCATGTTACCCTTAACTTTTGAGGTAATTCATTAGTTTTACTTATTTAAACTTGCTCAAGGGGTTTCCCAAAAAATGTATCTAAGAATACTGTTTTTTTGATAATGATCAATTTTATTGATATCTTTTTGCAAATTTTCTAGGCGCAATTTATCTGGCTGCTTCTGTCATTTGGCTGAATTTATAAGGCGCCATAAGAGCCAATCTGTCAAGTATGTTTGACACCTCAGCGTTCAAGATATCGGCAAAACAAGCGTTTCAAGATTGTAAAGAAAGATGTGACTAATGGATAGCCGATGCATTGGGGAGGGAACTAGTACAACACGGCGGAAATAAACCAATCATTCCAAATCAACGAAACACTTATGCTGTATTCATTTTTAATTTTTAATTCCGCCTTGCGGTACTAGATTCCTGTTTCCACACAATAAACGGGGGGATTAAAGGTGGTAATTTCACTTGTGTATACACAGCTTGTGGGTGGAGAGGGATTGCCACCTGCCGGCATTGGGCGTGGAGTTTTTCACGAAACATTGGCTGAACATGCAAATTTTGCATGATATAGATATTTCGATGTCTGCACTCTACCCTTTGACAGCACCATCAACTCCATAAAGCGTCCGCGAGGAATTTCTACAATGTGCTCATAAAGACGAAACCATAACTCATAAGGGTATTCGTCAAGTAATTTAAGGAGGAGAAAAGGAAAAAACGGAAGAAGTAGAGGAAATAATGGGTCATGAATTCCACAGCAGGAGGATGGGGTAATTTCCCCTGATCCCTGCCTCTTCGTTGAAAGCCGCAGGCTGTTTCCAGGTGTTGACATCTATCGAAAGTCATAGAATATTTTGACAATAGTCTAAAATGACACATATTTCAAATATTGATAATTATTCGCTATTAATTACAGGATTGCCAAATGCCACAATTCCTAGTAATGTAAGAAAGTCTAAATGAAAATAACTAGCAATATTAAAGCTTGCATGGCTGACTTACTGATTTCGCCCTGTCTTACCTAGAGCAGCATTCAGACCTGTTCAAGATTTTTCCCAATTGAATTAGATAATTCTGTAAAAACACCACCGTGAGCAAGAAAGAGGTATGTTTGTTTAAGGTTTGGTAAGTGGGTTTTTAAACTAAGATACCTACAACAACTGACTCAAACCCTTGTTCAGCCAGGAGTGAGTGTGAGATTAATTTTGCCACTATATGTTTGCCTGCATCTGATCAACTAAGGCGTAATAATGATTCAAGTTCTCAATAGCTTTCAACAAATTCCCTCTCAGTGTGCGACTATCGTTGATATTCTGCGCGATCGCAGCTGCAACATGCCGCAGACACAAGCCTTTACTTTTCTTGAAGATGGAGAGAATCAGGAATTAACACTGACTTACCATGAATTGGATCGCCGCAGTCGGGCTGTAGCAACTCAACTCCAAGCTCTTGGTTTGAGTGGGGAACGTGCCATATTACTGTATCCTCCTGGACTGGATTACCTAATAGCATTTTTTGGTTGTCTATACGCTGGAGTCGTGGCAGTTCCAGCTTATCCGCCTCGTAATCAACGTAAAACGCCCAGAATACAAGCTATTAGCATAGATGCACAGGCAAGTGTTGCTCTCACCACAACAGCAATGCTCCCCACATTACAATCAATACTCACACCACAAACAAAACAGGGAAATTTTCACTGGCTGACAACTGACAACATCGCACCGGGTATAGAAGATTCTTGGCAACAACCTGCAATTAATGGGGATACACTAGCCTTTCTGCAATACACATCGGGTTCTACAGGCACGCCAAAGGGAGTCATGCTCAGTCATGGCAATCTGCTGCATAATGCTGCCGTAACCTACCAAATGATGGAACATTCGCCTAGCAGTAAGTTTGTATCCTGGCTACCTGCTTACCATGATATGGGGTTGATTGGTGGGATTCTGCAACCTTTATATGGCGGGTTTAGTTGCATCTTAATGTCGCCAACATCTTTTCTGCAACGACCTTACCGCTGGTTACAGTCGATTTCCCGCTACAAAGGCACAACGAGCGGTGGTCCCAACTTTGCTTATGAACTGTGTGTTCAAAGGATTACTCAAGAACAAAAAGAAACTCTCGACTTGAGTAGTTGGAGTGTTGCGTTTAACGGTGCTGAACCAGTCCGACAAGAAACTCTTGAGCAATTTGCAACCACTTTTGCAGAGTGTGGCTTTCATCAGCAAGCATTCTACCCCTGTTACGGTATGGCGGAAGCAACTTTAATAGTTTCTGGTGGGAGCAAAACAGCCTTAGCTCAAGTCAAAACTGTAGAGAAATCGGCACTTTCACAGAACCAGATAATTGAAGCAACCGCCCAGAGTCAAGATATCCAAAGCTTTGTCAGTTGCGGTGAAACTATTCCTCAACAGCAAATTGTCATCGTTAACCCTGAAAGATTAACTCGCTGTTCATCAGATGAAGTTGGCGAAATCTGGGTATCTGGACTAAGTGTTGGTCAGGGTTACTGGAATCGAACAGAAGAAACAGAGCAAACATTCCACGCCTATCTGAAAGACACAAAAGAAGGGCCGTTTTTACGGACTGGTGACTTAGGCTTTTTGGAGAATGGAGAGCTTTTTATTACAGGTAGAGCAAAAGATTTAATTATTATTCGCGGTCGCAACCTTTACCCGCAAGATATAGAATTAACCGCCCAAGGCAGCCATCCATCCTTACGTGCTGGTGCGAATGCAGCATTTACACTAGAGGTTAACAACGAAGAAAGGCTCGTAGTTGTACAAGAATTAGAGTTTCGCGCCAAGCCAGATTTAGCAGAAGTAGCTAGGGCAATTCGGCAAGCTATTACTGAAGAACATGAGGTACAAGTTTATGCAGTGGTTTTAATTAAACCAGGTAGTATACCCAAAACTTCCAGTGGTAAGATTCAACGTCGTGCAACTCGCGCTCAGTTTCAAAATGGTGAACTGAATGTAGTTGAAAGTGACATTCTCAAGATTAGTGATATTGCCAGAAACAAAACTCAATTACAACGTTCTGAACTTTTGGTGCTTTCCCTAAGGGAGTGTCAACCGATTTTAGAATCATATTTGATTGAACTTTTGGCGGGAGTACTTTCAATTGCAACAGATGATATTAATCCACAAGAACCATTAAGCACTCTGGGACTTGATTCTTTAAAAGTATTTGAGTTGAAAAATCGGATTGAGGTTGATTTAGAGGTAGAAGTATCCGTAGCAGACTTCTTTGAAGGAATGAGTATGCGATCGCTCATCACCAAAATACTGGCTCAATTCACAGCAGAAGCTTTCATCCCTTCAAAGTCTCTTAGCCAAGTTCAGCCAGCTGATGTATATCCCCTATCTTTTGCCCAGCAGCGACTATGGTTCCTTGACCGATTAGAACCAGGCAACCCAGCTTACAATATTTCCTTAGCTGTTAATCTCAAAGGTCAGCTTGACATTAATTTACTAGAACAAAGTCTGAATGAGATTATCCGGCGACATGAGACTTTAAGAACCACATTTACAACAGTCAACGGACAGCCAGTACAAATTATTGCTTCTTCCCTAAAATTATCTTTATCAGTAATAAATATAGAATTACAGAGCAATGTTGCAGTTCAAAAATTATTGACTCAAGAAAGTCAACGACCTTTTGACCTAACGCACGGGCCATTATTACGTGCTAAAATTTTGCGCCTAGCACAGCAAGAGTATATTCTTTTGCTGGAGATGCACCACATCATCTCTGATGGCTGGTCTACTGAAGTCTTTTTACAAGAGATTGCATTACTTTACCAAGCATTCTTAACCAGAAGTGCTTCACCTTTAGCGGAAATTTCTATTCAATACAAAGACTTTGCACACTGGCAGCGACAATGGTTAGAAGGGGAAGTTCTGGAAACCCAACTCTCTTATTGGAAGCAACAACTTGAGGGTATACCAGCAGCATTAAAACTACCTACTGACCGACCAAGACCGGCGGTGCAAACCTCACACGGCGCTCAACAATCTATTGAGTTGCCCAAAACTCTGCTAGACCAACTCAAAGCGATCGCTCGTCAAGAGGGTGTAACTTTATTTATGTTGCTACTGGCAGCATTCCAGACTTTCCTCTATCGCTACACAGGACAAAACGATATTCCAGTCGGCTCACCAATTGCTAACCGTAACAGTGATGAATTAAAAGGGCTAATTGGCTTTTTCGTCAATACTTTGGTGTTACGTACTGACCTTTCTGGTAATCCTACATTTCAAAATTTACTTGGTCGTGTGCGAAGCGTGGCTTTAGAAGCATATAAACACCAAGATTTAACCTTTGACCAACTAGTAGAAGCATTGAATCCAGAACGAAACGTCAGTCACACCCCTCTATTTCAGGTGATGTTCGATTTCCGGAATGCTCCACCTCTACCAGAAATGCCCGATTTAGTTGTCAGTCAATTAAAAGTAGAAAATGAAACGGCACAATTTGATTTGAGTCTATCTGTGGAGGTTGGGCAAGGGCTGATGGTGTCATTTGAATACAACACTGATTTATTTGATGCCACTACCATTGCTCGAATGCTCGAACATTTTCAAAACTTGCTCTCAGGGATTGTGGCAAATCCTCAAACTAAACTTTCCGACTTGTCACTATTGACAAAAAAAGAACAACATCAACTTCTTATAGAATTTAATCAAAATAAATCCCAAATTCAAAATCCCAAATTCAAAATAAAACAGTGTATTCATCAGCTTTTTGAAGCACAGGTAGAGCAAACACCGCATGAAGTTGCAGTAGTCTTTGCTCAAAACCAATTGAAATATCAGGAGTTAAATCAACGTGCTAATCAGCTAGCACATCATTTACAAAGACTGGGTGTAGGGCCAGAAGTTATGGTTGGTATCTACATGGAACGCTCTGTGGAAATGGTGGTAGCAGTCTTGGGCGTCCTCAAAGCGGGAGGTGCTTATGTGCCTCTAGATCCCGTCTACTCCCATGAGCGGTTGGCATTCATGTTGAAAAATATGCAAGTGTCAGTTTTAGTAACCCAGAAGTGGCTACTGAAAAATCTCCCAGAACACCAAGCCAAGGTTGTTTGTCTAGACTCCAACTGGGAGAATATTTCCCAACAGAGCAACGAAAATCTACTCCATCAAACAACTCCTCAAAACCTAGCTTATGCAATCTACACTTCCGGTTCTACAGGGATTCCCAAGGGAGTGATGGTTACTCATGGCAGTTTAGTGAATGCCTATCTTGCTTGGGAAGATGTCTACTCACTTCGCTCTGTAGCTACAAGTCATTTGCAAATGGCAAGTTTTTCCTTTGATGTTTTCACTGGAGACTTCGTTCGGGCTTTATGTTCCGGTGGCAAACTAGTACTTTGTCCACGGGAATTTCTATTGCAGCCAGATCGACTTTATGCATTGATGTGTTCCGAACGAGTCAACTGTGCTGAGTTTGTGCCAGCAGTACTGATGAACTTAGTTCAGTATTTGGAAGAAACTCAACAATCTGTTGACTTTATGCGAACGCTAATTATCGGTTCTGATAGCTGGTATGTTAATGGATATCATCAAGTCAAGCGTTTTTGTGGTCATGCAACCAGATTAATTAACTCCTACGGTGTTAGCGAAGCCACCATTGATAGCTCATATTTTGAAACTACTACAACTAATTTACAGATGGAGCGACAAGTACCAATTGGTCGCCCTTTCAACAATACTCAAATATATCTATTAGACCCAGAACTACAGCCTGTAGCCATAGGAGTTGCCGGCGAAGTTTATATTGGTGGAGTCGGATTAGCTAGAGGTTACTTTAATCGCCCGGAATCGACCGCCGAAAAATTTATTCCTCATCCATTTAGCCAGGAATCGGGCGCACGCTTATACAAAACTGGAGACTTAGCACGGTACTTAGAGGATGGAAATATTGAATTTTTAGGTCGGGAAGATTATCAAATAAAAATCCGAGGTTTTCGGATTGAGTTGGGAGAAATTGAGGCAGTATTAAACCAACATCCAGCGGTTGAGAAAGCTGTAGTTCTTGCTCAAGAAGATGACCCTGCTAACAAACGCTTAGTTGCTTATGTGGTACAAAATTCCGAACCAGAAACTACAGCAGAATTAATCTCAGGAAAGGAATTAAGCAGCCAGCAGGTGTCGCAGTGGGAAGGTGTATTTGACGAACTTTATCAAGATACTGCTGATGAACAAGCATTAAAATTTGATATCAAAGGATGGAACAGTAGTTACACAGGACAACCAATACCAGAAGCAGAAGTACGTGATTGGGTAGAGCCAACAGTCGAGCGAATTTTGTCTTTACAACCAACCAAGGTATTGGAAATTGGTTGTGGTAGCGGTCTAATGTTATTTCGGATAGCTCCTCATTGTCAGCAATATTGTGCAACAGACCTCTCAGAGAAAGCTTTGCTGAATCTGAAGCATCAGATGACAATGCTAGAGCAGAAACCATCAGAAGTGACTCTCATCCACAGAGGTGCAAATAACTTTGAGGGTGTAGTGGCTAACAGTTTTGATGCTGTTTTGATAGTTTCTGTAATGCAATATTTTCCTCGTATCGACTATCTACTGCAAGTGTTAGAGAACGCCGTGAATGCAGTAGCACCAGGAGGTTTTATCTTTCTGGGAGATATTCGGAGCTTACCTTTATTAGAAGTATTCCATACATCTGTCCAATTCCATCGATCGCCAGATTTTCTCTCAAAAGAAGAGTTACAACAACGGGCAAAAAAACAATTATTTGAGGAGAAACAGTTAGTTATTGATCCAGCTTTCTTCACAGCCTTAAAACAACACTTGCCTAAGATTAGTCATGTAGAAATTATTCTGGAACGTGGTTATCATCAGAACGAACTGAATAAATTTCGTTACGATGTGATTATCCATATTGGAGATGAAATGCCTCTGTTAGATATCCCTTGGCTAGACTGGGAAAAACAAGAGTTAACAATGGCATCAGTCCACCAAATGCTTGTAGAAACTACACCTACTATTTTAGGTATTGCTCGTATTCCGAATGCTAGAATTGCAAAAGATATGCAGATTTGGCAGTGGTTAACTTCTCCTGGAGGGGCTGCAACTGTAGGAGATATGAGACAATTCCTGGACAAAAACAGTGAGTGTCAAGGAATTGAGCCGGAAGATTTTTGGGCATTAAGCAAAGATTTGCCTTACTCCATCGATATTACTTGGTCAAGCTGTGGAGATAATGGTCGTTACGATGTCATATTCAGACGAGAGCCAGCAGTTAGGACAACCCAGTTTGAAACTACTCATAATGCAAAACATCGTCCTTGGCGAGATTATACAAACAATCCCTTACAGGCAAAATTTGCCTTAGAGTTAGTACCACAACTGCGCGATTTTTTGAGTAAAAAGCTGCCAGAATACATGATACCTGCAAATTTCATGCTTCTGGATGTTCTACCCCTGTTACCTAACGGTAAACTTAACCGCCGCGCCTTGCCTTCACTAGATGTTTCGGTAGCTAGAAATACCCTCCATACACCACCAGAAACGGAAGTAGAGCAAATGATTGCCACTATTTGGCAAAATGTTTTGCATGTTGAAAGAGTAGGGATTCACGATAATTTCTTTGATTTGGGAGGTCATTCGTTATTAGTGGGTCAAGTACATTCTCAATTGCGAGAAAAGTTAAATCGAGACTTATCAGTAGTAGAAATTTTTCAATACCCAACTATCAGCTTGTTGGCAAAACATCTTAGTCAAGAGCAACAAGAGCAACATTCTTTTGAAGAACTTCATAATCGCTCTGAAAAACAGAAATTGGCTTTAAACCGGCAAAAGCAAGCTCAAAAACCTCGTCGAAATCGATAACCGTCGTTTTTGCCAATATTTTGAGGTACTACCATGTGGGAGTTATTTATTGAGGTATCAGGCAAAAACCTTGAAAAAACGATAACAGTGGGTCACACCACAGTCAATGAGTGGAATTTTGAAATGGTTTTATATGTAGCAAGCGAGATAAATCTAATAATAGGTAACTTTTTGGGATTGTTGTTGGAATTTCCTTGGTTGCGTAGAGTCGCATTGGCTAGCCATTTGCTCTAAAAAAATGTGTAATTAATGAGGTAAAGGTAAGAGTAATGAATAGTTCCAATTCAATACAAGCGATCGCAATTATTGGGATGTCGGGAAGTTTCCCCGGTGCTAATAATATTGAAGAATTTTGGGAGAATTTACGCTCTGGAGTAGAATCAATATCTACTTTTACAGATGCAGAATTAATCGCCTCTGGAACTGATCCAGAATTACTTAGTAATTCTCAATATGTGAAACGTCTTGCTATATTAGAAAATATAGATTTATTTGATACTTCATTCTTCGGATTTAACCATAAAGAAGCAGAAATTACAGACCCACAGCATCGTTTATTTTTGGAAAATGCATGGGAAGCATTAGAAAATGCTGGCTATGACTCCCAACGTTGCGAAAATCGGGTTGGAGTTTATGCTGGTTCTAGTTCAAATAATTATTTATCACTTAACTTAAATAGCGATTGTGCTGGTTCGGCTAGTAGCTTCCAAAAGGGAATCGGCAACGATAAAGATTTCCTCGCTACCCGTGTTTCTTATAAATTAAATCTCACAGGCCCAAGTCTGACAGTCCAAACTGCTTGTTCTACTTCCTTAGTAGCTATTTCTCTAGCTTGCCAAAGTCTATTAAATTACCAATGCGATATGGCTTTAGCAGGTGGAGTATCTATTCACATTCCCCAAAAAACAGGCTATTTGTATGAAGAAGGGGGGATTTTATCACCTGACGGTCACTGTCGCGCCTTTGATGCTAAAGCACAGGGAACTGCGATCGGTAATGGTGTGGGTATTGTGGTTTTGAAGCGATTAGAAGATGCCTTGGCTGATGGTGACTGCATTCATGCTGTTATTAAAGGTTCAGCAGTCAATAACGATGGTTCGCTGAAAATTGGTTATACAGCGCCTAGTGTGGATGGTCAAGCAGAAGTTATTGCTGAAGCGATGATGCTGGCGGGTGTTGAGCCTGAGACAATCAGCTATATTGAAGCGCATGGTACTGGCACACCTTTAGGCGATCCCATTGAAATTGCCGCACTCTCCCAAGTTTTTCGTAACAGCACTGAGAAGAAAGGCTTCTGTGCTATTGGTTCAGTTAAAACAAATATCGGTCATCTAGATACAGCTGCCGGCGTAACAGGACTGATTAAGACTGTTTTGGCTCTCAAACATCAGTTAATTCCACCAAGTTTGAATTTTGAGCAGCCCAATCCCCAGATTGATTTTGCAAATAGTCCCTTTTACGTCAATACAAAATTGACAGAGTGGAAAACGAATGGTGTTCCTCGTCGTGCTGGTGTGAGTTCCTTGGGTATTGGTGGGACTAATGCTCATGTCATTCTAGAAGAAGCACCAGTGCTGGAACCGTCTAGCCTTTCTCGTCCCTGGCAGTTGTTAGTACTTTCTGCCAAAACTGACTCAGCTTTAGAAACTGCAACAGAAAATCTGGCTAATTACCTCCAGCTACATCCTGATGTGAACTTAGCGGATGTTGCCTATACCCTGCAAGTGGGGCGTGGTGAATTTAATCATCGTCGCGTGCTGGTGTGCCAAGATATCGAGGATGCAACCAAAGCCTTAAGAAATCCGCAAAGAGTTTTGACTCGCTTAGTTGAAAATGGCGTTCACGTTGGCGCAGCCTCTCGTAGAGAAGTGACTCCGCAGGAGTATCGCTCCATTGCTTTCATGTTCCCCGGACAGGGCGCTCAGTATGTGGATATGGGTAAAGAACTTTACCAGACTGAGCCGATTTTTAGAGAGCAGATCGATTTGTGTTGTCAATTGCTGCAACCTCATCTAGGGGTGGATCTGCGTTCAGTTATTTATCCCACCGAATCTGAGTCAAAAGCCGCAGCCGAAAAACTACAACAAACTGCCATCACCCAGTCTGCATTATTTGTGGTTGAATATGCCTTAGCTAAGTTGTGGATGTCTTGGGGAATTTCTCCCAGCGCAATGATTGGTCATAGCATTGGCGAATATGTTGCAGCAAGTCTAGCTGGTGTATTTTCCCTGGAAGATGCTTTAGCTTTAGTGGCTACCCGTGGGCAACTGATGCAACAACTTACATCTGGTGCTATGCTTTCGGTTTCGGAATCAGCAGCAGAGATTAAAAATTTACTAAATGAAAATTTATCTTTAGCCGCCAGCAATGCTCCTTCTTTGTGCGTCGTTTCCGGAACCCATGAAGCTATAGATGTAATTCATGAAAAACTCACAGCATTAGGTATAGAGTGTCGCCGTCTCCATACTTCCCACGCCTTTCATTCTGCGATGATGGAACCCATTATTGAGCCATTCATCAAGGAAGTTAAAAAAGTCCAACTAAATCCTCCTCAAATCCCTTTTGTCTCTAACGTCACAGGGATTTGGATCACAGCAGAGCAAGCTACAGATCCCAATTACTGGGCAAGCCATTTACGCCATACGGTGCAGTTTGCAACAGGCATTTCTGCGCTACAGCAAGAGCCAAATCGTATTCTCCTAGAAGTGGGGCCGGGACGCGCTTTATGTACTTTTGCTCAAAAGCATTCAGATATTGTAGGACTGTGTTCATTACGGCATCCAAAAGAAAAACAGTCGGATGTCACATTTTTACTGAATACACTAGGCAAACTCTGGTTATACGGAGTACAGATAGATTGGTCGGGATTTTATACCAATGAACGCCGTTATCGTCTTCCTTTACCCACCTATCCCTTCGAGCGACAGCGTTATTGGATAGAAGATTATAAACAAAAACAGGATAAGAGTTTTAAACCTGCATCATTTGGCAAAAAGCCAGACATTACAGACTGGTTTTATTTACCTTTATGGAAACAGTCTCTACCTCTTGTAGAGAAGTCAGAATTGACAGTAAAAAAATATAGCACTTTAGTTTTCATTAACGAGTTGAGCTTAAGTTCTCAATTGGTGAAACAACTAGAAACACACAATCAAGATGTAATTCTTGTGAAAATAGGTGCAAAGTTCGCCAAGTTGAGTGATTACCAATACAGCCTCAATCCTCAACAAAGCAGTGACTACGATATTTTGTTTCGCGAACTGTACGCACAAAAAAATCTCCCAACAAAAATTGTTCATCTGTGGAGCGTTGCGTCAAATAATTATGCAGGTTCAGAATTAGAATGGCGGGAAGAAATTCAATCGCAAGGGTTTTATAGTTTACTATTTATAGTTCAAGCTATAAGTAAAATAGATACCACAAATAACTTGCAAATTACAGTTATTTCTAATAATTTACAAGCAGTGACCGGAGAAGAAAGTCTGTGTCCTGAAAAGGCAACTTTGCTCGGAGCAATCAAGGTAATTCCACAAGAGTATTCAAATATTCGATGCCGAAACATTGATATTTTTATTCCCTTAGAAGAAAGTTCACAAGAAGAAAAACTAACAAATTTTCTCCTGAAAGAAATCATCATTCCTACTTCTGATTCAGTTATTGCTTACCGTGGTAATCATCGATGGGTGCAGACTTTTGAACCTATCCAATTAAATAAATCTAAAAAAGAAACACCACAATTAAGAGATAAAGGAGTTTATCTCATCACAGGTGGTCTTGGAGAAATTGGATTTATCTTAGCAGAACATCTAGCAAAAACCGTCAAAGCTAAACTAGTCTTGACAGGACGTTCAATAATTCCTCCCAAAGACGATTGGTCAAAATGGTTAAAGAGTCATGATGAACATAATCCAATTAGCTGCAAGATTAAGAAATTGCAGGAATTAGAAATATTAGGATCTGAGGTTTTGGCAATCAGTGCTGACGTGGCTAACTTTGAACAAATGCAAGAAGTCTTTGTGCAAGCAGAGTTACGATTTGGTCAAATAAATGCTGTAATTCATGCTGCTGGCATAACTGAAGGAAAATCATTTTCATTTATTGAACAGACTAGTAAAATTGACTGTGAGCAGCAGTTTCAACCAAAAGTATACGGATTGTTAGTATTAGAAAAAGTTTTAAAAAATCAAAAAATTGATTTTTGTTTATTAATGTCTTCTTTATCCTCAGTTTTAGGAGGATTAGGATTTATTGCCTACTCTGCGGTTAATAATTTTATGGATGCCTTTGTGCATCAATATAACCAAAGCAGTTCTATCGCGTGGACAAGTATTAATTGGGATGGTTGGTACACCATAAAAGAAAGTCAGCAAAATCAATCACATCTTGCTACTGGATTGGCAGATTTGGCAATTAAGCCAAATGAAGGTATGGAAGCTTTTCAAAGAATTTTGAATTGTAGTTACATCAATCAAATTGTTGTATCCACCGGAGAACTACAAACGAGAATTAATCAATGGGTTGATTTAGCCTCTTTTGAGGAAAAAACAGTTAGCCAAAAAACTAATTTATTACTTCATCCCAGACCTAATTTACAAAATCCTTATGTTGCTCCCCAAAATGAAATTGAGCAAAAGATTGCTGTTATTTGGCAAGAACTCATTGGGACAGAACAAGTAGGTGTTTACGACAACTTTTTCGAGTTGGGTGGTGATTCCCTCCTAATGGTGCAGGTGCGGAGTCGGCTACAAGCAGCTTTCAATTGTAATATTTCAACAGCTGAATTATTTGAATATCCCACCATTAGTACCTTATCAAAATATTTCAGCCGACAAAATAATAAACAACCAGCTTTTGAACTAGCCCAGGAACGTGCCAAGAAGCAAGATATGGCAATTGCCGAAGAAATTCAGCTGATGAAGCAAAGAAGGAGAGTATATGAGTAATCGGTTAAAAGGCATAGCAATAATTGGCATGGCAGGTCGGTTTCCTGGGGCCAAAAACGTAGCTCAGTTTTGGCAAAACTTGTGTGATGGTGTCGAGTCGATTTCATGCTTCAGTGATGAAGAGTTGTTAGCTTCAGGTGTAGAACCTGATTATTTACGCGATCGCAATTATGTGAAAGCTGGGTTTGTCCTAGAAGATATCGAGATGTTTGACGCTTCATTTTTTGGCTTTTCTCCTAGAGAAGCAGAACTTCTCGATCCTCAGCAGCGAATTTTTTTAGAATGTGCTTGGGAAGCATTGGAAAATGCTGGTTATAACCCAAAAGCAGACAACAACTTAACCGGTTTATATGCTGGGGGAAACTTAAGTACTTACTTGTTCAACAACCTTGCTTCACACCCAGACCTGCTGAAATCGCTAAATCTGCAAATTACCCTTGGCAATGATAAAGACTTTATATCTACACGAGTGTCCTACAAATTGAATTTGAAGGGGCCAAGTGTAAATGTTGGCACAGCTTGTTCTACTTCTTTAGTAGCTGTTCATCTGGCGTGTCGAGGATTACTAAGCTATCAGTGCGATATGGCACTGGCCGGAGGCATTGCCATCCAAATTCCGCAAGTAGAAGGTTACTTTTATCAAGCTGGAGGAATGGCTTCTGCTGACGCTCACACTCGTGCCTTTGATGCTAAGGCCCAAGGCGGCCCTTTTGGTAGAGGCGTGGGGATTGTGGTCTTGAAGAGATTAGAAGATGCCGTAGCAGATGGCGACTATATTTATGGAGTGATTAAAGGTTCAGCTATTAATAACGATGGTGCAGTCAAAGTCAGCTACACAGCACCAAGTGCCGTCGGTCAAGCAGAAGTGATTGCCCAAGCTCAAGCGATCGCCTCTTTCGATCCTGATACAATTACCTACATTGAAACTCATGGCACTGGTACAGCCTTGGGCGACCCAATCGAAATTCGAGCGCTAGATAAAGTGTTTCGTGCCGGAACCAGTAAGAAAGGTTTTTGTGCGATCGGTTCCGTCAAACCTAATGTTAGCCATTTGAATACAGCAGCTGGGGTGACGGGCTTAATTAAAACAGCTTTGGCTCTAAAGCATCAACTAATACCACCCAGCTTGTATTTTGAAGAACCCAATCCTGAAATAGACTTTGCCAACAGCCCTTTTTACGTTAATACCCAACTATCTGCATGGCAAACAAACGGGACACCACGCCGCGCTGGGGTCAGTTCTTTTGGTCTTGGGGGGACTAATGCTCATGTTGTTTTAGAAGAAGCCCCTGGAGGGGAGGAGGGGAGCAGAGGGGCAGGGGAGCAGGGGAGAAACTATCAATTGCTGATAGTTTCTGCTAAAACTGACTCTGCTTTGGAGACGGCGACTACAAATTTGGTTAATCACCTGCAACAGCACCCAGAAATTAACCTTACAGATGTCGCTTATACATTGCAAGTCGGGCGACATGGTTTGAGCCATCGGCGGACAGTTGTTTGTCAAGATACTCAAGATGCGATCGCAGCTCTCCAAAATCCCAAACGAGTCCTCACTAGTACTCAGGACATGAATGAGCGCCCAGTAGCCTTTATGTTTACTGGCTTGGGAACTCATTATGTAAATATGGGTTCTGAATTATACCAATTTGAACCAACTTTCCGCGAACACCTGGATCGCTGTTGCTCTTTATTTGAACCTCTGTTAGGTCTTAATCTCAAAGAAGTTATTTATCCTGCTTCCTCCGCCAAGCAAGAAGCAACACAAGAAAAATCAGGTATCGATTTACGCCAAATGCTTGGTCGTGGTACTCAATCACCAGATCCCACTGCCCAAAAATTAAATCAGACCTATCTCACTCAGCCAGCACTGTTTGCCATTGAGTATGCTTTAGCTCAATTATGGATATCCTGGGGCATTCGTCCAGTAGCAATGATTGGTTACAGTATCGGTGAATATACGGCTGCAACTCTAGCAGGAGTATTGTCTCTAGAAGATGCAATTACTCTTGTTGCCAAAAGAGCGCAAATGATTCAAGAGTTGCCAGGGGGAGCAATGCTAGCAGTTCCTTTGACAGAGTCAGAAGTGCAACCTTTCTTGAGTGAAAACCTTTCCTTATCAGCAGTTAATGGCTCATTCCAATGTGTACTTGCGGGAACTACACAGGCTGTAGAGGAATTGGCACGTGAATTGAGTGGTAAAGGGTTAGCCTGTCGGCAATTGCAGACTTCTCATGCTTTTCATTCTCACATGATGGAGGCGATCGCTGACTCTTTCACCGAATTGGTGCAAACTATCAGTCTCAAACCACCGCAAATTCCTTATATATCTAACGTTACCGGAACTTGGATTACAGCAGAGCAAGCCACAAATCCAAGTTACTGGACGCAGCATCTATGCCAACCCGTGCGCTTTGCTGATGGAGTAAATCAGTTGTGGACACAACATAGTCCAATTTTATTAGAGGTGGGGCCAGGACAAGCATTAAGCAGTTTGGCGATGCAATGTTTAGATAATGTTTCTGATGAAAATAAAACAATATTATCCTCGCTGCGCTATGCTTATGAGCGACAGTCAGACGTTGCTTTTATCCTCAACACATTAGGACAACTATGGCTTGAAGGAATCAAGATAGATTGGTCGGGATTTCATACCCATGAGCGCCGACATCGCCTTCCCTTACCAACATATCCCTTTGAGCGACAAAGATATTGGATTGAACCACAAAAATTATTACCTGCACAAAGAAATTTCCAGCCCAAGTTAACACCATCAGAGCTTTGGAAATCTTTAGTAGAAGCCGGTCAACTCCAAGCTAGTATAGGAGCTTTAGAATTTGACGAGCAAATTTCTCAAGAAAAAAGGAAGTATTTTGATAGTTTATGTATTGCTTATATTAATCTTACAACAACACACTTAGAAGCTTTTAGCAATCCCACTAAAAAGTATTCTTTAGACGAGTTACTTGACCAATGTCAGATTATTTGTTCCTATAAAGAACTGTTCCATCGATGGCTGGAAATATTGGTAGAGCAAGGTCAGTTGCATGAAGAACAAGGGCTATTTACTAACTTCTTACCAATATCAACAGACTTTGTGAATGAGCTTTTGGTAGAAGTTAGAGCCAAATGGGCAGACACACCGCAACAAATAGATTTGCTGCAACTGTATGGCGAAAATATGGTAGCTCTGCTGACTGGGAAAAAAGAACCACTGGAGTTTCATGTTTCTACCTTATTAAAGTCAGGAGAATTTTCAGTCCAAGAATTGGCTGAAAATAATTACTACAACTCAATCATGCGGGTATGCTTAGAACAGGTGTTAAAAGCACTACCACCAAAAGTTAATCTGAGAATTTTGGAACTTGGCGGTGGAACTGGTACTGGCACGACAGAGTTATTACCTATATTGCCATCAGAGAAAACTAACTATACTTTCACTGATGTAGGAGGATTTTTTCTGAATGCAGCTAAGAAGAAATTTAGCGATTATCCATTTATTGAATACCAATTGCTAGACCTTGAGCGATCGCCACAAGAACAAGGATACTCAAGCCACAGCTTTGATGTAATTGTAGCTTTCCAAGTGCTGCACGTCGCTCGAAATATTGGAGAAACTCTCGATCGCATTCGCTCTTTACTCGCTCCTGGAGGTTTACTTCTCTTTTGGGAAACAACTCAACCCCGCTTGGAATTTGAGTTCATTGACGCGCTGCTGATGAATCCCATAGAAGACGCAGAAAGCAAGCGCAATATGTGCAATCCCTTTTTATCCAAAGAGCAGTGGCAACAAGAACTCAAATCTCATGATTTTGTGCAGGTGACAGCTTTCTCAGAATTCGCACCTTTTACAGACCACATAATTGTCGCTCAGGCATCTTCGTCAGCAACGCGCGAAGTACCAGCAGCATTTACAGCATTACTTGAAGCAGACAAGACGCATGAAGTTCCATTTGGCAAAAAGTCCAACGTTGCTGACTGGTTCTACATCCCTTCATGGAAACGTTCGCTACCACCACAATCAAAAGGTCAGGTCAAAGAAACTGAACGCTGGTTAGTATTTGTTGATGAGTATGGATTGGGCGCTCAAATTGTGAAGCGACTCGAACTTGAAGGTCATGAGGTAATTACCGTCACAATTGAAAAACAATTTGGCACTACGAATGAATCTTCAAGAGAACATCTGGGCAAGCGTGCATATACAATAGCACCCCAACAACAGGATGATTACAACACCCTACTCAAAGAACTCCGCACCCAAGACTTAATACCACAAAGAATAATTCATCTGTGGAGTGTAACCCAGTCAGAATTTGCAGACTCTAACACAACACCAGGATTCCAAAGTTTATTATTGTTGACACAAGCGCTAGGAAAACAGAATTTCACAAATGAGCTACAGATTGCAGTTATCTCCAACAATATGCAAGCTGTAACTGGAGTTGAAAATCTCTGCCCAGAAAAAGCAACACTCCTTGCACTTGTTAAGGTCATCCCACAAGAATATTCAAATATTAAATGTCGTAGCATTGATGTTGCTATTCCCTCACTAGGAAGTTGGCAAGAAGAAAAATTTGTAGAACAACTATTGACGGAACTCCAAGCCAATTCCTCTGACTCAGTTATTGCTTACCGTGGTTTGGAACGTTGGGTGCAAACCTTTGAGTCTGTCCAATTAGATGCAAACGTCCCCGCAACACCCAAATTAAAGGAAAAAGGAGTCTACTTAATTACTGGTGGACTGGAAGACATCGGACTTGTAGTAGCCGAACATCTAGCAAAGACAGTACAGGCAAAACTGCTGATTTTAGAAGCTGAAGATTTTCCCAACCGACCGGATTGGTTAGAGTGGCTGACAACTCACGATGAGCAAGATAACATCAGCCGCAAAATTCGGAAAGTGCAAGAACTGGAAAATCTGGGCGCAAAAGTCTTAATCAAGAGCGCTGATGTAGTAAATTTAGCACAAATGCAAAGTGCGATACGCGAAGCGTCAAGCCTCTGGCTTATCGCTCAAACACAAGAACAGTTTGGCCAACTCAACGGGATATTCCACACAGCTAAGATACCTGTAGAGAATTTATTCACTTATATTGCAGAGATAAACCCAACGCAGTGCAAACAGCAACTTCAGCAAGAAATACAAAGACTCTTAGTATTAGAAGAAGTTTTGCAGCCTCAAAACCTAGACTTTTGTCTACTGATGTCTTCATTAACCTCTATTTTAGGGGGATTAGGCTCTGTTACCAACTCAGCAACAAGTCTTTTAATGGACACTTTTGCTTACCAACATAATCAGAAAAATCCTGTTCCTTGGATGAGTATTAACTGGGACACATGGCAATTTGAAGCAGGAAATCCACCAATCTCGACTAATACAAGTTTGACTGAATTCGCCATCAAACCTTTAGAAGGTATTAATGCCCTCGAAAGGATTCTTTTGTGGAGTCAATATCATCAAATAGTTGTCTCAACTGGTAATTTAGAATCGAGAATTGACCAATGGATTAAATTAAAGCCTTTACAAGATAAAACTCCTTCCCAAAAAGTTACTTTATCTTCTCGTCACTCTAGACCGAACTTAAAAAATGCATACATTCCTCCTAGTAATGATGTCGAGCAGAAACTAGTTGAAGTTTTTCAAGAGTTACTGGGTATAGAACCTGTAGGTATTCATGACAGCTTTTTTGCTTTAGGGGGAGATTCTCTAACGGGAACTGTACTCATTTCTCAGCTTCGCAAAATTTTTCAAATAGAACTACCTGTTCGTTCTCTTTTTGAAGCTCCTACTATCGATGAATTAGCTTTGGTGATTGAAGAAATTCTCATAGAAGAGTTAGAACAATTATCTGGGAATGAAATAAGTGTAACTAGGGAGATTAACAAAACTCTTGATGTCCAATTTTCAAACTAGATTACAAAAGTTAATCATTGCAGGATAAAATTATGAAAATTCAAACTGTCGGTGTTGTCGGAGCAGGTGTGATGGGAATTGGATTAGCCCAAAACCTCGCTCAAAGTGGCCATCACGTAATTTTAGTAGATATTTCCGAAGAAATTCTGGAATCTGCTAACAAGCAAATCAGAAATAATATCCGTTTTCAAAGCTTTTTCAATAAAAATGAAAAAGTAGATAATCCTGATTACATTCTGCATCAAATTAAATTTTCCACAAATTATAAATTTCTTGAAGATACAGAATTTGTGATTGAAAATGTCACCGAAAAGTGGGATATTAAAAAGGGAGTATACGCGCAGCTTGATGCGATTTGTCCAGAAACAACTATATTTGCGGCTAATACATCTGCAATTCCTATTACTCGCATTGCTTCATTAACTAAGCGTGCTGATAAAGTGATTGGTATGCATTTCATGAACCCGGTTCCCATGAAGCCGATGGTTGAAATGATTCGCGGGTATCACACATCCGATGAAACAATCTCAACAGCTAAAGAATTACTGGCTCAGATGGGTAAAGAAAGTATCCTCGTCAATGATTCGCCAGGTTTTGTTTCTAACCGAGTTCTGATGTTGACAATTAATGAAGCAATTTTCTTGCTACAAGACCAAGTTGCTTCAGTGGAAGAAGTGGATAGAATTTTTAAAACCTGTTTCGGTCATAAAATGGGCCCCCTAGAAACTGCTGATTTAATTGGATTGGATACGATTCTTTTTTCCATTGAAGTTTTGTATGAAAGTTTCAATGACAGCAAATATAGACCCTGCCAATTACTAAAAAAGATGGTAGATGCTGGGTTATTTGGTCGCAAGAGTGGGCAAGGTTTTTATACTTACAATGGAGCAATTTGAAATTAGATATTAAGACAAACTCCTTAGCCATTCTGAAACTCAAGGTTAATTGAAAATATGTCAGAAACACAAGCAAAAATTAGAGAATTTTTAGCCCGATTTTTCCGTAATCATGATTTGCAGTTAGATGAAGATATCTTTGCACTTGGTTTTGTCAATTCCATGTTTGCTATGCAACTTGTCTTATTTATCGAACAAGCATTTCAAATTACTATTGACAATGAAGACCTGGATCTTGATAACTTCAGAACTATAAATTCTATGACTCATTTAATTGAGCGGAAAACAGCTTTAGTTGCATAAAAATGAGTCAATATAAAACTTACAATCATTTTCACCAAATAAGTAATCATCATGAAAATTGAGTTGACATCTCAACAAAAAGATGATAAATCTAAGTTTAGAGGTTTCGTCAATCAAGAAATTGTCCCTCATGCAAATTACTCCGACCAAGAAGAGTGTACTTCCCCAAAACTTATAGAAAAGTTTGCTCATCAAGGATATTTGGGTGCTATCTTACCCGAAGAATTTGGTGGACAAAATATGGATATCATCACCTATGGTCTTCTGAATGAAGAAATTGGACGGGGATGTTCTTCTTTGCGGAGTTTGCTCACAGTTCATAGCATGGTTGCTTCTGCTCTTTGCCGATGGGGTAATAAGTCTCAAAAAGAATATTGGCTGCCAAAATTATCATCTGGTGAAGTTATAGCTGCTTTTGCCTTAAGTGAACCTAACGTAGGTAGCGATGCCAAAAGTATAGAAACCACGGCAACACTTTCTGGTGATTCTTATGTTTTAAATGGAGAGAAAAAATGGATTACCTACGGACAAATTGCAGATGTCTTTTTGGTATTTGCCCAATGTTCGGGGAAACCTTCTGCTTTTTTAGTTGAAAAGAATAGTCCAGGACTTTCAATACAACCTATTTCTGGAATGTTGGGTGTTCGAGCTTCAATGCTCGCTCAATTAAACTTTCAAGATTGTCGAATTCCTCAAGAGAATCTGGTAGGCAGATTGGGTTTTGGTTTATCTTATATAGCTTCTTCTGCATTAGATTATGGAAGATATAGTGTGGCATGGGGTTCTGTAGGTATTGCTCAAGCTTGTCTAGAAGCCTGCATTCAGTACACAAGCGAACGAAAGCAGTTCGATGTTTATTTAAAAGAACACCAATTAATTCGGCAAATGATTACCGAGATGATAGTCAATGTCAAAGCAGCAAGATTACTGTGTTATCAAGCTGGCTACCTCAAAGAAATTGGCGATCCAAATTCGATAACAGAGACTTCAATCGCCAAATATTTTGCATCTACAACAGCAACTAAAGTCGCAAATGATGCCGTACAAATTCACGGGGCGAATGGTTGTACTAATGAATATTCGGTTGCTAGATATTTGCGAGATGCCAAAATTATGGAAATCATTGAAGGAAGTACACAAATACAACAGATTACCATCGCTGATTATGGTTATCAGGAGTATATCTCAAAACATGCTTCCATCGTCTCTCAAAACTTACTGGCAATGATGTGAGAATATGATTAGCACAAACATTGAAATTTCAAATGATCAGCAAGTCGATAAAAAAGCTATCAAATGTGTAGTTTGGGATTTAGATAATACGCTTTGGGATGGTGTTTTGTTAGAGGATGACTGTGTTTCATTGCGAAACGAGGTAGTCGATATTATCAAAGCATTAGATGACCGAGGTATTTTGCAGTCTATTGCCAGTAAAAATGACTATGCCAAAGCAATGGAGAAAATCCAGGAGTTTGGGCTACACGAATATTTTCTCTATCCCCAAATCAATTGGAACCCCAAATCAAGTTCTATTCAAGAAATTGCTAAGTCACTTAATCTTAGTATAGATACATTTGCCTTTATCGATGACCAGTTATTTGAACTTGAAGAAGTCAATTTCTCACTTCCTGAAGTACTTTGTATTAATGTAACTGATTTAACATCTATCTTAGATAAACCAGAAATGAATCCTCGTTTTATTACAGAAGATTCAAAACTGAGAAGACTAATGTATATTAGTGATATTGAACGAAATAATTCCGAGAAAGAATTTATTGGTACTCAAGACGAGTTTTTAGCTACACTTAATATGACTTTTACTATCTCTAATGCTCAAGAGGATGATTTACAAAGAGCCGAAGAGCTAACAGTCAGAACCAATCAATTAAATACAACTGGATATACATATTCATATAACGAACTGAATAATTTTCGGCAATCTGAGCAGCATAAAATACTGATTGCTACTTTAGAAGATAAATATGGCAGTTATGGAAAAATTGGACTAGCTCTTGTGGAATGTGGAGAGCTTGTGTGGACTCTAAAACTTTTGCTGATGTCTTGTCGGGTTATGTCCAGAGGTGTCGGCACAATTATGCTAAATCATATTATGACATTGGCTAAGAATAATAATGTTCATTTGCGGGCTGAATTTGTTTCAAATAATCGTAATCGAATGATGTATATATCTTATAAGTTTGCAGGTTTTCAAGAAATTAATAAAAGTGGAGACTTGCAGATTTTAGAGAATGATCTATCCCGAATCCAGCCTATCCCTGAGTATGTCAAGGTCAAAGTTATAGATTAAAAAGCATTGCTAGTTCTTGTAGTTTGACAAGGGGGATTATGGATATAAAAAAAGATGAAATTTTAAAACGACGGTCAAAGCTTTCACTCGCTCAACAGGAGCTTCTCAAAAAGCGATTGCGGGGTGAAGTTGACTCTCACTCTCAATTAGAGGTTATTACAAAACGTTCTCAAATAAGTCCTGCTCCCCTATCCTTTGCCCAACAACGGCTGTGGTTTCTCCAACAGTTAGATCCCGATAATCCTTACTACTGTGAACTAGCATGTGTACAGCTGGTAGGTGCGCTGAATGTAGATGCGTTAGAGCGAAGTCTGAACGAGATTGTGCGACGCCATGAAGCGTTACGTACTACTTTTGAAATACTCGAAGAACAAGCAATTCAGGTTATTCATCCGACTGTAACTGTGACACTGCAACTGGTGAATTTGCTCTCGATGCCAGAAGCTGACCGACATGCAGAAGTTGAGCGGTTAACAACAGAAATAGCTGAAAAACCTTTTGATTTAGTAACTGGCCCGTTGCTGCAAGTCATGCTGCTACAAACAGGTGTCGAAGAATACTTGCTGCTGTTCACGATTCACCACATTGCTGTTGATGGTTGGTCTATAGGAGTGTTAATCCGTGAATTAGCAGTACTCTATGAAGCCTTTTCCACCAGCAAAACATCTCCCCTCCCTGATATTGCTATTCAATACGCAGACTTTGCTATTTGGCAGCGTCAGTGGCTACAAGGCGAATTACAAAAGACGCAACTTAATTATTGGAAGCAACAATTGGCTGATGCTTCTACTTTGGCTTTGCCCACAGATCGCCCACGGCCGGCAGTCCAAAGCTTTCGAGGCGCAATTGCTTCTTTTGAGTTATCAGCAAGCCTAACTGATATGCTCAGATCCCTGAGCAATCGGGAAGGAGTAACTTTGTTTATGACGCTACTAGGAGCATTTCAAGCTTTACTGTGCCGTTATACAGGGCAAGAAGATATTTGTGTTGGCTCCCCAATTGCTAACCGCAACCAAGGTGAGATTCAAGGGCTGATTGGTTTTTTTGTAAATACCCTTGTGCTGCGGACTCATCTTTCTGGTAATCCAAGTTTTTTAGAATTGTTGAATAGAGTGCGCGAGGTATGCGTGGGTGCATACGCTCATGCAGATATACCTTTTGAGCAATTGGTGGAAGAACTTCATCCAGATAGAAATCTCAGTCAGATGCCCTTGTTTCAGGTGATGTTTGCCTGGCAAGAAGACACTCAAAAGGAACTAACACTACCTGGTTTGACTCTGAATTGGCTCCCGACGCACGGCCAGACTGCTAAATTTGATTTAACGCTGCATCTAGTAGACGCACAGCCAGAGTTGCGGGGGTTTTTAGAATATAATACCGACTTGTTTGATGCTGAAACCGTTATTCGGATAGTAGAGCATTTTCGTAATTTGCTAGAGGGGATTGTTGCAAATCCACAAGCAAGATTATCTGACTTACCACTATTGACGGCTGAAGAGTTACATCAGCAGCTAGTGGAGTGGAATAACACTCAGGTTGAATATCCTGAACAACAATGTATTCATCAGTTGTTTGAAGCGCAAGTAGAACACACACCTGATGCGATCGCAGTAGTATTTGAAGATAAACAACTAACCTACCGCGAACTGAATGCTAGAGCCAATCAACTAGCGCACTATCTGAGAAAGCTGGGAGTAAAATCAGAGGTACTGGTAGGGATTTGTGTGGAGCGATCGCTCGATATGGTCATCGGTCTATTAGCCATCCTCAAAGCAGGTGGTGCTTATGTACCTCTAGACCCTGGTTATCCCTTAGAAAGAAAAGCTTTTATACTCAACGATTCTCAAATGCCAGTGCTGCTGACTCAACAGCATATAATGGCAGATTTAGCTACAAATGGAATTAAAGTAATTTGTATAGATACTGATTGGCAAACTATCAATCAACAAAAAAATGAAAATCTAATTACTACAACAACTGAATTAAATTTAGCCTACATTATTTACACATCAGGTTCGACTGGTAAACCCAAAGGAACTTTAATTACCCATCAAGGATTAGTTAATTACTTGAGTTGGTGTACCCAAACATATTCAGTAAAACAAGGAGTAGGAACTTTAGTTCATTCACCTTTGGGTTTTGACTTAACAATCACCAGTCTTTTTCCACCTTTATTAGTTGGTCGTACAGTAGAATTACTATCAGAAAAACAAGGCATCGAAGCCCTTGATAAAGCTTTAAAGAAAAGCTCAAATTTAAGTTTGGTGAAAATTACCCCCGCGCACTTAGATTTGCTTAAGCAACAGTTATCTAAGGAAGAGATAGCAAATAAAACTAGAGCTTTTATTATTGGCGGCGAAAATTTATTAGCTCAAAGCATCACCTTCTGGCAAGATGTAGCTCCAGGTACAATATTAGTAAATGAATATGGGCCTACAGAGACAGTAGTTGGTTGCTGTATTTATCAGGTTCCAGTCGGTAAACATTCTACAGGGTCTATACCCATTGGTAAAGCGATCGCTAATACCCAGTTGTATATTTTAGACCAATATTTGCAACCAGTACCAATGGGAGTACCGGGTGAATTGCATATTGGTGGAGTTGGACTAGCCAGAGGTTATTTAAATCAAGCTGAATTAACAGCCCTTAAGTTTATTCCCAATTACTTCAGCGATAAGAAGGGCGACCGCCTTTATAAAACAGGTGATTTAGCCCGCTATTTACCAAGTGGAGATATTGAATATATAGGTAGAATTGACAACCAAATAAAAATTCGAGGATTTCGCATTGAACTTGGAGAAATTGAAGCAGTTATCACTCAATACCCCGCAGTGCGAGAAACTATTGTTGTAGTACGCTCAGATTTAGCAGATTCTCAACGGATAGTTGCATATATAGTGCCTCAAAAAGATCAAATACTGACAATTTATGAACTACGGAGCTTCTTGGAGTCGAAGTTGCCAGACTACATGATACCAGCAACTTTTGTCACATTAGAAGCACTACCACTCACACCCAATGGTAAAGTTGACCGTAAAACACTACCTGCACCAGATACAGCACGTCCAGAACTCGAAAAAGCTTTCATCGCACCTCAGACAAGCGTTGAAAAACAATTGGCTGTTATTTGGACACAAGTACTAGGTTTAGAAAAAGTAGGTATAAACGACAACTTTTTTGAATTAGGAGGGGATTCTATCCTCAGCCTTCAAATAATATCTAAAGCAAACCTTGCGGGGCTGCACCTAACTCCTAAGCAATTATTTCAACACCAAACCATAGCTAAACTAGCTGCTGTCGCTGGCACAATTCAGAAAATTTCAGCAGAACAAAACCTAATCACTGGTTCGCTAGAGTTAACACCTATTGAGCATTGGTTTTTTGAACAAGAGCAACCAGAACCGCACTACTGGAATCAAGCGGTAATGCTAGAAGTCAAAAAGCGCATTAACCCTATAGTTTTAGAAAAAGTAGTAGAAAATTTACAAAAGCATCATGATGCGCTACGTTCACGATTTATAAAAAATGAATTAGGTCTTCAAGCGATTATAGTCAGTCCTGACAATGTAATACCAACAACATATTTAGACTTGTCAGCACTACCAAAAGATCAACAAGTGGCACAGATGGAAGCAATGTCGGTTCAGCTACAAGCCAGCTTGAACTTGACACAAGGCCCATTATTTAGAGTTGCTCTTTTTGACCAGGGTGCAAATCAACCAAGTCGCTTACTTTGGGTGATTCATCACTTAGTGGTTGATGGAGTTTCTTGGCGAATTTTAATAGAAGATTTTCAAACAGCTAAAGAGCAAATTTGTCAAGACAAAGCACTACAACTGCCACTTAAAACAACTTCTCTTAAGCAGTGGTCTAGTTATCTACAAGAATATGCACAATTGCCTGCATTACGTTCGGAGCTAGAATACTGGCTGGCAATAAAGCAACAACCTGTTAGACCTATACCCATAGATTTTAGTTATGGGAACAATCTAGAAAAATCAGCTTGTACTTTGACTGTATCGCTGAATGAACAAGAAACTCAAGTTTTATTGCAACAGCTGCCAGCGGTATATCAGACGCAAATTAATGATGTGTTGTTAACTGCACTTGTGCAAATATTTAGCCAATGGACAGGAGAAACTTCATTACTAATTGACTTAGAAGGGCATGGTCGAGAAGAACTATTCGAGGATGTAGATTTATCGAGGACTGTGGGTTGGTTCACAACTATCTTCCCGGTACATCTGAGTCTTGACAGTGCTTTCGACTCGCCAGGAAAAGCCCTCAAATCAATTAAAGAGCAGCTAAGAACGATTCCAAATCGAGGTATTGGTTATGGAGTCTTGCGCTATCTCAGTGGAGATATGGAAATTAGGAAACAATTCAGTTGTTTGCCAAAAGCTGAAGTGGTTTTTAATTATCTAGGACAGTTTGACCAAGTTTTACCAGAATCGTCTTTATTTGGCTTTGCTAACGAATCAAGCGGTTTCAGTCGTAGTTTGCGAAGTCAACGAACTCACTTGCTGGAAGTTAACGGTGGTATTTCTCAAGGACGCCTGCAAATCAACTGGACTTACAGCAATCAGTTGCATCGGCAAAGCACAGTTGAAATTCTTGCTCAAGGGTTTATTGAGGCATTGCGATCGCTAATTATTCATTGTCAATCTCCCGATGCAGGAGGCTTTACTCCTTCCGATTTCGCAGATTTTCAGCAAAGTCAATGGGATCAAAGGGATCTTGATGCCATTACAGCAGCTATAGGAGATATTTAACATGGGCGTGAAAAACAAAAACATTGAAGATTTTTATCCTCTCTCGCCCATGCAGCAAGGTATTCTCTACCATAGTCTTGCAGCCCCCAAATCTGACAAGTATTTTGAACAATTTAGCTGGACTCTCCAAGGAAAACTTAACATTACAGCGTTCCATCGCGCATGGCAGCATGTTGTAGAGCGCCATTCAATTCTGCGAAGCTGCTTTGTTTGGGAAGGCTTAAAAGAACCAGTACAAATTGTGCATCGACAGGTAACTCTACCCTGGGAAGAGTATAATTGGCAACAGTTATCACCGGATGAACAACAACAAAAATTAGAGGTTTTTTTACAGAGCGATCGCTCTGGTGGTTTTGAACTTACGCAACCACCATTGATGCGCTTAACACTGGTTCAACTTTCAGATACATCCTATAACTTTACTTGGAGTCATCATCATCTGTTACTAGATGGGTGGTCTGTTGCTCTAATTTTTAAGGAAGTTCTTGCTTGTTACAAAGCTTTCAAAAATGGTGAAGACTTATACCTAGAACCTATTCGCCCCTATCGCGATTACATTGTCTGGCTACAACAACAAAACCTATCTGTGGCTGAGACTTTTTGGCGAGAGACGCTTAAAGGTTTTACGACTCCAACATCGCTGTGGGCAGATCAAAGAGCGGGAAAATCACTGACTTCAGAAGATGACTATGCCGAACAAAAAATTCAACTTTCAGCAGTCACAACCATAGCATTGCAATCTGTAGCACAGCAGCATCAACTAACGCTAAATACTTTGATACAAGGAGCTTGGGCTTTGCTGTTAAGCTGCTACAGTGGTCAAGCAGATGTAGTTTTCGGGGCAGTAGCTTCTGGCCGTCCCCCAACTTTAGCTAAAGCTGAGTCTATGGTAGGACTGTTTATTAATACACTACCAGTTAGAGTAAAAGTCTCGCCTGAAGAATTTCTTCTACCTTGGCTGCAAAAAATTCAGACTCAATTACTTGAAGCGCGTCAATACGAATATAGTCCCTTAGTAAAAGTCCAAGGATGGAGTGAAGTTCCTAAAGGTTTCGCTCTGTTCGAGAGTATAGTAGTTTTTGAGAACTATCCTGTAGATGCTTCCGTAAAAGAGAGGGATATAAATTTTGAGATAGAGGATTTTCATAGCTTTGAAAGGACTAACTATCCCATAACCCTAAGTGTGATTCCAGGTAAAGAGTTATTATTTAAGATTACTTACGATGATAGCGATCGCTCCGATACCATTGCCCGAATGCTAGGACATTTGCAGACTTTGCTAGAGGGTATGGTTACTAATCCACAGCAGCGCCTTTGTGAATTCTCGCTGTTAACGTCAACTGAACTACATCAGTTGCTTGTGGAGTGGAATGATACTCAGGTTGAATATCCTCAACAGCAATGTGTTCATGAATTGTTTGAAGCGCAAGTAGAAAAAACACCCGATGCAGTAGCAGTAGTATTTGAAGACCAACAGTTGACCTACCGCGAACTCAACACCAAAGCAAATCAATTAGGGCATTATTTGCGATCGCTAGGAGTAAAACCAGAAGTATTGGTGGGGATTTGTGTAGAGCGATCGCTCTCTATGGTCATCGGGCTATTGGCAATCCTGAAAGCTGGTGGTGCATACATCCCATTAGACCCTAGTTATCCCCAAGAGCGATTGGCGTTTATACTCAAAGATGCCCAAGTGCCAGTACTCCTAACTCAAGCCTCCCTTGTGGAAGCAATGCCACAACACGAAGCTAAAGTTGTTTGTTTAGATACAAATTGGCAGACGAATACTGACGAAAGGTTACGCCAACGAGACGGAGACGCTGCGCGAACGCCGAACGCTGACAACGTAGTTTATGTCATCTATACTTCTGGTTCAACAGGTAAACCAAAAGGCGTACAAATTCCCCACAGCGCTTTGAGCAACTTTTTGTACTCCATGAGGCAAAGACCAGGGTTAACCCAAGAAGATACCTTACTAGCAGTCACAACATATTCCTTTGATATTGCGGCGTTAGAAATTTTTCTGCCAATCGTAGTTGGTGGTCGTTTGGTAATCGCTAGTCGGGAAGTATCCTTAGACGGAACACAGTTGTCAGCAAAACTGCAAGAGTCAAAAGCTACAGTCATGCAAGCCACACCAGCTACTTGGCAAATGCTTTTAACAGAAGGCTGGAGTGGCAATGATCAATTAAAAATTCTTTGTGGTGGAGAAGCTTTACCCGAATACCTAGCCAATCAATTATTGCATCGGTGTGCTTCTTTGTGGAATATGTATGGCCCCACAGAAACCACCATCTGGTCGGCAGCATCTCAGGTAGAAAGAGACAGCAAGGTTGTAGCAATTAGCCACCCGATTACGAATACGCAATTTTACATCCTCGACCAATACAGTCAGTTAGTCCCTGTAGGTGTAGCAGGCGAATTGCACATCGGTGGAGATGGACTTGCACGAGGCTATTTCAACCGTCCCAACCTCACAGCAGAAAAATTTATCCCCAATCCCTTTAGCAAAAAAGCTGCGCGTCTTTATAAAACTGGGGATTTAGCCCGCTATTTACCCAATGGAGAAATAGAGTACATTGGTCGCATTGACCACCAAGTAAAAGTCCGTGGTTTCCGCATTGAACTTTTAGAAATTGAAGCAGTAATTAACCAATACCCAGAGGTGCGAGAAAGTGTGGTTATAGCTAGAGAAGACTCCTCTGAAGGGAAGTCCTTGGTAGCTTATTTAGTGCAGAACCCAGAACATCAGGGAGCGGGTAAGGAAACGGCGAAATTGCAAACTGAGCAAATTTCACAGCGGCAAATATTACCGGGGCTACGCAACTTTTTAGAGTCGAAGTTGCCAAGCTACATGGTGCCAAGTGCTTTTGTGATGTTAGAAGCGCTACCACTCACACCCAATGGCAAAGTTGATCGGAAAGCGCTACCAGCACCTGATATTAGTAGATCCTATCTAGAAAAAGTTTTTGTCGCACCTCAGAATCCATTTGAAGAAGTGGTAGCTGGCATTTGGGTTCAAGTTCTGAATCGGGAACAAATAGGTATTTATGACAATTTCTTTGAGTTAGGCGGGCATTCATTGTTGGCGACACAAGTAATTTCTCGCATAAATAAAGCTTTCGAGATAAATCTATTGCTCCATCGCTTATTTGAGTCCCCGACAGTGGCTGAATTAGCCAAAACTATCCAGGAGGTGATCAAAGCAGAATTGGGCCAACAGCCTCCCACTATTGGGCGCGTCTCTAGAGTCAAAAATCTACCTCTTTCCTTCGCTCAAGCTAGACTATGGTTGCTGGAGCAATTACAACCAGGCAGCGCTATTTACAACATACCAATTGCCGTGCGCTTCGTTGGTTTCTTGAATGTGACTGCACTGGAGCAAGCTTTTGCTGAAATCGTATATCGTCATGAAGCCTTACGTACTACCTTCCATCTGGTAGATGGACAACCCTTTCAGGCGATCGCTTCCAGCCTAAAAGTTAGACTACCAGTAGTGGATTTGCGGGAATTGCCAGAAGCACAGAGAGAAGCTCTTGTTCAACAACTAATCATAGAAGAATCGCAACGCTGCTTTGACTTAGTTCAAGGCCCATTACTAAGATGCACTCTCCTGCATATTCACGAGCAAGAGTATATAGTATTGTTCACCATCCACCATATTGTTTCAGATGGCTGGTCAATGGGCGTGTTTGTTCAGGAATTAGTAGCGCTGTATGAAGCCTTCTCTGCTGGAAAACCCTCCCCGCTTCCAGAATTGACTATTCAGTATGCAGACTTTGCAGCGTGGCAACGACAGTGGTTGCAGGGTGAGGTTTTAGAAACCCAACTCGCCTATTGGAAGAAGCAATTAGCTAATCTCCCTGTAATGAAATTGCCGACAACTCGTCCCCGTGCCGAAGTGAAAACTAATCTAGGTGACACTTCATCTTTTTTAATTCCCGCCAAAGAGTTCAAAGCACTGCAAGCACTCTCGCGTCAAGAGGGTGTCACTTTGTTCATGACTCTGCTGGCAGGTTTTCAAGTGTTGCTACAACGCTATACAAATCAGGATGACATCGTTGTAGGTACTGATGTCGCTAACCGTAACCAACCTGAGACTGAGTCATTAATTGGATTTTTTGTCAACCTACTTGTTTTACGCACTGATCTTGCTGGAAACCCCAGTTTTCGAGAGTTACTTAAACGAGTGCGCCAGGTAGCATTGGGAGCATACACTCATCAAGATTTGCCCTTCGATCAATTGGTGAAGGCATTGCAACCAGAGCGGAATTTGAGCAACACACCCTCACTATTTCAGGTGTTATTTGTCCTTCAGAATGCTCCGATGCCACCATTAGAATTGCCAGGACTGACATTAAGTTTATTGGAGGTTAAAAACGAAATAGCAAAGTTTGATTTAGCACTATTTCTGACAGAAACAGATCAAGGTATCGTCGGAAACTGGCAATACAATGCTGACCTTTTTGAAACCAGCATTATCACTCGCATGACAGATCACTTCAAGAGGTTACTCAATAGTATTATCTCCGAACCTGATGCCCGAATCAACAGTCTAGAAATGCTGACTGAAGCTGAAAACAAGCAACAAACTATGCAAAAAAAAGAGCGGAAAGCTTTCAATCGAGAAAAATTTATTAGTATTGCTCCCAAGGCTGTCACCCTATCACCAGAAAAATTAATTAAGACATCCTATCTGCAAACTGGGCAAACATTTCCTCTAGTAATTCAGCCTGATACTGACGAGATTGATTTGGGAGATTGGGCTAAAACAAACCGGAGGTTTATAGAGACAGAATTGTTAAAACACGGAGCTATTCTATTTAGAAATTTCCATGTAAATTCCGTTTCGGTATTTGAAAGCGTTGCTCAAGGGATTTGTCCAGAATTATTTAGTGAATATGGCGATTTACCCCGTGCTGTAGAAGGGAGCAAAGTTTATGGCTCTACTCCTTATCCAGCCGATAAAGCTATCCTCTTCCATAATGAAAGCTCTCACTTACATTGCTGGCCTTTAAAAATTTGGTTCTTCTGTGTACAACCAGCACAACAAGGTGGAGAAACGCCAATTATTGACTGTCGCAAAGCTTATCAAATACTCAATCCCCAGTTGCGAGAAAAATTAGCTGAAAAACAATTAATGTACGTCCGCAACTACACCGATGATTTAGATGTAAGCTGGCAAGACTTTTTTCATACTAATGATAAATCTGTAGTAGAAAATTACTGTCGGCAGGCTAGAGTTACTTGTGAATGGTATGATAATAATAGTTTAATAACTCGTCAAATTCGTCCGGCGATCGCAGTACATCCAAAGACAAGTGACAGAGTATTTTTCAATCAAATCCAGTTACATCACATCGCCTATTTAGATGTAGGAGTTCGAGAATCTTTGTTGTCTTTATTTGGAGAACAAAGGCTACCACGTAATGTTTATTATGGTGATGGAACTTCTATAGAAGACTCAGTTATTGCAGAAATTAATGAAGTTTATCATCAGGCAGAAACTAGCTTTCCTTGGCAGCAAGGAGATATTTTGATGCTAGATAATATGCTGGCTGCACACGGACGCTATCCTTATGTAGGGCAACGCAAGATTGTAGTGGCGATGGGGGAAATGATTTGTAGTTGAAAATGTTGAACATATTATAAATAAAGTCTATGTATACTAAAACTGTCAGCGGATTTCAGCTTTCTCCTTTACAAAAGCGTCTTTGGTTATTACAGCAATATAATTCAACTTATTGTACTCAATGTGCTATTTTTCTTGAAGGCAATCTTAAACCAGAGGTTTTAAAAGCCGCTTTCCAACAAGTCATCAATCGACATGGAATTCTTCGGACAAGCTTTCGTCGCTTGTCAGGTATCAAAGTTCCAGTCATGGTTATAGCAGAGAGTAGTGTTCTGGTATGGCACGAAATCAATCTGAGTGATTGTGAACCACAGGAACAAGAAGCTAAATTTGAAGCTACTTTTAAACAACAGAGACACCAAAATTTCGACTTTGAGCAAGATCCCCTCTTGTCTGCATCTCTACTAACGCTGTCACTAGATAAATATATTTTAATAATCAGTTTACCTTCCCTTTGTGCTGATACCTGGACACTCAAAAACTTAGTAGCTGAAATCAGCTATTCATACTCTGCTTGCTTAGAAAGTGAAATAGTATCAGAAGAAGTTGTACAATACCTCCAATTCTCAGAATGGCAAAATCAATTGCTCGAAGATGAGAATGCGGAAATAGCTCATAAATATTGGCAAGAGCAAAAGTTGCCTTCCCAAACTATATTAAGACTGCCTTTTGAAAGCCACCCTGCAAAACAAACAGAATTCCAGCTTGACTGTTTTCGATTGACGATCGCACCTGATGTCACAGCAAAGGTTGCAACACTAGCTAGAAAGCATAATACTTCAACGGCTGTAGTTCTACTAGCCTGTTGGCAAACCCTAATTTGGCGACTCACTGGAGAGTCAGAAATGATCATTGGTATGGCTGGCGATCGCAGGGAGTATGAAGAACTCCATGAAGTACTAGGACTGATTGCCACCTGGATTCCCATTAAAAGTCAACTCACACCAGACTTATGCTTCCAAGAACTCTTAAAACTTAACGAAAACACCCTAAATAATAATACAGAATGGCAAGATTATTACACTCCTGAATCTGTAGGGAATGACAACGATTTGGTATTTCCCATTGGTTTTGAGTTTGAGCAACTACCCGAAAAACATTTTGCTAATGGTGTGTCATTTTCGCTGGAAAAATACTATAGCTGTATTGAGCCATTTAAAGTTAAACTCACTTGTACTCAGCATGGTGAAACTTTAAATGCAGAATTTTACTATGATGTCAATTATTTCTCACCTGATAGTATTCAACGTTTAGCTGGACATTTTCAAACTTTATTAAATCATGCTACGAACAATCCAGATAAAAAAATTAGTCAATTAGATATAATCAGTAAAAGCGATCGCCAACAATTACTAGTTGAGTTTAATCAAACGCAGATTGATTATCCAAAAGACAAATGTATACACCAGCTTTTTGAAGAACAAGTAGAAAAAACACCTAACAATATTGCTGTTGTATTTGAAGATCAGCAACTAACATACACAGAGCTTAACCGCAAAGCTAATCAACTAGCTCGTTACTTACAAACATTGGGAGTCAAGCCGGAAGTTATAGTTGGGCTGTGTGTAGAGCGATCGCTCGAAATGATTATCGGACTTTTGGGCATCCTCAAGGCTGGTGGAGCATACTTACCACTAGACCCAACATTACCAAAGGAAAGTCTTGATTTCCGGTTGCAGGATGCTCAAGCGTCATTGGTGATTAATTTAGACACTGATTGGAACATCATTGCTCAGTACGACGATGATAATCCCAACAGTGAGGTAACTACTGAGAATTTAGTCTATGTAGTGTTTACCTCTGGTTCCACTGGCAGACCAAAGGGAGTAGCCATTGAACACCAGCAACTAGTTAATTACCTCAATAGCATCACAGAAAGATTAAATCTACCCACAGCAGCTAACTTCGCTAGTGTTTCTACCTTAGCCGCAGACTTGGGTAACACCGTTATCTTTCCTTCTCTTTGTACAGGTGGCACTCTGCATATCATATCCTCCCAGCGAGTTGCTGACTCAGCAGCCTTAGCTGAATACAACCGCCAACATTCCATCGACTGCCTGAAAATTGTCCCCTCCCACCTTGCCAGTCTCCTAGCATCCGCTCCATCCCAGTCCATTCTGCCTCGCCAAAGACTGATCCTGGGAGGTGAAGTTGCAACTTGGGATTTAATCGAGCAGATTCAGCAGCAAGCACCAGATTGCTTAATCTTCAATCACTACGGCCCAACAGAAGCTACCGTAGGTGTTACTACCTTTGCCGTTCAGAATAACCAAGCTAGTCATAATTCAAAAACAGTTCCACTAGGTCGTCCACTGGGGAATATACAGATTTATCTGTTAGATCAGCAGCTGCAACCCGTACCCATTGGTGTGCCAGGTGAATTGTATATCGGTGGAGCCTCTTTAGTTCGGGGTTATTTAAATCGGCCCGAACTAACCGCAGAGAGATTTATAACCAACACCTTTGGAAATTCAAAATGCGATCGCCTTTACAAAACTGGTGACTTAGCACGTTACCTACCTGATGGCAACATTGAATTTATCGGACGGCTAGATAATCAGGTAAAAATCCGGGGCTTCCGGATTGAACTCTCCGAGATTGAGACGGTGCTGTGTCAGCATCCAGAAGTACAACAAGCTGTAGTTTTGCTGCGAGAAGACAAGCGGTTGATTGCCTATATTGTTCCTAAGCAAAAACAGACACCCAGTGTTAGTAATATGCACAGGTTTCTGAGAGAAAAACTGCCGGAATATATGATGCCCTCGGCTTTCGTGATCCTCAAGGCGCTGCCACTAATGCCAAATGGCAAGGTGAACCGCAGTGCGTTACCAGAGCCAGATGGTTATCGCCCAGAATTAGAAGCAACTTATCAGCCACCTCAAACAGAGATAGAAGAAGCGATCGCTATTATCTGGCAAGAGGCGCTGAATGTGCAAAAAGTTGGTATTAATGATAACTTTTTTGAACTCGGTGGACATTCATTACTCATTGTGCAAATTCATAGCAAACTGAGACAACTTTTTAATCAAGATTTATCCATAACTGATTTATTTGAACATCCTACTATCAGTTCTTTAGTAAAGTTCTTGAGTCCAGAAAAAAGCGAAGAATCTTCTTTAGAAGAAAGCCATAACAGAGCGAAAAGTCGGATGAATGAAAGACAACTAAGAACACAGTTTCGGCAAAAACTTTAAATTAAAAAATCTGGAGTGAAAAATGAAAAACAATTTAGAGGCTTCAGAAATTTTTAATGAGATAGCCATTGTAAGTATAAATGGGCGTTTCCCAAAAGCCAAAAACCTTGATGAGTTTTGGCATAATTTACAGAATGGGGTGGAATCAATTTCAGTTTTTTCAGATACAGAACTGGAGTCTGCGGGTGTAGACAAAAGTACCCTAAATAACCCTAACTATGTTAAAGCAAACGCTGAACTGGAAGATGTAGAATTATTTGATGCTTCATTCTTTAATTATTCTCCCAGAGCGGCAGAACTCATCGATCCGCAGCAACGCATTTTCTTAGAAGTTGCTTGGGAGGCCCTTGAAAGTGCTGGCTACAATTCTGAAACCTATGAAGGTAGAATTAGTGTTTATGGTGGAGCCAGCGTTAGCAGTTACTTTTTATTCAATATTTTTTCTAACCCTGAATTAATAAAACTTGTTGGTTTTGACGAAATTAGACATAGTAATCGTCCAGATAACTTAGCTACACGAGTCGCCTATAAATTAAATCTAAATGGTTCAGCAATCACTGTCCAAACCGGTTGTTCTACTTCATTAGTCGCTGTACATTTAGCCTGTCAAAGTTTGCTAGATCGTGAATGCGATCTGGCCTTGGCGGGTGGAGTTTGCATATCTGGAGCAGAAAAAGCTGGCTATTTTTATCAAGAAGGGGGAATTTTGTCTCCCGATGGACATTGCCGTGCCTTTGACGCCAAGGCAAAGGGAACTGTCATCGGTAAAGGTGTAGGGATTGTAGTCTTAAAGCGATTAGAAGATGCGATCGCTGATGGAGATTGTATTCACGCTATTATCAAGGCTTCAGCGATTAATAATGATGGCTCTAAAAAAGTTGGCTACACAGCTCCCAGTGTCGATGGTCAAGCTCAGGTAATTGCCGAGGCTCTTGCCGTAGCGAGGGTGAAATCCGACATGATTAGTTATGTAGAAGCTCATGGAACCGGAACTGCTCTCGGAGATCCGATTGAAATTGCAGCGCTAACCAAATCTTTTCGTGCTACCACTGACAAAAAAGGTTTCTGCGCTATTGGTTCGGTAAAGACAAACATTGGACACTTAGATACTGCGGCTGGGATTGCGGGTTTAATCAAGACAGTTCTGGCGCTCAAACACCAGCAAATACCACCTAGTTTGCACTTTCAGCAGCCCAATCCCCAGATAGATTTCACCAACAGCCCATTCTATGTTAATAACAAGCTTTCAGAATGGAAATCGAACGGACAACCTCGACGCGCTGGGGTTAGTTCTTTCGGAATTGGTGGCACTAATGCTCATGTAATTCTGGAAGAAGCCCCAATTCTGGAACCATCTAGTCCTGGACGCTCACAGAATTTATTGGTAATTTCAGCCAAAACTAGCTTTGCACTAGAAACTGCCACAACAAACTTAGTTAACCACTTAAAGCAGCATCCTCAACTCAACTTGGCAGATGTCGCTTACACCCTTGGAGTGGGTCGTCAAGCCTTTGAACATCGCCGAATCGTGGTTTGCCAAGACATTGACGATGCAGTGAAAGTTTTAGAAATCCAAGAGCCACAAAGGGTCTTCAGCCACTTCACCGAACCTAGTGGGCGACAAGTTATATTTATGTTTCCTGGTCAAGGGGCCCAGTATGTGGAGATGGGTGAAGAACTCTACCAAAATGAGCCAATTTTCCGAAAACAGGTTGATTATTGTGCAGAATTACTCAAATTCTCCATCGGAATAGACCTACGCAATATTCTATATCCCAGCAAAGAGCAAGCAACAGCAGCAGTGCAGCAGCTGACGCAGACTTATATTACCCAACCAGCCCTATTTGTCATTGAGTATGCCCTAGCTCAGTTGTGGATGTCATGGGGATTGCATCCTGAAGCCATGATTGGTCATAGCATTGGCGAGTATGTAGCAGCTTGTCTTGCTGGCGTATTCTCTCTAGAAGATGCATTGGCACTGGTAGCAGCGCGAGGAAAACTAATGCAGCAGATGCCCTCTGGGGATATGTTAGTAGTGCCTCAATCTGAGGAAGAAGTGCAATCTTGGCTAGGCGAAGAACTTGCCCTAGCTGCAATTAACGGGCCATCTTTGTGCGTAGTTTCGGGATCAAAATTGGCAATTGATCAGTTGCACAATAAATTAACTAAGCAAGGGATTAATTGTCGCCGTCTGCATACTTCTGGTGCTTTTCATTCCCAGATGATGAACCCAATCATCGAGCCGTTCATGGCACTGGTAGAAAAAATCAACCTCAAAGTTCCCCAAATTCCTTTTATTTCCAACGTCACTGGTACATGGATTACAAACGAGGAAGCAACTGATCCCAGCTATTGGGCAAAGCATCTACGGCAGACTGTGCGCTTTGCTGAGGGAATTACTGAGTTGCTGCAACAGCCAAAGCGAATCCTGCTGGAAGTTGGACCAGGACGGACATTAAGTACTTTAGTTAGACAGCATTCAGAACAACCTGCTCAACCGATTGTGTTTTCTTCCTTGCGCCATCCCCAAGAACAACAGTCGGATATTGCCTTTTTGCTCAACATACTGGGTAAACTCTGGCTTGCTGGGTTAAAAATAGATTGGTCTAGCTTTTACGCGACTGAACGTCGTCACCGCATCCCCTTACCGACGTACCCATTTGAGCGACAAAGATACTGGGTTGAACCACAATCATCAAATGCCCTTGTGACTGCGCCCCAAAAAGCGTTACACAAAAAGCCAAATATTGCTGAGTGGTTCTACATCCCAGTTTGGAAACAGTGCAGATTACTTGAGTCTGTTGAAAATACAGAACTGTCAAAACAGAAATTGTGTTGGTTAGTCTTTGTAGATAAATGTGAAGTGGGTTCACTCCTTGTAAAACGTCTCCAACAGCAAGGGCAAGACGTGATTACTGTAAGCTTAGGAGAGCAGTTTACCAAACTGTGCGAGTGTCCTACAGACAGGCTTCGCCAACGCGCTTATTCCATCAACCCTCAACAGAAAGATGACTATGAAGCCTTGTTCCAAGTTCTTCGTAGCCAAGATTTGATGCCACAAATGATTGCTCATTTATGGGGAATTACGCCAAGCAATCAGACATCTTCAGGAATTGATTCATTGGCAACAAGTCAGACTGTTGGCTTTTACAGCTTACTTTTTCTGAGTCAAGCACTTGGACAACAAAGTATTACAGATGCCCTGCAAATCCTAGTTGTGACTAACAACATACACGATGTGACTGGTGAGGAAAACCCATGCCCCGAAAAGGCAACGGTACTAGGGCCATGCAAAGTAATCCCCCAAGAATATCCGAATATTACTTGCCGCAACATTGATATTGTGATTCCTGAATCTGTAATATCGCAACAGGAGAAATTGATCGATCAACTAATAGCAGAATTTACAACCAAGCCAACTGACTCAGTAGTTGCTTATCGTAAGCATCATCGCTGGATTCAAACATTTGAACCAGTCTCCTTAGAAGAGGCTGGCCCAGAGAAAGCCCGATTACAGCAAGGGGGAGTCTACCTAATTACAGGTGGCTTGGGAGGTATTGGTTTGACACTAGCAGAATATCTGGCCAAGACAGTGCAAGCTAAACTAGTGTTGATATCACGTTCTGGTCTTCCGAAAGCAGATGAGTGGGAAAAATGGCTAATAACTCATGATGAGCAAGACCCTGTAAGCAAGAAAATCAGAGCAGTGCAGGTGTTAGAAGGGTTAGGTGCTGAGGTTTTAGTAGAGAAGGCAGATGTCGCTAACCTTGAACAAATGCAGTTAGCGATCGCATCAGTAACTAAGCGCTTTGGTAAAATTCATGGTGTCATCCATGCCGCCGGAATTGCTGGGGGAGGCATTATGCAACTAAAAACGCCCCAAGTAGCGGCAAGTGTTTTAGCTCCCAAAGTCCAAGGAACATTAGTCCTTGACAGCATCTTCAAGGACGTTGAATTAGATTTCCTGATCCTTTGTTCTGCCTTAAGTTCAGGCTCAATTCTGGGTAGATTTGGGCAGGTAGACTATTGTGCTGCTAATGCTTTTCTTGATGCCTTTGCTCACTGCAATACCTCCAGGCGTACTACGTTCACCCAATCTATTAACTGGGGTGCTTGGCAAGAGGTCGGAATGGCAGTGAATACAGGAGCGGTGAACGAAGAATTAAAGAAAGAACGTGAAGAATACCTTAAAGAAGGAATAGCACCTCAAGAGGGTGTTGATGCATTTAGCCGCATTCTCCAAAGTAGACTACCTCAAGTTGTTGTATCAACACGAGATATCCAGCCTCAAATTCAGCAGAGTAATTCTTTCAAGTTTATAGAAGAGGAATTGGCATCAGCAAGTCTACCTCAAGTACTCCATTCTCGCCCCAAGTTGGGGAATGATTATATCCCTGCTCGGAACAAGGTAGAGCAAATAATCACTAACATCTGGCAACAAATCCTTGGTATTCAACAAGTAGGTATTCATGACAACTTTTTTGAGTTGGGAGGAAATTCTCTAATTAGTGTTCAAATTATTTCTAAGTTAAAAGAAGAATTAAATATTGAGATTCCTATCGTCAGTATTTACGAAAGACCAACTATAAATTCTCTTGCCGAAATTCTCAGTTCTGATGCCAACGAAATCAATCATTTTGAGCAAAATAAGTCTCGTGGAGAAAAACGCAGACAGAAAAAATTACAGCAACAGCGTCATTAGAATAATTCGTAATTCGTAATTAAAAAAATCAGTTAGGATTAATTAAATGATTGACAACTTAGACATCGCAATCATTGGCATGGTTGGCAGGTTCCCCGGAGCTAAAAATATTGATGAGTATTGGCAAAATCTGCGAAATGGGATAGAGTCAATTACTTTTTTTAATGATGAAGAATTGCAAAAATTGGGGATAGAAGCTACGGTGCTGAGTGACCCTGACTATATCAAAGCAAAACCCATCATCGAAGATATAGAATTGTTTGATGCTTCATTTTTTGGCTTTAATCCAAGAGAAGCAGAAGTCATAGATCCACAACATCGCTTATTTTTAGAGTCCGCTTGGGAAGCTCTAGAAAATGCTGGTTACGCCAATGCTGAAGGTTCCATTGGAGTTTATGGTGGCTCAAGTATAAGCGCATACTTATTTAATCTTTATTCAAATCCTGACGTTGTTGAATCAGCGGGTCAACTGCTGATAATTGGCAATGATAAAGATCATTTGTCCACACGCGTATCCTATAAACTTAATTTGAAGGGGCCAAGTTGCACGATTCAAACTGCTTGCTCAACTTCATTAGTGGCTATACATATTGCTTGCCAAAACTTGCTGAATAGCGAATGTGATATGGCTTTAGCTGGTGGCGTTTCTATAAATTTGCCACACAAAAGTGGTTATAAATATCAAGAAAATGATATTCTTTCGCCTGATGGTCACTGCCGCGCCTTTGATGCCAAAGCTGAGGGAACTGTTTTCGGTAGCGGTGTAGGAGTTGTAGTCTTGAAAAGATTAGAGGATGCGATCGCAGATGGTGATTGTATTCATGCCATCATCAAAGGCTCTGCGATCAATAATGACGGGTCTTTAAAAGTTAGTTATGCAGCACCCAGCGTCGATGGTCAGGCAGAAGTAATTGTAGAGGCGATCGCTAACGCGGGAGTCGATCCCGATACTGTCACCTATATAGAAACCCACGGAACAGGGACATCTTTAGGAGATCCGATTGAAATTCAAGCTCTGACTAAAGCTTTTCGTGCCAGCACCCAAAATAAAAATTTTTGTGCGATCGGTTCGGTAAAAACCAATGTTGGACATCTCGATCGGGCCGCTGGTGTTGCAAGTATCATCAAGACCATCCTTGCACTTAAACACAAGGAAATACCACCTAGCTTGCACTTTGAAGAACCCAATCCAGAAATAGATTTTGCCAACAGTCCTTTTTATGTCAACACCACACTCTCTGAGTGGAAAACTAATGGCATTCCTCACCGGGCAGGAGTTAGTTCTTTTGGGATTGGTGGGACTAATGCTCATGTGATTCTGGAAGAAGCCCCTGCCGTTAAACCATCTGATCCTGCTCGTCCTTGGCAGTTGTTACAGCTTTCTGCCAAAACTAGTACAGCTCTGGAAACTGCTACAGCTAATCTACTTGCTCACCTGCAACAGCATCCAAATTTAAACCTGGCTGATGTCGCTTACACTCTAAGTGTGGGTCGTCGGGTTTTCAAGCATCGCCGGATGGTGGTTTGTCAAGACATGGAAGATGCATTAAAAGTGCTGACCACTCAAGATCCACAACGAGTCTTCACCCACTACGAAGAACCCCGTAATCGTTCTGTAGTGTTTATGTTTTCCGGGCAGGGGACACAGTACGTAGAGATGGGCAGGGAACTCTACCAGAGTGAACCCATCTTTAAACAGCAAATTGATTGCTGTAGTGAACTGCTGAAACCACACCTCAATATTGACCTGCGCCATATACTTTATCCCAGTGAAGTGCAGAAACAACAGGCAGCAGAGCAGCTAAAACAGACTTTTATTGCCCAACCAGCACTATTTGTCATTGAATACGCCCTCGCTCAATTGTGGATGGCGTCGGGTGTGCGTCCTGAAGCGATGATTGGTCACAGCATTGGAGAATATGTGGCTGCAACTTTAGCTGGAGTTTTCTCACTCAAAGATGCTTTAGAACTAGTGGCGAACAGAGGAAAACTGATGCAGCAACTCCCCAGTGGAGGAATGCTCTCAATTCAACTTCCGCAACAAGAAGTGCAACCTTTGCTCTGGCAGGAATTATCTTTAGCTGCAATCAATGCACCTTCCTACTGTGTGGTTTCGGGCCCAACAGCAGCGGTGGAACAATTGCAACAGCAATTACAAGCAAAAGGCGTAGGATGTCGGCGGCTGCATACTTCCCATGCTTTTCATTCCCAGATGATGGAACCCATCGTTGAGCCTTTCATCCAGTCGTTACAAAAAGTCAAACTCAATTCCCCCCAAATTCCATTTATCTCTAATGTGACTGGGACTTGGATCACAACAGCCGAAGCAACAGACCCCAACTATTGGGCAAGGCATCTGAGGGAACCTGTGCGTTTTAGTGAAGGGATTGCTGAGTTAACTAAAGCACATGAGCGCGTCTTACTGGAAGTAGGCCCTGGACGGACGTTGACCACTTTTGCCAAACAACATTGGATAGAAGAATTGACAGCGCTCACTTCACTTCCCCATCCACAAGAGCAACAGTCGGATGCAGCATTTTTCCTTAACACCTTGGGTCGCCTGTGGCTTGTGGGGGTACAAGTGGATTGGTCAGGTTTTTACGCCCATCAACGACGCCATCGTATTCCTTTACCAACCTATCCTTTTGAGCGTCAGCGCTACTGGATTGAGGCAAACCCAAAAGCTGCCCTAGCAACGGCGCCGCAAGAAACGCTAGAGATAAAGCCAGATATTGCTGATTGGTTCTATGTTCCTCGTTGGAAAGAATCCATGCCCCTTGAGCTTTTTCAGCAAGAAGAAGTAGTAAAACAAAAGTCATGCTGGTTGGTTTTTGTTGATGCCTATGGAGTTGGAGCCGAAATCGCAAACCGACTGGAACAATATGGTCATGATGTAATTATTGTCAAGATAGCAGAGCAATTTGCCCAACTCAATGACCGGGAATATACTATTAATCCCCAGCAACCGGGTGATTATAATGCCTTATTGGAAGCGCTCCAAGTTCAAGATTTGACCCCCCAAGCATTCGCCCATTTCTGGAGCGTTACACCCAACGCTACTTTGCCCAGCAACAAGTCACCGGATGAGTTTTTTGAAGATTGCCAGAATCTCGGTTTTTACAGTCTAATGTTCTTGGCAAAGGCACTTGCAGAACGGAATATGACTGAGCCTATCAAGTTGATGGTCGTTACCAGCGATGTACACGACGTAACTGGCGATGAGAGGTTATGTCCTGAGAAAATCACGGTGTTAGGATCATGCAAAGTGATTCCACAGGAATATCCCAATATCGCCTGCTATAGCTTTGATGTCGTCCTTCCAGAATTTGGAACCACCGGATCACAAAAACTGATAGACAACTTACTAGCAGAATTTACAGCCCAGCCAACAGACTTAATAGTTGCTTACCGGGGACATCATCGCTGGGTACAGACCTTTGAAGCCGTTCGCTTAGAAGAGAGGATCACTGGCAAAACCAGGTTGAGGAAAGAAGGCGTTTACCTAATCACTGGTGGACTTGGTAAGGTTGGTTTAGCACTGGCAGAATTTTTAGCCCAGACAGTACAAGCAAAATTGATTTTGCTGGGGCGAAAGGGTCTTCCTGAGAAAAACCAGTGGTGTCAATGGTTGACGAATCATGACGAACAAGATCATGTCAGCCAGCAGATCCGCAGAGTGCAAGCACTTGAGGCTTTAGGTGCTGAGGTTTTGGTAATCAGCGCCGATGTGGTAAATGAACAACAAATGCAGAATGCGATCGCGATCGCTACTGAGCGCTTTGGTAAAATTCATGGTGTCATCCATGCTGCGGGCAATCTCAAAGCTGTACTTCATTCTATTCAACAGACTTCTAAAGCTGAAGTTCAAAAGCAATTTGAACCCAAAGTATATGGAGTATTTTTATTAGATAAACTCTTCCAAGGAAAAGAGCTTGATTTTTGTCTATTAACCTCTTCTTTAGCATCTGTGTTAGGAGGTTTAGGATTTATTTCCTATACCGCAGCAAACTTGTTTATGGATGCCTTTGTTCATAAGCATAACCAGATTACTAATTCTTGCCCCTGGTTTAGTGTAAACTGGGATGATTGGGGCATTAGGGAAGAACAACAAGATACAGATATTGAACAAATTTTGCCTAAATTTTTCATGACGCCAAAGAAAGGTGTAGAAACTTTTAGACGTGTGTTATCAATGTCTAAAGTCTCTCAGGTTGTTGTCTCAACTGGAGACTTGCAAGCTAGAATTGACCAATGGATTAAGCTGGAATCTTTACGAGATACAGAATTCTCGAACCAGGCAAACTTATTCTCAAGCTATCAAAGACCAAACTTACATACAGTATATGTCGCTCCTAGAAATGAAGTGGAGCAAACCGTTGTAAATATCTGGCAAGAAGTACTTCATATTCAGGATTTAGGTATCCATGACAACTTTTTTGAACTTGGTGGTCATTCCTTACTTTTGATTCAGGTTCATAGCAAGATGCAAAAGATATTTCAGCGAGATTTATCCTATGTTGAAATGTTTCAATATCCCACGATTAGCCAGATGTCTAAGTATTTAAGCCAAGAGCAAAGTGAGCAACTTGCTTTTTCACAACATTCTCACCGAACTGAAAGCAGGACGGTTGCAGTAAAGCGCCAAAAACAAGCCAGACAAAATCATCGGGCAGCGGCAAATAAAAAAGGATTACCATCTCAATAGCTCAAAAAGATTATTCTTTGACTATTAGAAGTTAATTTCATAGATAAAAAATATTTATGAAAAAATCAGAGAGTGAAAGTATTAGATTGTTCGAGGATAAAACATGACATTGAGTAAACAAGAAATGTCTAATCAAAATAACTTGCTGCTGACAGAACCAACATTGCATTATGGGATAGATAAAAAAGTAATGCAACTCTTTGAAGCATCAAGTAAATCATCCTCAATAGAGGGAAAGATGGATATGCAGGTTGCTACTTTAGTAGATGATTTCTTAGGCGAGATCAATGCTAATACTGATATTAAGCTTGATTGTTTAGTGGAAAAATTCAGTAATAGTAAAGCCCCTGTTGATCCTTCAACTTTTGAAAGCTATTTCAATTACTTAGCTAACAATGTTGTCGCCCATTCAATACATACATCTTCCCCACGATTTATCGGTCACATGACCTCGGCGCTCCCTAGTTTTGTGGGGCCTCTAGCGAAACTGATGACGGCGATGAATCAAAACGCTGTTAAGATAGAAACCGCTAAAGCCCTAAGCTTCTATGAACGTGAAGCTTTGGCAATGATGCATCGACTGATTTACAACTTTTCTGATAATTTCTATACACAGTATATTCAAAATAGTCAAAGTACATTAGGAATCTTAGTTTCGGGAGGAACAGTAGCAAATATCACAGCCCTCTGGTGTGCCCGTAACGCTTCCTTGGGAGCAAAATATGGCTTTTCTGGTGTAGAAAAAGAAGGTTTAGCCGCAGCCTTAGATTTCTATGGCTACAAAGGAGCGGTGATTATTGGCTCAGATTTAATGCATTACTCTTTTGATAAAGCTGCGGACTTTTTAGGTATTGGTACGCATAGTTTAATTAGAGTATCTACTGACTGTAACAATCGAGTTAATATAAAGGAACTGCGCCAAACTGTTGCCGATTGTCGTGCAAAGAAACTACATATTATTGCGATCGTAGGCATTGCTGGGACAACAGACTCCGGTGGGGTTGATTCCCTTAAGGACATCGCAGAGATTGCACAAGATGCTAATGTTCACTTTCATGTAGATGCTGCATGGGGCGGGCCACTCATTTTTTCTGAACAACATCGCCATAAACTTGCTGGTATTGAACAGGCTGATTCAGTAACTATTGATGGACATAAACAACTTTATCTACCAATGGGAATTGGTATGGTTTTTCTACGCGATCCGCATTTAGCGAAAGCGATCGAAAAACAGGCTAGCTACACCATGCGGGAAGGATCATTCGATTTAGGTAAACGTGCCCTAGAAGGTTCTCGACCTGGTATGGCTTTATTTTTACATGCTGGACTAAATCTAATCGGACTTAAGGGATATGAATTTTTGATTGATGAAGGAATTCGGAAAACTCAATATATGGCAGATCGTATCCGTGCTATGCCAGAGTTTGAGTTACTAGCAGAACCGGATATAAATCTTCTAATCTATCGCTACATTCCGGAGTCATTGAGAGGGCTTAGTAGCAGAAATCAGTTGAGTGAAACTGACAATCAACTAATCGATCAATTGAATGAGCGTCTTCAGAAAAACCAGCGGCAAGCTGGTCGTACTTTTATCTCACGGACGACGAAAAAAACTACTTGCTTTGGCACAGAAATTTCTATTTTGGCCCTGCGTGCGGTGATTGCTAATCCCTTAACTACTGAAGATGATATCGACGCCGTTTTAAACGATCAGATTCACATTGCTAGGGAATGGGGAATGGGGAATAGGGAATAGGGAAGAAAGATATACTGAGTTTTATTTAAAAATCGAACAGGAGTCATATTCTATTGATTAGAAAAATACTTAGTTTAGAGAGCAGACCTAAATAAAACATGATCGGTTTTTAAATATGACAAATGATTTTAATACCTTAAATTTTCAAGATGCAATAGCCATAATTGGTATGGCAGGACGTTTTCCTGGGGGGGGAAACGTCGATAAGTTTTGGCATAATATACGAGATGGGTTGGAGACTATTTCTTTTTTTACTGATGAAGAACTGGTGTCTGCTGGAATAGACTCTACAGTTTTAAATGACCCCAATTATGTCAAAGCAGGCACTGTCATAGAAGACATAGAATCATTTGATGCGGCATTTTTTGGCTTTACTCCCAGAGAAGCAGAAATTACAGACATACAACACCGTCTTTTTCTAGAGTCTGTTTGGGAAGCTTTAGAAAATGCTGGCTATAATTCAGAAAATTATGCTGGTCAAATTGGTCTTTTCGCTGGTGGAAATATCAGTAGCTATCTATTCTCAAACCTCTATCCAAACCAGGATTTGCTCAAATCTACAGACAGTTTGCAAATTTCTATTGGAAATGATAAAGACCATCTACCTACACAAATCTCTTACAAATTAAACTTTAAAGGGCCAAGTATCAATGTTCAAACTAGCTGTTCTACGTCATTAGTTGCTATTCACTTAGCTTGTCAAAGTTTGGCGAATGGCGAAAGTGATATTGCTCTGGCTGGTGGCGTTTCAATACAAGTGCCACAAAAAGTTGGCTACCAATATCAAGAAGGAGGAATCAATTCTCCTGATGGACATTGCCGCTCCTTTGATATTAATGCTCAAGGAACTGTTTTCGGTAATGGTTTAGGTGTTGTGGTGTTGAAGCGACTAGAGGATGCGATCGCAGATGGTGATTGTATTCATGCACTAATCAAAGGTTCGGCTATCAATAATGACGGCTCTTTAAAAGTTGGTTATACGGCTCCTAGCGTCGATGGTCAAAGGGAGGTAATTTTAGAGGCGCTTGTTTTAGCTGGAGTTGAACCTGAAACTATCACTTATATTGAGGCACACGGAACCGGAACTTCTTTAGGAGATCCGATTGAAATTGCCGCTCTCACACAGGCATTTCGTGCCAGTACAAACAAAAAATGCTTCTGTGCCATTGGTTCAGTTAAAACTAATATCGGACATTTAAATACAGCAGCAGGTGTGAGTGGCTTAATTAAAACTGTCCAAGCCTTAAAACATAAACAAATCCCGCCCAGTTTGCACTTTGAAGCGCCCAATCCTCAAATAGATTTTGCCAACAGTCCTTTTTACGTCAATACTCAATTATCTGAGTGGAAAACCAACGGGATTCCTCGCCGCGCTGGAGTGAGTTCTTTCGGTATTGGTGGGACAAATGCTCATGTCATCCTGGAAGAAGCTCCAGTTCTTGAACCATCTGGAACTTCTCGCCTCTGCCAATTGTTGCTGTTTTCCGCCAAAACCAGCACAGCTTTAGAAAGTATTACAGCTAATGTAGTTGCTCACCTCCAGCAACATCCCGATATTACCCTACCTGATGTGGCTTACACCCTACAAGTGGGTCGTCGGGCTTTTGAACATCGCCGCATAGTGGTTTGCCATGATATAGATGATGCGGTGAAAGTGCTGACCTCCCAAAACCCAGATCGGATTTTTACTAACCACCACAAGCCAAGTCACTGTCCAGTTGTATTCATGTTTTCTGGATTGGGGGCACAGTACGTAAATATGGCGCGAGAACTCTATGAGGTTGAGCCGACATTTCGCGAACAAGTGGATATTTGCTCAGAAATTCTCAAACCACATTTAGGGCTTGATCTCCGCCATGTACTCTATCCTAGCCAAGACAAAATCGAAAAAGCTTCGCAGCAACTACAACAAACAGCAATTACCCAACCCGCACTGTTTGTCATTGAGTACGCCCTCGCTAAGTTGTGGATGTCATGGGGAGTGCATCCAGAGGCGATGATTGGTCACAGCATTGGGGAATATGTAGCAGCTGCGATCGCAGGTGTGTTCTCTTTAGAAGATGCTTTAGCGATTGTGGCAACAAGGGGACAACTAATGCAACAGTTGCCCACAGAGAGGATGCTGGCGATTTCACCTTCATCTGGTGGCTTTGATTGTGCGATCGTAGAACCCATCTTGAAGGCGTTTGTCCAGGCTGTGAAAACAGTGAAACTCAACCCGCCACGAATTCGCTTTATTTCTAATGTCACTGGCAGTTGGATTACAAACGAGGAAGCGACAAATCCCAGTTATTGGGGTCAGCATTTGTGGCAATCTGTGATGTTTTCAGATGGGATATCTCAACTGTTACAACAGATTGAAGGAATTTTCTTAGAAGTTGGGCCAGGACGAAACTTAAGCACATTAACAAAACAGCTAGTGCTGACTTCATTACGCCATGCCGAGGAAAAACAATCAGATGTTAGCTTCTTATTGCAGACATTAGGTCGGTTGTGGTTGGCTGGAGTAGAAATAGATTGGTCAGGTTTTTATACTCATGAACAGCGTCATCGTCTGCCTTTGCCGACATATCCCTTTGAACGACAAAGATACTGGATTGAACCCCAGAAACAAGAAATTGATCGCCATCCTACTCCAGTATTACTGGGCAAAAAACCTGATATAGCCGACTGGTTTTACATTCCGTTTTGGAAACCATCTTTACCCCCAACACCGCTCAAACCTAAAGCATTAGCATCTCAAAAATCGTGTGTTTTGGTATTTCTTGATGAATGTGGCTTGGGTACTAAACTGGTAAAACAACTGGAACAACAAAAACAAGATGTTATTACCGTAAAAGTGGGGGAAATTTTCACAAAATTAGACGATTGTGAGTATACCATCAATCCCGATCGCAATCACGATTATAATACCTTAATCAAAGAACTTTTAACACAACAAAAAATACCAACAAGCATTATTCATTTGTGGAATGTCACGCCTGTCATTGAGAAAGAATTAGAAATTGAAGAAGTTAATAAAGCTCAAAAAACAGGATTTTACAGTCTGTTATTTCTTGCCCAAGCTTTGGGACAAGAGGAAACATCTTTTGCAGTAAAATTTACAGTTATTTCTAACAACCTCCAGCCAGTTACAGGAAGTGAAATACTATGTCCAGAAAAAGCAACTTTACTTGGCCCTATTAAAGTCATATCCCAAGAATACTCAAATATAAGCTGTCATAGTATTGATGTGATTCTTCCCTCACCAGGAAGTCGCCAAGAAGAAAAACTTGTAGAAAAATTGCTGACAGAATTTACAGTTGATAATTCTGAGAAAGTAATTGCCTATCGAGGTCTAAATCGCTGGGTGCAAAGTTTTGAGCCAGTACGCTTTGAGCAAACTCAGATCGGAACACCGCGATTAAGACAAGGTGGAGTCTATCTGATTACAGGTGGACTTGGAGGTATTGGACTGGTGATGGCAAAATACTTAGCTCAAACTGTACAAGCAAAACTGCTGTTAATTGGTCGTTCAGCTTTGCCTAAGCGAGATGATTGGGAACAGTGGTTAGCAACTCACAATGAGACTGATAGTATTAGTCGCAAGATTATCAAAGTGCAAGAACTCGAAGAGTTGGGTGCAGAAGTTTTAGTGGTGAGCGCTGATGTAAGCAACACAGAACAAATGCAAGCAGCGATCGCTCAAGCTCAGTTAAGGTTTGGTCAGCTAAATGGTGTTATTCACGCCGCTGGAATTCTCAAAGACAAGTCTTTTGCAGCTATTGAAAATATCACTCAAATAGATTGTGAACAGCAATTTCAGCCAAAAGTATACGGACTCTTAGTATTAAACAAGGTTTTGCAAGATAAAGAGCTTGATTTTTGTTTATTACTATCTTCCTTATCATCTGTTTTAGGAGGATTAGGATATGTTGCTTACTCGGCAGCGAATATCTTTATGGATGCTTTTGTACACCAACATAATCAGAAGCATCTCGTCTCATGGAGCAGCATAAACTGGGATAGTTGGCAACTGGAAAAAGAAAGTAAGCAGAGTGCATCTGTGGGTACAAGCCTAACCGAATTTGGGTTTAGTCCCAAAGAAGGTATAGAAGCTTTTCAAAGAATTTTAAACTGTAGTGAATTCAATCATCTAGTTGTTTCAACTGGAGAGCTACAAGCTAGGATTGACCAATGGATTAAGCTTGAATCTTTTCAACAGCAAGCATCTGAGCAACAAACAAATTCATTAGTGCTCCATCCCAGACCAGATTTACAAAACCCATATATTCCTCTCACAAATGAGATTGAGCAAACAATTGCTAACATTTGGCAAGAAATTTTAGGGATAAAAGATATTGGTCTTTATGATAACTTTTTTGAATTAGGAGGAGATTCACTATTAATCATTCAGGTTCATCATCAACTTGTAAAAACGCTGAACAAAAACCTTTCAATTGCTGATTTATTTAAATATTCAACCATCAGTGCGCTGACAAAATATCTCAGTGAGAAAAAAGTTAAAACCGCAAAAGTTCAACAAGTTAACGAACGTGCCAGCAAAAAAGAATTGGCTATACAAGAAAAAAGACAATTAATGCAACAAAGGAGGAAGGCAGATGGATAAAATCGACGATTCCATCAAAGGTATAGCCATCATTGGTCTGGTTGGTCGTTTTCCAGGAGCCAAAAGTGTTAGTGAATTTTGGGATAATTTGTGTAATGGCAAGGAGTCCATTGCTTTTTTCAGTGATGAAGAATTAGAAGTTTCAGGCATAGATTCGGCATGGTTGCGCGATCCTAACTATGTCAAAGCTGCTGCTCGTTTGTCTGACATTGAGATGTTTGATGCTCCCTTCTTCGATTTATCACCAAGGGAAGCTGAAATCATGGACCCGCAACACCGTATTCTCCTAGAGTGTGCTTGGGAAGCGCTGGAAAATGCTGGTTATGACCCTAGAGCAGACAAAGAGTTGACTGGTTTTTACGTGGGAAGTAACCTGAGTATGTATATGCTAAACATAGTGAGTTCCAACCCTGATTTAGTTAAATCGATGGGTTCCTCAATTTTATTTAGCAATGGTCAGGACTATGCCGCAACCAGAGTTTCATATAAGTTGAATCTGAAAGGCCCAAGTCTCAATATCAGCACAGCTTGTTCTACTTCATTGGTGGCTGTTCATTCAGCCTGTCAAGGATTACTAAATTACGAGTGCGATTTGGCTTTGGCAGGTGGTATTTCAATACAGTCATTGGAAAATAAAGGTTATTTCTATCAAGAAGGGGGTATAACTTCTCCTGATGGTCACTGTCGCCCCTTTGATGCAAAAGCTCAGGGAACTATTTTTGGCGATGGCGTGGGTATTGTCGTACTCAAGAGATTAGAGGATGCTTTGGCGGATGGAAATAGCATTCATGCAGTGATTAAAGGTTCAGCGATCAATAACGACGGTGCGGCAAAGGTGGGTTACACGGCTCCTAGTGTAGATGGTCAAGCTAAAGTGATTGCCGAAGCTCAGGCGATCGCAGGAGTTACCCCCGAAACAATTAGCTACATTGAGACTCACGGAACTGGTACAGCCTTGGGAGATCCGATTGAAATTAGTGCCCTCAAGGAGGCGTTTGAAACTAGTACCAACCAAAAAGGTTTCTGTGCGATCGCATCCGTAAAGGCTAATGTCGGACACTTAAATATCGCTGCTGGTGTGACTGGTTTAATTAAAACGGTGATGGCGCTCAAGCACAAATTAATTCCTCCCAGCTTACACTTTGAACAACCGAATCCGAAAATAGACTTCGCCGACAGCCCCTTTTACGTGAATGATACGTTATCGGAGTGGAAAACTAACGGAATTCCTCGTCGCGCTGGGGTCAGTTCTTTCGGAGTTGGGGGTACTAATGCCCATGTCATCTTGGAAGAAGCCCCAACCCTCCAGCCTTCGGGAAAATCCCGCCCTTGGCAATTGCTGGTGTTGTCAGCTAAGACAACCACAGCTTTAGAAACTACAACAGCTAATCTAGTTGAGCATCTAAAGCAGCATTCTGATATTACTCTTGCTGATGTCGTACATACTCTACAAGTAGGTCGTCGGGCTTTTGACCATCGCTTGATGGTGGTTTGCCAAGACCTTGACGACGCGCTCAAAGCACTGACTACGCTAGATCCGCAACGAGTTTTTACCCACTACCAAAAGCCCTGTAACCGTCCAGTCGTGTTTATGTTTTCTGGACAGGGGACACAATACGTAAATATGGCGCGGGAACTCTATGAGGTTGAGCCGACATTTCGTGAACAAGTGGATATTTGCTCAGAAATTCTCAAACCACATTTAGGGCTTGATCTCCGCCATGTACTCTATCCTAGCGAAGACAAAATCGAAAAAGCTTCGCAGCAACTACAACAAACAGCAATTACCCAACCCGCACTGTTTGTCATCGAGTACGCCCTCGCTAAGTTATGGATGGAATGGGGAGTGCATCCAGAGGCGATGATTGGTCACAGCATTGGAGAATATGTCGCAGCTGCGATCGCAGGTGTGTTTTCTTTAGAAGATGCTTTAGCGATTGTGGCAACAAGGGGACAACTAATGCAACAGTTGCCCACAGGGAGTATGCTGGCGATTCCACTGCCACAAAAAGATGTGCAATCTATTTTAGACGTAAACGCGTTCTATACTAGGTCTTTACAGATAGCAGCTATTAATAGTCCGTCTTCGTGCGTTGTTTCTGGGACTGTTGAAGCGATCGCCACACTCCAAAACCAATTATCCTCTCAAGGGATTGAATGTCGGTTGTTGCACACATCTCATGCCTTTCATTCTGTGATGATGCAACCCATGTTGGAGGCATTTGTGCAAGCGATAAAAAAAATCAAACTTCAGCCGCCAGAAATTCCCTTCATTTCCAATGTTACTGGCAGTTGGATTACAGATGAGCAAGCCACAAATCCCAACTACTGGAGTCAGCATTTGCGGCAAACTGTGAGATTTTCGGATGGTATATCTCAGCTGTTGCAACAGTTTGAAGGTGTTTTTCTGGAGGTGGGGCCGGGACGAACCTTAAGTACATTTGCAACACAGCATCTCAAATCTGATGCAAAACAACAGGTGTTGACTTCCTTGCGTCATGCTAAGGAAGAACAATCGGATGTAGGCTTTTTGTTACAAACATTAGGTCGGGTATGGTTGGCTGGTGTAGAAATAGATTGGTCAGGATTTTATACTCATGAACTGCGTCATCGTCTCCCTTTACCTACTTATCCCTTTGAGCGACAAAGATATTGGATTGAGACTAAATCACCATCACTTTCTACAAGTAGTAACTCTGTAAATTTAGATAAGAAACAAGACATTGCTAACTGGTTTTATATACCTTCATGGAAACGTTCTTTACTACCTCCATCTCGCCCAGAATTAGAGAATGAACAATGGCTGTTATTTGTTGATGAATGTGGCGTAGGTTCCCAATTAGTTAACAAACTGGAACAGAATGGGAAAGATGTCATTGTGGTGAAGCTAGGACAACATTTTAGCAAACTTAGTGAGCGTATTTATGCGATTAATCCGCAAAGTCGAGATGACTATGAAGTATTGCTCAAAGAACTGCTTACACTTGGTAAAATTCCCCCAAATATTGCTCATTTATGGAGTTTAAATCGCTTTGAAAATCGTCAAATAGGTCAGTATTTAGAATTCAACAGTTTGCTGTTTTTAACCCAAAGTCTTGAAAAGCTAAAAATTAGCGATCGCCTACAAATATGGGTTGTATCAAACCAGATTCAAGAAGTTAATGGTAATGAAACTCTCGACCCAGAAAAGGCAACTATATTAGGCTTATGTAAGGTTATTCCTCAAGAGTATCCTAATATTGTTTGTCGAAATATAGATTTTGTTTTAAATAAACGCCCAAATGCCTTTACTGAAGAGGGAATAACAGGAGATGATCACAGTTATATCGTAGACCAAATTATGAGCGAGGTTGATGCTTTGTCGCCTGATTTGGTTGTTGCATATCGCGATCGTTACCGCTGGGTTCAAACATTTGAATCAGTACATTTAGAGTCAGCAGTTGGAGAAAAAACTCTGCTGAGAAAAGAAGGAGTTTACCTCTTTCCAGGCGGATTAGAAAGTTTTGGAGTTGTACTTGCAGAATATTTGGCAAAAACCCTAAGAGCAAAACTCATATTTATTGAAGATTCCGTTTTTCCAGAAAAAGATGAATATTCGCAATGGCTGAAAATTCATCCTCAAGAAGACGAAGTGAGTCGCAAAATCCAAAAACTCTTAGCATTAAAAGAATTAGGTACAGAAGTTTTGGTAGTCCGTACAGATACAACTAACTATGAACAAATGTACCAAAGCCTTGCACCTGAGAAGATTGGTCAAATTCATGGGGTTATCTATTCAAATGGAAAAATACGTGAAAATATATTTTGCTCGATTCCAGAAATTGCTCAGACAGAGCTAGAAAAAATACTTGAGTTTCAACGTCAGAATATTACCATATTAGAACAAGTTTTCGAGAATAGAAAGTTAGATTTTTGGATCAATTTTTCTTCTTTATCTGCCATTTTAGGAGGATTTGGGTTAGCTTTATACTCAGGAGTTAATCAGTTAACAGATACCTTTACTCAAAAACATAACCAAAATAAAAAACTCCACCCACAAGGGGATGAAGTTTTTGGGCATGGGGAATGGGGAATGGGGAATGGGGAAGAAGTTAGCAATGACCAATGCCCAATGCCCCAAGCGACGGGGCGACTATCCCTATTCACCCACAAGAGAATGGAGTTTCCCGTCGCTTTGAATAAATCTTTACCTTGGATCACCATAAATTGGGATAAATTACAACTGAATACCAGCCAAGAGCAAAAAACATTTAAACAGATATCTGAGACAGAATTAGCAATTACTGAAACAGAAAGTTTAGAAGTATTTCAACGGATATTCTCTTTAGGAGAAGTAACTCAGTTTGTTGTGTCCACAGTGGATCTTAAAGCTAGATACGAACGCACGTTTAAACTTAACCCTCTACTAAATTCAAAGTCTTCCAATCAAGTAGATTCATCCTCAGCTTACTTCAGACATAACCTGAGTAATTCCTATGTTGCTCCAACTAACAAGTTAGAAAAACAAATAGCCGAAGTTTGGCAAGAAGTTCTGGGGATTACACAAGTAGGTATTTACGATAACTTCTATGAGTTAGGGGGAGACTCTCTGATTGCAACTCAACTAGTTTCTCGATTGCGAGCCAAGTTTCCAGTGGAGTTACCACTGCGTGACCTTTTGGTGCAAGCAATGATACCAGCCAAGCAAGCAGAAATGGTTGAGCAACTTCTGTTGGAGAAAATTGAAGAATTATCGGAAGAAGAAGTAGAAGCTCTTTTGGTTAATGATTAATGCTCAATTAATAATTACAAATAACTCTTGAAAATGGATAAACAATACTCAAATTTATCACCTGCGAAAAAAGCCCTTCTAGAAAAATGGAAGGGAGGAAAGTTTCAAGCTGATAAAATTCCCCAGCGTCAGTTTTCTAACAATATTCCCCTATCTTTCTCTCAACAAAGGCTGTGGTTTATTGACCAACTTTACCACGGGAGTTCTTTCTATAATATTTCCAGTGCCTTTCATTTAAAAGGATTGCTTAATATTACAGCACTGAAGCAAAGTCTTAATGAAATCCTCAAGCGTCATGAAGTTTGGCGCACAACTTTTGCACTTGTTAATGGAGAACCAGTGCAGGAGATAGCACCGGAATTAACTTGGGAATTACCCATTATTAACTTTGAGCATTTATCTGGCAAAAATTGGGAGCCTAATGTTAAAAAACTTGCAATTGATTCAGCAAAGAAACCCTTCAATTTAGCTAAAGGGCCTCTAGTGAGAGCAACTTTACTGCGCTTGGGTGAGGAAGAACACATTTTCCTTTTGACCATGCATCACATTATTACGGATGGATGGTCTATTGGTGTGTTTTTAGGAGAATTGGCAACGCTATATGCAGCGTTTGCTACAAATCAGCATTCTCCCTTACCCGAACTCCCCATTCAGTATGCAGATTTTGCGATTTGGCAGCGCGATCGCTTACAAGGTAAAGTACTAGAAACCCAATTCAATTACTGGAAGCAACAACTGGGTGGCGAACTACCCTTACTCCAGTTACCTACAGATAATCCGCGTCCTGCTGTTACCACTTTTACTGGTGCAAAGCAATACTTTACGTTCTCTAAAACCTTAACAGATGCACTTAACCAATTAAGCCAGCGCGAAGATGTCACTTTATTTATGACTTTGTTGGCAGCATTTAATACATTACTATACTGTTATACAGATCAAGAAGATATCCTAGTTGGTTCGCCAATTGCGAACCGTAACCGAGCCGAATTAGAAGGAATGCTGGGTTTATTTGTCAATACTTTGGTGTTGCGTAATAATCTCAGTGGTAATCCTCGCTTTTGCGAACTTCTACATCGAGTTCGTGAGGTGACTCTCGACGCTTATGCACATCAAGATTTGCCTTTTGAGAAGCTTGTAGAACAATTGCAACCAGAGCGAGATTTAAGCCGGAATCCACTTTATGAAGTTATGTTTGTCCTGCAAAATACGCCAACGTCTATGCAGGAAGTTTCTGGTTTAACCTTGCGTCCTTTGCAGTTGGATAACGGTACGGCTCAGTTGGATATTTTCCTATCCATGTCCGAATCTCAACAAGGTTTAACAGGGTTTTTGGAGTACAACACGGACATTTTTGAGGATGCAACAATTACCCGGTTCATCAGTAATTTTCAAACTTTATTGGAAAGTATTGTTGTAAATCAAGAGCAGCACATATCCCAATTATCACTACTAACTGCTAAGGAGCGAGAGCAACTATTTGAATGGAACAAGACCGAGGCAGATTATCCACAAAATGCCTCTCTACATCAATTATTTGAGCAGCAAGTCGAGCGATCGCCTGATAAATTAGCATTAATTAATCAAACCCAAGAACTGACTTATTCCCAACTTAACCAGAGGGTTAATCAGCTTACCCATTATTTACAAAAACAAGGTGTAGGACAAGAAACTCTTGTTGGTATTTGCCTCGAACGTTCAGTAGAAATGGTTGTGGGGATTCTGGCTATTCTCAAAGCTGGTGGTGCTTACATTCCTCTCGATCCTAATTATCCAGTAGAACGCCTTGGATTCATGCTGTCTGATTCTCAGGTATCGGTGTTAATCACCCAACAAGAGATATTAGAAAAACTGCCTGTATCTTCAGCTAAAATTGTTTGCCTAGACATCCACAAAGACGAAATTATTCAAGAAAGTCAGGAAAATCCTGTCAACACCTCAAAAGCTGATCATCTCGCCTATATTATCTACACTTCTGGTTCTACAGGCACTCCTAAAGGTGTTCTTGGTACTCATCGCGGTACAGTCAATGGTTTGCACTGGCTGTGGAAAAATTATCCTTTTACAAAAGAGGAAGTTTGTTGTCAAAAAACAGCTATTAGTTTTGTAGATTCAGTATGGGAGATTTTTGCACCATTACTTCAGGGAGCTCCCACTGTAATTATTCCTGATGCAATTGTGCTAGATCCACAATTATTTATAGAAACTCTGGCAAATTACAAAGTGACGCGGATAGTACTTGTTCCTTCACTACTGCGCTTATTTTTTAATAGCTATAGTCATCTGATCAAAAACTTATCACATCTAAAACTTTGGATAACTAGTGGCGAAGCACTATCTATTGATTTAGCTCAAACTTTCCGAAAACTAATGCCATTGGCAAAACTAATCAACCTTTATGGTTCATCGGAAGTTTCTGCAAATGTCACTTACTACGACACTAGTTTGCTGACAGATAAATCAACTAGTGTTCCCATTGGTCGCCCTGTTGATAATACCCAAATATATGTATTGAATGGTCATTTGAAAGCAAGCCCTGTAGGAGTGATTGGCGAACTTTATGTTGGTGGTGATGGATTAGCAAGGGGATATTTAAACCGTCTGGAATTAACTCAGGAACGCTTTATTAATAATCCCTTTGTTCCAGGAAATAAACTTTATAAAACTGGTGATTTAGCGCGTTATCTCAACGATGGCAATCTTGAGTATTTGGGTCGCCGTGATGACCAGGTAAAAATTCGCGGCTTTCGGGTGGAACTGGGGGAAATTGTCGCAGCGATCGCACAACATCCAGATGTGCGAGAATCGGTTGTTATTAACCAAGATCAGGCTCAAGACTCAAGTCGTCTGATTGCATATATCGTGACAGATAAGCAAGACATAGCGACACAACTGTTGCCTAAATTGCAACAAAAGCTGCCAAATTATATGATTCCATCTACTTTCGTAGTATTGGATGCAATACCCCTAACACCTAATGGGAAAGTAGATAAACAAGCTCTGAGTGCGTCTACCCTTGCAACCGACCAGGTTATCCGGCAAAACGTCACTCAATCTTTTGTTGCTCCCCGAAATTTTACAGAATTAGGCTTGGTGAAGATTTGGGAAAATCTTCTGAATACTAAGCCGATTGGGGTAACAGATAACTTTTTTGATGTGGGTGGTCACTCATTTTTAGCAGTTCGCTTAATGGCTCAAATTTACGATCGATTTGGGCACAATCTTCCCCTATCTAATCTTTTTGAAAACCCAACTATTGAAAAACTAGCGACTATTGTCAGTCAGCCATTCCGTGATAGCTCCAGTTCTCCTCTAGTAGCAATTCAGTCTTCAGGTTCTAGGATGCCTTTCTTCTGTATACATGGTGCCGGTGGAGGTATTCGTAACTATTTCAACTTGTCTAGAAGACTGGGTGAAGACTATCCGTTTTATGCTTTAGAACATATCCCTGGCCAAGAGGAACCTGAAATAATTTCAGTAGAGAAAACAGCAACTCGCTATATCCAGGAAATTCGTCAGCGACAACCGAATGGCCCTTATCTTTTAGGTGGTTTTTGTTACGGTGGTGTCATTGCTTTTGAAATGGCACAACAATTGCAAAGGCAAGGTCAAATCGTAGGTTTATTAGTTGTCATCGACGCTATATTACCTGAAACTACCATTAAACCAGGAGAGGATGATGATGCAAAATTCTTACTCCGCATGGCAGAATCGATTAAAACTAACAATAGTATAGACTTTTCAGTTCCTTTTGAAGAACTGCAAAATTTATCACTAGATGAGCAATTTCACTTGATAAATAAAAAAACAAACTTTATTTTTAGCGACACAGAGATTAAGGATTTTCTCCGCTATTACAAACTTTTCAAAGTTCATGTCCAAGCTATGCGAGATTATGTCCCACAAGTTTATCCTCATCAAATGAATCTCTTTCGAGCGAATGAGGCAATTATTCATGACTTTCAAAGTCCAGAATTTCATACTGATGACCCCTTACTAGGTTGGGGCAAATATTCCAGCCAATCTATACAGGTCATTGAACTTCCAGGGGATCATTTCTCAATGTTCGTTGAACCTCATATTCAGGAATTAGCAAATCAGTTAAGAATTTGTATTGACAATGCTCACTCTTAGAGGTTGTTTGAAAAGTGTTTTGCTGTGACTTTAGGCACTTTTCGATCCCCCCTAACCCCCCTTAAAAAGGGGGGAACCGGAATGGAATCAAAGTCCCCCTTTTTAAGGGGGATTTAGGGGGATCGAAAATTTTTGATACCGACAAGAGGATTTTTCAAACATCCTCTTATATAAAGAACGCGAGTAAAAAAGACCGATGAAACTACCCCCAGGGCCGCAAACCCCCACTTGGCTGCTAAATCAGCAATTCCAAGCTGACCCCTTTGGCTATATGGATGCTATTAGCCAACGCTATGGTGACTTAGTTACCTTAATGTCTGATTCTAACCCAATAGTTTATGTCAGCAATCCCTCGGCGATCAAGCAGATTTTTACCAACACCAAAGAAATTACAGCTAGGGGTGCATTAAACCAAAATTTTGCTTTTATGACAGGAAAGCAAGGAGTACTTCAACTCGATGGTTTACGTCACAAACATCGGCGCAAACTATTAATGCCTGCTTTTCATGGTGCGCGGATGCAAGCTTGTGGACAACGTATCTGTGAACTCACAGAAAAAATCATGAGTCAACAGGCGATTGCAAAACCTTTCATTGCCTACCCTACTATCGAAGATATCACTCTGCGGGTAGGTATAGAAGTTGTCTTGGGTTTAAATGAAGGCGATCGCTATGAGAAAATTAAGCATCTATTTGCTTGTGCCAACAAACAAGCCCAATCTCTTCTATTTAAACTCACAACAAAACTCCCCTTTGGGCAACGGGATTTAGGCCGCTGGAGTCCCTGGGGATACCGTCTTCACCTCCGACGAGAACTTTTTCAAATGCTGTACGCCCAAGTCCAAGAACGCCGTCAGCAGGCAGATCGCTCTCGCACTGATATCCTCTCTGACCTGTTATTTGCTCATGATGAAACAGGCGAACTACTAAGTGATGAAGAGGTGCGCGATCTCCTATTGTCACCCATATTCGCATCTGGTGATGCTTCAGCAACTGCGATCGCTTGGTCACTATACTGGGTTCATAGTTTACCTATTGTTCACGAACGATTGCTTCAAGAACTCGATAGCCTGGGTAATTCTCCAGATCCAATGAGTATTGCGGCATTGCCTTATCTCAGTGCCGTGTGTAATGAAGCTTTGCGAATTTACCCGACTCAGTTATTCACATTTCCCAGGTTGGTAGAATCACCAGTTGAAGTGATGGGTTATGAATTGAATCCAGGAACAATACTTATTGGTAATATTTATTCAACCCATCAACGTGAAGATTTATATCCGCAACCAAAGCAATTTCAGCCAGAACGCTTTCTAGAAAAACAATTTTCGAGCTATGAATTTCTCCCATTCGGTGGCGGCGCTCGTAATTGTATTGGTGGAGCTTTTGCTTTGTTTGAAATGAAGCTGATACTAGCAACGATTCTTTCACGTTATCAATTAGCACTAGTTAATAAACGACCAGAGAAACCAAAATTTGAAGGTCTGATTTGTTATCCATCTAGTGGCGTGAAAATGCTCATACATAGTCGTCGTCAAACACAGTCACAGCCGTTGGTTGTTAGTTCAATTTAACAGCTATCGATTATTAAACAATTAACAATAAAAAATCCTAATGAAACTACCTGAAGGGCCAAAAACTTCTACCCGGTTACTGAGTCGTCAATTTAAGACCGATCCCCTCCGCTTATTGGATGCTATGAGCGATCGCTATGGTGACATTTTCACTGTTATGGCTGATTCTACACCGATAGTATACGTCAGTAACCCACAAGGAATAAAGCAGATTTTTACGAGTACCAAAGAAATTACAGCTTCTGGTAAATTGAACCAAGGTAGCGCTTTATTACTGGGAAACAACGGATTACTCATGCTTGATGGCTTGCGCCACAAACATCGACGGCAGTTGTTGATGCCTCCCCTGCATGGAACTAGGGTAAAATCATACGGGCAGCGTATCTGTCAAGTTACAGAGCAAGTTATGAACGATCTGGCGATGCCTGGATTGGGCTACGCCTACGGTAAATCTTTTTATGCCTACCCAACCGTGCAAAAGATTACCTTAGAGGTGATATTGCAAGCTTTATTTGGTTTACATGAGGGAGAGCGTTATGAACAATTTAGGCAACTCCTTTCTAATTTATTAAGTTTCGCCCGGTCTCGTTGGTTGAGGTTATCCTTGTCCTATCCCTTTTTCAGACGAGATTTAGGTCGGTGGAGTCCGTGGGGATATTGGCTTGATTTGCAGCGACAATTTGATAAACTACTCTACACCGAAATTGCAGAACGGCGAGCAAAAACAGATCCCACACGCAGCGATGTACTCTCTGAACTATTATTTGCTCACGATGAAACTGGTCAACCAATGTCCAATGAAGATATCCGGGGCATCTTCCCATCATTGTTATTGGGTGGTCAAGATGCCTCAGCTACTGCCATAACTTGGGCATTATACTGGATTCACCGTTTGCCTGCCGTTCGGGAACGATTGTTAGAAGAACTCAGTACCCTTGGGGAATCTCCAGATCCAATGAGTATTGTTGCACTACCCTACCTCAGTGCTGTTTGTAATGAATCGCTACGCATTTATCCAACTCAGGTAGTTACATTTCCCCGACTAGTAGAATCACCAATTCAGTTGATGGACTACGAATTGAGTCCAGGGACAATAGTCATAGGCTGTATTTATCTAACACATCAGCGTGAGGATTTATACCCACAGCCAAAGCAATTCCAGCCAGAACGCTTTTTGGAGCGACAATACTCTCCCTACGAATTTTTACCATTTGGTGGTGGTGCTCGTCGCTGTCCGGGCGAGGTATTAGCACTTTTTGAAATGAAGCTAGTCTTAGCAACCATGCTCCGGCGCTATCAACTGGCACTAGCGGATGAAAAAAAAGTAGAAAAACCCAAGGCTAGAGGTGTTAACTATCCGCCTGCTAGCGGCTTGAAAATGTTGATGCTCGAAGTAAATCCACCTCCAGAGCGATCGCAAGAGCTTGTTACTAATTTTACTTAAATATGCAGCTAACTCATCAATATGCAAACCCAACAAACCGATCAACTTCCCCTAACAGATTGCCGTTTTTGCTCACTGGTTTCTAAAGCTAATGGAGAAGATCCAATTGGTACAGCAGGGACTTGCGACCATTGGCTAATTATGGAACTTCCACAACCTTGGCCACAAAATATCTTTCAGGAAGATCCGAGAATAAAGCCACTGTTGGGTCTGTTTCAGGAGTTAGCAGTCAAGCATGGAGTCGAGATGCGACCAATGTTAATTGCTCCTGACCGCGAGTACTCCCACCCTGGCTTCACCCGCTTAATGTACTACTATCGTTCAACCGAGATGTTTTCTCAGTTTGAAAAGCAAGAGTTTGTTGTCCCAGAAGAGAAAGCAACTGCTTTGGTAACGGCAATACTCCAGCAGTTGATGCAACAGCCTAACGATTTATCAACGTTTCAGCAGTATCAACAACAAACTAATCACATCCGCGAACTCATGGTTTGCACCCATGCTCAAGTTGACCTTGCCTGCGGCAGATTTGGCACTCCTATATATCGTCGGTTACGCAAAGAATATGCTCCTGCTGCCAATGGAGAGTTAAGAGTGTGGCAAACAACCCACTTTGGCGGTCATCAATTTGCTCCAACTCTAGCCGATTTTCCCCAAGGATGTTTATGGGGACATTTAGAACCAGAAATACTCGATTTACTAGTATTGCGAGATGGTTCAGTCTCTGGGTTGCGTAAGTTTTACCGAGGATGTGTTGGTTTAAGCAAGTTTGAGCAAATAGCTGAACGCGAAATTTGGATGCAGTTGGGTTGGACTTGGCTTAACTATTTGAAAGCTGGTGAGGTACTGGCAAAAGGGGAAATTAATGAAGAACAGGATGTTAACTGGGCTGATGTACGCATTAATTTCGCGGCTTCAGATGGCAGTGTATCAGGTGCTTATGAAGCGAGAGTTGAAGTCAATGGTGAGGTCATGAGTACATTGAATTCAGAGAAAGAAATGGAGTTAAAAGCAGTAAAGCAGTATCGCGTTAGTCGTTTAGTCAAAGTTTGTCCGGGATAGCCGCCTGACTGCAAAATCATTAGTACCAATGACCAATGACTAATTATTCTTTGATGATAAATAAACAAGAGGGGAAAAGGTTAAAGGGAAAAGGAATGAACAGGTCGCGCCACTTACGGGCGAGGTTTTTACCTTCCTCATAAAATTTGGATTATTTCGGGCCACTTGCGGGCGAGGTTTTTACCTTTTCCCCTTCCCTTTCCCCTTCTTCATAAAACTATCAGGTTAAGCAGTATGATATTAAAAGATTTATATAAAAAAGTATTTAACATCTATCAAAAGTAATAGATTATTCCAGGATAGCCATAGCCAATAATAATTAGATATATTCATAAGTATTATCTATAATTACTGGATTGCTAAATATAATGATTCCTATTAAAGTAAGAAAAAATAATTGAAAATAACTTTCAATATCTTAATTAAAAATAATTTACGTTACTGATTAAGTGATTGTGTTGCAGAAATTTGCGAAGAAAAAAATCTATATAAATCAGAACCAGTTACGAGCTATTCCAAAAAATTGAGCAACAAATTTCACTTGAATGCTAATGTCTGTTTTTTCAACTCCCTTAACTTGTCTTTTGCGTGTCTTTTACGAATGATATTCATCGTTTTTATATCCCCTCAGAGTTTGCCTCGCAGTGTTGAATCTTGAATTAGAAAAATGACATTCCACGTTTAATAAATTGGTTGATAAATTGATACCCTGTATTTCAATTTATCTCAGAACATTGCCTATTTTTAGGACACAATCAAAGGTCATAAACTACGTTTTCTTCTGAGTTTATTTCAAACAATCACAATCGGATTGATCCAATTTGCAACTATTTCAATTCAATTAAAAATTTTGGGACTACAGCTATGATCAATAAAATCGAGTCAATAGGAACCACCAGCACTGGCAAGATAATTTATAGTAGTGACGATTGCCAAGATATTCTTAGTCTTCCAGTGACGAAAATTATAGATGTATTCAAACCATCTGGGGTTATTATTTTTCGTGGATTTGGAGTCACACATGAACAAATGAAAGCGTTTGCAGCACTATTCAGTTCTAAGTTCGTTCAAGATTATAAAAGGCCCCAAGTTGATTCGGATAAATTTATCCATTTTGTAGATGCAGGAATGGAGAATTGTGTTCCTCATAGCGAACATGCATATTCTCCTTTTCGCCCTGATGCTGTTTGGTTCTGCTGTGCTTTTCCAGCAGCACAGGGCGGTGAAACTACATTTTGTGATGGGATTCGAGTGTGGGAAGAACTGAGTGAAGAAACGAGACAGTTATTTATTTCCAAAAAATTAAAGTTTTATTATGAAGATATTCCTGCTGTTGTATTAAAGAGATTTACTAGCACAGATGCAGCTAGCACAGATGATATTAAGCGAATGCTCGACGGTCTTGAGGGTGTGAAATACGAGATTAAAGAAGATGAGTCCGCCTCGATGGAATATGTTAGTTCAGCTGTAGTAAAAACCAAATATAGTAATCAGGATGCGTTTGCTAACAGCGTCTTGGCATTGCACGCAATCACGGAAAAAGTGGCTTTTGAAGATGGTTCAATTGTTCCCGATGAAGTTATTGAAGAAATCGAGAAAACTACAGACAGATTAATGGAGCATATATCCTGGCAAGCGGGTGATTTGGCAATGATTGATAATTCAAGATTCATGCATGGTCGCAGAGAATTTAATGATCAGCGACGGCAGATTTTTAGTACTCTCAGTAACCTGAAGTTTTGATACAGCAAATAACAGGCTTATGAGATAGTTTGGAGTTTTGCACTGCTAACTAGTCTAAACTCATAGGGAGAATAAATATTATTAATTCTCCAATATCTACCAGTTATGACCATCACCTTGACGCAGAAAGAAAATCGGGAACTGTGGGCGGAAGCCAACTATAACAGTTTACAACAAGCAGAAGCAGAGCCATTTGAAATCCTCTGTGAACTACCCAAGCGACTAGGTAAAGGCTATGTGCGGCATATTGAGGTGCATCCTGATCTCTGGCTTTCGATTTTGGACTATGAATATCACAATGATGTCTTGTATAAAATTCCTGAATGGGATCACCCACTGCAATTTTGCGTCCTACTTTCAGGCAGGATCGTAGACGAATACGGAGGACAGTTAGGGGAAGGATATACGTGCATTTCTGGTAGCGGTGTTCAACGCCAAATCACTCTGGAGTTGTCCAAAACTCGATATGTGGGCGTTGACATCCATTTATCTGCTGACTTGCTGGCAACCTTTTTCCCCGATGAAGCAGGAGAAATTCCCCTCCAGTTGCATTTTTTGACAAAGGGTAATGATTCCCAAACTTTGCTCTACCCGGAAACGACAACTGCTATTCAGGGAATAGCACAACAAATTATCAACTGTCCTTTCCAGAGAATCACGAAGCAGATGTATTTACAAACGAAAGTATTGGAACTGATGACATTGCAGTTAGCTCCCATATTATCTGCTCAGGATGGATTACAACCATCGCCGCGACTGAAGGCAGAAACCATCGCTCGGATTCATTTAGCTAGGGAAATTTTACTGGCACGTTTGGAGAATCCGCCATCATTGCTGGAGTTGGCGCAAATTGTTGGGGTGAGCGATCGCACTCTGCAACGTGGCTTTCAGGAACTCTTTGGTACAACAGCATTTAGCTACCTGACAAAGAAACGAATGGAATGGGCAGAACAGTTATTGCGTCAGGGAAACATGACTATTGCTGAGGTTGGTAACAAAATCGGCTACTCTCATCTGGGACACTTTGCATCGGCTTTCAAGCGCAGGTTTGGAATTACGCCGAGTCAAAGTTTAATTGGTAAAAAGTCGTTTTCGGGATAGTAATGCGGTTTTTGGGTAGACTTAGTTGCTAATAATTCTCTATACTCAGCTTCATTGAATTAGAAACTATTTGCAATAATCCAGTTTCAGTTGGAAATTCTGGATGAACTTGACTCTAGAACTCTTCTTCAACAACAAGGAGAGAACTAATTTTTGTCTTCCCTGTGCAAGTGAAGATGATCAAAGAGTCATTACTGCAAAGCGGATTAATTCAGTAAAGTTCCGCAAGAAGCTGGTGTATCAGGAGTTGTGATGAAGCGTTCGTGTTTGTCTGGTAGTGTGCGAGTGTGGTTTTTACTGTGTCTATCGGGATGTTTGAGTGCTATTGCTATTAGCCCAGGATGGGCAGAAGTTAAATCAGGAAATCAGAACCAGGAAATCCAAAGTCAGGACAATTTCAAACCTCTGCTAACTCGAAAAATTCGGCAATTGAGTGAGGTTGAGCGTCCTAGCACTAGCGCAATCATGTTAGTACAGTCGCCAGTACCAGAAGCAGCACCCGTCTCAGAAGTTGTGCAGGTTACTGGGGTGAAAGCTAATCCCACAGAAAAAGGTGTGGAGGTGATTTTACAGACGACTCAAGGAGAACAACTGCAAATCACCAATCGCAATGCTGATAATAACTTTATTGCTGAGATTCCGAATGCACAATTGCGTTTACCCAATGGCGATGCGTTTAAATTCAGTTCGCAAAAACCAGTTGAGGGAATTACTGAGATAACGGTGATAAATCTGGATGCCAATACTATCCGGGTGACAGTAACAGGTGCGGCGAGTGTACCTGTTGTGGAGTTGTTTGATAATCCAGAGGAAGGTTTAATTTTTTCTATTGCGGGTGCAGTAGCTTCCACACCATCACCACAACCGCAAGCAGAAGAACCTGAGAGTGAAACCCAGCCAAAGCCACCATTAACTCAAGATAATCAGCCGATTGAATTGGTGGTAACAGGTGAACAAGATGGGTATCGTGTCAGAGAAGGTTCAACTGCAACTAAGACTGATACACCTTTGCGTGATATTCCCGGTTCGATTCAAGTAATTCCCCAAGAGCTATTAGAAGACCAGAACACAACGCGAATACAAGATGCGTTACAGAATGTTAGTGGTGTAAACAAAGACGGCAATTACGGTAGTGCAGATTCGGGGGGGTACTTCATTCGTGGGTTTGATCAGGCAGGAAACTTCCGTAATGGATTTTCCGATAATGACTTCTACTCTTCAGTAGATACAGCCAATATCGAGCGCATTGAAGTTCTCAAGGGGCCAGCTTCCGTCCTATATGGTCAGGCTGAACCGGGAGGAATTATTAACGTGGTCACAAAACAACCCCTCAGCACTCCCTTCGCTTCCGTTGACCTCAGTGTAGGCAGTTATTCGTTCTATCGCCCCAGTATTGATTTATCTGGGCCACTCACTGACGATGGTTCGGTACTATATCGACTGAATATAGCTTATCAAAATGCCGGCAGTTTTCGAGATTTTAACTTTACAGAACGTGTATTTATTGCCCCTGTTATCACCTGGAATATTAGCGATCGCACTTCATTAACTTTTGACTTTGAATACCTCAACAACAATTATCGCTTTGATCGCGGACTTCCTTCCATAGGAAATAGACCTGCTCCCGTACCCATCGATCGCTTTATCGGCTACCCTATCGACGGAGATACCTATACTGATAGTAGTGTTCGGGCTGGCTACAGGTTTGAACATAAATTCAGCGAAGATTGGCAACTGCGTAATGCTTTTTCCTTTGTATCTGCCAATATAGGAGGCATTGCTGCTTTTGGTGGACGTGAACTGATTGATGAGCGATTCAGTCCAATATTTATAAGTCGTGATGAATTCTTGCGGGAAACCTTTACACTGCAAACAGAACTAGTAGGAAAGTTCAATACAGGATCGGTTGTCCATCGACCTTTACTTGGGGTGGAGTTAAGACGAAATATATGGACTTATACTTCGTTCGATGTGTCAGAAGCTACACCTACTCTCGACATTTTTGATCCTAACTATAACGTTGCACTCCCTGCCATACCTGAAGAATCAACCTTTGGCTATACCACTCGTAGAGATACTTTAGGAATTTACTTCCAAGATCAAATTACTTTTGCAGACAATCTGAAGGTCTTGCTGGGCGGGCGCTTTGATGCCTTCCACAGAAGAGAAGACTTCGGAACACCTGATGAAGAATCCCTCAGTGCTTTTAGTCCTCGTGTCGGTATTGTCTATCAACCCATAGAGGCAATTTCTCTCTACGCCAGTTATACCGAATCGTTTCAACCTGATCGATTTCTCGGTCGTGGTGCAACAGGTACTCCCTTCAAGCCAACAAGAGGGACGCAATATGAAGTTGGTATTAAGGCAGACATCACAGAAAGAATTTCAGCAACATTAGCAGCTTACCAAATCACTAAGTCTAATGTAATCACAAGCGACCCTGTAGATCCTGATATTTCTATTCAGGTGGGGGAACAGAGAAGTAGAGGAATTGAGTTAGATGTTGCAGGTGAAATTCTTCCAGGTTGGAAAATCATCACATCTTATGCCTACACAGATGCAATTATCTCAAAGGACAATACAATTCCCGTTGGCAATCGCATCTATAACGTTCCTGAACACGCGGCTAGTATTTGGACAACTTATGAAATTCAAGAAGGTAGTTTAGAAGGTTTAGGGTTTGGATTAGGACTGTACTATGTGGGCGATCGCTTTGCTGATAACGAAAACACATCAACTATGGAGAGCTATTTCCGAACCGATTCTGCACTTTATTACAAGCGAGATAATTGGAGGCTGGGGCTTAATTTTAGGAATCTTTTCAACGAAACTTATTATGAGACTTCTCAAAGTAGAAACATCATTTATCCTGGCGCACCTTTCACAGTTATCGGCTCCTTTTCTATCCAGTTTTGATTTGAATTAACAAAAGAGCATTCATAATGTTTCTCAAATTTCGCCGCCAGATGAGACTTTATTTGCATCAATACATGGGTTTGGTTATTGTCACAGTTCTTTTAATTACGGCTTGTCAAAGTGGTGTTCCCAACAGCCCCAATTTAGAGAATGTGCGATCGCTATCCATTGATTGTCGAGTCGTTGAACACGCTGGCGGTGAAACGACTATTTGTGGTAAACCCCAGAAAGTAGTTGCACTAGAACCAAAGTTACTCAGTATGATGTTGGCTCTTGATTTCCAGCCCTCTGGCTATGCCGATGCAGGTTTGTTTAATCTGCGCCAATTCAACAACCCCAGTAAACAAATACCTTACTTAGGTAATTTTGTCACAAGTCAGCCGATTAATTTAGGCGATCGCAGTAATCCCTCTCTGGAAACTCTGATTTTACTCAAACCAGATTTGATTCTGGGGATGAAATGGCAGCAAAATAAGCTATTGTCTGCTATTGCTCCGACTGTGCTAATAGACAACACAGAGGAAACTTGGCAAGACAATATTAGAATTTTGGCTAAAACACTCCATCGTGAAGACAATGTACAACAAGTCATTGCCTCACATAAACAACATCTGGCTGAAGTTCGCACTAAATTAGCTCCGCTTGTAAACACTCACCCGCGAGTGCTGAATATAGCTTGCAACCAATCAATGGACTACATTGAAATTAAATACAGTGGGGATTCAGTTCAACTCCTTGAAGAAATTGGATTTCAATCTGTGTTACTTGAAGATGTGGAACGGAAACCAGGAGTACGACCCAAAGTAACTATTGAAACCTTATCTCAACTCAATGCAGATATTATCATTGTCCATACTTGGCTTGATCATTGGGATGGACACTCTACTTATAACGTTCCGCTAGAAGCACTCAAAGAAAAATGGGCTAAAAATCCCCTGTTGCACGATTCACGAGCATGGAAAGAAGGTCGAGTTTACTTTGTTGATTATCATGCGTGGGGTGGTGTTATTGGCGGGTTTATAGCCGATTCTCTCATGTTAGAGCAGTTGCCCACACTTTTACTTTCACCTATGCAAGGTAATTCCAAACCAATATTCCGCGCTGCTATCAATTTAATAAATTTGTTTGACGTAAATTACTTTGACAATACTTCTTCTCAGTTGGGTGTAATACCAGGGGAACCATTCTCTGTGGGGGGAACAGTATCATGAGAATTTTGATAAAAAAGCAAGTGCCAGCAAGAATAGCTATTCGGAATTTTGTTGGTTTATTTTTTATTAGCCTATTAGGTTTTTTTCTCATCTCAGCTTGTAGTAGTCATATCAATCAAAACGCGACAAACTCAACTTCGAGAGAGATAGCTGGAGAGTGTCGATTGATTAAACATACAATGGGAGAAAGTTGTATTCCAGTTGACCCCAAACGGATTATTTCTGTAGACCAATTTAACTCTAGTAATATTCTAGCTTTAGGTATAAAACCTGTTGGAATAGTTGGATCTAAAGAATATCTGGATGCTCCATATCTGAAAAATAGGATTCAAGGAATTGAAACTATTTACACCGTCAATGGAGAGTTTAGTTTAGAAAAGGTTTTATTACTCAAACCTGATCTAATTATTGGTCTGTCATATAGACAGTCAATTTATAAGCAGTTGTCTCATATAGCCCCAACTGTTTTGATCCCTTGGTCAGAGATTTCATACGATTGGAAGGAAAATTTTAAAAATGTTGCGAAACTTTTGGGCAAGTTAGAAACTTTCAATAAATTGATGAAAGATTATGAAAACCGCGTTCAGAAGCTTAGGCAAATATTAATTAATTCCCAAAAGAATGGTGAAAAGGATAAAGAACAGCTAATTCGAGCATCTTATGCATCTATATATTATGGAAATTTTACTCTTTCTCTTGATGGCTCTTTCCCAGGAACAGTCTTAAAAGATGTTGGGTTGCAACCTCCACCATCAGAAACCCCTGGCTCTTTATCTCTACCTATTTCTGAAGAATATCTGCCAAAAATTGATGTTGATGTTCTCTTTGTGGGAACCACTGATGACAATGATTTATCTAAAATTGAGCAGATTCAACAAAAACCGATTTGGTCTAATGTCAAAGCAATTCAACAGAATCGAGTATATTTAACTAAAGCCTCAGTTTGGTGGGGGTACAACGTTTTGGCAGCCCATGCAGTGATTGATGACTTATTTAAATACCTCGTCAACAAACCCTAAACCAATTTTGGCTGACTCACAATGACATCTTCTCTAACTTCTAAAAACCATCCTCTCCTACGTTTATTACACTACGCCAAAAACTACCGTCCTCAAGTGTGGACTGCTGTAATCTTTACCATTCTCAATAAAATCTTAGACCTAGCACCATCATATTTAATAGGTGTCGCCGTAGATACAGTGGTGCAAAAAGAAAACTCTATCATTGCCAAAGTTGGGATTACTAACATCACTGGACAACTGGCAATCCTATCATTATTAACTTTACTCATTTGGACTTTTGAATCAATATCTGAATTTATTTATGATCGCCTGTGGCGTAACCTCGCTCAAACTATGCAGCATGAGTTACGTATTGATGCCTATAGCCATTTGCAAGAACTAGAACTGAGTTACTTTGAAGAACGCTCTACAGGCACACTTTTGTCAATATTAAATGATGATATCAATCAATTAGAAAGATTTCTTGATTCTGGTGCGGCTAGTATTCTGCAATTTATTACCACTATTTTGGCTGTAGGCGGTTCATTTCTTCTTATTGCCCCTAATGTAGCTCCTTTTGCAATCATACCCACACCCTTCATTTTCTGGGGTTCTTTAGTATTTCAAAAACGACTCGCACCCCGTTATGCAGATGTGCGTGATAAAGCTGGATTTATTAATAGTCGTTTAGCTAATAACCTCTCAGGGATTGCTACAATTAAAAGCTTTACTGCTGAAACCTACGAGAGAGATCGTGTCTTATCTGAAAGTGAAGCCTATCGTCGTAGTAACCGTCAAGCGATCGCACTTAGTGCTGCTTTTTATCCAGCAATTCGATTAGTAGTTGTAATCGGTTTCATCGCCACGTTGTTTTTTGGTGGGCTTGCTGTGGCGAATAATCAGTTAACTGTGGGAACTTACGGTTTCATGGTGTTTATTGTCCAGCGATTACTCTGGCCGTTTGCCAGTTTGAGTAACATCATGGATCAATATCAACGAGCGATGGCTTCTACTCGACGAGTTATGGGATTGTTAGATACTCCCATTGCTATTCCCACAGGAAACCGTTCTCTACCAAAAGTACGCGGTGAGGTGCATTTTGACAATATCACCTTTGCATACAATGGTCGCACCAATGTACTCAAAGATTTATCACTGCATCTTTTACCAGGTGCAAATATTGGCATTGTTGGTGCAACTGGTTCTGGTAAAAGTACCCTAGTCAAATTACTGCTACGCTTTTACGAAATCCAAGGCGGACAAATTCTGGTTGATGGTATTGATATTCGGGAATTGCAACTAGGGGAACTGCGGCGCTGTATCGGTTGGGTGAGTCAGGATGTGTTTTTATTTCACGGTACGGTAGGGGAAAATATTGCTTATGGCAGTTTTGATGCTACTGAGTCAGAAATTATTCATGCTGCTAAGTTAGGCCAAGCACATGAATTCATCATGCAATTACCCCTTCAGTACGATACTATCGTTGGCGAAAGAGGTCAGAAACTTTCTGGTGGTCAAAGACAACGAATTGCGATCGCGCGTGCTATTCTCAAAGACCCACCAATTTTGATTTTGGATGAAGCTACCTCTGCGGTAGATAATGAAACTGAAGCGGCGATTCAGAAGTCATTGGCGATGATTACTCAAAATCGGACAACAATTGCGATCGCTCACCGTCTTTCTACGATTCGCCACAGTCATTGCATATATGTGATGGATAATGGTCAAATTGTGGAGCAGGGTAAGCATGAGAAGTTACTGGCGATGGATGGAATTTACGCCAGTCTGTGGCGCGTGCAGTCTGGGATTTATTAATACTTGCCCCTAGCTGATTATCAGGTAGGGGCAATTCATGAATTGCCCCTACCGCATGTAGTTTTGCCTAAGTACTATACAAATAGGCTCTAATTCTTGAATAGTTTGAAGTTAACTAGCTGATTTTAAAGTAATACTGTCAGTAAACTGAAATTTTTGTGTATCCATCGCCACATAAAAAGAATAATATATTAACTTTAGTAACGATTTTTAACACGCCATCGCCATATCTTCTCTCACCGTTTATTGGCTAAAAACCTTGTAAACAGTAGGTTATGGGCAAAATATGAGCATTGTACCCAACAGGATATGAATTCTGTTTGCGATCAAGCATGAAATTTACAAAGTCTTTAAGGGAACACTTATGTAAGTAAATCTTTTACCTTTATGTGCGTATGTCATCATTGAAATCGGAAAAATTTAAGATTTTGGTTTTGGATGGTGGAGGAATTCGGGGAGTAGTAACCGCTATAATCCTGCAATCCGTTCAAGAGCAGGTTGGGAAACCTCTAAACCAATACTTCGACCTAATCGCTGGGACATCTACCGGGTCAATTTTGGCTGCTGGTATAGCTTTGGGTTTGGAACCTAAAAAGCTGATAAACATTTACGAGAAAAGAGGGCAAGAAATATTCAATGCTTTATGGCTGAGAAAGAATGTCATGAAGTGGTTCCTTGGCTCCAAGTATTCCAATAAAGGACTAATTAAAGTTTTGCGAGAGGAGTTGGGTGAAGTTACACTCCGTCAGGTTGGCGAAATCTCAAAAGCCCAGTTGCTAATTTTAGCCTATGACACTCTCTATCGCAATACAACCTTTTTTGCCAGTCGTTGTCCTGAAGAGAATCGTTGGTTCAATGACATGAAACTCTGGGAAGTCTGTCTCAGTTCTGCATCGGCTCCTACTTTCTTTCCCCCGTATGAATTCCAATGGAAAGACCCCAATTCCTCAGCTACTGACGAGTGGAAATTTCCTCACGTCGATGGTGGGGTGAGTGCCAACTGTCCAGCTTTGGCGGCGCTTTCTTACGCCACAAATGTAAAAAAGATCAACATTTCAGACATCACTATGCTGTCTATTGGAACGGGTGCTACTACCAAACCCATTGAATACAAAGAAATGAAAAACTGGGGCACACTTTCTTGGGGAGAGCATGTTCCCGATGTATTTATGGGAGGTCAAATTCAGATTGCTACTGATTTGTGTTCTGAGATTATCCAAGCAGCTAATCCAGGCGGTTACTTACGTCTTCAATTTTTATTAAACGAAAGATTTGGTGAGAGAATCAACCCACTTTCTCCTCGCCCAATACTTCCCTTAAAAGAACAGAAAAACAAATACATCAATAAAGCAATTAACGAAGCAATGGATGATACTAGCGAGGATAATATTAAAAATTTACGGGAAGCAGCATCAAAATTCGCCAAGGAGAAAAGTTCGGACATTAAAAAGTTCATACTAGATCAAGATCCAAATGCACTCATGTCACCACTAGTCGCTGAAGGCGCGACAACTTATTAGCATCGATGAGAGATTAAGATAAAGCGCCTTTTGTCACTAAACCCGGATTTTTCACAAGCGAGAGATAAGTCCGGGATATACAGCAATACGCTTTCCTTAGTCAAACAAGTAATATCACCACAAATATGGGCTTTTATATTACTTTATCAACTGGAATCTCTGAGTATTAGTGTCAGCAGATTGTCTATTGAACGTTTAATTCCTCTTGTACGTATGTATTGTTTTGATTTCCATTTTGTTCTGTGGAAGATGTGATCTCTTCCAAAATTTGAATTGCTCCACTAATCCGTAGTAAGGTATCGCGCAGATTTGCTTGTTTCATCTCTAAGTCTGCCATGACTTTTTGTCCTGATACCAATTCTGCTTTGAGTTCAGCAAGACGTTTTTCCAGTTGTTCTTTGATCATTGAATTATCCCTTTTTTCTCACTCTCGGAACACATTGAAGGAGCACGAGTAAAAACTATTTAGAAGATGTTTAAAAAGTCCTCTTGTCAGTATCTAAAATTTTTGATCCTCCTAAATTCCCCTGATAAATTGGGGGAATTTGATTCCGGTTTCCCCCTTTTCAAACTACTGTGTACACACAAGTCCTAAAAACCTAGTACAGCACGGCGGAAATAAACCACCCATTCCCAATCAACAAAACCCTTACGATGTCTTCATTTTTAATTTTTAATTTTTAATTTTTAATTCCGCCTTGCGGTACTAGCTTGATAAGGGTTATGTTCCTTTAACTTTTAGATTCAGAGAAATAAATGTACCACTACCGGAATATTGGGGGGTGGCATCGGGTATGGGACTGGGTACAGAGGGTTGTTGTGCGGGAACCATTACTTGAAATTTGGCTTTAAATGATCCGCCTTTGAGCAATACAGGTTTACCAGCAGATTTGGTCTTTTTAGCTTTTTGATTACCAGCAAGAGATTCAATCGAAAGTATCCCCACTCCAGGAGTAGTATATTGGGGGGTTATATAACTACAACCAGGGACGATGATTTTTTTCTCGTCGCCATCTACACAGACTACTTTCTGGTTAATTTTATCCTTGCCTGTGCCAATTAAATCTCCTGGACGCACGGTGACAATGGCTTGTCCAAAAGTGGGGTTAAACATGGCTTTATCGCCAGTGATGAGAATGAAGTCAGCCATAGAGTCATATTGAGTTTAAAATTTATTTTGATCAGTTTGGCGATCGCACTAATCAGGAGAACCTATACATCTTGCTTTGGCAACTATACCGTCACCGGCACCTCCCTGCCTTCCTCCAAGATACCAATATCCGTCACTTTTTATATAAGTAAAAACTTGTTCGCCGCCACCAGCAAATTTTCCTTGCACGTATGTGATAAATGCTACGCATTTACTACTATGTCCCATCTTGACTTCCGGTTGACCGTTGCTCCATACGTATTCGTTAGAATACCATATCTTTCCCTGTATTTCTCCACTAGGAGTAATGGTTAATGCGTCTACAAGAGTTCTTTGTGTACTACCTTGCGTTTGGGTTCTAATTCTCAAGCCAATATCTCGATTGGATGAGTCATCTCTTGCTTGAAGAAAAGCTATTTTTTGTTGTCCATATTCTTTGAGTTGAATATGACCTGATAGGTCAATATTTGTCGTACTGCCAACAGATACACCCACTGACAAAGAGCCAGTTACAGTTAAATTACCAGCAAAAGAAGATGTTCCTGTTCCTTTTACAGTTAACCCAGCATTTGCACCTGTGGCTAATAACATTCTTTCGTTATTTTGATGATCTCGCCAAGAATGATTGCCGTTAGCTGTATAGAATAAAGTAGAACCATTAATACCGAGTCCATATCCTGTCCAAAGTTGTATTTTTAGATTGTTTGTTGCATCTATATCTGTAAAAACAATTTGTTGATTGCCATTGAGATTAATTTTACCTTCCTGAATGGTTAAACTACCTTTGGTAATAACTTTTCCTGTCCCTTTTGGCTTTAAGTTCAAGTCTTGATCGTTATTGCTTCCTGCTGCATAAATTGTGTTGAAACCAAAGCCTATTCCTTGAGTTCCGTTAGTATGCCGAAACTCTATCCCATCACTATCAGCATTAAAATCGCCTGTCACATATAAACCTTTAACAGCATTCGGATGATTACCTGTGCGAGGAGCAGTTGATATATCTAACTTAGCAACTGGATTTAATGGTGATGATGTCTCAGAAATATTTAGACTACCGTTAAGTAACTGATTACCTTGTACATTTAATTTGTAGTTGCCTGGATTATTTGTACCAATACCAACATTGCCATTTGCTTTAACTCTAATAACTTCATTTCCCTCAATGGCTCCTCCAGATTGGATATTAATAAATCGTAAGTCTTCTTGTGGATCGTCTCCCCAAGCAACTACAGCATCTTTACGATTACTACCTTCGTCTTTTAAGCCAATAAACAGATTATCTGAATTCCAAAAAATCTTCACTCCTCGTTTCATCCATTCACGATTACCACCAGTATTTCCTTCTGAAAATTCATCCCCAATCCCTAACAAACTAGAAGTTGCACCTTTGACTAAAATATTGTTGTTAACCTCTAAATTGCCATCAATCTTTAAACTACCTGTCAAAACGGCTAAGTTTGAATTTGCATTTCCCCCAGAACGAAGAGTCAAAGCTTTACTATTAGAGTTTGGTAACGATAAACCTGAATATTCTCGAACGTTAGCATCAAAAGTAATAGTATCTTGAGAAATTGTCAGTTTTGCTAGCTTAACGCTATTTTCAGGAGTTGTAGCTGTAAATCCCAAAATAGGATTTTCAATCCAACGAGTGTAGCTATCAGTTACGTCTTCTTGCTGTTTAACTTGTTGTTTTTGAGAATATTGGATGTAGAGTTCACCGTTAGTAACATTTTTGAAATCGGAAAATGTAATGTCCTGTTTTAAAACAATTAGTTCTCCGTTACTATTTATAGCCGAGCCAGATTTAATTAAAACAGCTTTTTTATCTTGAATAACTTCAACTTCCAGTCCTTCAATAATTCCGGAAATATGAAGACTCTGATTATAATAGCGTTGGCGATCGCTAAGATATTTATGTTCGAGTTCAAAGTCATCTTCTAGCAAATATTGTCCTGGAAAATAGTTAGGACGTTCGTTTGCAAAGTTAGTGAAATCAGTAGTTTTAGCCATTTTTATCCTGATATTTAGTTCAATGATTGACTAGTTGTTCCGAGAATTGTGTTACCAGAAATAATTTGACCTTCTTCGTTTTTACGGCAAATTTCTAGAATATTATAAGGAGAAACGGCTGTGAGGTTAAAGGTTTGTTCTAGTAATTGATAAGTCGATAAACGCTGATTAATCTTCAAGGAAGCTTGAACAGTGACTTTACCAACAATATCAATATTATTGAGATTTTTGATTGCCACATCTAACCTATCTATAGTTTGGGTAAATTGTTGGTAGTAAAGGGTACGCTTGATTGTGATCTTATTATTTTCTCTGATAGTTTCTGGTGTGAATAAATGAAATTCTGAAACATCATCTTGAAGGCGAACTGTAATTTTATTGAGTATATCTGAGGTAATGGTCTTAGGTTGAGTAATTTCTACAATTGCTTCTAGTTCGATTTTTTCAAGAATTGCAGTTATCTGAGGCTGCAATTCTTGAATTTTGGGTGGTTTAAATGTCTGAAAAGTGTAGGGTTGACTCCATATAGATTCTGTTATCTTCATTCCTGATTTTTGCGGTTGACTAGCTTGTTTAAAAATTGTATTTCCTTCAGTAATTTCTCCTGTATTGTTTTTATTATAAATTTTAAGGACAGGTGATAAATTTAGAGATTGCTCTAATAGTGTATTGCTATATTCTCCATCATTTATATAAAAATAAAGTTTAATTGCTAAATTTCCGACAAAATATTTATCAGTTCGATTTGACAAGACGACATTAAAACCTGTCAAATTTTCCTGGAAATGCTGATAATTTAAATCTTGTTTAATAGCAAAATATTGATTGTTTATAATTATCTTCGACGAATCAGGAGTAATTAATTTTGAATTACCTTGGAGTTGAACTAATAACTGTTTAGCCAATTGATTAATAGTACTGCTATTACTTACGTTGGGAGTAATTATGACTTCTATAGCAAATTTTTGATTTTGTAGAGGTTCAAATAATTTGAAAGGATAAGCAACGTGCGATCGCTTGGTTAGCTGCATCGTTGGCACAAGAATTTTTAGGGTATAAAATGTCTGTGCTGGCTTTTCGCTATCAATAATAGCTTTGGCAATTTTAGCCTGTCGCCAATACTTATCAGGATCGCGGTCTTTTAAAGTTAATTGAACTTGAAAATAATTAGGAAAATTATCAAATTCATCGAAGACTTCAACCTTTTCACCAAATCCTGAGTTTTTTAAATAAATACCTAAAATTTCGATTAATCCTTGTTTTGTTCCTCGCAAACGATACAGTCGGACAATTTGTTGAATAAATGCTTTTTTAACTTCTACCTGCCAATCATTCCGTAAACTCAAGGCTACCCATCCTGCTAACCAAGGTAAAAATTCCTCTGGAGTTTGTTGAGGATTGAAATAAATATGAATATTATCTATAATTTCTTCTAATGCTGGTGGAGTAATAATTTTCTCTTGATTAGAAGTTTCATTTATTCCGCTGAGAATTGTTTCAAATGCTAGCAGCAATTGACCGAGGAAGGCATCTTGTTGGAGAATTGTCGGTAAATATTGTTGATAGCTACTAATTAATTCAGAGTTTTTTGCGTTCATTGTCAACTTCTACTAGTATTGTAAATTTAGTATTTTCGATATTGAGTTTAGCTAACTGATTATCTGCTAAATTAATTTCTGTTTTGGAAGTATTATTTTTATCTTTAATTTGCAGATTTTCAACGTAATCTACTCCCTCCAAATCATCTAATAGCTTATATAATTCGGATATATAAACACTCCGACCAAAAGGCCATCCTTTTCCCTGCCAATATTTTTGCGATCGCAGCGGGTCAAAAAACATTTCAACTTCTTTTTTCGCCTGTTTTTTAACTGCTTCTGCTTGTGCGCCATCTTCAAGCACTAATTCTGCTTCTACAGCTATAGATACATACTCAGGTTCTACAATATGTAGGCGAGTAGTTAAAAGTCTCCTGTTATCGAGAAAGTTAAATAAGTTTTTATATTGATTTTCTCCTTGATTATTTTCAGGAACAACTACTAAGCTAATATGTCCTTTGGTAACAGTATTGGCATCTAAATGAGATAAATTACGTTGTGCTAAACATTTAACTCTAGCAATTTTTAAGTCAGCAGAATCTTGGAATTCATTCCAATCGACAAGTATCAATTTTTCAAAATCATCTGGAGTAATCGCCCGATAAGTTTTCCGCAATTCTAATAAAGTATTTTTAATTTCTGATTGCAAAGTTTTTTGCCGTTCTTGGGTAGAAAGGTTAATTGGCAAATTCCATTGTTCTCCTTTAAGTAAACTCAGAAAACTGGCATAATTATCATCAGGAATTTGATTAACTCGATAGAGAGTCATTTCTGTTAACCATGCCAACAATTCAATCAGGATAATTCCGGTATCTGTGGGATTATGATCTGTCCATTCGGGATATTCAACGGGAATCTGAGAAATGGCTTCTTCTACTAAGTTGGCGTAAGTGCGATCGTCGAGATTGGGTAATGGTAGAGTCATAAGGAGAATGGGGAATGGGGAATGGGGAATGGGGAATAGTCAATATATTCACCAATCTATTGCCTATTGCCTTGAATTTGAATGCTATGAAGACCAGAATAAATTAAAGTATCAGCGTTCAGGGATGAGTTTGTTGTTGTAAGTAGCACTTCTAAAGAGTTCACATGATCGACTCCCGAAATGGATTGAATAATGGCGTAAAGATCCGATTTTTGAGGATAGCGGCCAAATTGCCACCCCTCTCCTCTACCTCCGGTTAAGGGATGGAGGAAGGCTTCTAAGCGTTGTCTGACGCTGTTTCTCACGATGTCTGCATCTTCGAGGGATACAGGAGTTATAGTTGCGTTCACGGTGACTTCTTGCCATTTGGGGGCAGTAACTATTAAATCCATTGTTGGCTGACAACGGGAACGAATATAGGTTTCGACTCGCTCCAGTAAAGCTAAACTAGGGATTGGTTGGCGATCGCTACTATGGGGCAAAACAATCAATTTAACTTGCCCTGCACGACGGTTGATTTCCCACATCATGTTTGCAAAGCTAGTTCTTTCACTCTCATTGTTGATTGTCAGCAATTTCTCATTAAGACTATCTTCAAATGACACATCTGCTTTGGTAGGATCGAGCCAAAGTTTTTGATTCAATGGACTAAAATTAGCTGTCAGCAAATCTGGTGGAACTACTTTGACTCTGGCGACATCCGTGGAAGCTTCGTAAGCTAAATCTGCAATATCCTCAAAGGTGACAGCGCGATCGCGATGACGTAGTTGCTTGGGTACTCGTTCTTTCAGACGATCTAAAGTCTCCTGTTGCGCCCCACCTGCGGCTGCTTCGAGGTTAATTACTCGATCGATGTAGGGAATAGTAGTTTTCAGTTGGCTGATAGTTTTTGAGGTGACGTTTCCCTGTTTACCGCCTCCAGTCCGATAAAAAGACAGGCGAATATTATTCCGTCCACTGGGGGGAATCATCCCGGCTTGTCCATTGCCAAAGCGAATTTCACCTGTTTGTCGATCCAAAATATAATGGCGATCGCTAGCACTCGAAGCATAAAAATCTGGTACTTCTTGCCAAAGCACCCAAACTGACTCAATTTCTCCTAAATCATCTCGAATTACTTTGAGGCGATCGGGTTCTACTTCGGGAATTTCCCCTTCTTGGACTTCTAATTGTTGTCCCATTAAAATGGGGGTGTTATTGGCAACAAAAATTTGATTTGGATCGTGGTTACTTGAACCTAAGATTTCTTCTCGTAAACTAATTGCCTGAACTGCCCAAATTGTATTAGTTAATAAGCGACGCAGACGAGGTTTAACCCAAAAATTACCTCCTTGCCAACGAACTCGTAACCAATAAAGTTGTTTACCAAAGGTTTCTCTTTTGCTGAAATCTGCTGGTGCAATAAATTTAATTAAACCTCGTTGGTAAAATGCTTGAGTTTCATCGTATACCCCTAATGGTTGCCAACCTAAATCACTAGAATATTCCCAAACTAATTCCGGTTGTTTGGGATAAATAACTAAGTTGCCAGTATGATAACTTTGTTGCAGAGATTGATTGATGGTAACTTGATTGTTGTTAATATCGCTAATCGTATAGTTATTGTATTGTTTAGCATTGAGGGGGTTTTGAATTTCTAGGCGATCGCCAATTTTCCAGCCAGTTACATCAGCAAGATTTAGTGTTGTATCTCCAGGATTTACCGTTTCTGTGATGAAAGTTTCTGTTGTAATATTAGCTGATAATTCATCTGGTAATGGCGGCTCAACTTGTGCATAAAGAGTAACCGTTTTATTCTCAAAGGATTTATCAAATCCTAGGTAAAGGGTTGATTCTCTATCAACGGTAGGAGTGAAGGGCGTAAAATAACGATTAACGTCAGTATTGCTGGCTACATCCTGCTGAATCCTTGAGGTGAGCATAACTTGATTACTTTCAGAGTTTATCGTTTCTATTTGATAATTTTCAGAATTAATTGTTAAAAACTCACCAACCGTTAATCCTTTAACTTCACCCAAAAATAGTAATTTATTTCCATTAGCAGCCTTTCGTTTTAATTTTGTGCTAAAGCTTGTTGGGTAAGAATAAGTAAAATCATTAGCAGCAAAATAAACAGCATTTTCTGTAATGGTAAAATCGTAGGTTAATTTTAATGATTTAATTATAGGTGGATCGTAAGTTGGAGGAATCGTTTCAGTGATAATCAACTTACGCATAATCCGAGTGCCAACGTCTAAAATTGTATTCAAAATTCCACTTTTTAGCGTCAGCTTATTATCTGTCTGAGTAATTTTGGTAATTTGATTTTCTTCTGGAAATCCCCCGGTATTTGGAAGAAGGCGAATGGTATCCCCAACCTTGAATAAATCGAGACTATCAACTTTAATTTCGCTTGTTCCTTTTTTGATTTCCTCTCTCAAAACTGCCAAGTCATCATAGATAGGATATTTGCGCTCATCTGCGGCTTTGCCATAATTACCTTGAGTAATTCGAGCGCGAATCCAATAACGAGTTTCGCCATTCACAGTGCTAGGAGAAGGGATATTTTCTGTGTTGGGAAATTGTAACTTTGCTTGGATAATATTTCGTTCAGTAAATTGAATAGATGAGGAATTCTCTATCCATTTTAGTTGATTATTTTCATTTGCTATTTCTTGCCATATTTGACCGTTACCAATTTCCCAGTTAATTTTTAAATTATTGATATTTACAGGTTTATAGCTTAACTGTATATCAATAGTAATAATTGTATTTGGTTTAATAAATGTATCATGTAAGGCAATATAAAATGTATCGTTATTTTCTGGTTGTTCGCCAAAGGGATAAAAATCTTTGGTCAGGTCTATAGAAGTAGAATTAAATAAACAATTTTCAGGAATCAAACTAGATTGTTTAACATTTAAACTACCTTGAATATTAGTAACTTGAGGTAAATTTAAAGATATATTAGTTAACTTTGCTTGTAACCATCTCCCTACTTTTCCCTGAATTTCAGAAGGAGTCGGAATAGATAAATTGGTAAAAGTAATTGTACACTGATTATTTTTTTGACTCAGGTTAGGAGTTGGACTTTCTTGCCATTGAAAACCATCCCAATAAGACCAATTCAGCGGTAAATTTTGGAATTGACTAGCACTATCCGTAGTAATAATTAGTTTTATTTCTTTTAACTCTGATAAAGCAAAAATTTCGGGACAAGTTATATAGAGAGAATGGGGAATAGAGCGATCGCCAGCAAAGGCGAAATAAGCAGCATCTTCTTCTCCTGTTGCTGCCAAAGTGCGCTCCGCGTACTTATCCTGACTTGGTTGGCGCACAAATACTGCTTGTAATTGCGTCGTTGTGACAACTAATTCCCGATCCGTTTCAAACACGATTTCTTCGTCTGTACCCTCTGCTGGTGGTGCAGAAACTTGAGTATAAGCAGGAACTAACCCATCTCCGGGACTTCCTTGTGCCAAATAAAAGGTTAAAGGAACCTTAGCAGGTTGGGGAGATTTGAGTTCTCCGCCAATTAAATCAAGGAAAGCCAGAAAATTTTTCTCTGGGACTTGGTTGAGGCGATCGCTGACTAATTTTACCATCCGCCCAAAAATGCGAATCAATGCCCCACCCGCATCTGTTTTATCTTCAGGTGCAGGTTTCCAGTCGGTATATTGCTCTACTAACTTCTCAGTTTGCTGAACAATTTCTTCATAGGTGCGTTGGTCAATTTTGGGCGGTAAATAAGCCATAAAAATTACTGCAAGTAAAAAGGATAAACTAAATTAAAAATATTATTTGTTGTCCGAACTTGATAATTTACCTGAATTAAAATCACATTTGGTTGGTTGCGATCGGGAACTGTATCCACATCTAAAACATCAATGCGAGGTTCCCATTCAATTAACGCATCGCGCACATCACTAACAATTTGCCCAACCGTTCCTAAACTATTAGGAGAGAACACCTTTTCATGAATATCACAGCCAAAATCAGGACGCATTACCCGTTCTCCTTTGGCAGTACTGAGAATCATCCAAATGGACTGTCGCACACTTTCTTCGTATTTTGCGACTTTAATTTGACCCTTTTCATCAAGTTGAATTGGTAAAGTCCATCCCACACCTAAGAAATCAATATCCATTACATCACCTCTAATGAACTATCATTTATTTTCACTCCGTTGGCACATTTAATCCCTAAACCAGACTGTGCTTCCAAAGCATATTTAGCTTTAGCTTTAATAGTACAATCTGCACCTACTTCTAATTGATAATTTTGTTGAGTTTTTATTTGCAAATTTTTACATTGAATTGATATATCATCATCACTACTTTTTAAGATAATTTTGCCTTTAGTTTCAATAGTTAAATCTTTTTCAACTTGAATATTCATCTTATTCTCTTGAGAATTAATCACAATTTTATTTTTACCAGTCTTATCTTGAATAATAATCTGTTCATTCTCCTCAGTATCATCTAAAACAATCTTATGACCGCTTCGAGATTTAATGACTCGTTGATTATTTTCCCCATCTTCATTTGTTATTGGTGGTTTATCTTTCCCATTCCACAAAGCACCAAGAATGTAAGGGAAATTCATATCACCTTGTTCAAAAGCAACCAAAACTTCATCATCAACTTCCGGCAAAAAATAAATACCCCGGTCATTTCCTGCCATGAGAGTTACGATTCTAGCCCAGTAACTTTCTTCTTCTGAAGATAGCCAAGGAAATTTCACTTTAATTCTTCCTAATCTCTCTGGATCTTTGTTATTAGTAACTATGCCGACAGTTACGCCGTAAAAATGATGGTTTTGGTTATTTGATAATAAAAATTCTAGTCCATTCATGTAGCATTTCTCCCCACAGTAAATGAAGTTTTATAACCTTGATTCTGTGAATAACTATGTTCCGTGCTTTTAATATAATAAAGACCGCTAAATCTTTTACCAAGTCCAAGAATTTCAATCACTTTTCCGGCGCGTAAATTGGGATTACCTTGACAAGTTCCTTCACCAGTAATGTAGGCGATCGCCATATCCTGAAACTGCCCTAATGCCATGTTGTCGGCTTCTTCTTTGCTTGATAAAGGTTGATTTACTATCGTATAGCTCGATTCACCGAAGGCTTTTTTGACTGCTTTTGTCCCAGAAGTTAAACCTCCCATTGTGCCACCTTCTTTTCCTACTGTTGCTTTACCCGACACCTCTTTTTTTTCTTGAGCAATCCAACCTTTGACCTCTAACTGTTGTACCTGATTCATCGTACTTAAGCGTGGTAAAAACTCTTGTAAATCTTCTCCATAAGTTAGAGTCAAAACTTTCTCTGTAGCGTTCTCATGGGGACGAAAATGGAGAGTTTTTTGCTCCAGTGCGACTTCATAACCAATGCGTTTAGCTCTTTCTTTTAAAAACTCCCAATCTGTTTGATTATGCTGCAAAATATATTCTAACTTCACTTTAGTATCGGTAACTTTGGCTGTAAGTCCTCTAGTTCTAGCAATTTGACTGACAATTTCACTATCCTTAATTTTGAGGAAAGATTTTGTGTGATTTCCTCGCAACAAACGATGGCGTAAATCATGACCACGCACTACTAATACAGGTGCTACATCCTGGGTATATTCTGGTTCTAATCCCGTAATTTCCCCCACCATGATAGTTTTGAGTTCTTGTTCATATCCCATTTGAATTTCTACTTCATTACCAACATCAAATACTTTGTTATCTACCCATGTCATTTCTTGTTTTAATAAGTCCCAAGTAACTAATCGCAACTCGAACATACCAGGCGCTTCCAAATCCTCAGAGACTAAAGCTGATACCAAATCAGCTTCTATTTCTGCGGCTAAGGGTTTACTTTGAACCAAAATTTTGACATTAGGATTTAATAAGGAAGCATCATTTGGCATGATTTAACTCCTCTGAGTCAGGCTAGTAATTCGCAACGGAGGAATTGTCAACACAGTTCCAGGATTTAAAATACGAGGATTGTTTAAGCGATTTTCTGCGGCAATTACACGCCATAAACCCGGATCTCCATATTCTTCAGTGGCGATACTACTTAAAGTTTCTCCTCGTTTAACTATTCTCACAGGATCATCAATGGGATTAGCAATCTTTGCCTTTTTTTTCGGTTCTTTCCATTCTTTAAATTTACAGGTTAAGGTGGCTCTGACAGGCGTACCATCTTCAAGAAAATGAGTCAGTTTTTTAGTAACACTTTCTAAAAAACCATCAGGTAATAACAAGCTATCTTTACCCGATATAGTTCCCCAAATTAGTTGACAACGAGGGGGACGTTTGGGATTTTTGCCAATGCGAGGCTGAGTCAAACTAAAAATTTTGCGGGTATAGTTTTGGACATTTTCTGGGGGAAATCCTATCAGCGTGGTGTCAAAGAACAAATCAAGACTAAGTTGAGTTAATTCTTTAGATGCAACTGGGCCATAATTTCCCATTGACCAGCCTGTTTTGACAATTTCCACTTGATTAGGGTTAAAAAGAACTTTAAATTTATCAGCAAAGTCTCCTGGGTTATTTTTTTCAGCTTTGATAGTTAATTTCTCTAGTGCCATCGATTTTTTCCTCTGCGTTCACTTTCAATTACTAACCGTCGCATTAGTTTGCGTTCAACTTGACTAGCGATAGCATCAACATCAATATTGGATTGAGTTGCTATTGGCGAAACCGAGGTTTCTGTTGGTAATACAGGACTGGTGAAACTTCTAGGAGGTGATGAAGAATCCGTATTTGATATTGAATTGCGGTTCGGTAGGTTCGATTGCTGGCTATTACTCTTTGATGATGGTGTAGCTTTAGCTATGGGTAAAGGCAAAGATTCAGTTTTTAAGGATGGGTTACTTGGAGAAGTTACAGAGACAACAGGAAGAGGAGATATGTTTTGCTTGTGATTACTTTGATTAATTTGTGGGGTAGAAATAGTAACAGGTTGTTTGTTGAGGGTCGTTGCAGGTTGATTTTGAAAAGTTGGTGAATTGATAGCAAATGATATTTTTTGCTTATTCAAATTAACTTGAGGAGTTAGAGGTTGTGCAGTGACAATGGGAAGTTGTTTTGAGGAGATTTGATATATTAAGTTTTCGTGCTTGACTAAGCTTATATTGTCTCCATAATTATCTGCTTGTGTTTCTTGTTGGTCAGCTAAATTATTTAAATCATTAACAATAGGAAGAGATGGCTGTGATCTGGAATCAATCTGGAGTTTTGCTTGAATAATAGGTAGTGTGACATCAGGAAGGCTGGGAAATTCTTGTGATGACAACATTTCTGCTGTTTGTGGCAATTGTTCAGCTATGGATTGTGGCGAAACTATGGGAATTTCTGATGAAGAGAAAGAAATGCTATCTACAATTGTTTGAGATGGGTGATTGAGATTTGATTCAGCGCTATTAGGTAAAGATGTTTGCGAGTTTGTCAAATCTACTAACGCCATTTCTGCTATTTTTGGTAATTGTTCAGCAATGGGTTGTGGCGAAACTACTGAAACTTCAGATGAAGATGTAAGGGTTTTATTAATTGGCGTTTCTAAAGTGAAAGATTGGGTTGTGTCATCTGTAAAATTAGAAATTGATAAATCTGTAATATTTTGTGTAGGAATAGTATTACTAACTGTTCTAATTGGTAAAGATTGAGAAGAATCTATTTTTCTTTGAATTACATTAGGCGAAGGCTCAACTTGGGAGACAGTTGGCAGAGAATTATGTACCCTATTCTCTACTTCTTGTTCTTTTGCTAATGAAACAGGCTGTGCATAAACAATCGGCATAGGCTCAGATGATAGGGTATTAGTATTACCCCAGCGTTGCATTTGTTGATTCAAAAGAGGCAAACGATTTAAAAAGCGATCGCAACGATTAATAATGCGCTGACTCATCGCCATTTTCATCATTCCCGGTTGACGCAAGGGACGATGTAGGCGATTTACCAACCCCTCATCAAGTGAATCTTGCCAATTAGATAAGTTTGCCATGATGCAACATAAAACTCCTATGCGATTTTTACAAAGCTGAATACAACTATAAAAACCTCCTTACCTATTCCCTATTCCCTATTCCCTATTCCCTCTATATTCCTATAACTTAGAAATACCTTGATGCACCAATTCAATTTTTTCTACAGCAATTTCATCGCTACTAGCGTTAAAGCTTGGCCCTTCCCACTTGACAGGATATGCTTTTTTAAATGTCCACCACATCACCGGGATTTGCTGACTATTAAGCAAGAGAATCGTACCGTTCAACTGCTGAATCCACCCTTGACTAGTTGCTTGATACCAAATATAAAACAAATCAATATTCACCAATCCTCGACTCAAAATCAAATTTGGATAGGTAGTATGTTTGGGGAATTTATGAGTAAAATCATTTAAGCCTCCTTCCTGATAAGATTCCAACTCAATTTCGCTACTTAAACCGCTAACCTCGCTAAAACCACCAATAACAACTCCTCCAATTTCCACGGCAAAATTATAAGCCATGTAGGGATCGTGTCCCAGTAAACTGGCTGTTGAACCTGCGGCTAAAGCTGCATTGAGTGCGATAAGATTGGGATTCATTTTTTTCCTGTTCAATCGCTAAGTCGCTGATTAATTTGTGCTACCTGCGTCACCCACTGCTGACGTTCTCGGTGTTCCATTGTCATAATCTGTTCGTAAGACCAATGAAAATGGTAGGCAAGGTAAGCTACCTCCTCCAGCAGTCTTTCTGTGGGGTAGCAAACTACTCCCCCACGGGAATAGTTTCCACTTCAAACTCTCCGTCACAGTGGGGACAAGCTACCCGCAAACGACTATGACCGTTTTGGTTAATCCTTTGATAAAAATCCTGTAAATAGACTAAATCTCCTGAAAATAAACCCTCAATTATTTTGGTATTAATTTGGTCTAATGTTCCTAGTTGGACTATCGTCCTTGCTAAGAGAATAATCACCAAATAACCAGGGTTTTTTTGCACCCTTGGATCTCGGATGGGGGCAATTTCATCATAGGCAGTGGAAAGGCGCATTATGCCTTCACGGTGAGTGTTACTTTCCGAGTCGAGATATCCTTGAGGCAAGATAAAAGGAAATTCAGTTTGCTGCATGATTTTGCGGAAGGGAAATATTAACCAATGGTGATACCTTCATGAACTAATTCGAGAGTTTCTATCGCTACTTCGTCTGAGGTAGCATTAAAATCTGGAGCATTCCAAGTAGTAGGCCAACTATTTTCTAAATTCCAACGAATTTTTTCTTCTCCTTTATCATCAGCCAAAATAATGGAAAGATTACGCCGATCTGTTTCACCGTTTTGTAATTTTTTGTGCCATTCCCACAGTTCTTTATTGTCGGTAATTCCCCGTTTTAGGGTAATGTTGCCATAAGTATTAAGACCGGGAATTTGACGTTGGCTTAATGCTTTATCTGTTCCTTCTCGGTAAGTTCCTGCGTTACGAGTCGCTGTTAAACCGCTACATTCACGAAAACCAGCATGGACAATACCATCCCATTCCACCCAGAAATTATAACCACTGTATGGGTCGTGAGGATTAGAAATTGTGGGCATAAAAGAACCTCCTGCAATAAATTGGAACTAACAATTATCAGTTATATGAGAATCTGCTTTGATTTTTGAACTTACTTGTTTAGGAAGGCAATAGGCAATAGGCAAAAAGGCTTTTTGAGTTGTATGGAGTTTTTTCACGCAATCAAAGAGGAGTCCTATATAATTGCCATTTAACTTTTGAAACACTCAACACATATCTACCTCCTTTTTCCACTTTTTTACTATTGCCCATTCCCTATTGCCTACTGCCTTCATATCAATGTAATTCCGCTACTACTTTGAACAACTAAAAGTTGAATAAATTCCCCTGGAATAGTGGGGGCTAAACCAACTTCTGCTATTACTTGTCCCATTTCTCGATTTTCAGGGGGATTAGTTTCGGCATCACATTTGACATAAAATGCCTCTTGGGGCAAAGCACCTTGGATAGCACCTTGTCGCCATAAAGATTCACAATAAACGCTTAATTCCCTTTGCAGTCGCACCCATAAAGGAAAAGCATTGGGTTCAAAGACTGTATCCGCTAAGTTACGATTTACCCAGCGTCCAAAGGTGAGAAATAAGCGACGCACGTTGACATATTGCCATTCAGCGATGGGGCTGAGGGTACGCACTCCCCAGACTCGCATACCTCGTCCTTGGAAGCTGCGAATACAATTGACTCCCGCTGCGTTTTTTGGATTCAGCTGTTCTTGGTCTGTGGGAGTCAGGGGAAAACTGAGATCCAGTACCCCTGCAAGTGGAATATTAGCAGGTGCGCCATGTACTCCGACTGTGCGATCGCAACTTGCATAAATTCCGGCAATATGACCACAGGGAGGAATCGCTTCTAAACGATGTTCTACTTTTAACCAAGGTGCATATAATGCCCCATTGTGGCTAGCAAGTCCTCGGCGTTGCCAATCTAGTTTTTCGCCATCATTCAAAGCATCAAGAATGGCAAAGCGATCGCCCATCTGCTCGCAATGTTTTAAAATAGCTTGCTGCTTTTGAATAACTTCCGCATCTGAACCAATTATGATGTCGGGAACACAAACCAAATCAACATTCTCTAAGACTTCGCTAGTCTCTAAACCTTGTTGGAGAGCCTTAAGAGTATTGTCAGATAAGGCTATAACATAACAAAGACGACCTCCGTTTTCAAAAAATCCTTTGATTGCATCTGCTAAATATCCCTTGGCTTGACCAAAATATTGCTGAAAATGCGTCACCAAGGTTAGCTTTTTTGGTTCGTTCACTCCCTCTTTAAGCGATGTCAAGCCAAAGAATACCGGAACACCTGTCAGTAACTCAGGTTCTGGAGTAGGAACGACATAGTTTAAAGAGATACCTGGTATTTTTGGCTTTAAAGTCGGCATTTGTCATTTGTCATTTGTCATTTGTCATTGGTCATTGGTCATTATTTTCAGTGGGGAGTAGGGAAAAACCACTTTCATACTTGCCTGTGAAACTTGTTTCCTTGAGATAACCTCCCACCTCCCACCTATTGCCTATTGCCTATTGCCTATTTGCCTATTGCCTATTTGCCTATCCCCTATCCCCTATCCCCTATCCCCTATCCCCTATCCCCTACGTTCCCGTCCCAGTCCATTGACTCAGACGGAAAATCACGAATTCTGCCGGCTTCACCACTGCTAGACCAATCTCTGTGACAACTTGACCCAAATCCCGCACTTCTGGGGGGTTGGTTTCGGCATCACATTTCACATAAAAGGCTTCTTGGGGTGTTGTGCCAAATAATGCTCCTTTGCGCCACTCTATCAATAAAAAAGCACTGATATTGCGGCGGATTTTTGCCCATAGTTCGGGGGTATTGGGTTCAAAAACTGTCCATTGAGTCCCTTTATCAATGGAGTCTCGCAGGTAACTAAAATGACGGCGAATATTGACGTATTTAAACTCTGTATTTGCATCTCCACCCAAGGTACGCGCACCCCAAACGCGGATATTCCCGTTTAACTTGCGAATAACGTTAATTCCATCGGGATTAAGCCCATCTTGTTTGGCTTTGCTGAGATTATATTTTAAATCTAAGGCTCCCAAAATAGTTTCATTGGCAGGGGCTTTGTGTACTCCCCTTTGGCCATCAACCCGTGCATAAATTCCTGCAATATGACCGCTTGGGGGAACATAAATATTGCTATTACTTGCAGGATCGAAAACTTGAATCCACGGGAAATACAATGCTGCATAGGCAGAGTTGAAGGGTTTAAGGGTATTTACAACTCCTGTGCTGCTAAGGTCGATGGTATCTAGACTATCCAGAATCGCAATGCGATCGCCTAGTTTTTCCGCATGGTCTTTGATATCATCTCTGAGGGCTAAATTTCCTGGTGCAGCGACGATAGTGATTTCATCAATAGCTTCAAAAGCATCTAAAACACCAGCAAGTTGATTTTCTCCAGATATCCAGGTGACATAACAACGAGTTCCACCATTTCTGAAAAAGCCATAAACTGCATGAGCTAAGGTGTTTTGTCCTTGGGTATCGCCACTAGGTGGTAAAAAGTCACCAAAGAATTTCTTAAATTCACTAAAGTTTGTGATTAATTTAATTTCCCCTTCTTGAGCGATGTTGGAGTCGCTGGGAATTACTGTTACAGGTAGTTGAACTTGGTAATATCCAGTAATTTTTTCCCCTGAAGGAATCGCATCTTTAAATTTTACGGTTGCAGATTTGTCTGCATCGCTATTGGTAATAGGGTTTGTATCATCTAAATTAACAGGACTCCCACCAACGAAGAAGCCATAAGTCCCCACTGTGGTAACTAGTGGATAATCTCCTGATAATAGGGAATAATTCTTTTGGTTTCCACCTTTACCTTCACCAATCTCAACTGGACTTGTAGGGCTACCCACAGACTTAATTGAGGTGTTGTTAGTATTAGTTGATGACCAAGCATTGGCTTTAATCGTGCCAATAAAAGCGGCAATACTGGTTCCAACTCCTACAATTGGGGCAGAACCGGAAGCTATTTCTTCAACGTAAACACCTGGAGAAAGATAGGTTGGCATTTCATTAGCTCCTTGATATAAGTAAGAAGGCAAATAGGGAATAGGCAATAGGCAATAGGTATAAGAGTTTTAGCTTAGTTTATTTTTCCTCATATAGTTGATTATTGTGCCTATTTACTTATCCTAAAAAAATTGAGTATTTATTTGGGTTTTAGAGCAAAATTCTGCTCCGCAATTACTTGCCCGCGCTGAATATTTAGTGACTGAGAAACTTGTTGATAACCTGTTGCAGAGACAATCATGGTGATGTTACGCTGACCTGATTTTGGCGATTCTAATCCGATTAAGCGATAATTACCTTGTTGGTCACTAATGGTAATATCTCCACTATCTTGAATCTGTACTTTGGCATTTGTAATCAACTTTTTTGAATCGTCTACATCAGTAATTTTTCCTTTAATTCCCGTGGGTGAAAGCACAATATCTGCCATCGTCGCGGGAATTTTGCCATTGACAGGAGAAGATACTTGAACTTCTTTCCTAGCTTTGTTGTATCGAGTTGGGCTGGTAGGTAACGATGCTTCTAAAAGATATTCCCCAGGGGGTAAATTAGTAAAGTAAAAATAACCATCATTGCTGGTAATTTTGCGGTCAGGTCGCTCAGGCATTTTTTCCCATTGCGAACCAGATTGCAGTGCTTTTAGAGATAAAATAGCCCGGAATTTTTCTGGCATCTCAATAATTGCAACTATTGCACCAGAAATATTCTTTTGCGTTTCTCCTTGCAAAACTTTACCTGCGATCGCTATTTGTTGGTTAACTATAGATAGTTCGAGCATCGCTACTCCTGAAACTAAGAGTTTGGTTGATGAACTCCCACCAGTCCCGCTTCTTCTCCTGCTTCATCCACAGGAACGGAGATGGTGACAGTACAATGCAAGACAACCTTGGGTCTAGTTCCTTCTTTCCCCCCCATTGCTTGCCAGAATTCCCCAAAACTTTGTAAGTTACTGGGACGTAAACTAATTAGTCTTAAAGGAAGTTCTTGTGCTTCCAAGTTATCTGCAATCAAGGGTTCGGGAAGTTTTCGATGTCGCAGCAACACCTTCATCACTGCTCCTAAAAGTTGATGTTCTGTCTGGACATCCTCTTCATTTTGTGGCCAAGCAGTAATTAGATATGAACAATCTACCCTAGCTGGGGGACGTTTTCTAATTGCTCTGCCATTAGTTTGGCGTTCCACTGACCAAGCACTACTGCGTAACTCCAGATTCTCCTGCACATCATAAAGAAATAAATTAATCGCTGGCTTTTGTTTGATTGCTCCTTGATAAGGCGTAACAAAACTGATAAAAACTTCCGTGTCTCCAGAAGGAACATCTGGAGGAAGTTCTCGCTTCAGTAGCAATTCTAAAGTAGTGTCTAGACCATCTAACATAATCTAAACAATGTTTGTTTTATGACACTGCTCATTTTGAAAGCTTATGAAAGAAAATAACTGCTAGTTCAAAATAATACAACCAGTTATTAGCTTTATGAATAAAATATACATGAAAAATTGTCAAGAATATTGTAACTATTAGTAATATTTGCAAAAACTGTAATTTCACAAAAATCTGCTAAAATCGATTGATTCAATTTAAAACAAGGAATTTGACGTTGCAAAATCTTGCTGCAACGGTAATAATTGGGTTGGACATTTCTCAGTGTCATGAAATACCAATGTAATAATTTAGGCTGTTAATACTATATATAATAAATACGCAAAAACTATAAGTTACATAAATACTTAAGTATATTTAAGCAGTATTTTTTATTGCAATCCCTAATCGAATGCCGGAGATTAACTATGTACCGAAAACAAATATTTCAAAAAGTTGCACCCTCACTGCCATCAACGCCAATAAGTAAAGAGATTGCCTCTAGTCCTAGTTATGGATCATTGTCTTCAGTTGTGCAGAGAGTCCAACAAGACCCAAATAGCTTGAGTGGGGATGAGAGACAGGAGTTAGAGAGTGCGATCGGTTCCAGGTCAACGCGAGAGATTTTAGCGGGTAAGCAAACCTCGTGGGTTCCTGAATTTCAAGGTATTTCCGCGCAGCTGTGGGATGATGCTGGGCAGGTGGATGCACCCATCCAAGCGAAGGGAAATAACGATGTTGGAATGTCTGAGGTACAACCAGAAAACAGAACGGGATTACCAGATAACCTGAAAGCCGGGATAGAAAATCTCTCTGGAATGGTGATAGATGATGTGAAGGTTCACTACAATTCCTCTAAACCCGCTGAGTTGCAAGCGTTAGCCTACACACAAGGGACGGATATTTATGTTGCACCAGGACAAGAGCAGCATTTACCTCATGAAGCTTGGCACATCGTCCAGCAGGCGCAGGGCCACGTAAAGCCGACTAGGCAGATGAAAAGTGGGATTTCAATCAATGATGATAAGGGGCTGGAGCATGAAGCAGATGTGATGGGAGCTAAGGCTATGAGCGCCAGCCATAGCTTACCAAGAAGGCAATTGCAACTGCACGCATCGCCGCCAAGCAATGCGCCCATACAAGGTTTCTTTCAGGTTGATTCCAATCGCATTTCAGAAAATATGAATATCGTCTGGGAAGGACAAAAAGATGTCTATGCAACAGCCACTCAATTTACCACATCCAATTTGGTACTCGATATTAAAGGTAGCAAATACTTATTACACCAAGGCGTGGCTAAAAATTACGGCGGCAATACCACTTATTATCGTGTTGAACCACGTTTAAATCCCCGCACAACAACGGCTGAAGAACAAGACTTGCAGCCGACCATGGGGGATGATGACGAAATGCTGAGGTCAAAGCATGAAAGCTATATGCAAGAACTCCGCTGGGTCGAAGAAGATCTGGAAGAGTTCAAAAACGATTTTGCCAATGAAATAAGCCATGATCCCAACTGGCGCAAAAAGTTAAGCAGAAAAGGGATCATCGGTATGCGCCTCAATAATTGGTGTCGTGCTGCACCATATCGGCATGACTTACTGTTTATAGAGCTAGCACAAGTCACGCTTGAATATGAAAATCACGAAAGTCTAGAAACCATGACTAGAGATATAGCTAAGGTTCAAGTCAAATTCCAGGCATTTGTGAATCGTGAAAATGCTTATCCGCGTGCTATCGCGCTCCCCAATGATTGCGCTCAGTGCGTCAGCGAGCTGGTAGGCGGAGAAGCAGCCCGAGAGCGCGGCAACAAAAACCCCGATATTGGCGGCAATTACCATGAAACATTACGCAGTCCTAAAAATAATTCATTGGGATGGAACTTCCACTGGGCTGGCGTGATTATGAAAGATGGCGGTGATAATGTATCACTGGAAAGTGCAGCGGGTATGTCTATGACCAATTATGATCGCCAAACGTGGTGGTTTGCCATGTACGGTACTCAAAAACCAGAGCAAACCTTCAAACACCAGATTCAGGAGTTCCATTACAAACGCAACATTTCCCTCCTCTTGAAGCAACTCCCAAATGGAATCGAAAATTATCGTTTTGGAACAGATTTTGGATTGATTTTAGACATCCAACAAATGAAACAAGCACTAAAAGATTTGAATGGTGATGGATAATCGTAATCTACTATTTCCTTTAAGATACAAGGTTGGGTTGAGGAATGAAACCCAGCAATCACACTTGCACTTACCCCAGTGCAATCGCCTAATTTCTCAACTCAAAAAAGTTCGATTGCACAAAAACTCTGCTCCATTCTCATATATCACCCAAGGAATATCCAGTGGACTCGATAGCCGCAGGAGCGCAGATATTTACCAAACCCATCTCCCAAGCAGTAGAAATTAGTCCTGATTTAAATGGGTTGCAACCTCTGCTGCAACGATTAGATTGGTTAATCAAACAAGAAATTTTCGCTCTGCAAACCCAGGAAAAAGTTGAGGTAAAAGTCGAAGTTTCATGGTTGAAACAAACTGAAATCTCATCAGAGCAATCGTCTATTACAATTCGGTCAGATTCGCTCTTAGTATGGTTGCAAAATACTTTTGGTTTATCTAGCTTTGACTTGGATATACTGGCTATTTCCCTAGCACCAGAATTAGATCGTCACTATGAACGAGTTTATGGCTATCTCCAGGATGATATGAGTAACAAAAGACCTACAGTAGATATGGTCTTAAACTTGCTCTGTTCTAGCGTTCCTGAAAAGCTATCACGACGTAAGCATTTTACTACTAACTCACCCCTAATTAACCACCGTCTGCTCCATCTCTGCCCAGAACCTCATCAGCAGCAATCTACGCTTCTTTCTCATCGTCTAATACTCGACTCCCAAGTGGTGAGGTTGTTATTACATCAACCGGGGTTAGATTCCCGACTCACTTCTTGTTGTCAACTACTAGAACCAACCATATATTTTGATACTTTATATCTCAAGGCAAATGTACAAACAGCACTAGAAGCCTTGTTGATAGAAGATTGGCAGAAACAACAACCCCTACTGCTCTATTTTCAAGGAACTGATCGCACGGGTAAACGCCGCACCGCCCAAATCCTCGCCAAAAGCCTGGATGTTTCCTTGTTAATCGCCGACTTAGCACGGATGGTAGAGGATAAAGTTACCTTTGAGGAAAAACTGCAACTTTTATGGCGAGAAGCCTGGTTTTTTCACCGTTTGCTGTATCTGGATAACCTCGATATTCTCTACCTACCGGAAAATCAAATTCTCTATCAATCCTTCCTCAAAGAACTAGAGAACAATCGGGGTATAACCATCCTCGCAGGGGTGCAAAATTGGATACCCACAGCTATGGGTGCAACCGGGTTAATTACAGTTCCCTTTACAATTCCTGAGTCTAGTCAACGCAGACAATGTTGGCAAACTCACCTAAAAGCAGCACAGATAACTGTTGAGGATCGAGAGTTAGATGTATTGAGCGATCGCTTTCTGCTAACCCCAGACCAAATTGCCGATGCTGTCGCTACTGCCTATAATACCGCCCGTTGGCAACAAATTGACTCAACTAAAGAAAAATCACTACCCTCATTTTTAAACTTATGTAGTGCAGCTCGCGCTCAATCAGGTCACGATTTAGCTAGCCTCGCCTGTAAAATCGAACCAAAATATACCTGGGATGATATTGTATTACACCCCAACCAAATCACACAACTACAAGATATTTGCAAAGAAGCAGAATACCGAGATTTAGTACATCAAAAATGGGGTTTTGCAGATAAACTATCTTTAGGAAAAGGTCTAAATGTTCTGTTTTCTGGTTCTTCCGGTACAGGTAAAACAATGGCAGCAGAGGTGATTGCCCATCAACTGCAACTAGACCTTTATAAAATTGATTTGTCTCAAATAGTTAGTAAATACATCGGCGAGACAGAAAAAAATCTCAATCGCATTTTTACTGCTGCAACCAATTCTAATGCCATTCTTTTTTTCGATGAAGCTGATGCCTTGTTTGGCAAACGTTCTGAGGTGCAAGATGCCCGCGATCGCTACGCCAATATCGAAGTAGGTTATCTGTTGCAAAAAATGGAAGAGTATGAAGGTATTGCAATTTTAACTACAAATCTTCGTAGCAATATTGACGAAGCTTTTGAGCGGCGACTCCGATTTATTATTGAGTTTACCTTACCAGATACAAAGAATCGTCACCTAATTTGGCAGAGAATTTTCCCAAAAAATGCCCCCTGTAGCCACAATCTTGATTTAGAATTATTGGCACAAAATTTTGAGATTACGGGGGCTAATATTCGCTATATTGCGCTGACAGCAGCTTTTCTAGCAGCAGATGATGGGGGAGTAATTGAGATGGTACATTTAATTCGAGCGCTGCGTCGAGAGTATCAGAAAATGGGACAAATTATCAGGGATAAGGATTTAGGTCAATATGTAGATTTGCGTTGATTCTTCTATGTAAAGAAAAACCTGTAGGGAAAACACACTAACTAAAGCATATATATGTACTTTAGTCAATAAACTTTACCTTTCTTTCGTCCTTTATCCAAGAGTGCTGACAACCTAAAATTTTGTTTCAAACTGCTATAGTCCGATTGGGAAATCGGGGTTTTATGTCATGATGGCATACTAGAATATATATGCCTTTCTTAACTACAGGGAATCTCACATGGCTCTCCGTCTAGGTGACACAGTACCCAACTTTACGCAAGCCTCAACACACGGCGACATCGATTTTTACCAATGGGCAGGTGACAGCTGGGTTGTGCTGTTCTCTCACCCTGCTGATTTTACACCTGTTTGTACAACAGAACTTGGCACAGTTGCCAAGCTCAAACCAGAATTTGACAAGCGCAATGTCAAAGCGATCGCACTCAGCGTTGATGACGTAGAATCTCACAAAGGCTGGGTGGGAGACATTGAAGAAACTCAAAGCACCACTCTTAACTACCCGATTTTGGCAGATGCAGATCGCAAGGTTGCCGATCTGTACGACATGATCCACCCCAATGCTAATGCGGCTGTGACGGTGCGATCGGTTTTTGTGATTGACCCCAATAAAAAACTCCGTCTCTCTTTCACCTATCCTCCCAGTACAGGACGTAACTTTGATGAACTTTTGCGGGTAATTGATTCTCTGCAATTGACTGATAATTACAGCGTGGCGACACCAGCTGACTGGAAAGATGGAGAGGATGTTGTAATTGTCCCCTCACTAAAAGATCCAGAAGTACTCAAAGAGAAATTCCCTAAAGGTTACGAGGAAATCAAACCCTATCTGCGGATGACTCCTCAGCCTAACAAGTAAATCTGAGAATAATTTTTGATAAAAAAGCAAGGACGTAAAGTTATAACTTGGCGTCTTTGCTTTTTTGCGTGAGAATACAATATTCCTTGTTTTACCGCAAGTCTGAGAAAGTTTTAAACCGTGCTAATCGCAAAAAGTCCAAGAAGTTCAGCACAGCAAGGAAGAAAGCCAAACTTCGACAATCTAAAAATTACCACAAAGCTAGAAATAGGTATGCCCGTAAGCATTTAAAAGTAAGTAGGCAACGAAAAGAGTATTGCATCTTATTAGCATACTCCGTCATCCAATCTAATGAATTGGATAACGGGCTGGAATCCCTAGTGTGCTTTGGATACGATTGGCAAAACTCTGCAATAGGTCAACTGATACATATTTGAGCGATCGCCCTAAATCAGAGTTTTCCGGGAGATGATTACCTCTTGCCTCCAAAGTATGGGTTAGAGGTTTAGGACGGGTTGGCGTATTTAGCTGAATTTCATCTGGGCATAACATCTGCATCTGAGAAATGTATGTTTCTTGTTCTCGATCATTCCATTCGGTTAGTAGCATGGTTTGAATCGCTAGTCGTCCGGTATACATCCGGCGAAATTCTAATATCCCTGCCCAAAGGTGCATCAGGTCGAGATCGGATAGCGATCGGTTGACGAGATGGAACTGTCGAATACTGACAGCATCAAGTTTGACAGCGACCAGATCGGCGATCGCCAATGCTTCTCTAACCGACGCATTGAGAAGCAAACTTCCATTTGTCAATACCGCTATAGTCTTGTTTGTAAAGGCTTTAGCAGTTATTAAAATCTCTGCTAAATTTAATGCCAGTGTAGGTTCTCCGCTACCGCTTAACGTGACACAATCGATATCAGATGGCCTAAAGTATTGTAATTCTTGATGAATTTTTTGGGTAGGGACAAAGATCCGTCGATGAAGGCTTTGATGCTCAATTTTACCCAGTTGACAATATACACAGTTAAATGAACAGGTAGATACTGAACCAATTGGATCGATCCCTAGCGATCGCCCAAATCGCCAAGACTGAACGGGGCCATAAACTGCCTTGAATGGGGTTGATGTGGCAACAATGGTATCTAACTGCTGTTGTGATATCTGATTATTCATAAATTTATACTCTTCCGATAATCTGAGAACGATTTGATAAATGGTTTAGCCATTGCCATCCTGCCCATCCAGCATTTCTCGCTCCCCTCGGCGCAAACCACAGCAAAAATCCTGTGAATGCTGCCAAACTCCAACTAATCAGTAAGGCGATGGCAATCACTGCTCGAACATAAGCTTTGGGATTAACTGGATGTCTGGGCTTCATCTTGTTGAAACCTCCGGTAAAGTAGAGGATTGATTTTCTTCATCCTTTGACCTGAATCAGTTGTGGGCTGGGAACAATCGGTTCAACCAGAGGCAGGCCGATCGCCCGAAAAGCCCAACGCTCAAACCAGGGAATCGTCCACCCCAGGCGCATTTTCGTCAGAAAATATTTCTCGAATCCTGTTTTCATCCAAGACACCCAGATGCCATTAAGGGTTAAAGCACGGTGGCGATGTCCTGTCTCATCCGGGAGAAGTGGATCGGCTAAAAACAGCGCTCCAGTATCGCCAAAATTAGCGAAGCAAACGGCCTGTAGAGTTGGTTTGATCTGATATCCAGAAATAACCCCTAATTCCAGGGCAATATTATGGGCAACAGCAAGGGCCATTTCTTCAGACATCAGCCCCACCTTGGGAGCGTCCGTAGGGATGGGGGTTTGCTCTATTGCTTTGAGTTGGGTGATCACTCCTACGGCGTAAATCGACTCAAAGTCAGGGTGACGATAGGTAGGCAATACAGGTATAAACCCCTTGGCATCAGTTAGCCCCGGTGCTTCACGCAGGAAGCGTGGGCCGCGAAACGGCGGCAAAACCATCACAAATTTAGCTGGAATTCTCCGTCCATCAGCCAGATAAACCGCGTCAGGTTCAAAATGGGAAATGGCGGTATTTTCCATTAGCTCAATTTCCCGATCCGCCATGAATTTGCGGATTAGCCACCGGGAGTTAGCCATACCGCCGATGCCTAGATGTCCGGCGTAGGGTTCTGAGGTAATGAAGGTAATCGGTATTTGCATTCGCAATTTCTTCTGCTTCAAAACGTGATGGATCAAGAAGGCAAATTCATAGGCGGGGCCAAAACAACTTGCTCCTGGTGCTGCACCCACTACAACCGGGCCTGGATCGTCTAAAAATTTCTCCCACGCAACACCTGCCAACACAGCATGGTGCGGATTACAAACCGACTGGGTATAACCACCTTCTGGCCCTAATCCCGGTAGGGCATCCAGCACTAGTTCTGGCCCCGTGGCAATGACGGCATAATCGTAGTCCAATGTTTGATTGCTCATCGTTATCTGACGAGACTTCGGATCAATGGCGGTGACGGCAGCATGAATAAACTCAATACCATGCTGAGGAACAATCTTGGCTAAATCTAATTGAATGCGATCGAGGGACTTTAACCCCAATCCGACCCAAGGTAACGAAGGAACAAATGTAAACTTTGGTTGATTAGAAATTAGTATAATCTGATGTTTACGCGGCAGTATATGCCTCAGTTCATAAGCAGCAGGCAATCCTCCCAGTCCAGCACCAATGACAACAACACGAGCCATAATAACGACTCCTAAAGGTAATTTCTCAAGTTGAGTTTTTAACCAATGCCTTTTTACTCCCATCTTTATTCAAAAGAGTTTTAGGCGGGGTTTGAATTTAAAATAACACGATTACATTACTATATAGTAATATTGTTGGTAAACTGAAACGTTTGAAAATTTGCCAAGCGATCGCAACTCCTGATTTCATCAGCCTGACTAAGTGGGGTAAGTCAATTAATTATGGCGTTGAATATGTAGCCGATGCTGATAATGCCAATGGTCATTAACCCGACAAATACGGCTAATAATTGGGGTCGTAGCACTTTTTTGAGAATCACCATTTCAGGAAGAGATAGTGCTGTTACCGCCATCGTGAAGGCTAAAACTGTACCCATAGGCATTCCTTTATTTACTAAAGCTTCAGTAATTGGCATTACACCCGCAATATTTGCATAGAGTGGAACACCCAAAATTACTGCGATCGGCACTGCAAAAGGATTATTCGCACCTGCATATTGAGTAATAAAATCTGTCGGCACATAACCATGAATCCCTGCACCGATCGCAATTCCACCCACCACATAAAGCCACACCGATCGCACAATTTCGCTGGATTGGAATCTGCCTTGCTCAAATCTTTGTCCCCAGGTTAACGCCACTGGTTCTAGGGTGTCTTCATCTTCTAGAGGCATTGTTTGACGAGATTTTTGCAGTTCCCAAACAAATGGTTCCACCCATTTTTCTAATTTTAGGAGTCCGATGATATATCCAGAGGCGATCACTAAACCCACGCCAAAGCCGATGTAGATCAGCGTCACCTTTAACCCAAACAATCCCCAGAGAAGGATAACAGCAACCTCATTTACCATTGGCGCTGCCATCAGATAAGAAAAGGTCACGCCTAGAGGTACACCTGCTTCCAAAAAGCCGATAAACAAAGGAACGGCAGAGCAAGAACAGAATGGTGTAACTATTCCTACCATTGCCGCCAAAATATTTCCTGCAAAAGTACGCTTTCCTTCTAGCAAAGAACGAACGCGTTCTGGTTCTAAAAAGCTTTGAAATGTCCCAACAATGAAGCTAATTACAATCAGTAATGTTAAGACTTTTGGCACATCGTAAAGAAAGAAGTGCAGACTTGATCCTAAATGCGATGAAATCGACAATCCCAATTGGGTGACAATCTGAGTTGCCAACCAATCAAACGGATAAAAAGCATCGAACATAACTTTGCCTCTTTAACGCTGCAATAAAGGCTGAATTTGTTCTGCACTGATTACTTGACCTTTGCTGACAACTTTGCCATTGATTGTCATGGCGGGAGTAGACATCACACCTCGTTTAGCAATTTCGATTGGGTCGGTAATATGTGAAACTTCAGCATTTAAATTCAGATTTGCCACAGCTTCTTTAGCATTTGCCTCTAACTGTTGGCACTTTTTGCAGCCTGTACCCAAAATTTCAATCTTGATGGCATTCATGATATAACTCCTTTTTTATATTCTCTAATTCAATTCAGTTAACTGCCAGATTCTCTTTTTTGTTTTGCTCAAAGTAAGTATGAGCAAAACTTCCTAGAGGACAGTTTGGCTTCTGTTCAATTCCCAAAGTCTGAAATTGTTCAAGATATTGCGCCTCTGTCCAGCCTTCTTGTTCTGCCAATACCAATAAGGTAAATACCCCCGCCCGTAATCCAGAGGCACAGCGAGTAAAAATCGGTTGGGGAGATGCTTTCACCGCTTGTTTAAAGGCTTCTAGTGTGTCGATGGTCAAATTTTTGGGTGAAACGGGAACACTGACATATTCTAAAGCCTGTTCTTTCACCATTGACGCATCAAGCTGATTTCCTTCAGCCGCAGGACACAAATCAATGATAGTCTTGTAGCCTTTTTGAGCAATTTCTTGCAAAGCTTCAGTCTCAGCAATAGAACCAATGGCTAAGTTATTGGTAACGATTTTAAACATTTTCGATTTGTAAGGTTAAGTGATCAATGTCAAAATGAGCATGAAGTGCTTCACAGGTGTTGGTGAGAAAGCGATCGCCTGATTATTTTGCAGTCAAAGGGATTGTTTCCTGATTGCACCCACACTCATGGTCATTTCCCGCTTCATGGTCATGGGCATGATCATGTTCTTCTGGCGTACTGACCACCAGGGAACCTGCAAGATATGCCGTAACGGTTTTATCCGGGTCAGTTTCAGAGGTAATGATGGGCTGAATCCCCTTAGATTCCAGGCGATGTGCTAACCCACGTCCCATACTGCCGCTAATCAGGACTTGCACTGTATCTAGTGGATGAGAGTCTTTCGGGGAACTCTCGTGAAAACTCTGGTCTTTGGTGAGTTGTAACACCTGCTTGTTTTGAATGGTGGTGTCGTCCACGTCGTAGATCCAGAATTTCTGGCAGCGTCCGAGATGGGCAGTCACATTGGTCTGGTTTTGGCTAGAAACAGCAATTTTCATGAGCTTTCTGATTGGTTGAGTTTGAGAGGGTTGATTGACGATTTGGAATTGTTAGACCCACCAAGGCTTCTCCCCAGTCCGTGGATCGGTTTCTGTCCAGGGTGAGATCAAAATCCTATTGTCGATGACGGCAACATGGAAGATTTTGAGAGGGAGGGGAGCCGGTCCCCGTACTACAGTTCCGTCTGGCGCATAGCGAGAACCGTGACAGGGGCATTGGAACTGTTGATCGTTCGGATTCCAGGGAAAGGTACAGCCTAAGTGGGTACAGTTATCAAGTATTCCAATGCTGTCTAGGGTGTGATCTTCCTTAACGATTAAGTAAGTGGGTTCACCGCCCAGACCTGCAACCAGCGCACGACTTCCTGGCACCTCTACCAAAATTTGTGCGGCTGGGATTGGGTTCCCCAACACATCTTTAGCAATAATGCCTCCTCCTGCCCCTGTTTTTTCTACTGGAGCAATAAAAAATTTGCCAGCAGGATAGAGCGCAACACCCGCAACGGCAGCAACAGTTGCTCCGGTAATAAAGTTGAGCAGTTGCCGTCTTGATAGGGATGGACTTTCGAGAGGAAGACTAGTGTCCATTATGGATCTCCTTAAGTGTTGATGAGTGAATCCCTTTAAAGTTGCTCATTGGGCTGGCTGGTTTGAATTCCCAGGAGGCTATAAAGACCGCAAAATCCTACTAAACCCGTTACCAGCAATACACCACCCGCAACAACTAGCCCAATCCCCAAGCCTGTGCCACTGTAAGGAAACAGTCCTAGATAAAACAACGCCGAAGCTAAAAGTAAGCGGATCAGACGATCAATTGAACCCACATTCGTTTTCATGGCTGAAATCTCCAATATTGAGCGGATTGCAAAACCTTGTTGCACGGCTACAAAAAGCAACTCTCAAGGTGATCGCAATTTTTTGTAACTTTACGTTCATAGCATAACCAATTAGTTATATAACAATAAATGTCTTTAGGAGGATGTTTTAACACTCTCGGTTTGGCTAGTTTAAATTAACTTAGAAAAAAGCTGAACGATTTATAAGTGACCTATTTTTATTACGTTTTACATCGAAGTTAATCAATTCGTTCAATTCATACAAGAAATAAACCAATAGGTTGTCAGGCTAATAGTAGTCGCCAAAAATATTGAAGAAAAAACTACAGAGGGCTATTGAAATGAGTACCCAAGATGATTCCCAAGATTCTATCCCGCAATATGATGCGCACATCATTCCGGCTGAATCTGTCGCACGTCAGCATCGGGAAGGTAAGAACTTTGGTCATACCTCTCATGAAGAAGCTGACGGCACATTGAGCGAAGCAACGGAGGGTTACACGGTAGATAAAGAGGGATTGCTCAATAACTACCCGATTGAGCCAGAAATGTACGTCAATGTTCCTGGCGATAGGCAAGAGCAAGCAGCACAGGAAAAAGCAGAATATGCCCACCAGTTGCAGGAATTGTCTGAGGATGAGGACGGTAAACTGACCACAGAACATGATTGGCGGCACAAAGGTCCTGGCTTGATTTAGCGCACGCAAGAAATTCAACCAGGATAGGGAACTGATGTTTATACCTCGCGGTTTTGGTGAATGCTCGATAACAACTAAACTAGGCAGAATGGTTTATTACACGGCTCAAGGAGAACCGTGGGATGAATGGTAGATCAAAAGAAACATTAGTCTTTCTGCACGGCTTTGGTGGGGGTTCCTCCGCTTACAAATGGTCAAAAGTTTATCCAGCTTTCGCCCTCAGCCAATCAAATCTTGGCACCCGATTTGATTGGCTGGGGGCGATCGGGCTTATTCGCCAGATATTGCCCTCACTGGAGTAGAGGTTTAACTAGCCGGAGGTCACGATAGATAGATCCCGAACTAGACCTGACATGACGTATTCCATTCAATTCAGGAGCAAGAACCGATGCACAAGTTATCTCAGAATGTTCTGAGCCTTGTACTGATGATCAGTGTCAGTCTGCTGCTGCTCAGTTGGAGTTAGGCGTTGGCGATTTGCGGGGCATGTATGCCGTTTTCATTCCCGATGATATCCAAAAAGCAATTCAAAAAGCTGTTAATTAGTGATAATCCCAATTAAGTCAAAGAGTAGTGCAAATGAAAACTGTTTTACATTTTATCGGATCAACATTCATACTCGGAATGCTAGTTTGGGCGCTAACGATTAATCTGGCGATCGCTCCAGTTCAGGCTGCCATTCGCCAGTTAGAAGAAGCACCAGGGCAGACGGTCTACCAGTCGGAGGTTTACCAGTCTCGCCAAACGCTCAAGGATCAACAGGGCAATAGTTGGCAAGCGATCGCCTTCAAACGGACTCATCCCGATCGAACAGCCACGATGTACTTGCGTCTCGTTGGGTTTCCAGGAACCGCAAACCTCGATCATTCGCGGTCACTCACCCTCATCGACTCGATGGGCAAAACCTTCACTGCCGCAGATGTCTCCCAAGATATGTTCATGGATCAAGCCCAGGTGGGGGCGGATGCCGGAGAGTATGATTTACAGCCGATCTTGATGCAGTTAGAATCGGCGATCCCGTTGCGGCTCGTCCTTCCAACCCTCGACCAATCAGAGATCACCCTGAATGTTTCTCCTAATGTGGTTGAAGAATGGCGATCGCTGACTGTTCAAAAGTAATCTTTCTGCTTTCTGCAACTAAATAGCTATAAAGCAATGAATCGATTTTAAGATATACAAATACTTTGGAGATAAGCATCATGAGTTCAGAAATTTTAGCAGTTCTCAAGCCCTATCTCAGTTTTTTTCACCCTGTTACTATGTGGATCTTGCTGGTCGTTGCGCTCTATGCCATGTACTTGGGTGTGCAAGTTCGACGGACGAGGCTGGCAGACGGTGATATCAAGAAAGAATTGGTGAAGAGTCGGTTCGCCATCCGACATCACCAAATTGGCTCTATCCTCCTGGCGCTGATGGTAATGGGTGCGATCGGGGGGATAACCATGACCTATCTAAACAGTGGCAAGATTGTGATTGGTCCTCATCTGTTTGCTGGCTTAGGGATGGTGGGATTGATTTCTAATTCTGCGGCGTTGGTTCCTTTTATGCAGAAGCATGACTGGGTTCGCAGTATCCACATTTCGCTGAACCTGATTCTGTTAGGATTGTTTGGCTGGCAAGCTGTGACAGGGGTGCAAATTGTGCAAAAGATTGTGAGCCAGATGATGAAGAATGGTGCAGCGTAAGTAGTATTCACACTACGGATCAAAGAGTTCTATTGAATGCGGATATAAATATTTATCAATCTGCGATGGCGTAACTGCCCACCGTAGGCGATCGCCCTTACTTAAAACACCTGTGAGTGCTACTTATTTTAGGAGAAATTTATGAAGTTTAAAAAGTCAATCCAAACTCTACTGCTCGGAATTGTTTTGTCGTTCTGTCTCTTTTTCAGCATTCAACAAAACTTGATGGCATCAGAAATTTCCACTTCATCAGACTCAATGGCTGAAACCAATATTCTGTCAGATCAGAAAGGATTTCCGAAATTGGAATCAGCCGTAGATCAGTATCTCATGTCAATACCATCGGGATATTACACGATCGCTAAGGTTGAAGAGTTAAAAAGTTTGATGGCAAGCCGTCAGCCGTTATTAGTTGATGTGCGAGAGCCATCAGAGTATCGGTCTGGTCATATCCCTGGCGCAACCAATATTCCGCTCCGAACGCTAGCTCGTAATTTAAGTAAAATTCCCAGCAATCGCCCTGTAGTGCTGTACTGTTCCGCCGGTTATCGATCGGCAATGGGAGTGATGACACTGCATCTGCTTAATTATGATAATGTCCAGGGTTTTCCACCTAGCTTTGCAGGTTGGAAAGCTTCAGGGGAGGCGATCGCCAAGTGAAGAGAGGCAAATCTGATTGGGGCAACAGATGAATTCAAAAGCTCTCCTCAACTGGCCGAAGCTAACTTTGTTTTCTACCAAGAATTTGAATGACTGCGGCTTTGCCATTGTGATAGCGCCCTTCGAGTAAATCTCGTTCCACTTCCCTAGCAATTTCCCAGTGGAGATCAGCTAGTTCCTGTTGCAACGTGGCCAGAGATGGGAGCATATCTAGATTTTTAGGGCCACCTGTATTGTATTGTAGTTGCTCCGGTGCAAAGGCTTCGAGTACGAAAACACCGTTCGGTTTTAATCCCATCACGGCTAGGCGGTACACCTTAGTTCGCAACTCTGAGGGAAGATGGCAAAAGATCGAAATAATCCCATCCCAAGATTGAGATGCGATCACAAAATCGGCGAGATCGGTTTGGATAGTTGCGATCGCTACCTGTTTCTCTTGCGCTAGTTTTTGAGCTTTTGCTAGTCCCACGCTAGATTGATCTACGGCTACCACTTCATAGCCTAAAGATGCTAGATAAGTTCCATTCCGTCCTTCTCCCTCTGCCAAACAGAGGATTTTCCCTTGAGGAATTTTGGATGCTACCGAAACGAGAAAATCATTTGGTTCAGTACCATAGATATATTCTGAAGTCCCAAAGCGTTCATCCCACATAATTACTCAACCTTAATACAATCCAATACCGATTAGCTAACAAGTTCCCCAATTAATTCTGCAACAGACATCGTACATTCGGCACGTCCAGCATTACTGCCAGCAAAAATTAGACCGCCGAAAAGTTCACACCACCCTGTTCAAACACCCGCCCTTCTCGAATCACGCGAGTACGTCCTTCTCCACCTTCTGCTCGTTCCCAGTAGTCTTGTTGAAAGCGTGCTTCTCCATATTTCATCCTGTAAGTTCTGCATGAATTGCTGCGATCGCTAAAACCCCTATTTTCTGATCATCCTGACAGTTCTAGCTTGCTACCTGACGTTGATGTTCTTGATCCAGAAATGCGTTCGGCTGAAATTTGGTGATCTTCTCATCAATAATAAAAGACTTGACATATTCAATCATCATCGGTTGGAGGGAAAATAGACCTGATTTGGTATCAATCCACGATCGCCCTTGCAGTAATTCTAAGCTTTCCAGTAGTTCTTGGGATGAAACTGAGGATGGCATCTTTGTTCGTAGCTGTGAAAAAGAAATGGGTTGACGATTAAGTACCATGCATTGAATCGTTGCTTTAGCTACATCTGATAGGTGTTCAAATTCTGGATCTAAATCGTTGACAATTGTACCGAAAAGTGTAACTTTTTGTTTTAAAAATTCGGTGATACTACCATCAAATAACTTTTGAATCGTTATGGCAATGCGGTTTAGGATATGGGGATTCCCTGCATAGGATTCGATTAATCGATTCCAGTCGTCTGGCGTTCCTCTAAAGGTTCCTTTTGTTTTCAAAAGTTTTTGTATCTCTGTAACCTGTAATCCTTGGAGAGAGAATACTCGTACAGGTGTTGTCTTTCCTTCAAGCGGGGCGATCTCATAGGATTTGATCCGACTGGTTAAGATTAAGCAACTTTGATGGGTGGCTTCCCCCACTCTTCTAAATAATTCACAGTATTCCCCGACGGTTGTGTGGTGCAGCCAGATGCAATCTCGACAAGTGATTTCTGTGGCTGCACATTCTTGGAGAATTCTGTCAGCACCATCTAAAACTAGTAAACAACGATGACGTTGCAAATAATGAATTAGTCGTGAAATTCTGTGATTGAATGATTCTGGTAGATCGGTTTCTTTGCCATCGGATAGGACGGAGATTAAGTCTGCTAGGAGATCGTTCACTGAAGGAGCCGGAAGGAGCGATCGCCAAATCACGAACTCAAACTGATTCTGAATCTGCTGGGTGAGCTTCACCGATAGGCAGGTTTTGCCGATACCACCCATACCCAATAAGGTAATGAGACGGCAGGGTATTGCTTGCTCTGGGGTAGACTCAGCTAAAATCCAGTGCTTCAGGGTTGCCAGTTCTTCTGTACGTCCGTAAAAAAGGGATACATCTGGTGCTTCTCCCCAATCAATTCGATTTGGAATTTTTGTGTAGTCTTCTTGCGGGTTGATATCTGGATTGGCTAACTGATAGTCATTAGGTTCTAGTGGTAGTTTGAATGCTTGGAAACAATAATTCAGGGTTTGCCGATCTACTCCCATTTCACAGGCAAATACCTTTGCTACCGTATCTGGATCTAACCCCATGCGAAAGCCTAAAGCTTCACGGGTATAATGTTTATCGAAATTTTCATTACTTTCTGATTGAGATTTTGCATCTTGGAGTTTCTGCAATCCTTGGGGCGTTAGGATTACACCACGTCTACGGCTTCTTTGTTGGGATTTCATGGGGAATGTTGCAGGCGATAAATGTATTTTTTATGGATAGGCATGATCGTCTATAGTGCATCAGTAAGATACACCAACAAACAAGAGATGACTGGCACAAGTCAGCAGTAAATAACTTCAACTGCCAAAGCTATAAAATTAGCTACAACTCAATCGAGTCTTAATTGTCAGAACTGTACCTATTCAAACGATTTTTTTAAGAATTATGATAGGAAACACAGATATTAAGTACTATTTCAGTCTGAAAGCAGGTAAGTCTTACAAAACTGAGTGAAGCAAATTTATCCAGCTAATTTTATGTTACTTGCTTTATTGTTGTACCGACGTTAAGTAATTTTACGGGTTGGATTTAGTTGGCGCTCGCTTTTCTTTTGTGTTGTATTTTCGTAATTCAGCTTTTGAATGGCGATCGCTGTTGCTGGAATTGGGAAGCGATCGCTTCTGCTGGCTACTATTCGTCTTCGCGCCGCAGATACTCAATTTTCCTGGGGGGAAGGTCACGGTTGCCTATGTCTAATCAAATTGTACTCAGATTGGGCGGGTTTTTCGATTGATCTGAAATATATGGGCGGTCGCAACCCATTGGTGACTTTAAATGCCGAAGTTAAGTCCTGCCTGCCGAATTTAAGGGAAGAATAAATGGAGTATGATATTGACTCTCGTAACCTCTAGAATAACGGATTGTTATTGTTGGGAAACTTGAGGATGAGAATTTATTAAATTAATTGCTAAGTTCCTATACTTCGGTTGTCGCAAGTAGATAAAAAAAACAAAATGAACTTATTAAGAATTGAACTCTAAGGAGATTAATCATGGTTACGACTAACTTCCATTTTCATTGCCTAACCGATCAAGTTGGTGATAAAAGGTGTTTGTTATTCTTGCAACCAGTAAATAGTGATTCACCAAAGGCCGCAAATTATGAGTATTTTGCTTGGCAGCAATTTCAACCTAGCGAAGGCACCCACAATACCATTTCACTACAAACCAGTTACTTAGCAGGCGTTACTATGTATCCCCAAGATAAAATTTACGAATATACCGACCCTATAGGTTTAGAGTTGGGGAAAGCAAAAAAAGTTATCAACACAAATGGAAGCGATCCTCATTTTTCTAAGGAAACTACCAATATTTCCCCAAACTTAGTAGGGATTTATAATGATTGTAAGACTCCAGATAAGTCCTTATCTGTCATTTGGTATGTCAACAGCAAAGAGAATAGGGTAGTACAAACAAACAATACGGATGATACCAAGGCGTTACCGGGCGACACATCCACATTCGAGCTGAAACAAACACTTTACGTAACGATGGCAACCTACGATAGTGAAGCCACTTACAATATTCAGACCTTCGCACAAATGTTTAGTTTCCCGTTTAAAAATACTGATACGGACTTGTACTTTGAGATAAATTATGATCATGGATTGGTAATTCGCACGACAACTCAAGCAGCATTTGAGAAATCCTTTTTGCGGAGCCGTCGCTTTCAAGGCAGTCCTCTGATCCAAGCTACCAAAGATGACATCGTTTGTAGTGGACACGGTATGATAGATATTGGAACAGAAGAGACGTGTGTACCAGAAAATGTGCAGTTGGTCGTTCTGGCTCCCCCCGCTGCTTCAGTTTCCAATGATCTTTGTCAGGCTGTGGAGAACGGGAGTGCCATACCAGGTCTTCAGATAGTAAGTCCAGTGACTAAAGACAAAAGCCCAACCCAACCGTCTATTTATAAATCAGGTCAATCATGCCCAAATTACGTTCTCTACCCGATTGATGGGAGTTGGCTCAAGCCAGGCATTCCTCACTTAATAGGAGTAAGCGAGAAGACTTATCTTTCAGATCTCTGGCAGCGTGTCATACCATTGACCACATCTGGCAAAACCATCAATGTATATTGGGCGGCATGTACTTCTCTTACAGGGGCTAGCAACCCTGTAGTTATAGCAAAGAATTGAGGTTAACCAACCAAACTTCACCTCTTGCCAGTTTCGCTATCCTTTGAAGTAGTGGGATCGCCATCAACCGCATCATTTATCGTACTGGGCGATCGCTAGGTTCTACTTGAGCATAGGCGATCGCTACAGACTTGTTTTCTCAACCAATCGTTATACACATAATAGCCAATTGGTGCAGTGTGTAAGTTCTAAACTATTTTGTGAAGTAGAGCGATCGCACTTGCAGCAAGCATTACCAAAAATTATGTTTTCTCCGCCAATTTTTAGCAATAATTTAAGCACTATTACTTATTGATAAATGGTTGATGATTTTAAACTTTTCAGCAACGAGTGCGTAGGCGTAGCCCGTCGTAGACATCGCCCATCTTCAATCATGAACTGTACCATCAGGCATGATCGCTCCCTGGAAATCAACGTTAGTGAGAATAGCTCTGGTTAAATCTGCTCCTTGCAGATTAGCCTTTCGCAGAATCGCACCATTGAGGTCTGCATAGCTCAAGTCTGCTCTTTGCAAACTGGCTCCACTAAGATCCGTTGCTAAATTTCCCCACTGGATGCTTCGACTTAGGTCTGCCCGACATAACTTCGCTCCATCTAAGTTAGTATGATGCATACAAGCTGCTCTCAGGTCAGCGTAGCTCAAGTCTGCGCCAGTTAAAACCGCATATCCCAAATCTGTGCGTTGATTGGAACTGGGACGTAAATCTGCTTGAATTAGTAGAGAACCAGAGAGTTTTGCACCATTTAAATTAGCACCACATAAACTAGTTTTGATTAAGTTGGCTTTGTCTAGATATGTCCGAACCAGCTTTGCACCAGTCAAATCAGCCTCACGAAGAATGGCGCAATACAAATCTGCTTCACTTAGGTCTATTCCCCAGAGAATCGCTTCACTCATGTTGGCCTCTCGCAAACATGCTTGGTTGAAGTTGGCTTTACCAAGTCGTGTCTGACGTAAATCGGCATTGCTAAAATCTGCACCTCTTAGGTCTGCATTCGTTAATTCTGCTTCTTGCAGATTCAGTCTTATGAAGCTTCTTTCTCCAGCAGCATAAGCTTTGAGAATTTCATTTATATCCATATTAAAAATTTTAAGTTCAGGAGAGGGTTTTTCATGCGATCACTGTGTAATTCTTCATACGGAGTTTTGGGATGCAGTTATTTTTTGGAGATCACCCTTCGTGTAGCATCTCGTAAAGAAGGTATCGCAAAAGTTTTCGGTCTACTGACTGTGACTAGTCGGGAGTCGCTATGATTTTCTACCTGGGGCGATCGCGGTTGCTGACGATTCTGCACCAAAACCAAAGCTGCAACTGCAAGCAAAAAATAACCAAAACTTTTCTGAAGTCTATTAGCTGGAACAAATTCAGCTAAGTACGCACCAAAAATTGTTCCCACACTAGCAGCCACAATGAAAGACAACATCAAGTTCCAATTTAAAGAAACATGACCCAAGTAGCCCAAGAAACCTGCAACTGAATTAAATACAATAATTAACAAGGATGTGCCGATCGCCTGTTTCATTGGTACATTTCCTAACAGTACCAAAGCTGGCACGATCGCAAACCCACCACCAACACCAACCAACCCAGTCAGCACTCCCACACCCAAGCCTTCACTAATTAACCACAACCAGCAATACTTGCAGACAGGTGGGGGATAAAATGCCAGTTTATCATCTGCTGTTACAGGTTTAGAACTACGCCGAATCATAAACACCGCAGCTACCAACATCATGACTGCAAAGAGCATCATTTGAAAAGCTGCGGTAACTACTGGCAGAGTAGCAATTTTTGCCCCCACAAATGCCCCCAGCATCGTTGCCGAACCAAAAATAAATGCAGTATTGAAATCAATATTTTTGGCTCGCCAGTGGGGAATTACCCCCAATAAGCTAACAGTACCGACAATTACCAAAGTCATGGCGATCGCAGATTTTGGAGGTATACCCATGACATAAACTAGAATTGGCAGCGCCAGCACCGAACCCCCACCACCAATCAAACCTAAGCTCACTCCAATACAAGCAGCCAGCAAATGCCCAATAATCCACAGCGTCATACACTGCTCCGTTGATTATAAGGAAGCTTTGCTAGTAGCATCCCTAACATACAGCTATCTGTGATTCCCGAAAACATTAATCCTGCTCCCATAAAACCACTGAGAATCAGGAACCAAGGAGAAACAAATGCTCCCAACAATGTGCTTGTCAATACCAATGAACCAGCGACAATTTGCACTTGTCGCATTAAACTAATGGGGGCATTTTTGTTAATTGTGGTTGCATAACCCGCTTGTTTCCAAGCGCTTATACCTCCTTCCAGATGGGTAACAGTGGTAAAACCCGCATCAAATAGCTTTTGAGCAGCCATTGTCGAACGATTCCCAGAACGACAGTAGAGAATCACTTTTGTGTCTTGATCTTGGGGAACTTTGCGCGGATCAAATTTGGATAGGGAAATCAGGGTTGCTCCGGGAATATGCTCTCCTGCATACTCAGCTGGTTCACGGACATCTATAAGTGTGATAGCTTGTTGCTTCAACAACTGTTTGAGTGTTTGAGTATCAACGGTTTGTAATTTATTGAGACGGGAAGTAGTCATTGCTTTTTATAATTAGGAATGTAGATTTTTAAACGCAAAGTTTTTGTGTGATTTTGTTACGCAGCAACGCTACCGCAGCGCTGGTTAGCGGGTACTGCTTCCATAATCTTTTTCGGGTTGGGTAGATTCAGGTTTCCCATCAATTGGATAAATTCGCTGCGGTTTCGTCCCACCAGCCGCGAATTCCATTGTTTCTCTTCCCCAATGCTGGAAACTGTGTTACCTCGATAATCATGACCGGGATAAACTAAGGTTTCGTCAGGTAATGTAAACAAACGTTGCGTTATTGCGTCATACATTATCCCTGCGTTCCCACTTTGAAAGTCAGTCCGTCCACAACCACGAATTAACAAGGCATCTCCGGTAAGTAAATGAGTACCATTAACTAAATAGGCATTATGGCTATCAGTATGACCCGGAGTAGCGATCGCCTTTACTTTCAGACTCCCTAACTCTAATACTTCTCCATTTTTCATAAATCTGTCTGCACATATAGCTTGGGCATTTTCCGGTACAATCCCCAAACAACCCGTAGCCTCCCGCAATTTAGCTGTCCCAGTAATATGATCGGCGTGGATATGGGTTTCTAAGCAGTATTTGAGAGTTAATCCTAGTTCTTTTAGTAATTGGCGATCGCGCTCTACCTGTTCTAATACTGGATCGACCAAAATCGCCGTTTTAGTCTCTAAATCTGCAATTAAATATGTATAGGTGCTTGTTTCCGGGTCAAAGAGTTGTCGGAATAACATCATGGCTAACTCCAGATAAAATTGTTTGATTAATCAATAGTATAACTATATAGTAATATATTGTCCACACTGGAGTTAGTTTTTTTGTGGCTGTTGCGATCGCCCTTTTGATAAAAAAAGCAACCCGAAGCATTTTTACTTGGGTTGCCTACACTGTTTTTGAGGAGTTAAAACGAACTGAATTCAGAATTAATTAACCGTGAATAGCGGGAGCAGCAAAAGCCACAGGTTGAATGTCCCCAGCAGCTAAATCTAAGGGGAAATTGTGAACGTTGCGTTCGTGCATTGTTTCAATTCCCAAGTTAGCGCGGTTTAAAACATCAGCCCAAGTATTAATTACAACACCTTGAGAATCAAGAAGGGAATCGTGAAAGTTAAAACCATTGAGGTTAAAGGCAAAAGAAGATACGCCCAAGGCAGCAAACCAGATACCAATTACTGGCCAAGCAGCTAAGAAGAAGTGTAAAGCACGACTATTGTTAAAAGATGCGTATTGAAAGATCAATCTACCGAAATAACCGTGAGCTGCGACAATATTGTAAGTTTCCTCTTCTTGACCAAATTTGTAACCGTGGTTTTGGGATTCAGTTTCAGAGGTTTCTCGAACTAAAGACGAAGTAACTAGAGAACCGTGCATGGCAGAGAATAAAGCACCACCAAAGATACCAACTACTCCCAACATGTGGAATGGGTGCATGAGAACGTTGTGTTCTGCTTGCAATACAAGCATGAAGTTGAAAGTACCACTAATCCCTAAAGGCATCCCATCAGAGAAAGAACCTTGACCAATAGAGTAGACCAATATTACCGCAGTGGCAGCAGCAACAGGTGCGCTGTAGGCAATAGAAATCCAAGGACGCATCCCTAAGCGGTAAGATAATTCCCACTGACGACCCATGTAGCAGTAAATACCAATCAGGAAGTGGAAAATAATCAACTGGTAAGGGCCGCCATTATATAACCACTCATCTAAGTTAGCCGCTTCCCAAATGGGATAAAAGTGCAGACCAATTGCATTGGAAGTAGGCACAACCGCAGCAGTAATGATGTTATTGCCATAGAGTAAAGCACCAGCGACAGGTTCACGAATACCATCTATATCTACAGGTGGTGCAGCAATGAAAGCAATGACGAAACAAGTGATTGCCGTTAAGAGTGTGGGAATCATCAGTACACCAAACCAACCAATGTACATACGGTTGTTGGTACTGGTGATCCAATTGCAGAATTTCTCCCAAAGATTGTTACTACTTTGGCGTTGTTGCAGAGAAATAGTCATAATTTTTAATTCCGAGGTTAATCGTTGTTCAAGGCAAGTTAACCTTATTCTTTTATATAACCACATAGTTATATAAGATGTCAAGTAAATTCTCATATTGCTTTAAAGTTATTTTGATAGGCAGTGAGTTTGAGGCGTGACAAGCGGGCTGTAATCTAGACTGGGCTTTCACTTTAAGTTAAAAAAAAGAATTGTATCGATAGCGTCGCGGAAAGTGCCGCAACTTGCATTGCATCCAAGGTCAATCCCACGTTTTTAAACGTGGGATTGACCTTCTGCCTTGTCTACGACACGCTACGCAAACGTACTTCTGCCTTATAGCGGGAACATACTTGTACCCCTTGCGGGAAAACGAAAGCAGGAACAGAGTCATCTTTTAGAAAGATTTAACTAACTAATTCATTAAATTACTAAATAGTAATATAGTAGAAGAGTGAATAACGTTTACTGAATCAAAACATTAAACTCCAGACTCAACACCTATGCTGAAACTAAGAGGTATAAAATTATGACGGAGAGTCTTCCTCTAGAAAGTCCCTCAATGTCGAGGCGACAATTGCTAAACTTTATCACAGGTGCAGTTGTTGCCACTACAGCCAGCAGCCTACTGTATCCTGCGGCTAAATTCTTTGTTGCCCCCACAGAAGTGGGTGAAGATGGTTCTATCCTCGCTAAGGATATTAACGGAAATCTCATTCCTGCTAGCCAGATTTTGGCTGAACCCCCTGGTACTCGTGCTTTAGTCGCGGGTTTAGGAGCAGAACCTACTTACCTAACAATACAGTCAGATGACACCCTGCACCCTTGGGGAATTGTCGATAACTGCACCCATTTGGGTTGTACCTTTCCTTGGAATCCCAATGACAATCAATTTCAATGTCCTTGTCACGGTTCTCGCTATGATCCCGATGGGAGAGTAGTACGGGGGCCAGCACCTCTTCCCCTCAAGCTTGTTAGTGTTAACTTGGAAGGGGAGTATATCCGAATTTCTCCCTGGACGGGAATTGACCCCCGCACTGGGCAAAAACCTTGGTGGGTTTAGCGGGTACTCAAACCTGATGGTCGTCACAGGATAATATTAATTAAAAATTGCAAGACGCGACGCTAACGTGGACTCGCTTGCCGCCGGCGCTATCAGTGGGGGCTTGTACCCTAAATTAATTAATTAATTAAAAATTATTTATTATCCTTCTTAATTTTTAACTTTTAATTTTTAATTTTTAATTAAAAAGGGGAGTAGGGAAACTCCCAAGAAACTTTTTCTCAGTCAAGCTGAGAATATAGTTATTTTGAGAGGGTGCTAAAAGCTTTGATCTGTTCAAATTCTTTAGCCCGTTTTTGTATTTGGTTGCCAATGCGATCGCAAACTAATTCGCATAATTCAAAAATCACAGGGTCACTGATCGCATAGTAGACGCTAACTCCCTTTTGCTGACGGGACACCAAACCTGCTTGGGTCAACACCTTTAAATGTTTTGAGAGATTGGCTTGTCCTAAACCCGTAGCTTCACCCATTTCGGTAACGTTCATCGGCCCGGTTCTGAGACAACTCAAAATCTGTAAGCGACTGGTTTCAGAGAGTACCTTAAAATACTCTGCAACGGGAGCAAGGATTTCTGAAGTGTTTTTTCGAGAAAGAGTCTCTGACATAAGGATTCAATTTCATATATAATTTATATTACTATATAGTTATAATTTGTTCTTGATAAAGTTCTGCGACCAAAATTCCCGAAGCGTCAATGGGCGGTAAGTTTGTAAAAATGGCAATTTCCCACTCTTGGTTATGGGTAGGACGAGTTAACTTTTGTGAGTTGCGTAGCACTTGGATTTGTAAGTTATTATTTAAGCCATTCTTTTCATGAATTTGCTGAACTGCTGCGGCTATGACAAAAATTGTTAGTACAGCCTGTCCTATCCATGCGATAATTTGATAACCTTTCCAATTCAGAATTTTCATAATTACTAGCTCAAAAATATTAATTTAAAAGTCATTTTTCTGGTTAATCCCAATCTTTATTAGTGTCATCATTATTTAAATTTTTAATGACCTGATAATAACTCTCTTCTACATCTTTCCGGTCTTGTTCTTGTGAGAGTCCCTCACGGCTATCTTGTAAAATCATGTCAGCATGATGGTGCAGACTTGCTTGATATTTAGAATTATTGGTGTAAGTAGCAATTGCAGCTATAGCTTCTAACAAACGAATAGTTACTCCTGCATCCGACTTTCCATACTGCCGAATTTGGTTAAAAGCACGATCAACCAATCCTTTAAAATCTACTCCTTCGGCAATGAAGCGCAATTTTTTATTTTTATCGTAGCGATAGGTTGAAGGAAAATTTCTTTGAACTAAGTGGCACAGCCCTGCGCTAATTCGATCAATACAGCGAATTGCAGTAAATGGATCATTTATTCCAGGGGAAATGGCACGCAGAGCAATTTCTACTAATTGATCAATTGGAAACTCTATATCCTGTTGTTCTGTACGTTCTTTGCCAAAAATAAAAGCATCATTTATTTGTTTAGTAAGTTTTTTATTTACTTTTTCACCAGGAAAAACCAAGGCTAAATCGCTACCTTGAATTAGAAATTGCCCTGGTCTAATCTTAAGGCGTACTAGCAAATTATGTTTACAAGCAATTTCCATCAATTCTTCGTCATCAATTGCTTGTAAATAACCAGTTCCATTCGCTCGAATTGGTAAAGCTTCCTCCTCAAAAGACATGGGAATTTCTTCAACTCCAAGGCTATCTTCTGGTTCACCATGCCCAATTCTTTCTGGAAATAACCGCTTAATTGCTGAATGTAAATCCTCGCTAACATTTTGGATTACATAAGATGCCTGAATTATGGTTGAAGCATGATGGATAAAATAAATTAATACACCAATGCTAATAATTGCCAGTAAAGTGCCGACTGTAACTGAAAGTTGTGGCACATATTGTTCGTATCCATCTCCTTCTCCATGAATTGTCCGCAGTACAAGCAAGCAGTAGATGAACGTACCAATAAATGTGCCTAGTACAATTTGATTACCTGTATCCTGCATAAAATTACGCAGAAGTCGCGGCCCGAAATTGGAAGCAGCCAACTGAAGCGCCACAATTGTAATTGAAAAGGCTGTAGCAGCAACGCTAATCATCGAACCTGCAACCGATCCTAACAGCGATCGCGCTCCATCTGCGCCACCTGTATAAATCCACCAATAATCAATGTCTACCTTGCCTGTACGGTCAAGATTCAGCATTGTGAAAGCCAAAGCAGTAGCTACTACCGCCATAACCGCCGGTATGAACCAGTAACTTGAGTGGAGTTGATCCCACAGTTTGCTTATCTTGACATTTCTCATTGTTCGTTGGTTTGAGAATCTACTTTACCGTTGTTATCTTCTGAGGAGCGTGCTTGAGCAAGTAACCTGAGCGAATCGCTGATGCGGCGAGGCTTCGGTACTTCACCTTTACCTGCGGGCCAACCTTCACGCTGACGAGAGCGGTTTCCATCTGTCTCTTCTGTCTGGTCGTGGAACAAAATTTGTTGAGTTGGGAAGGGCAAATCAATGCCGTTTGCAACCAGCTTTTTCTTGATTGCAATAATCACTTTATCCCGCGAAATAAGATTATCTGCCCGTCGTGGTGGATGAACCCACCAGCGCACCCGGATATTGACAGTGCTTTCGGCTAGTTCCATTGCTAGTACATCAGGAGCCGGGTCTTTTAAAACCTCATCTACACTAAGCATTGCGTCTAGCATTAACTGCTTGGCACGGTCAATGTCATCGTTGTAGCCAATTCCGACATCGTACTCTAATCGGCGGTTATCAAAAGCAGTGTTTACAGTTACTGAATTAGTAAATAACTCCGAGTTAGGAATGACAATCCGCCGACCGTCATAAGTTCTGATTGTTGTTGCGCGTGTCTCAATATTTTCGACCGTTCCCTCAAAGCCTTTAAAAACAATTTGGTCATCAATTTGAAAAGGTTCAGTTAGCAGAATTAAAATTCCAGCTAAGAAATTTTGCAAAATATCGCGGAAAGCAAAACCAATTGCAACACCACTAATTCCTAAAAGTTGTATCAAATCACCGGCTTGAAATGTAGGAATCACAATGGAAAGGGCGATAAATAACCCAATCAAAATTGTCAATCCCTGCGCTAACCTTCCTAGTACTAGACCTAAATTTCGGGCAGAACGACGATTGCGAGTTAAGCGCTTGACAAGTGCCTTAATTCTGCTAGCAATAAACAAAAATAAGATGAAGACAATTAACCCTAATAAAATGTTTGGCAGCAAAGCTATAAAACCGTTAATCATGCTTTGAATCTTATCCCAAGCTGTGGATATTTCTGCATTCATGAAGTTTCCTCACTAAGTAATTTTTGCTAATGTTAACGCTCTAAATTCTGATGCAATAATTCTTGAATTTCCCCGGTTTAAGTAGAAAATCTAATATAAAAATAATCCAAATAGTGATGCTAAAGGCTTCCAGTAAAGAGTTTAATCCCCAGATGATCTCGATGATGAATAGTGCTAGCCATACAAAGCCCAGCACCAGCATGGGAATTTCTAGCCAATCTTCCAACTGGTGCAAAACTTCATTACGTTCTTTTTCTAGGGCTTGTTTTTCTGAAAGCTTCAGACTACTCATAGTATTAATTCGTAATTCGTAATGACGCTCGATGACTCGCTAACGCTGCGCTAACGTAATTCGTAATTTTAGATAATTGGTTTTATTGTTTACTAGCAGGGGTTTCTAGTACGTTGACATCAACTAGAGGTGTCACATTTAAGTCCTGTTTCAATAGATTGGTTTGAATTGATTGGGTGAGGCGATCGCGAATTTCTTCACTAGACGCTGTAACTCCCGGTTCACGCTGCACATAAACAACAGATAGCAGGGTATCCTGTCCTTCAATATTGGATCGTGTAAAGCGGACATTCGACTCGACTAATTTTGCTAAACCAACTTGCTCTACAGTTTTCTGAACTTGGGCGTTAGCACGTTGGGCAAGGCTAGAGCGTTGTAAATTGGGAGAATGAGAGAACTGCCAAGTCAGCAAACCTGCCAATGCGATGACAGTAATCGCTAAGGCAATACCGAATACCCGTTTTTTACCACGCTGATAGCGAGTTCCTTGAGCAGACAGCCCGAACACTCGGAACAACAGGGATGCTGAAAAGTTGATGCCGCATAGTTGCAAAAACAGTAAGAACAGCCCCGAAATTGCCATGTCCCATCTGCCAATTGCACCAGCCATACCTATGATTCCCGCAGGTGGGGCTAAAGAAGCGGCAACTAACATTCCTGTTGCTGCCCCAGATACTAAACTACTCCGTTCTGACTGCACCAAGTTCAGCGCCCCTGCTGCTCCGGCTGCCAATGGTAAAATCACTGCTACTGCTGAAACCTGGCTGCTGTCTAACATTAAACTGGTGGGAATTTCTTGCCGTAATATCAGGCTAAGTAACCAAGTAGTGGCAATTGTGACTGTTAATGCAGAAAAATACCGTAGAATACTCCGTCCTAAGAGTTTGCGATCGCCCCATGCAGTAGCGATCGCTGTATTCATTGCCGGGCCTGCAAAGGGTGCTATCAGCATTGCCGCCACTAGCAAGTAAGCTGTATTAGTATACAAGCCAATCCAGACTACAAAGCCTGCCAGTGCTGCATAACCAAGAAAGCCTCGCCAAGAGCCAACACTTTGCAAACCAGAAAGAAAAATCTCAATCGGACTGCGTTCTTCCACATCTACAACTTGTTGCGGCGCTTCCGATGCAGGGGGTTGCAGAGTCATCACACCAGTTGGTATGAGCGTGATTTGTACTTTGGGCAAGTCTTGCAACTTGTCCAGAACTTTGCCAACTTCTCGATTAGAAACGTGAACAATCACCACATCAATCGGTTCTTCAGCATTGCCTTCAAATCGAGCCAGATTTGTGCCGTTATGAGATTTGGCGATATCGATAACAGCTTTTCCATTTCCCCGTGGCACTTGAATAATGAGTTGACGCATTCTACCCTCCTACCGCTAACCATCTTGTTTTTTCAGACAAGAACTCTACTACCCAAAGAAAGATTTTTTGAAATATATATCTCATTCAATTAACACTTGATTTTTGTCCGTAAAATTGCTAGAACCTAGGAAAATCAAGGATAGGTCAGGCAAAAAAGCAGATTGTGCAGATTATAAATAAACGTTTTATCACTTTATATTTTAGATTTAGATTAAATATTAATTCAACAGTAATGATTTTTTAGACATAAATATCCTTCTGGAGAAAGAAGGAGTAAAAACTTATATTTTTACAATTAAAAAGGTAAATTTAGGAGGAAAAAGAAGATGGCTTTATATAAACTCGAAGACTTTGCTGGTAACTATAGCAATCCAGATTTTGATAACTATGAAGTTAGGGATTTTGATGTCTATTCAAACATAGATGACGATAAAGTTGGGACTGTCAAACACATCTTGGTGGAGGCTTACTGGATACAGCAAGCCTTGGCAACATACTCACCATCGCCTATGGTGGGGCGTAGCCCATCGCACTCCAACTATTAGGAAATGGCAAAATATTAAAATAAATCAATCCTTCAAGAATACCCGCAGCACCAGGGTAGTGAGCTAGAAAGTTCCAAGGGTAACGTGTTTTATAATACCACCACAGAAGTTCCGTTTGGGCATTACCAACGATAATCCCAGCTGATGGCTGTTGAAATAAGCTGATGTCATTTCCAGAACCTCCACAGATAACGGTTGCATCTGATTGCGCTTGCAGCAATTCTTGCAGATATGCAGTTGCTTTACCTTTGTTGCTGTTCTTGGGTATAATATCAACGTCCCGCCCATTGCTGAAAATTACCTCCACTTGCAATCCAGTAAAAGTTAACAAATCCTGCAAATCATGGATAACCTCAAGTGGCGCATCCATATCTAGGCAAAAGCTTAATTTATAGGGAGTTTGTTCGCTGTCAGGTTGAGGTATCAGTGCTGGAAAGTAACTAGCAATTGTCCAAACTGCATCCCAATTCCAATCTCTTGAAATTTGATTTGCCCAATCTTTTTCTAAAAGCACGCCCTGTTGATAAATTTCAGTGCCTGCACTAACGATTAAATAATCGGGTTTCAAAAGCCATGCTTTTGTTATCACCCGACGACTAGAAGCATAAGAGCGACCAGTAACATAGACTAAGTAAATCTGATTGCGTATAGCTTCTAGCCTTTGGTTTAAAGCAGCAATAGCTCGATTGTTACCAACCAAGGTATTATCTAATTCAATCACCAAAAGCAGTTTCATATTTGCTTGTTTCTACTAAAACAGTACAGTATTGATAAACCTCTTTCCTCTTGCTCTCGTTCGGCTCCTTTCGACTCTGCTCAAGGCAAGTCGCTCATGGCAAGCCTTCTCCCAGCAAGAACTGCGGTATTAATGATAAGTCTTTAACCGGCAACGATATCATTTAACTGGTTGCCCACTGGACAATGCCATTAGAAAAAGAGTCAATCAATTTTTCTAAAGCTTTAATTTCATTTGATTTCAAAACTTTCGACTTCAATAAATTTTGGATTTGTCTTTCCAAATCTGGAGTTAACTTTTTAGTTTGAATAATTTCTTGAACAAATGTATCAAGTGTCAAAGATTGATAGAGTTCGTGAACTTGGGTGGCAACTCCCTGAGTGCTAAAACGAGACTGAACCCAATTTTGTGCAGCATTGCCATAGCTTTGTTTTAGAGTTGGGTTTTGTAATAGACTATGAATCGCGATCGCCAATGCTTTAGAATCACGAGGAGGAACTAAAAATCCGGTTTCACCATGCACTACCGTATGCTGCAATCCTCCCACATTACTAGCAATTACGGGTGTTCCGGCTGCCATTGCTTCAATCGCCACTAAACCAAAAGGTTCGTAATAACTCGGTACAACGCATATATCCCCTGCGGCATAGTAAGCAGGTAACAGCGCTTGAGAAATTCGTCCAGTGAAAACTGTAACGGCTTCCAATCCCAGGTCGTTCACCAAAGTTTCAATGCGTTGTTGTTCTTTGAAGTCTGCTCCGTCTTCACGGCAACCACCAACTAGATAGAGTTGAAATGCTGAAGGCAACAAATTGGCGCAAGCTCTGACTAGGGTTTCAACTCCCTTGCGTGGGTCAAAACGTCCTACATACAAGATTATCTGAGAATCTGGAGCAATTCCCAACTGTTGGCGAGCAACTTCTTTACTGACAGAACCAAAGTGTTCAGTATTAATTCCACAGGGAATAACTTTAATACGACCATGTTGCGAAATTAACTGACGTAAATCTTCTGCTTCTTGAGGGCTAGTGGATATTACATAATCTGCTTGTTCTAAAATTGCCCTCTCCACACAATTACGAATTGCAGCAATCTGCGGCGGATTCTCCACATTGCGGTATTTGACTGCACCTATAGAGTGATAGGTATGAACTTGAGGTAGTCCTAATCGAGATTTAAGTTCTAATCCTACCCAAGCAGAAAGCCAATAGTTAGTGTGAATCAAGGCATAGTTGCGCCCTGTTCGTTGTTGAAAATCCAGCCAAGCTTCTACAAATTCGGGTAGGTATTCAAATAAATTATTTCTAGAAATGAATTCTGCTGGCCCAGCATTTAGACGAATAGTGCGACACCCTGGTGCTAATTCCACAATTTCTTCTTGATTGGGGTGTTCGCGTCGGGTAAACATATCAACCTGACAGCCGCGTTTTGCTAATGCTAACCCCAATTCTCGCACGTAGACATTTTGACCACCTGCCCCTTCTTTTCCAATTTCAGCTGTCGGGTCGCCATGAACTGAAATTAGCGCATACATAGGTTGAGAATTTGGGGGTTGAGAATTTGGCGTTTCTGGAGCAGAATTTTCTAAAGATTTAACTAAATTTAAAGTAGGAAGAGTATTCATAATCAAAATTAACTATGGTATCCGGTACAAAAATTCACAGCTAGGTAACTTGGAGAAAAATTATTTATTAAGTTACTTATCATCAAAGGAAACGTGTAAAAACCTTCTAGGAAACATAACCGAATGGCTTCTACTTAATTCTTTATTATTTTGAGAGCATTCTGGAAGAGAATCAATTAATAACCGTATTGCTTCATGAATTGATATTTGATGATATCCTGCATACGCTCTAAGCTTGCGATACTCTTTATTGGTAATAACAATATTGGAAATATTTATTGAAAAATGGGGCATAAAAATTTCCTTAAAACTGAAATAGACTTCCCAAAATGCTTTCGTTCCAAGATGTTACATTTTAGAAGTTGAAATATCGGTTAAATATCGGTGAGAAATCGGTTATTAAGAAAAAAAGGCTATCTAAATTAATTTCTATCTCATTTGAGAATATCAAATATCTAATAGTTAAAATTTAACTAATCGCGGTGTCGGAGCGAGTATCGGAGGGTTAATTATTTTTGTCTGCGATCGCTAGTTCAATTTTCATCAAGTCAAAGGCGGGTATCATTTCAAGCTATGCGATCGCGCCTAGAGTTAAAAAAGTCTATTTAACAGGGGGAAGCTTTAGTTCTATACCTAATTTGCTTCCTATTTCTATAATATTTAAGTTAAATTTGGTCAATGTTGAAATAGGTTCTATTTCATGGCTTTTTCGACTTCTTCGCAAATTTTCACCCAAGCTTGGTTACATTCTGCCTTACTTAGACTGTCGAGGGGTTTATCTGGAGAGTGAGCAGCTTGGTATTCTTTGATGTCAGTTTTTCTATATGAGCTTGCACTAATTGGAATCCAGAAAATAGTTAATCCCTCTTGTTCGGCTGCGTTGAGTAAGGGGGGAAGCTCATGTTCGTCGATGAAATCAGAGGCTATAAAGTTAGGGCTGACTAGCAGGATAGCAACCTTAGCCGTGGCTAATGCTTTTTCAATCTCGGCTTTCCATTTTGCGCCAGGTTTGATTTTGGTGTCATCCCAAACGATAAAACTTTCTGCACGAATATAGGGTTTTAGTTGTTTTTGCAGTTCTGTTAACCATTCTGCATCTTGATGACTGTAGCTAACAAATATTTGGTTTCTGATGCTTTCTGACATATAGGACTAGTATTTGATTTATGAAAAAATCTAAGTATATGTAGGGTGTGTTACGGCTTCCGTAACGCACCAAAATCTTCGGATGGTGCGTTAGCCTACGGCATAACACACCCTACTGAAATATTTTCAGAAATCAAATATGATTCCTATAATTGGTTCCTTAATGGGGAATGATTCAATAATTTCTTTGTCTATTTGTTGTCTTTGTCGAGTTCTTATATCTTCATACCCATCAAGTAGTTGACGGATATTGATGTTTATTTTGAGTTTACCAATTGGATATTCAAGAACGCCCATTGATTCGAGTCCGAGTAGTTCTTGGTAATCGAGGGGTGGATGATTGCGATGGCCGGGAACAGGAACCCATTCGGTGATTTCGAGATTGGGGAGGGTTTTGTGGATTTTTTGGAAGACATCGCGGAGGATGCCGAGAAATAAGCGGCGAGTTTCTTGGCGTTTGCTAATGGTGATGAAGATTTTTTTGTCTTCGGGATCGGCTTTAATGCGAGCGATGTTGTAGATTTCGTTGTTTTCTTGATATTGCAGCATTACGCCACTGCGCCAATAGATTTGGTTATGGATTTTTTCGTGGGTGTTGACGATGAAGCGGGAAATGATGCTTTCGGGGAGAACTTTGTAATGGTATTGAAATTCCAGGGTTTCGCCTTGGAGTTCTGTTTCGTCTGGTTGGTCTTTAGGCAGAAGTCCCGCAATCAGAAATTGTGGTGGGTAACATTCTAGTGCAAAGCCAAGCTCGAATTCTTTCATCAGTTCAATCAGATAGCCATGACGCTGGGTGGGATAGCGTTCTGGGTCAAGGATACGGATGAGATCGGCGGGGGTGAAAATGCCTTTGGTTTGAGTTTTGAGGTTTTCATCGCTCAGGAGCGCGTAAATGCCTTCTGTAACCCAGTTGGGTTTGAGAACGTTGGTATCTCTAAGGATGGGATGTTCGCGGAAGTTGAGAACTAAGCCAAGTCGATGGAGGAGATCGATGAGTTGATCTTGGTTTTGTTCTTCGGGAATCTTATTTTCGTGGCAGATGCCGATGTAGCGGTTGTAGCTGATGAAGTCTTGGGGCATGGATTCGAGTTGTTGTTTAACTTCAAACCATGTCAGGGGTAGAAGGTCGTAAACTTCTTTGAGGTTGGCGATTTGCTGCAAAATGGCGGCGCGGAGTTCATCAATGCCGATATTGTTTTGGCATGAGGTTTCGATAATGTCTTGGATGTTGGGATATTTTTCGCGTAATGCCTTGCGGTTGATGTCGAGGGGTTGTTCGTCTTTTTTGTTGCCAACGATAATTACGGGGGACTGTCCGCCGAAGCTTTCGATTAGTTTCAGCCAATATTCGATGCGGTTTTCTTCTTCGCTGGTGCGACAATTACAGACTAAGAGATAAAGGCTGCGCTTAGTCAGAAAAAACTGATGGGTAGCATGATAAATTTCCTGTCCGCCAAAGTCCCAAACATTGAGGCGGATGTCTTTGCTATTGACCTGCACGTTCCAAGTTTCTACATTAAGTCCGTCGGTTTGGGGTTGATTTTTGTCATATTTATTGCGGATTAGTCGCTCGATAAGGGATGTTTTGCCGACGCTACCTTGTCCGATGAGCAAGAGTTTGGCTTCCTTGAGTTGACGCACTTCACCGCTACGGAGTAATCGCAAGTAATTGAAAATGTCTTCAACTGAACCAACATTATCAAAAGATCCTAAAATCTCTGGTGAAATAGGAAGCGGATTTCCCCGTAAATCTAGAGTTTCCAATTTCAGCAAACTTTCGATCGCCTCTGGAATCTGGGTTATTTGGTTGTCACTGAGGTCAAGCTGCGTCAGATTGGTTAAATTAGCGATCGCCTCTGGAATCTGGGTTATTTGGTTGTCACTGAGGTCAAGCTGCGTCAGATTGGTTAAATTAGCGATCGCCTCTGGAATCTGGGTTATTTGGTTGTCACTGAGGTCAAGCTGCGTCAGATTGGTTAAATTAGCGATCGCCTCTGGAATCTGGGTTATTTGGTTGTCACTGAGGTCAAGCTGCGTCAGATTGGTTAAATTAGCGATCACCTCTGGAATCTGGGTTATTTGGTTGGAACCGAGGTAAAGCTCCCTGAGATTGGTTAAATTAGCGATCGCCTCTGGAATCTGGGTTATTTGGTTGCCATCGAGGTGAAGCGTCCTCAGATTGATTAATTTAGCGATCGCCTCTGGAATCTGGGTTATTTGGTTGGAAAAGAGGTAAAGCTCCCTGAGATTGGTTAAATTAGCGATCGCCTCTGGAATCTGGGTTATTTGGTTGGAACCGAGGTAAAGCTCCCTGAGATTGGTTAAATTAGCGATCGCCTCTGGAATCTGGGTTATTTTGTTGTTATGGAGGGAAAGCTCTATCAAATTGGTTAAATTAGCGATCACCTCTGGAATCTCGGTTATTTTGTTGCCAGTGAGGTGAAGCTGCGTCAGATTGGTTAAATTAGCGATCGCCTCTGGAATCTGGGTTATTGGGTTGTCACTGAGGTCAAGCCTAGTCAGATTGGTTAAATTAGCGATCGCCTCTGGAATCTCGGTTATTTTGTTGCCAGTGAGGTCAAGCCTAGTCAGATTGGTTAATTTAGTGATCGCCTCTGGAATCTCGGTTATTTTGTTGTTACGAAGGTCAAGCCTAGTCAGATTGGTTAAATTAGCGATCGCCTCTGGAATCTCGGTTATTTTGTTGTAACTGAGGTCAAGGTTTGTCAGATTGGTTAAATTAGCGATCGCCTCTGGAATCTGAGTTATTTGGTTGGAAAGGAGGTTAAGCTGCGTCAGATTGCTTAAATTAGCGATCGCATCAGGTATTTCAGTTAGCTCTACTCGAATTAAGATAAGTTCCTCTAAATGTAGTATTTGCGTTACCACATCGGGAATGGTCTCTAAAGGATTGCCACTAATATCTAACTTACGCAAATTAGGCAAACCCAATAGTTCGAGTGGAAGCGTTTTTAAATTGTTGCCTGAAACCTTTTCGAGATAGCGGCCTCCTACTTCTTCATAACCTTCAACCTTCTTTCCCAAAATCAAAGACTCAAGCTGCTTCAACTTACCAATTTCCACAGGTAACTGGGTCAACTCCTGTCCCGACAAGTCTAACTCTTGCCAACCCTCAGTCACGGCGCGATCTATCAGTTGCAATAACTCATCCTGCGTCATAATTCCAAGGAGAAGGGTAAAAGGAAAGAAGATTGATGAAGATTATCTTAACTGATTAGGGAAAAATGATGGAAAAAGGCGATCGCTGTTTGGAATATTCTGAATTTAGGCGATGCCTGCGGCGGGCTACGCCAACGCGCCTTGAGATGATGGGAAAAGCGAATTACACAGGTTTAGCGATCGCGCCTTTAGATGTAGCGATCGCATATATCTAAATTTGGATTTTGGGCATCTCTATTATCAAAATAGAGATATCTAAAATATGGTAATTATGTATTTTTTAGTTTAGTTAGATAAAAATTAAAATTCTCCAAACCAATAATTAAATAGATTTGGAGAATAATAGTGTTCTAGTGTAAAAGAAGAGGTTAATTTCAGTAATGTAATTGTAGTCTAACAATCAGTTGTAAAGATAAGAGGTAAATATCGGGTAGAAGTCAGGTATTTTCCTAAAGCTGCTTTAAGCGATAACCCAATCCATGAACTGTCTCAATAAAATCATCGGCAGCACCTGCGTCTTTAAGTTTATACCGTAAACTCTTAATGTGAGACTTAACAGTTTCTTCGCTTGGAGGGTCATCAAGTGACCAAATGCGCTCAATAATGCCGGCTCGACTTAGCACCCGCCGACCACTAGAAACCATTAGTTCTAAAAGAGCAAATTCTTTAGGTGTTAGATGTAAAGGCTGGTCAGCGTATGTAACTTCATAAGTGCTGGAATTTAAACGCAGATTACCCCAACCAAAGTCTGAAGAAGATGTTGCGGCACTATTGCGGCGCAACAGGGCACGAACACGAGCCATTAACTCTGGCATTTCAAAAGGTTTGACCATATAATCATCTGCCCCAGCATCCAACCCAGTAATTTTGTCACCAAGGGTATCGCGTGCTGTTAACATAAGTACAGGTATTGTAATGTTGCGCGATAAACTATGCCTTGATGTAGGCGATCGCAACCGTTGACAAAAACTTACACCATCTAACTTGGGTAAGGTAATATCTAGCACCACTAAATCATATTCCAATACTTTAATGCAATCCCATGCTTCCTCTCCATCTTGGGCTATATCTACCACATATTGACGGTCTGTGAGGGCTTCCATCAGCATCTCTGCTAACTGGACATCATCTTCAACTACCAAAATCCGCATTGCCAAAATATTTGTAAATTAAAAAACTAGGATGAATCTTAATACCTAACTTTAATACTTTCAATTTGATTTTGGGCGAGGAAAATTAGAAGGTGGCTTAAAGTTTTCTACTGGTACACCCTTAAGTGCCTTCCGCATAAAATCACGCCAGATAGGAGCCACCATACCTCCGCCTGTTGCGTGGTTAGATAATTGTCGGTTGTTGTCCCTCGCTACCCAGATGGCAGTCGTTAACTGCGATATCATAGATATAAGTTGTTTCTGAAGGTATAAAGTTTCGTAGTTGTCTAACATCTGGCAAATTACGGAAACTAATAGATAAACCCACTAGTCCTCCAGCTAGCACAGAACTCGATAGCATAGTAATTGATAGGAGTGTACCACCAGTTACCTGACCGACTTTTTTCAAAAATTCAAAACTAGGTAAAGTCTGAACTTGTGATTGTTTATCTTCAAAAGTTTTAAATGATGACACGGCAATTCGATTTCCTCACTTATTAAATCCGGTTTTATTTAGATAAATATAAAGAAGATAAATAAAATGAAAATTCTCCAAATAAACAGTGAAATTTATTTGGAGAAAATTTAGTGTGATGCATAATGCATAAAGAGTTGATTTTAAACATTATTTTAACAAGTAGCTGTGGAGAGAAAGGGCAAAAATCGGGTAGAAATCGGTTAGTAAGAAAAATAATTTTGAATTAAGCTTAATATATATTGGAAAAATCTTTACTTTGATGTCAGGTCTTGGATAAGATATGGACTCTGAACCATTAATTGATTTTTTCTATGAAATGGTCACTGGAAAGGAAATGGATTGTCTCTGGCTTTGGCTTGAGCTTCTTATTAATGGGTACAGCTAGTCTTATTTCTTACCAAAATGCTACCCAGTTAATTGCAAGATAATGGGATAGGAATTCCTGACGAATTTCAAGAGCATGTAAATTAAGCAGTCATGATTCAACTTAAATCTTCTTAATTATAAGGTTTTCATCCTTACTATTTAACAAATTAATTTCGAGAGGAAGATGCCACAAATATATAGGGCGAACGCATCTAAATATTAAAGATAGATAATCAAAGTGGGATTCCCCAACACTCCACCACACAGTACTTTCAGAAAATTAGGCATGAAACTGAATAAGAATGATAATCGTTGTAGGGTGGGAGTTTGTGGCAGCCGTCGGCTGCCAAGCAATACGGGTTCGTTTAGGAAAAATTTCACTTTTCCTCTAAATAAACATACTTTTACAAACTCAAATCTTGAATCGTTTAGTATCAATAAATAATTATTCAGATGCAGATAAGCTAATTCATATTTATCAGAAATACTTCATTTATTTTATTTATCATTCCATCAATTTTTACAATTATCTATGTCATTTTGAAATTTCTCTTAGTTTTTATTAGTAAATAAGGTGCGTTTCCCCTACTCGTAGAGGTAAGGGGCTGGGAAGAAGGAATAAAGGTATACTGAGTTTTGTTCAAAAATCAAATATGATTCCTATACATTTCTATAAGATTAATAAATAACTAACGTATGTTGCCGAACAATCAAGTTACCTTCCCTACTTGAGTCCAGATTACGTTAATACAATTAGTCAGCAACCACTACCGTTAAGTTTAATTAAATCTTTGACATCTGAACAACTACAAGAAGCGTTCAAATAAGGATTTTGAAGCTAGATAAACCTATAGAGTGATGAAATAAACACTAAATATTATTAATTTGGAAAGCAAGGATTAATAATTAGCAGGAATTATGAATATAGCAACTCGCAATGAGCCAATTTATGTATTTCGCTTAACTCCAGAAATATCACTGATTTGGACTACTTTAGGTTCTTTACTGTTAATATTGGCAGCAGCAGGTGCAACTTTGTATTATAGCATAATTCACGGACAAGCAGTAATTTTTAGTGTAGAAAGTGCTGGAGGTGGAGCTTGGCAAGGAATTCTTGCTTTTGTGATTTTACTGGCCATTACTTTTGTCACCATCATTGTTCATGAATTGGTGCATGGAATAGCGTTTGCTGCCTTTGGTGGTTCGCCACGTTATGGATTTAAATTTAAGTATTTCTTACCTCTTGCTTACGCCACTTCACCAGGTGACTTGTTTCACCGGAATGCTTTTATCTTCATTGATTTAGCACCATTGATAGTCCTTGATGTTGCGTGTTTGTTACTGCTAGCAATTTTTCCGCAAGCAAGCTGGTTAATTTGGGTAATTGCATTCAATACAAGCGGTGCAATTGGAGATATCTGGATAGCAGTACAATTGCTACGTTGTCCGCAGTCAATTCGAGTCGAAGATAGAGAAGAAGGCATAGCAATTTACGCACCTCCTAGTGTGACTTACCGAGAACTTCCTTTTGCTAGAACTGATAAAACTCGTAAGCGTTCAGGTGTAAAAGCTTTGTTAAACCTCGCTTTTATGGCTTTGGCGTTGGTGCTGATTTCTAGCTTTTTACTAATACCAGTATTGAAAATATTAGAAGTTCCTTCATTTATTATCGGTAATAATTCTTTCTGGATTTTCCGTTGGATAAATAATACAAAAGGATTTAGTATTGAATTTAACTGGATATCTTTTGTGATAGTTATTTTTACATTATTGTTACTAAGCTTTTTAACTAATATGGTTCAGCGACGGGACAGTTAATAATTAAAGAGCTAATAAGAGAATTGCATAGCCGAACGTACCAAATGCAAACGCCCAAAAGCGGCTTTCTCGCTGTTCTGATAATTCTTCCTTAAGAACATTGAGTACAATACCTCCCGATAAAAAGGCGAAGAGAACTGCAACAGCCACTTGATGAATTTGTTAGTTCCGACTTGGGCATTTTGTAGTTCTGTCTTCGCCAAACATTTTGACCGCAAGGCATTTATCAAAGCGTAAGCTATAGAAGAAAACTACAGTCGTAACTGATTGCCCACAAATATGTGTGTACTGGTTCTATCGCTAAAAAGTTCCAGTTGTTGTTCCTTAAAGCAATTTTCCCTCTCACCTCTAGGACAATATTTCTGGGTATAAAGTTTACCTGTAGCCATCTTATCTGTAGTAATTGATGTCACAACAAAACGAATATTGGTTCGCTTGAGTGCAAACGACATTCTTATCTCGGTTTGCAGGTTGCGGTAAGTTCTAGATTGTAGAAAGTCCCTGCTTTAGGATTAATTGAACGCAATTCTTGGATAAAAGCATTAAATCTTGTATTGCTGATCCCGAAGCCAGCTTCAGCACAAGCAGATAAACCTCCTTCGATGGGAATAGGAGATCCGTCCTTGGGACTGTATACAATGAATTTATCGACGGTACTAGTGCCGACTGCAAACCCGATAACCTGGCGAATTGTTCGCAAAGCGGCATTATCTAAAGAACCACCAATACTGCCAATACTGATATTAACCGCACGAGTATTAACCGCACGGCTTTCAGCCACAGCGGGCGCACTAATCGACAATACTGCCCCGACAATCATGAAACAGGTGAACTTCAACATTATCCTCTCCTCCAAAAAATTGAAAAACAAATAATTAGGTTTCGACATGGATGAAGTAGATCAGAGATGCTAGCCATTTGGAGATTACTTCAGCATTACGTCTTTCCTTTTCTGAAAAATGTTAATTTCTTAAAAATTCTTTATCAAATCACCTTTGCAAACCCTAGTACAGCACGGCGGAAATAAACCAATCATTCCAAATCAACGAAACCCTTATGCTGTATTCATTTTTAATTTTTAATTTTTAATTTTTAATTTTTAATTTTTAATTCCGCCTTGCGGTACTAGCTGTCTAATTGGTGTTGTTTACAGGTAAGGTAATAACCTATACCCTGAATCAGGGTACTCGCATTAGACATCTCCGAAAATGAATGTAGAGATGTAGCACTGCTACGTCTCTACAAGGGTTCTGGATATCGCATATTTAATTTCTGGAGATGTCTATTACCCGACGCTCAAGGATCTGGCGACAGACACCGCAGGGTTGGAAGTACGAGTTCTCGATATGTTATCTGACGTTGATGTAGGACTAGAATTTTAGTGAGGCTCAAAGACAGCCCCCATAGTTAATAATCCTTGGATGCTGGATAAGAGTTAGTTCCTTTTGCTTGGGAGGAACTGACCTTTTAGCGCTGTTCCCAATAAATCACGCCATCCATTCATTCTACTGGGGCGCATCTGTCACCAGTTGAGCAAACTTTTGAGGGCAAGCGTCTTCAAACTCTAGCATCACGCCGCAACTTCAGGCGTAACCCCTTCCATCCTTGAGCTTCTTGCGTTTCGAGACTATGGTAAGATTCAAGACTATGTAGGAGAAACTTGGTTGACGCTCAAACAGGATTTAGGTTCTTGTCAGCTTTTGGTGATCACTAGTGGGCTGGTTTAGGCAGAAGGCAGAAGGAAGAAAGAAGAAAACTATGATGCTGCGGTTAATTGGCTAAAAAAAGCAAAAGCTGCGTATGTGCAACTTGGAAAAAAAGCTGAATGGTCTGCTTATCGCTCACAACTAGAAGCGGCTCATGGACGGAAACGTAAATTAATGGAATTATTCAAAGAACTGAATAAATAATATGACTACTTTGGAGCCTAATTCCACAAAACTACAAACACAACTCGCCCATATATACTTCGAGTTACATCCTTCTGTACAAAAAGTTATTCAGTTGTTTTCGGTAATTTATGCACCGATAGACAAAAATTCATTTGTAAGTTGTATTAGTAAGACTGGTGCTTTAGATGAAAACAATAAACCTTGGGGTACTAAAACCCTCAGTCCCCAAATTGATAAATTGTTAAAAGCAGGCTTGTTAATACAGGAAAACAGATCGGGCCCTGAATGTCATCCCTTACTCACAGAAATAGCTACTCGCCATGCTGTACAAACCGGACAGTTTGAAATTCTGGTTACAGCAGTAGAGGAGAAGCTACCAATACGTACTCACTGGAACAGAGATTCTCGGATATTCTACAGCTTACGCCAGTGTATCAGAGAAATCCGCATTGGTATTTATCGTCAAGACCTTAGTTTTATTAATCAGCAAATTGAAGATTATCAGAAGTACGCTGATAGTGAAGAAAAAATAGTAATAGAAAATATCTTTGAGCAGATATACAATAATCCATTTGATGCAGATTGGTTTAAGACCCTACCACAAGAATTATATGAAAGTGGCATATCAAGTATCCTCTTCAATTCAGCCTTAAAATTATCTGCTTCGGAAGATGCGTTGATGCTGCTGGAAGAAGAATGCTCTAACAGTGAAAAACATTGCTCAGATTATCTACACCTGATTTTGACAGAGCAACTGTTGTTACAGGGTTGTATTCAAGAAGCACAAGAAAGTCTGGAGCGGATATCAAATGAATATCAAAATAACGCTGCTATCTTTTGGGGTTGGTTAAGTTTTCTGCGGGGTGATAATGAACAAGCCATCAAATATTATAAAGATGCCCTGAAAGCCATCAAAAAGGCTACAGGCAAACGCCAAATATATTTCAATACAATTGGGGGCTTATTTTTTATCCTCGCACTTTTAAAAGATGGTTCAGCGCCACACCTCAAAGAAGCAGAAGAGTACACCAGTTTGATGTCCCGTCAATCAGATCATTGGCTTAGGTTCACTTATGGCAGACTGAAAATGGTACTGCAAGTCCACCAAGGTGATATTACCCAAAAACAATTTGTAGTCAGCGGTCATATTTCTTCCGTGGAAGAAGAAAATAGCTTACAAACATTGTTGTGTTCACTATGCCTTTACTGGATGGATGCAGAAAGTGCTAAAAAACGCTTACCTAATTTATTGGAACCATTGTATCGGCGATCGCTCGCTTCCGGTTATCACTGGTTGGCAATGGAAACCGCAGAACTCCTATCCCGACTCAAACCTAGTAGTAACTATAAACAACTTGCAGAGGCACTGCGAGAAGATAGCAATATCCAAACCATCGTAGATTTAATTCGACCCCAAGAAGCTTGGGAAATGTGCCTTAATGCCCTGGCAAATCTTCAAAAAGAACCACAAACACCAGGAAAACCAGAATCGGAACTGCGTTTAGCATGGTTCATAACCTTCTATCCCAGTAGATGTGTCTTGCAACCAAAGGAACAAAAAGTTAATGCCAAAGGCGAATGGAGTAAAGGTCGCCCCATAGCCCTCAAGCGTCTAAGCAGTGCATTATCTGAGTTTGATTACATCACCCCCCAAGATATGCGGGTATGTAGTTGTATTGAGGTATATAGTGAAGGCTATTACGGCAAAGTTGATTATACCTTCGGTGAAAAAGCCATCTCTGCTTTAATTGGACACCCGTTGGTTTTTTGGGAAGATACACCTAATATCCGTGTAGAAATTGTCAAGGGAGAACCGGAACTACTGGTTAAAAAAGGAAAACAAGATCGTCTCACCTTGGAATTTTCTCCCAAATTACCAGAATCACAAAATATTCTGCATATCAAAGAAACTCCAACCCGCATCAAAGTCATTGAAATTACTGCCGAACACAGACGCATTGCGGAGATTATTGGTATAGATAATAAATTAAATGTACCTGCGATCGCAGAGAAGCAAGTTTTGGCAGCCATAAATGCCGTCTCTGGCATCGTCACCGTACATTCTGACATTGGTGGCGGTTCAGAAGGTGCAGAAGAAGTACCCGCCCAGACTTTCCCCCATATTCATCTTTTACCTGCCAATGCCGGCTTGAAAATCAGCCTTTTGTCGCGCCCCTTTGCCCAAGGTGGCCCCTACTACCGTCCTGGTACAGGTGGTGAAACTGTAATTGCCGAGATTGACGGGAAACGTCTCCAAACCAGACGAAATCTGTCTGAAGAAAAGCAACTTGCCAAAGATGCTATAGCCGCCTGCGCCACCTTGAATCGAACTGAAGAACAAGATGGTGAATGGATTATAGACGATCCCGAAGACTGTTTAGAACTGCTGCTAGAACTGCAATCACTGGGAAATAAAGTAGTCATCGAATGGCCACAAGGAGAAAAACTGCGTGTTAGCCATAATGCCGACTTGAAAGACTTTAATTTATCAATTCAACGTCAGCAAGACTGGTTTGCAGCCACAGGGGAGTTGAAATTGAATAACGACCTAGTGCTAGATATGCAGCAACTACTAGAACTATTAGAGAAAACCCCCAGCCGATTTATCCCCCTTGGTGATGGTCAATTTTTGGCTTTAACTCAAGCTTTTCGCAAACGCCTCGACGAATTGCGGATGTTTTCGGAAAAACATAGTAAAGGTATTCGTTTTCACCCATTAGCAACATTAGGGTTAGAAGATTTTGTCGATGAGGTAGGTAAGGTAAAAGCAGATAAACACTGGAAAACACATATCCAGCGCCTCAAGGAGGTGCAAAACCTCCAGCCGGAACTGCCATCTACTCTTCAAGCAGAACTACGAGACTACCAGATGGAAGGCTTTTGTTGGCTGGCGCGGCTAGCACATTGGGGTGTGGGTGCTTGTTTAGCAGACCAAATGGGACTCGGTAAGACCTTGCAAGCATTGGCGGTCATTCTCAGAAATGCCCATGAAGGGCCAACCCTAATTATTGCCCCCACTTCTGTATGTATGAATTGGGTGAGTGAAGCACAGAAGTTTGCCCCAACTCTGAATATTATTCAATTTTCTGGTGCTAACCGCCAAAAATTATTAGATGGTTTACAACCTTTAGATATGTTGGTATGCAGCTATGGTTTATTACAGCAGGAAGAAGTAGCGCAAATGCTTGCTCAGATACAGTGGCAAACTATTGTGCTAGATGAAGCCCAGGCGATTAAAAATATGACCACTAAACGTTCTCAGGCAGCCATGAACCTAAAATCTAATTTTAAGTTGCTGACTACTGGGACTCCCATTGAAAATCACCTGGGTGAGTTGTGGAATTTGTTCCGCTTTATTAATCCTGGGTTATTGGGTTCATTTGAAAGCTTCAATCAACGCTTTGCTACCCCCATTGAAAAATATCAAGATAAACTTGCACGTAATAAACTCAAAAAACTGATTCAACCATTTCTATTGCGGCGGACAAAAAATCAAGTACTAGAAGAGTTGCCATCTCGTACCGAAATTCTTCTTCATGTAGAGTTAAGTCGAGAGGAAAAGGCGTTTTATGAAGCGTTGCGCCGTCAAGCAATATCTAAACTTACCGAAAGTGATGCAGAAGCAGGAAAGAAACATTTGCAGGTTTTAGCTGAGATTATGAAACTGCGTCGTGCTTGCTGTAATCCTAGTTTAGTGATGCCTGGTACTGAATTACCCAGTTCCAAATTGCAACTTTTTGGTGAGGTGCTGGGTGAACTGCTGGAAAATCGCCATAAAGCGTTAGTGTTTAGTCAGTTTGTTGACCATTTGCACATCATCCGTGATTACCTCGAACAGCAAGGTATTAATTATCAATATCTAGATGGCAGTACTTCAGTGGCAGAGCGCAAAAAACGGGTCGATGCGTTCCAAGCTGGTTCAGGGGATGTCTTTCTGATTAGTCTCAAAGCAGGGGGGACAGGACTTAATCTAACTGCGGCTGATTATGTGATTCATACAGACCCTTGGTGGAATCCCGCCGTGGAAGATCAAGCCTCAGACCGCGCCCATCGCATTGGGCAACAACGCCCGGTGACAATTTATCGCTTAGTAGCAAAGGATACTATAGAAGAAAAGATTGTGCAATTGCACCACCACAAGCGAGATTTGGCAGACAGCCTCTTGGAAGGTGCTGATATCAGTGGCAAGATATCAACGGAAGTCTTGTTACAGTTGATTAGCGAAAGTTAAGCTGTCAACCCCTTCTCTGCGAGACGCTACGCGAACGGGGAATTCATAATTTTGAACCCCATAAATAAATTTAGGGGCTTGAGGAAAGGACACCTTTTTCCTCTCTACGAGACAAGGATGTGATAGCATACCTTCAACAAATTTAAGTAGCATACCCAATCCATGAATCAAGTTCGACTCCCTAAATTTAGCATCGCTGTGATTGGTTTGGTAGTTGCAAGCGTATTTCATGCTACTCCCGTGCTGGGAGCGATTCTAACTAGACAAGAATTTTCAGGTGATTTTACCTTAGTCGATGCTACTACCCCATTCCTTACGAACTCTTTGCCAGAAGAGGGCGAATATTCTGGATTCGTGGTTTACTCAGAGGATGGGACTTTGAGCGATTGGGAGCTATCCGTCAACAATCTAGACCTGAATTTGAATCCAGGATCTACTAATGGCGGTAACTTAACCCCAGATGTTGATTTTGAGCTTGATTCTGGGTCGAATTGGAATTTAGTAGTTGATTTTGGCATTGCTTTTGATGCTCCTAGATATACCTTAGAAAGAACTTCAAGCTCTGAAATTATCTTGACGGGTGAAGTGGGACGGGCAGGAACATACATCTATCAAGATTCTGCTGCCAAGATTACCCTGAGTTCTTCATCTACATCAGTACCAGAACCTACTTCCCTACTAGGTCTATTGTTTGCAGTTGGTGCAATTGCTGTCTCTAAAAAAGCTGGGGAGACGAAATCTGAAGTATGAATTACTGAACTTTTTACCAAAGCTTTATCGATCTACACCGCTTTAAGCCAATCACAGAACACAGACGTACACCCGCTCCTAAAGTTAACCCAAACCTACCACTGTCCCAGATATCCATTCCAGTAAGGCTCACCATCAGCAACGCCAACAGCCTCGCCAAGCAGGGAGACTCACTCGCTGTAGAACTGAGCCGCACTTTCAAGCCCCTGGCGTAATTTCAGCTTGAGGATTTTTGGGTATTGTATCTTAGGAATTAGGTTGCTAGTTTAAATTATTTGCTTTTTCAACTGCTTCCCTTAACTCTTCATGTCTTCGTGGCACTTTCCGCTCGACACAAATCTTTTTATACTAGTGGGCAATAACCCACAACTAAAGTTTTTATTAATACTTCTTTCATAAAAGCCTTCTGCCTTCTGCCCTTGTCTTTGTCCAATATCTTTTTCAAGTGGGTGAACCTATCGGTTAAATTAAGCCTTGGTGTAATTGAAAATATTGTAGAGTACAGAATTGTCCTAAGTATTGCCCAACGTAACTCCCCCTATGACTACTGCACCATTAAGCTGGCAAGAACTAGAAACTCTCACGGACTATCAAATAGATACCGTTAATGGTCTCACCAACGCTAGAGCCAGGTTGCGCTTGTTTGGTCAGCCAGAATCTGATGTGCGGGTAACGCTGTACCGCGATAACCACGCCTGGTGTCCTTACTGTCAAAAAGTTTGGTTATGGCTAGAGGAAAAACAGATCCCCTACCGCATCGAAAAAGTGACAATGTTCTGCTATGGGGAGAAAGAAAGTTGGTACAAACGTAAAGTACCATCAGGAATGCTCCCCGCGATCGAGCTAGATGGACGGATTATTAAGGAAAGCGATGACATTTTGATCGCTTTGGAAAAGGTATTTGCTCCATTGAACCAAGGCATGGAAGACCGCACGGTGCTGACTCTACGTCAATTAGAACGACTTTTATTTAGAGCCTGGTGCGCTTGGCTGTGTTCAAAAGCTGGTTCCTCTCAACAAGAACAATTCAACCGAGAACAATTTATGGCCGTGGTGGCTAGGGTAGAGGAGGCTCTGGGTCGCACCCCAAGCCCTTACTTTCTATCGGGCTTCGGCATCGTCGATGTCATTTTTACGCCATATCTTGAACGAATGAATGCGAGCCTTTACTACTACAAGGGCTACTCACTGCGGGAGGAAAACCCTCATTTGAGTTCATGGTTTGCCGCAATGGAAAGCCGAACTACCTACTGCGGTACCCAGAGCGACTTTCACACCCACGTACATGATTTGCCGCCCCAGATGGGGAGCTGTTGGGAAAACGGCGAAACCCAGATGCTTCTCAATAAAGTACGGGTGGATAACGGCCCTTGGTTTGGGCTACCAGATGTTACTTATCCAGAACCCGAAAACTCCCGTATGGAAGCTCTTCAACGAACTATCGAACACCGCATTAATATTATCCGAGTCAACCCCTTAGATGATAAATTATTTGATCAAGCGCTACGTTGTGCTTTAACACAGATGATGACAGGTGAAGACTGTGTACCTCCATCGGGTTCTGATGTCGCTCTCCGATATTTGCGCGATCGCATTAATGTACCACGAGACATGTCTATCTACGCAGCCAAGCGATTGAGGGAATCCCTGGAACAAACCGCAGCCCTTGCGGGTGATGGGCAGCCAGCCCCCATTCCCACTAAGCATCGAAGAGATCAAGACCCGTCTAACTTTGCCATCAAGTAGGATTACCGCAGCCATCCTGGCAAATCGCGCTTCTCTAAAAGTTAACAGTGAACAGTTGTTTTTTTCAAGGGCAAGGCAATAGACGCCACATAAACTTTGCGTGGTGGCAAGCAGAGGGGCAGAGGTGCCCAGGGGCAGGGGGGAAATTATATGCAGCTTCACAAAGAAACGGTATTACTGAAAAAATAGGAGAAACAGCATGAACTATACCGTACAATCTCCGATGAGGATAAACCTCCGCCCTGCCACCTTGGCTGATTTGGATCTGCTGCGACATTGGGATGAGCAACCTCATGTGGTTGACTCTGATCCTAACGATGACTGGGGCTGGGAAGTAGAACTCGACCGTGCCCCCGAATGGAGGGAGCAATTGATTGCTGAAATTGATCATCGCCCCATCGGATTTATACAGATCATCGATCCAGCACGTGAGGATAGTCACTACTGGGGTGATATTCCGGCGAATCTTCGCGCGATTGATATCTGGATTGGGGAAGAGATTGATTTGGGTAAAGGTTATGGAACCCAAATGATGCAGCTTGCACTTACTCGATGTTTTGCTGACCCGAAAGTGACGGCTGTACTCGTCGATCCACTTGCTGGCAATACCCGTGTTCACCGCTTTTATGAACGTTTTGGTTTCCAATTTGTTGAGTCTCGACGATTTGGTGGCGATGACTGCTTAGTTTATCGCGTGAACCGAGCAGATTGGCATCATGAAAATGCGATCGCATTGCCGTAGGGCAGTACCCGAGCCTGACTTCGAGTCTTCAAACAAGCTTGTTAATCAATGCAGGAGCGTCCTACATCGTTTGTATCCTCAGTACCTTCCCATTTTGGCATGAGACGACGATCCGCATCTATCGTAGACAGAACTCAGCGATAATTCTACCCTGGTTGGTGATTGGATTAAACATTGTTTGGATGATCTGGGAGGCTTAGAGTCAAAACTGGACGATGGAAGCCATTTTACTAGCGTTTTCGAGGCTATTAGTTATCTTAAATATTTGCAGAAATCATTGTTGTTACATGGCGAGTTAAGTCTGAACATTAATCTCTAAATCGGATGATACCGAAACGAACTCGCTCTTCACCATAAGAATTTGACAAATCGTTGTAAGAATCTGGAACAAGTCAAGCATTGAAACTCAGCACAATTGAGATCAAGACAACGAGGTTAATGCTGAGGAAAGCACAATGATACTTAAAACACTTCTGAAGAATGGAGATTTAAGGATATGGAGATGAATATTACTTCTGAAGGAAGCAATCCCTCGGTTCTAATTAAGATGGAAGCTGCGATTAATGCTCATGACATTGATGCGTTCGTGAACTGCTTTGCGAATGACTTTGTGGGTGAACAGCCAGTACACCCGAAGCGAAACGTCACTGGCGCAGAACAGGTGCGAAAGAACTGGACTGGTATCTTTGCTCAAGTTCCCGACCTCCAAGCAAAATTAGTTGCCCATACGATCGCTGGTGACATGGGTTGGTCGGAGTGGCATTGGCAAGGAAAACATATAAACAGCACAGAATTCAATATGCGAGGCGTTGTCGTTGTTGGACTAAGAGAAAACACGATTGCATGGGCGCGGCTGTACATGGAGCCAGTTCAAAGCGGGAGCAATGCGATTTTGTGAGATCATCATAAAGACAGCAGGGGAGCAGGGAGCAGGAAGCAGGGGGAGGCGAAAAATGCTTTGAAAAATCTCAAAGTAAGAAAAATTAGAACTTAGATTTTTACTTGGGTTGCCACAATGGAGTGATATCAAGGTTTTCAGCAGCAGATACTGCATTTCTAACCTACGCTGGTACGGTTTATACCCCTTCGATTTTTGTAAAGCTATCGTAACATTTATTTATATAAAACAATATTTGCTTACACAAGCAAACTCAAATAAAAGAGTAGGCAATAAAAGCGATGAATCAACCCATTGAATTATCTTTAGAACAAGAATTTAGCCTTAGAACTTTCTCTGATCAAGTGCAGCAGATGTCCCGTGAACAAGCTCAAGAGTTTTTGCTGATGCTCTATAAGCAGATGATAGTTAGGGAAGCGACTTACCAAGAATTGCTCAAACATCAGTGGGAAGTTGATTCAGGTTCAATCTTGGGTTAAAACAAACCTTGCAAGGTGACTTTGCTCCATCAAACACCTGAAGCTTGTGAGAAATGCGGGCTAAAACTTCTTCTTTCTCCCCTGCTCCTTTGCTCAAGAGCACCCCTGCGGCCTCAACGATTGTCCCTTTTCTTAGTGCCATTCGATACTGTCCCAAAATCCACGCAGGGGACTCGACTTTAAATAAAAATATCGATGACAAACTCTGTACCTTTTCCTGGTGCAGAAGAGCAGGTTAAATGACCTCCATGCTGTTTGACTACAATCGAGTAGCTAATCGATAATCCCAAACCCGTACCACTGCCCACAGGCTTGGTGGTAAAAAAAGGATTAAATATTCTCTTAAGTATTGATTCACTCATGCCTAGACCATTGTCAGCAATGCGAATCAGCACTCTATCAGCATCAGCAATTTCAGTGCGAATGCGAATTGTCGGGAGGGAAAATGTTTCACTTGTGATTCCCCAGTCTCCAGCAATACACTGACTTTTACTGATCATATCGGCTACTTCGACTGCGCTCAGTACAAGTTCGCTCGATGGAACCGCAGTCGTTGGCGCAACCTCTCGCAGAGAAGTAGCTTGTGGTACTCCTTCGGAGAAGCAAGCTACGCGTAGCGTCCCGTAGGGAAGTGTTCTCATTTCTAAAGCATCAATTGCATTACTTAAGATATTCATAAATACCTGATTGAGGGCACCGACATAGCAGTTAACCAAAGGCAGTTGACCATATTCTTTAATCACCGCGATCTCTGGATGCTTATCATTAGCTTGGAGTCGGTGTTGTAAAATTAACAGAGTGCTTTCAATGCCGGAGTGAATGTCTACTGGTTTAATTCCCGCTTCATCTAAGCGGGAGAAGTTACGCAGTGATTCAACAATATGTTTAATACGCTCAGTTCCAGCTCGCATTGAGTCGAATAGTTTAGGTAAATCCTCCATTAAAAATGGTAAATCAATAGACTCTGCTATAGTTTGGATCGCCTCCACTGGAGTAGGATAATATTTTTGATAAGTTTTGATGAGTTTTAACAGAGACTGCACATAAGTTTCTGTATGAAACAGGTTGCCATAAATGAAGTTTGTCGGATTGTTAATTTCGTGAGCAACGCCTGCAACCATTTCTCCCAAAGACGACATTTTTTCTGCTTGAATTAGTTGAGCTTGAGTTTGTTGAAGATGTTGTAGAGCGAGGCTTAGTTCAGAATTTTTGTTCTCTATTTTGAGGATATTACCGTAGGAACGAAGGGAAGAAATCACTACTGTAATCAGCTTTTGCCGTGTCAGTTCTGTTTTGAGCCGATAGTCGTTAATATCGTAGTCCAGAATCACCGAGGCTTCCGGCGCTTCTCCAGGCTGACCTGTACGTAAAATAATTCGTACTTGGTGGTTGTGCAATTCTGTACGAATATACTGAACCACTTGCAATCCAGCATCATCTGTTTCCATAACGACATCCAGCAAAATTAACGCTGTATCGGGATGTGTCTGGATTAAGTACTTTGCTTCTGTAGCAGAGTGGGCATGGAGAAACGTTAGAGGTTTGCTTTCAAAAATGCAATCTTCGAGTGCCAGAATTGTGGCTCGATGGACTAATACATCATCATCCACAATCAAGATTTTCCAAAGTGCTACAAGTGTTGGTGGAGAGTTTGGAACCGCTTGGGAACCCCTATCAACTTCATTGATTGGTTGTCCGCCATTGTCATCTGCAAAGATAAACGTATCATCGTTGTCTGCAAAGACAAAAAAAGCATCAGTTTCTGAGTTGGAAACCCTTTGATTTTCGCTGGACATACTCGATTATCCCTAATTCTGGCGTTCATGGAGTAACCTGTGGCTCAAGTGGAAGGGTTACTATAAATAGAGTTCCCTTCCCCACTTCGCTTTGCACATTGATTCTTCCCCGCAATTTTTGGGTGACTAGATTGTAGACAATATGCAATCCTAGTCCTGTTCCACCGCGATGCCTTGCTGTGGTAAAAAAGGGTTCAAAAATGCGGCTGTGATACTCTTCGGGAACACCACAGCCATCATCACGGTACTGAATGATCGCTCGATCGGCTTGCCTTAACACATGAAGGTGCATTTCCCCAGCTTCTTCGGGCTGATATGCGTGCATGAGAGAGTTCATCACCAAATTGGTGACAACTTGTGCCAATGCTCCTGGATAAGTGCTAATGGTTACAGTATCATCACCAGTTACAGTTACCGTATGTAGTGTTTTTCTTAAATTTGGTGCCAAACTAAAAAGCATTTCTTCCAGATAAACTTTAACCCTAATAGTGCGTCGCTCCAGGTTGGTTTGATCGACAGCAACCTGTTTGAAACTTTGCACCAATTCTGCGGCACTATTAAGGTTTGTCAAAATAATGTCTCCACATTCTTTAGCAATGTTCAGGTAGTTGGTTAAATCTGCCCGTTTTAGCTGTCCCTGCTCAACTGTTGTGATGAGAGCAGTAGTTTTATCAATTAGGGTTGATACCAGTGTGATGCTAGTACCAACAGGGGTATTAACTTCATGAGCAACCCCTGCTACCAAGCTACCTAAAGCAGCCATTTTCTTGGATTCCACAAGCTGATCTTGAGTCGTTTTGAGTTCTTCTAGCGCTTCGGAAAGTTGTTGAGTGCGATCGCTAACTTTCTGTTCGAGAGTATTGTAGAGATTAGCGTTTTCGATCGAAATGGCAGCTTGGGATGATAGAAGCTTGACAATTTCCAACCGATCTGGTGTAAACGCTTCCGTAGCCAGGTTATTTTCTAGATATAAAATTCCCAGTAGTTTACCCTGATGCACGATGGGATTACATAGTAGGCTCTTGGGCTGGTGCTTTGTGATATAGAAATCACTCATCAGAGTCATCTCTGTTCTAGCATCAGCGATCACAAGGGATTGTAAACTGCGTTTGACAGTGTAAATTAGACTAATAGGAAGATCAAAACTCCGATCAATTGGCAGTGCTAGTCCAATGCTGGGTTCTTGTCCAAGTTGAGCGATCGCTTCTACTTGCAAATCATTCTCCTGCATTAACATCAGCACACATTTACTGGCTCCAGCATTGGTGATAATTGCATTGAGTAAGTTAATGAGCAATTTGTCTAAATGAATCTCGCTAGATACGCTCTGAGATGCTTTCAGAACGGTGGTAAAATCTAAGGCTTCAGAGATAGAAGTGCTGCTGGAGTTAGATGTTTGCGTTGGTTGATGAATCGTGCGGGCAGGTATAGCAATGGTTTCTAAGGGTTGGAGAGTGAATTGCTTTTGTTGCAGAATAGATTGTAGTAATTGCGGATAACGTGTTTCCAAGTCATCAATTTTAGCTTTGGCATCCCAACGAGCGTAGCAATAGTAGGCTTCTTGGATGTAGGCTTGAGCCACCTTTTCTTTACCCAAGTTGAGGTAAAATTTGGCTGCCAACTCATTGCTAAGTGCTTCTTCATTGAGGTAGCCGTTTTCTTTAGCTGCTGTAATGGCGCGATCGTAATACTCCATTGCTTGGAGTGTATTTCCCATCACCCGCGCTGTTTCTGCTTCAACTAAATCATACTTGTGCTGGTAATTAACAGTAGCACGAGCAGCCCAATAGCCCATGAATTTTTGGTTGATAGCTACTTGATTTAAGCAGCGTTCCTGTTGATTGCGAACTGCTGAAGGCAGCAGCGCTTCGCTATCGCACTCAGAATATCTTGCAAGTAAAGACAAAGAGTAGTAAAAGTTATGTACAGCAACAAGTAGTGGGCCAAAGGCTCCATCTACAAACTCAATGGCTTGCTCTGCATTAGTTACAGCCTGTTCATAGCTTTCAAATGTATAAAGTATAATTGTTTTAGCTACATAGATAGCAAATAGTGATTGATGATTATGGGTGTTATGAAAATGCAGTAGCATTTTTGTCTCATCAAAATCACTACCACTCAGGTGAAATTGATCAGAGGTTTCTCCGAGGAAGTTTAAAGTGATTTGCCTCCAAATCTGGGCATAATCAACACAATGTTTTTGTTTTAAATTTAAAAGTAAATCAGTATATTTTGCTTGCGTTTTCTCAACATAATTTAGAGGTTCTCCAATCAAGAATAAATGTGTACACTCAGCCATTATTGAATAGCTAGCGTTTTCCATGTCTCCAACCTCTAGTCCACACTGCATACTTTCTCGTAACAATTTGAGTGTATTTCTACCATGCTCCTTGCACGCACAAATAAAAGCACCAAAGAGCATATAAATTTTGCAGCTAAATTCTTTGGCATGGTATTGCTCTAAAAGCTTTAGAGATATCTGACCTGAGTGATAAGCAGCGTCTACATCTTTGATTACAGCACACAGAAATAAGCCATAAATTCCATAGACATAAGCAGCCAATGATGAATGTCCCTGCTCAAGACAAAGATGAAGCATTGTCAGCGCCACTGACGGAAACATATCCGGTTTGACATGATGAACAGGAGGAGTAATGCTACTCAGCAACCGGAGTGCAGCCAAAGATTCAGGATTGACCATCTCTGGAATACTAGCCAAACTTGTCAACTCTGGTAGTCGCTCTAAATAATTCTCCTGCTTTACATCAGGTAATATCAACGAAATTTTTAACTGCTCTAGTGCTTTTAACCCTGTTTCAATAGCTTGAACTTGCCGATCTTGGGCAATATAAATTTGAACTTTTAGCTCATAGGTCTTAATTTTATCCAACAGATGCGTGGTTTGCTGCAATATCAAGTCTGCGAGACTGATAGCTTGTTCAAAGTGGGTGTTTAAGTATTCTGCTTCTGCGGCTTCCTCATACAGCGCTAGCGTCAAAGCATACTGATTTTGCCACCTATCTGCTGCTAACAATTCTATTCCTAGTGTTAAATACTGAACCGCAGCAGTGTAGGCAGTAGAAGCCTTGGCTTTCCGTCCAGCTATCAGATTTAATTGAGCTAATTGATTGCGTTCGGTCTGTTGAGTAAGTAATCCCAACCCCATATTTAATTGACTAACAATTTGAAAAATCCTCTCTTGTTGCTCGCTTGGGGAAATATTATTTAATAGTAGCTGCCCCAGCTTTAAGTGAGTAGTCTGTTTCTCATCGTCAGGTATTAGAGAATAAGCAGCTTGTTGGACGCGATCGTGCAAAAACTTATAAGTAACTGCTTGTGAGCTTTGCCCTACAATTGTTTGACTTTCTTGACCCGCATATACCTTATAAACTTCAGTTTGAGGTAGGATTAATCCCTCTTGTAAAGCTTTCCATAGGGCTGTTGCAGTTTCGGCTTCTGAGGTTTGGGAAATATTTGTAGAGACTGCGCCTCGTGCGATGCCTTCTCTGCATTCGCGCAGCGTGTCGCAGACAGACGCTCCGCGAACGGCGGACGTAGCCATCGCCAAGGTTGCTAAGTCAAATTCGTTACCAATGCACGCAGCTAATTTCAAAACATCCTGGGTCGCTGTTGGCAACTTTTGCAACTGCAATGCCATGAATTCAACAACATCATCCGTTAGAGCTAACGCTTTCACTTGAGGAATATCACACTGCCAAATTCCCCGATCAAAATCAAACTGGATTAGTCCATCTTCATGCAGTGCTTTGAGAAATTGCGTACTAAAGAATGGATTCCCTTTAGTCTTTTGATACACCAGTTGAGTTAGTGGTTGTGCGACTTGTTGCGAACAACTGAGGGTATCGGCAACTAGTTGATTTAAACTTGTTACACTCAACGGTGCTAGTGTAATCATATTGATTGTGACTTTGGCTTTAGCAATCTCTTCTAGTGTCAACATCAAAGGATGAGCAGCAGAAACCTCATTGTCGCGGTAAGCTCCAATTAATAATAAATACCCACCATCTGAATCATCCATCAGCAACTGCATTAACTTTAAAGATGCTGAATCTGCCCACTGCAAATCATCTAAGAAAATCACCAAAGGATGTTCTTTGGTAGTGAATACTTGGATAAACTTTTGAAATAGTAGATTAAATCGATTTTGTGCCGCAGTTCCAGATAAATTGGGTGCAGGTAGTTGTTGATCAATAATTTGTTCTAGTTCTGGAATTACCTCAATAATGACTTGCCCATTATCACCCAGCGCTGCTAATATTTTGATTTTCCAAGCTGATAATTGAGTATCATTTTCACTGAGCAATTGCCCCATTAAATCTCGAAACATCTGTACAAAGGCAGAAAAAGGAATATTCCGATTAAATTGGTCAAACTTGCCTTTGATGAAATAGCCTCTTTGTTGGGCAATCGGCTTATGAACTTCGTTAATAATCGCTGTTTTCCCAATCCCAGAAAACCCTGCGACTAACATCAGTTCGGTACTTCGGCTACGCTCAGTAACCGTCTGATGATTAGTAACACGGTCAAATGCTGCTAGCAAAGATTTGACTTCCTCTTCCCGACCATAGAGTTTTTCGGGGATAATGAAGCGATCGCTAACATCCCGTTGCCCAATGGGGAAACTTTCAATTTTGCCCGTTTGCTGGAGTTGATGCAAGCAAGTTTCTAAATCATATTTCAGCCCGAATGCACTCTGATAGCGGTCTTCGGCATTTTTCGCCATCAATTTGCTGACAATTTCTGAGAGTATCGGTGCAATTTCTGGATTAATTTCATGTACTAGAGGTGGAAGTTTGGCAATATGGCAATGCACTAACTCCATTGGATCGTTTGATTGGAAGGGTAATTCCCCTGTCAGTAACTCGTAAAAAGTTACGCCTAGAGAATAGAAATCAGTACGGTAGTCTATGCAACGATTCATTCGTCCGGTTTGTTCCGGTGACAAATAGCCGAGTGTTCCTTCTAACACATTGGGAATTTTCAGGGTTTGGGTTTCTCGTGTTAGCAGAGATGCAATACTAAAGTCAATGAGTTTGATATCACGAGTTTCTGGATTAATCAGAATATTGGCAGGTTTAATATCTTTGTGAATAATCCGATGACGAATGAGAATATCTAATATATTGCACACGGCGATCGCTAAAAGCAAAAATTCAATGACACTTGGTACAGTTCCCCATTGCTTTAGGGAAATTCCTCCAAAGTCTTCCATTACCAATGCATAGCCATTCTGGTACGTTTCCAAGCTATAGGTTTGAATGATTCCAGGTAAGTTGAGATTTTTAGCTATGGTGTACTGATTGCGAAACGACAAAAGTTCGATGAAACTAGGGTAAGGATTTTTCAGCAGTTTAATGACCACAGGCTGTTCGTCAACCTCTCGAACTGCTTGATAAACCAAGGTTCTAGAACCGTTGTAGAGTTCTTCGCTGACTTGATAGCCGGGAATGGTAACTACACTACTAATCATAATTCTTTTGAATTTTTAAGACCTTAGCATTTAGTATTCCCAGATTCGCCCCCATCAGTGAGAGATTAAGGTAATTGCATTTTTTCAAGAGGACATAGCCCAAGGAGACAAATCTAGCTTGGAGGCTAGAGATTTCTTGGCTTTGACTACTCCTAAATTTTGATTCTCTTTGGCAGCGAAATATTTAATCGGGTGAGGCACAAACACGCTCCAACTACAGGAGAGTTTTGCACGTATGTTTTCGCTTCTAATACCACAGATTCGATTGCATCGCTTGCTTCCAGTTTCAGTTTATTGATGTTCGATTGGTTTTTTCTAGCAGTTCTTGATTTTCAGCTTCTTTATCCGCTAATTCTCTTTCCGATTGTTTTATACGCTGCCCCATTTTCTCCACCAGTTCTTTGATACAGAAAGAGAGTTTTTTCCCAATCGGAGCTAGGGATTTCAATCCCGTAAACGAGGCACACTACATTCATGCATCTTAATTTACCATCTATGTGTACCTCAGAATCTTGGTAACACTTTTAATCCTGTGAACCGCTACAAAATATATCCTCTGCTAGATCCAAAGTAACTACTTAATTAATAAAGTCAAGTATATTACATACAAGAATAATAAGTAATAGATGAAAGTTACCATCCCAACAAATACAGCAGAAATCCTGGAGCAAGTTCACCAATTAGAGTCCACGTTAGGTCTGAAAAACGAAGCCTGTCGTTCCAAATTTTTAATTCATCCTTACTTAACGTCAAAAGTTTTTTTGTTTTTGCATGGTTTTACAGCAGGCCCTTACCAGTTCGAGCCGCTCGGTGAAGCCTTCTTTAACAACGGATATAACGTTCTGATTCCTTTACAACCTGGTCATGGACGCTCAGGAAACTGGAGTCGTCAAAATCCTCCACCACTACCAACAGATATTCAGATATATCAACAATTTCTGCTCAAATGGTTGCAGATTGCAAAAACGCTAGGACAACAAGTTGTAATTGGTGGATTGTCAACAGGTGGAACTTTAGCTGCTTGGTTAGCTTTAGAGCATCCCCAGGAGATTGACAGCACTTTATTGTTCACCCCTTATTTAGCTAGTCGTTACTCACTATTAGATCAACTTATCAAAATCCTACCAATTTATTTTGAATGGTTTAACAAAGACGCATCTGGCAATTTTGGTTATAAAGGTTTTTGTCTCAAGGCATTACGGATATTTCTTCAGTTGGCAGGGGAAGTTTCAGAAAAGGCTCAAGGCTGTGTTTCCGCTCCTATTTTAATGGTATGTAGTGAAGCAGATCGTGCTGTTAAGCTTTCCAAACAACAAGATTTTTTCCGAAAGGTAGTTAAAGAGCAACCGAAATCCTGGTATTACTGTTTCGATGATTCGCTTCACATTGAACACCGAATGATGACAAAACTGGAAGACAATGATTATGAGGAGCTGGTAATTACTCTTGCTAAAGCATTTGTTGAGAGTGATTTGACTTGGGTAGAGTTTGAGCAAATAGCAAAGCAGATAACGCAGGGACAAACCTATGACCAAATCATGCTCAAACTCAACTTTGATGGACAAGTTTCTCAACAGCTAGCTGCAATGATGACTCAAGCTTTTGGTTGTGAGCATCTTAACTGCATCAATCCAGATTCCTAAATTTACTAGCAGACAAAAAAGCCTGCTTTTGCAGGCTTAGATATATCTCACACAAACGCGAAAGATTACTCTGGTAACTTATATTGCTCCACAATACGCTTGGCAAACTCTGGAACGTGCGCTTCTAATTTCTCTGGATGATTCCGCTTTACATACAAATAATTCCGAGTAAAGTGAGAATCAATGGAAAACCGCGCATATTCTAAACCCTTGGGGCCAATTTTTTCGATCACCACACCCATCAGTTTTGCTGCCCACATCGGGAGGGTAACGCCTTTATCGTAAGCAGGAATACTTTGCTGTACAGCTTCTTTCCGGTTGCCTTTAGATGTCACTGGTTGAGTGTCTAACTGGTCTTTCACCAAGTCCAGCATTTCCTTACCAGTATCATTTCTGACTACAATCCATTGCCAGCCGAAGGGTGCGCCCATATAGCCAACGACTAAATCGGCTAGTGAGTTGACGTAATCAAAGCAACTCATACAGGATGGGGCAAAGACATCTTTGAGTTTGTTAGTCTTCAAGCCAAAGAAAGGCACTGTTTCAGATGAGCCATCCTCATGTTTGAAGTGAACCCGGAAGTCTTGCATGAATTCATAATGGACAACTGTATCAGGCGATCGGCTGGTGGTTTCTAAGAATTTTTGCAGTCCGGCGCGATTAACATTGTCTACGCAGGGCGTACCCAAAACATACAGCTTTTCTAAACCAAGTTGTTTTTCTACGGCTCGTAATGCTTGAATTTGGCAACCAACACCAATTACCAACAGCCGCTTCATTCCCGATTTTTCTATCTGTTCCAACACAGAAAGGTTCGGGGAAAGTGTTGGTTTATTTACCCGTGCTGCTAGTATTTCTTCTGGGGTACGAGCGATGACGGGCATGGGTTGAAAACGGTCTTCTTTAGTGTTTTGCACACACACCACACCTTCAACTAAGCCGCGATTGAGCATTTCAATAGCGATGCTGCTAACAATACCCGTCCATTGTGCGCCTTCGATGGGCTGTTGTTTCCGCGCCGCCATCATGTCTTGGTGAACACCAAAGTAGAGTTCATCGGGGTTGTCGAGATGACGCGATCGCGTATGCGTTTCTGCTTCAAGTTCACCTATTTGCTGATTAATAAAAGCGCAGGCTTCCTTGACATAATGAATATAGTATGTATCACATAGTCCGCACTCGCTACAGAGTTCTTTTGCAGGGCGGCGGCTGGTAGGTTTTAAGGCTCTGGCTTTTTTGTGAGGAGAAACTGAGGTCATATAAACTTTTTGTTTTATCCAGGAATCGCTTTTATTACAATACCTTTACTGGCTATAAACTGGGGGCTGGGGATTGGGGATTGGGGATTGGGGACTGGGGACTGGGGATTGGGGATTGGGGATTCAGACTAGTACAGCACGGCGAAAATAAACCACTCATTCCCAATCAACAAAACCCTTACACTGTCTTCATTTTTAATTTTTAATTTTTAATTCCGCCTTGCGGTACTAGGCTGTTGACTTTGGCTATTTTTCGGGAATTTTCCGAAAAATTATTTGTGCTGGTTTTTGTTTGTGTGAAAGCGCCTGCACGGTAATAAAAGAAATTCGTAGACAGGGAGAGACACTAACCATTATCATCATCACAGCTCGTAAAGACGATCAAAAAGGAGCGATCGCATTCAAAAATGGAGCAAATGACTATATTACCAAGCCATTTCGCTTCAGTGACTTGCTGGAACGAATTAAAATCCATCTAAGTCGTGGTTGAGTATGAAACAGCACATTAAGTTCGATAAACTGACTTCTAAGCAATCGAATAACCACTTGCAAGTATCAAATAACCTCACTGGACACACAAGTGTTTCTAGACATTGGTTTAGTTATTTGAAGGTTGGTCAAAAGATCGGTATTGGATATGCGCTGCTTGTGAGCATCGCCGTGCTGGGAACTACTATGGGTTTTGTGATTGCAGATTATTACAAGCAGAAGGCACAAAAACGGGAAGAAGCAGCATTTGAAGAGTTATATCAAGCGTCTCAACTCAAAACGAGTGTGTTTTTTGTTCGCACTACTCAACATCAACTGATTCTCTACATGGATCGACCAAAACTGTGGAACAAAAATTACACTCAATTACTTGACCATGTTGCCGAAGCCCGACAAGTTTGGTTTGAATTAACAGCAAATTACACCATTAACAAGCCCACCATGTATGGTTCTGGAAGTGGGCAGAAAACAGTTTACCCGTTGTTGCAGAATTATCAAGGTTTTAGTGCTTATTTACAGCGCACAGAAGCTTTTTTTAAAGAGAATAATCCCAATAATTTATCACCGAGCCAGATTAAGACAGCACAAAGTCAATTGTTTAATTTTATGCATGGCTCGTCGGTTTTTTTGATGGATGACTTTCTCAATGACATCAGCAAGCTTGTGAAAGTTACAGCCGAGGAGTATCAGCAAGCAAAACTGGAACTACAAACGGCGGAAAAATTACGTTTATACATTATCGTTGGTAGCCTGTCACTATCAATTGCGATCGCTACATTATTAGCAATTTACACCAGTCGCGCCATTGCCCGTCCCATTCAAGCTGTCACTCATATTGCCCAACAGGTTACAGAAGAATCTAATTTCGATTTACAAGCACCCGTCACGACTAATGATGAAGTTGGCATCTTAGCGACTTCTCTCAATCGTCTTATCCAGGAAGTTCAGCAACTCATCAAAGCCCAAAAGGATGCTAATGAACAGTTAGAAGTATACAGTCAGGTGCTAGAAAAGAAGGTGCGCGAACGGACGCGGGAGTTAGATGAGAAAAATCGCTGTTTAGAATTGGCGTTAGAAGAATTACGTTCCACCCAAGCAAATCTCGTAGAAAATGAGTGCGAGGAAAGTTCGGTTGAGCAATAGACGCGATAAATCGCCGTCTCTACAAGGACTGATTTTTGTAGAGACGGCGATTTATCGCGTCTTTGTGATCGTAAAGTAAGTCCCGCCATTTTTGTTCCAGAGTTGGAACAAAAGTTTCCATCCCCTTTCGGGGCGATGTGATCGTAAAGGTGACCGAAGGGCAAACTCAGACCGCCAATCCTCAGTCCAGTTTCCATCCCCTTTCGGGGCGATGTGATCGTAAAGAAGGGGCATTACTCCTTTACACCTCCAAAGATTCAAAAGTTTCCATCCCCTTTCGGGGCGATGTGATCGTAAAGTAAGTAATTCAAACGCAGTTAAGCAAACATCAAAGGTTTCCATCCCCTTTCGGGGCGATGTGATCGTAAAGTCTTTTTTAGTTTCTGCTGCTTTGATTGGTGGTAATTTGTTTCCATCCCCTTTCGGGGCGATGTGATCGTAAAGTTCTGGCAATATCCTTGAAAAAGGTCATGATATTAAGTTTCCATCCCCTTTCGGGGCGATGTGATCGTAAAGAGTTCACTTCTGGAAACCTTACCAGGAGCGGGTTTCAGACCCCCTAATCGACGCCACTTTTTTAGTGTCAATAACTCCCGAAATATTGTCAATAACCAATGCATTTCACAGCTTGAAAGCCTTGCTGTGTAAGCAATCGACACCAGTCAACCAAGTTATGCGGTTTTCAAGGTTCGGGCGAGTGGTGTCGATGAACGACATACGCTGCTTCCAAACTAAAACTTTTACGCCTTTTTTGTCAAATCTATTACACGATTGTTACAAAAAACTAGGGAATTTGGGCGATCGCATTTCTAAACCCAGAATTGACCTGACAATTCAGCGGCATCTGGAAAACCTCTCTCTAAATCTCTCTCCTAAAAGGAGAGAGACTTTGAATTTCCCCCTTCCCGCATCGGGAAGGGGGTTAGGGGGTTAGGTTTTTCGTGGACTTCTCCACATAACGTGAAAAGTCAGCAGAATTGACTTATACTGCCATTACGCAATCGGAATTGAAGAAGTATGCAGAAGTCAGAATTATTCTTCAATTTTGACAAAAGAATGATGAGAATTTTCTCATAGAAGTTTCATAAAAGACTCATGTAAGCTTGGGAAGCTTTTAATTAGTTCGGCATCCATTCACTGAATAACTTAGGGACATTTAACCATGAGACTGATGGTATATTCCCACGATGGCTTCGGTCTCGGTAATATTCGCAGAATGCTGGCAATATGCACCCACTTACTTGATTCGATTCCAGAACTTTCTATTCTGGTGATTTCTGGTTCGCCGATGCTGCACAGCTTTCGTCTCCCCAAAAGACTCGATTATATTAAACTACCCTGCTTAAATCGGGGAACATCTGGTGAAATGTCTGTCAAGTATCTAGGGACAGAAATCGAAGAAACAGTGAAGTTGCGCTCAGAGTTAATTTTATCTGCGATCGCTAATTTTAAACCTGATATATTTCTAGTAGACAAAAAGCCTTATGGTATCCGTAATGAATTAAAAGCGGCTATCGAATATCTAAAAACAAAGTTGACAGAAACTTCCCTAATTCTCCTGCTGCGCGACATTTTGGATCATCGAGATGTGACGATTCCAGAATGGCAAAAGCACGGTAACAACGAAGCAATACATAGATTTTACGATCGCGTGCTTGTCGTTGGCACTCCCGAAATTTTCGACATTCGCCAAGAATATCAACTACCGCCAATGGTTGCCGAGAAGGTACAGTTTTGTGGTTACATCCGCACAGAATTGGGGCGTAAAAGTCCAAATCTCATCCGCAGCGAGTTGCGATTAAGTCCAGAAGAACAATTTATTTTAGTTACGCCGGGTGGTGGCGAAGATGGTTACAGGTTAATTGACACATATTTATCGAGTTTGGTATTGTTGCCAGATTCCTATAAATTCCGAAGTTTAATTATATGTGGCCCAGAAATGCCCTTAGAACACCAAGCCTCACTGCAACGGAAAGCAGCAGCATATCCCCAAGTGCAAATAGGCGAATTTACCGATGATTTGATGAGTTACATCGCCACCGCAGATGCCGTAGTAGCAATGGGAGGCTACAACACAACTTGCGAGATTCTCTCAGCGGGTAAGCCAGCTGTAGTAGTACCCAGAATTAAACCATCACGAGAACAGTGCATCCGTGCAGAACACTTGTCCAAGTTGGGGATTTTGGCAGCGATTCATCCAAATGATCTGACTCCAGATATATTACTGCGATCGCTGTTACAACAACTCCAAACTCCGCAGATTTCCTTTTCCACAATTAATATGGATGGATTGCCCAAAATTAGCCAATACATTTCTGCCTTACTCGCAAAAAAAAAGAGCGTGAGTTCATTTTGTTACAAATCCCCGGAACAATTACCAGAATTAATGATGATTGCCAAAATTGTTTAATTAAAAAGTAGACAAGTCCTAAGTCACTTTTTCTTTTGGTTTTATAACTTTTGCTTTGTTTGTTTTAAGCAAACTCATAACAATAGATGGAGTACTCAAAGGAATTACCAACAACTCTTTGACAATTCAAAATCAAAAATGTAAAATCCAAAATTGTTGAAAGAGGTAAAAGTATCATGAAACGTATTATGTTCTATTGCCAACATATTTTAGGTATGGGGCATCTAGTTCGCAGCCGAGAAATTGTGCGCGGTTTAACCCAAGACTTCCAAATTTGTTTTATTAATGGCGGTGAAATAATTCAAGGATTTGAAATTCCTGCTGGTGTCGAAGTCATCAACTTACCTGCAATTAAAACTGACGCAGAATTTACAGAACTGCAAGTAGTAGATGATGCCTTGAATCTCGCGGAAGTGAAGGAAATCAGAAAAAATCGACTTCTAGAAATATTTGACCAATTCCAGCCTGATATTTTAATAGTTGAGTTATTTCCCTTTGGGAGAAGACGCTTTTCTTTTGAATTAATTCCCTTATTAGAAAGAGCAAAATCAAATGGAAGCTCAACGAAAGTCGTTTCTAGTTTGCGAGATATTGTAGTTGCTAAACCAGAGAAAAAAGCAAAACACGAAGAGAAAGTATGTAAATTAATCAACAAATATTTTGATACGTTGCTGGTTCACGGTGACCCAGAATTAGTACCACTAGAAGAAACTTTTTCTAGAGTCCATGACCTCAAATGTCAAGTATATTACACTGGATATGTTGTACAAGAACCACCGACAAATCCTGCGCTTACTGATGAAGATCGAGAAATTATTAAATCAGAAAAACCCCTGATTTTAGTTAGCGTAGGCGGTGGGAGATTTGGTCATGAATTGCTTGAATGTGTAGTGAACACAGCCCCTTTCTTAGAGAAATCATTACCGCACAATATTCAGGTTTTTACCGGGCCATTTATCCCCGATTCCAAATTTAAGGAACTGCAAGCAATGGCAAAATTTAGTAAGAATATCCACATTCGACGCTATACTCCTTACTTGCTAAATTACATGAAAAAAGCAGACCTCTCGATAAATATGTCTGGCTATAACACCACAATGAATGTTCTAACTACAGGTGTACGAGCTATGATTCTTCCCTTTACAGGCAACCAGGATCGAGAACAAACTATTAGAGCCGAAAAGTTAAGCAATTTAGGAATCGTCAAGTTTATCAATCCTAATGATTTGAAACCAGATTACTTAGCTATTAATATTATTCATTACCTGAAAGAGCAACCTAATAAAATTAGCTTTGATTCTAATGGAGTTGAAAAAACTGCAACTGTCTTAAAAGCTCTAGCATTTAAGCAAAAAGTTGCATGAGAAGGAGTCAGGAGTCAGAATTCAGGAGTCAGAATCTAATCAGTCGGGGATTCAGACCAGCGACTGATAGCGTAGCTTTAGCGAGTCCGCGAACGTCTTGAAGACCATCAAATCATAGATTTATTTGGTGGGGTATTAAACCCGGTGATTCATCCACCAGTCATACAGAATTCATTCTGAATTCTGACTCCTGACTCCTGAATTCTGTTTGATAAATTCACAGAAAAATCAAATCATGGTTAAAACAAAAATTTGTATTACTACACTCGAATATCCACCTGATATTGGCGGAGTTGGTGAATCAGTGCATCGGATTGCAAAGATGCTAAATGATAGCGGCTATGAAGTTCATATTGCCGTTTTTCGCTCTAAACAACGGCTAGTTTCTGATGGAAGTCGCAGACGAGCAAGTTGCACATCAATGCTTCAAGATGGTGTATTTGTACATCGCATTAAGTCAGCCGTTCGGACTCAAACAACAGAAATCCAAGATTTTTTTAGCGATGTTTACTTTCAACTCAAATGTCTGCATCAAAAGCATAACTTTGACTTGTTTCACGCCTTCTTTCTAAATGAAGCAGGTTATGTAACGACGCTTTTAGCCAGAGAAAATGATGTTCCGGTAATCAATAGTGTTCGTGGTAGCGACTTGCATAAACATATTTTTAATCCTAAGAATCATGCTCAGATAGCATGGATTTTAGAGAATTCTGATTGGGTGACATTTGTCAGCCGCGACTTGCTCAAAAGAGCTAGTGTTATTACTCCCAGTGTGAAGTTAAAATCATCAGCTTTCTGGAATTCCATCGCACCTATCGATTTTGAGCAATTCCCCACCCCATCTTTAGTTAAGGAATTACCAGGTATTGTTATCGGTTCATCGGGGAGATTCCGAGATAAAAAGGGGATTGAATTTCTCCTTGATACCTGTGCCGAGTTGGGTCAAGAGTTAGATTTAACACTCTTATTAATAGGTGATTTTGTTGATAAAGAACAAGAATATTGGCAGCAACAAATCCAGCCAAGTGAAATTGGTCATCGCCTCCGCATCACTGGAATTACCAGTCGCCAAGAGGCTTTGGCTTATTTACCACATTTAGATATTTTTGCGATTCCCTCGCTGAATGAGGGTTGTCCCAATGCCCTGTTGGAAGCGATGCTAGCGAGTCGAGCAATAATTGGCACTCGTGTAGATGCGATCGCAGAAATCATAGAAGATGGTGTAGACGGTTTGCTTATCAACCCCGGCAGTACCGAAGAATTAATTGCTGCAATCCGATATCTGGCAACTCAACCAGAACTACGGCAAAAGTTGGGTGCAAAAGCTAAGACAAAAGTAACTCAACAGCTTGCCCCATCAGTAGAATATCAAAACTGGATGAATGTTTACGAACGAGTCTTAAGAATCTCTGATGCAGCTTTGTTAGGCGAAATATCTTTCGTGTAGTCCCTTCCTAACAATGACCTGCACCTTTGTTGCATCCACTTACCCCCCTTAATCCCCCCTTGCAAAGGCTACGGTGTACACACAAGTCGAATTACCCCCCTTAATCCCCCCTTGCCAAGGGGGGAAACAAGAAAATCTAGTCCCCTCCCCTTTGCAAGGGGAGGGTTAGGGTGGGGTAAAATCCGCATTCATCAACTACTTGAGACTTGTGTATATACCGTAGCCTTGTAAAGGGGGGAAACCGGAAAATCTTGTTCCCTCCCCTTTGCAAGGGGAGGGTTAGGGTGGGGTAAACGGCGTACAGTACGCAGAAACTCTAGATTTTAACCATGAATAAACCACAAATCACTATAATTGTTTCCCAGCGTGAGCGATTCAGTTACACCCGCGAATCACTAGAAAGCATTTACGAACACACTCAACTACCTTTCTCTCTAGTTTATATAGATGGCAATTCACCTCGGCATATCCAGCGCTACCTCCAAGAACAAGCCCTAGAAAAAGGATTCCAATTAATCCGCACAGAACACTACCTTTCACCCAACCAAGCCCGCAACTTGGGTTTACAACAAGTTAATAGCGAGTATTTAGTATTTGTTGACAACGATGTAATTGTCAGTCCAGGCTGGCTCAACTCCTTACTCGAATGCGCCAAAGATACGAAAGCGACTGTAGTCTGTCCGCTAACTTGCATTGGTCAGCCTTTGGGGGAAACAGTACATTTGGCAGGTGGTGAAGCTCATATTGTTCTGGAGATACAGGAGACTGGAGTCAAGCGACGGGTGCATGAAAAACATTACTTTGTAAATCGGAAAGTTGCTGAGGTGCAGGATCAACTTCATCGTACACAATGTGAGTTTGCCGAGTTTCACTGTATGTTAGTTCGCACTGAGATTTTTGGGCAAATAGGGTTGTTAGATGAGGGATTCCTGAGTACGCGAGAACACATTGATTTTTGTCTAAAAGTAGCTGAGGCAAGAGGTACATTTTACTGTGAACCGGCTTCGGTAGTTACTTATGTACCAGGACTAAAGTTTGAATTGTCAGAACTAGCATTCTTTATGTTGCGCTGGAGTAATGCTTGGGAAATTGCCAGTTTAGAACACTTTTCTGCAAAGTGGAATTTGACAATGAATGACAAGTATTTCAAGAAGCGCTATAAGCGGATGGGGCATCGTCGCCATCAGGGATTTTTGAAGCCGTTGCTAAGTCGTCTCACCTTTGGGCAAAATCCCCTGTGGCTGGAGAAAATAGCGATCGCTCTTGAAAGAAAATTAAATCACTACATTAGCGATCGCTATACTCAAAGTCAACAGAAGAGGATAAGAAGTATTCATGCTGAACAATCCCCTCATCCCCCCATCTCCTTGTATCCTTATCTTTTGCATCAATCCCTAAAGGGAGACAAGTAATAATGGCGGCTAGAGATCCTAAAAGTCTAAGGGCTGCGTTACCAGGAATTGTAAGGATTTTGCAGCGGTTTTCGCCCCAGTTGAGCAAACAAAAGGCGCTGCTAATCGTGTCTTTTGTGGCACTGATGGCTGAGATTTTCTTGCACCTGCTGGAACCCTGGCCGCTAAAGTTCATTTTTGACTACATACTTGTAGCTGGCTTTCAGCCTCAGTCTTTGGGTATTCCTCTACTTTCAGGACTTAGCTCGTTTGCCCTATTAACAGGCTTGACGTTAGGGTTAGTTGCGATCGCTTTACTTCGGGCTACTGCTGCTTACTTTAGTGTGGTGGGCATGGCACTGGCTGCTAGTAATGTGTTAACTGAGATTCGTTCTGACCTTTACAGTCATCTCCAAAATCTATCTTTATCATTTCACCACAAAGCCAAAACCGGCGATTTAATTACCCGCGTTACCTCTGATATTGAACGACTGCGGGAGGTGACGGTGATGGCAGTATTACCCCTAATTGCCCATTCCCTCACCTTAGTGGGGATGATTTGTGTCATGTTCTGGCTGCATTGGGAACTAGCGCTGATTGCCGTCGCCGTGTTTCCCTTATTTATTTTCTTCACCACGCGCTTGACAAAACGCATTCGGCAAGTAGTGCGATCGCAACGTCAACGGGAAGGGGCAATGGCGGCAACGGCGGCGGAATCCATCGGAGCAATCAAAGTTGTTCAAGCCCTTTCTCTGCAAAATATGCTGGAGAGTACTTTTTCCGGTCATAATCGCCAAAGCTTAAAAGAAAGTGCCAAGGCGCAAAAACTGGCAGCCGGTTTAGAACGCATGGTGGAACTGCTAGTAGGCATTGCCACTGCTTTAGTTTTATGGCGGGGTGTGCAGCTAGTCTTGGCAAAGGCAATCACACCAGGGGATTTGCTGGTATTTGTCAACTATCTCAGGATTGCTTTTAAGCCGATGCGGCAACTTGCCAAATACACCGGGCAAATTGCTAAAGCTACCGCTTCCGGCGAGCGTATTTTAGATGTACTGGACACCGTACCCGAAATCCGCGATTCGCGGGGAGCAATGGATGCACCGCCTTTGTTGGGAGGTGTGCGTTTTGAAAATGTCACCTTTGCCTACGAACCGACCAAGAGAATTTTACACAACATCAACTTTGAGGTGCAACCTGGTCAACGCGTCGCCTTAGTGGGGCCATCCGGTGGCGGAAAATCCACCTTAGTAAGTTTGCTGTTGCGACTTTATGACCCATTAGAAGGGCGAATATTAGTTGATGGTCATGACCTGCGCGAATACAAGGTGCAATCTATCCGCCAACAAATTAGTGTGGTGTTACAAGAGAGCGTTTTATTTGCTGCAAGTGTCAAAGATAATATTGCTTATGGCTTTTTAGGGGCTTCAGACCAAGCAATTGAACAAGCTGCGCGTCTGGCAAATGCCCACGATTTTATTATGGCGCTACCCGAAGGCTACGAGACTATTTTGGGTGAAAGAGGGGCGACACTTTCGGGAGGACAACGGCAGAGAATTTCTATCGCTCGTGCTGCCATTCGTCAAGCTGCGATTGTAATTTTGGATGAGCCGACCACTGGCTTAGACAACGAAAATGAACACGCTGTTAATGAAGCACTCGATCGCTTGACTCAAAAATGCACTACCTTCGTAGTTTCTCATAATCTTAGAGCCGTTGAACAAGCCGATTTAATTCTCTATATCGAAAACGGACAGATTTTAGAGCAAGGTACGCATAAAGAATTGCTGCGCTTAGGTGGACATTACAGCGCAATGTATGCATTGAAATCAGCGGTAAATTCTCAGGAGGATGATGTGTATGCAGTTGAAAAATGATCGGGGACTGGGAACTGGGGAAGAAGCAAGGGAGCAGGGAGCAGGGAGCAAGGGAGAAAAGTTTCCCCCTCTGCCCCCTGCTCCCCGCCCCTCTGCCTCTTTTCAATGCCCCATGCCCCATGCCCAATGCCCAATCCCCATAACCCGCGTAATTTTAGTGCGTCACGGTCAGAGTACTTACAATGCCCAAAAGCGTTATCAAGGAAGTTGCGATGATGCAGTGTTGACTGAGAAGGGACGCAGCGATGCTTACCAAACTGGTATTGCTCTAAGAGGAACGGAATTAGATGCAATTTATACAAGTCCTCTCCGGCGAGTCCAGGAAACTACAGTTGAGATTCTTGAGGGGATGGAAATAGAAGAGAAAAAGAGAATCTTCACATCTTCCCATCTCAAAGAAATCGATATCCCCAAATGGCAAGGGTTGACATACAAATACGTACAAGAACACTTTGCGGCAGATTATCGCTGCTGGAACGAGCGACCCCATGAGTTTCAGATGGCAGAACCGCAGCCAGAAAGGGAGTTAAGAAGAGGTGGCGTAGCAGTTGCAACATCTGTGGGGCAATGCTTCCCCGTACTAGATTTGTACGATCGCGCCCGTCAATTTTGGCAAGAAATTTTACCGCGCCATGTTGGCAAGACTATTCTAATTGTCAGCCACAGTGGCACAATTCGGGCATTAATTAGTACTGCGATCGCGATGAAATGCCAGCAATACAATGTCCTCCAGCAATCAAACTGCGGTATTAGCATCCTGAATTTTCCTACACCCGGTGAACAGCAAGGGCAACTGGAGGCAATGAATATTACCACCCATCTCAGTGAAGTCATCCCCAAGCTGAAAAACGGCAAACAAGGTCTGCGTCTACTTGTAGTCCCAGCCACAGGTACAGCGCCACATTTAATTCATCAACTAGCTGAACACCTTCAGACAGTACCAATAGATTTTAGTCTCAGCAGTGATTTGGATAGTTCCCAACAAAACGCCGAGCAACTGCTGAAATATCATCCAACAGCCGTGCAACTTCAAGTACTGCGCCAAGATTTTCCCGCCATCTGGCAGCAAAACCTGTTATCTAAACGTGCCGTAGTGCAATCAAATGAAATAGATTTAAGCCGTCCCACAACCGGATTAGTAGTTGCTTCTCCCTCCATCATCAAAAATATGCTGACTCACGTCTTGGACACTTCACCACAGTGTTTGCAATTAGTACCCGACACTCTTAGCGTTATTTACTATCCTCTAAAAAGCCCTTTCCCTGTGTTGCAAGCTATGAATATTACCAATCAGTCAATTTAGTATCATCCCAGACTTCCAATTCCAAATCGTGAAGATAGGTTAACCCACTCTCAATTTGTGCATCTGTTCCTTTTAATTCAAGGTCAAACCAACCATCACCGACAGCATTGGCTCCCAAAATCGCTGCCGTGATATTCACAGTCAGTCCATAGTCAGACACCAGGCGAGAAATAACAGGTTCCTGGTGATAATCCTTAGGAATTCTTAGTCGAATCCGTTTATTGGTAAGTGTATTGTCAGTAGCCATATCTGAGTTATTCTAATCCCTGATCGGGATTGGTACAGAACTACCCTTAACCCTAATGGTAATTTCCTGATAGGTACTAGGTAGATTGCACCATATCCCATGATTTGTTTGTATCCTATTCAAAGGATAACTATAATTCCTTGATTTTTCTATTCAACATCTTTTATGCGGGTTTTCCGTTCCAGAATCTCTTTCAGCACTAGGGTTACGACTGCTAGCAAAGCTAACAGTACAGCCGCCGAGAAAGCAGCTTCAGTTTCATATTGTTTGTAAGCATCTTCTACAAATAGTGGTAAAGTCTGGGTTTGGTCAGCAATGTTGCCAGATACCACTGAAACTGCCCCGAATTCACCCATTGCTCTGGCATTGGTCAAAATTAAACCGTAGAGCAAGCCCCAGCGAATACTAGGCAGGGTAACACGCAAAAATATTTGCCAATCTTTTGCACCTAAAGTTCTAGCAGCTTCTTCTTGATCCTTACCAAATTCTTCTAAAACAGGAATTACTTCCCGCGCCACAAAGGGCATACTCACAAACGCTGTAGCCAACAACATACCTGGAAAGGCAAAGATAATCCTGATATCATTGGCTTGCAGCCAAGGCCCAAACCACCCTTGTCGTCCATAAAGTAGTACAATCATCAATCCTGCGACTACGGGTGAAATCGAAAAGGGCAGGTCAATAATGCTCAAAATTATGGCGCGTCCTGGGAATTTATGACGAGCGATCGCCCAAGCTGCACATAGCCCAAATACTGTATTTAAAGGCAGGGAAATCGCAGCCAGTAAAAATGTCAGCCAAACTGCATTGAGAAAATCTGCTCGTGTCAGGTTGGATAGAAATGGCCCAACTCCTTTGCTGAAGGCCTGGAAAAAAACGTTGATTGCAGGGATATATTGAACTAGGGCTAAATAGGCGATCGCTATCCCAATTAAAAGTGTTGGCACCCAACTCTTCTGCTCTTGTGGCTTGACTGTATCTGTATCAGATGCAGATGAGTGAAAACTTGGCTTATCTACTGTCATATCGCCTTGCCCATGCTTGTAAGAAATTAATTGCCAATAGCAGTACCAACGAAATTGATAGTAAAACTATGCCAATTACTGTTGCACCAGAATAGTCATACTGCTCTAACCGTTGGAAAATCAGTACAGGTGCGATTAAATCTTGGAATGGCGTATTGGAAGAGATAATCACAGTCGAACCATACTCCCCAACGGCACGAGAGAAACCCAAGGCAACACCAGTTAAAATTGTCGGAAATAAAGGTGGCAAAATCACTTTCCAAAAGGTCTGCCATTGAGAAGCACCTAAACACCAGGCGGCTTCTTCAATTTCATGTTCCATTTCCTGAAGTACGGGTTGCACAGTTCTCACAATAAAAGGTAGTGAGATAAATATCATTGCCACTGCTACTCCCGTCCGGCTGAAAGATATCTGCTGAATTCCTAAAGGTGCTAGTAGTGAACCTATCCAGCCGTTATTACTGTAAACTGTTGCCAGTGTTAACCCTGCTACCGATGTTGGTAGTGCAAATGGTAAATCGACTGTGGCATCGATCACGCGTTTGAAGGGAAAGTCGTAACGAACCAGAACCCAAGCAATCAGAGTTCCAAAAATGCCATTCAGGAAGGCAGCAAATATTGCTGTAACAAAAGTGACATTATAGGTAGATAGTGCGATATCACTGGTTGCGATCGCCCAAAATCTAGATGGAGGTTCTGTACCTGCTTTCAAGAACATGGCAATTATGGGGATAAACAACATCACCGTCAAGTATCCAATGGTGATTCGCCAAGTCCAAGGAACCCGCGCCAATTTCTTCCAAAACGGTTTTTTGGGTTCAACTTCCAAAGAAGGAGATACAGTCGTCACTTCGCTTTGCTCCGAATTCAAAATTCAAAATTCAAAATTCAAAATTAGCAGTACTCATAAATAAATTTACTTGCTCTGTATTATGAGTCTGGTTAGGTCAGTATTCGTAATTGTTAATTCGTAATTCCTATAGTCTTTATGCACACTCTACGAATTACATAGCTTACTTCTAACCATTCGTGTAGCGTCTCCTAAAGAGCGCCATTAAGAATTACGAATTACGAATTACGAATTATTTTAGTTACCTTTTCTTTTGGGCTTGAATCTTGTCAAATACACCCCCATCAGCAAAGAACTTCTGATCAATTGCTTCCCAACCGCCCAAGTCTGCAACGGTACCCAAAGTTTTCACCTTGGGAAATTTATCTGTAGCTTCTTTACTTTGAGCCACTTCTTCATTAGCGGGACGGAATCCTAATCTGACAAACTCTTGCTGTGCTTCTGGAGTGTAAAGGAATTTGACAAAACCTTCAGCGACTTCACGGTTGCCATGCTTGTCAACGTTTGTATCTACCACAGCGATCGGATTGTCAATGGATATATTCACGTCGGGAACGACATAATCAACCTTTTCGCCATTTTGCAGTGCCAAAAGAACTTCGTTTTCGTAGTTGATTAAGACATCTCCCTGTCCTTGCTTGGCGAATGTATCAGTAGCTTCCCGTGCATCTTTAGGCAAGATTGGTACATTTTGGTAAACTCTAGTCACAAATTCAGTAGCTTTAGCCTCATCGCCACCTGTTTTAATCACAGAATCCCATAGTGCTAAGAAATTCCACCTAGCAACGCCTGACGTTTTGGGATTAGCAGTAATCAATCTCACACCATCTTTGGCTAAATCTGGCCAGTTCTTGATGCCTTTAGGATTGCCTGAACGAGTCACTAGTGCTGCAACTGATTTGGAGACAATGCCATTGTTGGGAACTTCTTTCTCCCATCCTGGCTGAATCAATCCAGCCTTCTCAATCTTTTGGGTGTCTCCAGCTAGTGCTAGGTGGACAACATCTGCTTCCAAGCCATCGATAACGGCGCGAGTTTGAGTACCAGAACCGGCATAGCTTTGTTTGAAGGTGACAGTTTGGTTATGATCTTTCTTCCACTGTTCTACAAACTTAGGAATAATCGCTTCGTGAGCCGCTTTGGTGACAGCAAAAGAAACTAGGGTTACTTCAACATTTGGCTTACTTGCAGCCACAGGACTAGCAGCGGGGGCTTCTGTAGAAGAATTATTCCCAGTCTCACCAGAGCAGGCGGCAAGTGCCACACTCAATAAAGTACCTACCAAAAAGAGTGATACAAAGCCTTTGAGCGAATTTAGTCTGAACCTATAGGTTATATGTTCAGCGATCGCTTCTAATCTTTTCAGTTGGCGTTGCCACAAACTCATTCCATTTCCTCCACTAAATCTACAAATAATCGATGGGAATACAGTTATATACTGTTTATAATACTGGATGATTTCATGTATCCAGTCGCAAATATCAAAAAACCTCAGATTCTTTATCAAGAATATGGTGATTCTACCAGTTATGTGAGGAATTACAAATGCTTTTATTTTCAACTATCAAATTGTCATCACAATCAGCTACCTGGTATATCAAGCAACTTGCTAGGGAATAGCTAATTTTTGAGGATAGTTTGTTTGTTGTAGTGTAGGTGTAGCCCTTCATAGACATCGGTTTCGCTTAACGCAGTGCAACAAAATCAAGTAACGTCTTTAGTGCAAGGACGATTACTGTAGTGAGAAATATACGCCGCAACCAAATGTTGCTGAGTCTGAGAGCAACTCGCGATCCGACGATTCCACCAACGAACATAGTAATACTCAGAATAATACCTAGTTTGTAATCAACTATTCCCTGTGTAAAGAAAATAATCGTGGCAATCAGCGAAGAAAAGATGTTGATAAACTTTGTGTTTGCTACTGCTTGCACAAATGTCATCTGAAATAGACTGACATAAGCTGCTGTGAGCATGGTGACATAGCCACCACTAAAGAAACCACCATAAACACCAAGCACAAAAGTAGCCACATATCCACCAACTTCTGCTATTTTTGATGGTTTCCCTATTCTTGAAACAATTCCAGCATTCCGATTAGTGATTGAAAACACGGCAACCACAATCATCAAAACTGAGATAATCAGAGGCATCGATTTTGAAGGTACAACTAAAACAAATAATGCACCGATAATTGAGCCTAAAAGTGTTAGAGAAATCATTATTGGCAAGCGACTATGGTCAATTGCTTTTTTCCCAATAAAAGGCAATGTACCGCCAACACTCATAAAAGTTAATGCCAACATATTAGTGGCAAGAGCAATACGCGGTTCAATACTCAATTGCAACATTATGGGGACAGTAATTAAAGAAGTGCTTCCTGTAATGACACTTATTACACTTGTTATAAAGAAAATTGTAATGAGGAAGAGTAATTGAAGAGTGGTCATTATAAATTATATTCTTATGTTGTTAGCAATACATCTTTGTAGTGATGATTGCAGTAGACAAAAGATATCTAACACTCTTGTTATATAAAGAGTTACAGAATTATTTAATTATATTAATATAGATAAGATTCAGTGTAAAGTATAAATTTTATACCAAAAAAAGTGGTATTTTATATATAAATTGGTAACAACTAAGTTGGGGAAAGTTGTATAAGTCAAGACAGTTCAGGTAAAACTAAAATACTTGTAGAGACGGCGATTTATAGCGGTTCTCGCGTGGATGCAATACACTCTGACCTCTCTCCTTTTAGGAGAGAGGCTTTGAATCTTGCTCCCCTTCCCTTGTAGGGAAGGGGCTGGGGGTTAGGTTTGTATTGGACTCAACCGAGAAGCGATTTATCGCGTCTCAAAAACCCATGATTTTGTACAAGTAGCGCTTAACCCAAGCGTATTGTTGTATAAGTTGGGAAATTACAACAGTGAACCACATCTGTTGTAGAGAAAATTGTTTATGAGTGTCAACTGAAAGTAAAAAATTTCATCATTTCATCTATTCAAAGACATCACGGACACGATTTTCTCCGCTTCATCTACCGTGATTTTCGCCAGCCCAAATTGTTCAATTACCGCTGCATTCGTCGTTAAATGCCTACTCACTTCAGCCACTCGATACTGACTTTCCTGTGATGCTAAAGCAGCTGGTAATAATAACTGATCTGCTAAATGCTCATCTACTGCTGCGCCGGTGTGATGAAACTCAAGCAGCTGCTGACAAGCAATCTCTGCAACTGTTTCTGCCGACAACCGTAATCGCCCAAATCCACCAAAGCCAGTCAAGCTGTTCTGATATTCAGCAGTTAGGAAAATACCTGCCCCTGGTGCCACACCTCTTTCTCGCAAAGTCTGTACAGCAACTTTCAAATTGGCTTCCCGTAACAAATTTTCGGCACGATTTGCCATCCGTTGGGGAATATGGGAAGGCAATTCTGTCACCACTGCTAGTCCTCGCACCCGTTGTAACTCTCCCCGTTCCAACAAGTTGATCCCACCGAGTTTACCACCACCATCTACCTGCAACTGTACCTCACCCCCACCTTGGGGATACCAACCCCAAGCGCCTAGCTTGACTTGGGCTTCTACTCCCATGCGTTGCAGTATGGGCAGATAAACTTGCTCAATGTACGTCACTGTGGGACTAAAGTTAACGTGAGTTCCACCCTTGAGTGTTACCTGAGAATTACCAGATGCTAGTGCCAAAGGTAAAAGAATTGTCTGTAAAACTAGAGCGATCGCACCCGCAGAACCACCTTGTTGTGCTTTACTAACATCAAAGGTATAAATTCCAGCTTGCACAGCACTACCTGGGATGAATTCTAGCAGCATTGAACCCAAAGCATCACCCCGTAGTTGGGCATTACAAATTCTACCCGCAGCCCGAACGGCTGTTAAGTGTTGTGCTGCTAATCCTGGCTTTTTGCGTCCAGCGCGAATGCCTGTAATTCGTATGGGTTCGCCAGTGATGGCGGCTAGACTTAAGGAAGTGCGGAGAACTTGTCCGCCTCCCTCTCCGTAGGAACCGTCAATTTCAATCATGGGCGATTTTGGGATGTTGGATTTTGGGTTCTCTGAAAAGAATTCAGGAGTCAGGAGTCAGAATGGGCTAAACGCCCCGCTACCGCTAACAGAATTGAATTGGAATCCGACTGAGGAATGAATACATGGTAAAACATCACAATCTGATCTTTCTGGCGGAAGTTGTCGCTCCGACTTTCCGCGCTTAATCCGCCACTTTCTGATTCTGATTCCTGAATTCTGACTTCTGAATTCTTCTTCAAACCACGGCTCTTAAAATCAAACCACAAATTATAAACGCCCAACAACGAGCTTTTTGGAGGGAGGTTACACAAATATACAGAGAAATTTCTGATATATGTTTCTGTAGTTTCCTAATTTACGCGATGTGCAACTTAATATTTTGGCCTCACTTCTATTCCCTAGTATAAAAGGGGGTTGGGTTTGAGTAAAAGTTGCACATGGCGTTAATTTTGAACCTTGAATTGAAGAACCTTGCTTTTACCGGGGTTCATCAACCCATAAGGATCAACTATTTCTTTAAATTTTAATTGCTCAGGAGCAATTACTTTTCTGCCTCCCTCTTCAATAATACACGTGTGGGGATTGGCAATACTCACACCCTGTTCTTCGTGATAGTGGATAATTTCATTGAGGCGTTCTTCGGTAGTGTAGCGCACAAGTTGCAAAGCACCAGGAACTACAGCACCGTTTACCCGAAAAAATTCCAAATGCATCATGACTTCATCGCCGAAGTGATGATACATATGCTCTACTAGTTTTAAACTGCGTAGGCGCAGCCCGCCGGAGGCATCGCTAGGAAACATACTTTGTAAGTAGGTAATTGCAGTATCTACACTCCGAGCGTGTAAGGTAGTGTGGTTCCAAGTAAATTCTGCTAAATTTATACCTTTGCCTGCTTCTTCGGCTGGTTTTTTATATGTGATTTTGCCACCATATTGCTGCACCAAACCTGGTAAAAATTCCAAACTCGGTTCGGAAATTATCAAAAATACTGGGTGAGTCCCTTCAGGAATGTACTGTTGTAGGGCATGAAAATATTGGGGAATTTGGGATGCAAAGACAGAAATCAACTTTTTAATCATGCCATCAGCATTACCAAGAGCCTGACCAAACTTTGCTGCTGTCATAAACTCGTCAAATGTCACAATGACTTCTGCCCAAGGATAAGCTGGTGCTAAGGGGATTTCTACTTCGGTGATGATGCCGTTAATTCCCCAAGCATGATTAACCTTTTGCACATCGTCGCCGCGTAATTCGATCGCACGGGGTTCATCTTCTACAGTTATTACTCGCAATGCTAAGATATTACCGCGATCGCCTAGTAATCCATATTGGATCGAGCCAATGCCCCCACTTCCCCCAGCAATAAACCCGCCAATTGTCGCTGTGCGGTACGTGGAAGGGGCCATACGGATTTCCCAGCCGATTTCTCTGGTTTTTTTATCCAAAGTTGCCAACTTCACCCCAACTTCTACCCGCGCCACCCCCGGTTTTACCCAAGGAATCTCTTGCATCCGCGTCATGTCTAAAATTACGCCACCATGCAACGGTACACATTGCCCATAATTCCCAGTTCCCGCACCCCGCACAGTTACAGGTACACGGTGTTTCGCGCAGGCGGCTGCAACTTTTAAAACCTCTGCTTCATTGGCGGGACGCACTACGATATCCCCCACTTTTCCCTCTAGTTTCGGCACTAGCACTGGACTAAAGGTGTGGTAATCCTGGGATAATTTTGCGACTTGGGCGGAATCGGTGATGGTTTCTATCCCTTCTAGAGAATTAATCAGGGCATCCAATTTTATTGTCATAGCTTATATCCTTTTTTTACGCAGAGGAACGTCAAGGTTCGCTGAGGAGTTTATTCTCTGCGCTCCTCTGGGTTGTAAAATCTTAATTCTCATGTTTCACAGCACTATTCATGCCACTTACTTAATATAAAGTCAGATAGGGCACTAAAGTTGAAATAGGTTGAGCAGATTCCGTCAAGGCTGTTGAGTCCTAGTGTAGTGTTAGATACGATGGGGAAAAAGGTGACAATCCAGGCACAAACTACCAAGGCGGCGAAGGTGTTATTTTTTAGCCAGAGAATTATTAAGGGTGCGATCGCAAATATGGGAGTTGTTTGTAAAATGACTGCATAGGGAAATAACCGTATCCGCTCAATAAATCGGGGTAGTAGAAAAAATAACAAAGTAGAGAGATGCACATAGGGTCGTAGAATATATGACATGGCGCAAAAGCAATCTCCAGAAAAACAAGTAGAGGCATTGTTGCAAACCATCGACCCCTCAAAGTTTGCAGACGAATCCTTGCGCCAGACATTAACTGTTCTGCTAAACGTCATAGAGCAGCAACAATCAGAGATAAAAGAATTACGTGAAGAAAACCAAAAACTACGGGACGAAAACAATCGTCTGAAAGGCGAACAGGGGAAACCAGAAATCAAGAGCAATCAGTCGAAAGGGTTCAAGAGCAATCATTCATCCGAAAAAGAACGACACACTCCAAAAAAACATACGAAAAGTAGCAAAAATCAGAGCATAAAAGTAGACAGGACATGCATTCTGGATTATCCGGCGAGTGAGCTACCGCCTGATGCACAGTTCAAAGGCTATGAAGAGGTAATCATTCAAGATATTTCACTGTTAACTGATAACGTATTATTCCCGGGAAAGAAAAATATTACTCGCCTAGTGTTGGAAAAAACGTATTTAGCATCTTTGCCACCTGGTTACGATGGAGAATTTGATCTGGGAATAAAAGCTCTAGTAATTAGCTTATATTACGGCGGTAATATGACCCAAGGTAAGTTGCTAGAGTTTTTAGAGAATATTGGGATCTCAATGTCGGCTGGCTATTTATCAAATCTACTCATCAAAAACTTAGGCGATTTTGAAGCTGAATATAATCAAGTTTATACATCTGGGTTAGAAAGTAGCTCGTGGCAGCATATAGACCAAACAAGTGCCCGTGTTAAAGGAGTAAATCAGACCACGAATGTAATTTGTAACCCCTGGTACACAGTCTACTCAACTACAGCTAAGAAAGACCGACTAAGCGTAATTGGGGTCTTGCAAAATAGACAAGAGCTTGAATATGTTCTAAATGGGCTGACTTACGAGTTGCTTACAAGTTTTAATGTCCCAACTAAATGGCACAATCAAATGAAATTGTTGCCGCAAGAAACAGTTTTGACTGAATTAGAGTTTAATTCATTGCTGGATACGTATTTAAGCAAGCTAGGTTCTCAATACCGGACTCGTGTTTTGGAAGCTGCTGCAATTTCGTTCTATCATCAGCAATCTCAAATACCAGTGGTAGAATTTCTGGTCTGCGATGATGCACCCCAATTCAAATTAATTACAGATAATTTGGCTTTATGTTGGGTACATGAAGCCAGACATTATAAAAAAATTAAGTCCATTTGTTGGTTTTTGTCAACAAACATTAGACAAATTTTTAGGGGAATTTTGGGATTACTACCGAGAATTAGTCGCTTACAGAAATTCCCCCTTCCCCAAAAAACCAAACAGGAATTAAAGACTAAATTCTGTCAGCTATTCGGTACTGAAACTGGATATAAACAATTAGATGAGCGAAAAAAATTAACGGCAGCTAAAGAGTCTGAACTACTGCTGGTCTTAGAGTATCCAAACTTACCTTTACATAATAATCCGGCGGAATTAGCTGCTAGGACTATGGTGCAGCGACGAAAAATTAGTTACGCCACTCAAACGAGTGAGGGTACTAAGGCATGGGACATTTTTATGTCTCTTGTTGCCACTACTCGTAAATTGGGAATCAGCTTCTTTGAATATATACATGACCGGATTTCTCTCTCTGATAAAATCCCCGAATTGGACACTATTATTCGCTCAAAATTTTCTATTAATCCTCAACCTTTATAGTCAAGCGTTTGCATTCAAATAGAATCCCTGCGTTAGAACAATCTAGTTAACTCTCAATAAATTGGATGTTAGCAAGTCTTTTTACTTTTATTCGCTACCCCGACTTATTGAGCCGATACAAATAACCTGCGTTCAATCCATTTACTTTGGGTGAACAAAATGCGCCATAAGTAAACCAGAAATAGCCGCAGTAAGAAAAGCAAAGACTGTGATTTGCAGTGTAATTAATAGTGATGAAAAAGCTCATTTTAATCAGTAATTAAAGTTTTAAATACTAATAAATGGCTGGAAAAATATAAGCAATTATATATGTTATCCGCACAAATATATCCCATAAGACTAATGCTGTCATCCCAACTATAATTGATGTCCAAACGTCAGCAAAAAAAGTTATTTGGTGTTTTTTGTGATTGAGTGCGACGGAGAAACAGCATATAAGTTTAAATTTAAATATGAAATTACAGCGATATTACTATTGGATGTAATAAACTACAATCCAGTATTATCCTAATCGTAACAAACATCATGGTCACGCATCTATGAAAAAAGTGCTCATACATCAAACTGCTTTACTATTTACATGTTCTATGCTGCTGGTAGCTTGTGCTAGAAGTGGCAGTAATGATGCAAATAATCCAACAGGTGTAGCTAATGCTATTCCTATTGGTATCGCCTTTGCACAAACAAGCAATGTAGCATTACTTGGTCAAGAAGGAACTGATGGAGTAAAAATTGCTGAGAAATATTTTAATAACAAAGGAGGCATCAATGGTAGACCAATTAAATTAGTCTATCAAGATACTGGTGGCGATGAAGTTGGAGCCATTAATGCTTTTCAAACTTTAATTAGTAAAGATAAAGTTGTTGGCATTGTTGGCCCTACCCTATCACAACAAGCTTTTAGCGCTAATCCCCTAGCAGAACGCAATCAAGTCCCAGTTATTGGAGCATCAAATACTGCTAAAGGTATTCCCGAAATTGGTGATTATGTAGCTCGTGTTTCTTCATCTGTTGCTGTTGTCGCTCCTTATTCGGTGAAAGCTGCGCTCAAACAAAATCCTCAAATCAAAAGAGTAGCTGTATTCTACGCTCAAAATGATGCTTTCAATAAGTCGGAAACAGAAATCTTTCAGAAAACAGTAACAAATTTAGGATTGGATTTAGTCACAGTCCAAAAGTTTCAAACTACGGATACCGACTTTCAAGCTCAAGCCAGCGATGCTATTAATTTAAAACCAGATTTAGTGATTATATCCGGGTTAGCTGTAGATGGAGGTAATTTAGTTAAACAATTACGAGAACTTGGTTATAAAGGAATAATTGTTGGTGGCAATGGTTTTAACACATCCCATATATTTTCTGTGTGCAGAGCGCTTTGTGATGGCGTGATTGTGGCTCAAGCTTATAGTCCTATATATGCCAGTGAAATTAACACTGCATTTCGCAAAGCCTACCTTGAACAATATCAGAGAGAACCACCCCAAGTAAGTGCTCAAGCTTTTACTGCTTTACAGGTATATGTAGAAGCACTTCAATCTTTAGATAAAAAAAGCAACATTAATAAATTGAAATTGCCACAATTGCGTGCAGAATTGAATAAGGAGTTACTAACAAAAAAGTTTCAAACTCCTCTTGGGGAAATTACTTTTACACCAGTAGGTGATGTAATTCAAAAAGAGTTTTACGTTGCACAACTCAAGATGGAACCAAACGGTGTCAAAGGTAAATTTTCTTTTTTAAGCATAAAATAGTTGCAATGTTGCTGATGCTATGCGATGGGCAGGAGGAATCCTCGTAAATAAATATACCAATCTTTAATTGACGCATCAACAAAGCGCTGCACTAATTTGGGATTTTTGTCTACTAGTTCTTTTTTTGTTTCAATAGTATTTGCATACGGTTGATAATCATAATCTGCTAATAAAAATACCGTTGGTTGAAAACCGCCCTGCTTTTCAATAGCAAAGGGTTTTAATTGCTGGGTTGGGATGTGCAATGAGACGCCAAGGGTCTTTCTGGAAAATTGCTGCGACTGTGATTTTGGGAATATCTTGTGCTATGGCATTTACGGCATCCATGCCATAACCCATAAAGAAATCTACCGCATCCCTCATCAACAATTGAGTACCACTAGGAACCTGCGGCCCACCCATTTTGATGGTTACATCTAAACCGTAGTCTTTGTAAATACCAGTGGTAATCGCCTGGGAAAATCCGCCGTGTTCTACTTGTGCTATCCAGGTTGTACCAAAGGTAACTTTATTCAACTGAGAATTGCTAGTTGACGGTTGGTTGCTGTTAGTACAAGCAGCAAGAATGCTGCTACCAATCCAGATAGAACTGTATTGAATAAAATTGCGGTGATTAAGGCGATGAATTGCTCTTGATGAGGGTGATGACAGATTCATAAAACAGTATGATGCTCTCTCCTATCTGCCGTTGTAGCTGAATCTAAATGTACATTCTAGAATCAATTTTTGATTCACTAGCGAATAGGGCTGAATTTCTAAAGCACGTTGAAAAGCTCGGATGGCTTGTCCATACTGTCCTAGTGCCGCATAGCATAAGCCCATACCGTGAAGTGCCCCAAAATGTATTGGATTTATCTGCACAACCATCTGACAATCTGCCAGAGATTTTTGGTAATCACCAATGCTGTAATACAGGAAAGCGCGGCGATTCCAAGCTTCGGCAAAATCTGGCTGATCTTTTATAAGTGCTGTCAGTGCTGTTTCGGCTTCAGCAATTTCACCTGCATCCAGTAACTTTTGACTGCGGTCAATTATTTCCAGCCCATAGATTCCCTTTTGCTGAAACCAGATCCGCCAGATTTTTCTGGTTGCCTTGTCCCGGACTGTGGCATCGGGGTTTTTCAACTCTTCAAGTAAGGAATTGATAGATAAAGAATCCATGAATTTGAGATCAGTGAATATACCTTTGTATTAACTTTCTCACAAAATATATCTATTAATTCATTTTTAAAGTCATCTTTAAATTTGACCTGATTAATTGCTAATTATGAATTTTCTGTGTTATTTATGGGATTCAGCAATACGACTAATACCACACTAGACATTTAGAGTCATAAAAAGAAAAACTTACTAGAGGTAGTTGACAGATCCCTAGTGAGTAATAGCTGATAAAAACATCCCTAAAAAATAATGACTATGCCAAAGCAAAACGACGTTTCCAGGCATATTGCCATAAACAAAGGTCGTTTGCAGGTAGATGGCAAGATTATGAAACCAGGTGGTGATTTGGTTGTCACCAAAGCCGCAGTTGAACCTGTTTGGTATTTACCAGGAATTGCCAAGCGTTTTGGCATTGCCGAATCAGAGTTGCGTCGCGCCTTATTTGAACAAACTGGCGGGATGTTTCCAGAGTTGGTGACGCGATCGGATTTGGAGGTATTTTTGCCGCCAATTGGGGGCGTGACGGTGTATATTATCGGTGATTTGGCTGCGATCGCTGATCCCAACAAACCGGTAGCTGTGCGGGTTCATGATGAATGCAACGGTTCTGATGTGTTTGGCTCAGATATCTGTACTTGTCGCCCCTATTTGGCACATGGCATTGAAGTGTGCGTCCAAACCGCGCAGGAAGGCGGTGTCGGTATAATTGTCTATTGCAGCAAAGAAGGCCGCGCTTTAGGAGAGGTGACGAAATTCTTAGTTTACAATGCCCGGAAGCGTTAAGAAGGAGGCGATCGCGCTGATGCCTACTTTGCCCGTACAGAATGTGTCGCCGGAGTCGAAGATGCGCTTCCAAGAATTAATGCCGGATGTGTTGCATTGGTTGGGCATTACCCGCATTGATCGGATTTGGGCAAATCTCAAAACGGGCAGTTAGCAGCTGCAACTGTTTTCAGTGCCGTTCTGGAAGTTACGAACTACGAACTACGAATTAGCTTGGCATCATTAACTCCGTTGTCAACATAGCCAGAATAAATACGCAATCAACCGCTGAACCAATCAGAGGGCCAAAAATACTCTTTGGCAAAACATTTCCAAAAAGCATGATCAACGTTCCCATAAACATCCACAGCCATTGTGTTTGGCACCAGATGTAGAATCCTATCACAGCTACCAGCAAGGCTGTGAAAATTGTCAAAACTGGCACACTACAACTTTTAGGTTTGTAACGCAATGTGCCAGCAAAAGTTGTCGGTATTAGCTCTAGTTGTCGAAAGTCAGTTACCAAGCCAAGTACAATCAGCCCTATAGCGATCGCCCAGCAACCTTTGTATACAATTGGATTATTCGCCCACGCTACACCTGCAATATATGCTAGGTTGACAGCGATCACCACTAATAATGGCACAAATAAATTGTGGAATAGAAAGCGCAGACGGTTAAGTAATTTTAGTAAAGTGCCCTCATTAATTAGGCTACCCACTGAAACAATCAAATTATCGTAGAACATTCCAGATAGCACGACAATCAGCAGAATTGTGGTAATTCTGTGTGATTGTTGAAATAAACTAATTCCCCAGATTGCCAACCCGAAAGTGGCTATCGTATAGACTGGATACAAAAAAGCTGCCATAATTTTTTCACAGAATTAATTAATTCTTGAAGATGGTTTTGTAGCTTACAATTTGTTTTTCCAGCCGAGATTAGCCGTCGCCCTTTTTAGACTACATAAACTTAGCGATCGCTAAGTTGAGAGAATATTCTGATATATGACTATTGGTGTAGTATGATTGCCCGATGTGGGGTTCTATCCCCCAGCGCATGTTCTGATTAAGCTGTTTGCACTTGCCATGTAATACACAACTCTAAAAGCTGCACGTTTTGGAGAATCTATTCCCAAAATGCAGTCAAATATAAGGTGCATTACCAAACCCATAATCTCATTATTACAGGTATACCATCTATTAAGAGTAAGTCCAAGTCTTATGCAACACGATTTCTAAAATTCTTATTTCAACCAGTTTTGCCTAAAATATGTACAATCAAGTAACACTAATTGAACATCCATTGATTCAGCACAAACTAACGCTGATGCGTAAAGCTGAAACTAGTACATCACGGCGGAAATAAACCACCCATTCCCATGTCTTCATTTTTAATTTTTAATTTTTAATTTTTAATTCCGCCTTGCGGTACTAGTACAACAAAATTCCGTACTCTCCTTAAATAAATTAGCCTATTGTTGGCTTATGAAGTCACACGGGATTTACCACTGAAATATGAACAGATTAAAACACCACTAGCCCCGATGAGTGCGCCAATGCTTGCTCCTGAGAAAAAGTTGGTGCTAGTTTCTGTGATGCGGGCAGGACAGGGAATTTTGGATGGGATGTTGGAGTTAATGGCATCAGCACGGGTGGGGCATATTGGTTTATACCGTGACCCGAAAACTCTGATTCCTGTTGAGTATTATTTCAAAGTTCCCCATGATGTTGAGCAGCGAGATATGCTAGTAGTAGACCCAATGTTAGCCACTGGTAATTCAGCTGTGGCAGCTGTGGAACGACTGAAATCAACTAATCCCTTATGAATTAAGTTTGTCTGCTTACTCGCTGCGCCGGAAGGTATAGAGCGTTTTTTTCATGTACATCCTGATGTGCCGCTGTATACCGCTGCCATTGATGACCATTTGGATGAACATGGCTATATTATTCCTGGATTGGGGGATGCAGGCGATGCCTGCGGCGGGCTACGCCTACGCTTATTTTGCACAAAATAAGCTGATTACTATAAGCAAATGATGAACAATGTAGTGATTCCAACATTATCTGAATCATTGATTAACTACTTTCACCTTCATCAAATTGGAGAATTTTTCAGAGACAAATTCATAGCAAATACATCAGGTTAATATATCAATTTAATATACAAGATTGATTAATTTTCTCAGACTATTCCCCGCTAATCTCCTATAATATTGTATACTTCGTCGCCGATACTTCAACGATAAATCTTACATCGTAGCTACTAATGGTACAAGCTAATATTGGACAATTAGAAATAGAAATATCACAGCGGATCATAAAATTATATCATGATAGGCTAGGTAAGCCTCCTAGCCAAATCATTTGCCATTTTTTTGATACTGAAATTGTAATTTCTCTAGAAGACTCCGTTACCCAAGTTGAACAAACTCTATTGAAGGGAGGTTATGATAGTTTAGCTGAACAAGTACGATTATATTTAGAAAAAATAATTAAATCAGAATTGAAAAGTTTGATTGAAGAACTTATTGGTAAGCCTATCCTCGACCTGATGACAAATACAAATTTAGCAACAGGTCGTACTGGGATTATTGTGGTTTTAAATCAATTACCTGATGTTCGGAATGCCGAATCTATTCCAACAAGGGAAATGTAAAGAATTTAGCTGACTGATGTGGCGATTGATTACCACTTCTAATTGATTAAAATCGAATGGTTTAGTAATGCAATCATCAAATCCTGTGAGCATCGTGGAGTCATCATCTTGTGCCGTTGTTAGAGGTGTTACTGCAATGATTGGGATAGTAGCAGTTTTTGAGTCGTGTTTGAGGTGATCTATGACTTGTTTGGCACTCAAATTAGATAGCATCATATCTAGCATGATTAAATCTGGTTGATGAGTTTGTGCCAACATCACAGCTCTCACTCCTTGTTTAGTACAAATGCATGAAAAATTTAATATTCCTAGATGAGAATTAAGTAGCTCTAAATCATGTAGATTCTGTTCTACAACCAAAATTAAAGGTTGTCCATTCATAAGCAGTTAATCTTGTCTAAAAAAGGCTAGGCATAAAGACTCCACCCATCAGGAAAACCTAGAGGTCTTTTTTCATGGTAAGTGCTTAAATAAATAGACTTCTTGCAGAAGTGGGGGAAAGGGAAGGGGTAAAGGGGAAAGGGATGGAATTTCCCCTTACCTTTTAACCTTTGACCTTTCCCCGACTTCTTGGCATTTGTTACTTTTGCAAGATGTCTAATGTACGGATATGTCTTCAGGTGACTAACTAGGGTATGAAATGAACCAGATGGTGTATAGTTCATTGAGTTATCCATCTGTGCTGAATTTTAGAGAAAACATCGCAAGGTAATCATAATATCAAGCAAATAGTAGCATATATGATGTATGTACTGACAAGAATTTACTAGTCTTACCCACCACAGGCATCGCCTATGTTGCATCAATCAAGTAACTGACGTGCAAGAGCGATCGCTTCTGTTGGTGTTGAAACTTTCCCCTCAGCTTGTGCTACGGCTATTTCTGTCAGCAGTTGACCGATAATTGGTGAAGCTGGAATATCTAATGCTATAATCAACTCTTTCCCGCTCACTAGTGGAGTGGAATGAGCGACCAGATCATCAGGGTTGAGGTAGCGGTTAATCAAAGGTGCTAAGACTTGGTAGCCCTTTGCTGTGTGTAGTGGCTTGTCACCAGACATCGCCTCTACCAAATTATCAAGTGCTACACCTAGCACTGCGATCGCAGGAAATACAATATCTGCATTATGGAACAACAAGTATTGTTCTCGCAAAGACATATCCACTACTTGAAGCTGCGGTAATAGTTTCAGAACAGTAGTTACACCCCGAATTTCGGCACGACTATAAGTGAGTTCCTGTAGCTCTATTTCTGCTAATTCTGGATTTGGGTTGACAAGACAAGCAAGTTTGGCAATACCTAACCAAGTAGTTTTGATACTATCGCGGACATACTCTTGTAGTTGTGCCCCTAATTGTTGCCAATTTTGGCTGAGTAAGGCAGCTGCATTGTCAACTGCTGCTAGTTTGATCAAGCTTTCACGAGTGGCATTTTTGAAGAAAGGGACAAGTAAACCATCTTCCCAAGCACTTGTAATCCAGGGAGTACCCTGAGAATTTGCCAGCAGATAGCCAATTTCTACCCGAAATCGTTCGGCTGCAACTTTGCTGATATGTGATGCCAAAGAACGAATTGCGGCTTGGGTAGCTGGCTCAATAGTAAAACCTAGTTGAGCGGCTTGGCGATAACCTCGCATTAACCGCAAAGGGTCATCTTCTAAGTTTGCGGGTGATATCATTCGCAAAATGCCCTGTTGTAAGTCTACATAACCTTGCAGAGGATCGATAATTTCTTGCGTATGGGGATTATAAGCGATCGCATTTACTGTAAAGTCCCGTCTGTGCAAATCAACTTCTAAACTATCTCCTTCCTGTTGGGCAAAGTCAGCTGTAGCGTGAGGAAAAACCACACGAGCAATTTGTCGTTTTGCATCAAGCAAGACAAAACCAGCTTTGTAATGATGAGCGATCGCTCTCGCTACCTTTACCGCCTTGGATGGTATAACAAAATCTAGATCCAGATATTCGCGAGTTCTGCCAAGGATGGCATCTCGCACAGCGCCACCTACCATGTAAGCGGGTTGTGGCAGGAATTCCAAGCTGAAAGGCCAATTTTCGGGAGCGAGGGTAGAAGGAATTGATTTATGCATTGTAATAAAAATCAACCCAGCAACTCATGAATAACGGTTGGGCTTAAGTTAGATTAACAATAAAGGCCCCTGGAGTTGGTTCTATTATGTGTATTTGCGTGAATTGCCACTATGTAGACAGCTGTGTTACCTATCATGCCGTGGAAGGGCAGCACCAACAGCCTCACTTGACTGAAACACCAGATTTTGATCCAAATGAACCTTCCATCAATGTCAACATTCGGACTCAAGATGATGTAATTGAAATGGAATGGGATGTTGTTGGTTGTCTGAGCTTTAAGCGGGAAACAGGTAAGTGGTCAAAATTGCGTCCTGGTGAATTAGTGCCGACTTGAAAAGTCAAGAGTAGTATGTTATGGTTACGCCCATTAAATAACAGAACCTTGACAATTCAATCCCAAGTTTCCTAGTGAAAGCAAAAGTATTGATTTTGACTTTGCACACGTAAGTTTTTCGCGGGGGTATAGCGATTGTTAAAACCCTTATTCTTTCGTTGACCCCCCGCTAAAAGCCTCTGTGCCTTTCTTCGGTAAAAGGGGTAAAGTGATTCTGCCCGACGAAATATTAAACCGTGAAAAATTCCTCTATTCTTCTTATGAATGTAAAACTTCAGACTGACAAAGACATGCTACAGGAAAGCACTATTTTAAACATAAATGAAGAAATAGAAAACGAAAAAATTCTTTGTTCTCATTGTCAACGCACTGCTACGAACGGTATTAAATGTAAAGGTATTTGTGTGGCTGATAATGACTATTAAAGTATAAATTATCAAGAAAGGCAGAAGGCAGAAGGCAGAAGGGAATACTGCTTCCAGCCATTATTAGAGTGACCCAAGCGAACTTGCGATCGCATAAACTGGAGCAAATTACTAAATAATTAGATACTGTATATACCGATGAAGACAGCAGCCTTAATCCATTGTTTGTAAGGCTAGAAACCCATACGATATCTGAGGAAAATTGGTGATGCAACGAGATGAAATTTGGTAAAATTTTGAAATGAGTTCTAATCCTCAACAAAGTTTGAGAAATCAGATTAATAATCAAATTATAGATCATCCTTTTACAGACTATTGGGATATTTTTATTCTTAAACATCAACATCCAATTAACATTACTCTACACATTCTAGGAATATTCTTTTTTTACGGGTTACTTTTTTCTACTTGGAAGTTGCAAAACTTTTGGTTGCTCTTGGGATTACCGTTAACTCAATTGCTAGGATTAACTGGACATTTTTTATTTGAGCGTAGCCATATTGATTTACAAGATGCTGTTTTTTCTTGGCGGGCTTCTTACTGTTTAGGTAAAATGTTATTTAGAATTTTGATAGGTAAATATCAAGATGATATTCGCAAAAGACAAGAAATATTAAATAATTATCTATCAAACAATTATGCAAATATTCAATAATTGGAATGTAATTGCTAAGGGTTGGTATATTGCCTGTCCTAGTCATGAAATCCCTAAAAAAACAGCAAAATCTATAGACGTATGCGGTCAGAAAATTGCCATTTTTAGAGGTGAAGATGGGCAAGTACGGGCTTTAGATGCTTACTGCCCTCATTTGGGGACAGATTTAGGAATTGGGAAGGTTGATGGTAATTGGATTCGTTGTACATTTCATCATTGGGCATTTGATGAAACAGGGATTTGTCAAAATATTCCCTGTCAATCAGAAATTCCTAGTCAAGCTAAATTACAAGCTTATGCAACAGAGGAAAAGTATGGATTTATCTGGATTTATCCAGATGCTAAAGCACCAGAGGGAGTGGCTGATTTTGATGAATTGAAGGGAAAAGAAATTGTTGCACAAGCTGATATTGCATTTGCAAGAAGTTGCCATCATCATATTTGTATGATGAATGGGATTGATGCTCAACATTTAAAAACAATTCATCATTTAGATATCAAAATGGATCTATCTCTACATCGCAGTGAATTAGGGACACAAATTGACTTTACAATGCGGGGACAATTCCCTAAAACTACATTTCGAGAAAGGTTAGGTCAAAGATTTATTGGTTCTACATATCAGTATTCAATGCGTTATGCTCATGGTTGCATTGGTTTGTTAACAATGATGAAAGATGTTAGGCTTTTTCCGCCATTGTTTATGATATATGCTTATACTCCCATTGCACCTGGAAAAACGAGAATTCAACCGATTTATGTAACTGAAAAACGTAAAGGTATTGTGGGATATTTGCTGAGTCAGTTTTTGCTATTCTGTACTCGCTTGGCTTACTACATGCTTAGAGATGAAGATGGCAAGATTTACGACAATATTCGCTTTAATCCAAAGTTGCTCCTTAGTATTGATCAGCCATTAGGTGAATATATGGACTATGTAAACCAGCTAAAACCGTCTCGATGGTCGAAAAATAGGGGTGTAGAATAGTAGGTTGGATTAGCGATCGCGTAACCCAATAAAAGCTTTGGTAATGTTGCGTTTTGTTTCTCAATCTAAATACATCTTAATTATTTTGTAGAGTAGGCAATTTCCATCAACCCTAATTGAGAAGGTGCAAGATGTGAATATAGAATTGTAGTATAAATAACCATTTTGGAATCTGTCACACTACACCGTAATTTTACTAAGTTGGTCGATAAAGTGTTAAATAAACACATCTTACCAATCAAGTTTAGGTAATTGCCGAATCATGAAGAGTTTGCTGATTCCTGTTCAAAATTTGCAGCCAAGCGATCGCACTGCCATGTATGCGTTGCTGCAAAATCACTTTCAAGGTATAACCTGGGATGGATTTCAAATTGATCTAGAGCGTAAAAACTGGGTTTTGTTGTTGAGAGATGAAACATCCAACACACTCAAAGGATTTTCAACTTTGATGTTATGCCAAAAGACCTTTTTAGGAGAAAAAATTAGTGTGGTGTATTCCGGCGACACTATCGTTGATCCTAGTGCTTGGTCGAGTACAACATTACCACGTAGTTGGATTGCCGCCATCAACTTTCTGTGTCAACATTATGCAGAAAATAAACTTTACTGGCTGCTAATTTGCTCTGGTTTTCGCACTTATCGTTTTCTCCCTACTTTTTGGCAAGATTTCTACCCTCGTTATGATGTCACAACACCTGCCGATGTTAAGCATCTAATGGGGAATTTGGCACAGGAATATTATGGTAGCTTATATCAAGAAGCAAGTGGTATTGTCCGGTTTCCGCATCCCCAAATTTTACGGGAAGGGTTGATTGAAATTCCATCAGGACGACAAACTAATCCTCATATCCGGTTTTTCGAGGAAAAAAACTCTGGCTATCGGTTAGGTGATGAATTGGTTTGTTTAACTGAAATTAATTATGACAATCTTACTCGTTCTGGACAACGGATGTGGAAGTCAGAGTCATCATTAAAATTTGTGCAAGATTGTGTTCCTGTTTAACTTTTATGCCATCTACCAACCTACACTTAAACTTTAATAATCCAACACAATTTATAGAGGGATGGTATTGGACATTCTCATCAAAAAAATTAAAGCTTGGCAAGGTAAAAGCTATAACGTTGCTGGGTAGAAATCTGGCAATTTATCGGGGAGTTAGTGGTCAGGTAGTAGCTATAGATGCTTATTGTCCACACATGGGCGCTCATTTAGCAGAAGGTAAGGTAGAAGGTGATGGAATTCGCTGCTTTTTTCATAATTGGAAGTATGACAGTCGTGGAATTTGTGTAGATGTTCCTTCTCTCGGAAAACCGCTACCTGTGTGTGTTAAAACTTGGCATACGGCAGAAAAATACGGCATGATTTGGGTTTGGGCGGGAGAAGAAAAGCCAAGCTCACTGCCTTTTGTACCAGAGTTAGAAAAGGCAGATTGTGATTATATATTGGGGACTAGGTTTGTCAAAAACTGCCATCCCAATGTCTTACTAATTAATGCGATTGATGCTCACCACTTCAATACAGTACACAATCTGCCCTTAGAGATTGTATTTGATTCTCAAAACCTCAACCCCAATGCTATTACCTTCAGCAACACTACACGGGGAGGGGATGATTCTTGGTTAATTCGCCTGATTCGTCCTCTTTATCGCAACGAAGTTACTTATAGTATGTGTTACTGGTATGGCAGTACTGGCACTGTGACGCTAGGCCCGGATTTCCTGCACTTCTACATTATATTTACACTGCGAATGATCGAAGGTGGCAAAACTGAAGGGCAAACAATTCTTGTCACTCCCAAGCGTCCGGGATTTTGGGGATGGGTTTTAAATCGTGGTTTGTTATGGTTAACTCAGCAGGTTGGTAATTACTTCGCTAAAGGGGATACACAGGTATTTCAGACAATTCAGTTTGATTTAAAGACTCCTACTAAAGCAGATCAATCTATTCTGGAATTTATTCAGCACGTTAATCACCAGAAAGCTTTAACCTGGGGAACTTGGGAAACTGTTAATTATCCAGATATTCAAACCCTATCAATACCTAGCCCTGAACATGGATTCAAAATATAATATTGTTGGTTTTGATCTACCGCATAGAGATTCTGATGACCGTTTGCGACGAATATTGACAGCAGCATTACCCAATCAGAATAATTTTGCTAATTACCCACAATTAAATTATTGGGATGCTGAATTTTTCAATTTACATCAAGTCAAAATTTTTCAACAATCTAATATTAATGAACAATCTGCTATTTTGGAACTTGCCAACCACAGTCTGTTAGAAGAATCATATTTCATTGAGAAAGCAGGTGTTGGCTACATGGCAAAAATGGTACTGTTAGCAGAAACAGTTGAAGAACGAATGCTTTATGCATTGTTTACGGCTGATGAAGCTACCCACCTTCACCAAATTAGCCATTTTTTACCAGAAATGAAAGTAACTAGCACGGACGATCCGTTTTTGCGCTTACTATCAGAAGTGGTTGAAAGTGCAGATAAAACAGTTTTGTTGTTTGTGCTGCAAGTGGTTTTAGAAGGATGGGGTTTAAGCCATTATCGGCGTTTAGCAAAGGAATGTCGCTATCCAGTTTTAGCAGAACTTTTTTCCAGTTTTTTACAATCTGAATCCCGCCATCACGCCACGGGAACCACCTTGTTTAATCAAATTACTGTTTCAACATTCAGTGAAACAACAATTCTTGATGTATTGGCACAGTTTTTGTTTATGGTACAGGTGGGGCCACAAAGCTTACTTGCAGCAATCGAACAAGTAAAAGGACATCTGACGCGATCGCAAAAAATCCAAGTTTTAGAAGAACTAGATACAGAGACTCACAGCGGTACGCGATTACAAATATTGCGATCGCTCATGGGGGGAAAATCAGCCCAGTCTATCCTGCAAAATTTAGAAGAACGCGGAGCCTTTGAACCACTCCCCGCCCATCAATGTGTGTAATAAATATTAATCTTATCTCTGCGTGAAATAAAAACGGATATGGAAAAAAATATTCATCGCAAATTACAAATTAACCACACTCGCAACAAACAGCAAGATCATACTGCTTTAATGGATGAAGCAGTTACCAATTTTCGCTATGAGGATTGCCAAAACGAGTATTGGAACCCAGAGGAATTTTCTCTGCTATATGGCACACCCTTATGGGAACAGTCTACCCAACATCAGCGTATAATTTTGAACCAACTTTACTGGGTAGCTTACTACTCACAAATTGTTTCTGCCGAAATTGCCACTATTTTTTTCAATCAAACCAGTGCAGCTGGACTTTACGCCCAAGAGGATTTTCGCTTAATCTGCGATACCTTAGATTTAGAATCCGCCCAAGAGCGATCGCACATTCACGCCTTCCGCACAATTGCCAAACAGGTTGAACAAGCGTTATTTGGGGAACTTATCTTTACCTACCCCATGCGCGGCCCCTTTACAGAAACGATGGTTTATGCTGACACCAATGCCCTAAAAACTTGGTGGAAAAAAATTCAACTTCAATACTTTGGGCTAATTTCTGCGAATAATACTTTTTTGGCTTGTCAGTATTTCACTGTCAGGGGAGTGCGGACACTAAACGGCAAGTTAGTACAGCACAAACTCAGCAATTATTATCAAAAACATTCTCATCCTGAAGCTGCTCCAATTCCTGCTAAAGTCTCATATTATCACTTCATGGATGAAAGTTTTCACTTCAATAGTTCGACAATTATATCTCACGATGTTGTCACTTGCCTTAAGCCACCGACTGCTTTTGAGCGATTGGTTGCTAATTTAGGATTGTGGGGATGTCAGCGCGATCATTTTCATTTTTCGGCGGCGATTAACGGGATTTTCTGGTACGAGCCGGCGCTGTATGGCAAGATTTATCGGGTGTTGCGATCGCGCATTTTTGAGATGAGTGACAAAGATGCTAAAGAAATGATGCGGCGTTGTTTTACGCAGGAATCGGAAGGATTACAGCGCAGTTTTTCAACTCATCAGGAGGCGATGAAATCTTATCAGGTGTATGTTGAAAAGCTCGATTATCTTTGGCAACGTAATCGGGATATGTCACTGATGGCTACTAATTCAATTTCTCGATATTTGGCGACTCAAAAGAATGCTTTTAAAAGTTTTTAACACCAAGAGACTTTCTTTTTATCTCATGTAGAGACGCAGAACGTAGAGACGAATTTGAGAGTTTTATTTAGATAAAATTGTTTTGTATTATGGCTGAATTCTGTACAATATCCTTTCCAGGAAGCGATTTTGTCCCTATCACTCTGGAATGTGATCAAAATTTGTCTGAACATCTCACGATTCAGAATTCACCTGTTTTGTTTGGTTGTCGGACTGGTATTTGTGGAACTTGTTTGGTTGAGGTTATTGGTAATATTTCTCCACCTCAACCTGAAGAACAGGAAATGTTAGAGACATTAGCAGCTAATTATCCTCATGCACGGTTAGCTTGTCAGGTTAATATTACAAGTAATGTTGAAATTCATAAGATTTAGATGGTGATAGGACTTACGCACTGTACAAATGCATCGCGATCTGAATTAACGATGCAGAGGTTGTTTTAGGCTTTGATTAATTATCCTGCGCTCGTAAATATACCATCCTGTAGGGGCACAGCATTGCTCATTGGTGTCAACTTAAGCCAAATATAGCGTACTGATTGGGTGTTGTTCACCCGCCAGGGATTGTAAATCCCTGACTAATTGCTCAAGTCTACTGAAGTAGACTGAAAATTTTTGCGCTATGAAGTCCTCTTCAGAGGACTTTAGCTATGAGACAGGGATTTACAATCCCTGGCGGACTAAATTTATTTATGGGGATTCCAACTGTGCCTCCTGCCTGCCTTCTGCCTTCTGCCTTCTTAACAAGCCACTCTTATCTATTGCCTATCTGTTATTATCAGTTTTGTTCGAGTCAGACAGAAATTATTCTCGGAGATAACAATGGGCAAGAAATATGATGTTTATGGTGTCGGTAATGCTTTAGTAGATATAGAATACGAAGTATCTCTAGAGTTACTACAAGAGTTAAAGATTGATAAAGGTGTAATGACACTCCTAGATGAAGATAGTCAAAATCATATTTTGGAAAATCTCAAAAATCTTCATTGCCATAAGAGTTGTGGAGGGTCAGCCGCTAACACAATGGTGGCAATTAGTCAACTAGGAGGAAAAGCTTTTTATTCCTGTAAAGTGGCTAATGATGAATTTGGAGACTTTTACATCGAAGATTTACACAACTCTCAGGTAGATACCAATTTAAAAAATGGCGACCGCCAATCAGGAATTACAGGTAAATGTTTGGTGTTAGTAACTCCCGATGCAGATCGCACCATGAATACATTTTTGGGAATTACTGAAAAATTTTCTACACAAGAATTAGTATCATCAGCGATTGCTGATTCAGAATATGTATATATTGAAGGATATTTAGTGACTTCTCCCACAGCAAAAGAAGCAGCTATCAAGGCTAGAGAAATAGCTGAAAAAGCGGGAGTAAAAACCACCATGTCCCTATCTGATTACAACATGGTGAAATTTTTTAAAAATGGTCTATTAGACATCATTGGATCTGGTTTAGACTTGATTTTTGCTAATGAAAGTGAAGCATTAGAACTAGCAGATACAGAAGATTTTCAGGTAGCTGTAGAAAAACTAAAAACCCTGAGTAAGAAATTTGCCATTACTCGCGGTGCCAAGGGTTCAGTAGTATTTGATGGTCAGAAATTAATCGAAATCACTGCACCTCAAGTAAAAGCTGTAGATACAGTGGGAGCAGGAGATATGTATGCAGGAGCTTTTCTCTATGGAATTACCCAAGGTATGAGCTATGAAGAAGCCGGAAAATTAGCATCTTCCGCAGCTTCTAAGATTGTTACATCCTATGGGCCAAGATTAAAAACTGAGGAATTAAAGGCATTAGTTACTGCTTAGAGGGTATCTGAAAAGTTTTCAGGGGTCAATTTTCTGCCAGCAGTATAAGCCTTCGCAACCAGCCAGGGAGTTGCACTCACCGGATCTAAAGCTTGGGTAAGGTTGAGTGGAATAGGTGAATATCCAATGTGTGGAGAGATACGACAAGTAACTAGTTATTGAACAAATCCAAATCTGTCACAGCCCCAAGACTGCTAGAAGATACCAATTTGGAATATTTCGCCAACACGCCTTTAGTATAACGTGGTGCAGGAGGTTGCCAATTTGCACGACGACGAGCTAATTCTGACTCAGATATGTTCAACTGCAAGAGGCGTGCAGGTGCATTAATAGTAATACTATCGCCTTCTTCTACAAGCGCGATCGCACCACCAACTGCTGCTTCTGGGGCCACATGACCAACCACCATGCCGTAAGTCCCGCCAGAAAAGCGTCCGTCGGTAATTAATCCCACCGCATCACCCAAACCAGCCCCGATAATTGCCGAAGTGGGAGCCAACATTTCTCGCATTCCAGGGCCACCTTTAGGCCCTTCGTAGCGGATAACCAAAATATCACCAGCTTGAATTTTACCCGCCAAAATTGCATCTAAAGAAGCTTCTTCTGATTCAAACACCCGTGCAGGCCCAGTAATTACTGGTTTTTTCACGCCGGTAATTTTAGCGACAGCCCCTTCCGTTGCCAGATTACCTCTGAGGATGGCTAAGTGTCCTTGGGCATACATCGGGTTATTCCAAGGACGAATTACATCTTGATTGGCAGATGGTTCTTCGGGGATGTCTGCTAATATCTCTGCAATTGTTTCACCGCTAATGGTGAGGCAATCACCGTGTAATAAGTCATGTACAAGTAGCATCTTCATGACTTGCGGAATGCCACCAGCTTTGTGCAAATCTGTGGCTACATACTTACCACTAGGTTTTAAATCGCATAAAACCGGAACACGGGCGCGGATTGTTTCAAAGTCATCCAGGGTTAACTCTACATTAGCAGCACGAGCGATCGCTAAAAAATGCAATACTGCATTGGTCGAACCACCCACTGCCATAATCACAGAGATGGCATTCTCTATAGATTTGCGGGTGATAATTTGACGAGGTAAGATTTGTTTACGAATGGCTTCGACTAAAACGAATGCTGATTTTTCCGTACTATCAGCTTTTTCGGCATCTTCGGCTGCCATTGTCGAAGAATAGGGTAAACTCATTCCCAGTGCTTCAAATGCTGAAGACATGGTGTTAGCTGTGAACATTCCCCCACAGGAACCAGCACCAGGACAAGCCCGACCTTCAACTTCTAATAGTTCTTTTTCGTCAATTTTTCCAGCACTGTATTGACCAACAGCTTCAAAAGAACTGACAACAGTTAAATCGCGTCCGTTGTAGTGACCGGGTTTAATTGTGCCACCGTAAACGAATATTGCAGGGATATTCATCCGCGCGATCGCCAGCATTGCCCCTGGCATATTCTTATCACAACCGCCAATGGCTAGTACACCATCCATACTTTGCCCAGTACAGGCGGTTTCAATGGAATCGGCAATGACTTCCCGCGATACTAGGGAATATTTCATCCCTTCAGTTCCCATCGAAATCCCATCGCTAATGGTAATCGTGCCAAACATTTGCGGCATCGCCCCGGCGGTTTTAATTCCAACTTCTGCCCTTTGCGCCAGTAGATTTATCCCCATATTACAGGGAGTGATGGTGCTGTAACCGTTGGCTATACCAACAATGGCTTTATTGAAATCTTCATCTTTAAAACCAACTGCACGTAGCATAGCCCGATTAGGCGATCGCTGCACTCCTTGCGTGACAATTTGGCTTCTCAAATTCTCCGACATAGTTACATCATCCTCTGACTTGCATGTATGAGTATCATAGATAGCAATTTTTGACATGTCCAATATATATTTATGAATATTTGAGACTTATAAAATATCAAAACTATGGAACTGCGACACCTGCGCTACTTCATTGCTGTAGCTGAAGAACTGCACTTTAGTAGAGCCGCAGAGCGACTTCACATTGCTCAACCGCCCTTAAGCCAGCAAATTCAACAGCTAGAAGCAGAACTAGGCGTTGAACTTTTTCAACGCAAAACTAAACGACAGGTGCAGCTAACGGAAGCCGGACAAGTATTTTTGCAAGAAGCTTATCAATTGTTCGCTCAACTGTCCAAGGCAATTGATCTGACTCAACGGACAGGTAGGGGTGAGAAAGGACAACTACGAGTAGGTTTCACCAGCTTGGTAACTTACGATTTGCTGCCTGTGATTTTGCGGCGGTTTCGAGAACAGTTTCTAGAGGTGGAGTTAGTATTACAGGAATTAACGACAACTCAGCAAGAACAAGCGCTATTCAATCGCCGCATCCATGTAGGTTTTGCCCATCCACCTTTAGAAGACAACACTTTTAATCAAGAATGCATTCAGCAAGAGGGACTAATTGTAGCTTTGCTAGAGACTCATTTCTTAGCTAGACAAGAAAATATTTCAGTGCGCGAGCTAAAAAATGAAAATTTTATTATGTTCCCTCGCCATTTAGGCCCTGGACTTTACGATCAAATCCTGAGTCTTTGCCAGCAAGGAAATTTCAGCCCAAAAGTGACTCAAGAAGCAATCCAAATGCAGACAATTATCGGGCTAGTGTCAGCAGAAATGGGGATTGCGATCGTACCGTCTTCTTTGCAAAATCTTCAAAGGGCTGGTGTAGTTTATCGCACTTTAGAAGAAAAAACACCATTAGTAGAAACGGCTGTAGTGTGGCGACAAGAGGATATGACACCTGTTTTACGGGAGTTTCTACAAATTGTCAGAAGTCTCTGTAGTTAATTAGTCAGGTGAACTACTCAGACCTGCCTACGGTTGAAGTTGATCCGTTAGTGAGTCTTCTCCCAAGGGGAGACGCCAAGGGCGAACGAGGGTCGCGTCTTGTCTTTAATTTTGAATTAATAATTTTGAATTCCCCGTTCGCGTAGCGTCTCGCAGAGAAGGGGTTGACCAGTCATACTCTGTGTATTTTTCTGCATCAGCGTTTTGGTATTGATGTCCCAATACTGCTCGGGTTTTGCATTTTTAACTCGGAATAGGGTTTGGGAAAAGGTTAAAGGTTAAAGGTTTTTTCTTTCCCCCGCCCCTTATCCCCAGAGGGGGCCCCACCTTCCCCTTTTCCCCTTAACCGACAAGTATTGATTGATGTCCTTACTTTTGAACAGCATCCTGTGGCCTAATTCACATAAGGCGTAAATTAACCAGTCCTAAAGAGGATATAGAATTTTGGGGTTTTTGTTAAAAATTACATATTCTCAAGAGGTCAGATTTATGTCTCTGCGTGAATACAAACCCGGAAATACTTTCCCCGGTGTCATCGGTCGGACAGTTGATAAATCCAGTCCAGCTTGGCCAGAACCGTTGCGATCTAAAGAAGGAACACCAAACGTCCTATTTATCGTTTTCGATGATACAGGCTTTGGGCAATTTGGATGTTACGGAAGTCCCATCAAAACACCCAACCTAGACGCACTAGCCGCCAATGGCTTACGCTACAACAATTTACATACAACGGCGTTGTGTTCACCCACCCGTTCTTGTCTTCTGACTGGGCGCAATCACCATTCTAATGCCATGTCCTGCATTACAGAAGGTTCTACGGGTTATCCCGGTGGTAATGGGAATATTCCTTTTGAGAATGGGTTTCTCTCGGAGATATTATTACAGAAGGGTTATAACACTTATGCGATCGGGAAATGGCATTTAACGCCCGCAGACCAGATATCTGCGGCCGGCCCCTATGATCGCTGGCCTCTTGGTCGCGGTTTTGAACGTTTTTATGGTTTTCTAGGCGGAGAAACCCACCAGTATTATCCAGATTTGGTTTATGACAACCACACCGTTAAGCCAGAAAAGACCCCCGCAGAAGGCTACCATTTGACCGCAGACTTGGCAGACAAGGCAATTAGCTTTATTGCTGATGCCAAGCAGGTTGCCCCCGATAAACCCTTTTTCATGTATTTCTGTCCTGGTGCGATGCACGCCCCCCATCATGTGCCGAAAGAATGGGCTGATGCCTACGCCGGACAGTTTGATGATGGCTGGGAAGCTTACAGGGAAAAGGTTTTTGCTCGTCAGCAGGAAATGGGGATTGTCCCGGCCGATGCCGAACTCTCCCGCCATGATCCCGATGTCCCGCACTGGGATTCTCTCTCAGCCGCAGAAAAACGGCTTTATGCCCGGATGATGGAAGTATATGCTGGCTTTTTAACCCACACTGACCACCATATCGGTCGCTTACTCGACTTCCTCAAAGCGATCGGCGAGTTCGAGAATACTGTAATTATAGTCATCTCAGACAATGGGGCAAGTTCTGAAGGGGGGCCAACTGGTTCAGTTAATGAGAACCTCTTTTTTAACAATGTGCCAGAATCCCTAGAGGAAAATCTCAAGGCACTAGATAAGCTAGGCAGTCCAGAAACTTTCAACCATTATGCTTGGGGTTGGACTTGGGCAGGTAATACGCCTTTCCGTCGTTGGAAACGGGAAACTTATCGGGGTGGAATCAGCGATCCCTTGATAGTCCATTGGAATCAAGGCATTGAGGCAAAAGGTGAAATCCGTACTCAGTACGCTCATGCTATTGACCTAGTACCGACTGTGCTGGAATTACTGGAAATTGAACCACCAACAACGATTAAGGGTGTTACTCAATCTCCTATTGAAGGTGTCAGTTTTGCTCATACTTTTAATCATAGTACCGTACCTACTAAGCACCTGACCCAATATTTCGAGATGATGGGACATCGTTCTCTTTACTATGATGGTTGGCGGGCGGTTTGTCCTTGGCCTGGCCCCTCATTTGCAGAAGCAGGTCAGTTTTTTGGTGCGGCCATTTCGGCCCAAACTCTAACGGATTTGGATACCCATCATTGGGAACTGTATCACGTCGCCTCAGATTTTTCGGAAAATCATAATATTGCGGCTGATAATCGCCCTAAGTTGATTGAAATGATTGCCACTTGGTACGTAGAGGCGGGTAAATACAATGTGTTGCCTGTGGATGGCAGAGGCGTACAACGATTTGCAGAAGAACGTCCTCAGATTGCCGTCAATCGTAGCCGCTATACTTACTATCCTGATACTCAGGCAATCCCAGCCAATAGTGCCGTCAAGTTGCTCAATCGTTCTCACAGTATTACGGCTGATGTGGAAATTCCCACAGGTGGCGCAGAAGGAGTATTACTGGCTCATGGAGGTAATGATAGTGGCTACTCCTTCTATATCAAAGATGGCAAACTGCACTGGGTTCATAATTATGTAGCGCGATCGCTGTATCATGTCGAGTCTGGGTCATCTGTGCCGGAAGGTCGTCACCAGTTGCGCTTTGAGTTTAAAGTCACGGGTCAACCAGATTTAGCCAAGGGGAAAGGAACGCCAGGTTGCGCTGAACTTTATATCGATGGGAAATTAGTTGGGCAAGCCAATGTCCCTGTAACTACTCCTTTAGCACTAGGTCTGACCAGTGGTGTGACTTGTGGAATTGCCCCTGGTGCGCCTGTAACACCCGATTATGAACCGCCCTTCAAGTTTACGGGCAAGATTTATAGTGTGATAGTGGATGTTAGTGGAGATTTGATTCAAGATAAGGAAGCTGAAATGCGTACTATTATGGCACGACAGTAGAGAGTCAAGTCGCTTCTCTACGAGACGCTGCGCGTAGCTTGCTTCTCTGAAAGAGTACGCTCCAATTAAAAATTAAAAATTATTAATTAAAACTTGCAAGACGCTCTCTACGAGACGCTGCGCGAACGCGGACTCGTTAACGCTACGCTATCAGTGGAGCCATGCACCATCCCTTATTACTGGTTCTCGTTAAAGTCACTATTTTTTCTCTGATGTTAGCCATAGGGTGCAACCTCTCTTTTGAAAAGATGCGCTCCTTCTGGCGAAAACCTGCCTTAGTATTCCGTGCGCTTTTAGCGGTTGTTGTGCTGGTTCCTCTAGTGGTTATTCTTCAACTGAAACTGTTGAACTTACCACCGGCAGTGATGATCGGATTGGCAATACTTGCAGCTTCTCCAGGTGCACCTCTGACCACAAAGCGATCACAACAGGCTGGAGGTAGCTTCCACTACTCAGCAAGTCTTCAGCTAACTCTGGCAATACTGGCGGTTTTTGTTACTCCCATCACTTTGGCAATTTTAGAAGTTGCCCGGCAAGTCATTATGGTGCAGTTATTACCTGTCAGTCTCGGTATTTTGATGCAAAAGTTCACGGCTACATTTACCCAAGAGATTGCTAAACTCTTGACTTTTATTGCTAACAGTCTCTTTTTGGCGCTAGTTGTTTTAGTGTGCATCTTAGGGCTGCCAATGTTTTCCAAAGTTGGGGAATTACCACTGGTAGCGATCGCAATTATGGTGATTGCCTCTCTAGGAATTGGACACGCTTTAGGTAGATTCGATGATGATACCCGATCTACCTTGGCGATTTTCTGTATTGCTCGCAATTTTGGTTTAGCTTTATTTATCGCTATTTTGAATCATGTACAACAGCAGGTGATTCCTACACTGCTGGCTTATCTTATTTTAGGAGCACGTAAGTCTTGTATGTCTTTTGATGTATTATCTTGATTTACCCACCCATCCTATCCCCCTGGATGGGATAATAAGTTACTAGTAGGGAAAATGTGTAAGCTATTCCCTAACTTTATATTTCTCTGCACTCTGGTTATATTGAGGAACTCATTGTGGTTGCCACGCCGGAAAAAGTACAACACACCCACGAGCATCTATCAGGTAAAGACCGTGTAGCCGTATTGCTTATGGGCTACGGCGAAGTCGAAAGCTACGAAGATTTCGCCAACTATAACGAACAGGCATTAAATCTACTGACAGCAAAATTCGCACCAGTGCCAACCTGGATTTATCCCCCACTGGCAAAGCTTTTGGCGCTATTTGACCGCCACGAGTGGGGACACACACACCACGATTTTATCTCCCCACACAATGCCATCTTTGAACAGCAGCGAGCTGGGATTGAGAAGCATTTACAAGAAAAATGGGGTGATAATGTCCAAGTTTTCAAAGCTTTTAACTTTTGCGCCCCTTTTCTACCCAATCAAGTCTTGGCAGAAATCAAAAACCAAGGCTTTGACAAGCTGCTGATTTACCCTCTGCTGGTTGTTGATTCTATCTTTACCAGTGGTATTGCGATCGAGCAAGTTAACAATGCTCTTGTTGAGTTGACTGATGGTGAGGAACATTGGGTTAAAGCACAGCGTTACATTCCTTCTTTCTTCAACGAACCAGCTTACATCGATTTAATGGCTCATCTGGTTGAGGAGAAAATTGCTGAGTTAGCCTCAGCTTATCTACCTTCTCAAATCGGTATTGTGTTAATGAATCACGGTTGTCCTCACAAAGCCAAAGGCTTTACTTCTGGGATTGCTGAAAGTGAAGCAATGTACGATTTGGTTCGAGATAAGTTGATTAACCGTTATCCGTTAATCTCGGTGGGTTGGCTCAATCATGACACGCCGTTAATTGATTGGACACAGCCAAACGCAGAGCAAGCCGCAAATAACCTGATCCAATTGGGTGCAAAAGTAGTGATATTTATGCCAATTGGCTTTGCGACAGAAAACCACGAAACTCTATTGGATGTACACCACATCATCCATGCTTTGGAAAAACAGCATCCTGGTACGAACTACGTACAAATGGCTTGCGTCAACGACCATCCAGAATTCTTGGCGATGGCGGCGCAATGGGCTGATGCTCATATTGGAGAGTTGTTGTCAGAGCAAACTTTGGCAGTTAATCCCCAACTAGCGGAGCATCATCATCACCACCACCATCATTAAGTTTTTTAGGGTGGACAAAACTTTGACCACTCTACACTTATGGTGTAATCATTTGACAATCTCACACTTCAAGGTGTGGGATTTTTTATAAGAAGAATTCAGAACTCAGGAGCGGAGCCGGAGACGCTCCGCCTCCGGTCAGAATGAGCGTATGAATTCTGTACGAGTGGGTGACGAATATTGGTTAAAACCGTACAATTCTTAGAGATGCTACCGCGAACGTCCCGCTACGCTAACGCCCGAAGTCAAGCGAAAAAAATTAAAATATTCTCGCCTTAAAACTCTATCCGTTTATGGGTAGAGTATTCACCAATTCTGTTAGCGCAGCGGGGCGTAGCCCATGCTGTATTCTGACTGAAGCTGAATGAAACTCTTCTAATTTGACAGTAAATAACGAAGGCCGATCAATAACACAAAAATACCATACAGCTTTTTCATAAACTCGCTGCTAATAAACGGCTGATTTGCAAACAATGCCCCGAAGAAGTTACCCACGATTAAACCAACTGCAATAATCAGAGCATATTTGATATTAAGATTACCGTTGCGATGGTAAACTAAGGCTGCTAGAATCCCAATTGGCAAAATTTGAGCAGCCACAGAAGTTCCGGTAGCTAACTTCTGATCCAAACCAATTACTAACACCATTGCGGGAATCATAATTGCGCCGCCACCAATACCAAACATCCCGCCAGCGACGCCAGAAACTAAACCGATTAACAACAGTTGGATCAAGATATTAGACATAAAAAATGGTTGCTAGATTACAAACTTTGAATAAGAATTCAGAAGTCAGAATGGGCTAAACGCCCCGCTACCGCTAACAGGAGTCAGAATCAAGACGCTCGATAGCGTAGCGGTAGCGAATCCTTGAGCGTCTGACTCGCTAACGCTGCGCTATCCACCAGTCGCACAGAATTCAATTCTGAATTCTGGCTCCTGACTCCTGAATTCTGTTCGGATAAATTAATTTTCTGGGAAAAAATTGATTTTGGTAGCATTCCATGTACACCTTTTTGGGGACTGTTAACAACTTGAGTAATGTGAAAATTCACAGCTAAACTACACAATACATAAGCATCTTCTGGCGACAAATTAGTAAAGCGTTCCAGAAAATCAATCATGTTTTTTAAAGCTAGTTCTAAAGCTTCATCTAAGGTTTGAGCAAAGCCCATTGTGATGATATGAGTTGGAGTTTCGGCAATTGGTGTTGTTAGTTGTAAATCCTTGCGAAGTTTGAGGGTAATTCTACCGTTCATGGAAGTTTCAATGGCGGTAACATTTACCTCACCATCTCCTTGTGCAGAATGCCCATCACCAATAGAAAATAATGCACCTGGTACGAAAATCGGCAAAAATAAACGAGAACCAGCTTGTAATTCTCGGTTGTCGATATTACCACCGTAAGAACCTGGTGGGATAGAAGTTCGAGAAGTTTCTGGAGTAGCAACACCAAGAATCCCAAAAAACGGTTTGAGAGGAATTTTTATACCAGCACCCGGCGGAAATTCCGCGATATTGTTTACTAAATCTAGAGGAATGAATCTCAACGCAGGTTGAGAAAACAGATGTGGTAAAGCTCCCCAACCTGTACGAATGGCATTAAACCCTACAGGTAAACGAGGTGCGATCGCATCTAATTGTACTTCTAAAACATCCCCTGGTTCGGCATTGCGTACATAAATTGGCCCTGTGAGTAAATGTGGCCCTCCAGCAATTTTGCGCTCTGGTAAAAGATTTTGGCAGATATCGAGAAATTCTGGTGTGAGAAACTCAGGTGGTGCTTTGTCATAAACGTAGTAGCCTGTATAAGTTTCTACATCAATCGTATCGCCAGAGTCAATAGTGAGTACTGGTTTTAGCAGATGCGAGAAGCCACCTAGATGTACGGTTTCTTTTGAGGCTTTTAAAATGTAATGAGTCATAACTATTTTATTTTTAATTGTGTGCAAACAAGACCATTTCTATAGATTCATATCTGTGCATTTTTGTCAATCAAAAGTTAAATAAAGTCTATAACCAGCTTTTAGAGATGGTCACTTTTCATTAGCCCTGTTTTATCACTTTCGGAAAAAAATAATCGAAGCGAAACTCTGAAACTTTTATTTAATAAAGCTTTGAGTCTTTATTTTCTAGTATAAGTTAAAATTTATAGCTTAAAAGCTGAAAAGTTAAGCTGAGAAAGGCTTTCAGCGATTGGTTTTTCCCAAACTGATAAAATAGGGTTAGAGCGATCGCAACCAAAATAGTTATGTTTTCACTAAGGTATAAGATTCCTGGGGTTAAATTAAAGTAAAAATTTGGGATTACGGCAAACAATTTCTTGAAGTCACACTTGGTCAGCTTACGGTTATTTTTTAAGTTAAAAAACATTTTGTAACACAGGAAGAATTATATGATTTACATTTGAAGTATTTAAAGTTACAATTCGATGAAATTACATAGTACTAGTTCTGATCAAATAACTAAGCAGACTAGCAGCGACTTGTCTATTTTTAGGAGCTTTGAAATGAAATCAATTCTTGAGTTGATTGAGCAGAAGAACCAGGAATATGCTCAGTTGCCGTTTTTTGAGTATATGAAAGACGAGACAATTGACCCACGGCAGAGGCTAGCATTTGCACCTGTAATTGCTCCACTGGCACTGGAATTCAGTGAATTGTGCAAACGAGTTCTCAGAGATGAGCCAACGACTAATTACATTCAAGAGATGGTCAATTTGCACACGCACGAAGAACATTTCCACTGGCAATGGTTACTGGAAGACATGGGTAAGATGGGAATTGACTATCCTATGCGGTTCAGTGATGCAGTGCGATTCATTTGGAGTGAGCATACCAAGGTTTCCCGTTCCATGTTTCCTATATTTGAGCGGTATACTCTTGGGGCAGATCCGATCATTAAATTGGTTGCCATTGAGGTATCTGAAGTCACAGCAAATGTCTTCTTCCGTTCAACCATGTCTGCGGCTCTGCAACTGCAAGAAATGACTCAAACAGAGTTTCGTTACTTTGGTATGCGTCATAACCATATTGAAAATACCCATACTCTCCATACTCCTTCTTCTTTGCAAATAATCAAAGAGATTGAGGTGTCAGAAGAGATTCGTCAACAAGCACTTGAGTTGATTGATGTGGCGTTTAAGTACTTTACAGACTTGATCAATGAGTTTTTGGTCTATATTAAGACTCATTCTTATCAAGAACCCTTTTTTAAGGTGTATGAACCAGAGCGATCGCTAAAAGCTGTCTAAGAGGTTGTTTGAAAAGTGTTTCGCTGTGACTTTAATCACTTTTATATCCCCCTAAATCCCCCTTAAAAAGGGGGACTTTAAGAAGTTTTGCCCCCCTTTTTAAGGGGGGTTGGGGGGATCAAGAGTCCGTGGGGCAACTCTAGAAGACTTGTGTGTACACTGTAGCCTTTCTAAGGGGGGTTAGGGGGGATCTAAAGTGCCTAAATTTACAGAAAAATACTTTTCAAACATCCTTTAAGCTATCTGCTTAGTTTGCATTCATTTTGTGAGGATAATATTATCAGCTGCTTTCATGTTGACTTCGCTGCATGAGTCAACAAATTCCCGCCCAAAAAATTACTGGATAAATTGTGAGATTGCAAGTGGATTAGGGAAAACTGAACTCAGATTATCCAGTAGCAGCTATTATGGTAGAGAATCGAGTTAATGTTCCCGGCTATGGGATTGGTGAAAGCATCTACACCAGTACTCGCACTCTGGTTTACCGAGGTTGGCGACAGGCTGATCAAACCCCTGTTGTCATCAAACTCCTGAAAAATGCCTATCCTAGTCTGATTGAGTTGGCTCAATTCAGAAATCAGTACACAATTGCGAAAATCTTAAATGTCTCTGGGGTTGTTCGCATCTATGGTCTGGAAAATTGCCAAAATCGACTTGCCCTGATCCTGGAAGACTTTGGTGGGGTTTCTTTAAAGGAGTACACCGCTTTTAAAAGGAAAGGACTCAGCAATACAGAAAATCAGGAAAATTCCTCACACCTTCATCCTGATTTCTTGACTGAATTTCTCCAGATTGCGATCGCACTTGCCGATATTCTGGGTGATCTCTACGATCACCAAATCATCCACAAGGATATCAAACCAGCCAATATCCTGATTAATCCCACCACCAAGCAAGTCAAACTCATCGACTTTAGCATTGCTTCACTGCTGCCAAGAGTTACCCAACTTTCAACCAGCCCTACTATTTTAGAAGGAACCCTTGCCTATCTCTCCCCTGAACAAACCGGGCGAATGAACCGAGGGATTGATTACCGCACTGACTTCTATTCTCTGGGTGTCACATTCTATGAACTGTTGACAGGGCAATTGCCATTTCAATCTGATGATTTGATGGAATTGGTACATTGTCATATCGCGAAACAACCTGCTTCTTTGGAGCAATTCAAAATTCCTCAAGCAGTTTCAGATATCGTGATCAAATTGATGGCGAAGAATGCCGAAGACCGCTATCAGAGTGCATTAGGGCTAAAACACGATTTGGAAACCTGTTTGATTCAATTGCAGAAAAATGGTAATGTTGTGCCCTTTGGGCTAGGACAGCGGGACGTTTGCGATCGCTTTGCGATTCCCGAAAAACTCTACGGCCGGGAAGTAGAAGTTGCAATGCTGCTAGCAACCTTTGAGCGGGTGCGCCAGGGGAACTCTGAACTAATGCTGGTGGCAGGTTCCTCTGGCATTGGTAAAACAGCAATTGTCAACGAAGTTCATAAACCGATCACCCGTCAGCGGGGATACTTTATCAAGGGCAAATTCGATCAATTTAATCGTAATATTCCTTTTTTTGCCTTGGTGCAAGCGTTTCGAGACTTAATGGCACAACTGCTGACAGAGAGTGATGCCCAAATTGAGCAGTGGAAGACCCAAATTTTATCCACATTGGGTGAGAGTGCCCAGGTGATTATTGAGGTGATTCCAGAACTCGAACAGATCATTGGTCAACAGCCCTCTGTCCCAGAATTATCAGGCAGTGCAGTCCAAAGCCGCTTCAATTTGCTGTTTCAGAAATTCATTCAAGTATTCACAACCCAAGACCATCCCCTCGTCATTTTCCTCGATGACTTACAGTGGGCAGACTCCGCTTCATTAAAGCTGATGCATCTGTTGATGAGTGAAGCAAATAACTCTTATTTGCTGGTGATTGGAGCATATCGAGATAACGAGGTTTCGTTTGCACATCCCCTAATGTTGACCATCGAGGAGATGCGGCAAGAGGCAATTACAGTTAGTAGTATTGTCCTTTCTGTGCTTACCCAGACCGACCTGAATCAACTGATTGCAGATACCCTCAAATATTCACCAGAACAAGCCCTAGCGATCGCCAATCTGGTATATCAAAAGACCAAAGGCAATCCATTTTTCACGAACCAGTTTCTCAAATCGCTGCATGAAGATGGGCTAATCACCTTTGCTGCCAAAACAGGCACTTGGCAGTGTAATATTGCTCAAATCAGAGCGCTTTCTTTTAAAGAAGATATTGTGGAGTTTGTGGCGCTGCAACTCCAGAAATTACTACCGCAGACTCAGGATATTCTCAAACTGGCTGCATGTATCGGCAATCAGTTTGATTTAGAAACCCTATCGCTTGTCTATGAGAAATCTCCAGCACAGACCGCAGCGGATTTGTGGCCAGCTCTCAAGGATGGATTAATCTTGCCCAGTGGGGAAGGGTATACATTCTTTCAGGATGAGTCTGTTGTCATGGATGATTTGACAAATGACAACGAATCAATAACTATTACCTACAAATTTCTCCACGATCGCATTCAACAAGCCGCTTATTCACTAATTCCGGCGAATCAGAAACCAGTAACTCACCTCAAGATTGGTCAATTGCTGTTAAACAATACCCTGGAAACTGAGCAAGAAAAGATCATTTTTGAAATTGTCAACCAACTGAATGTTGGGATAGAACTGATCGTAGCCCAGCCCGATCGCGATCAACTGGTACAACTCAACCTGTTGGCGGGACGGAAAGCCAAGTCTTCCACAGCTTACCGAGTAGCAATTGAGTATTTGACCATCGGGATTAGTTTATTGAGATCCGACTGTTGGCAAAGTCAATATGAGTTGACTTTGGCACTGCACGAATTAGCAACTGATGCTGCTTACCTTTGTGGCGCGTATGAACAGATGGAGCAATTCGCCCAAACAGTGATGCAGCAAACGAAAACTCCACTGGATCAAGTCAGCATTTACGAAACCAAAATCCAGGCGTATACAGCTAAAAATGATGTACTAGGCGCGATCGCGATCGCCCGTCAGGGAATGAGTCAGTTTGGTGTGGTTTTCCCAGAAATACCCACTTTCCAAGATGTTCAGGAAGCCCTTCAGGAAACCGCTACCTTAATTCACGGACGTGACATTGCTTCCTTGGTTGACTTACCAGTGATGACAGCAAAAGACAAGCTAGCAGTCACCCGAATTGTGGCAAACGTTGCTCCCGCCGTTTACATCGCCGAGCAAAATCTGTTTCCGCTACTCATATTGTCCCAAGTCAAAGCATCGATTCAGTATGGCAATGCTCCCTTTTCTGCCTTTTGTTATGCTTGTTATGGCATTCTGTTGAACGGAATTCTTCAGGATATTGAAACAGCCGATCAAGTTGGCAGCCTTGCTTTGGCACTAACTGACAAATTTAATATTAGCGACATCAAACCCACTGTATTTTATGTTGTGGGTGCTTTCATCACTTATTTAAAATCTCCACTAAAAAAATCTTTACAGCTCATGTTAGAGGGCTACAAGATTGCCCTAGAAACTGGAAATGTATACTACGTGGGCTTCAATACGAAAGACATCTGTCAGTATTCTTATTTCCTAGGTCAAGAACTGAACTTATTAGAGCAAGACATAAGAGCTTACAGTCATGTTTTAGAAAATTTTAAGCAAGGCACGACCCTCAACTACTGCCGCATCTTCTGGCAAGCAGTTTTGAACTTACTCGGCAAGGCTGAGAATCCCTGCATTTTGACAGGTGAGGCACTTAACGAAGCAGAATTTATCACCCAACTGGTTAATGCCAATGAGTTGACTGGGCTTCACTACTTCTGGCTCCACAAATTGATTCTCTGTTATCTGTTTGAAAACCTCTCTGAAGCAGCGGAAACAGCCGCTCAAGCTAGAGAATATCTAGTTGCAGGCATGGGCTATGCCACCGTGCCGATGTTTTATTTCTATGATTCACTGACGGCTTTGGCAGAGTATTCTACGGCTACACCTTCTTGGCGAGAAACATTGCTAGAACGAGTCACAGATAACCAGAGAAAAATGCAGACTTGGGCGCACCATACACCCATGAATTATTTGCACAAATTTGAACTGGTAAAAGCTGAAGAATGCCGAGTATTGGGGCAAATGGGGCAAGCAGTGGATCTCTACGATCGCGCGATCGCTGGGGCAAAAGTCAATGGATACATTCAAGAAGTTGCCCTCGCTAATGAACTAGCTGCCCGATTTTACCTGGAATGGAACAAAGAGCCGATCGCTCAAATTTACCTAGCAAATGCCTATTATAGTTACCTCAGCTGGGGAGCGGTAGCCAAAGTCAACCAGTTGTCCCATCAATATCCTCAATTCTTGGCTACGATCCAACAGCCGCAAGAAATTGGTTCTTCAAGCCTCACCCGCACCACTACAACCGGATTGGGACACACTAGTTCTAATGGGTTTGAAGCTTTAGATTTAGCAACAGTAATGAAAGCCTCTCATGCCCTGGCGGGGGAAATTGAGTTAGAAAAGCTGTTGACAACCCTGATGCAAGTCGTGATCGAAAATGCCGGGGCTGAAAAATCTGTCCTCCTACTGCTTCAAGATAATCATTGGGTGGTTGCGGCTCAAAAAACCAGCAAAGCGATCGTGGAAACGGGTGTTGCAAATCCAATTTCTCAATCAGAGGAGCGATTGGGTGAAAACCTTGGGATAAAAAATCTACACTCCCTTCCGCTTTCAGCCAGTCAGGATATTCCCAAAGCGGTTGTGAACTATGTCTCACGTACCTCCGCAACCCTGGTACTAGATGATGCTCGCACAGAAACTACCTTCGCCAACGATCCCTACATCATGCAATGGCAACCCAAAAGCTTGCTATGTACGCCCATTCATAATCGTGGACAGCTAATTGGTATCCTCTACTTGGAAAATAGTTTGACGACTGGAGCCTTTACCCAAAACCGTCTTGAAATTTTGCGGCTACTCACAGCACAAGCTGCCATCTCGCTGCAAAACGCCATGTTGTATACCAATTTAGCTGTGGCAAAAACCCAACTAGAAGACTACAACCATACCTTAGAAGACAAGGTGCAGCAGAGAACTTTTGAGTTGAATGATAAAAATCAGCATCTCTCGGAAACCTTAGAGAAACTTCAACATACGCAAACTCAATTGATTCAAACTGAAAAAATGTCTTCGTTAGGACAAATGGTGGCAGGTGTTGCTCACGAAATTAACAACCCGATTAACTTTATTTATGGCAACCTCACCTATACCAATGAGTATTGTCAAGATTTACTGCGCTTGGTTGAGCGCTATCAGCACTACTATCCTCAACCGTTCGCTGAGATTCAAGAAGAACTAGAGGCAATAGATTTCAAATTCCTCAAGTCAGACCTACAAAACCTGCTGCAATCAATGAAAGTGGGGGCAGATCGCATCCGCCAAATTGTCCTTTCTCTCCGCAATTTCTCGCGCCTGGATGAGTCTCAAATGAAACTTGTCAACATTCATGAAGGTATCGACAGCACTTTGCTAATTTTACAGCACCGCCTCGAAGGGAAAACACACCGTCCTGCAATTGATGTGATTAAGGAATATGCACAGTTGCCAGAAGTTAACTGCTATGCCAGCCAGATTAATCAGGTGTTTATGAATATTCTTAGCAATGCTATTGATGTATTGGATTCATCATTTGCAACAAATGAACATAATAGCCAAGCAGCAATTCCCACCATCCGAATTCGTACTAAAATGACTGATGCCAATACAGTCACCATTCAAATTGCAGATAACGGGTCTGGTATATCTGAAGAGGTGAAGCAGCGTCTATTTGACCCATTTTTCACAACAAAACCTGTTGGACGGGGAACGGGCTTGGGATTATCGATTAGCTACTCTATTATGGAAAAACATGAGGGACAATTAAGTGTAATATCGGAACAAGGAAAAGGAGCGGAGTTTTTCCTTGATATCCCCTTAAAAAATCTGGTTCCTACCTCTGTAGGTTGATTGCGCCAATTTAGGATTTTGGATAATGGAATTAGTTCTTGGGTTCGATTAAGGCCGCTATGCCTGCTCTCAAATCTAAAAGAACGTGAGTTCGATGAACCTCTCCCTCCCAGCCTCCCTCTCCGTTTCGGAGCTACGGTGTACACACATCTCTATGCTGAGTGCAAAATGTGGTTTGATCCCCCTAAATCCCCCGATAAATTGGGGGACTTTGATTCTAGTTCCCCCCTTTTTAAGGGGGGTTAGGGGGGATCAGAACGATATGGGATAAGGTTATCAGACTTGTGTGTACACCGTAGGTTTCGGAGAGGGAGGAGCAAGGAAAAATTCAGCTTTTTGCTCCCCTCTCTGTGTCGGAGAGGGGCTGGGGGAGAGGTCAAATAAAACTTGTCGAACTCACGTTAAAAGAAGTTCCTTCCGACGCTTCGCGATCGCCAATCTAAAATCCAAAATGGTTTAACTCTATGCTGATTAGTTTTGTTAAAAGCTAGGTGATACCAATTTGAAGAAAGAAAGTTACAGATTCAACCCTGAAATCCCAATGAAATCCGACACCTCTGAATTACGAATTACGAATTACGCCTTACCGTACTAGATGTAATTTAGCTTATTATTATCTCAACAATTTGCTCTCTAACTCCGTGGAGAGTAAATAAAAACAATTTGAGATCGGGAATTTGGAGGGGATTGTAGAGTGGCTGATGATGAATACATAGTTAATACACAACAGATTTATCCAAAGGACTTTTCCTGGGGATTATGGCCTGTTGTGCCACTCTACCCTTATGGTAGACGGCAAACAATTCGTAAAGAGGTGCTTAAGGATACAATCTGGAATTTTGACCAGATTCAGGGCATTTTCTACGTAGTTGTGCCGATTCGTATGACTGTGGTTAAGCTGGAAACTGGGGGTCTTTTGGTCTACGCGCCTGTTGCACCAACCCCAGAGTGCATCCGGCTTGTGAATGAATTGGTGGCAGAACATGGCAATGTTAAGTACATCATCCTACCAACTATCTCTGGTATAGAACACAAAGTTTTCGTCGGCCCCTTCGCCAGATACTTTCCGACTGCACAGGTGTTTGTGGCTCCCCATCAGTGGAGTTTCCCGCTAAATCTCCCCCTTAGTTGGCTTGGCTTACCCTCAAAACGAACTCAAGTACTCCCAGAAGATAGTAGCAAAACCCCCTTTGCTGATGAGTTTGATTACGCAATTCTGGGCCCCATCGACCTTGGCCCTGGTAGGTTTGCGGAAGTTGCTTTTTTCCACAAGCGATCGCATACTCTTTTAGTCACTGATTCTGTACTTTCGATCCCAGAAGATCCACCTGCGATCGTTCTATTAGATCCATATCCTTTGTTATTCCATGCCAAGGATCATGCTTCTGATATTGTTGCAGACATTCAGGAAAATCGCCGTAAGGGTTGGCAGCGCATCTGTTTGTTTGCTTTGTATTTTCAACCAAGGGCACTAGATATACCCCAATGGAGTCAGGTGTTGCAAGATGCCTTGAAAGCACCACAACGCTCAAAGAAAGCTTATTTTGGATTGTATCCCTTTAAATGGCAGTCAGATTGGCAGCGATCGTTTTATGCTCTGCAAGGGAATGGGCGTTTGTTTGTCGCACCAATTTTACAAACGCTAATTCTCAACCGCGCACCAAAAGAAACCATCGACTGGGCTGAAAAAGTTGCTCGTTGGGATTTCCAGTGGATAATTCCCTGCCACTTTGATTCACCGATTAAAGCCGAACCGCATCAGTTTCGTCAAGCTTTCTCTTTTTTGGAAAAGCAGCCTGCTGTCAGTGGGGGTTTATTCAGCAGTAGCAGCTATCCTTTACCAGAGGAGGATTTTAAAGCACTTAAGGAAATCGATGCAGGTTTAAATAAGTTTGGCATTGTGCCAGCACCAAAGGAGAAAGTGTAGGATAGACGGCTAATTAAATTTTGTCTAGCCTTGTAATTACATTTGAAGTATAAGTGAAAGTACAAGGACATCCAGCAGAGGCTAAGAGTCTAAGATGTCCTTGATAACGCTTTTTATATCTGTGTCGCCAGGACGTTTTGCAAACTGCTCGTGACTATAAATCCATACAAGTTTAATTACACAGTCAATTGTATTAACTAAATACATCAATCTGATTTGTCCAGAAGCTCCTTTGGAAACCTTTAACTCTAGCTTGTGAAATGACCATCCTTGAGGCAATTTAATCTTTGCAGGTAAGGGTTCGTTACGAGAATTGATAGGATACTGGTCTTCAATCAAATCTTCCAAAGCTTCTGCGACAAGTGCAACAAAATCTGCTCTATGAGCTTTTGCAAGTTTTTTGAAAGAACGTATGAAATTCTCGCATTTTTCAATCGAGAAGGGAGTTGAGCCAGTCACGCACTTCTCCTTTGCGAATACGAGTTGATGATTCCGAAGTAAAAGCGTCCTGCAAAGTTTCGGACATTACATGTTTATACACAGGGTTGTCACGCTCTATCAGGTCTAGCTTCTGATAGCCTAACGCTTTCAAATCCTCAAGAAGAATCGGCTCAGTTGATCTAGCTTCAGGTGGCAGCCCTTTGCGAGCTTTCTTCCAAGGAAACTCAAAATGGGTCATATCACTAAGTAGATAGGCATGGTAGCTACCGAAATATTCCCAAATTTCTTCTAGAAGTTGTTTCTTATCATTAGGAATCTGTAACAAGAACTCTTGAGTAGGGATAGGTAATTGTTTAGCTTCAAATTCACTGTAAAACCTGTAAGCCGGAGGACACACAGGGCCATATCGCCATGCTTGGATTTCTTCTTCAAACAATGGCTCATCGTACAGGGCTAAATGTAAGCTTTGTGAGTAATACAGAAGCTTTTGAACCTTCATATTGGTCATTTCTGCTTCTATACTGTCCTCATAAGCTCTCGCGATAAAATAGCGAGCTGCATTGAGACAATCGATCATACTCAGACCCGCAAATTAAAACAGACTTTCGACTTTAACAAGTTTCAAGAGTAACTCACACATACTATTATAATTGGAGCGTGTAAATATATAGTACATTTTTACTAAATATTATGATAAATCATTTTTGTAAATATCCTATAAACAAGACTGTAACTTAGATTAAACTCAGTGCGATCGCCTATCGCTATAAGTTGAGTTGAAGCAGCCAACCCAACATTTGACAATTTTCTTACTGTTTGATTCCCTTAAACCGTTCTTTTGCCGCCTGAAACGCTTCTTGCATCACCAACTGAATTTTTTCGGGATCGGGTTTCTTACCTCCCATTAAATCACCAAAATAAACGCAAGCTGCTTCCCCTAGCGCCCAGGTATAGGCGGCTGCCCAAGAGGCTGCGATCGCACTACCAAAACCTGGTATAAATTTAATTAACTCCCGTGCAATTGCCTGTGCTAAAAAACCACCTGCGATCGCACTCACAACTCCCCCCGCCTGAGATGGCGTAACTGTCTGCCCATATAATTTACCCAACAGTCCCACCATTGATACTTGTAAAGCAGTGAGTACGGGCATTGTGGCAAATGGCAAAGGTACAGCGGCGAGAGTGGCTGACATAATCGCAAATGGCAAAATATAACGGCGTGCAGCATCTCGGTAAAGGTTGCCAATTTGCTTCCCAACTTCTTCTTGATCTAATAGCTGATAAATTGCCTGGGCTTCTGCTTGTGGGAGTAGTTCTGCTAAGGAATCTCGCAGCGCTTCTAAGCCATAAAATACCGGAGTGTAGCCATCTTCTTCTAAAGTAAAGTCAATTAGTACAGAGTGGTCAGTTATTCCTGCGAAGGCTTGTTGCATTGCGGCAAACGCGCGGTTGACTTCCTGATAATCTGGTGGATGGGCGGGATGATCGACAGTATCGGCAGGATAAACTTCATGCAAACAGGTAACTACCAGTAGACAGGGAATGTCTGGATACTTCTGGCGTAGTTGTTGAGCAATTTTTCGTAGCGTGTCAGTTGCAAAATCATTGATTTTAACGGTCAAAAGGAGAATTCTGGCGGAACGAGTTTGCTGTTGTAAATCGCTAGCTAATTCCTGAATAATTCCCTGGGTATCTTGTTTAACATCACCCAAACCCACCGTATCAGTAAAAATCAGTAGCGGCAGGTCATTAGAAGGATAGGCATAGCGCTGGGTGTTTTGTGTGTGGGGACGAAATCCCTGACCAATAATTTCGGCAGAAACTCCCGTCAATCCCCGCACAATTGAACTTTTTCCGGCTTGGGGTTTACCAATCAGTAGCGCTTCTGTGGTTGGCAGTTCGGCTCGGATTTTCTCTAAAATCTCTGTAACTTGAGCCTCACTCACACTAAACCATTCAACAACTGTCTGTGCCAGTTGTTCTACGGGTAGGAGTTGTGTTAGACGTGTTGTTGTCTTGTTCCAGACACCAGCAATGCGGTTTGTCCAGGAATTATCGACGGACGTGGTAGTTGTTCCATCGGTCGGTTCACTCAATTGCTGAGAATCAGTTAAGGGTGAGTCAGCATCACGTTGCTCAGTCATTTACATCCAAACGGTAGATAGCTGTCATTAATTCAGGACACTTCATGGTGTTTAAGATTGAAATTATTAACCTAGAAGACCCTTTTACTCATCTTATAGCGATTCTCAAAGAGATAACCAGTACCGTTAGTAGTGTAATTAACTTGGGAGCAAGCCTGCCATAAAGCATAGCGGAAAGGGAAGTTTGGCTCCCCCTTCCCTGTCCCTTACCCATATCTTTCTTAACAAACAGACAAAATACTTAAACAGGACTTACGCAAACAATAGCCGAAAAGAATGATTTTCAGGTAGTAGAGGCAATTCATGTAGACGCGTTTGATGGAGCAGAGGGGCAGAGGGGAAAAACTTACGCCCCCTAATTTCCCATCTACACGTACCTATTTTTTAGGTTAGCGTTTCAACTCCTGTGAACAGTTACCATTTTTTGCAATACACCCTTTTCTAGCAATATATTGACCATGAATATTTACCATAAAAGGAACAATATAAGTCAAAATTGCAGAAATCCAACGCTGATATGTCATTTGACCAGTCCACAGCGCCCAACCATGATTGATTGTGAACAGGAGAGATCCTATTATTAGGGCTACTTTCAAGGCAGTTAGCATCCACTGGCGATCAAATAAGCTAAATAAATATTGTCTTACAATGTTCTTATGCCTCATCTTGTAACTTCCTTGAAGTATTAATTAGCAGCAATGGAAGATATTCACAATCATGCAGTTGCATTTAATTGACATAATTTTGTGTCGTACAATAACTCATTAAACTTTTCTAATCGTAGGAGCATTTAAATAAGCTTGAGGATTCTCAGGGTCAAATTCCAGACCATTAAAAAATTTCTCTATGCCCCGTGATGTATTTGGCGGAATCGCTTTTTCTTGACCAATAAGTTTAGCTGCTTCTCGCCACAAATCTTCGCGATTTACAGCCTCAATTAAAGGTTTAGTCTGAAATTCTGGGGAACGATGCCCCCATCGCATATCTTCAATTAAAAACCACAAATCATGGCTTTTATAAGGGTAGGAAGCATTATTGCGCCAAAACTTAATCGCATGAGGACTATTTTCTACAACGCGACCGTTTCCATAATCAAACTTGCCCAGTAAGCGATCGCGAAGTAAATCACTTTTGACTCCCATCCATTGGCGTTGTGAGAGAATCCTTACCATTTCCTCTATATTTTCAGGGCGATCGCACCATATCTGAGCTTCCAAAACAGCAGCTAGCAGTGCTTTAGCTGCATTAGGATGCTTATCTACCCAGTTACCACGCATGGCGAGTGCTTTTTCAGGGTGATTGTTCCACAACTCTCCACTAGTTACAGCTGAGTATCCAAGCTTCTGTTTAATCAAACGATGATGCCAAGGATCGACCACACAAAAACCATCCATCGTCCCACCGCGCATGTTAGCTACCATTTGAGGCGGTGGTACCACCATCAGGGATGCATCTCGTTCCGGATCAATACCGCCATAAGCAAGCCACCAGCGCATGAAAAAATCTCCTGTTACCCGTCGATAGGGAATAGCAAAGCGGGAGATTTCTCCAGTCAACGCCTTCTGAGCCAAAGCTGATTTGAGGGCAAAACTGTCCAAACCAAGATTTAAATTTTTATGGGCATTGGCAAGTGAAATCCCTTGTCCATTCAAATTTAAACGAGCCAGGATATATATAGGTATTTTACGACCGTATGTAATCTCTCCTGTCGCAATCAGGTATGTCATGGGAAAGAGTAAATGGGCACCATCCAAGCCACCATCGGCTGAACTTAACATCAGTTTGTCACGCGTAACAGCCCAAGAAGCCTGCTTATTTACCTGGACATCAGGCATACCATACTTAGCAAAAAAGCCTTTAGCTTTGGCGATAATTAAAGGAGAGCAGCTGGTAACAGCGATGAAGCCTAGTTTAGCGGTTGTCACCTCAGGAGTATCGCTATAACCAGCATATACACCTGAACTCAACTGGGTAAGAGGGGAGCCAGAAGTGCCACGATGGGTTATGGTTTGAGTCAATAGTGCTGCTGCACCTGTGGTTGCTAAAAATTTGCGTCTGGAAAGCTTTGCCATATCGATTCATCTCTTGCAAGTAAACAGATATATATAGGAATCCGCTTTGATTTCTGAACTAATTTGCGTAGGCAGGTAATAGGGAATAGTCAAGAAGGCTTCTTAGTTGTACTGAGTTTTTTCAGAAATCAAATATGAGTCCTATATACTTTGATAGTAATAAGCGAATCGTTATTTAAATTGCATCTCTGTGTAACAGTATCCCCATGTTTTTATAGCAAATTTAACTATGCAATTTAAAATGCTGTTATGGTGGTAATTACGAATTCCAATATGAGAAAATTAAAGACTAAAGTTATTAATTTTTTAAGCACTGAAGTGCTTACTACAAACTTTTCATTATTAGCTTAGATATTGTGCTAGCTAAGTTTGTGTGATCGAGTCTAAACTGATTTAGGCAAAACGCTTAAAACTTGGCTTTCTATATATTTAACCTGCTGCTGCCTGTGCAGAAATTGCATCATCTCATGCCGGAGTGCATGATATTTAGTACTATCCATAATCTCCGTCGGGAATCGAGGATATACAAAAGGCACTTCCAAAACTTGATCGATGGTTGCACCAGGGCCATTTTTCAACATTACCACGCGATTAGAGAGCAATAGTGCTTCATCTACATCATGAGTAACCATCATGGCAGTGATATCGTTTGTATTACAAATATGCATCAACTCAGTTTGCAGAGAACTACGAGTCAGAGCATCCAAAGCTCCAAATGGTTCATCCAAAAGTAGCAGCTTGGGCTTAATCGCTAAGGCTCGTGCTAGCGCCACTCGTTGCTTCATTCCGCCAGAAAGTTGTGTTGGTTTTTTGCGAATGGCATCTTTCAGCCCCACCATTTCCAGGGAATCAGCAATTAGCTGATAGCGTTCTTTCTTGGATTTATGACGCATTACCTTATCAACAGCTAAGGCAACATTGTCCCAAGCAGTTAACCAAGGTAAGAGGGAATAGTTCTGAAACACCATCATCCGATCGGAACCAGGTCTGCGTACTAATTGACCGTCAACTTCCACATAGCCTTGTGTTGGTTTCTCCAAGCCAGCCACAATATTAAGTAAGGTAGACTTACCACAACCAGAATGACCGATGAGGGAAACAAAATCTCCCGGCAGGATTTTCAGGTTAATATCTTGGAGGACAATATTTTTACTACCATCCGATAGGTTAAATTCCTTTTTTATATCTTTAATTTCAACAAAACTAGACATATTTATTATATTCCTCTTATGTCTTATAGCTTATAAGTTTTTTTTCTGCAAGCAGGCTATTCTTGTGGAGTTAATTTGAAGGATAGATAAGCCATCATTTTGTCTAGAATTAGACCAACTCCACCCAAGTAAATAATTGCCAAGATGATTTCACTAATATCTGAGTTATTGTATGCATTGACGATAAAAAAGCCAATTCCATCGTAAGAAAGCAACATCTCAGATGCAACAACAGCTAACCAAGATAGACCTAGTGCAATTCTTAATCCTGTGAAAATGTAGGGAAGTGTAGCAGGCAGTAAGATTTTAAAAAAGTTCTCAAAAATTGTGAGTCCTAAAATCTTGGAAACGTTGGTGTAATCTCTAGGAATCAATTGCACACCCAAAGCAGTATTAAGGATGATTGGCCAAATTGCCGTGATAAAGATTACAAAGATGGCTGAGGGATCGGGTTTGAGGAAAATAGCCTGAGCAAGAGGTAGCCAAGCCAGAGGCGCAACCGGACGCAACAGTTGGATAATTGGGTCGAATGCAAGTCTAGTAAATTTGTTCAAGCTAATAATAAAACCGACAAGAATACCTACTATTGCAGCTAGGGAGTAGCCAAAAATTACTCGTCCAAGGCTGTCAAGAACCAACCAAAACAATCCTTTATTATTACCTCCCTTGTTAAAAAAGGGATCGATAATTAAATCCCAGGTATCAGTTATAACCTTAAAAGGGGAAGGCAGTGATGTTTCAGGATTTAAGCTGATTAAATACCATACAATTAACAGAATTATGATGCCAAAAACAGAAGGGATAATTTCTTTATATTGCTTGTAAAAACTATGGCATATATTATTTTTAGGGTTTATCAACATTGAGTTAAATCCTTATGTATAACAATACTAATTGCATTGAGATCGTACCTATTTAGATAAAAAATGCAAGAATAAATACAGCCAATTAAAATTTTATTAAGTATACAATTTAACTCTCAAATTTAGCTATAGAATCTGTTTTACTCCTGACTTATTCTGTTCTTTACAGTTTGATGATACAAATCTTTTTGGGAGAGCGATCGCGACTTAAATTTGTATTAGCTGATAACGCTAGATTGACGAACAAGAAACTCGCGGATAGCTGGGTCTTCTACTAGACCGATGGCACGGCTGTAAGCCTGTTTAGCTTGTGAATTCTGACCCAAATGCTTAAGCAGGTGAGCTTTAAGCGCCCAATATGGCTGATAACTTTTGACGGACTCGGCAGGGAGTGCTTCGAGGAGCGCCAGACCTTGTTCCAACCCTTTGGCTTCTGCGATCGCTGCGGCATGTCCAACTAAAGCACCCAGTGTTGGCGAAAACTGAATCAACCCTTCATATAAAAGTGCTAAAGTCTGCCAATCTGTGCGCTCAGTCACTCTACGTTGAGCGTGTGTCGATTGAATAGCAGCTTCCAACTGAAACTTTCCGAGCTGCTTAAATTTTGCTGCTTCGGCAAGTTCACGCTCCGCCTCGTTTAACATTGGCTGCGACCAAAGTGTAACGTCTTGCTCTAAAAGCGGAATATAAACACCGTTTTTCGTCCGACGGGCATCACGACGCGCTTCACAATGTAACATCAGCGCTAATAGCCCCCGTGCTTCAGGTTCTTCTGGTAAGAGTTGTACGCACAGACGTGCCAACCAGATTGCTTCTTCTGTTAAACCCTTACGCCGTGGATCGACCCCAGTCACGTTTTCCCAGCCATTACTATAGGCAGCATAGATTGCCTCTAGCACAGCATCCAACCGCATCGCCAAATCTTTGGCTTCTGGCAACTCGAAGGCAATACCAGCATCTCGAATCTTAGCTTTGGCACGGACGAGCCGTTGGCTCATTGTTACTGGGGCGATCAGAAAAGCTGAGGCAATCTGAGCAGCATTCAGCCCAAGCACTGTTTGCAGCATTAAGGGGGTACGGATACCTGCATCAATCGCTGGGTGAGCACAGATAAATAGGAGCTTTACGCGATCGTCTGGGAACAAAACTTCTAAAGATGTCTCCTGTTGCACATCATCAGCTATCAGCTTGAGTGCATAGGCTGCTGAGGCTTTCACCTTAGCGTGTCGGGCATCATCGATCAGGCGACGCCGTGCAGTAAGCAGCAGCCATGCTTCTGGATTATCAGGGACACCTTTTTCTGGCCAAGCTTTCAACGCAGCCAGGAATGCATCGCCAAGCACATCTTCCGCAGCAGCCACATCATGTGTGCGAACTGCCAGGTATGCAACTAATTGCCCGTATGAGTTACGTGCTGCGAGTTCTGCGGCTTGACGTGCATTCACAGTAGTCATTAGCCTTGAGTCATTGGCAAGAAAGGTCTAACTTCAATTGCACCGTCAGCGGCTCCCGGACAACGAGCCGCCCAATCCAGAGCTGCATCCAAATCTGGTACATCTATGAGGAAGAAACCGCCAAGTTGCTCTTTGGTGTCGGCGTAGGGGCCGTCTTGGACATGCCGTTGACCATCGCGCAATCGCACTGTTGTACCAGCATGAGGCTGATAAAGCGCAGCACCGCCTGCGATCGCACCAGCTTCAGCTAGAGCCTTTGCATAGGAGCTGAAAGCGCCCCAATAAGCATCTTTCTGCTGTTCATCTGTACGATTATTGAAATTGGTTTCGCTTTCGTAGACTAGGATTGCGTACTGCATGTTAGTTCCTTTGTTGTGAGTTGATTTCGAGTTTGGTATTTTCCGCGCTCAATTATATGACGTTTAATTTATGGACATTTCGACAGAAATCGCAAAATTTTTTTCGGGAACACCAATTATTGGCTATCGTCCTGTGCTTACTGGTCAAGGCACATCCAGAATACTACCAAAAACTCTTAATTTGTCGTGCATTGAGCAAAATTTATAATTATGGCGATTGGCAGGCTTTAGAAAAGCGCTTTATTATCCAACCCATAACCATAGCGATCGCTGAACCTAAAATAAGAGGTGGTTCAGGAACAGTTTTGACTACTTTGCCAGATCCAGAGATTGTATTCTCGAATACTCCTTGACTTGCATCAAAATACCCTGTTGTTACTAAGAAGTAGTTTTTATCTGTAGTCAAAGATACATTATTGAAACCAGAACGGCCTCTTTTGGGAAAGTCGTCATTACCAATGACAGCATTTAGCAGTGGGTTGTTTGGGTTAAAGTTGTCTGTGTACAAAAACAAGTAGTTGTCCCATTCTGTTGGGTTTTTAGCAATACTCAGAAAATTATACAAACCTTCAGTGTCAACTTTGAACTCGAATGTACTATAACTAGCAACTGTACCTATACCTGAAGGTAGAGTAGGAATGTTTACTTCATTGGCGACAAAGGGACGAGTCCATGTAGGTTGACCGATGGTAGTGTCTGTATAAGTAAAATCGAAAGCATGTGCAGGTTTAACACCAATAACAGCAACAGATAGGGTAAAACCAGCAGTAGCAATGCCGAGCTTTAATTCCATCGGATAATTCTCCAAACGGATAGATTGAACTATTTACACGCGTAGAATGAAAATCGAACTAGTCAATAATAAGCAGTACCAAGCAGTAAAGAGTAGGTAAGTTTTATGGTCTGCGGCATAAGAACGCAAAACTAATAATCGTACAGCAATAAGACAGCTCAACAAGAAAAGTGCAATATCCCACAGCATAACTACCAAAGTATTGCCTGCTGGCATCATCAAACATAAATGGATTAAAAATGGGTACGCTAAAAAGCAAATACTTACTAAAATCCGACTTAAATCCTCTCCAAATGCTAGTGGAAATGTATTCCTACCAATTGCTTGATCGCCTGGAATATCACGAAAATCTTGAACAGATATCAGAATTATACAGGCACTACATAATATCACCAGCCATAACCAAACAACAGGAGAAATTGGTGCTACTATTTGCCAAGCTGCTCCCATCTCAGACATGATTCCAAATCCACTGAAAACATTTTTTGTCATCCAATGTTTTGCACCACCCAGGTTGTTATGAGCAATAAAACTGAACTGCCATAAAATTGCCCATTCAATTACTCCTAACCACCAAGCTACTGCTGTAAATAGCATCATAAATATATACCCACGAATCTGAGCGCCGCTATAAGAAATGATGCCTTGGACTAATGGACGGTCTGGCTTGTTGATTTTGTCTTCTTCGATATCGGTGATTTGGTTGGATATACAAAATGACGTAATACATAACCAAAAATAGATTAAACTACCAGCTAATATCGATATTCCATGAGCCAAAGAGGTGGGAGGATAATTTACTAAAGCAGTTATAGTAAATAACAATCCAGGCACAATTGACATTGTAATATCGCGTCGGATGAATAGCCAATTTATTTTTAATTCTTGAGCAGTATTTGTGAAGAATAATTTTAGCGCTCGAAGAATTAGGTTGCTGATAGCGATCGCACTCGGAAAAATATCGAATGATAACTTTTCTTGAGCAATATCTGGTAATTCTTCTAAATCTACCTGAACGACGTTGATCTGCTGTGTGAGGGACTTATGTTGAGATATAGCTTCAACAGCATTGGTCAGAGTTTTCTCAGACATATTTTTCCTAGCCAGAGAAGTATTGAGACTTTTTTTTGCATCTTTCCATCAAATAATGGCAACTGATAATTTTCTAAGAATCAGTAGACCTGTCTTGAAAATAGAGGCTGAAAAAACGCAAAAATTTTCCTAGATTATTGTCATTATTCCTTGTGAGCGCATCTCATGAAGTCTCTTGCAATCTTCTTACTTCGCGCAAATAAGATCGCAAAAAAATTATTTTTGCAAGAAGTCTACTCTTGGAATAAATCTCAGTATTACCTAATCCTATGCAACAAGAATTTATCCATGCATCGTTCTGCTAAAGCTGCAATAGTTAACGAAGGATTAGCGCCTGCTGAACCTGGAATCATAGAACCATCAACAATCAATAAATTACGATAACCATATACCTGACCGTAGGTATTGCAGACTTTCTCCATAACAGCACCACCAAGGGGGTGAGTTGTGCCATTTGAATCGGGTGGTCCTGCAACAGTTGTATCATTGGCTTTGTCGAGCAATTGATATGTATACTGCAAAGCCTGAGAATTTTTTTGGTTGTTAGGTGAGTTGGTGGGCCAGAACAAATCAGCCGACTGGGTAGAAGCATTGTAAGTGAAATAGCCCTCCGGTTTAGCAATTGCCTGACCAAGGGAAGCAATGACACCATTCTGTAAATTAGGAAGAGGAGTTTGCTCGATAATCACCGGAGCAATAGGATTATCAAAGTGTTCAATTACTGATGTTGCTGGGCCGCCTTGTGAAGGATTAGTTGGATATTTGTTGATGACAGCACTTAGTGCATCACCGTTAGTTCCCCAAAATTGTCCTACATACTTATTCAAGCGGCGTAATGTGCCATTAACCTTGGCACGTAGTAACAGTTCAGTAGTTCCAATCGAACCAGCTGCTAAAAATAGATAGCGACAAATCAAAGATTTTTGTCCAACTATCATGCCTTGCTCATTGATTTGATTACAAACAATTCGGAAACGTCCGTTATTTAATTCCTCTATCCTAGTTACCACATGCAAAGATCGAATTTCGACGTGACCAGTGGCTTCTGCCATCTTTAAGTAATTTTTGTCTAAGCTATTTTTTGCACCACTGTTTGCCCCATAAATTAATACACCATTAATAGCAGAAGGAACTTTCTGACCTGTAATTTCCTGACGAACGATATCCCAATTAACTGCCATGCTTTGCTTGCGGACTTTTAGACCAGCCTTAGCTCCCTGCTCCATGAAAATGCGACTTGCTAAATAGTAATCAGTTTGTAAAATGTCGTCTGGTATAGGAGCTGGGTTAAGAATGGAACGCACCCGTGGGTAATAAACCTTATCTAATTCTTCGTAGTTGATGCTACGTGGAAAGGCTTTATAGAATAATTCTCGATTTGGCTGATAGGTAACAGCACTATAGACAAGAGAACTACCTCCAACGCCTGCTCCTCGATAAGCAGTAATGCCATTGCCTACCTTGACATCAAGGACACCAGTATAGATGTCAATGGGACTCTGATCAAAAAACAGTGTAGTTGGACTAAGCCAAGTAGTACGGCCATCTGGTTTCTCAAATGTAGCGAAAGTATCGCCTGCATCAGTGATTGGCCATCTTCGCCCACGCTCTAGTACGATTGTTTCAATTTTTGCCTGACCTAGGCGTAATGATGCGACTGCTCCACCAAAACCGCTCCCAATAACAATCGCCTCAACATATTCTTCACTATTAAAAGCAGAACCACGAATTGCAGATATACCTATGCTGGTGGTAGCTGCAAGACTTGCCTGAAGAAAATGACGACGTTTTATGAGCCGGGACATAATTAATCTCCTACATGAGCGGCTTTTGCCCAAATAAATACACACAAGTTAACCAAAGAAAGCACAAGGAGGGAGAGCCAAATGTGTACTCAATCCATGTCTGCTCGGAACTAACAAGGATTTCATCACTGGCTCACAATCGAATGGCACTAAGAAAAGATACAGCTCTTGTTCTGACTGGTTGACTGGTTCCCAGCCTGGAGGCTGGGAATCCATTCTGGGAGGCTCCGCCTCCAGTAGCTTGAATTGAGGCAGAAGCCCACTTTAAATACATTTCCAGCCTGGAAGCTGGGAACGAGACGACACAAGCTTTTGGGCTTTTCTTAGTGCCATTTGGCTCACAATCTTTGATTTCACAAATATTTGCGATTGGTCATTAAAACAAGTGATAAGCAAGGGTGGTTTACTGCTTTACCACCCCTCCTTATATTCAGAACACAATCTATAATCTCAATCCGCAGTACCTAGACAAACAAGAACTGACCACTAGCTGCTAACTGTTGAGGCCCAACACCAGCAACTACAGCAATTAGGTCATTGTTAGAATAAATTCCGGCTCCTTGTGGTAAACCTGTCAAATCAGCAGGAACTGGGCCCAGTCCGATAATAATTTGGATGTCTTCAGGTAGTTGGATAAAATCCTCATTGAGATTGAAGTCAGTAATCAGAGCGTAGTCCTGATTACCTAGCTTGTCGTAATAAACTGCACTATCTTTACCTACAGTGAATTCACCAAGGAAAAAGATATCGCTACCGCTACCGCCAGTCAAGATATCAATCTCAGGTTTGCCTAGTCCTAGTTCTGGCGGGAAGGGGTTAGAACCAAATAATCGGTCGTCACCGTCGCCACCAGAGAGAGTGTCACTGCCAAGATTACCAATGAGAACATCATTCCCAGACTCACCAAAGATTTTGTCGTCGCCACTGTCACCACCGAGTCGGTCGGCTCCATTACCTCCATAGAGGATATCGTTGCCTGAACCAGCAAAAACTTTATCGTTACCAACATCACCATAGATGACATCTTCACCTGAACCACCAAGGACGTTATCATCTCCATTGCCACCATAGATAGTGTCATTACCATCTTGAGCAGCGATGTCATCATTACCAGTTCCACCATCAATCAAATCATTACCACCGCCAGCAAAGAAAACATCATTGCCAGCACCACCCAAGAGAGTATCATTTCCCTCTACACCAAAGTCGAGGTCGCCATTGAGGTCAAAGTCGCCAAAAATTAGGTCGTTACCAGCACCTGCATCAACGAAGTCGTTTCCAGCCCCGGAGATAAAATCGTCATTGCCGGCTCCACCAAAGAGGCGGTCATCCCCATCAAGGGCAAATGTAGTGTTATTGCCGCCCAAGGTAAAAATTGTGTCATTGCCCGGAGTACCGATGAAACCTTCGGAAGCATCAGAGCCTGTGAAAATTCCTATCCCTGGTGTAGAGTTGGGAGTTGGATTGCCAAAGACAAAGCGACCACTAGATCCCAACTGTTGGGGTGTCACACCAGCAACTATGGCAATCAGGTCATTCACACCATTTCTATTGGCGTAGATAGCTGTTCCTTTGGGTAAACCAGCTGCTGTTGGTCCAAGTCCTATTATGGTTTGGAGACTTTCTGGTAGCTGAATGAAGTCCTCTTTAACATTAAAATCAGTAATTAAAGCGTAATCTTGATTACCTAGTTGGTCGTAAAATACTTTAGTGTTTTGACCGATAGTGAATTCCCCAAGGAAGAAGATATCACTACCGCTACCGCCGGTTAAGGTATCAATTTCGGGTAGGCCTAATCCTAATTCTGGGGGATAGGGGTTAGAGCCTACTATCCAATCGTTGCCCTTACCACCTGATACTAAGTCGTTGCCAACATTGCCAATCAGTAGGTCGTTTCCAGCCTCACCGTAGAGTGTGTCGTTGCCAGTATCACCGCCGAGTCGGTCGTTACCGTCACCACCATAGAATAGATCATCGCCTGGGCCAGCAAGACCCCGGTCGTCTCCAGCCCCACCACGAATCGTGTCGTTGCCTAAACCACCAGTCAATAAATCGTCACCAGCATCGCCATTGATGACATCATTGCCATCTTGACCAGCAATGTTGTCAGCTCCGGTTCCACCATTTAAGATATCGTTGCCACCGCCACCCAAGAACACATCATCCCCAGCACCACCATTGAGGGTGTCATTTCCTTCCTGACCAAAGTCGAGGTCTCCATTGGAGTCAAAGTCACCAAAAATTAGGTCATTTCCATCACCTGCGTTTACAAAGTCATCTCCAGCACCAGCGACTAAAACATCATTCCCAATACCACTTAATAGACGGTCATTGCCACCAAGACCGAATAAAACATTATTGCTAGTTAACGCTTCTGTGTTTATTTTGTCATTACCTGGAGTGCCGATAAAAGCCTCACCAGTTGGTGCATAAATTGGATTTGGAGTAGCAATGAAAATTGTGCCATTAGATGTTACTTTGCCAGTGTAAGGGTTTGTAGATATGGAAGTTTCATCTAGTAGTTGTGGGATTACTGTTTTAGGTTTCGCCATATTTTTTACTTCTTTGTTTGTGGGATATCAATGACCAGCATATTCCCATGCTGTTGGAGCGAGTTTCTTCTACCAAAGAGTTTCAGGTTTGAAATTATTCAATTTGATACATTCATTGTGAATGTTATATATCTATGTCACCTAAATCTTTGTAGAGCCTTTAATGCTCTTTTCAAACCACCTAATAATTAATATCTGCGGTTTTTAAACAATTTCGGGAGTGGTCTGCTGGCTTGTTTAGAATCATACAATGCTTTAAGTTTTTTGTAAATTAAGAAAGATTTAACATTAGGTACATTTTGGGTTTATTTTTTGCGAAATTAAGGAGAGCTTAAGATTAGGTGAATTCATCAAAATTGTCAGAGTAATAGTGTGAATTTAGAATCACTTTCAAGAGCAATTTTGGGGCAAATATACAAGATATTTGTATTGCCCTTTAAAAAAAACTTTTAAATTTAATGCTTGTGACTTTTGTTTATACAAGCAGATATTCTCGGTAGTGTTGCCAGATTTGTTGGTCTGGTTCTGCACTATTGTTTGGTAAGCTTTTTAGAGGAGTGTCTTTAATTTCAATTGCTGCTTCAGCTGCCATGCTGCACAATATTTCACTCACTAATTCCGTGTAGCCAGCTTGGTTACCAAGCAATTTACGGAATTTGGCGGCGCAAGTAGCTCCTTTAGCCAACTCAGACACACGATCGCCAGCTACTTTTCCTAAAGCTTCTATAGTTGAGCGTTCTGCACCACCAACCGAAGCACAAACGTAACCAATACCTCCCCAAAGGTCTGTCTGTCTTGTGGCGGGAAAAGCGTCTATAGTCGTCGCAATTCGGTTAACATCAGCACAATCTACTAACCAGATGCTGCGACCTAAACCTTGGTCAAAGACGCGGCCCAGATAACCAGAAAGTTGCACAGGAATAGCTTGACCGTCTATGTAGTCTTGCCAGTAATAAATACCATGATTGAAACCATAACCATCAACTACTGGCCAACATCCTACGGGATGCTGTTGATTTAAATATGGCTCAATAGGCAGTTTACACCGAACTAGTCCCAAACCTACTCCCAGATAAACCATAGTCTGATAAGCTGCTGTGGTTCCTTCGAGAAAAGCCTGGACTCGATTCTGCTTCTGGGGTTTGAGTGCATCTAGTTCAGCAAGACCTATACCTACACCTTCTAAGGCAAATCCTAGCAACTCAGAGTCAATTGCATTTAGCTTGGCGACGATCGCCTTTGGTTCTTCATCTGCGATCGCTGCATGGTATCCTTGCCACATACCTTCAGCAGTATGTCCAAATCGTTGTGGCACTTTCGGATCTCTCACCATTACCTTACGTCCAGCCAAATTAGCTTTCATCTGTGCCCTAGCTTGTTCGGCGCTGATTTGCCAAGCTTGTTGTATCATCTTGATTCTCCTTGTTGAGCAATAGTTTCTTGGGAGAGCATTTCGGAAAACTTGAGCGATGTGTATAATTTTGTACTAAACTGCTAGGGTCGTTCTAACTGGATGAAAAACACGCGCTCGGTAATGTTGCCAGGTCTGAGATTCAAGTGCTTCACCATTGGCCGCTAAACTCTCAACTACAGCATCAACACCCATTTTCCACAACACCTGACAAGCTAATTCTGTGTAAACTGAGTGATTACCAAGAGATTGACGGGATTTGGCAGCGTAAGCTGTTCCTTGGGCTAATTGATATCGATAAACACCTGCTGTATTTGTTAGGGCTTCTATGGTTGCACGTTCTGCACCACCAGCGTAAGCACAGGCATAACCTACACCACCCCACAAGTCTTGCCGTCTATTTGGTGCAAAGGTATCAATGGTACGTGCGATGTGATTAACATCGCCACCACCGATAAACCAAATACTGCGACCCAAACCTTGGTCAAAAACACTGCGAGTATAACCAGAAATTTGTTCCGAGATGACTTGATTATCAAGTGAGTCTTGCCAATGGAACATACCTTGATAGTAGCCATAGCCATCGACCGCTAACCAACTTCTAGCAAAGTTGAGTTTTTCTAAATGCGGCTTGATAGGCAGTCCAGCACGAGCCAACATCAAACCCAAACCCACATAAACCCAGTTATGATAAGCTGCACCATCACCTGCAACAAAAGTTGCCATGCGATTTTCGCTGCTGGGTGTGAGTAAGTCGCGTTGCGCTAGACCCATGCCTACGCCTTCATAAGCAAATCCTCGCAACTCTTCATCGATTTCATTCATTTTAGGAGCGATCGCTCCTAAATCTTCACTAGCGATCGCTACATGATATCCTTGTAAAACTGTACTACCAATCTTGCTTAACCGTTCTTGCACTCCGGTATCGCTGTTTTGAATTCCTCGTTGGCCCCAAGTATCAGCCATTAAGGTGTTGGCCTCATTTGCTTTAATTTGCATTATCTAAATTATCCTTGTGAAGCAATAAATACTAAGCTGCTAAGGTTGCTCTAACTGGATGAGGTATCCGTGCCCGGTAATGCTGCCATAAGCGAGATTCTGGAGTTTCGCCATTAGTGGCTAAATTGTCAGCTACTGCATCAGCACTCACTCCCCACAACACCTGACAAGCCAATTCTGTATAGACTGACTGGTTGCCAAGACATTGACGAGACTTAGCAGCGTAAGCAGTACCCTGCGCTAAATGCAAGCGATAAGCACCTGCTGTATTTCCTAAGGCTTCTATGGTTGTACGTTTTGCACCACCAGCGTAAGCACAGGCATAACCTACACCACCCCACAAGTCTTCTCGCCTATCGAGTGAAAAGGCATCAATGGTGCGTGCGATGCGATTGACATCGCCACCATCGACAAACCAAATACTGCGACCTAAACCTTGGTCAAAGACACTGCGGGTATAACCAGAAATTGGTTGCGAGATGACTTGATGATTGAGTGAGTCTCGCCAGTAGAACATACCTTGATAGTAGCCGTAGCCATCGACTAATAACCAACCCTTAGCGTTATCAAGTCTTTGCAAATGCGGTTCGATAGGTCGCCCAACTCTGGCTAACATCAAACCCAAACCGACATAAACCATGTTTGCATAAGCTGCACCATCACCTGCAACAAACGTGGCTATGCGATTTTGGCTAGTGGGTGTGAGAAAATCGCGTTGTGCGAGTCCCATACCGACACCTTCGTAAGCAAATCCCCGCAACTCCTCATCGATTTCATTTAACTTGGGGGCGATCGCTTCTAATTCATCAGTAACAGCTGTATGGTATCCTTTCATTAACGAACGACCAACCTGTTCTAATCGTTTCTGTATACCAGCATCACTTTCTTGCACATCGCGTTCAGCCCAAGTAGCGATCAAATCTGTCGGTAGTGTCGCTTTATTCAAACTTGATTGCCAAGCGTCTTGAATCATCATCTTTCTCCTGATTTAAAAAGCTGGATGCATTGATTTTTCTGGAATCCAAGTTCCGTGGAAACCGTAAGGAACTCGCTGGGGTAGAAGAATGCGGGCTACAGGTTTATCTGCGATGTCTTGGGCATTCACCACTACTAGTTCTGAAGTTTTTGTAGCTGTGTCGTAGACGAAAGTTAACAACCAACCATCATCCTCTTGAGTCGCGTTGGAACGGGGGACAAATATTGCCTCTCCTCCATAGCGACCAGTCCCCCACTCATGGACTTGAGAATAACCATTGGCAAAGTCATACTTAATGAGTGCATCTAAAGTAAATACAGGTAGCAGTTCTGGCACCATTCTGGCTGTATAGCCGTATCGATTCCGTCTTCCGACAAATTGCTGATTTAAACTAGGAAATTCTGAAGCTAAATCATCAATTGTTCCTTCTTGGACTGCACCTGTGCGGATATTGAATCGCCAGCCATATAACTGCGGTTTATTAATCTGATTGTGACGTAAGTTTGTTTTGGTCGGTATGTTCAGCAGTTGAGCATCATCTGTGCGACAGCCAATGATAACGACTTCCTCTTCTGTTTCATAGGCGTTGAGAATATGTAAAACATAACAGGTAGAAACTTCAAACCAGCGGATGTTTCTGCCATCGCTATGACGGGAAATAATACCAAAACGGCTGGGCAGATTTGGTTCAAACATATAAGCTGGTTCTCTGCGTTGTAGCCTTTCTAAACTAAATGTCAGGGGCAAATCCATGAATATTGTGTAATTTGCAGTGATGGCAAAGTCATGCATCATCACCCCTGTAGGCAAATCAATCGGAACTGTTCTTAGTAACTCTCCCTCAGATGAAACCACGCTGTACTTTAAATAAGGTGGCTCTAATAAAGAATATCCAAAAAACATCATTTCCCCAGTTACAAAATCAACTTTGGGGTGAGCAGTGAAGGGAGAATTTAGTTGATTTCCATAAGTGAATGGCCCGATTGTTATCAAGTCAGGTATGGTAATTTCGTATGGTTCGGCTCCTTCCCAAAGTGCCAATAATTGACCTGCGTGCCACACTATGCCAGTGTTAGCAGTGTTCTTGAACGGACTGAAAAGATTATTGGGAGGGTTGTGAAGTTGTGGCGATTCCATCAGACTTGTCCAGACGGCTCGACCTACTTTCTGTTCCAGTTTAAATCCCCGTGTCTGGACATAGCGGTTGCGGTAAGTGGCTTTGCCATTATTAATCTCCACCCCGTGCAACATTCCATCTCCATCAATCCACTTGTAATCACCTTTGGGAGAAAACTGGGGATTAGGACCATTGCGGACAAATATTCCTGATAAATCAGTTGGTAATTCTCCAATTACTAAGAGGTCATCTGCTGTGATTTCTGTTTGTATTGGAGAAAAGTTACCTGTAAGATAGGGACTAATTTCTTTTGCGACGATCATAGTCAAGACTACTTGATTACTAGATTAGGAATTCACAATCACTTATTTGAGAATATTATTACTTAGGGACTTCCAAGAAATAAATTATCCAATTTCACCGAATCAAAACGATTTTCTTTCCCCCTGCTCCCTCCTCCCTGCCCCCTGCCTCTATAGCGATGGTATATTTTTTATTTAGAAGTCCCTTAGTGTTTCTTTTTCTCTGGATAGGGAGGATATCTCCATTTCAAATCAATCAGAAAAGATTTATTTAATATGCCTCTTTGATAAGAAAAGTTATCAAAGCCAGCTTTACCATGATAACGACCCATTCCACTAGTACCAATTCCACCAAAAGGTAAAGAAGGAACAGTCAAATGCATAACGGTATCGTTAATGCAGACTCCACCAGAGACAGTTTCTTGCAAAATCCGCTCTTGATTTTTTTTATTACTAGAAAAGAAGTATAAAGCAAGGGGTTTTTGTTGTCGATTCACAAGGGCGATCGCTTCTGATAAATCTGTATATTCTAGAACAGGAAGAATCGGCCCAAAAATTTCCTCTTGCATGATCTTGTCTTGCCAAGAGACTTGATCGATAATAGTAGGAGCAATATAAAGATTCTCTAAATTCGTTTCGCCTCCCACTAAAACATTACCACTTTCTAATAATTGCGAAAGGCGGCGAAAATGTTTTTGATTGATGACTCTAGCATAGCTTTTACTTGCTGAAGGTTCGTCGCCGTAAAAAATTCGTATTTGTTTTTTAATGTTAGTTAATAAATCTTGTTTAATTTTGCGATTTACTAACAGATAATCAGGTGCAGTACAAGTTTGACCTGCATTAAAGAATTTACCCCAAACAATTCTTTTAGCTGTATGTTCAAGATGAATATTTTCATCAACAATACAAGGGCTTTTTCCACCTAGCTCAAGGGTAACTGGTGTCAAGTTTTTAGCGGCGGCTGCCATTACAAGTTTACCAACTTCAGTGCCACCAGTAAAAAAGATATGATCAAAATTTTGTGACAATAGTTCTTGACTAGTTTCAATACCGCCTTCAATCACTTCAATAAAAGATGGATCGAAATTTTCGTGAACTATTTTTTCTATGACTTCAGAAGTATAAGGAGCTATTTCTGATGGTTTTAAAATCGCACAATTACCAGCAGCGATCGCACCCACCAATGGCGCAAACATTAAATTAAATGGGTAATTCCAAGGGCCAATAATCAGAATCACACCAAGAGGTTCAGAACGAACTTGGGCAGAAGAAAGAAACTGATAAAAGGGAGTCGCAACCTTCTGTGGTTTTGTCCATGCTCTAATATTGTTGAGAGCATATTTAATTTCTTCTAAAACTCCAATTATTTCAAAATAAGCTTCAAAGCCTGATTTATGCAAATCAGCTTTTAAAGCTTGAACAATATTATCTTTATTATTCTCAATTGCCTGTTGAAGAATTTTCAGTTGTTGAATCCGAAAATCAAGATTTTTGGTTTTACCAGTCTGAAAAAACTGTTGCTGATATTCAATTTCATTATAATCTACTTGAGTTAGCATGGCTTTTTAGGTGTTAAACAGTAGTTATGCAGTAATTGAAAGAAAGAATGGCAGTAGCTAAATATACAAGTCTTAAAATTCAACTGCCATTTTCATATTTGTTGTTATCAAACAGAATTCAGGAGTCAGGAGTCAGAATTCAGAATGAATTGTGTATGACTGGCGGATAGCACAGTGTTAGCGAGTCTTCTCCTGTCGGAGACGCTACGCGAACGATAGCGCAGCGTTAGCGAGTCTGCGAGCGTCGCGTCTTGATTCTGACCGGAGGCGGAGCGTCTCCGGCTCCGCTCCTGAATTCTGACTTCTGAATTCTTCTTCAATCTCCAGCTAAAATTAAGACTTGATTTCCGCTGGCAACGTGACTAATTCTGGAACCTTTAGTGTATTTTCGTCCTTTAAGCTTGGGAGTTCATGAGTCCCATTTTGTAACGTCTTTTCATTAGCCAAACTAATCCAGGGCTGTAAGTCGGGTTGGTGTTGGTAACTCTTGAAATCTTCTCTAGCTTTTGCAGTGATACTGTTGTCTGGCACGCCTTTGGTTTTCAATTTGAAAAGCCAGTTATCCCAACCTGCTAGAGCAGATGCTTTTAGCAAAGCGAAAATGTGCTTAAGATTTTGTGGTGCTAACAAACCTTTTAGTCCAAAACCCTTCCATAGGAACTTAAGGTACCAAATAGCAACGAAAAAGTGAGTGTATTGCATAGATACAAAAACATTAGTTCGTTGGGGTTCGTACTTGGTGAGGTGGATGAATTCGTCAAAATCCCGGCTCATTATGTAATTAAAAGGCAATTCATCTGCTCGATGGGTGTACATAAACCCGATGTTGGCGTTCTTCTCTGCCAACTCTGTTAACTGTTGATAGACAGCAGTTAATATTTCGGTAATATATACACGACCTGGTTGCTTAATTTTTGCCAGGAATTTCAAATCTAAATGCCACTTACCGACATACAAAGGAATCATCATCCCAAACCACCACATGTTTTCTATGAACATGCGATGACTCATGATGCTAGCGTTACCAAGATGCTTAGGATGATGGCTGACAAGAAGATTGTTGCGATCGATCATCCCTAAATTAAAGCCATTGTAAACCGCCCGCTTCTTCTCTGCATCTGGCTCACCTGCTAACTTGGCACGAATCACTTCTGTAATGGTGTCTATTTCAAAGGACATCATCGTCATTCCCATCGAGTAGAAGGGATCGAAGATAGCTGCTGCATCACCAATTACATACCAGTTATCTTTTGAGAGTATGGTCTTGCTCTTGTGCGCTAGCTTGGGCCAGTAATGGAAATCAATTTCCTCTCCGCTCTTGAGCAGTCGATACATAATGTTATGGTTTGCTTCTAGAAAAGCATAAAACTTTTCTTTAGTGTTGACAGTCTGGGCCTGAATATAGTCGTGATGGTGGACTAATCCGATTGACAACTCCATATTTTGGGTATCTGTGGGAATCATCCAAACCCAATGTCCGTGTCCCATCCAGTGATTAGTAGCATAGTAGTGGCTACAAGTTGAAACTAAAGGATCGTAACCACTGTGAAAAATAGTGCGATCGACATTTTTAACGCGCATCCATGCTGAACCATTGTTAACACCACGGACGTTTTCAGGGCCAAACAACACATTATCTGTCTTGCGACCGATGATAAACTTGCGTCCTGCCGCATCAATCACATGTTTAGCTGTAAGTTCGAGATACTGACGATCGAGTTTGACTTTGACTACGTTCAGGCCATCCCCAGACGTTAGGTCAACATCAACAACACGACCTTGATAAAAGACAGCGCCCATCTGCTGATTCATCCTCAGCACATCCCGCTCAAATTTGGGGCGGTGAATCAGAACAGAAGCCAATGGTGGTTGCCGAATAGCCCAGAGATGATGATAGTCATTAATGTTTTCTGTACTTTCTGGATGCTTAGGCCAATGAAAGTTTAAACCAAATTTTGGCGGATGATGCTCAACCATGTAGTCATAAAGACCCAACTCCTTGCAGATCATCAGGGTAGAGATTTCAACCGCTGACTCACCCACTTTCAAATCCTTTTCTGTCCGTTCTTCAGGACGAGGATCGACCAAAGCAATTTTGATATTAGGAACATTAAGTAGTAGGTGGCGAGCTTGACATACTCCCGCCAATCCAGCACCCATAATGACTACATCATAATCATAGGTTTGGCACTGAGTGTTGTTCATTGCATTTTCCTTTTCGCTAACTAGAAAATTTGATGAATTTGAAAAATTTCGTCGGAAAGTTCAGGAATTTTGAGTTATTTCTTTCCTTTGTGTCCTCTGTGAGCTTCTTTACGAGTGGAAGCAGGCGACTCTTTTAGATAATTCTTAAAAGTAGACGTTTTGCGGCTACTTTTAAACACAATCTAGTAATGAAAAGTTTGTAGTAAGCACTTTAGTGCTGAGAAAATTAAGGACTACTAGATAGGATTGCTATAACTCAGATGTGACTAGCTCTTGCTCTGGCAATTTTTGAGATTCAGCACTCTTACTCTTGAGCCAAGGCTCCAATTCAGGTTGATGTCTATAATTCTTGAACTCTTCTGTCACCCTAGCAATTTCACTATTAGCTGCCGTACCTTTGGTCTTGCGTCGGTAAATTAGATCATCCCAACTAGATTGAGCAGATGCATTGAGTAAAGCAAAAACATATTTTAGATTAACTGGTGACAACACACCTTTTAGTCCAAAACCTTTCCACAAAAATTTGAGATACCAAAGAGCAACAAAGAAGTAAATGTTTTTCATGTATGCAAAAACATTGCATCTTTGAGGTTCGTATTTTGTGTTTTGCAAATAGCTATCAAATTCTTGGGTCATGTAGTAACCGAAGGGTAATTGCTGCCCTCGGTGAACATACATCATGCCAATATTAGCATCTTTTTCTATGAGTTCATTGAACTGTTCATACACATGAGACATCAATGTTCTGATCACTTGACGACTTTGTTGGCTAAATCTGCGGAGAAACTTCAAATCTAAATGCCATTTGCCAACATACAAAGGCACAATCATCCCGAACCACCACATGTTTTCTAGATAGACGCGCCAGCTCATGATGCTAGCATGACCAAGTTGTTTGGCGTGGTCGTGGAGAAGATGATTGCAAGACTCTACATAGCCAAGATTGTAGGCATTATACACAGCCCGCTTCTTCTCTGCATCCGGTTCACCTGCTAATTTTGCTCGGATAATTTCTGTGACACTTTCCATTTGAAATGTCATCATTACCATTCCTAAGGAATAGAAAGGATCGAAGATGGCAGCTGCATCACCAATTACATACCAATTGTCTGGAGAAAACAGAGTTTTACTCTTGTGTGCCACCCTTGGTAAGTAATGAAAGTCAATATCTTCTCCACTCTTGACTAGTTGGTAAAGAATGTTGTGATTTGATTCTAAAAAAGCATAAAACTTTTCTTTGGTGTTAACGCTCTGCGCTGGGATGACTTCATGATGATGAGATACCCCTACTGATAATTCCATAGTCTGAGTATCTGTAGGAATGACCCAGATCCAATGGCCGTGACCCATCATGTGATTAGTGGCATAGTAATGGCTACATGTAGCACCTGTAGGATCGTAACCACTGTGAAAAATGGTGCGATCGACATTTTTAACCCGTACCCATGCAGAACCATTGTTAAGACCAGCGAGTTTCTCAGGGCCAAAAAGTAGATTGTCTGTTTTCTGACCAATGATAAATTTGCGTCCTGCTGCATCAATAAGATGCTTGGTTGTAAGTTCTAGGTAGTCATTACCTATTTTCACCTTAACATTGTTTGGGATATCACCAGAGCCTAAATCAACGTTGACTACACGACCATTGTAAAAGTCAACTCCCATCTCCTTATTCATTTTCAAGACATCCCGCTCGAACTTGGCGCGGTTCATGAGAACGGAAGCTAGCGGGGGTTGTTTAATAGACCAGACATGATAGTAGTCATCGATGGTCTGTGTATTTTTTGGGTCTTTGGGCCAATGATAGTTTAGTCCAAATTTCGGTGGATGATTCTCAATTAAATAATCATAAAGACCTAACTCTTTGCCGAAAAAGAGAGTAGAAACTTCGACAGTTGACTCACCAATTTTTAAATCTTTTTCAGTCCGTTCTTCAGGACGTGGGTCAATTAAGGCGATTTTGATGTTGGGAATATTCAGCAGCAAGTGACGAGCTTGACATACTCCAGCGATCCCAGCACCCATAATGACGATATCGTAAGCTTGAGACTGAGTTGTGTTGTTCACTGACATTTCCTATTTCGATGACTAAAAGTTTTGCGAGGTAAGCAGATTTTTGATTGATTAAAGTTAGTTAAATTGAGCCAGCAATCCAATTTAAAGAGCGGAATGGGACAACAACTAGAGCAATTATTCTTTCAGGGCTGCGTGTCAGTTGAATGGGAAAAGTGAGAACTTTAAGTTGACTGTTAAGAGCCACATCACTGAATAAAATGCTATCCCCTTCTATGCGTTCGATCGCTAGGTTAATGTCTTTTGCCTTAGTCGCCTTACGCAAGGCTTCTATGGCTGTCCAAATCCGCGTACCAGCCCGATCTACCGAGTCTTTGCTTTCTAGCTGTTGGATTAATGGGTATCGAGAAGAACTTAGTAAGGCAACCCAATCTTCTACACTGCGATGAGTTACCGGTTCAATATCACAACCCTGCACTCCTCGACCGGCAACACAGAAACAAACACGTTCGTCATGGGAAAGCGATACTTCTATTTTTTCTTCTGCGAGTCCTACAACTACTGGTTTACCAGATTCCGTCCACTGAATCCGTACTTTGGATATGAGATTAGCATTATTGTTCAGCAGTTGAGCGATCGCTCTATGGAATAGAGGTAGTTCCAGTTGATGACGTTCCGTGGGTAATAGTGCATGGATACCAGGGAGATAAGCCAATGATATCTCTGGTGCAACGACTTTGAATAAAGGCGATCGATTGCTCAATTCTCTGTAAATAATCTGTTCATCCCTCTGGCTAGGATCGGCCAAATCTTCAGCAGTGGGATTCTCTTCACGGTGTTCTAGTATCCGCAATTGATAGCTACTGAGTCTTTCCATAACACGCCCATCGGCAGCTAAAAGAAAAACATTACTGTGATACTGTTGACCTTCTCGCCCTTGGGGTGTGGTAACACCAATATATGAACCACTTCCATCTCGATCTGATTGATCGATTTCCAGACTGTCGATGCGGATGGGCAAACAAAGATCCTGTGGAATTACTAGTTGTCCAGCTTGCAGCAATGAGTCTCTGCAATAAGGATCTCCGAGCAAGAAAGGCCCTTGCGCTCTATCTAAAGATTGTTCTTGCTCCTGGGCAGAATACAAGTTTCTGTGGGTTTTGAATATACACCTGTGGGAATTCAGGCTATAAATCTGTTGTAAACGCTGAAACTTGGGGCCTTGGAACAGTAACCAACTATAAAGATCCGCTTTCGGCTCAATATCTAGAGGTACTTCTGGAAGTTCAACCTGTTCTACAGATGGATTACTTTCAACACCTAGTAAAAATGTGGCTGAAAAATGGCTGATGGCAAATCCTGTCTGTTCGGTTTTGATAGTTACATAAACTTGCTGTGGATCATTTTTTAGTTCTCGTTCAAGTACCTCTGCATGAATTTCGATGTCCACTCCTTTGTCAGGAGCTACAACAATCGGACGTTCCAAACGAATATCTTTTATCTGCACAGTTGGTAAGGAATCTTTGCCAGTGACATAGGCAACTGCTTGGGCCATAGCCTCCAAACCGAATACAGTCGGGAACAGATATGAACCTTTATAGAGGTGATCCTGTAAGTATGAATCCTGCTCAAGATTGAGGTGCGCTCTCAAAACAACCTCTACACCCGGTTGATAAATCAGAATCTTCTCTAAAAACTTCGACGAAGCAGGAGGTGAGAACAATCCTGGATACCAAGTATCAAAACCACTTGATTCAAAAGCAGCTAAGGTTTGCATAGGTGCTGCGATCGCAACTCGCAAATCTGCGGGTTCATTTTTGATTAAATGCAAGAATCGACTAACGCCTGCATCTTTGGGAATGGCACTGATACCCATTTTGTTCAGGCTCCGAACGCTACCCATCCGCGCTCCCATTCCTACCTCTTCCCACACACTATATGCCATTGAAATCACGGCGGTTTGAGGGTGTTGAGCTTTAAAACGGCGTAAAATCAGATCCAAAGTTTCATTAGAGAAGCCATACCAAGCATTGCGTTGCATCCCTGTAAAGCCGATGACCGAGGAAAAACCGGCGAAAAGCTTCAGTGGAGTAGCTTCCAGTGCTTTGTATAGATTAATCAAACCGAGAAGTTTAGGACTGATTTCATCAAATGCTGCTTCTGTAGAAACTTGCTCAATCAGTCTTGGCTTATTAAGAGCAGCTCCATGAATTACTCCTGATATCTCACCTAGCTCTTGTCTGACTTTTTGCAAGAGATTTACTACTGCCTGGTAGTCAGCAACGTCACATGCATAGTAGTGGCAGGTTAGTCCTTCAGCATAAAAGCGCCCAAGAGTACGGGTAATATCAGAACTACTACTTTGTTGAATGTTGTCATCAGGATGAGGTGAACGTCCTACAAGTGCCACACGGATACCTGTGTCTTTAGCTAGAGCCAGGGCACACTCGGCAGTAATCCCTTTTGCTCCACCGGTGACGAGGATGACATCCTCAGATGACCAAGTAATTTGACGATCTAGATAATCTACAGGTTGTTGCACCTGAGGCCGAGGAACGTAGCGCTTGAGATCAGTATCGTAACTTACAGTTGTATAAACATGGGGAGTAGAGAGTTCTCTGAAGACACATTCTGCCAGACTGCTGGGATCTACCGTGGGGGAGAAATCAACTACCCGAACTTTGAGATCGATGCGCTCTAGATGCAAACTCGCTGCAAAGCCAACTGTACAACATTGTTCAATATCTGCTAGTGGTAGTTGCGCTCCGAAATATCCCCCACTAAATTGGACATAAGCAACTGTTGTATGGTCACGGGATGCTAGAGGTGGAGTGGCGACACTGCGTAACCGTTCAATCATGCCAATCAAACGGGCTTCTGATGACAATTGAGTGTTGGGCGTACAAGGCAATACTGCAATGAAGTGAGTTACATCGACGTTGTTAGTGAGTGTCTGAGGGCTGACTTCTGCAAAAGTTACACTTTGAACTTGAGCGCCTTGAGTGCGAAGCCGATCGCACAAGACTGCTATTTTATCTGCATTACTGAATTCGTAAAGAATCAGCACATTCGCAGTCTGCCAGTTTTCTGGCATTTGTCTGCCTAAAGCAACTGAAGGAAGTTCCTCTGGAATATTTTGGATGATGTAATCACGCACCAGTTGCTTACGTGTTAATTCTGGCCCGCCTGCTGGTGTTTTGCCGTTGTTTTGATTTTTGAAATCTTGCTTTAAAGAAACTGTTGAGAGCGGTTCTGAGATTTTAATTCCATTCCCGTTATTATTTGGGATGAAATTATGAATTGTTTCAGCAATCTCATGAATCGTGGCATTGGCTAGAGAAGGCGGGTCAATTTTCCCAGCAGCCCCAAATAGCTTGGCGGCTTCTGCGACAACTTCACCGGCTTTGATGGAGTCGAGGTTGAGATCGTCGAGTAATCGCAATTCTGCTGTGATACTTTCTCTGACATACCCTGTTTGTTGGATAATCAGGTCGGTCAGTGAGGAGGCGATCGCATCGGTTGTACCCATCGTCGATACTAAAGAAGCGCGATCGCTTGACATAAAACTGCGAATCGTTTCAGCAATCTCTTGAATGGTGGCATTAGCTAAAGCAGGTGGGTCAATTTTTCCGGCGACACCAAATAGCTTGGCGGCTTCTGCGACAATTTCACCGGCTTTGATGGAATCCAGATTGAGATCGTCAAGTAATCGCAATTCTGCTGTAATACTTTCTTTGACATATCCTGTTTGTTGAACAATCAAGTCTGCCAATAAAAACTCAACACTCTGATTACCATTTGCCACAACGCCATTAATTTCCCCAGGCTTAAGTAAGGTAGAAATAGCAGTATGAAAGCCATTACCATTAACTGTGTGAGTTGTTCTGGCAGCATTTTGAGGAGTTGCAACTAAAGGCATTTGCAGATCGGCTCGGATGACTTCAGCTATAAACTTACCGCGTCGAGCTAAATAATCTTGCAGCACTTCTGGTGAAATATGGTTGTGTTTGCCAAACACTGAATAATTCAGCAAGCTTTCAGAAGTAATTTCCAAGGATGGAGATGAGTGCGTTGCAGATACATGAAATGGTCGTTCTACAGGATTGTCGATGAAGATGCGTTCTGAGGCTGGTACAAAAGGACGTATAAGCCGACCTTCGTAAAGTGCTTCCCAGTTGATGTCATGACCACGAGCAAATACGTTAGCTAACATCATGTTCAACGACTGGTCAAATCCAGGTTTGGCTTCTACAGGCATACATTGCAGCCCTTGCAACCCGTTGATGTCGTTTACCAATCCAGAGAGTACTTTTCCTGGGCCAACTTCTATTAGTAGGTCGCATGTCTGCTCTAGAGTTTTCACCAGCGATACAAAGTCCACTTGCGCTAGTACCTGATGGGCAAAGTGGTCGCGCAATTGCAATCCTGTTGGCGGCTGTTTGCCATCTACAGATGAAACAAGGCTTATAGTGGTCTTCGGGAGTGTATCTGGAACTAGTTCATAGTTGTGTAGATATTCGGCAGCTTCCGAGACAAGTTGAGAATGAAAAGCATTAGAAACTGGAAGCTTGTATGTCTTGATTTCTTGAGCAGCGGCCAGTTCAATTACTTGCTCAATGCTCAATTGCTCACCAGATATGACGATCTGGGTAGGACTATTGATATTTGCAATCACGGCATAGCCATTGACTTGTTTTAACAATTCCTCGGCTTTGTCACGGGAGCAAGCAATACTTACCATGCTTCCCCCTATGCCTTGGCCAGAAGCAGACATGGCACGTCCGCGAACAGCAGCTAAACAGATCAAAGTTTGCTCGTCAAACGCACCTGCGGCGTGAAAAGCAGTTAGTTCCCCCAGGCTATGACCACCTGCGGCGATCGGCTTTAATCCTAGATGTTGGAGGTAGTGTATCCACAGGAGGGAAGCGAGGCAGATGGCTGGTTGAGCGATTTCAGTTTGGGCAATTTTCTGAGACCATTCTTCAAACTGCTCTTGATTGATAGCACGATCTACAGATTTATAGATCGACTCACTAATACTTGGAGCGCCAATTTCTTGCAGCCATTTGTCAGCTTGATTTACTAGTTTCTTGGCCCAGCTAAAGCGTTGTACGAGGGTACGGGCCATATTCAACTTTTGAGAACCTTGACCGGGGAAGAGAAAACCAATGCGGCTTTGCTGGACTTGATTGCCAATCCAAATTCCTTGCTGCGGGTTGAGGATTATTTCTCCCTGAGCCAATGGTTTAGCGTTCAATAATTCTTGTAAGAAACTCAGACGTTCAATCAACTCTTCAGGTAAACGGGCGATGAGTGCTGCTCGTACTGGTAGTTGTTGGTTTAGTTGTTGAGCAAGATGTGCAGCTAGATCAATTAGTTCGCTTAAACTCAATCCTTGTACTTTCGGGAGTAATGCATCTATGCTTTGTAACAAAGCTGGGATTGATGCTGCACTCAAGACAAAAATCTCTGTTTCTTGAGCAGAAACTAACAAAGCCTGCTCATCAATTAATGGTTCAAGTTGAGTAGCAGGAGCATCGCCAGATTCTAAAGTGACGTGGCAATTGATGCCGCCAAATCCCATTGCAGAGACTCCAGCCCGGAGTGTGTCTGTTGTCTGGCGAACTTCTCCTTGAAGCACCGGGTAAAGACAGTGGGCGGCTTTGTCAAATACTTCGTTTGGCTCATTGCAGCCAGCTAATGGCGGTATTACTCGGCGGTTAACAGCCATAACAGCTTTGATGAACCCTCCAATGCCTGCTGCGGCTTTGGTATGCCCAACTAGGGATTTGAAAGAGGTAATACCACAAGAGCGGGAAGGTGTTTCACTGTTTGTACCCATAGCTAGGGCAATACCTTCTAGTTCGACGCGATCGCCTACTGGTGTCCCTGTACCATGACCTTCTATAAAATCAACGTTATTTAAGCTGTAACCGGCTCGGTTATAGGCCCGGCGTAGTGCTTTAGCTTGTCCTTCCCGACTCGGAGCTGTTAGACCTCCTTTGCCATCAGATGATATTCCCCATCCATTCAACACTGCATAGATATAATTATTGTCGGCACGAGCATCTTCTAAGCGCTTCAAAACGACGAAGCCAGCCCCTTCTCCAGGGATAAAGCCACTGGCTTTTTTATCGTAAACGGTCATATCTTTGCTAGTCAGGGCACCTGTTTTGGCAAATCCTACTAGTTCAAAGGTGTCTAGACTAATATCTACACCACCAGCCAGAGCCAAATCGAGGTCGCCGTTGCTTAAAGCGTTAGCAGCAGTGGCAACCGCAATTAGGGACGAAGAACAAGCTCCATCTACTGTATAACCACCGCCATGAAAGTTAAAAAAGTTACAAATTCTCCCAGCAATAGTGTTAGAAAGGTTGCCGGATAATGTGTCTTCGGTAAATGGTGAGAATACTGACTTGTAGTATTCTTGCATTGCTATTGCCAGTTCATCTATGACTTGCAATGGTAAACCTTTCGCCTTTGCCGCTGCATGTATTACCCGTTGGATAAATGGCCAGCGTAGTCGCATGTTGTTAGAGCGTGTTTGTTCTCCTGTTAAGGAATTACCGAGGATTACACCTGTACGTTCGCCCTGAACATTTGCCCGTGTATAACCTGAATCCTCTAAAGCTGCGATCGCTACTTCTAATGCCACCCAGTGAGCGATATCTGCTGTCTCTACTACAGTTTTAGGAATGCGCTTACTTGCCCAATCGAACTCAAAACCCTCAATTACAGCCATACGTTTCCCATAGGTTTTGTCTGGAACCGTCGGGTCTGGATCGTAATAATCTGCAAGTGGTAGCCGCCGATCTGGGGATTCTCTAAATTGTCGTCGTCGCGAAAGTATGTTTTCCCAAAGCTGTCGTAAATCCCTTGCACCGGGATACCAACACCCCATACCAATAACCGCAATTCTAGGTTTAGATCCTTCTATGTACATATCTTTAATAACTTTGCTTCAAACACAAAATTGAATAAATCAAGAAAAATTTAGTTCATGTTATTGACTTGGAAGCAGAAAGTAAAAATCTTGTTTTCCCAACTCCCTACTCCCAATTCCGTCATTCCTTTTTCATGCGTTTATCGCAGTTTAGGATGGTTACACAATACTTACTAAGTAGCTATCCTGACCATTTCTTCAAACTTTTGATCGAGCATTTGCATAATTGTTGAAATCTTTTCGTTGGGGAATTGCCCAAGTAGCGATGATGGTTGGTCGTAAGCAACGTGGGTCTTGCCATTGTAGTCATCGTAGACAAATAGTCTTAATGGGACATAAAGACCAACGGCAGGATTTTGTTCAAACATTTGGTTGGCTATTAATGGGTTCCCAATTATATAGAGCTTGGCCTTTTTGTTTTTACCTGCAAGAGACATGAGTTTGCCATGTTCAACTTGTGAAAAGATCATAAAACCGCTTTTACCAATCATCGATTCAATCCCACTTTTGATTTGTTCAAACGATTGTTTAGTACCAATCATTTGCTGAAAAAGTGCGTTGTCACTTCTACCATTGATGGTTTCGATGTTATTGGTGACTTCTTCAAATGATTTTTCAGAAGTAACAATTACACGAGTTGCTGTGAAATTGACAGTTTCTATTACGGTTTCCATGACTCTTTTTCTTTCTCTACTCTATAAATGTGCAATCAATTCCTACAGTTCCCAGGTCAGTTGACCAGTACTTTATTCATTTATTTAAAAGGTACTGGTAGCTTGATGATGAAGCGATTAGCCTAGTAAGGTTTTAGACAAAAGACCCAATCTTAAAACATCCTCCTATATTAGTCTTCAGTCTCTCTAAGATCGATTATGCAAAAAACCTGATATTTGTTGTTTATCACAGTCTCAAACAATACTTTATGTGAGGCTGAACCGCTCTTGGAGAATACAAGTACTGAGCATTTTCATCAATGTGGTGTCTATAGAAGCAAGTTGGCTTTCATTCATTTCTGGTATTTGATCAAGGAATTGAATTACTGCTGGTTGGTTATAAAAGGGAACAGAAGCGAATGCTGAACTACGTAGGGTGTCTTGGATAAGTTGGTGTAGAGGTTCACTCTGCTTCAATGTGGAAGGCGGCGCAAAAAATGGATGCTTTTTGCGGTTATAGACCATATCTGGAAGGTAAGGTTTGACTGCTTCTCGCAATATATACTTGACATTCATGCCGCGAATCTTGAATGAAACAGGAATATTACGGACTGCTTCCACAACTAAGTGATCTAAAAATGGCAGTCTTCCTTCGGTAGAATGGGCCATTTCTACACCATCTCCTAAAATTCTAAACAGGTAAGGTAGAACAGTTTTAGACCACAAATAAAGAGACTGATGAACAGGCTCTCGCTTTGCAAGTTGTCCTTGTACATCAATTTCATTGAAGAACATGCGATATGCATCTTGCTGGCCAAAGTGAGCCATAAATGCGGGCGAGTATAGAGAAATGGATTTAGCATATCCTTTGGCATTAGCTTCAATCCAGGTGGGTACAAAGCCTAAAAGACGTTCGACATTAGCTAAAGGTTTGGATATTTCTTCAGGTAAGAAACCTGCTGCGGCAGAGACTTGGTTGTTACGCTTTAATTCTTCTAAGATATGCTTGATAGTCTGCTCATCTTGACCCTTGGTGTTGTAACGCAACATGTCCATCAAAAAATGAACATAGCCTCCAAAGATTTCATCAGCGCCTTCACCTGTGAGGACAACTTTGTAACCTGCATTCTGTACTGCTCGGCTCAAAAGGTACTTAGCAGCAGCACCAGCATTGATACAGACCATTTCACAGTGCCAAATAGCATCTGCAAAATGTTCAGCTAAGTCAGATTGAGTAATGGGAATAATTTGATGGTTTGCTCCAGCTTTTGCTACTGCTTCACGAGCGAAAGCTTCTTCGTTGTAGTCTTCGTGATCGAAGGCGAGGGTAAATGCTGTAATTGGCTTTGTTGTGTGAGTAGCTGCAATTCCTAACACCGCAGATGAATCAATTCCTCCACTCAAATGACAACCTACAGGTACATCTGCTCTTAGCCGCAGTTTTACAGACTCGTTTAAAGTATGGCGAACTTGTTCAATGTAATCTTCTACGCTTTGTTGGGGTTGTGCATCCCCAGTGATGGGGTAATCAAAATCCCAGTAACGATGCAGTTGGATATTGGTATCGGACGCGAGTAAAAAATGTCCAGGTGGTACTTGATATATGTTTTTGAAGAAAGTCCGGTCTGGGCTAAAGAGTCCGAGATCGGCTCGAAACCAAAATTCATGATCCCAGTTAGCTGGAACACCGGCAGCAAGCAAAGCTTTGACTTCTGAAGCCAAGTAGAGTGTATCACCATGCATGGTGTAGTAAAGAGGCTTGATGCCAAAGCGATCGCGAGCGGCAAAGAGTGTTTGATTGCGCTCATCCCAAATTACAAAAGCAAATTCACCTCGTAAATGGTGGAGACATTGAGTCCCAAACTCGTTATATAAATGAATAGCAATTTCGCTATCGGAGTGTGTTCGCAGGTTATATCCTTTTTGCTTCAAGTCCTGCTGTATCCGCTCAAAATCATAAAACTCTCCATTAGCAATAATATGCAGTGTGTCATCTTGATTGCTAATTGGTTGGTCTCCACTAGTGAGGTCAATAATACTAAGTCTTCTATGTCCTAAGCCAACTCTGCCATTATCAGAAATCCAAAATTTCTGTGCATCGGGCCCTCTATGATGCAGGCTATCTATTCCCCGCTTCAAAGAAGTCTCGGAAATTGGTTCTTGTCTTGAGAATAATGCCACAATTCCACACATTTGCTGAATTCTCCTTTGAAAAGTTTTGAGATATTGTTAATGTTTTGGTGTCAAAACACTATTAGCGGATGAAATTATATATTCACAAAAACATCGGGTGTTAAAACGATGGTTTTGCAAGGATCTGGTAAAAGCTTTAGTTTTTGTGAAATTTTATGGCTATGACTGAATCTAGAGTTATTGTGTTAACGGTATCGAACCGAGATAAGTAAATTTGCACAATAAAAGCAAACTATGTGAAGAAAGATAAGCTAGACTAAAACTCTCTTCACTCTTGCCTCCTTCCTTATCCCAAAAACAAATTTTCACGCCGTTATACTTACGTGTAATTTGAGGCAAGATAGTCTGGGAAGACTTTCCCTGTATAGATTTTATCGGTTTTAAAAGTTTCGCATGATTTGAGAATGAGTAGAAATTGGATTAGTAATGTTTTAACCTGATTTAGCAGGTCTTTGAATTGACGATTTTCATAGAGATTGATAGCAAAATATTGCTAAAAAACGTAATGCTCATTAAGAGGGCATAGATAAATAGAAAGGTTAATAGCTAATAGGTAATAGCTAATGCTAAAAATATAGTTGCTAGAAACGCAACTCATTGCACCTTTACATTTATTTATGCCCACACACTTAAGAATAGGTAAAACGCATTTTCACATCAGTAGAACTGTAACTTACTACCAGTTTATAAGACTTAAAACGAGGTAACAATAACTTATACTTTGATAGAACTATAAGACTCCTGTATGATTTATGAACAATATTTCAAATTAAACCCTGATAAAACGGGCTTTTCAGCCTCAGTATGTTTGCACAAGTCAGATCGGAGTCCCATAACAATTACTTTGCTCATGTTTCTGAAGTGAGCTAGTTGCACTCGCCCTTCTCCAGGCTTGGGGAGTTGTACCGTGATGTTGGCGAAACTGGCGGAAGAAATGAACCATACACTGATAGCCCACCAATGTAGCGATCGCCTCAATTTTCTGATCGGTTTCTAAGAGCAAGGACCGTGCTGCTAGCATTCGGCGCTGAATAATCCAATTTTGCACAGTTTGTCCCGTTTGCTTTTGCACTAAGTTAGTCAAGTAAGTTGGGCTGTAACCAACTGCAACAGCTACGTCTTTCAGGGTAATCGGACGATGATAATTGGCCTCAATGAAGCTGAAGACCTTATTTAACTGGTGGTCGGATGGAAACATGCGCTCAAAGGTAGTGGGTTTTATTATGTCAGGTAGTGGTGGTTCTGCGACTATCTGGGGCTGTACAGCGTAGTGCTGTTGGAGGGAGGCTCGTTTTTCTAAGCAGACGGCGATCGCCCTCAATAATTCCTCTACTGTACAGGGCTTAGTAAGATAGTCATCTGCTCCCAATTCCATACCTTTGCGAATATCAGTCCGAGTCATTCTGACAGTGACAAAAATAAAGGGGATAGTTGTTGTAAGAGGATTTTGGCGTAACGTGGTCAGAACGCCATAACCATTGAGTTTTGGTATCATAATCTCGCTGACAATCAAATCGGGTAACTCTTCGTTTGCCCGTTGGACACCAATAAGACCGTTTTCAGCACCTATAGTGTAAAAACCTTTAGCTTTTATGCCTTCTAAAAAAAGGTTTCGGGTTGAGGCTGTATCTTCAATCACCAGAATTTTTTTCACACTCTTCTCCGAAAATATTGTAATTAGTAATGCTGGCTTTGCTTGACATAGAGTTATACAGCAGATTTCAAGTTGATGAAGTACACAACGATTCGTCTGTTACCCAGGTATAAAGCGTGTTTTACTCCTGTTAGCGCAGCAGGACGTAGCCCATTCAGAATTCTGCTGTATGTCATCACTAATTGCACTTGTGCAGTTATGATGCAGGCAAAAGTTAAGTATTATGGGCTTAATTTGCCATGTCTATATGATTAATCAGTTCCCTCCATTAGTTTTACGCAAAATCAGTAGACCGAAAATAATAACAGAGATGGATGATTTGCTTTTTAAAATAGATAGATTCCTTTCAAATGAACAATTATTTCGGCTATTTAAATCCGATTTTTAAAGCATTATCCAAACATAAATAAAACCGGAATAAATTCAAATCCGGTCGAGTTTAGGAAAATATTAGCTTGCCAAAAAATCGATTACAAAGATTAAAATTATACTTTGGTATAATCATATTTGATATATCAATTTTGATTATTGGCAATATTTTTTGTATGTTTTATTTAAAGCTTTAGCGCCGTCAATTAGTTTAAAGTATAGGTACTTTACTGTATAATTTAATTCCATCGCTAGGACAATTTCATGTGCTTCTTGCATGTATTTCAAATACTTCATAAAATACGGCTAAATTAGAAATATTTAGAACGGTTAATGTGCCTACAAGCTTTATATAAGAGGCTTTTCCTCTTATTATGCAGAACAAAACTCAAGCAGTGTTACTATAGACTTTTTAGCATTAATAGTAAATTTATGAGAGTGAATAAGGACTAAATGATCTTTAAAAAATACGGCTTTAAATCAAATCCTATCTATTTATTAAAGTCTTTCCTCATTTAAGTTTTGCAATTGAATAATACGACAGTTTTAGGCTTAGTAAATTTAGGAAAGGTTAACATTAAGTAAATTTTGGTTGGTTTTTTATAGATTTTAAAGTTTTTTATAAACAAATATAAACCAAATATTAATTTATATAAATTTTTTAGTCTAATCCTATTTTTGACAGGTTAATGCTTAAAAAATAGCCGCCAATGAGGGTGTAAAATACAATTTATTGTGTTATTAATCACGTTATCTTAAAAAACATTACCCATTTTTGTCTTCAAGCTACCGTTGTGCTATTTAATTACGGTAGTAATGACCACAACTATTGGTAAGCCCAAAGTATCAATCAGTACGTGTCTTTTACATACCTTAATTTTCTTTCCTGAGTGCATACCCAGTTTTCTTGGATACCATTGTTGTTGTCTCAACGTCGCTGTCATACTTGAGTAGTTTTTATACTGACAGGATATAGTTGCGCGAGCTTTCTTACTCTTTAGATATCCTCTAAGCTCGACTTTATCCAAAATTAAGAACTCGGTTTTCTTTCTCCGGCGAAAACCCTGGCTTTTTGGCAGATATTTTTTCCACGTCACAGATTATGTGACGAAGTTAAAAAAGTAAAACTACTGTCCCACAAAGGTTTCATCTGAAGCGATCGCGTTGCGGAGTAAATGGATAAAGTTGAGCTAATTGTAAATATTAACTTGACAAGCTAGAATTAATTGTATATACACTTAATTTATGATTAAAAAAATTCATTTATGGAAAAGCAAGCTACTGAGTTAGATTTGACTCAATTGATTACTATTGAGGATACCTGCGCCTGCTTTAACCTTCGTAAAGCATCTAGAGCGGTTACACAACTTTTTGATGAAAAGCTAGAGCCAAGTGGTCTGCTGGTTACTCAGCTGACAATTCTAGTTGCCATCTCAATTCTCGGCTCAGTAGCAATCAGTGATTTAGCTGAAGGTTTAGTCATGGATCGAACTACGCTGACGCGAAACCTCAAGCCTCCCGAAAGAGAAGGATTGATTCAAATTAATCCTGGTGAGGATCGACGGGTGCGAGTAGTAACCTTGACGGATAAAGGACGCTCTGTTTTGGCACAAGCCTTACCATTATGGCAACAAACGCAAGCTCATATAGTGGAAAGCTTAGGTCAAGAACGCTTTAATCTATTGCTTTCAAGCTTAACTACTACGGTTTCAATAGCCCGGAACAGCTAAATTTTTTTTGAAAAAACGTGTATATCCACCTAATAATAAAGTGGGGTATTTTTATGTTTGAACAAGAAGTTTCTTTAATTACCGAGAAAAAGCATAGACCATTGATTAAATCTATAGTTCAATGGGCTGGCATCTTGGGAGCGACAGCAGCAGTGGGAATAGGTGGATTTGTGGTTTGGAAACAGGTGAGTTCCCAAACCGGGGTTGAGAATCAGACTGGCATACAGACCCCTTTACCTCAAGCACAAAAAGTTGTAGAGACGATAACTGCTTTAGGACGCTTAGAACCTCACGGAGAAGTAATTCAAGTTTCAGCGCCCACTTTCTTAGAAGGCGCACGAGTTGAGAAACTATTGGTGGAAGACACAGATTGGGTGAAATCTGGTCAGGTGATCGCAGTTCTCGATCGCCGCGAACGATTGCAAGCTGCTTTGAAACAGGCTCAAAGACAAGTTGAAGTAGCCCAAGCACGGCTAGCCAAAGTCAAAGCCGGAGCGAAACAGGGAGATTTAGGAGCACAAAAAGCAACAATCGCTCGCTTGGAGGCAGAATTACGAATTGCCCAAACAGAACATCAACGGTACAAATATCTACAGGAAACTGGAGCCATTTCTGCTTCACTCCTAGACTCAAAACGCCAAATTGTTGAAACAATTCAGGGACAACTCAATCAAGCTAAATCTACCCTAACTAGTATTGCAGAAGTTCGTCCGACTGATATCCAGGAAGCTGAAGCAGAAATTGCTAGTGCTGTAGCATCTGAGCAGAAAGCCAAAGCAGACTTAGAAACTGCCTTTGTCACCGCACCCCAGAATGGTCAAGTTTTAAAAATTCATACTCGTGCGGGAGAGATGGTTGGTACTAAGGCGATCGCAGATATTGGACAAACTAGGCAAATGGACGTAATCGCTGAAGTTTACGAAAATGATCTTGCCAAAGTGAAGATAGGGCAAAAAGCTACTATCACCAGTCTTAACAAAGCCTTTGTTGGAAAACTACAGGGAACTGTATACCGGATCATTCCCCAAATTGGTAAGCGGGATGTCCTCAATGACGATCCAGCAGCAGCAGTTGATGCCAGAGTTGCTGAAGTCAAAATCAGTTTGTTACCGAAAGACAGTCAGCGAATTATGAGTTTGATCAATCTCAAAGTAGAAGTAGCAATTAATCCTTAATTTGGGAATGGGAAGTTGGGAGTGGTGTATTTATATCAATTTAGAAGAGTAGAAGTTCTCAATTTTAAGTTCTAAACATTACACTCAAATTAACTTATGTGATGCAATGATAAATTTTAATTTATCTTTTCTTGGTGGTAATAAAATTCCCCTGGCATGGTTGCAATTGATCCGGGAGAAGACGAGGCTATTCGTGGCGATTTCAGGTATCAGCTTTGCCGTGGTACTAATGTTCATGCAGATGGGATTTCTAACTGCTCTATTTGATAGTGCAGTTGGTATGCACAGCAGTCTACAAGGCGATATTGTGCTGATTAGTCCACGCTCAGTGGCCTTAATTGCCATGAAACAATTTTCCCAACGGCGGCTATACCAAGTATTGGGCTTTCAAGGAGTAGAATCTGTCAGCCCTATCTATGTAGATTCTGGAATCTGGAAAAATCCGCAAAATCCTAGTGTTACCCGTAATATTCGGATCTATGGAATTAATCCTGACAATCAAGTATTCAACATGCCAGGGGTAGCTGAAAATCTAGATAAGATTAAAAAGCCTGATGTAGTTTTATTCGATTGGGGTTCACGTACTGAATTTGGGCCGATTAGCACTTTGTTTAAGCAGCAAAAAAGCGTAATTACAGAGGTAGAGGAACGGCGAATTAATGTTGGTGGTTTATTTGAATTAGGAGTTACTTTTGGTTCTGATGGCACTTTAATCACCAGCGATCTGAATTTTTTAAGAATATTTGAAGAACGTAGAACCGCAGGATTAATTGATATTGGTTTGATTAAACTAAAGCCAGGTGTAGATGTAGGAAAAGTGTTGGGAAATTTGAGGGCAAACTTACCCAAAGATGTAAAGGTACTATCTAAACAAGAATACAAAGACTTTGAAGTAAACTACTGGAGCGGCAGCACACCTATTGGTTTTACTTTTATACTTGGTACAGTTATGGGCTTTTTTGTCGGGACGATTATCGTTTATCAAGTACTTTATACTGACGTTAACGATCATCTCCCTGAGTATGCCACACTCAAAGCGATCGGATACAAAGATTCCTTCTTCTCTGGTGTTGTATTTCAAGCAGCAATGATTTTAGCCACGCTAGGATTTTTACCTGGAGTACTAATTGCTTGGGGTTTATATGAACTCACCCGCACTGCCACACTCTTGCCGATGTTTATGCAGCTTGATAAAAACTTGCTAGTGCTAGTTTTGACGTTTGTCATGTGCTTTGTCTCTGGTAGCATCGCAATACGCAAGCTTCGAGAAGCAGACCCAGCTGACATATTTTAATATCCTTTCCTATAGTTTTATTATGCGGTCAGAACCTCTTGTCAATATTGAAAATCTCAGCCATTACTACGGTCGAGGAGTCTTGCGTAAACAAATTCTGTTTGATATTAATCTAAAAATTCAACCAGGCGAAATTGTAATTATGACCGGGCCATCAGGATCTGGTAAGACTTCTTTACTAACTTTAATTGGTGCTTTACGTTCAGCCCAAATCGGTAGTTTAAAAGTTTTTGGGCAAGAGCTATGCGGAGCTACTCAAGACCAATTAGTGCAAGTGCGACGTAATATTGGCTATATTTTTCAGGCACATAACTTGCTGAGTTTTTTAACAGCTCAACAGAATGTCCAAATGTCGCTTCAAATCCAGCCTGGGATGACTAAGCAGAAGGCTCAACGCCGAGCAAAATCTATACTTGAAGCTGTTGGATTAGGACAAAAAATTAATAGCTATCCAGAAAACCTCTCTGGCGGACAAAAACAGCGGGTTGCAATTGCTCGTGCTTTGGTAAACTCTCCTAGTTTAGTTCTGGCTGATGAACCTACTGCTGCTTTAGATAGTAAGACTGGTCGCGATGTCGTAGATTTAATGCAAAAACTAGCCAAAGAACAAGGGTGTTCCATCTTGCTAGTGACTCATGATAATCGTATTTTAGATATTGCCAATCGTATTGTGTACATGGAAGATGGTCGATTCGATAGAAGTAGGACAGGAAATTTTATTGGGTCAGCGATCGCTATCGGCGGGCCTTCCGCGTCATCGCCAAAACTAATATCCCCGAACAGGATCACCAAAAGTGGACAAGACCCTTAATCCCGCATTTCTCACAAGCTTGAGATCAGAGGGGAAAGAACTTGGTATTTGAACTCTCCTCTGCTCCCTGCTCAAGAACAAGGTTTTGAGAGATGTGGTGAGAAATCCGGGTTAATGTGAGCCAACAATTTTCTTGTTTGCACCCAAAAACCCTGCCCCTCTGCTGCTTTAATGATAAGTCTTTAACCGGACATGATATGAGACGTGCTAACCCTGCACTAGACTACAGTTATTGACTTTTGAGCAAAGCTTCTATAGCTTCTAGTTCATCTGTAATTGAGGTTTCAATACCCTGTTCTGAGATGGAATTTTCCAGTTCAGAGACAATCATCGTCTGCGCTAATTCTCTTTGTTCTGTGTTTAGTAGGAATTCGTTGGCAATGTGGTGCGCTAGGGATTGAATAGTGGGATGCTCAAAAAGGACTGTGGAAGCGATCGCTTTATTCAAAGTGGCTTCCAATCGACTACGTAATTCTACCATCATTAAAGAATCCATACCCATATCAAAGAATCCTACTTGGGCATTTGGTAATTGAGAAGGTGGTAAACCTAAAACTTTACCAACTTCAGTTTGCAAGTAGGTGATCAATAAGGAAATGCGATCGCTCACTCCCAATGATGTTAATTGCTGCATTAGCTGGGAAGTTTGATGAATGGGCGATGGTGCTTGGGTTTGAAAGTCTGTAAAGAAAGGAGAAGATAAACCTTGGGCTAGGAGTTCAGACCAATTCACTGGTACTACTCCCACTTGAGCGCTAGATTGTGTCAGGAGAAACTCTAAAATATCTATACCTTGGTTAGGAGCGATCGCACCAATACCACGTAAACTCATTTTAGTAGCAATTTGACGTTTGGCAGCAGCACCGATATCTGACCAAACGCCCCAATTTATACTCAATGCTGGTAATCCTTGGCTGTGTCGATACTGTGCTAAGGTATCGAGAAATGTGTTAGCGGCTACATGGTTTGTCTGTCCAGGAGAACCTAAGAGGGAAGCGGCAGAGGAAAACATGATAAAATAATCCAAAGGTATGTTTTGGGTCAAAAGATGTAGATTCCAAGCGCCTGCAACTTTTACAGACATCACAGACTGCAACCGTTCCGAATTTAGTTGCTGTAAAACTCCATCATCTAAAACACCTGCTCCATGAATGACAGCACGCAAAGGCGGATAGTTTTGTTGGATGTTAGTTAGGACTGCTGCTAAATCTTCTGACTGAACAACATTTGCCTGAGTTGTGATAACCGTAGCACCTGTGGCTTGTAATGCTTGAATTTGTGACTGTGCTTCTAGTGTCGGGCTGCTACGTCCCACGAGTACCAAGTATTTCGCACCTTTTTCAACTAACCAATGGGCAACGCGTAAACCTAAACCGCCCATACCACCAGTAATTAAATAGGTTCCTTCGGGATGAATTGGCAATGTTTCCAAATCTTCATTGAAAGCGACGGGAAACTCCATCCCCAGGTGTCTGTAGAAGGATAGTCGCCCCGTCGCTTGGGGCATTGGGCATTGGGCATTGGTTACTTTTTCCCCATGCCCCATGCCCCATTCCCTATGCCCAAAAACTCCATCCCCTTGTGGGTGGAGTTTTTTATCTGTTGGTTCGTGGGTAATCGCAATTTTGCCAATATGTTGCGCCTGTTGCATCATCTGCAATGCTGTCACCACTTTTTGGGCAGGAAAAACTTTGTGGGGTAAAGGTTGCAACTTTTGGCTTTGAAACTGTGCCATGAGACGATGCAACAAGGATTGCACCTGTTGAGGATTTTGCCCAGCGACATTCATCAAATCCACCAGGTGATAGGCAACTTTTGGCTTGACTTCGGCAACTTTTTGTGAATTCCAAACTCCCCGTTTGCCAATTTCAATAAAGCATCCGTTGGCTTTGAGAACCTCTAGACTGGCGGGAATAAACTCACCAGCGAGGGAATTAAATACGATATCTACACCTTCACCATCAGTTACTTCTAGAATTTCTTGAGCAAAATCCAAGGTGCGTGAGTTAAAGATGTGTTGAACACCTAAAGAACGCAGTGTTTGCCATTTTCCTGGGCTTGCTGTAGCAAAGACTTCCGCCCCAGCTTGTTGAGCAATTTGTAAAGCTGCCATACCTGTACCCCCTGTGGCGGCGTGAATCAGGATGCGCTGTCCTTTTTGAATTGCAGCAACTTCTCGCAGGGCATATTCTGCGGTGAGGAAATTGGCGGGAATTGTCGCGGCTGTCTCAAAGCTCAAAAAGTCGGGTTTGGCAACAACAAAGCTGGTGTTAGTCGTAATATATCGGCTAAAACTATCAGCAGCTAAGGCTACGACGGCATCACCAATGCTAAACTCACTTACGCCCTCACCAACAGCGACAATCTCACCGGCACATTCAACACCAAACCAGTTGCGATCGAAAGGTAGTAGTCCCAAAGCATCCAATACGTCAATAAAATTTAATCCCGTCGCCCGTACCTGAATCTCTACCTCCCCTGGCTGCGGTTGACGACGTTGTGAGGTTTGCCATTGTAGGGAATTGAGTAAACCGCGTGTACCGATGGTTAAGCGGTAAGGCTGTTCGGGAACAGCAAGTAATTTTTCAGGATTAGTGAAGCGAGTTAATCGTGCTACCTTTCGCCCAGTTGAGTGGAGGGCAATTTCCTCCTCTTGGGAAGGGTGCATGAATTCGGTTACGAGGGTATCAATTTGGGAAATTGCTGCTTTTGTCGGATCTAAATCCACACAGCGACAATTGAATTCTGGGTGTTCCAAACGGATGACTTTACCCATACCCCATACAGGTGACTGCATCAATCCTGTGATTGTGGAGGTGGGATTGACTGCACCTTGAGTCACTAGCCAGAGGCTAATGGGCTGATTTTGCTTTTGAATTAGGGCTTGGACGAGGTTGAGAACATTGGTACATTCAGCGTAACAGTCTTGAGGTAGAGTCTCAATGTGTTCTTGTGAACTGGAAATATAAACAATGTTTTTGATTGAATTACCCCCCTTAATCCCCCCTTGCAAAGGGGGGAAACCGGAAATCAAGTCCCCTGCCCTTTGCAAGGGGAGGGTTAGGGAGGGGTGAAACTGAGATTCAGGAGCCAAAATGGTACATAATTGCTGTTGCTGCTGTAATTGTTGTGCGATCGCATCTCCCAACTCAGAATAATCTGTGATAATTAACCATTCCCCACTTTCTTGATCTGACTGTGCCACAATGACTGCTTGTTGAGCCAATACTTCTGGAAGCACGGAGTTAGGGGTAATATCTGCAACGTTAGTAAATCCATTTACTTGTAATAAATTGTGCCACTGCTGGGTAGAAATTAAGGGATATGTCGGACGCAAATCTTTGTCTTGGAATCTCCACCAGCCTTCAGTTAAACCAAAAATTAAATCCAGCCAACTACTTGGACGAGTACCTTCTAAAAGTATCAATAATCCGTTGGGTGCGAGTAAGGATTTGACGTTGGTGATGGTTTGGCTTAAATCTTTGGTGGCGTGTAGAACGTTTGCGGCAATAATAATATCAAAACTGTTGGCAGTAAATCCCTGAGATATAATTGGCTGTTCAATATTCAAACTTTGGTAACGAACAAAGGTATAATCTGAAAACTGTTCGCGTGCTTTTGCTAAGAATAGTGGAGAAATATCAGTAAAAACATATTCCACTGATTTCGTCGCAAGTTGCGGTAAAAGATTAGCTGTAGTTCCCCCTGTACCAGCACCAATTTCCAGAATTCTTACAGTTTGCCCAGACGGTAAGTTTTCTAAAGCTGAGAGTACCGCTTGCTGTACCAAAGTATTCATCATCTGGGCACCAGGGGAATTTTGATACAGTTGAGCGATCGCACTCAAGTCTCCATTGGGAAATAATATTTGTAAAGGTTCACATCGTCCCTGCAACACCTCTGATAAATGTAAACCACAGCGTTCAATTAACGTGAGTTCTGCTGAAGCAGATGGGTATTTTGTTTGTAGTTGTGCTTGGAGAATTTGTGCTTGTCCAACATTGAAAGACTGTCGCACATACCACCGTTCATCTTGTTGTTGGAAAATACCTGCGGCTGTTAATATTTCCAGCAGGTGTATAAATAATTGTTCTTGCTCAGGTATAATTTGTAATTGCTGCCGAGAAAAATGTTCACCCATCTGCAAAGATAAACCCAACTGTTGCAGCGCTTCAACAACATATACAAGACTCAGAGTTTCCAACTGGGGTAATAATTCTGCATAGTTCTGGATCTCCGGTTTTGTTAACAGTTTCGTGAATTGAGGTGCTAACTGTTGAGCAATCATCTCTGGAGAAGGAAGCAAAGATGTCTGCTTATGGTGAGATTGGGTGCGCCATTCCACCTCGTACAACCATTCTCGCCAGTCTGCTGAGGAATCTCCAGCAAAAATACTTTGTGATTCCACAGCTTTCAGTTGTAGTCCTGAAAAAGTTGCGATCGCTACTCCTTCGGGCGTTAAAACTTGGATATCTGCAATTATAATTGGTGATGAAATATCTGCTTGACGCAGTTGTACCCAACTCCATAGATTTTCCCCGACTGTTCCCCAAATAGTCAAGCGATCCACACCGATGGGCAGATAAACAGATGATGTGGAGTTATGGGATAGAATAGCTGCGATCGCTTGTAAACATCCATCCAAAACTATTGGATGGAATTGATAACCACTACGCTCAGTACATATTTCTGGTAAATGAATCTCTGCGAGTGATTGATTCTCATTGTACCAGAGTTGGGTAATGACTTGGAAGGTTTCGCCGTAATCAATGCCAACCGTTTTGAGATTTTGGTAGAAGTCGGCAATATTTGTAATTTGGGTACAATGCCGTTGCTGTTCTAAAAAATTAAAAATCCCATTTGGATTAACATCTTTGTTCACACCTACTTTTCCTGTTGTATGAACAGTCCAAGCATTTTCTGTAGCGCTGACAATTTCAAATTCGTAGCTGTCAGTGAGAATGAATTGTACAATCCGTGGGGAATCTGGGGTGAAAATGCAAGCCTGTTGCAAAGAAATATTTTCTAAGTATAGGCGATCGCTTTGAAAAACTTCCTTTCCGGCTGCCAATGCCATTTCTATGTAGGCGGCTCCTGGTAAAATTACTTGGGCAAATACCTGATGGTCTTGCAGATATATGGGATAATTATCAGCAAGCTCTTGCTCAAAGTATAAATTAGCCGATTTAGCTAAGTGTATTTTCTGCCCCAATAAAGGATGAACATCTACACGCTCCCTCCTCAACCCTCCCACTGCCCTTGGTAAGGGGGGACAGAATGGGGTAATTTCTGCCCAAAAACGCTTTCTTTGGAAAGGATAATTTGGCACATCAAGACGCTGACGGTTATACCCTCGGTCAAATCTGTGCCAATCAAGCTGAACTCCTCGCTCATAAAGCGCCGCCACACTTGATAATATTACCTGCGAATCCTCCTGTCCGGCTCGTAAACTGGGCAACCAGAGATATTTTCCCTCATCCCCTACTAGCGATCGCGCCATACCGAGTAAAATGGGCTTGGCTCCAACTTCCAAAAATACACTACACTCTTGCTGAATCAGGGTTTGAACCCCGGCAAAAAACTGCACTGGCTGGCGGATATGACTACACCAATATTCAGGTGTGGCAATTTCTGTACCGATGATTTTGCCAGTAAGATTAGAAACGATTGGGTATTGCGGCGGATGAAAGTTGATAGTACGGGCGACTTGCTCAAATTCTGTCAGCATCGCCTCCATTAAAGGAGAATGGAAAGCATGGGAAACTGGTAAAGGTGTGGTTTTGATGCCTTGGGCTTCCAATATAGCGGCGATTTGTTCAACAGCAACGGTTTCGCCGGAAATCACTGTGTTATTGGGTGCATTGACAGCTGCAATGGATACCTGTTGACTGAAGGGTAGAATTAGTTCTTGTAAGTGAGACGCAGCAGCAGCCACCACAATCATTTTACCGTGGGGTAACTGCTGCATCAGACGGGCGCGGGTGGCAATCAGCTTTAGTCCATCTTCTAAACTAAAGACTCCTGCAATACAAGCAGCGACATATTCACCAACACTGTGGCCCATGAGAAAATCAGGTTTCACTCCCCAAGATAGCCATAGTTGACAGAGGGCGTATTCAAGGATGAATAAGGCTGGTTGGGTGTAGATAGTTTGGTCTAAAGCTGGGGATTGGGCAAAATAAAGTAGATTTCGCAAATCTAAGTTTAATTCGGGATGCAATAACTCGCAGCAGTAATCAATTTGCTGGCGAAAAGAGGATTGAGTGTCATACAATTCTCTACCCATATTGATATACTGGCTGCCTTGTCCGGTGAAGAGAAAGGCGATTTTTGGATGTGGTTGAGAAACCCCAACGGTGTCAGTACGGTTGGATTCCTTTTGATATGTATTACCCCCCTTAATCCCCCCTTGCAAAGGGGGGAAACCGGAAATCAAGTCCCCACCCTCTTGCAAAGGGGGGAAATCTGATCTCCGGTTCCCTCCCCTTTGCAAGGGGAGGGTTAGGGTGGGGTAAAATTTCCGCACCGCCTCACCAACGGCAGCATTGGAGACAGATATATTTTCTTGACTGTCAACAAAATGATATAATTTTTCACAAGCGACGGTAGGAGAATCGGCAACTATAGCTAAACGATATTCCAAGTGCGATCGCCCCGTGTTGGCACTAAAACAAACATCTGCAAAAGAAACATCTTGATATTGGCTAAGATAGGCTACATAGTTACGGGCGAGATGTTCTAAAGCTGTAGGGGTTTTAGCACTCAGAGTTAGAAGATGCAGAGGACGCTCAATTTTATCTTTGTTTTGAATTGCTGTAGGTGCTGCTGCTAATACGATATGGGCATTGGTGCCACTAAAGCCAAAGGAACTGACACCAGCCAGCCGTTTGCCAGAATTCCAAGGTATGCAGGTAGTGGGAACGGTGACGGGTAATTGTTCCCAAGCAATATGGGGGTTGGGTTGCTCAAAATGCAAATGAGGGGGAATTTCACCGTATTTCAATGCCAAAACCACCTTGATTAATCCAGCAATTCCCGCCGCCGCTTCGAGATGTCCAATGTTAGTTTTCAGCGATCCGATCAATAAAGGGCGATCGCGGGTATGATTGTCACCAAACACAGCCCCTAATGCACCAACTTCAATGGGATCACCCAAAGTTGTACCAGTACCGTGGGCTTCAATGTAAGTAATATCTGCGGGTTCGACTGTGCTATTTGCTAATGCTTGGCGGATAACAGCTTGTTGGGATGGGCCGTTGGGAACCGTTAACCCACTGCTGTGTCCATCTTGGTTGACAGCACTACCTTTAATGACTGCAAGGATGGGATACCCGGCGGCAATGGCATCTGACAATCTCTGAAGGACGATGATACCACAGCCTTCGCCCCGAACAAAGCCATCTGCTGCGGCATCAAAGGTTTTACAACGTCCATCATTGGCAAGCATCCGTGCTTTGGAGAAATTAATCGTAAATTCTGGTGATAAAATACGATTTACACCACCTGCTAAAGCAAGATTACATTCACCACGACGCAGACTTTGACAGGCCAGGTGTACCGCCACTAATGAGGAAGAACAAGCGGTATCAACAGCTAAAGAAGGGCCTGTAAATCCGAGTGTGTAGGATAGACGACCAGCAGCAGTACTGTGGGAATTACCAGTTGCTAAGTAAGCATCTATATCTGTGACGGGACGATTTAATAAATGAGTTGAATAGTCATTGCTACTAAGACCAATAAAAACACCCGTAGGACTATCTGCCAGTTGTTCTGGAGGAATGCCTGCATTTTCCAAAGCTTCCCAACTGACTTCGAGTAACAAACGCTGTTGCGGGTCGAGAGAAACAGCTTCTCTAGGGGCAATACTAAAAAAGTCTGCGTCAAATTCTTGTAATTGCCCAATAAAACCCCCATAACGATTATACATTTTACCGGGAACACTTGGATCGGGGTTATAGAATTTATCTAACTGCCAGCGATCGCTCGGTACTTCTGTAATGGCATCAATGCCATTGCGTAACAGTTCCCACAATGCTTGGGGAGTATCTGCCCCACCGGGAAAACGGCATCCCATACTCACAATGGCGATGGCTTCTGTTTGTGCCTTGACTTTGCTACGTAAATCCCGCAACTCTTGGAGAGCATTTTGCATTAAAGCACGATAATCTTTGGATTCAGGCTGGGTCATATTTTGTGATAATTATTATATTTTTTACGAACCGCAGAGGCGCAGAGGACACAGAGAGAAGAAAGAGAAGGGAAAAATTGCTGAACTCAACTGTATAGTCAAAACTTTTCTTGTTCAATTTCCAGTAATTCCTGTGCCAATAAATCGGCAATCTCATCTTGGGATAATTCTGATATCGAATCACTACCAGTCCTCAAATTACCCCACCCTAACCCTCCCCTTGCAAAGGGGAGGGAACCAGATTTTCCGGTTTCCCCCCTTTGCAAGGGGGGATTAAGGGGGGTAATTCGACTTGTGTGTACACCGTAGCTTGGCAAGGGGGGACAGAGGGGGGTGTGAGTTATATTACCTTCTTCTGTTCTCCCTTGGAGAGGTTGGGAGTCATCTAGATGTAATACTTCCTCTATTAAGTAGCGCCCTAATTTCTTGATGTTCGGATAGTCAAAAGCAAGGGTGGTGGGAAGTGTGCATTTGAGGTTGGTTTGCAGACGATTTTTGAATTCGATCGCGGTTAGAGAATCCATACCCAGGTCAAAAAATCCAGATTGAATATCAATGGCGTGAGGTTTAAATCCCAAAACTTGGGCGATTTGCTGACGGATATAGGTATTGAGTAATTCATAGCGATCGTTCTGGGTAGCTAATGACAATTGCTCTAATATAGATGTGGTTGGAGTTGATGAGGTTACAGGTGTCTCAAACCGTTCCAGAAATCTAGAAGATAGTCGTTGTTGGGTAAATTGTCTCCAATCAATTGGTACAACTCCCACCTGGGTAATAGGTTGAGTCAGCAGATATTCTAAAACCTCAATGCCCTCAATCGGTGCGATCGCTCTAATTCCTCGCTGTTCCATCTGGCTGGTGACTTGGGGTTGTGCAGCAGAACCAATTTGCGACCAAATACCCCAGTTAATGCTCATTGCAGGTAATCCTTGAGAGGTGCGATAGTGGGCTAAAGTATCCAGAAAAGTATTAGCCGCAACATGATTTGCCTGTCCGGGAGAACCAAATAAGGCCGTTGCTGAGGAAAACATGATAAAATGATCCAACGGAGTGTTTTGAGTTAAAAGATGTAGATTCCAAGCACCCATAACTTTAGCAGCCATCACCTTTTCCCATCGCTGCCAATTCAGTTGTAGCATTACACCATCATCCAACAAACCCGCCGCATGGATAACACCAGCTAAGGGCATAGTTGATTCTTGTATTTGCGTGAATACGGTTGCCAAATCTTGCTGTTGCGATACATCCACCCGGGCAACAGTTATCGTTGCACCGGCTGCTTCTAACTGCTGAATGCGAGATATTGCAGCAGATGTGGGAGCATTGCGTCCCAACAAAACGAGATGACGAGCGCCCATATCTACCAGCCATTGAGCTACTACTAAACCTAAGCCGCCCAAACCACCAGTAATTAAGTAAGTGCGATCGTTTTTGAATAAGATTTGCTCCCCCCTAAGCACACAACTCGAATTACCCCCCTTAATCCCCCCTTGCAAAGGGGGGAAACTGGAAATCCGGCTCCCTCCCCCTTGCAAAGAGAAACTAGAAATCCGGTTCCCTCCCCTTTGCAAGGGGAGGGTTAGGGTGGGGTAAAACCCAGATTGTGCAGACCCTACAAGGTCTTCCTGTTTCAAAGGTGGAACAAAGCCCCCCTTTTTAAGGGGGGTTGGGGGGATCTGATTTGTTCCATAGCCACTTGCTATAAGTTTTTCTACCACGACCTTCCCGATATGCTTACCCTGCTGCATATACCGAAAAGCATCCACGACGTTTGCCATCGGAAATACCTGAGCCGACAATGGTTGTAAACGAGAATTAGTAAATTCCCTTACCAACTCCTGTAAGATTTGTTGCACCAATTCCGGTTGCTGTCGGCACAAATCCACGATATCGATTAAGAAATAATCTGCATTTGCTTTGACCTCTTTAACTTCTTCCTCTGACCACACATCGATTTTGCCAATTTCCACAAATCGTCCGTGGGGTTTGAGAAGTGCCAAACTCTGAGGTATAAATTCCCCACTCAGAGAATTGAGGATAATATCTACACCTTCTCCTTGAGTTTGGGCGGCAATTTCGGCACGAAAATCTAGGGTGCGGGAGTTAAAAATATTCTGCACTCCTAGTTTTTGCAATACTTCCCACTTGGAAGGACTAGCTGTGGCAAATACTTCTGCCCCAGCTAGTTGGGCAATTTGAATTGCTGCTTGACCGACACCGCCAGCGCCAGCATGAATTAAAATTCTCTCACCTGCACGGATTTTAGCCAGATGATGCAATGTATAAAATGCTGTCAAAAATGCCACAGGGATAGTAGCAGCTTCCGTCACACTCAGATGTTGCGGTTTGGGTGCAACCATCTGTGCATCCACAGTTACGTAATTGCTAAAACTGCCACTGGCTAATGCCATCACTGTTTGTCCTACTTGGAGATTTTTAACTCCCGTACCGACAGCAACAATATCTCCGACGCATTCACAACCCAAAAGCCCTGCATCTCCAGGATATAAATCCAAGGCATTCAACACATCACGGAAGTTTAACCCAGTCGCCCGGATACAGATTTCTACTTCTTGAGTCGCTGGGGGACGACGGTTGATAGTTTGGAAGTAGAGATTTTCTAGGGTTCCTCGCTGATTAATTATCAGTTGACGCGAAGATGTATCGATAGGAGAATACCGCGCAAGTCTAGCCACACGGCGAGTTTGGCCGCGCCAAGCAATATCCTCTTCTGGGGAATTTGCCAGCAATTCTTGTAACAGGATATCTAATTGTGCTGTGAGCGATCGCACTGGGTCAAGATCCAAGCAGCGACAGCGTAACTCTGGATGCTCTAACCGCATAACTTTACTCATCCCCCACAAAGTAGCAGCAGCAATACCGGGGATATCATTTTCTCCACCTGTGGCGACACTTCCCTGAGTTATTTGCCACCATTGAGGCTGGGTAGTTAGTGTTGACAGTGTTTGTAACCAGTGCGATACTTGACCACAAAAAACTTGCTGTGTTGCCATTAGTTGTTCTGTTGTCATCTCCTTGGCGTGGGGTACATCCAAACCCCAGAGATTGATCAGGTGGGATGGGGTAAAAGTTAGAGTAAAATCTGAATCTGCTGCAAATACAAGATGACAAGTTGCACCATGCGCCTCTAAAGCTGTCGCAAGTTGCAAACCAACACCTTGCTGATCTGCTAAGATTAACCAATTCTGAGAATTGCAGGATAATTTGGGAGTTTGGGCAATCAACACGGCTTGTTGATCACAAAATTGGGAATTCTCTATTGTTGGGTTGAGCAGGGTTGTAGACTCAAATCCCACATCCTTTAATAATTCCTGCCATTTTTTGGTAGAAATTAAGGGATAATCTGGACGTAATGCTTGGTCTTGGAAGCGCCACCACCCCTCAGTTAGACCAAAAATTAAGTCTAACCAACGCACCCTCCGCACACCTTCTAATAAGATGAGTAATCCACTAGGGGATAATAACTGCTTGATGTTGGTAACAGTTTGGTGTAAATCTTGGGTGGCGTGGAGGACGTTGGCAGCAATGACAATATCAAAGCTGTTTTCTGTGAACCCTTGGGAAGATAAGGATTTCTCAATATCGAAAAGCTGGTAACGCACGCCAGAATAATTGGCAAATCGTTCTTGTGCTTTGCTCAAAAATAAGGGTGAAACATCGGTAAAAAAATACTCAACTTTTCGCTGTGCTAATTCTGGTAAAATATGTGCGGTAGTGCTACCAGTTCCAGCGCCAATTTCGAGAATCCGCAGGGTTGATTCTGCTGGTATTTCTTCTATAACAGCTATCACTGCCTGTTGCACTAAAGTATTCATCACCTTTGCCACTGGTGAGTTTTGGTAAAGTTGCGTCAAGTCGCTGAAGTCTCCTTCGGGAAATAGTAACTGTAAGGAATCAATGTTTCCTTGTAAGACTTCTGGTAAATGACTAGTGCAGCGTTCGAGTAAGGTGAGTTCTGCTACGGCACTGGGGTAGGTTTGGCGCAAATGGGCAAAGACTGGGGTTGTTGCAGTGAGTTGTGTTGTTTTCAAAACCCGCCAGTTATCATCCTGTTGTTGTAAAATCCCCGCTTCTTGGAGCATTTGCAACAAGCGGTGACATAATCGCTGATGATGACTGAGAACGCCCATTGCTAGCATTGCTTCAGTTGTCGAGAATTCCTCACCGGGTTGCAGTGAAAATTGCAGTTGTTCAAAAGCCTCAAGTACACAAGCAATACTCAACTCTTCCAGTTGTGGTAATAATGATGCGTAGGTTTCAAGCTCTGGCTGATTGAGTTGTAAGGAAATACCTTCGCTAATAGTAGATGGATTCTGGAAAGTATGAGATAATAATCCAACGGACTTTAATGGCTGTTCTTTCCATTCCACTTGATATAACCAATCTTGCCAAGTATTTAACCCAGCATTCCTCAAACTATCCTGTCTAACTGGCTGGATTTGTAAGCCGTCGATGGTCGCAACTACAGTACCATCTGGATTTAATAGTTGTAAGTCGGCAATGTAGGAAGACTCGTGACGAAGTTGTACATAACTCCAAAGGCTTTGACTTAAGTTACCATACCAATGCACCTGCTCTATACCTACAGGTAAGTAGGCTGTGGATGATTGGGAAGGGAGGAAGATTGCACCCATTACCTGAAAACAAGCATCCAACAAAATGGGATGAATTTGATAATCGGATGCATCTGTGAGCAATGGAGATAAACGAATCTCACCTAAAGCTTGGTTATCTCCCCGCCAGAGGCGTTGAATTGCTTGGAAAGACTTTCCATACTCCACTCCCAATTCTTGGCAAGTTTGATAGTAGGATGTTACAGCAATTTCTTCAGGGCAAGTTGTTTGTAGTTGAGTTAAATCGCTATACCCCTCCCCAGCCCTCCCTACATACAAGTCGGATTCTTTACCCCCCTTAATCCCCCCTTGCAAAGGGGGGAGATCAGATCCCTTAATCCCCCCTTGCAAAGGGGGGAAATCAGATTTCCGGTTCCCTCCCCTTTGCAAGGGGAGGGTTAGGGTGGGGTGTATTTTCCGCTCAAACCCAAGTTCTTGACCTATTTCACACTCGTGTGTAGACGGTAGCTTGGTAGGATCACTCTGGAAAATACCTGTAGCATGAGTTACCCATGCCGCATCTTGAGAAATATTATCTTTGCTGACAATTTCAAATTGGTAGGTTTGCTGATCTACTATGAATTGCAAAGTGATAGTTGTATTTTCTGGCAGAAATAATGCTTTGCTAATGACAATATCTCTGATTATGTAAACATCAGTTTTCCAGATTTCTTTTGCGGCTGTCAATGCCATCTCCACATAACCCGCAGCTGGCATGACGATATGATGGAAAACTTGATGATGCTGCAAAAATAGCGGCTGATTCTGGCTGATTTGACTTTGAAAATAAATTTTCTCTGCATGGGCTAGTTGTAATCTCTCTCCCAACAAAGGATGTTGATCAAAATACCTGTTTTGTGGTGTTATGCTATCAATTTCAACCCAAAAGCGCTGGCGTTGAAATGGATAAGTAGGCACTAAAACACGCTGAGGTAGTTCGTCACCTTCAAAGTTCTGCCAATTGATATTCACACCCCGCATATATAATGATGCCAAACTGGATATCATTACCTGCCAATCGCTTTGTCCTGAACGCAAACTTGGCAACCATGCGAGGTTTCCCGCTTCTGGAAGACAGGTTTGTGCCATACTGAGCAAAGTCGGTTTTGCACCAATTTCCACAAAGACTTCGCAACCTGCTTCTGCTAATGTCTGAATGCCGGCAGCAAATTGCACAGGCTGGCGGATATGACGACACCAATACTCAGGTGTGGCAATTTCTGCACCGATGATTTCGCCAGTGATATTCGAGACTAGTGGAATCTGGGGTGGATAGTAGGAAATGCTCTCTTGCATTTGCTCAAACTCTCTGAGCATCGGCTCCATTAAGGGAGAGTGAAAAGCGTGGGAGACTGGAAGTATTGTAGTTTTTATCCCTTGTTTTTGCAAGATTTCGACAAGTTGCGCGATCGCACTTTCCTCTCCAGAAATTACTGTATTATTTGGTGCATTAATTGCTGCAATAGATATTTGTTGTTCAAATATTTGCAGTTGTTGGGCGATATCTGCCGCAGATGCAGCAACTACCACCATTTGACCATTGTCAGGCAACTGCTGCATTAAACGAGCGCGGTTGCTAATTAATTTTAGTCCATCCTCCAGACTAAAGACACCGGCGATACAAGCTGCAACATACTCGCCGACACTGTGTCCCATGACAAAATCCGGTTGTACACCCCAAGATAGCCATAGTTGACACAAAGCATATTCGAGGATAAATAAGGCTGGTTGGGTGTAGATAGTTTGGGATAAATTTTGGGAGTGGGGAGTAGGGAGTGGGGAGTGGGGAGTGGGAAGTGGGGAAAGATAAAGTAGATTTCGCAAATCTAAGCCTAATTCGGGATGCAATAACTCGCAACAGTAATCAATCTGACGGCGAAAAGAGGATTGAGTTTCGTACAATTCTCTACCCATATTGATATACTGGCTGCCTTGTCCGGTGAAGAGGAAGGCAATTTTAGAGACTTGACTTTTAGATATATTTGTAGTAGTGTCTAAATAATTTACAAGATTTTCATAACATAATATATAAGAATTGGCGGGTATCGCCAGACGATATTCAAAGTGCGATCGCCCCGTGTTAGCGGTAAAGCAAACATTAGCGAAGTCTGTATCAGGTGGCGTTGCTAGATAGTTTTTGTAGAGTTGGGCGAGTTCTCGTAATGCTTGGGGAGTTTTGCCTGAGAGGGTGAGTAGGTGCAAAGGACGATTTGTAGGGGAACCCAAAACCTCAGCTGGGTTAACGCGTACCCCCCTCTGTCCCCCCTTGCCAAGGGGGGATGAAAGAGGGTTGGGGAGGGGTGCATTTTCTAAGATGATATGCACATTTGTACCACTCATCCCAAAGGAACTAATACCTGCGAATCGCTGTTTATTTTGATCCTGCCAAGGAGTTAATTTTTGGGGGACGACAACAGGTAATTCATCCCAAGGAATGTAGGGGTTGGGTTGTTGGAAATTCAGATGGGGTGGAATTTGCTGGTGCTGGAGGGCAAGAATTACTTTGATTAATCCAGCAATTCCAGCTGCTCCTTCGAGATGTCCAATATTGGTTTTGACGGAACCAATATATAACGATTCATCTTTGGTTCTCCCTTCACCTAAAGCTTTGGCTAAGGCCAAAACTTCGATAGGGTCGCCCAACACAGTACCCGTGCCGTGGGTTTCTACATATTGAATTTGTTTAGGTTCTAAACGCGCATTTTTCAAAGCTTGACGAATTACTGCTGACTGCGCCGTGCCATTAGGGGCTGTCAAACCGTTGCTGCTACCATCGTGATTTACTGCCGAGCCGCGAATTACCGCTAAAATTGGATCATGGTTAGCGATCGCTTTTGAAAGTCGTTTCAGGACAACAATGCCACAGCCTTCTCCTCGTCCATAACCATCTGCTGCGGCATCAAAGGTTTTACAACGTCCATCCACTGCCAAAGCTTGCAATTTGCAAAAACCGATCATTGGCTCTGGCGCTAATATCAGATTTACACCTCCCACCAGTGCTAAATCAGATTCGCCCTGACGCAGACTTTCAGATGCTAAATGCAGCGCCAGTAGGGAAGAAGAACAAGTTGTATCCAACTGCATTACTGGCCCTTGCAATCCTAAAACATAGGCGATGCGTCCGGCGGTGATGCTGCGAGTGTTGCCCAAACTGCTATAAGCATCAATTTGTCTGGGATCATTAGATGCAATGCTGTATTTGGCGTAGTCATCAAAACAGACACCAATAAATACCCCGGTGCGACTACCTTTCAACTGCTGGGGAGATTGTCCGGCTCGTTCCAATGCTTCATAGCTAACTTCCAGTAAAAGGCGTTGTTGAGGATCTATAGCTGCGGCTTCACGGGGAGAAATGCCAAAAAAGCTGGCATCAAATTGATCTACGCCGTCGATAAAATGACCATAGCGGGTGTACATTTTCCCCGGCGCATCAGGATTGCGATCGTAGTAAGCTGGTACATCCCAACGGTTAGAGGGAATCTCGCTCACCGCATTGACACCATTCTGCAAGAGTTGCCAAAATGCTTCGGGGTTATTCGCACTACCCGGAAAGCGACAAGCCATGCCAATAACGGCGATTGCTTCAGTTTTTTGTGATTCAATAGCTGTTAATTCTGCTCGTAACTGGCGCATTTCCAGTAAAGCATCCTTGAGCAAAGCTTGATAGTTGATGTTTGGCGATGATGAATTGCTCATGAGGAATATGGGTTTAATAATTTATAGTGTTACCCCACCCTAACCCTCCCCGATGCATTGGGGAGGGGACTGGATTTGTAATTATCTCCTTTGCAAAAGGGAATTCTATTTCCGGTTTCCCCCCTTTGCAAGGGGGGATTAAGGGGGGTAATTCTTGTATATTCATGAACGTATCCTTTGTCGTGCTATGGCAATTTCTTGAGCTAGCAATTCTGCCATTTCTGCTGCTGATAAATCTTCTAATGAGGCGGATGAGGTTAAATTTTCTCCCCCTGCTTCCTCATTTGTGGGCTGAGTTCTAAAGGTATCGCTCAAATAATGGGCTAAATCTTCAATTGTGGGAAAATTCCAGGCGATAGTTGCTTCTAATTTCTGAGAAATACCCAACCATTCTTGTAAATCTTGAGCTAATTCTACCGCCGTTACAGAATCGATGCCGTAGTCAGCAAAGGCTTTCTTTGAGTCAATTTCTGAGATAGAAACGTGCAATTTCTGACTTAACCAATTAATTAGCCAGGTTTGGATTTCGGAATTAAACCCATTCTTTCTTAACTCTGTTCTTGGTAAGGGGAAGTTAGGAACAGTTAAATTCTGAGAAACTGGATTTTTTAAGGAAACTGGTGATTTACGTAACAATTCATCTAGCTGATCCTCTTCACCTGCTAAAGTTTGTTCTACATCACCAATTGTCTGTGCATACTCACTAATCAAATTAGCTGTAGTTTGCAGATTAGCTAATGGCAAGTTATCAGGTGCAAAATTTAAAGCTTGGTGGAGTTTTTGTTCAAACCGATTCTTTATCCAAGCGATCGCTCTTTGGATATCCGGTGATTTATCTATCATACCTGCCATTGCTCCCCAAAGGATAGCATCACTCGCCAATTCACCAAGTTGATGGAATACCCAACGCTGGGTAGTTATATTATTAGTGAAGCGCTCGCTAATTCTTTCTACTGCATCAGCTAATCTTTGAGCTACTTCCACCGCACCCAAAGTCTGAGTGAGAAATTGTTGCAGTTCTTCGCTCTGCTTCAGCACACGCGCACCCAAAAATCCACATAAGGTTTCTGTCGGCCCTTCAAATATCCTGAAAACTCGCGCATCCCGAAGAATTTGTGGTGCTAAATTGCTTTCGATATAGCCGCGTCCACCCAAGGTTTGTACCAGTAAATCTGCTGATTGCCAGTAAAATTCGGGTGCAGAAATTTTACAAGCTGTGTACGCTTCCACAGGGACGGTAATTCCTTGGTCGAGTAACTCACAAATTCGCATTACCAAGGTTTCAACTGCGGTAATTGCCTCTGTCAATTCTGCAAGCCGATGGAAAACCACCGGATGCTCTAGCAATCGTCCGGTAGCAATTTGCCGACGCTCACTGTAGCGCCACATCAGTTGGAGGCAGCGTTTCATCCCACCCACACAAACAGCTGCGATCGCTAATCTACCATACATCATCGCATCCTGAGCAACACTCATCCCAGTGCCCACACCACCCAAAAGTTGCTCAGATGTGACGGGAACATCTTCTAAATAAACGGTATTTTGTACCATTCCCCGCATTCCCATCGTTAACGCTTCTTTTCCCTGACGCAATCCAGGGCTACCCCGTCGCACGGCAAAACCGCTAATCCCTTGGTGTTGATGCTGGACAAACACATTAATTACACCCGCCCAAGCCGCAGAACCACTCCAAATTTTTTCACCCCGCAACCGCCAACCATTACCATTTGCGATCGCCTGAGATGCGATCGCTTGGGGATTAGCACCTGCTCCCGGTTCAGTGAGGGCAAATGCTGCTAATTCCCTTCCCGTGGCAAGCATTGGCAGTAATTCTTCCTTCAGCGATGACGTACCATGCAACAAAATTGGGCGAATTCCCAACACGTTATTCAGTCCCACAAACAGCGCTAAGGTAGAATCTATTGCCCCTAATTGTTGTATAATTCTGATGGTGTCCGTATATCCTAAACCTAACCCACCATAACTAGGTGGTACTTGCATTCCCAATAAACCCCGATTGCCAAAATCTAAAACAATGTGGGGAGGAATACAACGTCGTTCATCCATCAACCGCGAATTAATATGATGGTTAGCGTAATCTCGTAACCATTCAATCAAGTTATCTGTTTTGTATTTACTACCCACTAAATCACCACTCCCCAACCCTCCCCTTTGCAAGGGGAGGGTGCGCGTTAGCGCGGGTGGGGTAATATCTTCAACTTCCCACTGATAAATTACATCTAAACTCTGATTAATAAACCCAGCCTGACAAGCATGGCGTTGCACCTTGCCACTAGAAGTTTTAGGAATACTGCTAGGTTTGAGCAAGCAAATAGCATACACCTGCAACTCATGTTCGCGGGAAATTGCCCCCCGAATGGCTGTAATCATGGCTGCGGTATCGAGAGATCGCCAAGCACTACGTTCTACTTCTTGAACAACTACTAACCGTTCTTCCCCAGAAATTTCCACACTGAAAGCCGCTCCCCAATGAGGATTAAGCATTTCATGACTCTGACCAACGCTAGCTTCAATATCTTGAGGGTAATAATTTTGCCCTCTGATTATAATAACATCTTTTATCCGCCCAGTGACAAATAATTCTTCACCCCGCAAAAACCCTAAATCTCCCGTTCGTAAAAACGAACCCGCAACGGATGCCAAAGTCGCTCTAAAAGTTGCTGCTGTCTCCTCTAAACGACCCCAGTAACCTTGAGCTACACTCGCACCCCTAACCCAAATTTCCCCTTCTTCTCCTTCTAAACGTGGTTTTTGGGATTCGGGATCAACAATTATCACTGTTTGTTCAGCACTAGCGCAACCACAACCAACGATCGCCTTTTGGTCAGTCAAATTCTCAATAGTCGGTGGCTTGTCCTTATCTCCGCCAGTAACAAATAATGTTGCTTCGGCTAACCCATAACAGGCATAGAAGGCTTCGCGCCGAAATCCATATTGAGCAAAAGTTGTGGCAAATTTTTCTAGAGTTTGCGCCCGAATTGGCTCTGCTCCGGTAAATGCGATTTCCCAACTACTCAAATCCAAATCTTGACATTCCTCTGAGCGAATATTATGCAGACACATTTCGTAAGCAAAATTAGGAGCGCCGCTAGTTGTGGCACGGGTTTGGGAAATCGCCTGCAACCAACGAATTGGTTTCTGGAGAAAGACCACAGGAGCCATTAGCGTTACCGGAAAACCGCCATAAAGCGGCTCAAAAATTCCCCAAATTAAACCCATATCATGATAGGGTGGCAACCAACAAACAGACTTACTGCTAAATGAATGTCCAAAACGATGATAAATTTGCGCCAAATTATGCAGTAAATTGCCATGACTGAGCATCACTCCCTTGGGTGTGCCAGTTGAACCGGAGGTATACTGAAGCATGGCGATGCTATCGGCATTCACTGAGGGACGTTGCCAAGCATCAGCCAAGTCTAAAGAAATGCTATCTGTAGTAATTATCGGTAGAGTAGCGATCGCTGTTTCTTTTGCAGTTTCCCTCAACGAGCTTGACAAAGCCACCGTCGTCAAAATTCCACTTGGTTGGGCATCAGATGCGATCGCTAATAGCCGATCTAAATTACGATTGCGACGTGGTGGATATACAGGAACAGCAATCACACCAGCATAAAAACAGCCCATGATTGCCGCAATCAATTCTAGCCCTGGTGGGTACATCAACAGTACACGCTCTTTTTGCCAATTCAGGGCTTGTAAATGAGTTGCGATCGCCCGTGCTTGCCCTTCTAACTCCTGATATGTGAGAGTAAGATTTTCTCTGTCTTGTAGAAAATTGAACCCGATAGAGTTAGGCTGCTCCTGTATCCACACCTGCAAAACATCCGGGAGTGTAACTGCTTCTTCTAAAGCTATTGAGAAATTTTCTCTTTGACGAGATATAATCATGCGACTAACTGCTTGATAAGAGTATGAAAATAACTAACTAATTTGTGAAAAATTTGCACGTTATCGCTATTTTTATGTGCAGCTAAAGCAAACACAGTAAAAATATCATTTTTTTTGAATCGAACCTATGCAATATAGGATATATTATTTTTCATAATACTTCTCAAGAAGTTTAGTAAAATTCGCCATCTTAAGTTTGATAGTTATCACACTGATCTTTTTCTATCCATGTATATGATTGACACTCAAATATACAGATTGTTATTGCTTAATAGCAAAACCTATACCAATCGTATATGAAGATACATTTAATAAGACCTCTCTGTAGTCCCCCCCCAATGCCTTGCTACGGTGTACACACAAGTCGAATTACCCCCCTTAATCCCCCCTTGCAAAGGGGGGAAACCGGAAAATCTAGTTCCTTCCCCAATGCATCGGGAGGGTTAGGGTGGGGTAAAACCTTGGTTAATCTAGCTATTTCCGACTTGTGTGCATACCGTAGCCGGGGGGTATATATGCAGCTTCACAAAGAAACGGTATTACGGAATTTTTATTAATTAGGGACTAGGGATTAGCAAAACAAGTGAAGAGTTATCCCAATGTCCAAATATTTTCGAGTCTGAGTGAGGAAACTTTGACATGACGTGGAATTATTGCCAACCATCGATAGTAGTTGCTAGCGTAGTAACTCTTTTAGCATCACAGCCAGCTTGGGCAGCACCCATTCCTGTAACAGGAGTGCAAATCAATTCTAACAATCAAGGTTTAGAAATTGTCCTCCAAACACCAACCACAGAATTTTTAAACACCATAACTACCAGCGATGATAAAACCCTAATCATCACCGTTGCCAACACTCAACTCCAGTTAGCACAAGGACAATCTTTTTTACAACAAAATCCCGCACCTGATATAGCCGAAGTTGCTGTTACCCAGTTAGATGCCAACACCGTTGAGATCAGAGTCATTGGGAACGCAGGACTACCCACAGCAAATATCCAACAAAGTAACCAAGGATTAGTTTTTAATCTCACTACAACTACCACCGCCCAAAATCCACCCCCCGAACCAGACGAACCAATCGAAATCACCGTTGTCGGAGAAAGTCCTAGACCAACTTATCAAGCTCCTAATTCCTCTGTTGGTACTCGCACCGATACCCCGGTTATCAATGTCCCACAAGCGATTCAAGTTATCCCGAAAGAGGTAATCGAAGATCAAGGTACGCGCACAGTCGGGGAAATCCTGAAAAACACCAGTAGCGCCAATACTGGGCGTTCATCTTCCCAAGCCCCAGCTTTAAATCCGGTGATTCGAGGATTTGAATCTACTAATATTCTGCGTAATGGCCTACGGGATGAAACCCTACGCTTTAGTAGTGATATTAGTAACGTTGAACGATTAGAACTCCTGAAAGGGCCAGCTTCAGTGCTGTTTGGGCGCGGAGATTTAGGTGGAGTAATTAACCTAGTTACAAAGCAACCTTTAGATCAACCATTTTATTCAGTTGACTATCAAGTGGGATCGTTCGGTTTACAGCGTCCTTCCTTAGACTTTTCCGGGCCTCTGGGTACAGATGGTGTTGCTTACCGCTTAAATTCTTCCTACGAACGATCTGACAGCTTCAAACAATTTGAAAATGAGGAATCTTTCTTTATATCTCCATCCGTCAGATTAATTAGTAACAAAGACACAACATTAATTGTTGATTTAGAATATCTCAAATACCGTAGCTTTGAGACTGCACCAGATTTACCCGCCTCTGGAACGGTGATTTCTAACCCCAATGGGAGAGTCGCACTAGATGCCAATTTGGGTGAACCTTCCTTATCTCGCAGTGAAGCTAATGTAACCCGCTTAGGCTATCGATTAGATCAACGTCTTGGTTCTAATTGGTCAATCAAAAATGAATTTTTAGCTTCATTTTTAGATGTTTCCGAAAATACTGGAGTTGTTGGCTTTGCTTCCGATACAGCAGATGGATTAGACCCAGATCAACGGACTCTTAACCGATTCTTGGTGGACAATCCCAGTGAATTATCTACCTTTACATTTAATACTAATCTAGCGGGTAAATTCCAGACTGGAAGTATTGAACACAACTTGCTATTCGGTGTAGAGCTTGCTAGACAGAGATTTAAGGATCGACTTAACTTTAACCTTGTAACTCCCATTGATATTTTCAACCCGATTTATGACCCAGAGAGTGCCATTCCTTTGAGCTTGTTAGGTGTTGATATTGATAGTAACACTGACACTCAAGAAAACACTGCCGGACTTTACCTGCAAAATCAAATTTCTCTATCCAAAAGCATTATTTTAGTTTTGGGTGGACGTTTGGATTTTGCTGAACAAATCTATGATGATTTAGTTGACCCAACACAAAGTTTTGAGCGTAACGATACTGTATTTAGTCCACGTGTTGGTTTAGTGTTTAAGCCAATTGAAAATATTTCATTGTATGCCAGCTACAGCCAATCATTTAAACCAGTTGCGGGCAGAACTCGCATTTTCAATGAAGAAAGTGGAGAATTTGATAATGGCGATCCATTTGAACCAGAACGCGGTGTTCAATACGAAGTCGGTGTGAAAGCGAATTTATTAGGCGATCGCATTTCTACCACCCTAGCATTCTACAACTTGGAACGCAGCAATATCGCGGCTCAAGGACTCAACGATCCCCTATCACAATTTCAAATCGGTAAGCAACGTAGCCGTGGGATTGAACTAGACGTTGCTGGAGAAATTCTACCGGGTTGGAACCTAACAGCTAGCTATGCTTATACAGAAACAGAAGTTCTGGAAGATAGCCGATCAGAGTTTCTGGGTAGGCAATTACAAAATGTCCCCAAAAATGCTTTCGGATTGTGGACTACCTATGAACTACAATCTGGTAGCCTAAAGGGTTTGGGGGTTGGGATTGGTATATTTAACCAAGGAGAACGACAAGGCGATTTATTAAATACATTCACCCTCCCCTCATACTGGCGAACAGATGCATCACTGTTTTATCGCCGCGACAACTTCCGCGCTGGGATCAATTTCCAAAACTTGTTCGATCAAGATTACTTCGAGGGTGCCCGCGATATTGTCCGCGTCACTCCAGGTTCGCCCTTTGCAGTGTCCGGCAGCATTTCCTGGGAATTTTAATCTCAAGTTCGGATAATTAGTTATGATTCCTACAGTCGTTGCACCCCACCCTTTAATCCCCTCCCCTTTAGCAACTACGGTGTATATACGAGTCGAATTACCCCCCTTAATCCCCCCTTGCAAAGGGGGGAAACCGGAAAATCTAGTTCCCTCCCCTTTGCAAGGGGAGGGTTAGGGTGGGGTAATTCGATAACTTATGTGTACACGGTAGCCTTATTCTTGGGGAGGGGAGACAAAGCACAGCTTTGACGGGGTGGGATTCAGAGGGTTTAATAAGAAAACTGCCACAATGCGAACTTTTTTAATAATCTGGCTAGGGCAGATGGTATCAACCATCGGCAGTTTTATGACAGTGTTCGCACTGACAATTTGGGTATGGGATAAAACAGGTTCAGCAACAGCTTTGGCGTTAGTGGGTTTCTTTGCCCAACTACCCAGATTACTAATTACCACGTTTGCGGGTATTGCCGTCGATCGCTACGATCGCCGGTTGCTCATGCTCATTGCTGAAGTTGCTGCTTTGTTATGTACCCTAGCAGTAGCGCTGCTATATCTCACTCAGCAATTACAGGTGTGGCATCTATATATAATAGTTGCCCTCTATGGTGGTTTTGGACAGTTACAAGTTCTGGCATATTCAACTTCCATCGCTGTACTAGTTCCCCAAGAGCAATATACCCGTGCTGAAAGTTTGGGGAGTGCTGTAAACTACAGTGCGGCAATTTTTGCCCCCGCCTTAGCAGGTTTTCTCTATCCGCGTTTTGGGTTGCAAAGCATCTTTTGGATTGATTTAGCGACTTTTCTCGCCTCCTTTGTAACGTTGCTGATTATCAGAATTCCCCGGACAGCGCCAGAAAAAACAATGGGCGATCGCCAAGAAACCCTTTGGCAAAAGTTGACCTTTGGATTTCGTTATATTTGGGCAAATCCTTCTTTAACAGCAATGGCGATCGCTTTTACTTTATTTGCGATTCCCAATGATATCAGCAGAGCTATCTACAGCCCGATGATTCTTGCGCGTACAGGTGGCGACTCAGAAATTCTCGGCGCTGTCACCACTGCTGCGGGGATTGGTGGTGTCGTCGGTGCGTTATTACTGGGAGCCTGGGGAGGATTTAAACGCCGTATTCATGGAATGTTACTTGGTTTTGCCGGATACGGTTTCTTTAAAACAATTATGGGGATCGGACAAACAACAACAATTTGGATCGGTGCCCATTTTCTGGCAGCAATGCTGATCCCCATGTTTTACAGTTCTAGTAATGCTATCTGGTACACTAAAGTGCCACCGTCTCTGCAAGGGCGAGTTTTAGCAGCAGATCAACTGATTGGCGTCACGATTTCAACCATAACACCGCTAATCGCCGGTTTTCTAGCTGACCAAGTACTAGAACCAGCAATGCATCCTACGGGGAGTTTAGCACCAATTTTTGGTAGATTCTTTGGTACTGGTACTGGGTCTGGGATGACATTGTTATTTGTCAGCATGAGTATTTGTATGGCACTAGTGGGAGTTGGTGGATACACAGTAAAATACCTGCGCCAAGTAGAAGACTTATTGCCAGATCATCAGATTCCTGAACAGCAACCCCCATCATAATTATGTTTTTTAAAATTCTCCCAACGACTATTCTCACCTCAGCCCTGTTGTTTACTCCGGCTGCAACCCTGTTAACTGGCTCGATTTTTTCCCCTGCCTTATCGGTGACTCTTGCAGTGGATTCATTACCACCCCCTGTCAATCAAGACTTGGCAGAGCAGCTACAGACAAGTCTGGATCAAGCACGGGGAAGCATTCCGGGGGCAGCCGTAGCGATTATCAGTCCCAAAGGAACCTGGTTTGGGGCTAGCGGGGTGGCAGATATAGCAACAAATACACAATTACAGCCTAGCGATCGCTTTGAAATTGGCAGCATTACTAAAACCTTTGTCGCAACAACCATACTACAACTAGTTGAAGAGGGCATTCTTGGTTTGGAGGATACCTTAGTTAACCGACTACCAAGGACGGTAACGGCAACCATTCCCAATTCAGAGAGGATTACAGTACGCCAATTATTGAACCATACTAGCGGTCTTGCCGACTATACTGATGTGCTGTTTACACAAGGTGCGGTCAACCCAGGAGTTTTTTTTAATAATTGGCAGCCAGAGGAACTGGTGAGCTTAATTAATGGCACAGAGGCGAATTTTGATCCTGGGGAGTCGTGGGAGTATTCCAATACTAACTTTCTCTTGTTGGGTATGGTATTGGAAGCGGCAACAAACAGTAATATTGCAGATGAAATCCGCGATCGCATCCTTGATCCCCTAGCCCTCAGCAATACCTTTTTTGCCGAAGAAGAAGCTATCCCTGGGGGCTACGTCAAAGGCTATTGGGACTTTGATCAAGACGGCACACTGAACGATATTTCTGTAACTAATCTGTCTTGGGCTTGGTCTGCTGGGGCGATGGTATCTAATACTGCCGATTTAGCCACCTTTATTCAAGCCCTAATCGGTGGGGAAATACTGAAGCCTGACACCCTCAACCAAATGCTGACGACCATCAACCCCATTGCATCAGAAAATTATTCTGCTTATGGACTGGGTATCGGTACTATTGAATCCCCCAATCGCTTCTGGTACATCCATCGCGGACAGACTCTGGGATATCGCTCCAATATGTGGTACTCGCCTCTGGAAAACATCACTTATATTGAATTAATTAATGGGCGATCTAACCAAAACTTATCGGGTGCAACCTTAAGTACCCTAAGACGATATGAACCCACTGCGTCAGTTCCAGAACCAAGCATGATGACTGGACTGCTGTTGCTTGTTGGCATAGGGTTAACTTTGAAACCAAGATTACCACTCCTAAAATTTCTTAATAAGGGAGGATGAAGGGGGTAATTCGAGTTGTGTATACACCGTAGCCTTCGCAAGGAGGGGTGGGGTGCGTACATTTAGAAATATCTACTATTTATTTGGCGTTGCTGATTTCATGTATGAAAACGATTGTGCATGACATCAAAATCATTGTAGAGACGTTGCATTGCAACGTCTCTACATCTGGATTCATGCCGCAATTCAGCAACGCCATTTATTTTCATGCTTCATGCAAATTTTGCACTGATTACCAATCTCCTCCTGCAATGTATGTAACCAAAAAGACTTTATTTAAACTTTATAATTCATATTTCCGATTAAATACGGTTGTGGTATTGTTTATGGTATAGTTCTCCTATCAAGAATATTTCTCAACTAAAACTAATCAAAGTATTATGCACAAATAAGCTACACCGTTTCAAAACTGCAAGCCTTGACAATCAAGGTTTTTCATGAATAAAACAGGTAGTTTATTTTGGCGTGGCTACTAAATTAGGTTTTGCTTGACTCAGGATGTCTAACACTGGATTGACAGCAGTTTTCAACTGGCTAAAAGACCATCATCGAGGTATGGCAAAGCTGTTCCTCAACCGTTGTATTTAATTCAGATTGAAATTCGCTGTAACGTTTCAGTAGCAAGAAATTAAAAGTAGTGCAAAGAATCAAAAAGAGGAGACTCGACTAATTCATAATTCATAGTTATGAAACTCCTAATTATTAATTAGGAATTATGTTGATTTTCAATAACAAAGATTTCTTCAACTACACATCGAATACAAGCGTTACTGACAGAAATAGCTTTACTTATGTTGTGAATGCTAGTAAAGCAGATTCAACGACTGTCAGAGATGGTATCACCGTTTATCCACTAACACCAAAATATACTATGCCAACGATTATTGGGATCAATTCAACACCTATAACAATAGATGCCCAAAATAATCTGCTCGCTTACGGACTAGTAAAGTCTGCGGAATATACAGCAGCAGATAATAGCGTCAGGACAGGTGCAAGTGTCCTTAACCTATCACTCAATGTAGAAGGCTCGATCCCAGAAGAAGGGTTAGTAGTCGATGTCATCAGCAACATTGATCTGTACAAGTACCTGACTGGGTTGAACACTGCACCTTATTCGCCAGGAGCCGAAGTCCTTGAGGGGATTTACGACGAAACAGGTAAAGGGATTGGTTTCAAGGTAAAGGTAGCAAGCCCGAATTCATTGATCGTCTTGCGTCTCAAGAGCGACCTCCCAGCCGACGAGTTAGCAACAGCAACCTTCTCTGTACAAGCAGGTGATGGCTATGATGTCAACCCAGAGAGTAATGCCACAACATTTCCTGTATACAACACGCTCGGAGATGTTCCTACTCTTAGTGTCACCCCAGAAGTCAGCTTCACGGCAACTAATACAACCATAGTTGAGTCAGAAGGCGATCGCGTCACCTTCAACTTTACCCTCAGCGAACCGCCACCACCAGGAGGCGTGACTGTATTGGTGAGAGGTGACTCATTTACTAACTTGGGTCAATTGGATGCCCTACAAGCAGAAGTCACAGGCGGAAACTTCCCCGCTATAGTTGGCAGTAATAGCTTTTATTTCCACATCACTGAGCAAACAGCCAGCATTGTGGTACCAGCATTTGCAGACGAGACACCAGAAGGATTACAAACTCAGAGCTTCAGCCTTGTACCAAATCTTGGCTACACTGTCAGTCCCACAGAGAATTCTTTGGTAGTGACGATTCAAGACACACCAGAATCGACTTTACCGCAAGTCATATTGACAGGTACACCCGCCACTCTAATTGAGTCCAATAACACAGTATCTCGACACACCTTTACCCTAAGTGCCCCTCCCTCAGCCGATGGGCTGGTTGTCTCGGTTAGCGCTCCTAATTTGAGTGAATTTGATCTGGAGCAAATCAGTCTTATCGGCGGCACTATAGAGGCAGTGAGAGCCGATGGCTTTGACTTGAAGTTCACCAGCCAAAGGGTTGTGATTGACTTACCCGTGAAGAATGATGGAGTAGCAGAAGGAACAGAAACGGCCGTCTTCACCTTGTTAGCGGGAACAGGCTACGTCATTGGTGAAACCAGTAATCAAGCAACATTTACCATTTTAGATGCCCCACTGCCGCCACAGCCCCTAAGTGCAGAAATCGAAAGCAATGATACCATTGCCACAGCTAATAACGCCTTATTAAGCGCCGCCAATCCCACACTTGCGATCACCGGGGCAATTGATTACAGCGTCGCCAACCGTTATCGGATCAACCCCACAGACGCAGGCTTTACCTACGTTGATAATACCGAAGATGTAGACCTATATAAAGTCGAGTTAACAGCAGGCGATCGCTTAGTACTCGATATCGACGCTCAACAAAATGGTTCCACTCTCTCCTCAGCCCTACAAGTATTTGATGCCGAAGGCAACGTCCTAGCAGCTAACCGCCGAGCGCCTGCTCCCAATGAAATCTTTGTTTCTGGAAACGATTCTTATCTCGATTTCACCACATCTGAGGCGGGAACATACTACGTTGGAGTCAGTAGCAATCCGAACTACGATCGCAGCGTCGAAAATCCTGCTCTCACCAATTTTGACCCCTACGATCCCAATGAGCAGGGAAGCGGCACAGGTACAAGCAGTGGCACTTATACCCTGAATCTGAATCTTAACCCAGAAGTTGGTACAGTTATCAATCCCCCCTTACCTGTTCCCAGTGGTACTAGACCAATCATCTCCTTAGAAACGATTACAGGTACTTACTCCGATCGCGAGACTGGTGAAAAGATTCTCTCACCATACTTGGTGACATCTCCACCAGAGGGTGCAGCAGTATTAGTCATCTCTTTGCAAGCAGACGGGGAAATTCCCGAAGGTGGCGCTAATGTCACCATCAACTCCAACATCATCCTGCGCGACTACTTGGGCGCACTCAGAACTGCACCCTTCGGTATAGGTGGTGAAATTGGCGATGCCATTTATGACCCACAAACAGGTGAAGCAACGGGCTTTACTTTCAACCTCACCCAGAATAACGCCTACATCAGCTTCATTATTCCCACTACGACCGAAATTGAAGGCTCTCAATCAGCCACCTTCGCTTTATTAGCTGGTGACAACACTAAAGTTAATCCAAATGCTGACTCCTCTACAGTTACCTTCTACGAAACTTTAGAGCAAGCACCCGTAGCAACGGTTATTCCCAAGGTAGGACTGGAAGTTAGCCAGACACAACTCATTGAATCAGAAGGAACTTCTACCGTACTCACATTTACCCTAGACAAGGCACCACCAGCAGAAGGTGTACTAGTTTATGTCAATAGTGGTATTACTGCGGGAGCGGGTGAGTTTGACGTTTTCCAAGCCGAAGTCAATGGTGCTTCCTTCCCTTATGGCAACTTCAATGCAAGTGGTTTTTACGTCAAACTGACTGAGCAGACTGCAACTCTTACCCTGTCGGCATTTGATGATGGGGAAGTTGAAGGCATAGAATCCCTGACATTTGAACTTCAGTCCAGTGCAGGATATACAATTGATCCGGCCAAAGCAGCCGTTACCTTCACACTGCTTGATACGCCGACATCTCAAATTCAAGTTAGTTATGAATTCAATCCCACAAATCTGATTGAGTCGGCAGAAACTGTTTCTGTCCACACCTTCAGCCTGAGTTCACCCCCGCCAGCCGAAGGAGTCACCATCTTCGTTACTACCCCTAGCTTGAGCGAGTTTGATCTCACTGGAGTAGAAGTTACAAATGGCGAGATTGTCAGTGTCACCGACAACGGCTTTAATCTCAAAATCACCGGAACTGAAGCAGTAGTGCAAGTACCTGTGAAGAATGACGGACTAGCAGAAGGTCTAGAAACTGCCGTCTTCACCATTCAACCTGGTAGCACCTACCAAGTTAACCCTATTGCCAACACAGCCACCTTCAACATTTACGACAATGCCAGCGATGTACCATTAGTTGAGAGCGAAGGTAACAGCCTGCTAACCCTCAATGATGTAATTCCCCAGGCAATTGATACCCAACTGAGTGTTGACAATACTAGTTTCAAGATTCAGGCAGAAATCGGCAATGCACCGGGGAACTTCATCGATGCTTCTGAAGATGTAGACCTGTACAAAGTTCAACTCAAAGCAGGCGAAAAGATTAAGATTGACACAGATACCGTGCCTTTCTTAATTGAAGGGTTTGAAAACGAGCAATTTGTCGATACAGAACTGCGGCTATTTGACTCCACAGGTATCCAGTTGGCTACATCGTTTAACGACCCCGCCCCAGATGAGTTATTTCTTTCCAACCGCGATGCCTATTTAGAATTCACAGCGATCGCAGAGGGAGATTATTATATTGGTGTCGCTGCCAATAGCAACCGTTACTATGATCCCTTCACAGCCGGTAGTGGCGGTGGTCGGATTATTCCTGCCTCTGGAACCAACATTGGCAACTACGAACTCAGTATTGACTTAACCCCTGTCCCTCCCATTGTTGGTTTCACTGCCTCCCCAGTGGTGAATGAAGCAGAAGGCACAGGCTTAGTGCTGACCTTCAACGCACAAGGTATTCTCCCAACCGATGGCATTGTGGTTAGCGTGGGTGGAGATTTCCGCGCCTCCGCAGTTGCCCAAGGGTTGCAATTCCGACAAGTAGTCGAGTCTGAGGGCATTGATTATCTGCGTTTTAACCGTGACACCCAAGCTTATGAGTTCCGTCTCACCCAAGCCACCGCAACGGTAACGATTCCCGTCTTCGATGACATTGTGGAAGAAGTTGATACTACCTATAATTATCAACTGCTAGCTAGCGAAGCATATACCCTTGACCCAGTAGCCACCTCAACAGCAGTCACCTTCGTGGATGGCGTACCTGGTGGCGTTGGTCCAGTGGTGAGTATATCAGTTGACCAAAGCGTTCTCACCGAAGGAGATACTTTCACTATTAACTTCGCCGTGGGTGGAGAAATTCCGGCAGATGGCTTAAAGGTGTATGTGTTAAGTCCAACCCCAGCATCCTTGGGTGAGTTCCTAATTTTCAATGAAGATGGTACGCCAGCAATTACCTACGAAGGAATTGCAGGGTTCCCAGAACGTGATGGTACAGGTGGTGGTTTCTTTGTCACCTTGACTCAACCAACAGCTTCGTTAACTTTACAGGTGTTTGATGATGGCCCTGATGAAGGAATTGAAAGCTTAACCTTCAATGTGGTCGATGGTGAACAGTATGAAGTCAATCCCAATTCTGGTAGTTTTACTTTAACTCTCAGTGATGCTCCAACAATTTCGTCTGGCAATGCTGGTGACAACATCCTAATTGGCACCATTAACAATGACCAGCTGTTTGGCAACGGTGGTAAAGACATACTATTTGGTAATGGTGGCGATGACTACCTATTTGGTGGTTCCGGTGACGACCTATTAGATGGCGGTGACGGCAATGACCAACTATTTGGTAATGGTGGCAAGGACATATTACTAGGTGGTGCTGGTAATGACATTATCTATAGTGGTTCGGGAGATGACCTAATTAATGGTGGTTTTGGTAATGACACCATTTACCTCAATGGTGGTAAAGATACCATTGTCCTTGCCAAAGGTGAGGGAGTTGATACCATCTACAACTTTCAAATCAGCTTCGGTCAGCAGATCAGTTTGAGTGCAGGTTTGAGCTATGACCAGTTGACACTGAGTCAGAGTGGATTCGATACTGCCATCAAGGTTGGTGATGAGACATTAGGAGTGCTGAAATCCATTCAAGCAAGTAGCCTGAATTCATCGGTGTTTACCAGTGTTTAAACAACCATCCACTGTTTGACCCCACCCTAGCCCTCCCCGATGCATTGGGGAGGGAACTGGAAATCCGATTTCCCCCCTTGCAAAGGGGGGATTAAGGGGGGTAATGCCAGACTCGAACTCACGTTTAATTAATCAAATGTTTGAATGAACAAAGGGAGATTCAGAGGACATATCTGAATCCCCCTTTTCCTCAATTTGAATGCAAAAGAATTATGGATTTTAGCCTGTTTTATTTCGATGGTGATGGCTCCGTTGCTCGTCCTCATCAATACCAACTTTTAATCGAAAGCGCGAAATTTGCTGACGAAAATGGTTTAACAGCTATTTGGACTCCAGAACGGCATTTTCACGCTTTTGGGGGACTTTACCCAAATCCAGCAATTACTAGTGCCGCGATCGCTATGATTACTAAACAAGTACAATTGCGTGCTGGTAGTTTTGTCTTACCTTTACACGATCCTGTCCGAGCTACTGAAGAATGGGCGGTAGTAGATAATTTATCACAGGGAAGAGTAGCGATCGCTTTTGCTTCTGGTTGGACTGTGGATGATTTCGTCTTAGCTCGTGAACCCCATGTCAATCGCAAAGCCGTAATGTGGAGAGATTTGGAGGTAATGCGAAAACTCTGGCGGGGCGATTCGGTTGAACGTCAGGACGCTACAGGGAAAGTCTTCTCAGTAAAAACACTGCCTAGACCTGTACAAACAGAGCTTCCTATTTGGATCACTTGCCAGTCTTCAGAAACTTTTGTGGAAGCTGGGAAACTGGGAGCGCACGTCTTAACTTCGTTACTCGCTGGTACATTAGATGAGATTGCGCCCAAAATTAAACTTTACCGCAATTCCCTAGCAAAACATGGACACGATCCCCAAGCAGGGAAAGTGGCACTGATGATTCATACTTTTTTAGGGGATGATATCAACGAAGTTAAAGAAAAAGTTACACAACCTTTCTGTAATTACCTCAAAACCCACTACGAATTAATAGAAAGTTTGGCGAAGAGTATGGGCTTAAAAGTCAGCCTGAAAAACTTCTCTGAAGACGATATCGATAGTATACTACAATTTGGTGTGGAAGGATTTATGAAAGGGCGATCGCTCATTGGTACGCCCGACAGTTGTCGCCCCTTTGTTGAAGAAATTCGCGCCGCAGGTGTAGATGAAATAGCTTGTCTAATTGACTTTGTACAAGATTACGATTTGGTAATGTCAAGTTTACCGTTTGTGAGTCAATTACAACAAAAATTAGCTCCAGCGCTGAGGTAAGTATGTTTAAAATAATTCGTAAGTCGTAATTCATTATATCAAGTCCGCTCAATTACCCATAAGAAAAGCACCCCACCCCCAACCCCTTCCCTTGGCAAGGGGAGGGGAGGTAAAGTGTAGTTTTGGTGGGGTAGGATAGTGCGAATATTATGGTGATTCCAAATTTTTTTAGGTACTAAACCGGCTTGAAATATATTACCGTAATAGTTTTTTATGGACTAACTTATTTTTTAGTGATCCCAAATAGCGTTGTCCAAACCATTCTCGAAATGGCAAAATATTAGCATCCCAAAGGTTATTGTAGTTTTCACCAGTAGTTAATCCTGTCGCTGGAAATTCACCTTTCCGTGCCCGATGGTAAGAGCCAAAAAGAATATCCCAAATAGGAAAAAATACAGCAAAATTCTTATCTATATGTTCTGGCTGAAATGAATGATGAATTCTATGGTGTTGTGGCCCAACTATAATTGGTGTGAAGATACCCAATTGCAAACGTAAGTTTAAATGGATATATTGTAACCAGATAATTTCAATAAATGCCAATAATCCTACAGCTATTGGTTCAATATGAAACAATAAACTCATCGGAATTACAATAAATGCGAGAATCAATGGTTCTTCTAGCCAATGCACCCGGCGAGTACTTGTAACATTTAAGGAAACTTCGCTGTGGTGAAATTTATGTTGTTCCCACAAAAAAGAACTGGTATGTTGAAATCGATGTAGCCAGTAATAAAAGAAGTCAACAATTAGAAAATAAAAAACTATACCAAGGAATGTTTCTATCCAATTCCTGGGTTCTGGTAAAGTTAAATAAGGGCCGCCCAGCCAATGCCGAGTTATTTCAACTAATGCTCCAATCCCGATCACATTGAGCAAAAATGCAAATAGAGTATAGACAACGTACCACTTTAAGTTAAAAACAATATCACGAAACGGCTGATTTGGCTCCACTGGACGCAAGCGTTCAATCAAAATAAAAAGACCATATATCAAAAAGGCCTTCAGCACATATCTAAGAAACCCGAAGACGGGATCAATCCATTCCATATTTGAAGTAACCTAAATTTTTAGAGCAGACAGATTATGGGACGCTGCAAACTTTTATAAGAATACCACAGATTGGTGCATAATTATTAGCAATCGCCCTGATTGTACTAGATTGTTACTGTGTTTTCAAGGAAATACGATGAATTGGAGTATCTTCCTAGCTGCACTAGGCAGCACAGGTATTGAATTTTTAGAAGTTGTAGCGATCGCCTATGCTATTGGTAGCTCTGGTTATGCCCGTGAGGCCATTTGGGGGGCGATTACAGGTTTAGTTGTAGTATTACTAGGAGCGATCGCTCTTGGCACAGGATTGCAGTTTGTACCTCTGCAAGCTTTACAAATCATCATTGGTTTGCTTCTGCTGTGGTTTGGTTGGAGATGGGTAAATAAATCTGTACGCAGACTAGCAGCAGGACGGCGAGCAGGTTGGGTTGATGATAATGTTTTAGAAAAAGAAGGTATTGCTTTAGATCAGCAATCACCAGGATTTAGTAAGCTGAATTTTTTGATTATGACTAAAAGTGCTGCTCTGGAGGCTTTGGAGGTAGGTGTAATTGTGATTACACTGGGATTAGCTTCTAGTGCTTGGTATGAAGCGATCGCTGCTACAGCAGTGGCGCTATTATTGTCGCTAGTTGCAGTAGTCGCTTTACATCAATATTTGGTCAAATTGCCAGAGGTGTTAATCAAGCTTGGTGCTGGGATTATGCTGAGTTCCTTGGGAACTTTCTGGTTAGGGGAAGGTATAGGGCTGGAATTTCCTTTTGATGAGTTTTCAATTTTGATTTTGCTTGGGTTATATGGTGGTGCGGCGGCGGTTGCTATTTATTGGTTGAGAAGGGAAGTTGTGGTGGAGTGAAAATATGAAAATCTCACGCAGAGACGCAGAGGCGCAGAGAGAAAAATTGAGTGATTGTCGTTACTGTTCGGTGGTTTCTCAAGCTAATGGTGAAGATCCAATTGGCACGGCAGGTACGGTGGATGAATGGTTACTTGTGGAAGTACCGCGTCCTTGGAAGGCTGAACTCTGGCAAGAAAAGCCGGAATTTCAGCCACTTTTGCAAGTCGTGGAACGGTTAGCGTCTAACCCGATGCGCTATTTCAAAGGTCGGCTGTTAGCGATCGCTCCTGATAAGGCTTATACTCATTCAGAATCGGTTAGAGTCTTTTATTATCAGCGTCCAGCCCAGCTATTTGCTCAGTATACCAAGCAGGAATATTTACTTCCTCTAACTCAGGTTGCTCTTTTAGCAGAAGCTCTGTTATTTCAGCCGCAAAATTTACCCAATTTTCAAACTTATCGTCAGCCAACAGACCACATTCGAGAAATTCTGGTTTGTACCCATGCCAATTATGACTTAGCTTGTGGGCGATTTGGCTATCCTTTTTATCAACTCCTACGCCAAAAGTATGCAACAGAATCAGACAGTCTGCGGGTATGGCAAACTAATCATTTTGGTGGACATCAGTTTGCGCCAACGTTGATTGATTTTCCCACCGGTCAACTTTGGGGACACTTGAGGGCGGATGTTTTGGATTGTTTGATTTATCGACAGGGTGATGTTTCCCAGTTGCGTCGTTTTTATCGCGGCTGGACAGGTTTGGGGAAATTTGAGCAAATTGCTGAAAGAGAAATTTGGATGCAGTTAGGGTGGGATTGGCTAAATTATCCTAAAGCTGGGCGCGTTTTAGCACAAGATGAAGGTGGTGTGGCGCGATCGCTCCTTAAAGGTATATTTAAACGTGTTCCATCCCCAAAATTAAAATTTCTGGTTGCAAGATGGGATGAGCAAGCAACTTGGGCAAAAGTACGGATTGATTACACAAATAGCAATAATAGCCACCGAGGTGCATACGAAGGTACCGTTAAATTAACGGGAACAGTCACTAGTAAAAGCAAATCTGGAGATGATGTACCCCTGATTACCGTCAACCACTACAGCATAGATGATCTATTAAAAATTCGTAACTCGTAATTCCTATTCCCCATTCCCCATTCTCAAACTTCTTCGACACTCAACCCTGATGCGACAATTGCTCGTTGGCACAATTCTAGGGACGGATCTCCAGCAATTACTCGTCGCTGTAAATTATGAGCGATCGCAATCATATCTTCTTGAGGCAGCCAGGGAAACACTACTAAGTCTCCTGGCTGGGAAAACATGGTCAATAATTGCTCAAGGGTGTTTGTTTGCAAACTAAAGGGTTGCAGAATGATTGCTGTTGCTGCTTCCTCAATCAGCCAATCATGATCCCAGTCGTCTGAAGTCACGGCAATAGCTAAGGTGACTGGAGGAATTTTAGCAAAAAACTCTGGTGAAGCTGTATCACCATGAAATAATAGGTGCTGCTGTCCTAAGCGCCACCAACGAAATTGATTCTTAACAGTAGCTTGAGATGTTATCTCTACATGAGTTACGGGAACCTCAATGACTGGAGGTGGAGAATTATCTTTTTGGCTGGATTTTGGCACAATGGCGATAATTTCCGGCTTGATTGCCTCTTCTGATGTAGTTATTGAGTCAGTTTTTTCTTTTTGCTGATGTTTAATAGTTTGGACTAAATCTTTGTGGGTGATGCGCTTACCTGTTTTCGCTTCTTCTAAATACTGCTCCCGCAGTTTTTGAGATGTGGAGGGTGCAGCAAGTAGATATAAAGCAGAGGTAGCAATGTCAATTTGTGCAAGATTTGCACGGTTAGCAAAGGTTTCATACACATTAATAAAGTTGTATGCTGTCCGACGACTCCAACCAAATTCTGCTTTCAACCAAGTATCGAATTGCCCATGCTTCAGTTTAGAACGCACTTCTGCCAATCGTTGCCCAATCTCCCAAATGTCTTGGGCAGTCCGCCTTAGCTGCTCTCGGATTTCTGTTGTGCGCTGCTCAACTAACGTCCGTTGCTCTGGTGTAAGAAGTTCGTAATCAAAACGAGTAATAATTGTATCTTTTGTATCCTTGTTACGTGATTGTCTCATTGTGATTTTCCAGATCTATTGGTGAATAACTCAGCTATTTTCGACTACAGATAGAAAATATACAAAATCGTGAACATAATCTCACTCAGTTGTAGCTAGACTTCCTGCACTTAATACACTAATATATTATTCATTTTATTTTAAAAACAGAAAAATCTTGAAATTACATTCACACACAACAAAAGCTGAGTATTTGATAGCTACTAAGATTTAACCTTTTTTGAAAAAAGCTTAATTGAGATATCAGGGAATTTTAAATTTTTTATGCAGTTTTTCGCAAATTGCTGGGAAATAACCCCCTTGATGTCTTTATGCTTTCAATCTAAAGACTTGACAAAATGTCCTAATTAATTAGTTAATTGAGAATAATTACTAATTATGAGAACTGCTAAAAATGCTGACGTGGTTTTTGTCTTCTTTACGGGCTTGTTTAATTAATTACAGAAATTTTTTTGAAAAAATATCAATTTCAGTGACTATGACTGAAAACTAATCCGCATTTCGTAGATAGATATAGCAGCAAATGATACTAAGAAAAGTCTGCTATTTAGTCAGATGGAAATGAGTTCTCAGTTCCGATTCATGAGGAAGAGTTAAGAAATAACTTCTGGAAACTCAGTTTAGCCAGGGTTTTAACTGAATTTTAGGATATGGGTGTTTTGTTCTACTCAGTGGTGTGAATTTGTATATGAAGACTCAGTTGCTAATTTCGACAAATAATTCCTTGCTAGAAGTTGACCACATTTTTATTTGTGTTGAGGATGCACCTAAAGTTGAATTCTTTGAGCAAGCAGGGTTGATGTTTGCCAGTCCTCCTATGCAGCAGATAGAACGAGGTACAGCCTCACAGATTCTCTTTTTTGAGAACTTTTATCTAGAGTTAATTTGGGTTGAGGATGAAGTCGCTGCTGAAATCTATGCTGTCCGCACAGGTATAGACTTTTTAGGGCGATCGCATTGGCGACAAACGCAAATCTCTCCATTTGGGATTGCTCTGCACCAGCAGTCTCGTGCCACATCCTCGTTTGAGGAGGAATTTCGGCGATCGCAACCCCAAAAAACAGAACTATTATTAAGTTTTTCCAGTGATAATTTAGTCACCCAAACTGAACCTTTATGCTTTGTCATTCCTGATGCGATCGCCTTACCAACTTTATTAAAAAACTTTCCCAACTTCCAAAAACAATTTGTGTCTCACCCACTAGGGCTGAGAAAAATGACAGGAATAGAGGTAACTGTTACTCATACTTACTCTGTAACTCAACCTCTGGCACTGTTAGTAGAGAATGGAGCAGTGCAAGTTGAGCAAGGAACTTCCCCATGTCTACAGTTGACCTTTGACAATTATATGCAGAGGAATATATTAGATACACGAGCGATCGGCATTCCTATAGTTTTCAAATTTTAGCATCGCTGCTTTTTTAATCAAAAAAAGACCTCTTGCATAAAACTACCCCAATTACCCCCCTTAATCCCCCCTTGCAAAGGGGGGAAGCCGGAAATCTAGTTCCCTCCCCTTTGCAAGGGGAGGGTTAGGGTGGGGTAATTCGATAACTTGTATGTACACCGTAGTTTAGCAAGGGATGGGGTGCAATGACTGTGGGAATCATGATACTGAGATAAAAATGCTAAATTTTCCAATCTGGCAGCAATTTCGGCAAATTATTCAACCATACTGGTTTACCCAACCACGTTGGGGTGTAATTTTCCAGTTACTACTCCTAGTAGCTTTCTCCTTGGGAAGCAGCACATTTGTAATTTTTGAAACATTACAACGAGGAGAATTGACTTCATCCTTAGCACAGCAGAACGTCAATCGATTTCAGCAGGCAATTGGTTTTTTCTTCAGCATTATAATTGTAAATATTATATTTATTTCTGCAAAAAACTACATCCAAGGAAAAATTAGCCTAGATTGGCGAAAATGCCTCACATCTTACTATCTCAATCAATACTTTACCAAACAATCATTTTATCATTTACAAGCTTTTTCTGAGGTTGATAATCCCGATCAGCGCATGGCTGAGGATATTAAAAATGTCACCCAACGACTAATTTTCCTATTAGTTATGTGTCTGGATTCCCTGGTGCAATTAATTGGTTTTATTGGCTTACTATGGTTGATTTCTCCCATTCTAATGATAACTCTGCTGGCGTATGCAGTGGTTGGGACACTAATCACAACACTAGTCTTTGGACGAGCCTTCGTTGGAATTAACTTAGAGCAACTGAAGCGAGAAGCAGATTTTCGCTATGGTTTAGTGCGGATTCGAGACAATGCAGAAGCGATCGCCTTTTATGAAGGACAAGCAGAAGAATCAGCACAAATGAAACAGCGATTTGGGCGCGTGTTTGCTAATATCAATCGTCTGATTCGCTGGCAATTCAACTTAAATATTTTTCAAAACGGTTATCAATATTTAACTTTTATTTTGCCCTTTATCATTTTGGCACCTCAAATTTTTTCTCGTGAATTGGAATTGGGGGCTGTCACGCAATCTCAAGCAGCTTTTGAGCGAGTGGGATTTGCACTAGGACTAATTATTACTCAGTTCGATCAACTCAGTGCCTTGACAGCAGGAATTAGACGGCTGACTGAACTTACAACCAAGATGGAAAAGATCACATCTTTCGAGCCAGATTCGGGAATTCAGTTGAGCGAAGAGACGTATATTGCCGTTAACCATTTGACACTACAACTTCCCGATCGCCAAACCAAACTAATTCAAGATTTATCTATAACAGTATTACCTGGTCAATCATTATTGATTATAGGAGCAAGTGGAGTAGGTAAAACATCCCTATTGCGTGCGATCGCTGGATTTTGGGTAGAAGGAGAAGGTGCGATCAAAAGACCCCCACCAGACCGCATACTGTTTCTTCCGCAACGTCCCTATATGCCTTGGGGAACTCTGCGCCAACAGTTACTTTATCCCCATACAGAAAAAGCGATCGCTAAAGAAACTCTTCTGCAAACCCTTAATCAGGTTCATCTACCAAATTTAGCTGGTCGTTATGGTGGACTAGATGCCTTTGTTGATTGGTCACGGGTGTTATCTTTGGGAGAACAGCAGAGACTCGCCTTTGCCCGACTGCTATTGAGTGAACCAGCATACGCTATTCTTGACGAAGCGACAAGCGCTGTTGATGAAGAAACCGCAGCCAGTTTATACCAAAAGTTACAAGAAACATCAATCACTTACATCAGTGTTGGACATCGCACCCAATTGCTGAATTATCATCAGTTTGTATTGGAATTACGGCAACAACAAGAATGGCAATTGTTTTCAACAAAAGACTATGAAAAATAGTCGGTTTTACCCCCCTTAATCCCCCCTTTTTAAGCTATCCATTATAAACATCTTTCTTAATAAGAACATTGACAAAAAAGAGTAGTTATGTAGGGAAGGATGGAAGCCAAAAAATCACAAGTGACAGGAGAAAATGGGCACGAGAATCAACAGAGTTTGAAAAAGTGAAATTTTCGCATGGCAACTTTGGTGTAAAAAACTAATTATCGGTAGTGGAAGAAGGAAAACACCGCAGAAACCGACGATAGGATGGAGCAATAATTAATTATTGAAAGACTGGCAAAGCAGCCAACCCTCAACCAGATCATGTAATCGACTTAATCCACGCCAGAGAACTTTTACACCTGGAGAGCCATCGCTTTTGCGACCTAAAAACCCACCAAGTCGAGCAATCCAATTGACCACTTGAGCCAGAGTCGGTGGTGTAGTATGAGGATAAAGTTGATGATGAATAGTGGTGTAGAGGACTTGCCACTCATGAGTGGCTAAAACTAGTTCACAACTAGCATCAGGCTGAAAACGAGCTAAGTAAGTCAGCCACAGCAAACGCCAAGCAACGATACTGTAGGTAGCCAAAGCCATCTCGATTCTGTGGGCAGTTTCGAGTTGTAACTTCTCAATGCCACAGCCACTTTTTAAAACATAGTGATAACGTTCAATCAACCAGCGATAACTATACCATCGCACATACAGCTCGAACATCTTCCAGACAGGTAATCTCTAAGGTAGTCAGCAGTAACCAGGTAATCGGCTCGATCTCTGGTGGTGGCTCAACTTCTGTGACTAAAATAGCCTGCAATGTCACCTAGGTGCTAGAAGTTCTGTTTTGGGGCGATTCTGCGGTGGTGCAATGGTAATTGTGGCATGACGAATCTTCAAGATGGCTGTTCTTGGCGTTTGAGTCGCAGAGCGTTTTACCTCTACTGTCATTGTGCCAACCGACTCAACAGACTCTAAAGTTGACCATAAATGCTGCTCACTGCCAACTAGACAGCGATTTTGAGTAGCTCGAATCAGAAAATCTGACCCAGGACGACGAGCATCAGCAAATAAGTCATAAAAATCGGCTTCTCGGTCAGCAATCGTCACTACTTGTACTGATTCGGGAATGATTGAGTCAGTTTTTTTCAAAGCATCAAGCCATCTTTGACTTTCTTTTTTCTTTTGTCGGTTTTTGTTTCCTTTGTTCAGATTTTCCTAGTTCTTCTTCGTTTCTTGACCACACATCTTGCTCGATGATGCCCAATGGTATTCCCTGTGGGGAGACAGTGAAGACTGAGTGGACTTTTAACCCTTTGGCATAAGAACTATCGAGATATCCTGTTCCCGATAGAGCTTTGTGGCTGGTGTAGTTAAGTTCTGTGGTATCTTGTATTGCCAAGACTACTCTATGTTGGGTAATTCGCTCTACTGTCGCATCGATATGTCCTTGTCTAATCATGGATGGTTTGATGTACGGTGAATCCCAGAAGTCATAGGTGGCTTTCGTTTGCGCCCATGTTTCACTTGCTTGCAAAACACTGGCTTCCGGTTTCGCACTTAAATTTTCGACTATTTTGATTAACCGTTTGGTTCTTCTGGTGTCACCTAATTCGGTTCTTTCTAGTTCCTGTGTGATCCATTGTTCCATTTGCTGACTTTGCGATGCTTCCGGCTCTTCGTATAGACAATACACAATCTCTGGCTTTTGTCCAATTTTCTGTTAAGAAAGATGTTTATAATGGATAGCTTGCAAAGGGGGGAAACCGGAAATTTAGTCCCCTCCTCTTTGCAAAGGGGGGAAACCGGAAAACTAGTCCCCTCCCCTTTGCAAGGGGAGGGTTAGGGTGGGGTAATTCCTCTCAACTCGCAAATAACTTGTCTAATTCTCTCCAGCACTCCATCTAAATCTTGATAAATCTCTTGATTCGTAAACCTCACAACCTTCGTACCTTTTGATTCCAGAAATGCTTGCCTTTCGTAGTCATATTCTGGTATACCGTCTTGATAATGACTTTCACCATCAATTTCAATAGCAAGTTTCAATTCTGGTGTATAGAAATCAACTACAAATGCATCTATACTGTATTGTCTACGAAATTTGCAATCTTCAATTTGCTGACCTCTTATTTTTGCCCAAACTATCCTTTCTGCTGGCGGCATATTATTTCTTAGTTGTTGCCGTTTTGATTTTTCAGAGGTCTTGTTATATATATGTGTCATTCGATTTATCTAGTTATTCTAGCTTTCTTATTGTTCCCAAAAATACTGACCTCCGTTTAAATAAGTCGGATTTACCCCCCTTAATCCCCCCTTGCAAAGGGGGGAAACCGGAAATTTAGTTCCCTTCCTCTTGCAAAGGAGGGAAACTGGAAATTTAGTTCCCTTCCTCTTGCAAAGGAGGGAAACCGGAAATCCAGTCCTCTCCCCTTTGCAAGGGGAGGGCTAGGGTGGGGTAATTCTTCTCAATTGCATTTTAAAAATTACCGCCGTATAAATTACTTGAAGAATTGAGAGAATAAGTAATGCTGCATCAGTTTTGGCGAGTTGGGAAACTTTACTGGCTTTCACAACAGAGATGGAAGGCAGTTGCACTATTATTGTTATTGCTTTTCCTATCCCTTTTGGGAACAGGCTTACTGATTGCAGTTAGTATTTTTTTGGGAGAAATGGAATCTTCCTTAGCAGCAGCAGATAAAAATCGCTTTTCCCAAGCAGTTAGTATATTTTTAGGGGTGTTATTTATCGGTGTACCGATTATTTCTCTGAAGGTATACATTCAAGGGAAACTAAATTTATTTTGGCGACAATGGTTAACAGATTCTTTTCTGAATAAATACTTTTCTCAACAGAATTTTTATCGCCTCACCGCCTATTCTGAAATTGATAATCCCGATCAGCGAATTGCCGAAGATATTCAAAATTTTACTCAACAATGCCTTTACTTTGCTATTGTCATATCGGATTCAATTTTGCAACTCATCGGGTTCTCTGGACTCCTGTGGGGAATTTCTCAGCCGTTGATGGTGTTTTTAATCGTTTACGCGATCGCTGGCACGGTGGTGACAACAATCGCTTTTGGGCGGATCTTGGTTGGGATTAACTTGGAGCAACTCAAACGGGAAGCAGATTTTCGTTATGGCTTGATTCGGATTCGGGATAATGCTGAGGCGATCGCATTCTACCAAGGTGAAACTGTAGAATCTCAAGAGCTTTGGCAACGTTTCTTGGGCGTTTTTAGTAACTTTACTCGCCTGATTCGCTGGCAGTTGGGCTTAGATTTATTTCAGAACAGCTATCAATACATTACATTCTTACTGCCAACATTGGTTCTGGCTCCTCAGATTCTCTCTGGTGAGTTGGAAATTGGTGTATCTGCTCAAGCCGGAGTTGCGTTTCGCAGTATTTTGATTGCTTTGGGTTTAATTGTCAGTCAATTTGAGCAATTAAGTGCTTTAGCAGCAGCCGTGACTCGGCTTGACGAGTTGCAAACAGTTATTAAATTACCCCACCCTAACCCTCCCCTTGCAAAGGGGAGGGAACTAGATTTTCCTGTTTACTCCCTTGCAAAGGGGAAGGAACTAGATTCTCCGATCTCCCCCCTTTGCAAGGGGGGATTAAGGGGGGTAATTCCTAAAGAAAAAGATGGTGAGGGGTGTACTGTTCTCAACTGGGTTGAGGATACTTGTCTGAGCTTTCAGAATGTCACACTGCAAACACCTGATTATCAAACAGTTTTAGTACAGGATTTATCCTTCACCCTTGCTGTTGGGGAATCTCTGTTGATTAGTGGTAAAAGCGGTGTTGGTAAAACTTCCTTACTCCGTGCTTTAGCAGGGTTATGGGAGGCTGGCTCTGGAACAATTACTCATCCAGAGCGATCGCGCCTTCTATTTTTACCCCAACGTCCCTACATGGTTCTGGGTAGTTTGCGACAGCAGTTACTTTATCCCAATTCTGATAGAGTCGTGGCAAAGGATGAACTTTTGCAAGTTTTGAAGCAAGTAAACTTAACTAATTTAGTTGAACGAACTGCGGTATTAGATACAGTTGAAGATTGGGGGCGAGTACTATCAGTGGGAGAACAACAACGGTTGGCTTTTGCCCGCTTGTTGTTGCAGTCGCCACAATACGCGATTCTCGATGAAGCCACAAGCGCTTTAGATGAGAACAATCAAACCCTACTATATGGGTTATTACAAAAAACCGACATCACTTATATTAGCGTTGGGCATCGTTCTTCACTGCGCTCTTTCCATCGCCGGATGTTGGAACTACAAGGTGATGGTAAGTTTATACTGTCTTTGCTTGGGGATGCTTAATTATTCCTAACATAAATACTATTCGACGGATTTAATTTCCCGGCGGTATGGAAGCAGTAGCAGCAGCGATGCCAAAAATCAAACCCTCATCGGGGCTATCAAATAATTCGACATTTGGTAAACTCGCCTCACCCTTGACTGTAATCCGAATAGTATTGGCATCAAAGTTAGTCACTGTGATTTCAGGGACACTCGGAAGTGGCTTGTTTGAGCGGAATGCAAATGTATTACCACTTGGTAGGCGCAGTTGAGCGCTGGGAATATCTGCAATATAGTCATTCCCCGCATTGCGATTAACGATTTGTAGCTTATCTCCAAGAGATGTCTGTAAAATTACCTCTACACCCTTATCTGTGCGATTCGCCTTGACTCCCGTAACTGCGGTTACTTCTGGTGTTGGCGACTGCACTAGTATTTGGACGTTATTAGCAGGAGATGTATCTTGACTCTGGGCAGGATTTGTTAATAGTACGAAAAATGAACTTGTTAGCAACAAAACTTTTAGCGATCGCTTCATCTAACTTATACCTGAAATTACTCGGCTTTGAGAAAATATTCTATCAATTATTTAGTTATCAACTACCATCAATCTGATAACTTTTCGCTGAGTTTAAATCTGCTAGCATACGCCTAATAGCTGTAAGCAATATCACATTTAATTACTAGACTACTAGCTTTATTAGTAAAAACTTGCAATAATCTGGTTAAATAATCATATAACTTTTTTAAAACTTGAGTGACTGGCGAAAGTACAGGTTTATATCTGTGTGCAAATTTATAATTCTATGGCGCAAGAAGTTGGTAACACTGAGATGAATCCCTCACAAGAAACCATTAATAATCAACTAAACCAACGAATTGCCGCCCTGACTCCAGAACAAAGGGCGCTGTTTGAGCAACTTAAACGCCAGCAAGTTAAGAGCAAGTTATCTATTCCTCGTCGTGGGGCTACGGAAGAATTGCCCCTTTCCCTGGCACAGGAAAGGCTATGGTTTCTGCACCAGCTTGATCCCAATAACCCAGCGTACAATATTGCGATCGCCTGGGAGTTAGAAGGTAAACTCGACATTCCGATTTTGCTGGCGAGTTTGCAGATAATTGGACAGCGACAAGAGGTTTTGAGAACGGCTTTTGCTTCTTTTGAGGGCAAACCCTGTCAGAAAATTGCACCAACATTCAACTTAAAATTGCCAGTTATTGATTTGCAAGCTTTAGCTCCAACTCAACAGCAGCAAGAAGCCCAACGTTTAGCCACAGCCGAAGCTAGTCAAGCATTCGATTTAAGCGTAGCGCCTCTGATGCGGGTGACATTAATTCGTCTAGCATCCCAAAGAAACACCCTATTACTAACAGTACATCACATCATCGCTGATGGTTGGTCACGGGGAATTTTGCTGCGGGAATTGGTGCAATGCTATCGGGCGCTGGCTTTGAGGCAAAACCCATCTTTAACAGAATTGCCGATTCAGTATGCAGATTTTGCCCTGTGGCAGAGACAATGGCTTCAGGGAGAAGAGATGAAAGCGCAATTGGCCTACTGGCAAAAACAGTTAGCCGACTTGCCTATGCTAGAGTTACCGACAGATTTGCCGCGATCGCCTTTACAAAAATTTCGGGGTGCGACACAATCAGAACTACTACCGCGATCGCTTCTGGAATCACTTAAACACCTCGCCCAGCACCAAGGTGTAACTCTATTTATGCTGTTGCTAGCAGCATTTAAAGTATTGCTGCATCGATATTGTGGACAAGATGAGATTGTTTTAGGAGTACCAAGCGCCAATCGCAATCGTTCAGAAGTTGAACCACTAATCGGCTTTTTCGTCAACACTCTCGTTTTACGTACAGATTTATCTGGCAATCCGAGCTTTCACACCGTTATGGAACGGGTGCGAACAACAGCAGCAGAGGCTTTTAAGCATCAGGATGTACCTTTTGCCAAAGTAGTAGAAGCGCTACATCCAGAGCGTGATTTGAGTCATAATCCCTTAGTGCAAGTCATGTTTCAGGTGCAAAACGAGGCATATCAGTTGCAGAATGACTCCACCTTGAACTTATTACCAGATTTACAAATTCAGCAATCTTGGGTAGAAACAGGTTCAACCAAATTCGATTTGACTTGTCATTTGGTAGAACGCTCCCAAGGGTTATTAGTGGTGCTTGAGTACTGCACGGATTTATTTCATCAGCAAACCATCACCCGAATGATTCAGCATTTGGGGGTTTTATTAACGGCAATTGTCACTGATTCTCAACAACGCCTCTCGGAATTACCAATTTTGACTGCTCATGAACGGCAACAGATATTAGAAGAATGGAATCAAACCCAAGTTAATTATCCCCAACAATGGCTGCATCAGCAATTTGAGGCTCAGGTAGAAAAGACACCGGAAAATGTTGCTGTTATTTCACCCCACCCCAACCCTCCCCTTGCAAAGGGGAGGGAGAAAGATTCACCCCACCCCAACCCTCCCCTTGTAAAGGGGAGGGAACTAGATTTTCCGGTTTCCCCCCTTTACAAGGGGGGATTAAGGGGGGTAATTCCCGAATACAAAGGTGAGACAATAACCTATAGCGAACTCAACAACAAAGCCAATCAATTAGCACATTATTTACGATCGCAAGGTATTACCACAGAGTCTTTAGTTGGGATATATTTAGAGCGATCGCCCCAATTAATTATCGCTCTATTAGCAGTTTTAAAAGCCTCTGGAGCATACATTCCCCTAGATAGTAAATTGCCCCGCGATCGCTTGGCGTATATGCTGGCGGATGCTCAACCAGCCATACTACTAACAACAGATGCTTTTGCTGCTCAGTTACCACATTCTTGTCAAGTGGTTTGTTTAGACAACGATTGGCCAGTTATCGCCCAAAATCCCGAACACAATCTTGTCAATCTCGTTGGGGGCGACAACCTAGCATATATAATTTACACCTCCGGTTCCACAGGTACACCCAAAGGGACAATGCTCACCCATCGCGGATTAGCGAATTATTTAAACTGGGCGATTAGAGCATATCCTCTGACAGCAGGGACAGGAGTACCTGTACAATCCTCAATTAGTTTTGATGCCACAATTACCAGCTTGTACAGTCCTTTACTAGTTGGAAAACCACTAGTTTTATTACCCGAAGCCGAAGAAATAGAGGCACTAAGTAACGCCCTCAATTGCCAAACTAATTTTAGTCTGGTTAAACTCACCCCCGCCCATCTAGGCATTCTTAGACAGCTTTTGCCCCAAAAAACCCTCTTCGGATATCCCCAAGCACTAATTATTGGTGGGGAGGCTTTGAGTAAACAGCATTTAGAGTTTTGGCAAACCCATTCTCCCCAAACAAAGTTAATTAATGAGTATGGGCCGACAGAAACAGTTGTTGGTTGTTGCACTTACGATGCCACAAAAACACCAACAACCTCAAATAATATCCCTATCGGTCGTCCTATTGCTAATACTCAACTTTATATTTTAGACCGCTATTTACAACCTGTTCCCGTGGGTGTACCTGGAGAACTTTATATTGGTGGTGACGGTGTAGCGCGGGGTTATTTAAATCAACCAGAGTTAACAGCAGCAAGGTTTGTAGCGAATCCGTTTATTAGCGACTTGAGAGTGGAGAGTGGGGATGAGGCAGGGAGAGCAGGGGGAGAATTCGTAACTCCTAACTCTTCACTCAGCACTCGGAACTCAGCACTCGGAACTGTTTTGCCCAATGCCCAATGCCCAATGCCCATCCTTTACAAAACAGGCGATCGCGCCCGCTATCTCAGAGATGGTAATATTGAATATCTAGGACGCTTAGATAATCAGGTTAAAATTCGGGGTTTTCGGGTGGAATTAGGGGAAATTGAGGCAGTGTTACAAGCTCATCCCCTAGTACAAGAAGCGGTGGTGATACTCAGAAAGGATAACCCCAATCATCCGCAGTTAATTGCTTATATTGTGAGAAATCAGCAGAACTTAGAATTGACAGATTTTCGGCAATATTTAGCAACAAAATTACCTGCTTATATGTTGCCTTCTACATTTGTCTACCTGGATAAACTACCACTAACAACCAATGGGAAAGTTGACTCAACAAAACTCCCACCTCCTGAAATTAAACAGCAGCAACAAGCAGCACCCCGAACACCAATAGAAACAATCCTCGTGCAGATATGGACGGAGCTTTTAGGCTATAATGTCGGGATTGGCGATAATTTCTTTGAGCAGGGAGGCGATTCGATTCTCAGCATTCAGATGGTGGCAAAGGCGAATCAAGTAGGTATGAAATTAACTCCCAAGCAGCTTTTTCAATACCAAACAATTGCCCAATTAGCCACAGTCATCCAAGTGACTCCCCAAGGAAAAGCAGAACAAGGGAAAGTCACAGGGACAGTTTTACTCACACCAATTCAGCACTGGTTGTTTGAGCAAAATTTGCACAAATTGGATCATTTCAACCAAGCAATAGTGTTGGAAGTAGAGCCGAACCTGCAAGCAGATATTTTACAGCAGGCAATTAAGCAATTGCTAATTCATCATGATATGCTGCGATTGCGCTTTGTTCAGCAAGCAGGCCAATGGCAACAGCAGATAAGTGCATCAATTGATCACGACTCATTAACTGTGGTGGATTTGGTTAGTTTACCCAAGAATACACAACAGCATTTGATGGAGTCAACTGCATCCCAACTCCAAGCTAGCCTAGATTTAGCAACGGGAAAATTACTGCGGGTGGGGCTGTTCCGACTAGGAAATGGCTACAGCGATCGCTTATTATTAATTATTCACCATTTAGTTGTTGATGGCATTTCCTGGCGGATTCTTTTAGAAGATTTAGTAAGTGCGTATCAACAGCTAAAAGCCAAAGAATCTGTACAATTACCCGCAAAAACTACATCTTTCCCCCAATGGGCGCAGCAGTTGGTAAATTATGCCCAATCAGCAGAACTCACAGCAGAATTAACAACTTGGTTAAAAATTCTCCCCAGAGAATCGCCTGCATTACCGTTAGATTATGAGTATCATCCAAATGTCAACACCATAGCTTCCGAAACCCAAATCAGCGTTAACCTCGATGCTACCCAAACCCGCGCCTTATTGGAAGAAGTTCCCAAAGCTTATCATACACAAATAAATGATGTGTTATTGACAGCATTGGTGCAAAGTATGAGTCAATGGACATTAGCACGTTCGCTACTGGTTGACTTGGAAGGTCATGGACGAGAAGATTTGTTTGCAAACACAGACATTAGCCGAACAGTCGGTTGGTTCACGACCATTTTTCCAGTATATTTAAGATTAGACAGCAGTAACGACCTGGGAGCTAATCTTAAATATGTCAAAGAGCAACTGCGGCAAATTCCCAACAAAGGTATAGGCTACGGCTTACTAAGATATTTGAGTTCAGATAAAGCATTTCTCAGTACCCCACCCGCCGATTCTTGGGGAGGGTTGGGGAGGGGTGAACTACCTCAATCTGATATTAGTTTTAATTACTTGGGACAACTAGATTTGTTTTCCTCCCAAGCATGGATTCAGCGAATTGCTAGAGAATCAACAGGATTACTATCAAACTCCCAGAACTCACGCCACCATAAACTAAATGTCACCGCCTGGATAGCACAGTCTCAGCTAAACGTACAGTGGCGATACAGTCGTAATTTACACGATGCCACGACCATCGAACGGATAGCACAGCAATTTATCAAAACACTGCAAGCTCTAATTCAGCATTGCCAATCACCCACAAGCGGCGGTTACACACCATCGGATTTTACGGGTGCGCGTTTGAATCAAAAGCAACTTGACCAATTTATTAATAAACTTCAGCAACCAAAAAAGGGGTAGCGTGGAAACCACTATTGCTGACATCTATGAACTCTCTCCCATGCAACAGGGAATGCTCTTTCATACCTTGTATGCTCCCAATTCCGGTATTTACTTTGAGCAGCGTAGCTGTCTGATTCGCGGTCATCTAAATTTAACTGCCTTTCATCAAGCTTGGCAACGTGTAGTCGAGCGTCATCCCGTTCTTTGCACCGCTTTTCATTGGCAAGAGTTGGAAAAACCGCTCCAGGTAGTACATAGCGGTGTAAAATTACCTTGGCAAGAATTAGATTGGCGCAATCTAGAAGTAGCTGAACAACAGACAAAATTAACAGCTTTTCTAGAGAGCGATCGCACCGAGGGATTCGATTTGCAACAGCCTCCCCTCATGCGCTGTACAATGATTCAGTTAGAGACAGATATTTACCAGTTTGTCTGGAGTCACCACCATTTATTAATGGATGGTTGGTGTAATGGAATTTTATTAAAAGAGGTTTTTACCTTATATGAAGCATTTTGTCAAGGGCAGGATGTTTCGTTACCATTTCCCACAGCCTACCGGAATTATATTCTCTGGCTTCAGGAGCATAATCAGACTGAAGCTGAAATTTATTGGCGAAATAACCTCAAGGATTTTACAGCACCTACACCACTTTTAGAAGGGAGCAGGGAGCAAAAAGCAGAGAGGAGGGAGCAGCAAAGAAAGCTTGACTCTATTACTACCAACGCTCTCCAAGCCTTAGTTCGTCAACATTGTCTTACCCTGAACACCGTGATTCAAGGAGCTTGGGCGCTACTTTTGAGTCGCTACAGTGGGGAAACAAATGTCGTATTTGGCACAACAGTCTCCGGCCGTCCCCCAGAACTAGCTAATGTGGAAAGCATAGTTGGTTTATTTATCAACACTCTACCCGTGCGAGTGCAAATTGATGCCCACACCGAAATAATTCCTTGGCTTGAGCAGTTGCAAACCCAGCAAGTAGAAAGAGAGCAATACGCCTACACTTCCTTAGTAGAAATTCAGGGTTGGAGTGAAGTTCCTAATGATATACCTTTATTTGATAGCCTATTGGTATTTGAAAACTATCCAGTTTCTATAGAATCGATTCTCAAAATGGCCAACAGCCATTTACAGATTCAAGACGCGCAGGGTTTTGCTCAAACGAATTATCCACTCACACTGGGAGTTATTCCTGGTGCGGAGCTATTATTACAAATCAGCTATGCAAGTTCTCGCTTTGATGAAGCGACGATTGAACGTCTTCTAGGACACCTGGAAAATCTTCTCACAAGTATAGTGACAAATCCTCAGCAGAAGTTGTCACAATTGCAAATTTTAACCAGCAACGAACAGCAATTACTGAAAAGCTGGAATCAAACTACCCAAAAATATTCTAGCCAAGAGTGCATTCATCAACTATTTGAAGCGCAGGTGGAGAAGACACCTGATGCTGTAGCTGTAATCCTGGAAAATAAACATCTTACTTATCGAGAACTCAATCAACGAGCTAATCAACTGGCTCATTATCTGAAAAAGCTGGGCGTAAAACCAGAAGTTCTAGTTGGTATTTGTATAGAGCGCTCAATCACAATGATTGTCGGACTGTTGGGTATTCTTAAAGCCGGTGGGGTTTACGTTCCCTTAGATCCAGTTTATCCTCAACAACGTTTAGCTTTCATGGTATCAGATTCACAGATTTCGGTGCTATTAACTCAGGAATCTTTGCTAACAGTTCTCCCTGAGTTGGAATCGCCTGTAGTTTCTTTAGATGCGGACTGGGAATTAATTGACCGAGAAAGTCAGGAGAATCCAGTTACTCAGATAACATCTGAAAACCTAGCTTACACCATTTATACATCTGGCTCTACAGGCGTGCCAAAAGGCGTTATGGTTCAGCACCAGTCTTTGGTAAATTTTATAGAAGCTGGGATAGTTGAATATGAGATATCTTCTAGCGATTGCATTCTCCAATTTGCATCCATCAGCTTCGATACCGCCGCCGAAGAAATTTTTCCTTGTTTGGTGCAGGGTGCAACGCTAATATTGCGAACAGAGGAAATGTTAAGTTCAATCCCAGAGTTCCTGAAAATCTGTGGTGATTGGCAGATTACAGTATTAGACTTACCTACTGCATTTTGGCATCAACTTGTAGCTGAATTATTAGCTATGAATTTGACAATACCAGATTCTGTCCGATTAGTCATCATCGGGGGTGAAAAAGCTTTACCAGAACGATTAACCAATTGGCAACAGCTTGCTCCACAGGTGCGCTTGGTGAACAGCTACGGCCCAACAGAAGCAACAATTGTGACGACTACCTGTGATTTATCAAGGCTTAGTGTTCAGACTATAGGGCGAGAACTACCAATTGGCAAAACTGTTAACAATGCCAAAACTTATATTCTCGACCCACACTTAAATCCTACCCCAGTGGGAGTTCCGGGAGAGCTTTACATTGGGGGAATTGGTGTAACTAGAGGCTATTTAAATCGACCTGACTTGACGGCTGCTTTGTTTATTCCCGATTTATTTAGTGAAACAGCAGGGGCGCGTCTCTATAAAACAGGCGATCGCGTTCGTTATCTTGAAGATGGTAATATAGAGTACTTGGGAAGATTTGATAACCAAGTAAAAGTTCGGGGCTTCCGCATTGAGTTGGGTGAAATTGAGTCGTTACTCAGTCAACACCCAGATGTCCAAGAATGTGCTGTTGTCACCGTTGAAGATATAACGGGTGACAAACGTTTAATTGCTTATATTACACCCCTCCCTAACCTGTATAGTCAGGAAAAAACCGATATAACGGCAAAATTATCTAATTTGCGGCAATTTTTGGCAACCCGTTTACCAAATTATATGATTCCCGCCCATTTTGTTTTCTTGGAAGTATTGCCGCGTACTCCCAATGGTAAAATTGACCGGAAGGGGCTACCGCAAGTAAAAGAATTACCTAGCCCAACTGTGACGGCTCCCCGCACACCTAGCGAAGAGTTGTTGGTAGGCATTTGGCAAACGGTCTTGAACTTAAAGTCAGTGGGAGTTGAGGATAATTTCTTCGCTCTGGGTGGACATTCGCTGTTGGTAATTCGGATGATTGCCCAAATTCAGCAGGTATTTGGGATAAATATACCGTTGCGGCAGGTGTTTGAAACACCAACTATCGCTGAATTGGCGAGAGTACTAGAATTACCCCACCCTAACCCTCCCCTTGCTAACGGGCTACGGTCTACACACAAGTCTGAAACCGCTTGCGAACCTGGATTTTACCCCACCCTAACCCTCCCCTTGCAAAGGGGAGGGAACTGGATTTCCGGTCTCCCCCCTTTGCAAGGGGGGATTAAGGGGGGTAATTCGACTATGTACACCGTAGCTAAAAGGAGGGAGTCTGACCTTTCATTTGCTCAACAGCGCCTCTGGCTTTTAGCACAACTGGAACCAGAAAATCCATCCTACAACGTGGCTGCGGCATTGCGTCTGAGTGGTAAGTTAAATGTTACTGTCCTCAGACAAAGCTTTGCTGAAATCATCCGTCGTCATGAAGTGTTGCGTACTAGCTTTCCTACCGTCGATGGTTTTGGGATAGCAGTTGTGTCTTTTGATGCAAATATATTTATTCCAGTTATTGACCTAAGTTCACTCTCGGCATCGCAACAGCACCAAACCGTTGAACAGCTTGCTCGTTGTGAAAGTCAACAGCCTTTTGACTTAGAACAGAGTCCGCTTTTACGAATAAAATTATTATATCTGCATTCAGATGAACACGTATTATTACTGACCATGCATCACATCATCACCGATGGTTGGTCAGTTGATGTTTTAGCGCAAGAAGTCGCAATTTTATACCAAGCATTTTCCCAAGGACAGCCTTCTCCTCTGCCAGAGTTAGCAATTCAATATGCCGATTTTGCCGCGTGGCAGAGACAGTGGTTACAGGATAATAAATTTGACTATCAGCTTGAATATTGGCAACAGCAGTTACATCAAGTTCCAGAGCTTTTGGAATTACCCATAGATTATCCGCGTCCGGCTGTGCAGACATTTCTGGGTAGGCGACAAAATTTTGAGTTATCTTTAGAACTAACTCAAGCAATCAAGCAGCTACGTCAAGATACGAACACCACTCTGTTTATGGTGATATTTTTGGCGTTGAGTGTGCTGCTACATCGCTATAGTAATCAAGATGAAATCGTTATTGGTAGCCCCATCGCCAATCGTCACTATCCGGGGACTGAAGGATTAATCGGTTTTTTTGCTAACACTCTAGCTCTGCGAATTTCCTTAGCAGATAATCTTAGCGTTGCCGAATTATTGCCACAGGTGCGAGAAATTATCTTAGCGGCTTATGCCCATCAGGATGTACCATTTGAGCAGGTAGTAGAAATATTACAACCGTTGCGATCGCTAAGTCACTCGCCATTATTTCAGGTAATGCTGGTTGTAGAGAATGCCCCCGCCCAACCAATAGAATTAACTGGGTTGCTCTGGAGTCCCATAGAAATCGATGGCGGTACGGCAAAGTTTGACCTCACCTTGATGATCACAGAAACAAGCACCGGATTGCAAGGTAAATGGGAATATAACTGCGATTTGTTTGCAGAAACTACAATTAATCGGTTTACAGAACACTTACAAACTTTATTAACAAGCATTACCTCAGAGCCAACACAACGAATTTCTGATTTATCTTTGATGAAGCAGGCAGAAATTCAGCAAATTATCAGCTTGGGTAGTTCAGTAATATATCATCCGCCTCAATGTATTCACGAATTATTTGAGCAGCAAGTAGCAAAATTTGGTGATGTAATCGCTTGTGTCGATGGGATTGAATACACCCCACCCGCCCTATCGGGCACCCTCCCTTTGTTAAGCTACGGTGTACACACAAATCGAATTACCCCCCTTAATCCCCCCTTGCAAAGGGGGGAGATCGGAAAATCCAGTTCCCTCCCCTTTGCAAGGGGAGGGTTAGGGTGGGGTAATTTAACCTATGCAGAACTCAATAGCAAAGCGAATCAACTTGCTCACTATCTCAAATCTTTGGGAGTCCAGCCAGAAGTCGGCGTTGGTATTTGTGTAGAACGCTCTGTTGATTTTCTCATCGGAATATTGGGAATTTTGAAAGCAGGTGGCTTTTATGTGCCGTTGGATGTGAACTATCCAAGTGAACGTTTAGCATTTCTGATTCAGGATGCTCAAGTGCAAGTGCTGCTCACCCAAGGGCAATACATTGAAAAACTACCATTTTTGGAACTGCCAATTTTCTGTTTTGATAATGATTGGCAAAGTATTGCTCATCAACCTACAGCTAACCCCGTCAGCAAGACTACGCCAGAAAATCTCGCTTATATAATGTATACCTCCGGCTCAACAGGAGTACCCAAGGGTGTGTGTGTACCCCATCGCAGTGTAGTGCGGTTAGTGCAAAACTGTGATTATGCTCAACTGAGCGCCGATGAAATTTTACTCCAAACGGCCCCGGTTGTCTTTGATGCCTCTACCTTTGAAATTTGGGGGGCGCTACTCAACGGCGCACGTTTGGTAATTTTACCCAGTCAACAGCCAACCTTAGAAGAATTAGCAAATGCGATCGCACAATATCAAATTACCACTCTTTGGCTAACAGCAGGCTTATTCCATCTGATGGTCGATGAACATCTAGCCAGTTTCAAAGCCGTAAAACAATTATTGGCTGGCGGTGATGTTTTATCTGCTGTTCATATTAAAAAGCTTCTAGAAACCTATCCTCAATGTCGCGTCATCAACGGCTATGGCCCCACCGAAGGGACTACCTTCACTTGTTGCTATGCCATAAACGATGCCAAACAAATAAATCATACCGTTCCTATTGGTCGAGCGATCGCTAATACCCAAGTTTATATTCTCGACCGCTACCTTAACCCAGTACCCATCGGCATCACAGGTGAATTATATATTGCAGGTGATGGACTCGCCCGTGGCTACGTGAATCGAGCAGAGTTAACAGCAGAAAGGTTTGTGCCAAATCCTTTTAGTGGGGAGTGGGGAGAAATCAATTCAAAATTCAAAATTCAAAATTCAAAATTAAAGAACTCCTGCGTTCTCTTTGCTAATATTCTTTACAAAACCGGCGATCGCGTCCGTTACCTGCCAGATGGTAATATTGAGTACTTGGGACGATTGGATAATCAAGTCAAAATCCGGGGTTTTCGGATTGAGTTAGGTGAGATTGAATCAGTACTCGCTCAACATCCAAGTGTACAAGATTGTGTGGTAATTGCTGACGAGTTGAAATCACAGCATAAGCAGCTTGTAGCTTACTTTGTACAAGACACAAAATTGGAGCAGATTTCTTTAACTGAACTGCGGCAATTTCTTCAAAAACAGCTACCAGATTACTTAATTCCTAACTTTTTTATCCCGTTGGAAACTTTACCACTAACGCCTAATGGTAAAGTAGATCGGCGGATGTTACCAACACTAGAACTACCAAATGAGCAAGACGTAATTCTACCACGCACTGATATAGAGGCGATACTAGTCAATATCTGGTCATCACTTTTGCATCTGCCTCAAGTCGGCATCCATGATAACTTTTTTGAACTAGGTGGAGACTCAATTCTGGCGATTCAAGTGATTAGTCGCGCTAATCAAGCAGGGTTGCAACTGACTCCTAAACAGCTTTTCCAGTGCCAAACTATCGCAGAATTAGCAGTAGTTGTTACCCCTGTTTTAGCAACTCACGCCCAGCAAGGTATAGTTACAGGTTCCGTACCACTCACACCCATTCAACATTGGTTTTTTGAGCAAGAGTTGGCGAATCTGCATCACTTCAATCAAGCGGTGTTTTTGCAAGCGAAGCAGAAATTACAGCCAGTAATTCTCATCTCAGCTTTGAAAAAACTATTAGAACATCATGATGTGCTGCGGAGTCGATTTGTAAACTCCTACCCGTCGTCTTCTTGCAAAGAGACTGATGAATTACCCCCCTTAATCCCCCCTTGCAAAGGGGGGAAAAGTCCGGTTCTCCCGACTTTGCAAAACGGGGAAATTCCGGTTCTCCCCCTTTGCAAGGGGGAGTTAGAGGGGGTAATAGCGCAAGGAAAGAAGAAAGTAGAATGGCAAGCTACAATTATCGAGCCAGATGATGATATTCCCTACGTTTGTTGTGATTTATCGGCTTTATCGGCGACGCAACAAGAAGCGGCGATGAGGGAAATTTCTAGCCAACTGCAAGGGAGTTTAAATATTACCCACGGTTTATTGCTGCGGGTGGCTAATTTTGATTTGGGTGAAGAATCTCGCCTATTAATAGTGATTCATCATTTAGTAATAGATGCAGTTTCCTGGCGTATTCTTCTAGAAGATTTGCAGAGGGCTTATCAGCAAATAATTCAAGGAAAAACTATTGATTTACGGCCAAAAACCACTGCTTTTCCAGCTTGGGCAGAACAGTTACACAGCTACGCATCATCATCAACTTTATCAGAAGAACTTGATTACTGGCTATCAAGCGCTCGCCAAACAGTTAAACCCCTACCAGTAGATTATCTCAATGGTGGTAACACGATAGCCGATGCTGATGCCATTACCATAACTCTCTCAGCAGTAGAGACACAAGCATTACTTAAACAAGTTCCCTCAGCATACAACACCCAAATTAATGATGTGTTATTGACTGCTTGCACACAAGCAATCTCGACATGGACACAAGAGGATTTAGTCTTGATTGATTTGGAAAATTACGGACGGGATTTTCCTGGAGTAGAGATAGATGTATCTCGTACCGTGGGCTGGTTTACAGTCATATATCCCCTATTGTTGCAAGTTGAAAGCAGCCACAATTGGGGCAAAAAGCTCAAAGCTATCAAAGAACAATTGCGGAGAGTGCCAAATCGCGGATTTAACTACGGACTACTCCGTTATCTTAGCAAATATAAAGAAATTAGCGATCGCATTCACACTTTCCCATCCCCAGAGATTAGCTTTAACTACTTGGGACAGTTGACAGTTGAAAGAGAACAGGAAGAAAATTTACCCTTTACCCTCTGTGATTCTATCTCTCTTGGTACACCCCAAGATTTACAACAACATCGACGCTATCGCATTGAAATCAATGGTTTTGTGCGGTCAGGACAATTACAATTTGACTGCATATATAGCCGCAAACAGTATCAAAAAACAACTATTGAACAACTCGCTACCGACTTCTGCACTTACTTACAACAAATCATCAGCCACTGTCAAACCCCCGATAACGCCGGCTATACGCCCTCCGATTTTGAATTAGCAAACTTAGACCAACAAACATTAGACCAAGTGCTAGGGATGGTGAATTTTGAGCATCAACAATTCTAAACTCCTCAGAAGTTATACCAATTTGAAAAAAGAATGCGACACATAGACAAAACCCATCCCCTTATTCTATTACCCCCCTCAATCCCCCCTTGCAAAGGGGGGAAGCCAGAAATCCGGTTCCCTCCCCTTGGCAAGGGGAGGGTTAGGGTGGGGTAAATCTTTTTCTCTGCGTAGAAAATTTCTTATCTATATTTAGCAAACACCGAATTTTGAGACAGAGGATAAACAGTGAACACAACCCTAAACCGTCAAACCATTCAAGATATTTATCCCCTCTCACCCATGCAGCAGGGTATGCTGTTCCATAGCCTTTATGCTCCCAATTCTGGGGCTTATGTCATCCAAGTCAGCTATGAATTACACGGTAGTTTAAATATTCCGGCTTTTGAGGAAGCTTGGCAATATTTAGTCAATCGCCACACCGTGTTACGAACAGCATTTGTTTGGAATAAGTTAGAAAAACCATTGCAAGTAGTCGGTAAACAATTAAAATGTCCCATCACTTATCTTGACTGGCGCAATTATTCTACTACCGCACAACAACAGGAACTCGCAAAAATACTACAAAAGGAGCGAGAACAGGGATTTAGCTTATCGCAAGCGCCCCTAATGCACATCACTCTCATCCAACTTGCACCAGCAGTATATCAATTTGTCTGGAGCTATCACCATCTGTTGTTAGATGGTTGGTCAATGCCGATTTTGCTTCAGGAATTTCTGATGATTTACGGCGCATACATCCAGGGACAAACACCGAGACTATCTAACCCACGTCCTTATCGAGACTACATCGCTTGGTTGCAGCAGCAAAATGTTTCCCAAGCAGAAGCGTTTTGGAAACAGCATTTACAAGGATTTACAACTCCCACCCGCTTGGGTATTGGACAACTTGGCGAGACTCGACCGGATAATTTATCTACCCATTATACTGAGCAAAGCATTCACCTAACTTGTGAGCAAACGCAGCAACTACAAAGCTTCGCCAAACAACAGCAAATTACTCTCAACACTCTTGTACAGGCTGCTTTTGCTCTATTGTTAAGTCGTTATAGTGGAGAAATAGATATCCTATTTGGTACTGTCTGTTCCGGTCGTCCAGGCACGCTAACAGGTGTTGAATCGATGGTGGGGCTGTTTGTCAATACATTACCACTACGAGTATCAGTCTCACCACAGCAAAAATTATATTCTTGGTTGCAAAACATCCAATTACAGCAAGTAGAAATACGGCAATATGAATACAGTAACTTGACGGATATTCAACGTTGCAGCGAAGTTCCTCGTTCTCTGCCATTGTTTGAAACTTTAGTAGTGTTTGAAAATTATCCTGTGGAATCTGCGCTCAAGCAATCCTTGGAAACGTTGCAAATTCGTAATATCCACGCCACAGAGCAAACAAATTATCCTTTAACACTGTATGCAGTGGCAGATTCTCAGCTTAGTTTAAGAATACTATCCGATCGCGATCGCTACACCGAAGACAATATTACCCAATTATTACAACAGCTAGAAACCTTATTATTAGGGATGCTGACTCAGGGTGATTGTCTTTTGGTACAACTGCCATTACTTTCTCCGATACAACAGCAGCAAATACTAGTTGACTGGAATAATACAGCGAGGGAAATCCCCAACCAATGTTTAGATGAATTGTTCGCGCAACAAGTAAAGGAAACACCCGATGCAACAGCAGTTGTATTTGAGGAACACAGTCTAAGCTACGCCGAATTAAATGCCAAAGCCAATCAAATGGCTAATTATCTCCAAAAATTGGGAATTCAGCCAGAGGCACGCATAGGAGTTTATTTAGAGCGATCGCCACAATTACTTATAGCACTATTAGGTATTCTCAAAACTGGAGCCGCATACATTCCTCTCGATCCCAGTTATCCGGCTGAACGTCTGCGCTTTATGATTGAGGATGCCGAGATTGCGTTGCTAGTCACTGAATCTAGTTTAGAAGAGGACGCGGGGAATTATTTTTTACCAAACTATGAAATAATCTGTATCGATACAGATTGGTCAGCGATCGCTCAACAAATCATAAAAAACCCCGAATGTCAAGTAAATCTAGCAAATTTAGCTTATTTGATTTACACCTCTGGTTCCACCGGTAAACCAAAAGGGGTGATGGTGGAAATGCGATCGCTTGTCAATATTCTCACAGCATTGAAGCAGCAGTTATCAATTACCGCCAGCGATCGTCTTTTAGCAAGTACGACAATTGCTTTCGACATAGCCGCCCTGGAACTGTTTTTACCCATAATTGCAGGCGCTCAACTCATCCTCACTCGCCAAACGGCTCTAGTTGATCCCAGTCAATTAACAGCCGCTATCAAACAACATGAAGTCACCGTCATGCAAGCGACTCCAGCCACCTGGCGCTTACTCCTAGCTAGTGGTTGGCGAGGAAAAGAAGATTTAAAAATTCTCTGCGGTGGAGAAGCTTTAGATAATTCCCTCGCCCAGGAGTTAATATCATGCAGTGGAGAAGTTTGGAACCTTTACGGGCCAACAGAAACTACAATTTGGTCAGCCGTGCAACAACTCAGTCTTTGTGAGTCTGTTACTATTGGCCGTCCCATCACTAATACTCAATTTTACGTTCTTGATGACTATTTGCAACCTGTTCCTGTGGGTTTACCGGGGGAACTTTACATTGGTGGTGCGGGAGTAGCACGGGGTTATTGGCAACGTCCAGAGTTAACAGCAGAGAGGTTTGTGGCAAATCCTTTTACCCCACCCCCAACCCCTCCCCCCTTCGACAAGCTCAGGGCATCGCTTGCAAAGGGGAGGGGAGCTAGAGAGGGTGGGGGTTTGAGTATTAACAGCATAGTGTCAGGACTTTCTCTTTATAAAACTGGCGATCGCGTTCGTTATCTCGCGGATGGTAATTTAGAATACTTGGGGAGATTGGATAACCAAGTGAAAATTCGGGGTTATCGCATTGAGTTGGGAGAGATTGAAGCGGTACTCAATCAACATCCAGAAGTGGCGCAGGCTGTGGTTGCTGTGCAGGAAGATGAACCGGGAGAGCGGCGTTTAGTTGCGTATGTTGTCTACAATACACCCCACCCCAGCCCTCCCCTTGCAAAGGGGAGGGAGCTAGAACCCATCCCTAATGGGAGGGTGCGTGTTAGTGCGGATGGGGTTACAATGCGTTCCTTTTTGGCAACAAAATTGCCCGTGTATATGATACCTGCGGTGTTTATTGTGCTAGAGCAATTACCTCTTACACCCAACGGTAAAGTGAACCGCCAAGCACTACCCGCGCCAAATAACTCGCTTTCAAGACTGGCGACATCTCTGATTTTACCGCAGACACAAATCGAGCAAAAAATTGCTGAGATTTGGCAAGAGTTACTTCATATTGACACCATCGGCATCGATGATAATTTCTTTGATTTAGGGGGACATTCCTTATTAATGGTAAGAATGCAAGGACAGTTGCGCGATCGCATTCATCAAGATATTCCTCTAGTAGAGTTATTCCGTTATTCCACAATTAGTTCTCTATCCACCTATTTAGCCCAAACCACCGCCTCAACTTTACTTGATGGCGAAGTTGAATCCAGAATTGTCCAGCTAGAAACGGGTAAACAGCGACTTCTACAACGCCGCCAACAGCTTGTAGAAAATCAGCAAACTAAACCAAATTAACCTTCTTCTCTCCTCTGCGCTCTCTGCGTCTCTGCGGTAGCCTGCGGCAAGCCGCTCCGCGTCTACGTTTCAAAAAACTTATATATTATATGAACTACAACGGATTAGAAATAGCAATTATCGGCATGGCGGGACAATTTCCCGGAGCCAGTGACTTACAACAATTCTGGCAAAATCTTCAGGATGGTGTAGAATCAGCTACTCTTTTAACTGATGAGCAATTACAAAAAAGTGGTGTAGCTCCTTCACTACTGCAACATCGTGACTACGTAAAAGTAGCTGCAACTCTAGAAAATATTGAATGCTTTGATGCCGAATTCTTTGGATTTAGCCCCAGAGAAGCAGAAATTCTTGATCCGCAGCACCGACTCTTTTTAGAATGTGCTTGGTCAGCGTTAGAAGATGCTGGATATAATGCCCAGAGTTATGCCGGAGCGATCGCAGTATATGCTGGTTCGGCAATGAACAGCTATCTATTGAATTTGATTTCTCACCCGACAATTCAAGCCAACGTCAATCGCTATCAATTGTTTTTATCCAACGATAAGGATTTTCTCACCACACGAGTTTCCTACAAACTAAATTTGCGCGGCCCTAGTGTGGATATTCAAACAGCTTGTTCCACCTCCTTAGTAGCCGTGCATTTGGCGTGTCAGAGCTTGTTGAGTGGAGAGTGTGACATGGCATTAGCGGGGGGTGTATCCTTATCCAGCCCAACTGGTTATTTGTACCAAGAAGGGGGAATTTACTCTCAAGATGGGCATTGTCGAGCCTTTGATGCTGATGCTCAAGGTACGATCGCAGGTAGTGGTTTAGGTGTTATTGTTCTCAAGCGCCTTGAAGATGCTCTCCGGGATGGCGATTATATCCATGCTTTAATTAAAGGATCGGCACTCAATAATGATGGTGCTTTGAAAGTCAGCTATACAGCCCCTCGAATTGATACCCAAGCAGCCGTTATTCGCTCGGCGCAAGCTGTGGCGGAGGTAAACCCGGAAACCATTACTTATATTGAAACTCACGGTACGGGTACAGCATTGGGCGATCCGATTGAAATTGCGGCTCTAACTCAAGCCTTTCGCTCTCAAACCGACAAAACAGGATACTGTGCGATCGCCTCTGTAAAAAGCAATATTGGACACTTAGATGCTGCCGCCGGGATCGCCAGTTTCATCAAAACTGTGTTGGCGCTCAAACACAAACAACTTCCCCCCAGTTTGCACTTCCAACAGCCCAATCCCCAAATTGATTTTCCCAAGACTCCTTTTTATGTCAACACCAATTTAGCTGATTGGCAAACCGATCAAATTCCCCGCCGTGCGGGTGTAAGTTCCTTTGGGATTGGTGGGACAAATGCCCATCTGATTCTTGAGGAAGCACCTGCAATCATATCATCCACTGCTTCCCGTCCCTGGCAGTTGTTAATTTTATCAGCGAAAACCCCCACTGCTTTGAGTGCGATCGCAGCTAATTTCGCTAGTCATTTAAAACAGCATCCAGAAATCAATCTGGCGGATGTGGCTTATACCCTGCAAGTAGGACGACAGGATTTTGACCATCGGCAAATGCTATTGTGTCAAACGACAGCAGAAGCAATCCAGATTTTGGATGATGGAACGCAAATTTTGACTCAGGTTGCTCCTAAAGAAAGGCGTGAAATTGCCTTTTTATTTCCAGGACAAGGAAGCCAATATGTCAACATGGGGAAAGAATTATACGCCACAGAGTCAGTATTTCGCCAACAAGTAGATCATTGTTGTGAATTACTCCAGCCCCACTTAGGCTTAGATTTGCGAAATCTAATTTATCCTGAATTAAATACCACCCTTACACAAGTTATTGAATTACCCCACCCTAACCCTCCCCTTGCATTGGGGAGGGAACAAGATTTTCCGGTTTCCCCCCTTTCTAAGGGGGGATTAAGGGGGGTAAAACCTGGATCTCAAAGTAACTCCGAGGAAAGGGTAGACGGGGTTTTGTTTTCGGAATTAAATACCGCCATATCCCAAACCAGCTATGCTCAACCCGCTTTATTTGTAATCGAATATGCCCTAGCACAACTGTGGATATCCTGGGGAATTCAACCCCAGGTGATGATTGGTAACAGCATTGGTGAGTATGTTGCTGCAACCTTAGCAGGTGTATTTTCGCTACCGGAAGCCTTAAAGTTAGTAGCGATGCGTGGTAAGTTGATGCAGCAATGTCCGCCAGGGGCGATGCTGTCGGTGGCCATGTCGACGGACAGATTACAACCTTTATTGTCAGGTAGCTTAGTCATTGCGGCAAATAATGCACCTCAGTTATCTGTGGTATCTGGTACTGAGGTAGAAATTGCCAAGTTAGAACAATATTTAAATACCCAAAATATTACCTATCGCCGCTTGCAGACATCCCACGCCTTCCACTCACCCTTGATGGATGAGATCATCGCGCCATTTATTGATGCTTTTACAGGGATGAATTTGCGATCGCCCCAAATCCCATTTATTTCTAACGTCACTGGGGACTGGATTACACCTGAGCAAGCAACTAACCCTGATTACTGGGCAACTCACTTACGCCAACCTGTACAATTTGCTAACGGGGTTACAGAACTCCTCAAACAACCCAACCGAATTTTACTGGAAGTCGGGCCAGGGAAGACGCTCACGACTCTAGCCAAGCAACAAACCCACACTCAAACTATACTATCTTCCCTCCGCCATCCCCAGGAAAACCAATCAGATATAGCATTTTTGCTCCAAACTTTGGGGCAATTATGGTTGGCTGGTGTACCCATTAATTGGTTAGGCTTCTATGCTCACGAACAGCGCCACAGATTGCCATTACCCACCTATTCCTTCCAACGTCAACGCTACTGGATTGATCCACCCGCCCTATCTAGCTCCCTCCCCTTTGGGCTGGGGAGGGGTGAATATGACGCTTCTCCCTCTGACTGGTTCTATATACCCACTTGGGAACGGAGTTTATCACGTCCGTTGGTAGATTTAACTGCACAACGGCAGTGTTGGCTGGTGCTAGCAGATAATTACGACGTAGGCACAGAGATTGTTCACACTCTGCAAAACGCTGGACATGATGTAATTATCGTTACTCCTGGCGAAAAATATGAACAACCAGCATACCGCACCTTTACAGTTAATCCTCAAGAAAAACAGGACTTTGTTGATTTGCTGGAAGACTTGCAGTTGCGTGAATTGATGCCCGATCGCATTCTGCATTTATGGAATTTAACTAGTCCTAACCAACATCAAAACCAGAGTTATGATTTATTGTATTTGGCGCAGGCGATTTCTTCGCAGTCTGTTAAGGCAGCAATTCCAATTACTGTAGTCACAAATGACGGGCAAATAGTATTGGGTAACGAAGAAATTAACCCTCTCAAAGCGATGGTTTTAGCGATGGGAAAAGTTATTTCTCAAGAGATTCCCCAAGTGAGTTGTCGTTGTGTTGACATTTTAGTGTCTACTGATACACGTCAGCGATTGGTGCAGCAATTAATTAGAGAATGTTTCAGCCCTGGAAATGAGGCTATTGTTGCCTATCGGGGTAGTCATCGCTGGGAACAAATTTTTAAAGCTGTGCGAATACCCCACCCCAACCCTCCCCTTGCAAAGGGGAGGGAGCCTGATAGAGCAGGTGGGGTTTTACCTCTGCGAGAAGGAGGAAATTACTTGATTGTAGGCGATTTGACAACCGGACTGGGAACAGTTTACGCCGATTTCCTGGCACAAATGCCAGTGCGGTTAATCCTGCTTAGTGATGTCATTCCCGAAGCCATGAAACGGACTTTAGATGATGCTAGTGTCGATTATATCTCGGCGAATGTAGATATTACTGATTGTCAGCAGTTAAAGCAAGCGATCGCTCATGCGGAACAAAAATTTGGACAACTACATGGTGTTTTCTATTCCACGCCCATGAGCAATGAGCATTCAATGGCATTGCTGCCCCAATTGACTCCAAATCACTGGGACTACAATTACCGTACAAAAGTGCAGGGATTATTTGCCCTCGCTGAAGTTATCGGTAACAAACACCTAGATTTTTGCCTGTTGCAATCATCCCTTTCCAGTGTTTTGGGCGGTTTGGGATTGGCAGCTTACGCCGCCGCCAATGCAGTCATAGATATGTTTGCTGTGCAACAAAATCAAGTCAGTACATTTCCCTGGATTAGCATCAACTGGGATGCTTGCCGAGATGATGCTTTTGAGATTAATAGTGGTTTTGGAGCAAATTTAGCCGCACTAGCACTTACCCCTCAAGAGGTTTGGGATGCTACCTGCCGAGTTCTTAGCTTAGGTTTACCGGAGGCTGTCGTAGTTTCCAAAAGTAGCCTCCACAAGCGTTTAGAGCAATGGGTAACACCAAAATCTTCAAATGGAACCAAAACAGAATCATCCACTGATACTGCCCATACACGCCCTAATTTAGCCAACGAATACATTCCACCCAGCAACGAAATCGAAGAAGCGATCGCTCAAGTTTGGCAAGAACTCTTAGGAATTACACCTATTGGCATTGATGATAACTTCTTTGATTTGGGCGGACATTCCCTACTGGCAATTCAAGCCATCTCTCGTTTGCGTGATCGCTTCGGCATAGAACTCTCCATGCGAAACCTACTATACGAAGCGCCTACTGTAGCTGCCATTGCCGTTGTTGTAGCTGCTCAACAACCCCAAGATATCGAAGAAATGACTGCCTTGCTCACAGAGATTCAGAGCCTATCACCCACAGAAGTCGCTCAACAACTCACAGTTACCCCACCCTAACCCTCCCCTTGCAAAGGGGAGGGAACCGGATCTCTGATCTCCCCCCTTTGCAAGGGGAGTAATTCCGATCTCCCCCCTTTGCAAGGGGGGATTAAGGGGGGTAATTCGAGAGAACTTTTTCATCAAATACATATTTTTTACTTGATATGACTGACTATCTAAAACTCTTAGCTAAATTATCACCAGAACAACGACTACTATTTGAACGCCGCTTAAAAGAGCGAGGATTAACATTAGGACAATCTTTCAGCATTCCCAAACGCCCTGATACAGAAAATACTCCCCTATCTTTTGCTCAACAACGCCTCTGGTTCATTCAGCAACTCGAACCTACTAGTTCTGTTTACAACGTCCCCTGTGTTCTGCGGCTACGGGGAGTCTTGCAGGTGTCAGCATTAGAAAAATCTCTAAATGAATTACGGCGACGACACGAAACCTTACGCACTTGTTTCACTACCAACGCCCAAAAGCAGCCCATCCAAGTTATTACACCTTGGGAACCTCTAGCGCTGACGATTATTGATATCAGCGAAATTAACACTCCATTAGAAGTGCAAAGGTTAGCTCTAGCAGAGGCAAAACGCCCCTTTGATTTGAGTCAACCCTTATTGCGATCGCTCCTATTATATTTAGGAGAACAGGAGTATATTTTACTACTAACAACGCATCATATTATTTCTGATCGCTGGTCGATTGGTGTTTTCCTGAAAGAATTATCGCTACTATATTCAGCATTTATCCAAGGAGAAACTTCATCATTACCAGAGTTGCCTATTCAGTATGCTGATTGGGCTGTGTGGCAAAGGCAACAGTTACAGGGTGAATTTCTCACAGAGCAAATTAGTTATTGGCAACAGCAATTAGCTGGTGAATTACCTATTTTACAGTTGTCAAGTCGCCCACAACCAGCCGTACCTACATATAGCGGTTCAGATTATTCTGTAGCTTTATCGCCATCTTTATCCCAAGCAGTTAAAGCTTTAGCAGCCAAGCAAGGGGTAACGCTGTTTATGCTGCTGTTAACTAGCTTTCAGGTATTGCTATATCGCTACACGAGAGAAGATGATTTAGTTATTGGTACTGATATTGTTAACCGCGATCGGCAAGAGACTGAGAATTTAATTGGTTTGTTAGTGAATACAGTGGTGTTGCGTACCAATTTGGCAGGAAATCCTACGGTGCAGGAATTATTGGCGCGAGTGCGTGAGGTGGCGCTTGCAGCCTTTGCCCATCAGTATTTACCTTTTGAAAAATTGGTGGAAGTGTTAAATCCTGAACGGAATCTCAGTCAGATGATGCCGTTATTCCAAGTTAAGTTTGATTTACAATTAGCATCGGTGCGATCGCCACAATTGCCAGGGTTAACTCTGGAACGATTGCCTTTTGATGAAGAGACGGCAAAATACGAATTACGTCTGAATTTACAAGACACCGAACAGGGAATTACTGGACAGTTTGAATACAGTACAGATTTATTTGATGTTGCTACAATTGCTCGCATGGTAGAACATTGGATTGCTTTGCTAGAGAGTATAGTTGTAAATACTGAGCAAAAGCTGTCAGAAATATCTTTTTTAACGGTCAACGAACAGCAGCAATTTAAAATTTGGAACCAAACTACACAAGAATATCCTAATCATCAGTGCCTTCATCAACTATTTGAAGCGCAAGTGGAACAGACACCGGATGAAATCGCGTTGATTTTTGGTGAGCAATCTTTTACTTATAGAGAACTTAATAGTAAAGCTAATCAATTAGCACATCATTTACAACATTTGGGTGTGGAAGTAGAAACACCTGTGGGAATTTGTCTGCAACGTTCTGTTGAGATGGTGATTGGGGTTTTGGGGATTCTGAAAGCGGGTGGAGTGTATGTACCTTTAGATCCGGCTTATCCTGAAACTCGGTTGAGGTGGATTCTGGAAGATGTGCGAGTTCCGATTCTGTTGACTCAGACATCATCAAAACCCTACCCCGCCACTTACCAAGTAAATAGCAATACAAAAATTGTTTATCTGGACGAAGATTGGGAAGCTATAGCTGAAAATTCTGTTAGTAATCCTGTAACCTTGGTGACACCGGAAAATCTAGCGTATTTGATTTATACTTCTGGTTCTACAGGGAAACCGAAGGGGGTGATGATTGAACATCGTAATCCAGTTTGTTTATTATATTGGGCGCGGGAAGTATTTAATGCAGATGCGATCGCTGGTGTATTAGCCTCAACTTCAATTTGCTTTGATTTATCAATATTTGAGTTATTTGTACCTCTGAGTTGGGGCGGTAAAGTCATCCTCGCAGAAAATGCCTTGGCGCTGCCGAATTTGCCAGCGAAAAATCAGGTGACGCTGATTAATACTGTACCCAGTGCGATCGCACAATTACTGCAACTCAATGCTATTCCCAACTCTGTCCAAACTGTGAATTTGGCAGGTGAACCGCTGAGTTGGCGACTGGTGCAACAACTTGAACAATTACCCTACATTCAGCAAATATTCAACCTCTACGGTCCTTCAGAGGATACTACCTATTCCACCTACGTCCAACTTAAAGGTGTTAACGCCGTAACTCCATCGCCGACAATTGGTCAACCTATTGCTAATAGTCAAGTGTACGTCTTAGATGACCATTTGCAACCAGTACCAGTGGGTGTACCTGGGGAACTCTACATTGGTGGTGCAGGAGTAGCACGGGGTTATTGGCAGCGTCCAGATTTAACAGCAGAAAGGTTTATACCAAATCCGTTTGTTAGGGACTGGGAACCAGGAGAAGCAGGGAGAGAAAGAATAACCAATGCCCCATACCCAATGCCCCATGCCCAATGCCCCATGCCCAATCTTTACAAAACAGGCGATCGCGTCCGTTATCTCCCAGATGGTAATTTGGAATACTTGGGAAGATTGGATAACCAAGTGAAAATTCGGGGCTATCGCATTGAATTGGGTGAGATTGAAGCGGTACTAAGCCAACATTCAGATGTGCAAGAGTGTGCTGTAATGGCTCCTGAAGAAGTAACCGGTGAGAAACGTTTAGTTGCTTATATTGCTTCTCTAAGTGCAAAATCCTCAGATTTGCGGCAATTTTTGGCGGAACGTTTACCGGGTTATATGATTCCTGCAAACTTTATTACTCTGGAAGCACTGCCGCATACTCCCAATGGCAAAATTGATCGTCAGGCATTACCCACGGTAGACAAAACACGTCCAGAATTAGAGAATGCCTATGTGGAAGCACGTACACCCACAGAACAAACTCTCGCCATCATCTGGGAAGAAACACTTCAAGTTGAACAAATTGGAATTAATGATAACTTTTTTGCATTGGGGGGACATTCGCTGCTGGGTATTCAGTTAGTGGCGAAAATCAATGAATCTCTCAATGTAGAAGTACCTCTCAAGAGCTTATTTCAGCATCCCACGATCGCAGGTTTGTCAGCACAAATTGAGCAATTACAGGGCGATATCACTCAGTCGAGATTACCCCAAATTCAACCACGTCCCCAGGAACGCTATCAACCTTTTCCCCTAACGGACATTCAACAAGCATATCTCATCGGACGTAACGCCGCTTTTGAGTTGGGTAATGTTGCTACCCACGGCTACCAAGAAATTGAAACGGTGGGATTGTCTGTAGAACAAATGGAATGGGCATTACAAAGGCTAATTGAGCATCATGATATGTTGCGGGTAATTGTGCAACCCGATGGACAACAGCGCGTTTTAAAAGAGGTGCCACCTTATAAAATTGCTGTGACTGATTTGCGTGGAGAATTACCCCTCCCCAACCCTCCCCTTGCAAAGGGGAGGGAGCAATTTAACCCTCTCTTTGATAAGGAGAAGATACTCGATAGGGCGGGTGGGGTAGAGTTGATGGAGTTGCGCGATCGCCTTTCTCACCAAATATTTGCTACCGATCGCTATCCATTATTTGAAATTCAAGCAGTTTTATTGGATGAGGAAAAAATTCGCTTTTGCATTAGCTTTGATGTATTAATTGGGGACGCTTGGAGTTTTAAACTACTAGGGACAGAAATAGTGCAAATATTGCACAATCCTGATATTCAATTGCCGACAAGCAGATTATCTTTTCGTGATTATGTGTTGGGAGAACAGGAATTACGGAAATCGGCAATTTATGCGCGATCGCAAGCCTACTGGCAAGCCAGACTTGCCAACCTACCAGCCGCACCAGATTTACCTTTGACTCAGCCTCTCAGTACAATCACTCAACCCCATTTTGTTCGGCGTAGTGGCAATTTAGCTCCAGAGAAATGGCAACGGCTAAAACAGCAAGCCAGCCAAGTCGGAATTACACCATCAGGTTTGCTATTAGCTGCATTTGCGGAAATTCTCTCTCGGTGGAGTAAGGAGCCGTGTTTTACCCTAAATTTGACCCTTTTTAATCGTCTACCCTTGCATCCCGATGTCAATCTAATTGTGGGAGACTTCACCGCGTCTTTGCTGTTGGCAATTGAGAACAAGGGGCGTAAAAATTTTCTGGAACTTGCTCGGCACATCCAAGCACAGCTATGGGAAGATTTAGATCATCGTTATGTCAGTGGTGTGGAAGTGCTACGCCACCTTGCCCGCAATCAACAACGGGTGACAGGCGCAATCATGCCCGTAGTCTTTACCAGCACACTCACCCAAGACAATCGAGAACAAACAACAGAGCGTAGCTGGCGCAGTGACTTAGTATACAGCCTCAGCCAGACTTCCCAGGTGTATTTTGACCATCAAGTAGCAGAAGTTGCTGGGGCATTAGTTTTTAACTGGGATACCATTGATGATCTCTTCCCACCAGGGATGTTAGATGAAATGTTCCACACCTACTGTGAATTATTGGAACATTTAGCAACTTCAGTTGCAGGGAAGATGGGAGAGATGGACTTTTATCCAATGCCCCATTCCCTATTCCCTATTCCCCATTCCCCATTCCCAATTCCCCTACTTCACACCCTATTTTTTGAGCAGGTAACAAAGCAACCCAAGCAGCCTGCAATTTTTACTACCCAAAAATCTCTGACATATCAAGAGGTGAGCGATCGCGTTTGTCACCTTGCCCAACTATTACAGCAATTAGGCGTAATCCCAAATCAATTGGTGGCAATTGTTATGGATAAAGGTTGGGAGCAAGCAATTGCCGCCTTAGCAATTTTGACAGCCGGGGCTGCTTATGTACCTATCGATCCCCAATTACCGACACAACGCCGCCTACACTTGTTGGAGGAAACCCAAGCACAAATTATCCTCACTCAATCCTGGCTGGATGTGGCTTTAGAATGGACAGATGATTGCAGTCGTATATGTGTTGATACTCTCGATGCTCCAACTTATACAGCCATACCCGCAGCGATACAGCAACCTACAGATTTAGCATACGTCATTTACACTTCCGGTTCTACTGGCAAGCCTAAAGGTGTGATGATCGATCATCAGGGAGCCGTGAACACGATTTTAGATATTAATCAACGCTTTGACGTGACAGCTAGCGATCGCATTTTAGCCCTGTCTTCCCTGAGTTTTGATTTATCTGTATATGACATATTTGGCATCCTCGCCGCCGGCGGAGCAATTGTCATTCCCGATTGCAAGCGCCTCAATGATCCATCTCACTGGATGCACCTAATTAACCAGCATCAGGTAACAATTTGGAATTCTGTTCCCGCCTTAATGCAACTTTTGGTTGAATTGGGGAGTGGGGAAGAAGCAGGGGGGCAGGGGAGAATACCAATCCCCAATCCCCAATCCCTCCGTTTAATTCTCCTTAGTGGTGACTGGATTCCCCTCACACTCCCTGAGCGCATTTGCAGTCAATTTAATCATCCCCAAATTATCAGTTTAGGGGGTGCTACAGAAGCCTCTATCTGGTCTATTTTTTACCCTATTAGCAAAATCGATTCCAATTGGAAAAGTATTCCCTACGGATCTTCTCTGACCAATCAACGGGTTTACGTACTCAATCAATCCCTCCAACCCTGCCCGAATTGGGCAATTGGTGAACTCTACATTGGCGGTTTGGGTATCGCCAAAGGCTACTGGCAAAATCCAGAATTAACGGCAGAAAGGTTTATTCCCAATCCGTTTATTGGGAACTGGGAAGCAGGGGAGCAGGGGAGAATACCAATGCCCTATACTCTCTACAAAACCGGTGACTTAGGGCGCTATCTCCCAGACGGGACAATAGAATTTTTAGGACGAGAGGATTTTCAAGTTAAAATCAATGGCTACCGGATTGAGTTGGGTGAAATTGAAGCGGCTCTAAAACAGCATCCAGCGATCGCTCAAGCAGTTGTCACAACTTTGGGCTTATCGTCTCAACAGCAATTGCTTGCCTATATTGTGTTGCAGCCAGAAATAACACCCCTCCCCAACCCTCCCCTTGCAAAGGCTACGGTGTATACGCAAGTTCTCGAATTACCCCACCCTAACCCTCCCCTTGCAAAGGGGAGGGAACTAGAAAATCTTGTTTCCCCCCTTTGCAAGGGGGGATTAAGGGGGGTAAAACCCGGATCTCAAAGTAACTCCGATTTATGTGTAGACGGTAGCCTTGCAAAGGAGAGGGTAGCCGGGGCGGGTGGGGTTTCTCCCACAGATTTTAAACTCCAACAACGGGGTGTTAGAAGATTTGATTCTAGTATTTCGGTTGCTTTACCTGGGGCTGAGTCTTTTGATGTCAAGCTGCAAAGACAAAGTTATCGCCAATTTTTAGAGGAATCTGTATCTCTCAATAGCTTGGGTGAATTTTTAGAATGTTTGCGATCGCAGCAACTATCAAATTCACCATTGCCTAAGTACCGTTATGCTTCTGCTGGTAGTTTGTATCCAGTCCAGACATACATTTACATTAAGCCAAATCAAGTTCAAAGTTTAACGGCTGGGATTTACTACTATCATCCCCAACAGCATCAACTGATTCACTTGAGCAATTCAGCTAAAGTTGACAGTGGGATTTATGGCATTAATCAGGAGATTTTTGAGCAAGGGGCGTTTGCCTTGTTTTTAATTGGTGATTTGCAGGCGATCGCACCAATTTACGGCGATAAATCTAGGGATTTCTGTATGCTGGAAGCGGGTTATATCAGTCAGCTATTAATGGAAACGGCTCCCGATTATGACTTAGGCTTATGTCCGATAGGGGCTTTAGAATTTGATACTATCCGCGAGAATTTTGCTTTGCACGAGGAACATATATTGTTGCATAGTTTTGTCGGCGGTTGTATCGACCCAACCTGGAAAACTCGTTGGCTGTCGCCAGAAAATCCGCAAACGCAGTTAACAAAAACAGAATTGATGACACAGAAGTTACGGCAATTTCTACAGCAACGATTGCCAGAATATATGATACCTACACTTTATATACCTTTGGAAGCATTACCATTAACACCTAATGGTAAGGTGGATCGCCGTGCCTTACCTTTACCAGAGTTTCAATCCCCTAAAACTGAGTTATATTTTACACCTCCAATCACAGATTTGGAAGTGGCGATCGCAAACCTTTGGCAATCTGTTCTCCAAGTCGAGGTGCAAAGCATTCACGATAACTTTTTCGAGTTGGGCGGTAATTCTTTATCAGCAACCCAAGTACTTGCTCAGATGCGTTCCTCTCTCCAACTTAATTTACCAATTCGGGAGTTTTTCTTCAATCCTACCTTAGCTTCCCAGGCTGATTTGCTAAAACTGCAATGGCATCAAAAGCCACAACCAGCAAAGACACCGCAAATTGAGCGCGTCGAAAGGGGTGAAGCACAACAGTTATTAACTAACTTAGACCAACTTTCTGAAGAAGAAGTAGAGAAACTACTCAACCAAATGCAGGTACAAGAGGGTGGTTAACTGTTTGAAGAAGAATTCAGAAGTCAGAATTCAGGAGTCAGAATCAATTGGATGGGGATTCAGACGCCAACGAAAAAGTAGACACCGTGCAGACGATGGGGTTTTAAACCCGTTTATTCATCCACCAGCGATGCACTGAGCGTGGTCGAAGTGTCGCACAGAATTCAATTCTGAATTCTGGCTCCTGACTCCTGAATTCTGTTTGATAAATGCCTTGCTGCACAAAGTTGGAGATGTTTTTACAACTAACTGATAATTATTGTCATATAGTGTGAAATAATAGCAATACTAACTTGACTTAGCAAAATTATTTCCTAATAAGACATTTCAATTTCGTGAGGTACGGAAATACCCCACCCGTGCTATCGCGCACCCTCTCCCTTAATCCCCTCCAATTACCCCCCTCAATCCCCCCTTGCAAAGGGGGGAAGCCGGAAATTCAGTTCCCTCCCCTTTGCAAGTAAATTCTCTGGTTATTCAACATTAGAAATTCACCTTACAAAGGGGGAAGCCGGAAATCCAGTTCCCTCCCCTTTGCAAGGGGAGGGTTAGGGTGGGGTAAAATCTGTGATTCCTGCGAATAATTTCTTAATATGAGTCATTCACAGCCCAACACCTCTGAACTACAGGCGTTACACAAACGACAACTTTTAGCAAAACTCTTGCAACAGCAAGCAGCCAAGCAACAAAATTTTCCCCTATCCTTTGCCCAAAAGCGGCTATGGTTTCTCGAACAGCTACAACCAGGATTATCTGTTTACAATCTTCCCAGCGCCTTACGTTTGAAGGGAAAGCTGAATATTAACGCCTTGGGGCAAAGTTTACAGTCAATCGTCCGTCGTCACGAAATCCTTCACACCAGTTTTTCTGTAGTTAATGACGAACCTGTACAAAATATTGCTGCAAAATTTTCACTCACACTGCCTTTAGTTGATTTGCGCGGATTATCACCAGAACATCAAGCAGCGCAAGTCATGCAACAGGCAAAGCTTTTAACTGTGCGTCCTTTCCATCTGACTCAGGCTCCGTTGTTGCGTGTGGCACTTCTGCAACTAAGTACTACGGAATATGTGCTGCTGTTTGTCATGCAGCACATTATTGCTGATTATTGGTCAATGCGTGTCTTGGTGAGAGAATTGGCATTGCTATATCAAGGATATAGTGAAGGTAAACCATTACTTTTACCTGATTTATCAATTCAGTATGTAGATTTTGCTACTTGGCAACAGAAATGGCTGCAAAGCGAAGCACGCACCAATCAACTAACTTATTGGAAAAAACAACTCCAAAATTGTCCCCGTGAATTATCCCTACCAATAGATTATCCTCGTCCAGCAAGACAGACTTTCAAAGGAGCGCGGCAGTTTTTTACACTGTCACTAGCATTATCTGACAGGCTGGGGCAAGTGAGTCAACAGCAAGGTGCTACATTATTTATGACCATGCTGACAGCATTTAATGTCTTGCTCTATCGCTACAGTGGACAAAAAGATATTCTGGTAGGCTCCACGGTTACTAGCCGCGATCGCCCAGAAATTGCTAATCTAATTGGGTTATTTGTAAATAATCTGGTTTTTCGTACCAATTTATCTGGTAATCCTAGTTTTTGTGACTTACTGAATCAAGTCCGTGAAACAGTCTTGGGGGCGTTATCTCATCAAGAATTGCCCTTTGAAGACTTGGTAGAACAACTGCAACCGGAACGGAATTTAAGTCAAAATCCTCTGTTTCAGGTAATGTTTATTCTCCACAATACCAAGAGCCAAAGCACTGATTTAGCTGGATTGACAATTGAACCTTTGGAGACTGAACATTCTACCACCCGCTTTGATTTGAGCTTGGATATGTACGAAACACCAAGGGGATTAACGGGGACATTGGAGTATAGTACCGATTTATTCCAAGCAGCAACCATCGATCGCCTGATTCAGAATTTCCAAACACTGCTGCATGGAATTGGGGAAAATCCCGAACAATCTATTGCTGAGTTGCCTTTACTCACAGAGAATGAGCAACAACAGCTACTTGTGCAATGGAATGATACTGTTGTAGAAATTCCTGATTTATGCGTTCATGAATTATTTGCTCAACAAGCCGCAAGAACACCAGATAAAATAGCAGTTATTTTTGAGAATAAATCCCTAACTTACAGAGAACTTAACACGAAAGCGAATCAACTCGCCCATTCTTTGCAAAAGTTGGGTGTTCAAACAGAAACACGGGTGGGGATTTGCTGCGATCGCTCCTTGGAAATGGCGATCGCACTTTTGGCAGTTCTCAAAGCTGGAGCCGCATATATTCCCCTCGATCCTGCTTATCCTCAAGAGCGTTTGGCGTTTATCCTCCAAGATGCTCAAATATCAATATTACTTACTCAAAATAAATTATTAAATTTATTACCGGAAAATACTGCGGAAATTCTTTGTATAGATAAGCATATTGATAATTCAGAGAGTGAGAATCCCTTAGTTAAAGTTTACCCCAATCAGCTAGCCTATCTAATTTACACCTCTGGCTCTACAGGTACACCGAAAGGTGTGCAAATTTTGCACAGAGGACTGACCAACTTTTTGAATACAATGGCGAAAATGCCGGGATTAACGGCAAAAGATACCCTCCTCGCCGTGACAACCTTAGCATTTGACATCGCCGCCTTAGAGATTTTCTTGCCGTTAATTGTTGGTGCTAGTCTGGTGCTTGTACCACGGGAGGTAACACTAGATGGAGTCCAACTAGCAGCCGCCATAGAAGAACATCAAATCTCTGTTATGCAAGCTACTCCAGCCACCTGGCGCTTACTCCTAGCTAGTGGTTGGCGTGGGAAAAAAGATTTAAAAATTCTCTGCGGTGGAGAAGTTTTAGATAATTCCCTCGCCCAGGAGTTAATATCATGCAGTGGAGAAGTTTGGAACCTTTACGGGCCAACAGAAACTACAATTTGGTCAGCTGCTCAAAAACTCAGTCCGTGTGAGTCTGTTACCATTGGTCGTCCCATCGCCAATACTCAATTTTACGTCCTTGATGACCATTTGCAACCTGTTCCCGTGGGTGTACCAGGAGAACTCTACATTGGTGGTGCGGGAGTAGCACGGGGTTATTGGCAACGTCCAGATTTAACAGCAGAGAGGTTTGTGGCAAATCCATTTGTTGGGGAATGGGGACTGGGGAATAGGGACTGGGGACTGGGGACTGGGGACTGGGGACTGGGGGAAAGGGAGAAGAGTTTTCCCCTCTTCCCCTCGCACCCTGCCTCTCTGCCTCTTTTCAATGCCCCATGCCCCATCCCCAATCTCTACAAAACAGGCGATCGCGTTCGTTATCTCCCCGATGGTAATTTAGAATACTTGGGTCGTTTAGATAACCAAGTGAAAATTCGGGGTTATCGCATTGAATTGGGTGAAATTGAAGCGGTACTCAATCAACATCCCGAAGTGGCTCAGGCTGTAGTTACTGTGAGGGAGGATGAACCGGGAGAGCGTCGTTTAGTTGCGTATGTTGTCCACAATACACCCCACCCCAGCCCTCCCCTTGCTAAGGGGAGGGTGCGCGTTAGCGCGGGTGGGGTTACTATCCGTTCTTTCTTAGCGACAAAACTACCAGCCTACATGATCCCGGCAGCGATTGTAGTACTGGAAAAATTACCTCTTACACCTAATGGTAAAGTTGATCGTCAAGCGTTACCAAATCCTGATGTAAATTCGGTGGCGACTACAGCCACGGCTTCTTATACACCTACACAAGAACTGTTGACAGGCATTTGGGCATCGGTGTTGGGTATAGAGTTAGTCGAAATTTATGATAATTTCTTCAATTTAGGAGGACATTCGCTGTTAGCAACGCGGGTAGTTTCTCAAATTCGGCAGGTGTTTAATGTAGAATTTCCCTTGCGTCATCTATTTGAAACGCCAGTACTCGCTAATTTGGCAGAGGTAATTGAGCAAAGCCAAGCTTTAAATGTAGCCCCGGCGATATTGCCAATTCAGCGCAGTGGTAATTTACCTCTGTCTTTTGCCCAGCAACGCTTTTGGATTTTGTCGCAGTTAGAGCCAGATAGCCCATTTTACAATATTCCCTTGGCGGTGGAAATTCAGGGAAATATTGACTTGGGGATTTTGCAGCGTAGTTTTGATGAGATGGTGCAACAACAGGAAATTCTCAGGACAACTTTTCAAAGTGTTGATGGACAACCTGTTTTGAGGATTGCTGATTTTTGTCAGATCAATATATTAGCAATTGATTTGCAAGCTCTGGCGGCTAATGAACAGCAACAGGAAATTAAAGATTTGGTGTTGCTGCTCTCACAACAACCGTTTAATTTGGAGGATGGGCCACTACTGCGGGTGCAGTTGTTGCGTTTGGGTGATACACGTCATGTTTTGCTGTTGACGTTGCATCATATCATTGCTGATGCTTGGTCTATGGGGTTATTGGTTAGGAATGTGGTGGGGTTATATCACGCAGAGGCATCCAGGCGCACAAAGGAGGAGAAATTTACAGATATTCAATATGTGGATTTTGCTTACTGGCAGCGACAATGGTTGCAGGGTGAGGTTTTAGAGGGGCATTTGGAATATTGGCGACAGCAGTTAGCTGATGCGCCTGCAATGCTGGAGTTACCGACGGATTATTCTCGTCCGGCTGTACAATCTTTTCGGGGGGCTGTGCATCGCTTTAGTTTGTCTTCGGGGTTAACTGAAGCCTTAAAACAGTTAAGTCAGCGTCATCAGAGTACTTTATTCATGACTTTGCTGGCTACTTTGAATGTGCTGTTACATCGTTATACGGGCAGTGATGATATTGTTGTTGGTAGTGCGATCGCTAATCGAAATCGTGTAGAGACAGAATCATTAATTGGCTGTTTTGCCAATACTTTAGCACTGCGTAGCGATTTAAGCGGCTATCCCACCTTTAAAACGTTACTGCAACGAGTCCGAGCAACCGCTCTCGGTGCTTATGCTCATCAAGATTTACCTTTTGAGCAATTAGTGGAAGTTCTTCAGCCGGTGCGATCGCTCAGTCATACGCCAATTTTTCAAGTTATGCTGATATTGCAAAATCTCCCTCTGCCAGAATTAGATATGGCAGGGATACAATGTCAAATTCTTGACGCAGATAGTGGAACGGCAAAATTTGACCTGACTTGGATAGTTAGCGAAACTCTAGAGGGACTGAGTTGTAAGCTGGAGTACAACACCGATTTATTTTCAGCGTCAACTATTGCGCGTTTGGCTGGACATCTGGAAACACTATTAGAAGCCGTTGTTGCTAATCCTCAACAATCGATTGCCGAACTACCTTTGTTGAGTGCTGGTGAAAAACAGCAATTGGTACAATGGAACCAAACTCAACGGGAATATCCTGATGGGCAATGTTTACATGAATTATTTACTGCCCAAGTCAGCCAAATTCCTAAACACACCGCCGTTATTTGGGGTAGAGAAAGTTTAAGTTATCAGGAATTAAACACCAAAGCTAATCAGCTGGCTCACTACCTACAAAGTTTAGGCGTGCAGCCAGAGGTTCCCGTGGGGATTTGTGTAAATCGTTCCCTGGATATGATTATCGGTTTGTTGGGTATTCTGAAAGCTGGAGGCGCTTACGTTCCCCTTGATCCCAGTTATCCTCAAGAAAGACTGGGATTAATTATTCAAAATGCTCAGATTCAGGTTTTGATTAGCCAGCAGCAGCAATTGCCCAAATTGCCCAGCTTAGATATTCCCGTAATTTGCCTAGATACAGATGCAGAAGCAATTTCTTTACAAAATACCGCGAATCCCAGCAGTAGCCTCACCCCAGACAATCTGGCGTACATCATCTACACCTCTGGAACCACAGGTATTCCTAAAGGTGTTGCAATTTCCCATCGCAGTCCTGTTACCTTAATATATTGGGCAAAAGAAGTTTATTCAGCAGCACAATTAGCAGGTGTCCTTGGCTCCACATCCATTTGTTTTGATTTATCGGTGTTTGAAATCTTCGTAACTCTGAGTTGCGGAGGAAGCGTGATTTTGGCAGATAACGCCCTTCAGTTACCAGAATTACCAGCCGCAGGGCAAGTAACTCTGCTCAACACCGTTCCTTCAGCCGCCAGAGAATTGCTGCGTCTCAACGCCATTCCTGCATCAGTGCGGACTGTGAATTTAGCAGGAGAACCCCTACCGAAATCCTTGGTACAACAACTTTACCAACAATCCACCATTGACCAAGTATTCAACCTCTATGGGCCTTCAGAAGATACAACTTACTCCACATTTACCCTTATTCCCAAAGACAGCAATCAAGCCCCAACTATTGGTCATCCGATTGCCAATACTCAAGTTTATATTTTAGATAAAAACCTGCAACCATTACCCATTGGCGTACCCGGTGAAATTTACCTCGGTGGCGCAGGAATTGCCCGTGGTTATTGGCAACAACCAGATTTAACAGCAGAAAGGTTTGTGGCAAATCCGTTTGACAATTCAAAATTGTATAAAACTGGCGATCGCGCCCGTTATCTTGATGATGGTAATATTGAATACTTGGGGCGCTGGGATCATCAGGTAAAGTTGCGCGGTTTCCGCATTGAGTTAGGGGAAATTGAAGCAGTGTTACATCAGCATCCGGGGGTATTACAAGCAGTAGCGATCGCGCGACAAGATACGCTAGATCATGCGCGTTTGGTTGCCTATGTGGTTCCCAAGTCAAAGCTACAAGAGACAGAGTTACGCCAATTTCTAGCGGCAAAGTTACCTGGCTACATGGTGCCGTCAGCCTTGGTAATTCTGGAAACTCTGCCATTAACTGCTAATGGTAAAGTTGATCGTCGTGCCTTGCCGATTCCCGAATTGGGGCCAGTAAATACCTCTTTCACTGTCTCCCGTACACCTTTAGAGCAACAATTAGTTACTATTTGGAGTCAGGTTTTAGGTGTAGAATCAATTGGTATTCACGATAATTTCTTTAGTTTGGGTGGTGATTCTATCCTAGCAATTCAGGTGGTTGCGAAGGCGAATCAGCAAGGGTTGGCATTACTGCCTCGGCAAATGTTTCAATATCAAACAGTGGCAGAATTAGCAGCTATTGTGGATACCAATGGGGAAATATCCATACCCCAGGAGGTAGTAACGGGAGATATTCCCCTGACTCCAATTCAACACTGGTTTTTTGAGGAAAATCCAGTTGATTCGCACCATTGGAACCAAGCAATTATTTTGGAAGTGCAGCAGCCTCTTAATTTTACTTGGTTGCGGCAAGCGTTAGATAAGATAATTATTCATCATGATGGATTGCGATCGTATTACCCCACCCCAGCCCTCCCCTTGGAAAGGGGAGAGAAAAAGATTTCTGATCTCTCCCCTTTCCAAGGGGGGATTAAGGGGGGTGTATATATTGATTTATCGGAATTAGCGGTTGTAGCACCGGAGAAAGTGCAAAAAGCGATCGCCACCCATGCCAATGATTTACAAGCTAGTTTTGACCTAAATAATCCGCCATTGCTGCGTGTGGCCTATTTTGACTTGGGCGAACAGCAAAACCATCGCCTGTTAATCATCATTCATCACTTAATTGTTGATGGCATTTCCTGGCGGATTCTTCTAGAAGACTTGCAATCAGCCTACCAGCAACTTAGTCAAAAACAGGAGATTCAACTACCACCAAAAACTACATCCTTTCAACAATGGGCAATCCAACTCAGAGATTATGCCCAAACTGCTAATTTGCAACCAGCATTAGATTATTGGACATCCCCTTCTTGGCAACAAATTACTTCTCTACCAATAGATGATCCCCAAGGTTGCAACACAATGGCAGATGTAGATACCTACTCTGTTTCTCTAAGTTATCAAGACACTCAAGCCTTACTCCAACAAGTTCCCGCAGCCTACCACACACAAATTAATGATGTTCTCTTGACAGCCTTAGTATTAGCATTCCACTCTTGGAGTGGCGATCGCCATCTTTTAGTAGAATTAGAAGGACACGGGCGAGAAGATTTGTTTCCAAGTATGAATTTATCTCGCACAGTGGGTTGGTTTACCAGTCTCTTCCCGTTATTCTTAAATATAGAAGCATCATCTGAACTGGGAGATTCCCTAAAAACAATTAAAGAGCAACTCCGTCAAGTACCAGATCGTGGTATTAGTTATGGATTATTACGCTACTTAGCTTCCCCAACAATTCAAGCAAAATTGCAGGCAGTTCCCTCACCACAGGTACGATTTAATTATCTCGGACAATCTGACCAAATCTTTTCCCAATCATCTCTTTTCATCCCGGCGCGTGAGTCTGTCGGTCATAGCCGCAGCCAGCGAGGAACACGCAACACCCTGATCGAAATTAATAGTATCGTTACAGGAGGACAACTGCGATTTGATTGGTTCTATAGTCGAACTCTACATAAAGAGCAAACAATAGCCACCCTAGCCGAAAATTATCAAACAAAATTGCGATCGCTAATTCAGCATTGTCTCTCCCCCAACGCTAACGGGTTCACTCCCTCTGACTTTCCCCAGATGGAACTTACTCAAGCAGAACTCGATAAATTATTAGCAGACATATAAATTAATTCGTAATTCGTAATTCGTAATTAAAAAAGTCAGATTGAATTAGGGTTTGTAAATTTAAATCTGTTGCCAGATTTTAGATAGCGTAAGACTAATCTTCACAAAAATTCTAGTATCAACCAAAAATCATGCCCGCCGTGGATAAACGTCAAAATATCGAAAACATCTATCCTCTCTCGCCAATGCAGCAGGGAATGCTATTCCATACCTTGCTGACACCACAGGCGGGCGTGTATGTGCCACAGGTTTGCTTGAATTTAGAAGGTAAACTAGATGTCAATGCTATGCAAGCCGCTTGGCATGAGGTTATCAAAAATCATGCCGTTTTGCGATCGGCATTTTATTGGGAACAGCGTGATAAACCTTTCCAAGTCGTCTTTCGTCAAGTTGAATTTCCGTGGACATTTTTAGATTGGCGAGAAGTATCATCCGAAGAACAAAAAGCACGATTAGAGGAGTTTTTAGAGGGCGATCGCTATGACGGATTTGACCTGAAACAACCGCCCCTTATGCGTTTTGCCCTGATTCAACTTGCCGAATCTCACCACACTCTCATCTGGACACAACATCATCTAATTCTCGATGGTTGGTCATCGGCGCTGGTTATTCAACAAGTCTTTCAACACTATTATCATTCACCGTCACGATACTCTAACCCGCGTCCCTACGGTGAATATATCGCTTGGTTGCAGCAACAGGATCAAGCGGCTGCTAAAACTTTTTGGCAAAAACAACTCCAAGGTTTTATTACCCCAACATCGCTGCCGATTTCTCAGAATTTACGCACCACTCAACCCAGTTTACAGGAAGAGATGCGATCGCTCAATCCTGACCAAACTGCCACTCTGCAAACCTGGGTAAAACAGCATCAATTAACCCTAAATACACTGTTACAAGGAGCTTTTGCCCTACTCTTGAGTCGCTACTCTAACACCACAGATGTGGTATTTGGTGCCACATCATCGGGACGACCAGCAACTTTACCCGGTGTACAATCGATGGTGGGGCTATTTATCAACACATTACCCGTGCGAGTGCAGGTTTCACCCCAAGCAAACTTGGTTGAGTGGTTGCAAAAATTACAAGCACAACAAGCAGAATCATGGCAGTATGAATATACATCGCTGTTAGAAATCCAGGAATGGAGCGAACTGCCACGGGGTACTTCGTTATTTGAAAGTATTTTAGTATTTGAAAACTATCCCGTTGATACATCGGGAGTGCAGGGAAACCAAGATTTACGTATTGTTAACATTCAATCAATCGAGTGGACAAATTTTCCTTTGACGCTGCTGGTGTCTGTGGGAAATAAGTTATCTGTAAAACTGAAGTACGATCGCAATCGGTTTGCACCTGTGGCAATGACTCAACTATTAGAGCATTTTTGTCTCCTACTGGAAAGGATGATAGTTCAGTCAGAGCAAAATTTGGGAACAATTTCCCTACTCACACACCAAGAACGTCAGCAGATTATTCAATGGAATCAAACCCAAACAGATTATCCTCAAGAATGTATTCATCACCAATTTGAAGCACAGGTAGCACGCACACCAGATAATATTGCCGTTGTTTTCCAAGAAGAGAAACTTACTTATAGAGAATTAAATCAGCGTGCGAACCAGTTAGCGCATTATTTACAAAAATTGGGAGTCCAGCCAGAAACATTAGTTGGGATATATTTAGAGCGATCCCTCTTAATGGTCATTGGCATCTTAGCTATCCTCAAAGCCGGAGCCGCCTACGTTCCCCTTGATCCTGATTATCCTACACAACGGTTAGGATACATTCTTAGTGAAACAGAGGTGCCAGTAATTTTTACCCAAGCATCTTTGTTAGAAAATTTACCTTGCCACAGCAGTAAAGCCGTATATTTAGATCGGGATTGGCAGGAAATTACCCAGCATAAAAATCATAATATAAGTACTTTTGTCAACCCGGAAAATGCAATATATGTAATTTATACCTCTGGTTCCACAGGAAAGCCCAAAGGCGTAATTAATACTCATCGTGGCGTTAGCAATCGGTTGTTTTGGATGCAGCAGCAGTATGGTTTACAAACAAGCGAACGTGTTCTGCAAAAAACGCCCTTTAGCTTTGATGTCTCCGTCTGGGAATTTTTCTGGACATTACTCAACGGCGCGTGTTTAGTAATGGCAAAACCGGGCGGACATCGAGATCCAACGTATTTAGTTGAACTAATTGACCGAGAAAAAATTACAACTTTACATTTTGTACCTGCTATGTTGGGGGTATTTTTAGAAGCATTAGAACCCCTCCCCAACCCTCCCCTTGCTAAGGCTACGGTGTACACGGTTATCGAATCAGTAACAGTCCTCGAATTACCCCACCCTAACCCTCCCCTTGCAAAGGGGAGGGAACAAGATTTTCCGGTTTCCCCCCTTGGCAAGGGGGGATTAAGGGGGGTAAAACCCGGATCTCAAAGTAACTCCGATTTGGGTGTACACCCTCCCCAAGGCATTGGGAGGGTGCCCGTTAGCGCGGGTGGGGTTCTTTCCCAACCTCCCCGTTGTCAAAGTTTGAAACGGGTGATTTGTAGCGGCGAAGCTTTATCGCTGGAAATGCAAAATCGGTTTTTTCAGCGTTTGGATGCACAATTGCACAACCTTTATGGGCCAACGGAGGCGGCAATTGATGTAACTTACTATCAATGTCAACCTGATGATGATTTACAAACAGTTCCTATCGGCCGCCCCATTGCCAATACACAAATTTATCTACTTGATGAGCATCTGCAACTAGTTCCCGTGGGTGTTCCGGGCGAACTCTACATTGGTGGTGTCGGAGTAGCACGGGGTTATTGGAAACGACCAGATTTAACCGCAGAACGGTTTGTACCGAATCCGTTTGAAAATTCCAAATTGTACAAAACTGGCGATCGCGCCCGTTATCTCCCAGATGGTAATATCGAGTATCTGGGAAGGTTGGATAATCAAGTAAAAATTCGGGGATTGCGGATTGAGTTAGGTGAGATTGAGGCGGTACTTAATCAACATCCGGCTGTACAACAAGCGATTGTTACACTTCACCCAGACCAAACTGACAATCTGCGGTTGGTTGCTTATGTTGTTTGTCTACCCCACCCCAACCCTCCCCTTTACAAGGGGAGGGAGTTAGAACTGCGGGAATTTTTAGCAAAACTTTTGCCTGATTATATGCTGCCGTCGGTGTTTGTAATACTTGAGGAATTGCCTCTGTTACCCAACGGGAAAGTGAATCGCCAAGCGTTACCAGCACCAGAAGATATACGGGATGCTAGTCAGATTATACTACCGCGCTATCCCACAGAAGCAATTATTGCCAATGTCTGGGCGGATGTGTTGCGACTAGAAAAAGTGGGAGTTTATGACAACTTCTTTGAATTAGGGGGAAATTCCCTGTTGGCGATTCGGGCGACAGCGCGGTTACGAGAAGCCTTTCAGTTAGATTTGCCCTTGGGGAGTCTGTTTGAAAAACCAACTATTGCTGGACTTGCAGAACGCATCGAAATTCTGCAAAAGAGCGTCGAGCAGATGCAAACAACCCCAACCGCCGCACTAGGCCGTAAGGAGATTGAACTATGAAGACTATTGAAGAGTTTTTATCACACCTGTACAGCCTAGATGTCAAACTTTGGATAGAAGGCGAACGCGTGCGTTGTAGTATTCCAGATGATGTGTTAACAGATACGCTCAATGCCGAATTGCGATCGCGCAAAATGGAGATTGTCAAATTTTTGCAGCAGGCTCAAATTGCTTCTAACGCTTATGCTCATTCTATTCAGCCAGCCGATCGCCATGCTAATCTCCCCCTTTCGTTTGCTCAACAAAGACTGTGGTTTTTAGAACAGTTACAACCTGGTAGTGCTACTTACAATATTCCGACAGCAGTTAGGTTGACGGGTTCGTTAAATATTACAGTATTGGCGCGATCGCTTAACGAAATTGTCCGTCGTCATGAGGTTTTACGTACCCAGTTCCCCACTGTAGATGGAAATCCTTTACTCACCATCCAGCCAAGTGTAGAGGTGCTAGTAGTCCACCAATCAAAGTTTGCTGTTTTAAATAACGAACCGCAGAGGCACAGAGAACACAGAGAAGGAGAGAAAGATTCTAAAACTTGGTTTACTCAGCAAAGTTGCCTTGATAAACTACTAGTTACTATTGTGGATTTACAAGCACTAAATCCTCTGGAACAAGATGATGAAGTGCAAGCCCTATTCATTCAGGAAGCACGCCAACCCTTTGATTTAGCTACCGATGTCCTATTACGGGTGAAGTTGCTGCATTTAGATGTCGATGAATATGTAGTTTTATTTACCATGCACCACATCGTCTTTGATGGTTGGTCAATGGACATTTTAGTGCGGGAATTGGCAAGTTTATACTCTGCTTTTGCAGCTAATCAGCCGTCTCCCTTACCAGAGTTGGCAATTCAATATGTTGATTTTGCTGTTTGGCAAAGACAGTGGTTACAGGGAGAAGTTTTAGAAACTCAAATTGCCTATTGGCGGCAACAATTAGGCGGTATACTCCCAGTTTTACAATTGCCCACAGATTACCCTCGTAGCCGGGTACAAACATTCCTTGGTGCAATTGAGTCGTTTTCATTATCACCAAAATTGAGTACTGCGATCGCATCCTTAGCTAGCAGCGCAGGTGTCACACCATTTATTATTTTATTAACAGCTTATAAAATCCTGCTGCATCGTTACACTGGACAGACAGATTTACTCGTTGGTACTCCCGTAGCCAATCGCCATCGCCGGGAAACAGAAGAATTAATTGGCTTTTTTGTCAACACATTAGTTTTACGGACAAACCTTACTGGTAATCCTACCTTCCAAGAACTATTACAGCAGGTGCGGGAAACAACTTGGCAAGCTTATGATCACCAAGATATTCCCTTTGAGAAATTGGTAGAAGTCCTGCAACCAGAACGAGATTTGAGCTTTAATCCCTTGTTTCAGGTGAAATTCCGGTTAGAAAATGCTCCCACTGAAAAATTACAATTACCAGGATTAACCCTTACACCCATACAGAGAACCGAAGCCAGTGCCAAACTCGACTTGAGTTTAGATATGTACGAAACATCCGAGGGTTTAGTGGGTGCGTTTGAATACAACCAGGGTTTATTTGCACCTCAGACAATTGCTCGGATGGTTGAGCATTTCCAGACACTACTAACAGGGATTGTGAGTAATCCAGAGCAAAGAATTTCTGAGTTACCGTTGCTAACTGAGTCAGAAAGACAACAAATGTTAGTGGACTGGAATCAAACTTGTGTGGAATATCAAAGTAATCGCACCTTTCACCAACTATTTGAAGCACAGGTAGAAAAAACCCCAGATGCGATCGCCTTGATATTTGAAAATCACAGCCTCACATATCGAGAACTCAATCAACAAAGTAATCAAGTCGCCCATTACTTAAAACAACGCGGCGTGAAACCAGAAGTAATTGTGGGATTGTGTGTGGAGCGATCGCCACAGATGATAATTGGCTTACTCGGCATCCTCAAAGCCGGGGGAGCTTATTTACCCCTCGATCCGAATTATCCCCCAGAACGCCTAGCTTATATGCTGGCAGATTCTCAAGTACCGATTTTGCTCACCCAATCGAGTCTTGGGGGAGATGAGGGAGATGAGGGAGCAGGGAAAGATTCTTCATTGTCCTCCTCATCCCCCTCATCCCTCAACTACGAGGTGATCTGTCTCGATACAGACTGGGAGGTAATGAGCCAAGGCAGCACAGATAATCCAGAATGTCAAGCTACACCAGCTAATTTGGCGTATTTGATTTACACCTCCGGTTCCACCGGCACACCTAAAGGAGTTCTCATACCCCATAGCGGCTTAACAAACCTCACAGAACACAAAATCAATATCTGTGATGTGCATCCTGGAGACTGCGTATTGCAATTTTTCTCCCTCAGCTTTGATGCTTCTATTCCTGAAATCATTATGGGGCTGGGTTGTGGTGCTAAACTCTACCTTGCCAAATCAGAATCCTTACTTCCCGGTGCCGGACTGCTGCAATTGCTCCGCGATAACGCCGTTACTCATATAACAATTACACCGTCCGCCCTTTCCCTCCTCCCTACAGAAGACCTGCCCAAACTACGGATGATATTAGTAGGTGGAGAAGCCCCTTCCCCGGAATTGATTGTGAAATGGTCGAAAGGACGACGCTTTATCAACGCCTACGGCCCCACTGAAGTCACAGTCAACGCCAGCATGGTACTTTGCGGCAATGGACATCCCTTGCTTCCCACCATCCGCCCCAGTGCCAACAAGCAACTATATATATTAGATAGTTATTTGCAACCAGTCCCCATCGGCGTGATTGGCGAACTCTACATTGGCGGTGTCGGTGTAGCACGAGGCTACTTGAATCGCCCAGATTTGACCGCCGAGAGATTTGTGCCGAATCCGTTTATTGGGCATTGGGCATCGGGCATTGGGCATTGGGCATCGGGCATTGGAGACTGGGAAGCTCTTAAGCAGGGGAGCAGGGGAGTGGAGAGCAAAGACTCGTCGCCGACGAGTATCAAAGACTTATCCCCCATGCCCCATGCCCCATGCCCCATGCCCCATGCCCTCTACAAAACCGGCGACCTCGCTAGCTACTTACCAGATGGTCGAATCAAACTTTTAGGACGAATTGACCATCAAGTAAAGATTCGTGGTTTTCGGATTGAACCCCAAGAAGTCGAAACGGTTTTGTGCCAACATCCCGACGTGCGTGCAGGGGTAGTCCTTGTCCGTGAAGACCAACCAGGGGAAAAGCGTTTAGTCGCATATATTATTTCTGACTCCGCCATCACCCCTACCGAACTCCGTCGCTTTATGCGGGAGAAGTTACCAGAATACTTAGTGCCGACGGCGTTTGTACTGCTGGATGTTTTACCCCTAACTGCCAACGGGAAAGTAGATACCCATTCTCTGCCCATACCCGAACAAGTACATTCAACAACAAAATTTATTGCTCCGCGTACAGATATTGAGGCGCAACTAGCTAGTATCTACGCCCAGGTACTCAACTTAAAACAAGTGAGTATCCATGATGACTTTTTTGATTTGGGTGGACATTCCTTGTTAGCAACCCAATTGATTGCCCAATCATTACAAGTCTTTCAGGTAGAACTCACCGTGATTGATTTGTTTGATGCGCCAACAGTAGCAGGTTTAGCAGAACGAATTTTGCAACAGCAACTCAGTATGCCTGACGCTACAGACGAGGAACGGGAGGAAATCGAAATTTAATATGAACCAACCGATGTATCTTAAACCCAATGTCATCGTCGAGCCACTAGTTAACCAGTGGTATGCTTGGTCACATTTAATTTCTCCAGCAACGGCGGCGATGTATATCGCTAATTCCCATCTGCCAATTATGCAATCCTTCATTGCAGCACCCCAAGTACATCGGGATGCTTTGAAAAATCCGGCAATGATTGGTAGCCCCTTCATCAACTACGATGCTAGTCGGGTGGAAGAAATTCGGCTATTACTGGAAAAAACCCAAAAGCAACAAGCTCAAATGCTGGCGCTAGCTCAAGCAATTCCAGACTTAGATAAGCTGTTAGCAGAAAATCCCGTTGGTGCTTCCCTAGAACCTTTGTATGAAAGAATTCCTGCACCGTTGCGGGGATATGTGGAACTTGTGCAGGACGCTAACAATCACCCCTCGATTCGCTTCATTGAAGGGTTACTATACCGTAGTTATTACTATAATCCGGCTAATCAATCAGTTAATTTATACTTGGGTGATGGAGATACTCGTGGCTTTGTCCTCAGTACACCCCGCTTACCTGCTGAAGATAGTTTACACCTGCAAATTCCCTTTTGCGATCACCGCTTAGATCAACTATTCAGCTTGCGTCACAACCCGCTTCCCGACAACGAAATTCGAGACATTCTGAAAATTAGCGGCCAACAAGATGCCCTATTTTCTCAGTTCTTCACTACTACACCTCCCACACAAGAACCTGATTACGATGGGGAGGCGGTCAGAATCCGTTACTTTGGCCACGCCTGTGTTTTAATTGAAACCCAATCTGTAAGTATTTTATGTGACCCTCTAATTAGCTACCCCCATACATCGGGCATTAAGCGCTACACTTTTGCCGAACTTCCCCAGGTAATTGACTACGTTTTGATTACCCACAATCATCAAGACCATGTAATGCTAGAAACCCTCTTGCAGTTACGCCACAAAATTAAAACCGTGGTTGTGCCAAAAAGCAATAAGGGAACCCTCATCGACCCCTCTTTGAAGTTGATGCTGCAACAAATTGGGTTTGAGAATGTCCAAGAAATTGATGAATTAGAAATCATTAACATCGCCGATGGTTATATTGCTGGTTTGCCATTTTTCGGAGAACACGGAGACTTAAATATTGGTGCAAAAGCGGCTTACCTCGTCAACCTGAAAGGACGCTCAATTTTATGTGCCGCCGATTCTAACAATATTGACCCTCAACTATATACACATCTGCATCAAATTTTTGGTGATATTGATGTGCTGTTCATTGGGATGGAATGTGATGGCGCAGCTTATAACTGGGCATACGGGTCATTATTAACTCAGAAAGTACCTCGGAAAATTGCCAAAACCAGACGATTAGATGGCTCAAATGCTCAAAGAGCGATCGCACTAGTTAATCAATTCCATCCCCAACAGGTGTATGTTTATGCTATGGGTCAGGAACCCTGGCTAACATTTATTACTTCCATTCTCTACACCCCAGAGTCAAAGCCGATTGTCGAGTCTAACCAATTGGTGGCGTATTGTCAGAGTCAAGAAATTGTCAGTAAACGCCTGTTTGGTTGTGAAGAGATTTTATTAACAACTTGTTCAACAAATACATCTATCTTAGGGAGTATTTTGAGCGAATCAGAAGTAGCCTTACAACCCGTCTATGAAAGTTTAATATCGCCAATCCAGGAATTTCTGACTCAATTACAGCGTCTAGATATTCGCATTTGGCTTGATAATGTCAACGACACCCCGAAACTGCGGTGTAATGCTCCTAAAGGTGTGCTGACAGATGCACTCAAAGAGCAATTGCAGGCGCACAAGGCAGAAATTATCGAGTTTCTGCAAAATCCTGGAGGGAAAAAAGTAGAGTTCGATTGGGGACGGGAGGCGATTCTTGACTCGGCGATTGTTCCCCCCACCCCCCTTAATCCCCCCTTGCAAAGGGGGGAGAAAGATTCCGATTCCCTCCCCTTAGCAAGGGGAGGGTTAGGGTGGGGTTCCGACAATCCCAAAAATCATGTTCTATTAACCGGTGCTACGGGGTTTGTGGGAGCGTTTCTTCTCCATGAATTGCTATGCAAAACTTCAGCATCAATTTATTGTTTAGTGCAAGCAGAAACAACTGAAGCTGCACAGCAAAGAATTAAAACAGCATTGCAATCTTACAAACTTTGGGATGCATCCTTAGCGACGCGCATTGTTCCTGTAGTTGGGAATCTTGCTCAACCTAATTTAGGACTTTCGCCATTCCAGTTTCAAGATTTAGCTAGTCAAATAGATGTGATTTATCACAATGGGGCGCGGGTGAATCATACAGAACCTTATACTCGCCTCAAAGAAGCAAATGTTTTAGGGACTCAAGAAGTTTTGCGACTGGCGAGTTGCACAAAATTAAAACCTGTACATTTCATTTCTACAATCAGTATTTTTGCCGCCAATAGCAATACGAAAAAGCTGCAAGTAGAGGAACAAGATAGTTTAGATGATTATCTCATGCCTGTTGGTGGCTATGCTCAAAGTAAATGGGTTGCTGAGAAACTAGTAATTGAGGCTAGTAAACGCGGTATTCCTATCAATATTTACCGTTTAGGTGCAATTTCTGGACATAGCCAAACAGGAGTATTTAATCAGAACGATTTTCTTTACAAATCACTTCTGGGTTATGTGCAGATGGGCAGTATGCCAGATGGAGCTATGCCTTTAGAAATTTTACCCGTAGATTATGTTAGTCGTGCCATTGTTGAATTATCATCAATACCATCTTTTGGTCAAACTTTCCACTTAGTTCAGTCTCAACCTGTTTCTTCAGATATTATCTTTGAGCAATTAGAAAAGATGGGCTACTCAATTAAGAAAGTACCTTATGAACAATGGCACAATCAACTCCTAGAAATTGCCAACCATTCACCAGAACATATTTTATATCCTCTCGTCTCGTTGTTTCCTCGCAATAAAACTAATAATAACGGCACAAATAAAGTAAGATTACAAATTAGCGATCGCAATACCCAAAAAGCATTAAATGGAATGATATCATCTCCTATAATTGATGGGAATTTAATTCAAATTTACCTAAATTATTTGATCAATGCTGGTTGGATAAAAGCACCTGCAATGATTGAAGTTAAAAGTTAGAAAAATCTCAATACAGAGATCGCAAAGAAGATTTAACTTTGTTTCAAATAAGTTTTTTACAACACCCAAAATCTAAAACCTGTTTTACTAAATATGTCACCTGAAACTACTTTTTCAAATGAACGCTATACCGAATACGATGCTTGGGCATGGCTGTATAACGAAACAATGGGGCCAGAGTATTCTCAAAATCAACTACAACCTTTAGAGAAAATGCTCTTACCTCGACTACCTCAGAACGCGCAACTTCTAGATTTATGTTGTGGTACGGGGAATTTGGTACAGCGTTTAATTGAACGAGGCTATCAAGTAACGGGTGTTGATGGTTCCGAACAAATGTTAAATTATGCTCGTCAAAATTCCCCAAATGCAAATTTTTTGCTGGGAGATGCTCGTTATTTTGAATTACCGTCTGTTTTTGATGCCGTCTTTTCTACAAGCGCTTCTCTCAACCATATAATGACAATTCAGGAACTACAGCAAGTTTTTCAAAGGGTGTATACTGCTCTTAAAGATGGTGGTTGGTTTCTATTTGATATTAACCATCATGAACAAATGCAACGCTGGTGGAACGGTGAAATTGCTGAAGGAGAAATTGAGAAAAAATATGCTTGGATGTTGACACCAAATTATAATTCAAGTGATAGCACAGGCTATTTTCAAGTTACCATGTTTCAAGCTCCTGCAAAACCTTCATCATCACTACTGCGGACAACTTGGCGCGGGTTATCTCCGATTTTAAATTTACGATTTTTGTATCGCTGGCGGTTGAAACTTCTATCAGCATTTCAAGCTCAAGAAAAACACTGGAAACGCATGGATGTTCGTTATCCTGTGCGGGGATATTATCCAGAAAAAATTAAAGCTGCACTCCAAGAAGTTGGTTTTATCGATATTGATATCCGTACCCTTGAAGGTAGCACGACGATAGATAACAAACATTCAGCTTATTTCCTTTGTCGGAAGCTAGGGAAATAGAAGAAATTAATTTTTAATTTTTAATTTTTAATTCGGAGTTAAGCGACGTGACTGCTATTCAACAAGAACAAAAAAATTCGCAGCAAGAGTATTTGCAAACATTTATCCAAAGATATACTCAGCGCACACAAACTTCTAAAAATCTAGCACAGCAATATCGTCCAGTGCTGGCTGATAAAACTTCCATTGGGTTCAACTTTTCTCCAGAAATTAAAGAATTATGCTATCCTATCGCCGTGGAACGTTCTTCTGGTTCTCGACTATGGGACGTTGATGGCAATGAATACATCGATATTCTCATGGGATTGGGAATAAATCTATGTGGTCATAATCCATTATTTGTGCAAAATGCGATCGCAGAACAATTACAACGAGGAATGCATATCGGGGTGCAAAATGCCTTAGCGGGTGAAGTAGCACAACTAATCAGCGATTTAACGGGCATGGAACGAGTTACTTTTAGTAACACAGGCACAGAAGCGGTAATGACTGCCGTCAGAATCGCCCGTGCAGCGACAAAACGCCCAAAAATCGCCATTTTCACCAACTCTTACCACGGACACTTTGATGCTGTATTGGTACGGGCTACTAGAACAGAATATGTCAAAAAAGGCATCCGTCGAATTATTGCTCACAAAGCTGAATCTGGTAGTTTTTTCGGAAAATTAGCACAACCAATTCAAGCGAATTTAGCAGCAAATCTCAATCCCAAAGCTGTACCAGCCGCTACAGGAATTCCTGATAGTGCTGCTTGTGATGTCTTAATTTTAGAGTATGGTAACGAGCGATCGCTAGACATCATTCGCAAACATCGCCATGAACTCGCCGCCGTTTTAGTGGAACCAGTGCAAAGCCGTCATCCAGAACTCCAGCCCCGCGAATTTCTCCACCAATTACGCGAAATTACCCAGCAACTCGGCATAGTTCTAATTTTTGACGAAATGGTAACAGGCTTCCGCATTCATCCAGGAGGCGCACAAGCTTGGTTTGGCGTGCAAGCAGACATCGCCACCTACAGCAAAATTGTCGGTGGTGGCTTACCCCTTGCGGTAATTGCTGGCAAAGCAAGTTACATGGACTACATCGACGGTGGACAATGGCGCTTTGGCGATGATTCCTCACCTCAAATACCAACCACCTTTTTTGCAGGTACATTTTGTAAACATCCCCTAGCCCTAGCCGCAGCCCGTGCAACTTTACAGCATCTCAAAACTCAGGGAATCGGATTGCATGAACAACTTAATCAACGTACCAGCCAACTTGTGAGCGATTTAAACACAGAGATGAAAAACCAGGGAATAGTAATTAAGTTTACCTCCTTTGGTTCCTTCTTTGCGATCGCAGCTTCCCAAAGCGCAATTCCACCGATAGCGATGAATTTACTCTCCTATCACCTATTAGCAAAAGGTATCCATCTCCGCCAAGGAGATAAAGGCGGATTTCTTTCTACAGCACACACAGATACAGATATCCATACTATCAAACAAGCATGGATTGAAAGTATTAACGAACTAAAAATAGGAGGCTTCATGACTGATTAATATCATGTCCGCCTAAATAAAACTACCCCACCCGCCCCTTGCAAAGGGGGGAAAAAAGAAATCTAGTTCCCTCCCCTTTGCAAGGGGAGGGTTAGGGTGGGGTAACACGTAATGCACATAATACAACTTCTAAAAACCCTCTTTATTCTCTGTGTTCTCTGCGCCTCTGCGGTTCGTTCAAATATTACTCCATCAAAAATAGAACTATGGCAACAATCGGAAAATACTGCAAAGCATACCTAGTCAAACAATTTCGCCAATATCCCCAATGGCGAGAACAAACAGAAAATATCCGCCCTCAAAAGGAGGTAGTAGATAATCGAAAACTCACCGACGAAGACATTCTTTACCTCCAAGAAAATTACATCGTCACAGATGGAATTTTTCAAGACGAGAACATCATTTTTAATGACATTACACCCGAATGGCAAGACTTTTGCCATCAAACCTTAAAATTTGAACTTCCCGTATACGAAACTGCTTAACCCCTCCCATTCCTAAGGGGAGTTGCCGAAAACTTTGAATTGTTTACTAGGAGAAAATCATGAGTCAAAACGAACAAGAAGACACCACAATTTATCAAGTTGTCATCAACGAAGAAGAACAATATTCTATTTGGCCAGAATACAGAAAAATCCCTTATGGTTGGCGAGGAGTTGGCAAAAGTGGTTTAAAACAGGAATGCCTAGAATATATCAAACAAGTGTGGACTGATATGCGTCCTTTAAGCCTTCGCAAAGGGATGGAACAAACCGTACAATCAACATAGTTTCACCAATTCAATTCTCTAAAAGAAAGCTACAAACACCTTATACCAATTCTGTATGAAGATGCACATAATAGATCCCCTTTGCTAGAGGCTACGGTGCATACACAAGTTAAATTACCCCCCTTAATCCCCCCTTGCAAAGGGGGGAAAAAAGAAATCCAGTTCCCTCCCCTTGCAAAGGGGAGGGTTAGGGTGGGGTAAAACCTTGGTTAATCAGATATTTCAGACTTATGTATACACAGTAGCTTGCTAAGAGGGGGGTAAATATATGCAACTTCACAAAGAAACGGTATTACTTTCTGCATTACGAATTACGAATTAGTATTTCCCATGTATCACGATGCACCTTTACAACAGTTAGAACTCATAGTCCCGTGGGAATTGCCACTTGAACGTGAGTTGAGTAAATCCAATCAAATGAAGTTGACGAAAGCACTCACGGAACTACTGACGGCATTAGCTGAATCTGATGTGAAGCAAGGTATCGTGATACTAGAAAATGCAATAGCAGAATTAGAAATTTACGATACATTTACCGCAGAGGTTACATCTACAAATACAACGTTGAAGTACTGGGAAATTGAAGATTTTGATAACTATTTTCGTGTTCGTCATGTGCAAACTACTGAACCAGAAATTTGCCTAGTGCATGGATTGATGGTTGCTTGTCAAGCCTTTTTACACTTGAGTATAAAAGATGTTCTCGATATCAATCAACTCAATTTCCAGCGAGAAGGATTTAGAGCTAATGCTTATCTTTTTGGACGAGTTTTTCACCTAACTTTGTAGCCATGAACAGCAGTCAAATCCAACCACAGGAAATCTGGAAAGGATTTCACTGGTCATTTTTTATTAATATTCAAGGTTTGATAATTTGTTTGCGTCGCTTTGAAGTAGAACTGATAAAAGGAAATATCCAACAAGCCCTTTTAGAGCTACAATCTGCCACAAAATTAATGCTAGCATCCGGTGCAGCAATGCAGTTAGCAGGTAGTATAAATCCCGAACTTTACGCAGCCGAAATTCGCCCTTCCATGACACCACCTGAAGTAAAATCTCATGATTTTAGCGGTTTAATGTCTTGGGAACACGCAGTTTTAATCAAAGTTTGGAAACAGTTGCGCCCTCACTTTTCCAACCTACCAATAGAACTACAACCACAACATCAAAACTTTGTTGATGCTTATCTCTATCTTGCTCATTCCCACCGCGCGGTTTGTCAAAAGTTTGGTGGTGAAGAAGCTGGTAGCTTACGATTTGAGCGTGGCTGCGCTGTGGATACTCTAGATGTATTTACCCGCAGTCGCTATCAATTCTTGCATCCCCAAGTCGAATTACCCCCCTTAATCCCCCCTTGCAAAGGGGGGAAAAAAGAGATTCTAGTTCCCTCCCCAATGCATCGGGGGGAAACCGGAAATCTAGTTCCCTCCCCTTTGCAAGGGGAGGGTTAGGGTGGGGTATCTTCAATTCACTTAACGTTCTTTTTTGTGCGACACAAAATTATTATGAATTCTTCCATAGATAATATTAACAACTTAACTTCATCTCAACGCATTTTGGCTGCTCTCAAAGATGCTCGGACTAAATTAGAAGCAGTTGAACTCGAAAAACAAGAGCAAATCGCTATTATTGGTATAGCTGGGCGCTTTCCCGGCGCTCGTAGTGTAGATGAGTTTTGGCACAATATCAAAAATGGTATCGAGTCCATTGAGTTACTCACAAATGACGAATTACTGACAGCCGGAGTCAAGCCAGAAGAATTACAAAACCCTAATTATGTTCGTGCATACGCCAGCTTTTCTGGAATTGATGAGTTTGATGCAGCCTTTTTTGGATATTCACCTAGAGAAGCAGAAATTCTCGATCCCCAGCATCGCCTATTTTTAGAATGTGCTTGGGAAGCATTAGAAAATGCAGGCTACGATTCAGAACAATATCCAGGTGCGATCGCAGTTTATGCAGGTACAGCATTAAATAGTTATCTTGTCAACTTATACAGCAATCCCAACTACAATACCATCGATCCGGTGCAGGTGGTTATTAGTAATGTTATGGGTTTAATGCCTACCCGTGTATCTTACAAATTAAATCTCACTGGGCCTAGTTGTGGAGTCCAAACGGGTTGTTCCACATCTTTAGTAAGTGTCCATTTGGCCTGCCAAAGTTTGCTGCATCGAGAATGCGATATGGCGTTGGCGGGTGGTGTATCCCTTGGTTCTGGGGAAAAAACAGGGTATCTTTACAAAGACGATGGCGTACTTTCACCAGATGGATATTGTCGCGCCTTTGATGTCAACGCCAAGGGAACAGTTTTTGGGAATGGGTTGGGAATTGTCGTCCTCAAACGTTTACGGGATGCAATTAGCGATCGCGATCATATTTATGCGATCATCAAAGGCACTGCAATTAATAATGATGGTTCCCAAAAGGTGGGTTTGACTGCACCTAGTGTAACAGGACAAGCACAGGCGATCGCCACTGCAATATCTAAAGCCAAAGTTGAACCAGAAACAATTCAATATATTGAAACCCACGGTACAGGAACAGCTTTAGGTGATCCCATTGAAATTGCTGCCTTGACTAAGGTATTTTCCCAACATACCAACAAAAAACAATTCTGTGCCATTGGCTCAGTAAAAACAAATATTGGTCATCTAGATGCAGCTGCGGGTGTGACAGGATTAATCAAAGTCGCATTGGCTCTTAAGCACGAACAAATTCCCCCCAGTCTGAATTTTACCAGCCCGAATCCCCAAATTGACTTCGCCAATAGTCCATTTTTTGTGAATACCAAGTTGACATCCTGGGTAAATAATGGCGTACCGAGAAGGGCGGGAGTTAGTTCTTTTGGCATGGGTGGTACAAATGCCCATGCAATTTTAGAACAAGCACCTACAGAAATTCAAAATAAAGATGGAATTGAACGTCCTCATCTTCTAATTCTGAGTGCAAAAACTCCATCAGCTTTGGAGGTAGCAACAGGAAATCTCGCTACATATTTGCAACAGTTTCCCGATACAGATATTGCTGATGTGGCATATACATTGCAAACGGGACGACGCGCTTTTGAACATCGTCGCTGTTTGGTTTGTCAAACTGCGTCGGAAGCAGTGGAAATATTAACTACATCTGATTCTCCACAACTTTTAAGTCAATCACCCGGTGCGGCTCAAACTACCGTAGCTTTTCTGTTCCCAGGACAAGGAAGCCAATATGTGAATATGGGATGGGAGTTATACACAACCGAGGCAATTTTTCGAGAAGAAATTGATCGTTGTTGTGAATTACTCGTACCACATTTAGGCTTGGATTTGCGAAATCTTCTCTATCCTGAATTAAATACACCCCTCCCCAACCCTCACGCCACTTGCTTCAAGTCGGCAGAGCCGCCCAACGCAGTGGCTCCCCTTGCTAAGGGGAGGGAGCAATTAGAACCCTTCCCCACTCCCCACTCTCCAGATTTATCCCAAACCGCCTACGCCCAACCCGCTTTATTTGTAGTCGAATATGCCCTAGCCAAACTCTGGATATCATGGGGAATCCAGCCACGGGCGATGATTGGTCATAGTATTGGTGAATATGTCGCCGCCACATTAGCTGGTGTGTTCAACTTAGCTGATGCCTTGATGCTAGTTGTGCAACGCGGACAACTGATGCAACAGTGTCCCCCAGGAGTGATGCTTTCTGTTTCCCTCGCCGCAGAGAAACTGCAACCGTTACTTACAGATGATTTAGTAATTGCTGTTGACAATGCGCCTAGATTATGCGTGGTGTCAGGAGAAGAAAAAGCGATCGCACTTTTAGAACAACGTTTAGCTAGTGAAAATATTACCTATCGGCGATTGCATACAAACCATGCTTTTCACTCACCGATGATGTCAAAGGCGATCGCACCTTTTACAGAAATCTTACACAAGATTCAACTCCATCCACCGCAAATTCCTTTGATTTCTAACGTCACAGGTACTTGGATGACTGCGGCACAAGCTTGTGATCCCAACTATTGGGCAACCCATCTGCGTCAGCCAGTGCAGTTTAGCGACGGAATTAGGCAACTGCAACAAACATCCCATCAGGTTTTTCTGGAAGTTGGATTTGGTCAAACCTTGAGTACCATTATTCGACAATTTACCGATGCACCGCCTACTTTCGCATCTGGGCGACATCCCCAAGATACCAAATCGGATGTCGGCTTGATTTGCCAAACCTTGGGACAGCTTTGGCTTTCGGGCGTAGCCGTCAACTGGTCTAAATTCTATGCTTTACAACAACCGCAAAAACTGCCCTTGCCAACCTATCCCTTTGAGCGGCAGCGCTACTGGATAGACCGACATCCATCGTCAGAAGTTGCTCCCATCCTGCCAGAAAAGCCCCAGAAGCAAGAGGATATATCAAATTGGTTTTATTTGCCCTCTTGGGTGCGATCGCCGCTTCTGCGTCCTTCTCAGATACCAACAAAACAACGATATTTGGTCTTTTGTCATCCTGACAGTATCGGTGAACAACTGGTGCAGCGTCTCCAGAAAGCCGGACAGCAAGTAATTACCGTGACACCAGGAGCGGAATTTACTTCAAAGGGCGACGCTTACACCATTGCGCTTGATAACCCAAAAGATTATGAAACACTATGGCAGCAATTACAAACAGCCGGAACTTTACCTGATGCGATCGCACATTTATGGACTCTCACCGATTCGGTAGCAAATGATCGCTTTGAGCAAAGGCAAACCCTCGGTTTTTACAGTTTACTCTGGCTGACTCAGGCATTATCTTCATCACCGCAGCCTCTAAGAATCTATGTACTGACTCAGCAGGTGCAAAATGTTCTCTTAACTGAAACCCTCAATCCCGCAGACGCAACAATTCTCGGTCTTTGCAAAGTAATTCCCCAAGAATACCCGAATTTGATTTGCCAAAATATTGATTTATCACTTCCGATCGCCAATTTTGAGCAACTGATAGCGGAATTAACGATAAATAACACCCCATCAAACACCCTCCCCTTGCCAAGGGGAGGGCTGGGGAGGGGTGTATTTAACTCCGAAGACACCCCCCTTTCATCGGGACAGAGGGGGGTAGGAGCGCTAGGGAGAGGTAACTATTTCATTGCTTACCGGGGTAAAACTCGCTGGATACAAGAATTCCAGCCGATTCCTTTACCTGCCCCTGAGTCTTCCCAAATACCCCTAATTGAAGGTGGCGTGTATGCGATCGCTGGAGACTTGGTGGAAGGTTTGGGGTTAATTTATGCCCGGTTTCTGGCGCAAACAGTGAACGCGAAATTAATACTTTTGGGACGGTCAGATTTGCCACAACCTGCCCAATGGGAAACTTGGTTGGCTTCCCACGGTCGCCAAAATCCCATTAGCCACTGTATTCAACAGTTGCAAGCTTTACAAACTACAGGATGTGAATTCCTATTTTATAGCGTTGACTTAGCGGATATCATGCAAGTGCAAACTGCTATTACCGAAGCTACAAGCCAATTTGGGGCAATTAATGGAGTCATTCATGCTGCGGCTATGGGCGATCGCGCCAGTTGTTTGATTCGTAACCTCGATACTCAGGAATGTAGCCGACAATTCCATACAAAAATACATGGTTTATTAGCATTAGAAAAAGCTCTCCACAATCAACCCTTAGACTTTTTCCTTTTGCAATCTTCTCTGTCTGCGGTTGTCGGTGGAATTGGCTTTGCTGCTTATGCCGGGGCAAACTTGTTTATGGATGCTTTCGCACAGCAACGTAGTCAAAACAGTGATACACCTTGGATTAGTATCAACTGGGATGCAGTGCGTTTTGATGAAACTGCCATACTCACAGGTGCTGCTCTTGTAGATTTGGCTATGACTCCCCAGGAAGTTTGGCAAGTGACTGAGCGCATTCTAGCCCAACCTGTCGCTGCACTAGTTACTGTTTCGCCTGTAAACCTCCAGTCTCGTTTCATACAGCCTGAAGTAATTCATGATACTACACGCACTGATAATAACCACGCACGCCCTAACATTCCTACCACTTACGTTGCCCCTAGTGGCTACATTGAAACCAGAGTTGCCCAATTAATGGAAAACTTATTGGGTATTGCTCCCATCGGCATTCACGATAACTTTTTTGAGTTGGGTGGACATTCATTGCTAGCAATTCAGGCGGTTTCTCAGCTACGGGAAGAATTTCAAGTAGAATTGCCGATGCGACAATTTTTATTTGAATCACCAACCGTTGCAGGTATAGCCAAAATTATCATCGAAAACCAAATACCAACACTAGATGATCCAGAAGCGATCGCAAAATTATTAGATCAAGTAGAACAAACTGATTTTTCTCGTTAAACCTCTTTCAAGAAACACATTCTAGTAAACAATTAAAAATTCAACAAATGCACCTTTCTTAACTAAAAAAGCAGCGATTGCTAAAATTTGAAAACTAGAGGAATACCGATCGCTCGTGCATCTAATATCTTCCTCTGCATATAATTGTCAAAGGTCAACTGTAGACATGGGGAAGTTCCTTGCTCAACTTGCACTGCTCCATTCTCTACTAACAGTGCCAGAGGTTGAGTTACAGAGTAAGTATGAGTAACAGTTACCTCTATTCCTGTCATTTTTCTTAGCCCTAGTGGATGAGACACAAACTGTTTTTGGAAGTTAGGAAAATTTTTTAATAAAGTTGGTAAGGCGATCGCATCAGGAATGACAAAGCATAAAGGTTCAGTTTGGGTGACTAAATTATCACTGGAAAAACTTAATAATAGTTCTGTTTTTTGGGGTTGCGATCGCCGAAATTCCTCCTCGAACGAGGATGTGGCGCGAGACTGCTGGTGCAGAGCAATCCCAAATGGAGAGATTTGCGTTTGTCGCCAATGCGATCGCCCTAAAAAGTCTATACCTGTGCGGACAGCATAGATTTCAGCAGCGACTTCATCCTCAACCCAAATTAACTCTAGATAAAAGTTCTCAAAAAAGAGAATCTGTGAGGCTGTACCTCGTTCTATCTGCTGCACAGCAGGACTGGCAAACATCAATCCCGCTTGCTCAAAGAATTCAACTTTAGGTGCATCCTCAACACAAATAAAAATGTGGTCAACTTCTAGCAAGGAATTATTTGTCGAAATTAGTAACTGAGTCTTCATGTAAAAATTCGCACCCTTGATATAAAAACACGCAAATTCAATAATTCAGTTCAAACTCTGTCTACACAAGTTATCAAGAAAGGCAGAGGGCAGAAGGGAATGCTACTTCCTGTCAATAGGCTGTGACCGAAGGGAACAAGGGTCTAAAACCCCGCCGAAAACAAAAGCGCTTACAATTGGCGGGGTCTGAATCCTCGACGAAAAAGTTCCTTCAGCATAGCTGCCCGACGCTCGCAGACTCGCTCTAAGCGTTCGCGCAGCGTCTCGTAGAGAAGCCATGCCGTTGGCGGAGCCTCTCGTAGAGAAGGCTTTACGCTGCGCTATCTGCCTCCTGCCTTCTTCAATGTGATGATTTTTCTGATACACCTAAATCTGACTTTGCTGTAGAAACTGGCTAAACGGCAGATGTCTTTAGTAATCGTTGCTACCGGAAATCAGTCCAATGTGCCAACTTAAATTTGTGTCTGAATCAATAAGAATGGTAATTTTTATTGATTCAGACAAGCCTCCTGATAATGCAAAAACCATGCCAGCGTTTTTAACTAAATATTGAAATAATTAGTAATTATTCTCAGTTAACAAGTAAATGGGATTTTTTGTCAAGTCTTTAGTTGTTAGTTGTCAGCATAGGTATCTTGCTCAGATTCCCTCCCTTTTGCAGGTTAAATCTTACCAGCTACCAAACACTCAGCTTTTGTTGTGATATCAAGTCCGGTTAATCACTTATGATTACGCATCTGTGCAAAAATCGGAAACGCCTCTTTCTCGCTGCTCCCAGCCCCCAGCAAGAACTGCGTTCTAAATGAAAAGTCTTTAGCCAGACACGATATAAGTCTAATTTCCAGATTTTCCTGCTTTTAAAATAAAATGAATAAGGGATTTCCAAATAAAATAACATCCCAAATTTTCTTGTGGGATGGGTGTCCCCACCCGTCCCAGATTTAGGGCGCTCATGTTGCCCACTCCACAAAATGGATAATTTATTTCTTGGAAGTCCCTAAGATAGTGTACTTAGTGCAGGAAGTCTAGCTACAACTGAGTGAGATTATGCTCACGATTTTGTGTATGTTCTATCTGTAATCCAAAATAGCTGAGTTCTTCGCCAATGGATGTGGAAATTCACAATGGTAAAATCAAATCACAAGGATACAAAAGATACAATTATTACTCGTTTTGATTACGAACTTCTCACTCCAGAGCAGCGGACATTAGTTGAACAGTGCACAACAGAAATCCGAGAGCAGTTACGGCAGACTGCTCAAGACATTTGGGAGATTGGGCAACGATTGGCAGAAGTGCGTTCTAAACTGAAGCATGGGCAGTTTGATACTTGGTTGAAAGCAGAATTTGGTTGGAGCCGACGAACAGCATACAACTTTATTAATGTGTATGAAACCTTTGACAACCGTGCAAATCTTGCACAGATTGACATTGCTACCTCCGCTTTGTATCTACTTGCTGCACCCTCCACACCTCAAAAACTGCGGGATATCCAGAAACCCAAAAACCCTTCCCCTATACCCCTCTGCTGCCTTAATGATAAGTCTTTAACCGGACTTGATATCACAGGTCGCTTTTAGGAATTTCCTCACGAAATTCTATGACCAATTGCATAGTTTCCACTACCAAATCACGTAAATCCCGATTAAGCGCTACAGCGCCTTGAGACCCAAACCAACGGTCAAAAATAGTGACATATTGCTGATTACCATTGACAAATCCTTGCATGAACTTGACCAGAGAATAGTTGACTGTATCCAAGAATTTCGAGTTATTTTCTGGCACCATGCAAGCGATACCTTCTTGTGAATAGGGGCGAGGGGGTACGATCGCAAAAGCATCTGGATTTTTTTGCTGTTGTAGCCATCCCTCTAAAAGAATGCTATCGGACGAGAAACCATCAATAGTACCTTCTTGCAAAGCTGTGTATCCCTCTGCCCTAGTTTTAAAATACACCCGCTTAACTCTAGGTTGTACACGAGCGATCGCCTGCTCATTTGTGGTTCCCGCCAGCACACCAATTTGCTTACCAATAAGGGATTCAGGGGAACCTAGATTACTTCCTTTCTTAACTAATAATTGGGTTCCAGTCACACCGTAGCTAACAGAAAAGTCTACTTTTTTATCTCGCTTCCAGGTAAAACTACTAGCATCACACACAATATCAACTTGTTGATTAACTATTTTAGTAATCCGCTCAGAAGGGCTAAGACCAACTAATTGCAGTTTAATTTTTTTATCTAGGTCTTTTTCTAATTGCTCTTTAATCAGAGTCAGCATATCTACAGAATAGCCATTTAACTTTCCTTGACTATCCACATAGGCAAAAGGTAGCGCATCTCTACTAGTACCAGCTGTTAATACCCCTGTTCTGGCTACTTTTTCCATCACAGTCTCAGCAGCTACCATATTAGGTATGAGCGTCGCAAATATGAGACTTAAAATAGGGATAGCAATTTTTTCATACATAAGCTTTAAGAATAGGTCGTTTTTTCAAAAATCAAATCTGATCTAGATATCAAGCATCGAGAAGGTATCACTATCGAGTACATAGTAAGGTTATCTAGTAACTATTCTTTACATTAGTGCTTTTTCATTACTCTGTAGGACTTACGCAAAACTACATGAGGTAGAGGCAATACCCTGCGAGTTCGCTGAAAGCATTCTCGTAAGAGTAGCCACTATGCGAACATAGGAGAGTTTCTTTTCCTGCCCCCTGCCTTCTTCTCGTTGATTTTTCCAAAAAGATAATCGGATTGCTATAGCTGTTTTAAAATACTACTTACATCTAAGGGTGCTGAAGGCATGATTACTAAACCCAAGATTTTCATTGATGGCGAATCAGGAACCACAGGCTTACAAATTTACTCACGTCTCAATCAACGGGATGATATTGAGTTAGTTAGCATTGAGGAATCTAAACGTAAGGATGCATTTGAGCGAGCTAAACTAATCAATGCCGTCGATGTTGTTATTCTCTGCCTACCTGATGATGCAGCCCTTGAAGCTGTTAGCTTGGTAAGTAGTACTACGGTTAAGATCCTTGATGCTAGTACTGCCCATCGCACAGCTAAGAACTGGGTATATGGTTTCCCTGAACTAAATCCAGGACAGCGAGAGAAAATCGCCAGCGCCCAGTTTGTGAGCAATCCTGGCTGTTATCCTACAGGATTCTTGGCTTGTATCCGTCCGTTGATTGCCAAGGGACTCCTGAACAGCAACTTTCCTATCACCGTTAATGCAGTGTCAGGTTACTCTGGCGGTGGGAAGAATCTGATCAAACAGTACCATACCTTCCACGAGCAACAAGCCGGAGCAGAATCACTCTATCCCTATGGGATCTACGGGTTGCGGTTTGGGCATAAGCACGTCAAAGAAATGCATTATTACTCAGGGTTAGCATCGCCGCCGCTGTTCGTACCGGCAGTAGGGGATTTTGAGCAGGGGATGCTGGTACAAGTGCCTTTGCCCCTGGGGACTTTGGATAATCCACCATCAGGTGAAGTTATTCATGAAGCGATCGCTAACTACTACCAAAGTGAAAAATTTGTGCAGGTTGCTCCATACCAAGATTCTACTCTGTTGCGAGACGGAATATTTTTGGATGCTATGTCTACGACGGGCTACGCCTACGCAATCAAAAACACCAATATTGTTCAGGTTTTTGTATTCGCCAATGACACTACCAAAGAAGTGTTGCTAGTTGCTCGTCTTGACAACCTGGGTAAGGGCGCATCAGGAGCCGCCGTCCAAAACCTAAATATCATGCTCGGTTTTCCAGAAGAGTTGGGATTATGAAAAAGGCATAGGGAGTGAGGAGAGGGAGTGCTGAGTGCTGAGTTCTGAGTGCTGAGTGTGAAATCTTACTTTTTTACTCATAACTCGGAACTGTTTTCCCCATGCCCCATACCCAATGCCCCATGCCCCATGCCCCATGCCCCATGCCCAATACCCAATGCCCCATACCCAATGCCCCATGCCCCATGCCCAATACCCAATGCCCAATGCCCAATGCCCATTATGTTGATTTTTATTTCAGTTTCTCAAGCAACTGAATAACACTATGCTCAAATCCTCTATTTCGCTCTTGAACTGATTCAATCAACGGTTTATTAAAAAGATTAATGACATAGTTACCTAATTGAATACCTAGAGGTCTTAAATGTCCACCTGCAAATTTTTCCCGAAAATCTTGAGGCGGCTTTTGCAGAATATTAGTAAACCATTCACAGGTCGATTTAGCAATATTGTCTGATTTGAAACAGACTAAACCCATGATATTAAATAGCCCACTATCCTTGATTAAGTTCTGGGTTTCTTCAACAGTTGGTTTCACACCCCAACCAAGATTATCGATGATATCAGCTAAAAATTGAGGACGAATTGCACTCCCTGTGTCAGCAATAGCAGGTGCTAATAGGATAGAAACCTGCCCTTTAATAAAGACACTGTTAAAGTTGATATCCTTATGCACATAGCTATAAATTAATTTTTTAACTTCAGCAGTTTTTCGCGTTAGTTCCTCAAAGAGAATGTTAATGTCTGCAACGACACTTTTTAACTGTGACTCATCGGAAGTATAAGACAGCAGATTACGAATAAACTGTTCTCTATCTTGAGGATTTGGCGGTAGAGCAGTAAATCCTTCTAACAAAGAGATATATTTACAACCAAGGCTATGTCCAATCCAAGAAAAGTTCTTATCATCTAGATAGGCTTCATAATCATATCCTGCAACACTTGCCATTTTCACAAGCTCTGGCAGAATTTCATACTGCTCTCTCATGAGAAAACCAGCTTCTACATAATGATTAAAAGTAAAATTAAAAGGCAGAAGGATAATTGTATATCCCTGCTCGAATAAACATTGAAGCAGATAGCGATAGAAAAGCATGGGGACAAAAGTACCAAAGAAAGCCCCTGCAATAAATTGAATTACTCCTTTAGGTTGTGGATGTAGAGCAACCCAACTGTAAGAAACAGGTTTAAATCTCAGTTTCAAATTTGTATTTACCATGATTTAGCAATGAGTACATCTCATTTTGGTAGGTGTATACTTAATCTCCAAACTGAAGTTGCTGCTTTTCGGATTCTTTAAGAGGATGTTTAAAAAGTATCGTTCATCAAATTTCTCAAAACCTCCCTGTTCTCCTTTCTTATGAGGAAATGGGGGTTGCCAAACCTCTTTCCTGCAAAGAAAGAGGTTTCGAGTATATTTGTTGACTTTCCAAATATTCTCTAACCAGATTTTTTTGCACTAAAACTCTCAAGTCTATTTCATTCCTAAAAATTCAAGAAAATATAACAGTGAATATCAGTAAGTTTATTGTTGAGAGCATCTTAAAAACTAAAATTTTCCCCTATACCCTGATTCTCCAACGCTAGGCACAACAAGCTTTAAAGTGATTACCAACACACTTTTTTTGTTCATACTGTTGACATAGTTGATGATGACACGTTATAAACTGTGAAGAAAAATAAATCAGTCTGCCTAATCCACTATATTCCCTGAAAAGTTTTGTGAGTAAGGGTAAACCGGAGCGGAGGAACCAAGTTTGGGGCGTATTTTGAAGAAAGTTAGAGTTAAGAGTGAGGATTTAAGAGTGAGGAGTTAAAAGTTATTAAATAGATAATTCATAACTCACAACTTATAACTTTTTCAAGAAGGACATCTCTCAGTCCTAGCCCGTCAGCTAACTTCGTCGGCATTGAGAAGAGACTGAACGAGAAGCATTCTTACAAGTAATGCCTTGTTCTCGTCAGTGTCCTTTGGCTGGTAACTTTGTGGTTCGTTGTGCCTGCCCTCGGCCTTGAGAGAGGATAACAATATCTTGATTTCTGGCGTCTGAGGTAGGATTATTTGCCTTGAGGTGAAAATCAGCTATGTTCCAGAATAATAAACATCGCATTGCTCTAATTTCTGTCGATGGTGACCCGGCTGTTGAAATCGGTCAAGAAGAAGCTGGGGGTCAAAATGTCTATGTGCGCCAAGTAGGTTATGCCCTAGCACAGCAAGGTTGGCAAGTGGATATGTTCACTCGTCGGAGTAGTCCTGACCAAGCTGCGATCGCTCAACATAGTCTGAATTGTCGTACTATTCGGTTAAAAGCTGGCCCAGCTGAGTTTATTGGGCGAGATAACTTGTTTAACCATTTACCTGAATTTATCGAAGAATTCCAGCGATTTCAGCAACGCCAAGGGTTCCATTACTCCCTAATTCATACCAATTACTGGTTGTCTTCTTGGGTTGGCATGGAATTGAAAAAGCAACAACCGCTGATTCAGGTGCATACTTACCACTCTTTAGGAGCGGTTAAATACAGAAGTATTGGTGATGTTCCCGTAATTGCAGCCCAGCGACTAGCTATAGAAAAAGCCTGTCTAGAAACTGTAGACTGCGTGGTTGCGACCAGTCCACAAGAACAGAAACACATGCGGATACTCGTTTCCAGCAAAGGGAACATTGAAATGATTCCCTGTGGTACTGATACTGATAAATTTGGGGAAATTCTGCGGTCTGCTGCAAGGGAAAAGTTGGGAATTGCACCAGATGCCAAGATGGTTCTCTATGTTGGTCGGTTTGACCGACGCAAAGGTATTGAAACTTTAGTACGAGCCATTGGCAAGTCGAGTTTAAGGGGTGAGGCTAACCTCCAACTAGTGATTGGGGGTGGTAGTCGTCCAGGTCAGAGTGATGGAATTGAACGCGATCGCATCGCCAGCATTGTCACTGAACTCGGATTAGAAGATTGTACAACCTTTACCGGTCGCCTAGATGAAACCGTCCTCCCCTTCTACTACGCTGCTGCTGATGTCTGCGTAGTGCCCAGTCACTATGAACCTTTTGGTTTAGTTGCCATTGAGGCGATGGCGAGTAAAACTCCAGTCGTAGCTAGTAATGTCGGTGGGTTGCAGTTTACTGTAGTACCAGAGGTCACAGGTTTACTAGCGCCCGCCAAAGATGAAGTGGCTTTTGCTGCTGCCATAGACCGCATTCTGATCAACCCAGCTTGGCGAGACCAGTTAGGTGAAGCAGCAAGGCAACGGACAGAAATTGCTTTTAGTTGGTATAGTGTGGCATTCCGACTGACTCAGCTATACAGTCGTTTGCTGGCTCCAACTGCACCCAATAACCGACCCCGGATTGCAGCTTAATTTTTACAGTTTTGAGCGCGGTAATATCCTCAAAGTGATTTTATCGCGCCCAAACAGTCAAAAACAAACTACTCAGCCTAGTTAATTAGGGAATCAGAATTATGCTGAATATTGGAGATTATGCTTTGCATCAAAGAACAGGGCAAGTTGGTCAAGTTTGTGGTTATGGACATCAGGTAATGGATGGAGTTTACACAACTACCCTGAAAGTAAGAGTCAGCAAGCATAAGGGAACTCGTCGTCAAAGCAGATTTTTTGAGGATGCTTACTCTGCTTGGATGCTGACAAAGGAAGCTTGAAAAAGGGACTGGGGACTGGGGACTGGGAAAACTTGGAAGGGGATTCAGACCTAAATGGCACTAAGATAAGCCCAAAGTCCTGTGTTCCTCGTTCCCAGCCCCTAGGCTGGGAACGAATTCCTAGAGGCTCTGCCTCTGGTCAAGCCACTAGAGGCGGAGCCTCTCAGGAACCCCTTTATTCAGAAAGCTCTCTACACTATGCATAGCTTGCTTGTTTGCAGGAGTACGCGGACTTGTTACTGCTACGCTATCCGCCAGTCACATAGAATTCAATTCTGAATTCTGGCTCCTGACTCCTGAATTCTATTTTTTAATTTCTTTACCAGAGTTTGCACCGTAGATTCTGGTTGCTGACGTGCTACAGGTTTTTGCTGTCCAAAACCATCAAACAATTCGTCAAGCTTGACCGTGAAGCCCAAATACGCCCCACCTGCGGAACGTGTCCCAGAAAAATCTCGGTCATCGACTTTACCAAAAACATATCCAGCAGAAAGGCGCAGATTAGGAGTGAGGTAGTAGCCTGTTTCCAGAACAAAGCCCGTCTCACTATAGTTAGATTGACCAATCCAACGAGCCTCACCCACTAAATCCCAGCTATATCCCAAACGATAAGTAGCTCGCAATTGTCCCAGATTCACCATACTTGTACCAACTAAATCGTCGGCTAAATAAGAAGTGCTGTTACGCAAAGCATACTTACCGTAGAATTCCCATTGCCAGTTAGGGGCATAAATAGCTTCTAAAGCAAAGGTATGGTCTTGGGAACCCGTACCACTACCTAAGAGAATAGTTTCAGGAATAATTGTCGGATTTTGGCGATATTCATAACGCAACAAAGCATTAAATTTATCGCTATTGGGGTCGCGGTAGGCTAAACCCAGCTTCAAATTAGCGGTATCTCCCAATCCTGAAAGCTTTTGATTGGAAGAGTTTGCTTGTTGATAACGTACTAGAGCCGTCAGAGCCGGAGAAATTTTACCTGTGGCACCTGCGGTAATTACTGTATTACTACCACCAGAAGAGGAACGATGTTCGTAACGAGCGCTGGCTTGAAACTGGGGATTATCACTGTACTCCAACCCAATACTGTAACTATCGCCACCCTCAAATCCGATCGCAGATGCTGCTTGGCCAAAGGCGTAGGGTTGGGCATATTGTTGACCCGCCGCAGTTCGTCCGAAGAAGTTGCCAAATACGTGTTCGTAAGCTAAATTCAGCCGCAATCCCGAAGCAATAGTCCAACGGTTATTTAGACCAATTGCACCTTGGGTAGTCAGTTCATTTGCACCACCCAAAATTGAGTAACGACCAGTCAAGGTGGTATCAGTACCGAGTTTGTGTTCACCATTGACACTTAAGCTGGTGATAGAATTACCCGAAAATTGACCGCCAGTGTAAAACTGTTGAGCCAAACTGACACTGACACCAGGAAGTGCTGCCCAATTCAACCCTAAAATAGTACGGTCTGGGTAAACAGTATCTTTTTGAGAAGATAAGCTGAGTTCATTTTGGGCTTGGAAAGTCAGGTTTTTCGCAATGGGAACTGTAAAACGCGATCGCAATTGATTAGAATTACTATTCAGAGCGCTGTCGGGGATGCGGTCTTCCCGATTACGATGAATCCAATCCACATCTAGAATAGCTTTACCTAAACGTTGTTGAATCCCCGCGGAAATCGTCGTCAGTGAATTATCAACTTTGCTCCCAGGTATGGACTCATAACGGGGTGCAAACAGTTCTTCAAAGGTGTCTAGGGGTTGGGGAGCAATCCCAAAATTGTCTTCGTGGTCGTATTGCACCCTGACGTTAGTACTTGAGGTGACTTTAGCTGTAACCTGCGCTCCATAACGGGTTTGTCCCGGTACAAAGCTGATAGTGGCATTATTGGCAAAACCCGTATCAGCAAAGCGATAATAGGCACGACCTTGAATCCCATTGGCAATTTGTCCCTCAGCTTCCAAGCGGTAGGCGTCACCACTAACTTTTCCCACAACATCAGAATCATTAGTGGAATGGGCATATTCTGCGATTAACTTCCCTTTGTCACCCAAAGCAATCAGCGCATCTGCACCGTAGAGTTGAAAGTCACGTACTCCGTGATTTTCTTGAACATAAGTTGCTCCTATCCAACTTTCCTGGTTAAGTTTGCGGGAAAGGTTATATTGCAAACGACCAGCATAGATATTACCGTCAGAGTTTTGATCGTCATATTGGTAGCTAACAATAATCCGACGTACCAACACTTGTCCAGTTTGATCAATATCGGTGCGAAGAATCGGTTCGCGGAATATTAATGTACCGCGATCGTAGTCGATTTCATAGTCTGGGCCTCGGTTAAGCTGTTTGCGTTCTAAGACAGTTCCAGGACGATTGAGTTCTTCTAACTCGATAAAGACATTTTCGCTACCTGGTTGTAGTAGTCTGCGAGAGAGGAAGTAATAACCACTAGTACCATCGGGAGCAATGGTATCTCTTTGAAACCCTTCTAAGTTGTTGCCATAGAAACCTGTAATTTGTAGGTTTCCTAAGTTGTAGTTAGCTTTAAAACCATGAAGTTGACGGGTAATAGCAGTAAATTGCTGCGATCGCCGCGCAAATTCTTCTGTGTTGTAGTCACCCCACATGCCATAATCTGGATTAGAGCCGGGAATACGAGATGAACGTTCAAAACGCAGAAATACACTGTCAATAGAAGGCGCAACTACATCAACTTTTGAGCTATCGCCGTAAACAGGATAGTTTTGCTCACTGAATTGGTAAGTTCTAAACAGGCGATTATCGCAGTTACAATCTTCATTCAAGCTACGAGAACTGTTGTATGCACCTGTAAATAACCATTCCCCGATCGCACCAGTGGCAAATATCGCGGAATTGAAATCTAATTGCGTTCTGTTGTCTTTATCAGGTGGGAGAAAATCACGGAAACTGCCGTAATAATTTGTACCTCTAGCGCCTAAACGTAAATCTATGACCCCTGTCACCAAACTCGGACGTAGTGACGTTTCAAATTGCAGTTGAGTAAAGGCTTCTAAATCATTAGCGATCGCGCGAATTGTCACAGTTTCGGCTTTGAGTTGCGATCGCAAAATCGCTATAAATTGCCCAGCTTTCGCCTCCACTTGAAATCCCGGTTCATCGGGTTTGAAGTCTTTCCCAACCAACTCACCAGCAGTAGGGATCAAAGTGACAACGGCATCACGGTTAGAACGATTACCACTTGCATCGATGAGTTGACCCCGGATTGTCGCCGTAGAACGTCCATCTGCTGGGATACGGGACTCAACTGTTTCTACAGTTAGTTTTTGTGGCGCTCCCCGGACTGCGACTTGCACTGTTACAGGGGGTTCTGTTCCGCCGACAACTTGTGCAGAGATCGTGTTTGCACCTTCTTTTAACGAGACACCATACCATGTCTGCGTTACCAAGTTAGTAGTGGCATCAGTTTCCGTCCGTCCCACTAAAGAAGAGTCTACCAACGCCCCATTTACCCGCAATTGTACTTGACTACCAGTGGGAAACTGTACAATTACCGTGCTAGCTTGTACATCTACAACACTGTCAGCCGTCGGAGTCAAAATTTTGATTGCTGTAGAGATAGGGATAGTGGGGGACACGGGAAGATTTTCATTCACCCCTTCTGTTGTTTCCGTGTCCTCTACTCCTGCTATTTTGCGTAAGCCTCTAGGCAAATCAACAGAAGTTGCTGGTTGAAATGGTTGTATTTCTGTTGGAGAAGCTTCAAGCTGTGTCTCAGTGTCTTTGCGTGCTGCTATTTTACGTAAGCCTCTGGGCAAATCAACAGAAGTTGCTGGTTGAAATGGTTGTATTTCCGTTTCACTTGGCTGGATATCTGGAATTGAAGTATGAGTAACTGGTGCTGAAGAAGTTGAGGGAAGTTCGAGGGGTGAAAATTGCTTGTCAGAACTTCCCAAAAGATGGGGAGAATTCAAAGCCTCTCCCCTTTTAGAACTTGAAAAGTCAGGATCTTCTACACCCTTGTCTACCTGCGAAGGAGAATCGGGGAACAGTAGATTTTCGCTAGTGATTTCAGCTTTAGCGATCGCAGGATATAAAACAAGGCTGAGAGCCATTACTGGCATCGCCCCGATCAATCTCAGGTTAAATGTAGTTGTACAGTGCAGTCTGAGTTTCATTTCTTCACTGACTCCTGAAATGTGGGGGTGACAGCGAAGTTCATACGTACCAAGCCACCAGGTTCTAAATGCACCAAGCGAGATTGGCTATTGCGTTCGCGGAATTTTTCGTTACGAGCTAGGGCGTAACCGGGTACACTGCTGAGGTCTAGAACACCTGTGTGGTATCCAGGTAAAGCATTAGCTAAGGAGAACAAACCATTCGGATCTGTAGTGATGCGGTTCCCGTCCTCCAGAAAAATCACCGCATTTGGTACTCCTGGCTCACCACGCTGTTGTTCACCATCAAAGTTTTTATCAACAAACACCCGACCGATAATCGTGCCACAATCAGAAACGATTCCTGGACGAATTTTCAACTGGTGGGTTGCGGGACCATCCTTGGTGCTAAAACTGTTATCAGCTCGTTGGGCATTAACGATCGCACTATTACGACCATTCCCACGCAGTGAATCGGCTGTGAGTTGAGCAGCGTAGGCAATATTCAGAACTTTCTCTGTAGGAATCGTTACGTCTGTGCGGAATGTCACTGTGTTTCCATTGCGTTCTGAGGTGATAGTGACTGGTTGACCGTCCAATTCTCCCCGCACAGATTTAGGCAAGAAATTGAATCCTAAAGGTAGGTTGTCGGTGATAAATATATTATTTAAACCAGCATCAGCGAGATTTTTCACTGACAGGCGGTAGATTACCGTATCCCCAGGTTCAGCAGCAGCGCGATCGCCTGTTTTGATAATCTGTAACTGATTGGCTTGACACAAATTTGTGGTGAATTCAAAGGCTAATAAATCCAGTCCCACTGTTTCTGCATTGGGAACTAAAACAACTGTTTGCTCTACCCTGGTTTCGCCTGTGAGACTAATTGGTTGACCATCTAGAGAAGTAGCGACATATCGCACGACACCATTACCTTGTGTACCGCTACTACCAAGGATTTCAATCTTGACCCGCCGCTGTTTGTAGATAGAATTTGGTGGTGGATTAACTACAAAAATGTAGGTTCTACCTGGATCAGTTTGACCCTTATTCGGATCGAGTAAAAAATTGTAGACACCCGCAGGGTTATTCGTAACGAAGTAAGGGTTACTATTCTCGGTATTTGGCGATTTACCACCAGGTACATCGTTATTAGAAATATCTGGTAACTCTGTTCTAGTCAAAGAAACCAAACTGCCCAATTCTGTCCCCGTTGGATCAATAGAGTTAGGTTCGTATACCCCAACTGAAAAACCTGTATAGTCAGGTAAAATTGTACCAGCACAACCTAAAATCCGCCCTAATGGGTCAACTAATGGGCTAGGACTAACATTGATCTGACTAGAACTACCTTGATATTGATAATTACTGCTGGAATCTGTATAAGTATAAGTAGCTTGGTTTATTAATGGCAAAGACGCAACCAGATTGTTAGTCTGTTGCGCGATCGCTGGTATAGGTATAGTAGTATGCAAAAAACTTCCCAGAAGAAGAGTAGCTGTTAACCGTCGCCACCATCTACTGCTAGAAGTAATTTGCTTTTGGTTTTGAGGACGGCTCACTGAACATATCTCCTCTGGGATACCAAGTTTCTTGTTAAGAAAAACACTTATTTATTTGTAAAAATCCGAAATTATTAATCCGATTTGATTTGTTAAATGTCGCGTCAGGGTTGTCCTTAGTAGAAAAAACCAAGGAAGACCCCAATTTCAATCAACGCACTTGGGTTTGATAAGTCGCCTTGACTGTCGTTTTTGCTGGAACTGACGGAACCTGTAAACGGATGTGGGTGTAAGCAATGGCCGGTGCTGGTTTAGTTTCCACTTTGCCGTCAGGAAGAATAACTTTAACAGTGGGATTTTCTCCAAAGCTGCGCCCACCATCAATGCTGTAAGTAATTTTTCCATTATTAGCCACATTTGCAGATTTCAGTACGTATGCCATTCCCTTGGGAATAGGTTGATTCAGAGTCAAATTCTTCACTAAGCGATCGCTCTTATTTTCGCTACTCAAGGTATATCGCAACACATCTCCCGGTCGTACCACAGCTTGACCTTTTAAAGGTTCCCATTTTTGGCTTTGCTTACCCTGCTGATCCTGCGCCACCACTTGCTTTTCTGCTTCTAAGCGCAATTGAATTTGCCCTTGAGTTTTGATATTCTGAGCAACAGCACTTCCTGAATGCCACCCCGGAATTTGGCTGAGAAATGGAACTGTAGCAATCAGTGCGATCGCTCCTAAACCTGCAAGAGAAACACGCCTCATATAAATAACCTCAAAAAACTTCCAGAATGTTGATTATTGACTTATCTTTCCCTGCTTGTACTCAAAAATAGTCACTCCCCTCTTTGCAAGCAAAGAGAGGGTAGGAATGAGGTCAAACGAATTAATTCACCTTGCGTTGGAAGGTAAATGTTCTTTGAATACCCGGTGCGATCACGCCAGTTACAGTATTGACATACTTAGTCACGTCAGTATTTACCGTAGTTCCAGTTTGGTCGATGCCAGAGCTATTAGCTGGATTACCGCTGAAGAATTGGATGGTTGCAGCCCCAGAATCCTTAGCTGAACCAACAATGTTGCTAGTATCAATTTGAGTGTTGTTATCATTGTCCAGCGCCCAGTTGTTCTTACCATCATTCAGGGCTGTACTGAGGGTACCATCTTCAATAATCACAACTTTGTCAGCATTCAAAATCACATTCCCAGTTCCAGATTGAGATTCGGAAATATTGCTGTACTGAATTTGGTACTCAATAATGTTTCCTGGTGCAGGCTTCTTCGCATCGGTACTGAATGTGCCATCATTACCTTGAACTACAGGCCCTGTTCCTTGTAAGACTCGTGACACTTTCAGCAGTTTCAAAAAGCCAGTGTACACGCGATCGATGGTGATGTTGGATGAATCAAAGATAGTATCGTTGCCAGTATCCTTAATTCCATCAGCGTTACTATCCGTCGTGTAGTTGTCAATAGAAGCAATTATGGGTACTGGGAAGCCTCTATTAATATCAGTCGATAACTGCGTATCTGGAGGTAAATCAACTTCTACACCATAATTGAGAGTTGCATTAGGAGCAAAGTTGGGAATGGTTATTGGTGTAACTGGTCCTGTAAACGCTCCATTATTGTAGGTATAAACAGCAGACTGACTATTATAGGTAATAGTCACCTTCGTACCATTTGGTAAATCTCCTGGAACTGTTGGTGGTGTTGGCTCTAGCTTCAAAACGCCTGGGTCAGTACCACTGTTTTTAACTGTGTTAGTGAAGCCAACTGATTGAGGATCGAGTAAACTACCAGGTGCGGTACCAGCAGGAACCAGAGAAGATTTGTTGGTGAAGTCATCGTCGGTTCCACCCGATGGCCCAGTGGCATCCGGCGCATTCTGCGGGCCGTTGAATATTGCTGAAGCAACAGGTGCTTGCAGTGTGAAGACGTTGGCCTCACCTCCTGGTGTACCATCACCAGTGTTGTTGTTACCTGTGTCAGTTCCAGTTTCCGGAGCTGTTGGAGTACCAATATAGCCATCATCAACGTCGCCAGCCAATAGAGTATCGGGAATACCATCCCCGGTGGTATCTGTAACCCCAGGAGGTGTCATATTCCCTGGTGGACCACTGTAGTTGCTAGGATTTTGGTCGCCAGATTCGTCGTAGACTGGGAGATTGCTGCTGGGTGTTTGACCAAATAATTGGGCAATGTTAGCGACGGTTAAGGGTGAAGTTGCAGTTGATTCAATGGCTAGCTGAATCGAGAAGCCATTCACCGTTGTACCAGGAGCGATGGAAGTAATGATTGCTGAATTATTGATAAAACCAACGCGGGTGACTGAGGCCAAGGGTGGTGCTGTCGTAGTCCAACTCGCTGTATTCGCATTAGTTCCAATTGGAGTGGTGGTATAGACAGTTTGCCAACCAGGAGGCGCAGTTGGTGCTATTGCCAAATCTGTACCCGCAGGAATCGCATCAGAAACCAAGATATGGGTGCTAGCAGCACCATTAACATTGATGCTTGTGCCGGTCAAAGCTGCTGGTATAATTCCCTGTCCTGTGGGATCGTTGGACTCAACTCGCAAACTCAAATCGTAAGTCAACTTGTCATCTGTAATTGCAGTGGTACCAGCATTGTTATAGCCACTGCGAATCTTAAGAATGGTGGCTAAGGTGTAGGTCTTCACCGTTAAACCAACCTGAATTTGCTCGGTGGCGCTAGCCTCCCGTGTACCGTTAACTGGTACGCCATCTACCTCACCAACAGCACCACCATTGTCGTTATCTACGGTGAACACGTCACCACCATCAGGACTCCGCAGTTGGTTTTGGGCATCACCAGGAGTGTTACCAAGAGTAACAGTAATTACGTCGTTGGTTTGAGCGCCATTCTGGACGGTAACTGGTACGCGCACCAACACAGTACCACCAACCGGAACTGAGGGTGTATCTACACCACCTTGGGGAATATTTATCCAAGTTTGACCCCCGTCGGTACTATATTGCAGGTTATTAACTGTACCACCATCTGGTAATGTGCCAGAAACTGTACCCGGCCCAGTTGTTGTAGCTTGGTTAGGAATGTGGAATCTGGTTGGATCATTACCTACGTTGGTTAAGGTGTAGGTGTAAATGAGTAAGTCGCCAACCTGAACTGTTGTATTGGTAGGGCTAGAAGTGGCATCTGTGACACCAGACGCAGTGACGGTAATACCAGCTACCTCTGCTACGGTGACAATGACAGTGTTAGAAGTGGAATTAATTGTTGTCCCTGGACTGTTGGGATCTTCGTAGGTTGCTGTTGCGGTGTTACTGATAGATGTACCCGCAGTAGTTCCGTCAGCTAATACAGGTGCGATGAATTGGAAAAAGCTACCAGTTAATAATGCTGTTGCTACTAGAGATTGGTAAAGTTTACGCTGCTTGTTGACAGATTTATTTCGGTTTACCATAAAAGTAGTTTGTTTGTTTGCTGAACTTGGATCTTGGATTTTGAGACAGGATAAAGTTCGGCAATTCCTTAAAGAATTACCGACTATAGCTGCCCAAAACTTCAACATTTCGGGAATGTATATTTAAGGAGTGAAATTATTGACACTCCTTGAAAATTATATTGAGGCAATAACCAGAAATAATTTGTCTACTTGTTTTACGCTTACCCTTGAGACTCAAGGCTGGCAATCGCAAATATGTGTAATTTATTACTGTATTTTGCTAGGTTGTTGATGTAAATAGCAATGTAGCTTTTACAGCAAAAAAAATCTTCCGTATAAATAAGTAACTTATCTAGCTATGAATGAGTGCATCAAAGTTGAAAAAGTAACTTTATTTTGGCAACACACATAAAAATTTTAGTGGTTTAACTCAGGCGCTAAAAACACTAAAACTTATATCTGAAAATACTTTTACGTCTTTTCCATCAGAAAGACATACTGCTCAATAGAGTCGTTTAGATAAAAAAATTGAAAGTTAACTAGGTGATCTAGATTACTTAAATGAGATAGTAATTTAAATAAATGCAAATTAGGCATGACTAAAATGCAATTTAATCATATTATTTAGCCGTGTTAATGCTGAGTAGTTGAAGCTATTTTCTTTTTTTATAACATTAGATGCATAAGTGTAAATACTAAATGTAGGGATTACTGATGTTAAAGTTTTACAATAATCATTCCTTTCAATACCAAACATACCCGACAAAAATTGTCGGGTATGTTTGACTGGTATTTTTACTCGTGTTACTATCAGGCGACAGTCGACAGACAAACAGGGAAAGCTAGTTTATGACTCAGGCAATCAAAACCCAAACCCAAACCCAAACCCAAAGCAGCACTGCCTACTTTCAAGCCTTAAAGTGTAAAGAATGTGGTGCGGAATACGAACTCAAAGCCAGTAATGTTTGTGAGTTATGTTTTGGCCCGTTAGAAGTCAAGTACGACTACAACGCCCTACGTCTGACTGTCACTCGTGAAACAATTCAAGCTGGGCCCAACTCCATTTGGCGCTACCGTCCCTTTTTGCCTGTCGCAACTGACAATGTTATAGATGTGGGAACGGGTATGACTCCCTTGGTTCGTTCCCATCGTCTTGCCCGTCGCCTGGGTCTAAATAAGCTTTATATAAAAAATGATGCCGTGAATATGCCCACCCTGAGCTTTAAGGATCGGGTGGTATCAGTTGCTCTATCGAGAGCGCGAGAATTGGGTTTCACTACTGTTTCTTGCGCTAGCACTGGTAACTTGGCAAATTCTACAGCTGCGATCGCAGCTCACGCCGGTTTAGATTGCTGTGTGTTCATCCCCGCAGATTTAGAAGCCGGTAAAATTCTAGGTAGCCTAATCTACAGTCCCACCCTCATGGCTGTCAAGGGCAACTACGATCAAGTAAATCGCCTCTGTTCAGAAGTTGCTAATACACATGGCTGGGGTTTTGTCAATATCAATCTGCGTCCTTACTACTCTGAAGGGTCTAAGACGTTAGGTTTTGAAGTTGCGGAACAACTAGGCTGGGAACTACCGGATCATGTTGTTGCTCCTTTGGCATCTGGTTCATTATTTACCAAAATTTATAAGGGTTTCCAAGAATTTATAGAAGTTGGTTTGGTAGAAAACAAGAGTGTTCGTTTTAGCGGCGCTCAAGCTGAAGGTTGTTCACCCATCGCCCAAGCCTTCAAAGAAGGACGCGACTTTATTAAGCCAGTTAAACCGAATACAATTGCTAAATCGCTGGCGATCGGCAACCCAGCAGATGGCATTTATGCTGTGGAGTTAGCTCAGAAGACTGGTGGTAATATTGAATCAGTCAATGATGCCGAAATTATTGATGGCATCAAGCTGCTGGCAGAAACCGAAGGTATCTTCACAGAAACGGCTGGTGGAACAACTGTGGCCGTGCTGAAAAAACTGGTAGAAGCTGGCAAGATTGATCCAGATGAAACTACCGTGATTTACATCACTGGCAATGGTCTGAAAACCCAAGAAGCAATCCAAGGCTACGTTGGTGAACCCTTGACTATTGACGCCAAACTCGATAGTTTTGAACGTGCGCTAGAGCGATCGCGTACTCTCGATCGCTTGGAATGGCAACAAGTCCTCGTTTAGTTAGGAGTTATGAGTTATGAGTTTTTTTATTCATAACTCTTTACTCTTAACTTATTCCTAGCTCCTGAATCCTCATTCTTGATTCTTCACTTTTTACTTCTATGGCTGTAAAAGTTTTAGTTCCTACGACTCTTCAAAGTTTTACCAATAATCAAGCTACTCTAGAATCCAGTGGTAGCACAATTGCGGAATTGTTGGAATCCTTAGAAAAAAGCTTTCCTGGGATTAAATCGCGCTTATGCGATGAACAAGGTAAATTACGTCGGTTTGTAAATTTTTACGTCGATAGCGAAGATATCCGCCATTTAGATGGTATCAACACAACTCTTAAAGATGGCGATGAAGTAAGTATTGTCCCAGCTGTTGCAGGTGGTTAATACAGAGAACACCCAATAAAGTAGAAGCATTCGTTCCCAGTCTCCGGCTGGGAATGTTTATTAAGAGGCTCCGCTAACCTTACTCGCGACAAATATGATGTCCGTTGAATTGTTGCTGAGATTTTCCTTCTGCCTTCTTGACTTTCCGTACTTGCTATTTCTAAAAGAGTTTTCAGTACAGAGTCAGGGTTAAGACTGATAGAATCAATACCTTGCTCAACCAAAAATTGAGCAAATTCTGGATAGTCACTGGGTGCTTGTCCACAAATCCCTATTTTGCGTCCGTGCTTTTTAACTGTGGCTATGGCTTTGGCAATCATCCGCTTCACAGCTTCATTACGCTCATCAAATAAATGCGCGACTAATTCAGAATCTTTATCTACTCCTAATATCAATTGTGTCAAGTCATTCGAGCCAATTGAGAACCCATCAAAGATTTCACAAAACTCATCTGCCAATTGCACATTACTTGGTAACTCACACATCACATAGACTTGCAAACTGTTTTCTCCCCGCACCAAATCATGCTTCGCCATCTCGGATAGCACGCGCCGACCTTCTTCGGGAGTACGACAAAATGGCACCATTAAAATTACATTAGTTAAACCCATGCGATCGCGCACATTTTTCATCGCTAGACATTCCAAAGCGAAGCCTTCACGGTAGCGTTCATCGTAGTAGCGAGAAGCACCACGCCACCCCAGCATTTGAGCGCCTTCCGCCACGACTACAATTGCAAATCTGCGTCCCCAGCGATCGCGTAATTCTGCCAAATGCTCGCACACACCTTTTATTGTGTAGGGAATTTCGGGAATCAAAATCACATCCGCACCGCCTGCAATGCCAGAGTGCAGTGCTAAGTGACCTGCTTTCCGTCCCATGACTTCGACAATCATCACGCGATCGTGACTAGCCGCTGTAAATGTCAAACGATTTAGGGCATCAACAATTGTGTTGACCGCAGTATCAAACCCAACTACTCTTTCTGTCTTGCCTACATCATTATCAATTGTTTTCGGAATGGCGATGAACTGCCAGTTTCCTTTGCTTTGCAGTTCGTTGAGAATTGCTAAACTGCCATCTCCACCAATACCAATCAAGGCAGCTAGTTCTAAAGCATGATAGCCTGCAACAATCTCGTCAACATGAGCCAGAGTATCTCCTTTGTTAATGCTACCCAGAATTGTGCCTCCCATATTTAACAAGGGATCAATACCACGTAGGTCTAGACCATGTATGCTCAGAGGAATTGCCTTTTTCTCTAAAAGCCCTCTAGTCGCATAAGGAATACCCACTACCTGCCAGTTATATGTAAGAGTAGCGTGGTTTACAACTGCCCGAATTACAGCATTGAGTCCAGGACAGTCGCCACCACTGGTAAGAATGCCAAGTCGTTTTTGCATCGTCATAACTCCTCAACAAGAAACAAAGGAAGGAGGCAGAGGGCAGAAAGTATAAATAATACAATACTGTCCTCTGCCTCACTTTCTAACCCTGTTTCGGCTATATGTTGAGGTTAATTCAAAAAACTGAGGAAGTTGTGAGGATCTAACTTTGGTATTATGCATCGTTAGTTATCAGCTATTACTATTGATAACTAGAGTGAAATTTAGATATTAGTCCCGAAATTTGAAGAAGGCAGGAGGCAGCATTCCCTCCTGCCTCCTGCCCTCTGCCTTTCTTAATAATTTTCCCTCTGTGTCTGGAGTGTGATTAATTGTACCTTCATCCAGCAACGCCGAAAATTTACTTAACTGTCCTCACAAGTTTCTCAAATTGTTTTTTTATCATCTTAACTGTGAGACTCGCAACATCCTGAAGAGACAAGAGGCTCAAACGATGAATTCAGCATCTGCTGTTAAAATTAACAATATGCCAAAAGCACCCTCAGCAACTCGCGGTGATCAGCGCTTTAAGATGCTGGATGCAACTATAAAACGCTATCAGTATCAACAGGATGCACTCATTGAGATATTGCATAAAGCGCAAGAGATTTTTGGCTATTTAGAAAACGATGTATTAATTTACGTTGCTCACAATCTCAAGCTGCCACCTAGTCGAGTTTATGGCGTTGCCACGTTCTACCATTTGTTTTCACTTGCTCCTAGTGGTGTACATACCTGTGTGGTGTGTACAGGTACAGCTTGTTACGTCAAAGGCGCTCCAGCTATCCTGGCAAATTTAGAAAAGTCTGTCCACATTCACGCTGGTGAAACTTCAGCAGATGGTCAAATTTCACTGCTAACAGCAAGATGTTTGGGTGCTTGTGGAATTGCGCCTGCTGTAGTATTTGATGGCACTGTTTTAGGCAATCAAACTGCTGAATCAGTCCTTGATCGCATCAAAGGATGGTTGCAAGATGGATCTACCTGAATTAATTGAAATTGCCCAAAAAGAACGTGCTTCAGAGAAACTTGTGCAAATTCGCTGTTGTGTTGCTGCTGGTTGTCTGTCTGCGAATTCACAAGTTGTCAAACAGCGTCTAGAAGAGGCTGTAACAGCAGATAATTTGACAGAAAAAGTAGAAGTTCGTGGCGTTGGCTGTATGCGTTTATGCTGTCAAGGGCCATTAGTACAGGTGGAAAAACTGGGAACTGGGGATTGGGCAATGGGGACTGGGGAGGACTCTAAGCAATCTCCACATAGCAAATTGTATGAGAAAGTTACACCTGATGATGCACCATCAATTATCACCGCTATCAATGGAGGAGAGACAACAGTCCAACAGGGTGATTTAACACATCCATTTTTTACATCCCAGATGCCAATTGTTTTAGAAAACAGTGGCAAAGTCGATCCAGAACGCATTCAATCTTATATTGCTGCCAACGGTTATCAAGCGCTTTACCATGTTTTACGGGAGATGACTCCTAGCGAAGTAGTAGATGCTATTAGCCGCAGCGGTTTACGGGGACGTGGTGGTGCTGGTTATCCTACAGGTTTAAAATGGGCAACAGTTGCTAAAGCAAAAAGTGATGCCTATAATGACCGGAGCGATCGCAAATTTGTAATCTGCAATGCTGATGAGGGAGATCCAGGGGCGTTTATGGATCGCAGTGTACTAGAAAGTGATCCTCATCGCGTTTTGGAAGGAATGGCGATCGCAGGATACTCTATCGGCGCAAACCAAGGCTACATTTACATTCGGGCAGAATATCCCATTGCCATCAATCGTCTGCAAATTGCCATTCGTCAAGCACAACGCCTTGGCATTCTAGGCACACAAATTTTCGACTCTCACTTTGATTTTAAAATTGATATTCGTATCGGTGCTGGTGCTTATGTCTGTGGTGAAGAAACCGCTTTAATGGCTTCTATTGAAGGTAAACGCGGTACTCCTCATCCCCGTCCGCCTTATCCTGCTGAGTCTGGTTTATGGGGCTATCCAACCTTAATTAATAACGTTGAAACTTACGCGAATGTTGCACCCATTATTCGCAAAGGGGCTGAATGGTTTGCTAATATCGGCACTCAAAAGAGCAAAGGCACAAAGGTTTTCGCTCTAGCTGGCAAAATCCGTAACACAGGTTTAATAGAAGTACCGATGGGAACTTCACTGCGGCAAATTGTGGAAGCAATGGGCGGTGGTGTACCAGATGGCGGTGTGGTAAAAGCAGTCCAAACTGGTGGCCCTTCTGGAGGATGTATTCCAGCAGCAGCTTTTGATAGTCCGGTAGATTATGAATCACTCACTCAACTGGGTTCGATGATGGGTTCCGGTGGGATGATTGTCATGGATGAAACTACCAACATGGTGGATGTCGCCCGCTTCTTCATGGAGTTTTGCATGGACGAATCGTGTGGTAAGTGCATTCCCTGTCGGGTAGGGACGGTGCAGTTGTATAAATTGTTGACAAAGATTAGTGAAGGTAAGGCATCTTTTGCTGATTTGGAATTGCTGGAAGAACTATGTGACATGGTGAAACATACTAGCTTGTGCGGTCTTGGTCAGTCTGCACCTAATCCGGTATTTAGTACCTTACATTACTTCCGTGATGAGTATTTGGCTTTGATTAGTTAATTAAAACGCAGAGGGATGCAAAGTTGGTTGTTGTTTATTAACAAAGACGAGTAAAAAATGGTCGTAAAAACTTTAACAATCAATGAGCAATTAATCAGCGCTCGTGAGGAAGAAACTATTCTCCAAGCGGCACAGGATGCAGGGATTCACATTCCGACTTTGTGTCACCTAGAAGGAGTTGGAGATGTAGGGGCTTGTCGGCTTTGTTTAGTAGAAATTGCTGGTAGTAATAAACTTCAACCTGCTTGTGTGACCAAAGTTACTGAGGGTATGGAAGTTGAGACAAATAGCGATCGCTTGCAAAAATATCGTCGCACAATCATAGAAATGCTATTTGCTGAAGGCAATCACATTTGCTCAGTTTGCGTAGCTAATGATAATTGCGAATTGCAAGACTTGGCCATTGAGATGGGTATGGATCATGTGCGATTGGATTACCATTTCCCCGATCGCAAAGTCGATATTTCTCACCATCGCTTTGGCGTTGACCATAACCGTTGTGTTCTTTGCACTCGTTGCGTGCGTGTTTGTGGCGAAATTGAAGGAGCGCACACTTGGGATATGGCTGGTAGGGGGACAAATTCTCATGTAATCACTGATTTGAATCAGCCTTGGGGAACCTCAGATACTTGTACTTCCTGTGGGAAATGCATTAATGCTTGCCCTACAGGTGCGCTTTTTGACAAAGGATCAAGCGTCGGAGAAATGAAACACAATCGCGCCAAACTTGATTTCCTAGTCACAGCACGGGAAAAACAACAATGGCTTGTTTAGCTACTGTTCATGAATTAGCACAACGAGGTAAACCTCATGTTACGCCGCATCTTAAAAATCTTTTGGTGGCTCTTATTGCTAGCAATATTAACAATATATATATATCTGGGTTTAGCAACGTTCACATCTCAACAGGTGATTGCTACTGTTATTCAATTAGAAGATGCGCCAGGAGAAATCGTTTATCGCTCACAGCAAAAATTAAATGATGAATTAGGAAATTATTGGCAGGTTGTCTTGTTTAAGCGAGTTCATTCTAATAGCAATAAAATATCTTCAATAAGTCTCCGGTTGGTGGGATTTCCTGGTTCTCAGGAACTAGCCCATCCTTTACCTCTAAAGATTACTAGTGATACAGGTAAAGTATTGACTGCTCCCGATATTTTCCTAGATGAAGCACCAGCACCAACCATCGGTCAGTATGACTTCAAGAATGTTTTGCCTCAATTACCAACTGAAGATTTGTTGATTGGTATACCTGTAGATAGACAACACTTCATTAATCTTTCAATACCTCAATATATCGTGCAGGAATGGCAAGAAGTTGCACTAAAGTCTTGAGTTATAAGGTCAAAGTTCATCCCTATCACCCTCAAAAAAAAAAAAGAAAATGGCTCGTTTAAAATTAGCAACGGTTTGGCTAGGCGGCTGTTCTGGTTGTCACATGTCTTTTCTGGATTTGGATGAATGGCTAATTGATTTAGCAGGACAGGTAGATTTAGTTTATAGTCCCTTCGCTGATACCAAAGAATATCCTCAAGGAGTGGATGTGGTGTTAGTTGAAGGTGCAGTAGCCAATGAGGAGCACTTGGAAACCATTCGGAAGGTGAGAGAGCGATCGCACATCCTTGTCTCTTTTGGCGATTGTGCTGTCACTGGTAATGTTACTGCTTTACGCAACCCTTTAGGTAGTGCCGAACCTGTTCTTCAGCGTTGTTACATCGAAGCCGCAAATATTCACGCCACAATTCCTCATGAGCCTGGTATTGTACCAACCCTACTAGATCGGGTGATACCAGTGCATACAATAGTGCCAGTTGATATTTATTTACCAGGTTGTCCACCTGATGCAACTCGGATTAAAGCAGTGTTAGAGCCACTTTTAAGGGGAGAAAAACCACAACTAGAAGGACGTGAATTTATCAAGTTTGGTTAACTTCACAAGTTACTCAAATTCTTTATCTAAGTTGAAGGTATTGAATTACAAAACAATTTTAGACGCAATCATAGTTATGGCAGTTAATTATCGGGAAAGAATCATTGCTATTTGGACAGTATTTCTACTAGGAACATTGTTCCATACACAACTAAATTTAATACCGCTTTTTCACGGATTACCTGTTGTCGAATCTCAAAAAGCTACAACTATCAATGATATTTCTGAAATTATGTGGTTGATGTTGGGCTTTTTTGTGCTCCCAATGCTGGCAATTATTGCCACTGCTTTTACGGATTCAAAGCGTTATCGAATCATGCATTTTGGCTTAACTGTCTTTTACAGCATTATGAACTTACTACACGTGATTTTAGATTTATTTGTCCAGCCACTTCTCTGGTATCAGATAGCCTTGATGGTCTTGTTATTTTTTGTGGGTTTATTATTAAACATTACTGCTTTTAAATGGATGCGGTTGCAAAATAGGGCTAATAAATCGCAACAACAGCTAGAAAGATCACATTTTTAGCCTTTATCGAAACAGAATTCAGTAGTCAGAAGTTATTCTGTACAACTGATTGATACTAATTTCTGAATTATTCTTCAATAAACCCGTATAGCATTAGCTTTATTATAAATTTGGAGAGCATTATGTTGAAAGCATCTGACATTATGACTAAAGATGTTGCCACTATTCGTAGTTCCGCAACAGTGGCGGAAGCAGTCAAACTCTTAAGAACAAGGGACTGGAAAGCGCTGGTTGTAGATCGTCGCCATGAACAAGACGCCTACGGCATGATTACTGAAAAGGATATTGTCTATAAAGTGATTGCTTATGGTAAAGATCCTTGTAGCGTGCGTGTTCATGAAGTGATGACCAAGCCTTGTATCGTCGTCAATCCTGACCTTGGCTTAGAATACATAGCGCGATTATTTGCTGACCATAATTTGCAAAGAGCACCTGTTATTCAGGGCGAACTACTGGGTATCATTTCCCTCGTTGACATTCTAGCTAATAGTAACTTTCTTCAGCAACCCCACACTATTTTACTAGAACAACAACTTCAGGAAGAAATTAAAAAAGCTCGTGACATTTGCGATCATAAAGGCATCCATTCAGAAGAATGTGCTGTTGCTTGGGATGCCATTGAGGAATTACAAGCCGAGATAGCACATCAACGAGCAGAGAAAGTCGTGAAAACAGCCCTTGAAGAATATTGCGATGAATATCCAGAAGCTAAAGGAATCTATGACACTTCGTGTAGCGGTTGACCGAATTTTAGATTTGAAATTTTGGGTTTTGGATTGAAGATTGAAAATCCAAAATTTAAGAATGGTACAAGTCCATGAATGAATTAACGGGGTTAATCTAAAATCTAAAATCCCAAATTGAGATAGTTATGAAAAAAGTCATCATCGATCCGGTTACACGAATTGAAGGACACGCCAAAATCAGTATTTATCTGGATGATACAGGACAAGTAAGCGATGCTCGCTTTCATGTCACAGAATTTCGTGGTTTTGAAAAGTTTTGTGAAGGTCGTCCCCTCTGGGAAATGCCAGGAATTACGGCGCGTATTTGTGGGATTTGTCCGGTGAGTCATTTGTTAGCATCAGCAAAGGCAGGCGATCGCATCCTTGCTGTTACAATTCCCAAAGCTGCGGAAAAATTGCGCCGTTTGATGAACTTGGGACAAATTATCCAATCCCACGCCCTGAGTTTCTTCCACCTCAGCGCCCCAGATTTATTATTAGGGATGGATAGCGACCCCCAAAAACGCAATGTATTTGGATTAATTGCAGCTGAACCAGAACTAGCGCGTGGCGGAATCCGCTTACGTCAATTTGGACAAGAAATTATTGAACAATTAGGTGGGCGAAAAATACATCCATCATGGGCGGTTCCTGGTGGTGTCCGTGAACCCTTATCCCAAGAAGGACGCATCCATATTCAGAACCGCATCCCGGAAGCACGCACCACAATATTAGATGCACTGGGTAGATTTAAAGGCTTACTCAATGATTATCAAAAAGAAGTGCAAACCTTCGGGAATTTTCCTAGCTTATTTATGGGTTTAGTTACTCCTGATGGTTTGTGGGAGAACTACGACGGACATATTCGTTTTGTAGATAGCGCTGGAAATATTATTGCTGATAAACTCGATGCAACTGATTATCAAGAATTTATTGGTGAAGCAGTTCAACCAGATTCTTATTTAAAATCTCCTTATTATCGTCCTTTAGGTTATCCTGACCAGAGCGACCATTGTCGTTTAGATAGTGGTATTTATCGGGTGGGGCCGCTAGCACGTCTGAATATTTGCAGTCATATTGGTACACCTTTAGCTGATAAGGAATTGAGAGAATTTAGAGGTAGAGGTAAAGGCACTGTCACTTCATCATTTTTCTATCACTATGCCCGGTTAATTGAAATTCTGGCTTGCATTGAACGCATAGAAATTATGATAGATGATCCAGATTTAATGTCTAAAAAATTGCGTGCTGATGCTGGCATTAATCAATTAGAAGGAGTGGGTGTAAGTGAAGCACCACGTGGGACATTATTTCACCATTATCAAGTTGATGAGAATGGCTTACTTCAAAAAGTAAATTTAGTAATTGCCACAGGTCAGAATAATCTAGCAATGAATCGTACAGTCGCGCAAATTGCCCGACATTTTATTCACGGTTCAGAAATTGCTGAAGGGATGTTAAACCGTGTTGAAGCGGGAATCAGAGCTTTTGACCCTTGTTTGAGTTGTTCAACGCATGCAGCCGGACAAATGCCTTTGCATATTCAATTAGTTGGGAAAGATGGGAATATTGTAAATGAAGTTTGGCGAGATTAATCTATTCAGAATTCTTGCTTGAAAACAACACAGCCTCAAAAGTTCTCTCGTAACATTTAACATTTCTTCTTCTGTGATTTCCATTCCAAAATGCAAATCTATCGGGCGCGATAATGCCTAATAGTAGGATAACATAAGCATGAAAGCGTGAATACAAAACTCCTCATTTCTCCTCAAGAACTCACGTCACTGTCAGCAGAAAAGTCGTCACAGGCTGCCATTATCGATACGCGAAGCCCCGAAGATTATGCTATTTCTCATATTCCTCAATCCCTAAATATTAGAGATTTTTTCACCTATCTCTTAGAGGATTCCTCCCCAGCAGGATTAAAGGAATTACAAGAGTATTTTGCAGAAATTATGAGCAAGCTGGGAATATCGGGTGCAGAACGGTTAATTGTGTACGAAGATGCCTTAAATAGAGGTTATGGTCAATCTTGCCGAGCAGCTTTTTTACTGAAGTATTTGGGTTGCGCTCAGGTATCTATTTTACATGGAGGATATAGAGCATGGCTCAACGCAGGATTACCTACTACCGATGAAGTACCATTACGTGAAAGCAGCATATTTAGATTGCATCCCAATGCTGATATGATGGTGACTACCGCAGAGATGTTGGAAGCAATTGACAATCCAGCAATTATTAAATTAGACGTGCGCGATCGCAACGAATGGCTTGGGTTGAGTTCTTCTCCCTACCATCCTGATTTTTGTCCTCGCAAAGGCAGAATCCCTAACGCTGTATGGTTAGAATGGCATCGTCTAATGGATTCTGAATCGGAAATCCCCACGTTCCGATCGCCAGATGAAATCCGAGAAATTTGTAACTCAGTAGGTATTACTTCAGAGTCCATTGTGTATATTTACTGCTTTAAGGGTTCAAGGGCTGCTAATACATTAATAGCCCTTGAAGAGGCAGGAATTTCTGCCAGAAATTATTTTGGCTCTTGGAATGAATGGTCGCGTGACTTATCACTACCCATTGATAGTAGAGTAATCTAATGAAAAGCCTGCCCATCATATTGACTAATGTCAGAATTACAGGCAGGCTTAAAACCACTATAAAAATGGATGAATGCAATCTTTAACTAACTGGAATAGGTTGACCACTAGACAAAACTAAAGGAAAATTATGGACATTAGGAGCGTGCATTGCATTTATACCCAGATTGGCACGGTTCAGTATATCAGCGTTGGTTCTAATTACTTCACCCCGACTATCTAAGATGGAATGATTAAAGTTCAACCCATTGATATTAAACGCCATCGAACATACACCCATCGCTGCAAACCAAATACCTATCGTTGGGAATGCTGCTAATAATAAATGGAAAGCACGATGATTTTTACTAGCAAAGATAGGAATCAACAACCGTCCCAAAAAGCTAGAGTGTCCTGCTAAGTACTTGTAGGTGACTTTCTGTTGACCCAACTTATATCCGGCATTAATTGATTCATTTTCATCGGTCTTACGAATGAGTGTTGAAGTCACCAAAGAACCATGTAAAGAACTAAATAGTGCGCCACTGAATATACCTGCTACACCCAACATGTGAAACGGGTGCATAAGAATATTGTGATCACCTTGGAAAGCCAACATAAAGTGGAAAGTTCCAGTGATTCCCAAAGGTAAACCATCAGAAAAACTACCTTGGCCAATGGGATAAACTAACAACACGGAAGTAGCGGCAATGACGGGTGCAGAATAGGCAATTGCTATCCAGGGGCGCATTCCCAAACGATAGCTGAGTTCCCAAAATCGCCCTAGATAGCACCAAATACCAATGAGAAAATGCAGCACAATCAATTGATATGGCCCACCATTGTAGAGCCATTCATCCATTGATGCTGCGTCCCAGATGGGATAAAAGTGCAAACCAATGGCAGCAGAGGTCGGTACAACTGCGGCTGTAATTAAATTATTACCATCCATCAGTGAACCCATGATTGGCTCACGGATGCCATCCATATCTACGCTGGGAGCGGCAATAAAAGCCAAAATAAAACAGATGGTGGCAGCCAACAAGGTGGGAATCGTCAATACACCAAACCAGCCGATGTAAATCCGATTTTCTGTACTAGTAATCCAGCGACAAAAACTATCCCAGAAATCAAAAAAATTAAATTCTCTTTGAGGTTGAACAATGGTACTCATGGTGTGTAGCTCCTAAGCAATTCCAAGTTCAAAAAATTTTCACTACTTTTGGCAGATGCCTATCTCTTTTGCTTAACCTGTATTTGTTGCTTCACAAATTTTCAAGCTAATTAATGCAATAGTTGGGCATCTTTATCTTGAAATTAGAAAAAGAATTTGAGGAACTTGTGAGCATTTCTGCCAAGCTTCTCTATCTCCTCACAAGTTCCTCAAGTTTTGTCTCTAATTTCAGAATAGTGTTGGACAGCTAAAAAGTATGAATTTTAATGCGATGGGCTACGCTCCGGCGGAAGCGATCGCCATTGGTTACGGTAATGAATTGCGTAGTGATGATGGCATTGGGCAACGAGTAGCTAAGGCGTTGCATCTATCAAAAGTGAAATCTTTGGCTGTCCATCAACTCACCCCCGAACTGGCTGAAGCTTTAGCCCATGCTAATTTGGCAATCTTTATCGATGCTTGTTTCACCTCTGAAAGTTCTCAGGTACAGGTACAATTGCTTTCACCTGAATCTTTCAAAATGATTGCTGGACATACAGCTGATCCGCGATCGCTCTTAGCTCTCACTCAAGCCCTTTATAATCGTTGTCCACCAGCTTGGTGGATAAAAGTACCAGGCGTAAACTTTGAATTAGGTTGCTACTTATCACCATTTGCTGAAGTTGGAGTTGCGATCGCTTTACAAAAAATTACCCAGATTATAGACGAAAATTTCAGCTTACTTCTTTAAAATATATTTCCACCACAGGTAACAGCAACTCATGCAAAAGCCTATCCAGTCATCTGGCGAACGCGCCTATGATATTTTGCGAACTGAGAAAGCAAATCCCCTTGATGCGATCTTTGCACCAAAAAGTGTGGCTGTAATTGGTGCTAGCGAAAAAGCTGGTAGTGTTGGACGCACTCTACTATGGAACTTGATTAGCAATCCTTTTGGTGGAACTGTTTTCCCTGTCAATCCCAAGCGGCACAGCATCTTGGGAATCAAAGCATACCCGACTATCTTTGATGTCCCAGAACTAGTGGATTTAGCAGTTATTGCCACCCCCGCACCAACAGTCCCAGGTATTATTGCTGAGTGTGTGGATACAGGTATCAAAGGTGCAATTATCCTCAGTGCTGGTTTTAAAGAAGCTGGTGCAGAGGGTATCGCTTTAGAACAGCAAATACTTGAGCAAGCACATCGTGGCAAAATGCGGATTATTGGCCCTAATTGCTTGGGTGTAATGAGTCCACGCACAGGTTTAAATGCAACTTTTGCCAGTACAATGGCGCGTCCTGGGAATGTCGGCTTCATTAGTCAAAGTGGAGCGCTTTGCACTGCTATCCTTGATTGGAGTTTTCGGGAAAACGTTGGTTTTAGCGCCTTTGTTTCTCTTGGCTCAATGCTGGATGTGGGTTGGGGAGATTTGATTTACTATCTGGGTGATGACCCGCATACCAAAAGTATTGTCATTTACATGGAATCAATTGGGAATGCGCGATCGTTTTTGTCAGCAGCGCGAGAAGTTGCTCTCACTAAACCGATTATTGTCATAAAAGCAGGTCGGACTGAAGCCGCAGCCAAAGCAGCAGCTTCCCATACTGGCGCACTTACAGGAAGTGATGAAGTTCTGGATGCAGCTTTCCGGCGTTGTGGGGTGTTGCGCGTTAATAGCATCTCTGACCTGTTCGATATGGCAGAGGTACTGGCAAAACAACCCCGTCCGAAAGGGCCACGGCTGACAATTTTAACTAATGCAGGTGGGCCTGGGGTACTTGCTACTGATGCTTTGATTGCAGCAGGTGGAGAAGTTGCACCAATTTCTGAGGAAACTAGCGCATCCCTGAATCAACTATTACCAGCACATTGGAGTCATGGCAACCCGATTGATATTCTAGGAGACGCTGACCCACAGAGATATACCAAAGCGTTGGAAATTGCTGTGAAAGATCCCAATAGTGATGGTTTATTGGTGATTCTCACTCCTCAAGCAATGACAGACCCCACCCAAACAGCCGAGCAATTGAAACCTTATGCACAGATAGCTGGTAAACCTATCCTTGCTAGTTGGATGGGAGGAGCAGATATTGCAGCAGGTGAGATGATTCTCAATCGTAACCATATCCCCACATATCCTTACCCTGATACTGCTGCTCGGATATTTAGTTATATGTGGCAGTCTAGTTATAATCTGCGCGGTATCTACGAAACTCCTGTAATGCCTGTATTTGATTCCGCTTCAGGGATACCAGACCGTAATTGTGTGGAAAAAATTATCCAAATAGCCCGTCAGGCTGGGCGAACTATTCTTACAGAGTTTGAATCGAAGCAGATTTTAGCTGCTTATGGTATTCCGGTGGTTGCAACTTGCGTTTCTAAAAGTGAGGATGAAGCAGTTCAATGTGCTGAAACAATTGGCTATCCAGTTGCTTTAAAGCTCTTTTCCGAGATAATCACTCATAAAACTGATGTTGGCGGTGTGCAGTTAAATCTAAAAGATGCTGAAGCTGTACGACATGCTTACAACGCTATTAAATTATCCTTACACGATAAACTACAACACGACCCTCATTACTCATTACTCAGCACTCAGCACTCAGCACTCTTCTTAGGTGTAACTGTGCAGCCTATGGTAAAAATGGCCGGTTATGAACTGATTATTGGCAGTAGTCTGGATGCACAGTTTGGCCCGGTGTTGCTGTTTGGTACAGGGGGACAACTAGTTGAGATTTTTCACGATCGCGCGATCGCACTTCCACCCCTCAATACCACTTTAGCGCGGCGCATAATGGAGCAAACGCAGATTTACAAAGCGTTGAAAGGAGTCCGGGGACGCAAAAGTGTTGATATGGATGCCCTTGAACAATTAATGGTGGTATTTAGTCAATTAGTTGTAGAACAACGTTGGATTAAGGAAATCGATATTAACCCGTTGTTGGCTTCATCTGAACAATTAATTGCCCTCGATGCACGGATTATCCTCCATGAACCAGATGTTGAAGAAGACCAACTACCAAAGTTAGCGATTCGACCTTATCCTACAAAATATGTCAGCAAATGGACGATGAAAGATGGCACTCCTGTTACCATTCGTCCCATCCGTCCAGAAGATGAACCGTTGATGGTGCAATTTCACAAGACACTCTCAGAGCAAAGTGTTTATTTTCGTTATTTCCACTTAATTAAGCTCCAGTCGAGAGTAGCCCATGAACGCTTAACACGTATCTGCTTTATTGATTACGATCGCGAAATAGCCCTAGTTGTCGAATATCAAAATCCCGAAACGCAGACACGGGAAATCTTGGCAGTCGGTCGGTTAAGTAAAATACATGGTACGAATGAAGCAGAATTTGCTATTGTGGTTTGCGATCGCTCTCAGTGTCAGGGTATAGGAACCGAGTTACTGCAACGTTTACTGCAAGTTAGTCGAGATGAGCAACTCAGCACTATCACTGCTGATATCTTGGTTGATAATTATGCCATGCAAAAAGTTTGTGAAAAACTTGGTTTTCATATCGAACGCACAGATGATCCAACTGTAGTCAAAGCCGAAATCGATATCAAAACATTTCACCCCGAAAATTAACGTGCGCCTCCGTTGGAGACTCACATAAAATTAACGTGAGTTCGATGAACCTCTCCCTCCCAGCCTCCCTCTGGGAAACGGAAAGGGAGGAGCAACGAAAAATTCAGCTTTTGGCTCCCCTCTCCGTGTCGGAGAGGGGTTGGGGGAGAGGTCAAATAAGACTTGTCGAACTCACATAAAATTAATACTCATCGACAAATTGAGGATGAACCCACAGAAATTCACGGCGTTTGTTCTGCACCCGCACTAGACCACCAAAACTAGGATCTTTTTGTTTCAGAAGGGCGTGTAATTCTCGCAAAATCGAGCCTTGAGCGCGGATTGCATCGCCTTCCAAGAAGGAAGCATCGCTCTTGGACTTTCCAGCCAAAGCCATATCACTTCCCTTTAAAGTAGACTCGATGCTTTTCTGTCCTAAATCGAGTTGTTCTTCAATGGCTTTGTAGGTGGTATCATCCAGTATAAATTTAGTTGCCGAACCTGCCACAGGTAAGACTAGGCTTAGGGTTCCGGTCAAAATTCTGAGATAGGGGACTGCCTTGGTGAACCACTCACGCGGCAAGTCTAATTCATAGACTCCCTTTTTCTTGTCGTTGGGATTTAAGGCTGGAAGTGGCTGACGTGCGTGTTCGCACCAAAGGGTGAGTTGAAACTTGGCACTAATCCATTTGGGGCGATCGAAAAATCCTGGTTCAATAGGCTTAAAGCTGAACAGGCGCGGGCCATCTTTCGCTTCATCGGTGAGCATCTGCATCATTTCTGCAAACTGCTGATCGACCTTGCTTAAAATGGTGCGTTGCTCGTTAGATAATACCTGAAAGCGTGCGTGATCTAGATGATCGTACTTAATCAAATCTTGGCGGATGACGTTTAACCCCTCTTGCATAATGTCTTGGAACTTCTCAATGCCAATTTCTTGCAATGGGGGTTGAGCAGTCGGCGCGTTATTCAGCAGTCGATCTATGTTTTGCCATTCGCCACACCCGGAAATGGGACATGGGAACTCATGGCGATTTTTCTTTTTGCTTTCAATTAGTTTTTGTACTTCAAACAGTCCGTTTCCAGGCGCATTCATGCTGCAAGGTGCAATGCAGGGAACCATCACATTACAACGCAACCCTTCCCAGAAATTCTCGACTAGCCATTTAATCTCTTCTGTAAGATAGGACAGAAACCTTTCAGGATAAGCTGCCCGTACTGTGATTTTTACATCAGTGCCAACATACTCCAGCAATGCCCGACCGTTGTAATCATTGTCAAGCATTAAGCCCCGTTGCCAGTGGATGCTGTCTTCGTAATTCGCCCGTCCCAGTGAGTATTTGTGCAACCGGACAATCAACTGGTAAAATAACCCTTCTGCTACTGCAAACTGTCCGCGACTGTCCACAATGCGGCAGATTTGTATTTGTTGTCTGTCTCCGGCTTCCGGTTGTTCTCCCCAATTGGGCAATGACTCCGGGCGTGTGTCGGGAACGAGTTGAGCAATAAGGCTGGTATTGCTAGTTTCTGACGGATCGAAAACCACTTTGTAGGATAAATCAAAGCGTTCCATCAGCCGCAGAAAAATTGGATGCAGTTTTGAGGGGTAGCCTTATTCACCTGCAAATGGCGGATGGCTCCACAACTGGCTAAGATGCTCAAACTCCACCAAACCGTTGCGTTTGCGTGTCGTTTCATCATCTAGCACGAAGCTGATCGCCTTTGCCAGCCAGTCGGGTTTGAGGATGACGATATCGCGTAGTGTTGGGTCGTAATGATAATGGATGAAATGCCCTAATATATGGGAGATGCGAAGGAACAGTTCTGCTTGCTCCTCATCGATTCCCTCTTTAGCGCAGATGGCAATGACATCATCGTAGGGGAGATAGGCTTTGTCGCTTACCTGTAAGGTTTCCCGCACCCGTTGCCACTTTGCGGGAACGGAACGCCCCATTTCGGGAAGAGATGCAGCGACACGAGCAATAGTATCTTTTAATTCTGCAAGACCAGCGCAATCCGTCGTATCCTGGTTGGGTTTGCTGTCTACATGGAAGAAATCGATTACCGTATCTTTGCCGAATTGATCGAGAATTTCTTGTCTGTCAATATCCGGTTGTCGCTGTCCTGGGCCGCCGTGGGTTGCGACGACTAACACCTTTGCATCTGGTTCTCGATTTTTGATCAGCGTAATCCACTCTTTGACAAAGCCCTGCTGGGGGCCTTCCCGTGGTTTCCAGATAACGAGATACACGGCTGGCGCACTGAAAAACAACTGGTGCGTCGGTCGATAAACCCGTTGACCGCCAAAATCCCAACCATTGAGTGATATCTTCGTGCCACTGTCGGGATCGGTGACGATTACAGGTTTAATTTCAATCCCGTGAGTCGTGGGGCGACCATCCTCCCATTCATCTCCCCGCAATGCACCCAGCAGGCAACTTTTACCCACCTCGCCCTCACCTATTAGGATTAGTTTGGCTTCATTTAGTGTTATTTGTTCTTCTGCCTTTGCCCGTAGGTATTGCAGGACAGCATCAAGTCCCTGTTCGTATGCCGCAGCAATGTCAGGGTTGAGGGGATTGTCTTTGAGATCGAGTTCGTTTAAGTGAAGACACTTTTCTAAGGATACTGGTAAGTCGATGATTTGATTGTTGTATAACTCAAGTCTTTCTAAATTAGTCAACTCCCCAATCCAGTTGGGGATTGACTCCAATTCACAAAAACCAGCAATGAGTTCTGTTAATTTTTTAAGTCTACGGATACAATCTGGAAGTTTTTTAAGTGGAATTCCTGTTCCTCCAGAGTCTCCTAAATCTAGCCACGTGAGATTTTCACAGCCTTCTAGAGAATTTAACGAGTCTGGCAAGTTTATAAACCTGTTCTCTCCAATCGCGAGTTGATTGAGTGAATGCAAATTGCCAATCCAATGAGGAAGAAATTGGAGTTTGTTGTTGAATATATTTAGTCTAAAAAGTTTTGAAAGTTGTCTTAGGCTTTCTGGGATTACCGTCAATTGGTTTCCAGAAAGGTCAAGTTCTTGCAACTGGGTGAGGGATGCGATCGCTTCTGGCAGTTCGGTCAGTTTGTTCTTGTTGAGGTAAAGCTGTTGCAACTGAGTTAGGGATGCGATCGCTTCTGGCAGTGTGGTCAATTGGTTGTTGTCGAGGTTAAGCTGTTGCAACTGAGTCAGGGATGCGATCGCTTCTGGCAGTTCGGTCAGTTGGTTGCTGCGGAGGTGAAGCACTTGCAACTGAGTCAGGGATGCGATCGCTTCTGGCAGCTGGCACACGAACTGTATAAACCAATCAAAAGCAAACTTGCAACTGAGTCAGGGATGCGATCGCTTCTGGCAGTTGGGTCAATTGGTTGCTGCAAAGGTGAAGCACTTGCAACCCAGTCAAGGATGCGATCGCCTCTGGCAGTTCTATCAATTGGTTGTCAGAAAGGTAAAGCGTTTGCAACTGAGTTAGGCATGCGATCGCTTCTGGCAGTTCGCTCAGTTGGTTATTGTGGAGGTAAAGCTGTTGCAACTGAGTCAGGGATGCGATCGCTTCTGGCAGTTGGGTCAATTGGTTGTCGGAGAGGTCAAGATTTTGCAACTGAGTCAGGGATGCGATCGCTTCTGGCAGTTCGGTCAGTTGGTTGTTGCTGAGGTTCATCTCTTGCAACTGAGTCAAAGATGCGATCGCCTCTGGTATCTCAGTAAGTTTCATATTGCTGAGATTTAGTTCTACTGCTCCCTCTCGCCGTGCCTTTTCAATACGCTGCTCTGCTTCACGATAAGCCTCATCTCTTGCCATGACCAAATCCTTTCTCTCACTACCAAAATCGGAGTAATAGCCAGACTTTTTCTGGGTAACAGCTTATACAGGTGTTTAGCCAGAAAATCTCAGCCTAACACTCTAATAAACAGCAAGCAACGCCAAGGGTGAAAATAGAGCAAACAAATCTTATACAGGGGTTTCCATCGCTTCTACTCTATAAAACCTGCGATCTGCACCGCAACAACAATGGCGTTAAGGAATCAAGGTATAAAAACCGAGCTACTGCGATCGCTGCTGCAAATTAGTTGAGATGAGCAAACACCCAGCCCCTTAAAATGACAAACCTCTCAAGTCTTCACAATTTGCTCTTCTTCTTATCCTTTTTCCACAATAGTACAAAAAGCACTGTTGCAAGAGATTTACTTACCTTGCTGTGATGGTTTACACCAAATAAAAGGCAATCTAGGTAACTATTCATTTGTGTTGATAGTAAAATTTATAGCTGATAAAAATATCCAATTACAGATAAATTAATATTCATCTTCTATTGGTAAGTATTTGGCAATTTGGCACATTGTAATTAGAGTATTTTGATATATTGCAGAAATTACCAAGATGTTTTTACTTATTATACATAGGACGGGCTAAAGCCCGTCTTTTTTATTGCTGATTATTTGGCATTTTGGCATTACATTCAAATCAAAATATGATATATTTGCTAAAATGCAAATAATTAAAACATTAAAAGTAAACTCAAGCAACATTTTTTGTTAAGATTATTTGCTAGCCTTACAATCTATTGAGTTTTATTTGTGCTATTTTTCCACAGTTCAAGGTGTATTTCCACTTTCAAGCTATTTAGACGGGATAAATCATCCCGTCTTTTATTTTGCTTGCTAGTTGGAAAAATCGCTTTAATGTAAGTTCTGGATATAAAAATACTTCTAGTTTTTTTGCTAACTTTAACATCTAAATTAATCTGCCATAGCCTCTAACCTATGGCAGATTAATTTTATATTTTAGGTATTCAGGAATACTGGGGTAATGTCTTATCAGGTTTCAGGATATTTGCACACATCCTATAGGAAGATGCCCTATGAATAGAATAATGAGTAAATTAATTCGGGATGTTGTTATGCACTGGATTTATATATAGGTTTGGCTCACCGCCAAACCTTTTTTATATCTATTGAAAATCAGGTATAGGTCAAGTCGCTTTGCTCCAATTAAAAATTAAAAATTATTAATTAAAAATTACAATCAGTGGGGGCTTGTACCCCAAATTAATTAAAAATTATTATTCTTAATTTTTAATTAAAAATTAAAAAAAGGTCAAGGCTGTTTTACTCCTGTTAGCCCAGTGGGGTGTAGCCAATTCTGACTCCTGAATTCTGCTGTCAGTTCTATAATATTTATCTACGAAAAATTAAAAACTAAAAGTACTTCGCAGAATACCAATGGTAACTGAGTCACTATCTGGTGTATGACCAGGTTCTAAGATATGAATTATTCCTGGTGTAATGCTGATATTATTTGTTAACTGAAAACGATAAAATGCCTCGATTTGAGTGGTCGTCCCTGGTTGTCCACCTGCACGTCCTAAACCAGTATTTACAAAATCAGGGACATTATTCCCTACCGGTAAGTTACTACTGGTAATTTTAGGAGGTTGACCAACATAAATTCCCCCCAAATTCCCTTTAGCAAATAAATCAGGGAAATTCATAAACACCATATAATTCGTAGTTTCTACATTTCCTGATTGCCCAGGAATATAAGATTTAGTATAACCACCCCATGCACCTGCGCTAATGCGGGGAGAAATTTGCCAAGTTACAGTCGCACCCACGGCGTTAGTTTGCAGCGGTGCTGATTTTCCGGTAGTGGTATTAACTGTAGTTAAGCATTCATCGCCAACAAAGGTTAGTAAACAACCATCAGAAGAGTAATTGTTAACGTAATACAAACTTAAATCGAGAGTATCAGTTGGTGTCAGCAGTAATTGCACACCTGTAGTGGTGGTTCCATCAAATAAACCACTAGCTGTCCCAGAATTTCCTGGTTGATAACTAGTATAAATTGCCTGCAAACTAGCGCGTTTAGTAAATTGCCAATCAATAGCTATACCGCCGTGACCGTATCCCATATTTAAAATTGGGTTTCTTTGGGCAAAATAAGACAGCGGCCCTGTTGCAGCACTTTCTACCCGATTGGGGCCTCGGAAAGCAGCTGGCATACTTACGCCTTCTGTTCCCACCATTACTGCTAATTTATCTGTCACTAGCCAATGCAAATTGAGGTCACTTACAATCAAGCTATCTGTAGGAAATTCGTAGCCAAGTAAAACGTCATTTCGGGAAACACTATTGGTAAATCTAGGCGTAGTTCTTCCTTTACCATCTATAAGACCTGTAAACAAGTAACTATTGGAAGTGATTTGGCTAGTTAAATATAGTTGCGCGAGGGAGATAACATTAGTGTTTGTCCCCGCATCATCTGTATCTTTTTGTCCATCTCTAGGATTTACATCACCACGATTGCTAGTCCGTCCTTGAATGCCAACTATTAGTAGTCCGTTGAGTTTGGTTGTTGCTGAGAATTGGTTGGCTTTGATTTCGGCTGTTCTGGCTTCTAAACTATCGACACGACCCCGCAAAGTTGCTAATTCAGGGGAAAATTCTGACTGCAATTTTTGTAATATTGCTAAATCTTCGCGAGTCACTAAATCGTTGGTGGCTGTAGTGATTAATTCGTTGACTCTATCTAAACAAGCATTCACACCAGCGGCAAATTCATACCTAGTTAAGGCGCGATTACCGCGATAGCTACTATCTGGATAGCCAGCTATACAACCATAGCGTTCTACTAAAGACTGTAATGCTTGGAATGCCCAATCGTTTGGTTGTACATCCTTGAGTTGAGAAACCGATGTAACTTGCGCCATCGGTTCTTCTGGGGAGGGAGATGAGGGAATAATATTATCGCTCTTAACTCCTGACTCCTGAGTAGTTATTGTATCTATGTACTCTTGTGCTAGTGCTTTTTGTGCAACTCCATTTACTCCCGCAATTAGTAACCATGCGAGCATCCAGGTTTTGCGATGACTCCGGCTAATAAGTCTACCTTTCAATTTTTTACACTCTGCTCACATACTTAAGTGAAGAGTGTATTCGCGATCATCTAGGGTTCACATGGGGACATTTACGGATTTTGTCCCAAATTAGACTTAATGCTTCTGGGCAACTTCTGAAAGGACGAGTATAACAGGGTATTGGGTATTGGGGACTGGGGATTGGGGACTGGATACTGGGGATTGGAGACTGGGGAATGGGGAGTAAGAAAGAGTTTTCTCAATCCCTAATCCCTAATCCCTAATCCCTAATTCCCAATCCCTAATTCCCTATCCCTAATCCCCATTGCCCCTAATCTATGGCAAATCGTTCACGCAAGCTGACACCAAAAGCCTCTAAACAAAATAAACCTCATGCAGGTGCGATGAAACGCGTTGTTAAAAAACCCCAGAAAAAACTAAAACGGGGAAATTGGTTGTCGTCAACAGTAGCGATACCTACGGTGGCAAGCTACGCAATTCTGTTAAGTAGTGCTAGTCTAATTATGGCTTTTGCCTGGATTAGCGTTCTCTTCATTTTCAATCCAGACCAGGTAAGCTGGCTAAATAAAATTTTACCTGCATGGGCACAAATCCCCCTTGGTAATCACGAACGCCCCCAAACTCTCGAACAAATTCAACTCGATTTGAGTAAAAAAAATCAAATATTTGGGGAAACTCTGCCTTTACATCAAGATGTGAAAAAATCATTTTTACTGCCAGTTTTTCAGCAGCGTGCTAATTGTCAATCTGATTGTGAAGAACTGGTGGAACTCAGGGTTTACGAGCGCTCAGAAGAGTTAGAGTTTAAATCTCAGTCAGAAAATTACTACTATCTAGCGACTCAATTACCTATAACTGGCCCAGATGAATCCTTTGTGATTTCTCCCTTACTTGATGGAACATTAGAACCTCAAGATATTAATATTCCTCTACCTTTAAATAAAGTACAACGTTTTGAAGGTGGGACACCATCACCAGGGGTTTGGTTTGATTTGCGGGGTCAACGCCAACAAGGAACTGGTGCGATCGCATACGGTCACGTCGTATACTACAATCCAGAACGCACGAATTTATTACAAATGTTGTCTTGGACTAGTCCTAATGGACAATTTCCCAAATGGCAGCAGGTAACTGGTGATGGTACAAAAGAGTTAGTTGTTGATCAAACTATAGGTTTAGAACCCCACTTACAGGTTTATCAAGTCAAGCCTCTGAAGTTATTCCTCAAACCAATTCAATTGGAGGAAATTACCCTCAAATCACCAGCTATCAAGGATTCTGCATACCAAAATGCCCTGTCAATTGCCCGTAGTGGACTGTGGACACCAGCCTTTGAATGGTTGAAGTCAATCAAAAAACAGCGCAAGGGAGTTTTACCAGAGGCGGCGCAAGCGCAAATGGATTTGATTCGTTTGCATTCCCAACTTACTAAAATCCAAGCCCAAAAAAATTGGGCAAGTCCTAGTCAAGAAGCACTAGCAGATTTGATTGATGGTCGCTGGGAGAAAGCTTTACAGGTGTTTGAAGCGTCACCACATAATGCCCAAGAAATTGCCACCCTACTGAAAGCTGATGAAAAACGGTTGTGGAATCGCACAGCAGCGGCGTTGCGGGTGAACCCAAATAGACGAGAGGTGCAAGCTTGGTTCGCTTTGATTTTAGCAGTTCAGCGAGGAGAAGGACATGCTAATTCTTGGTTAAAGGCGCAACCAAAAATTACAAAAGATAATCTTGCTTATATTCAAAGTCTGTTAGCAAGACTCAATGCTGAGGGTACAAAGTCGCAAATATCCTCTACTCACCCTAGTCAGATTGTTGGTACAGTCCAACCAATCACTCAAGTTACTAACACCGACTGGCTGCAAACAAATTCCTCAGCAGATTTGAAACTCACAGATAACCAAGTTTGGTATCAGGTGGAGGTGAGTGCATTTAATGACGGAAAACGCTGGCTAAATTTCCCTTTTGAGAATTTCAACTTACCCAAAACTGAGGCCGCTAAATTTTTGAGGAAAACTTTGGGAATCACTTCTGACCCTGAAATCCAGATTGTGGTCTGGTTACCAAATGGAGAACAACAAATTACTATAGCCGCTATCAAAGCGGTGCAACTACGGGGTAAAGTTTTGCGCCTATTAGCCGCTGGCCCAAAAATTCCAGATAATCAAAACAATGTTCTTCAACCAAAACCTTTAGCCCTGACTAATGCAGCACTAGAATGGGTGCAACCATCTCCCATTACTCTACGGGAACTGTATCAACAAAATCCCCAAGGGGTGAAGGTAATGCTATCGAGTTTGTGGCAATCTTTACAGCAATCTGGTGAAGTTCCGGCTGGTGCTATTCCTAGCTTTGAACAGATGCAGGAAAAATTGGGTGACTGGCCTGTTCAAGTGATTGATTTAACAAATAACGCTCAACCAGAAATAATACTGACTATCTCACCAGAAGCAATAACATCCTTGAATGAGTCTACACCTGCAATTCAGGGGGAGAACACAGAGCAACGCCGTGACCGGACTATAATTTTATCTGATGGGAATAAAGTCATTTACACTGATTTTACAGGAAATTACTTACAAAGACTCTCTGCGATCGCCAAGCTTTCAGGGGTGCAATCCTTAGCTTTGTTGGTAGAAAATGCTCATAACTACAGTTTGAAGCGCTGGTCAGAGAAAAATCAGCGCTTTGAATAGCACCCGCCTTAGTAAAACTTACCCCTTACTCAAATTTAAATTAGAGAGGGGAAAAGCGACGCCGAATAGCCCGTCGTAGACATCGCTATCTAGAAGACTAACTTATTCTTTTTGGTTAGTTTCGGCTAGACGTTGGTGCTTCAGGTTTTCCAACTGCTGCAACAGAGAGTCTACCTCTGCCTGTAAATGCATCAATTTAGCTTGCTGATCGTCTTGATAGTAAGACTTGGTTAACTTACTGACCCAGTTAGCCTGGGACTCGCGATCGGAAACATTAGATAAACAAGTAGGCATCGCTAATTAAATCCACAATTTAACTCACACCATTAGAAATAATATAATAATGCTCTTTTCAGCTTTATTATATTATTGTATATTTTCAATCAATTACTCTAATGGATTTTAGGTTCAATCATAAGAGACGGTGATCATAATGGCTGTGTTCCAAATAAAACATCGCCCCAAGTGTGTAAAGCTTCCATCCAGTGAGATGGTACTTAATTGATAGCCTGTCAATTATGCTTGTACGAATTATTATCGCTGTTTTTGGTGAATTCACGCAAGAAATTATATGTAGACTCTATCAAGAATTACGCCAAATTATGAAAAACTCCATCGGTGGAGTTTTTGGGCATGGGGAATGGGGAATAGGGCATGGGGCAAGGGAGAAAAAGAGAAGAGTTTTCCCCTCTGCTCCCCGCACCCCGCCCTTTTAACTTTCCGTAGGTTAAAAATAAAAGTTTTATGAGTAATTACGTAACTACCAGATATTTACCGATCATCTTCATCCTGTGAGCATCCTCAAGCTAATTTGTTGAACCTAATGTCACCGTGGCGGTTATGATAAACTGACGTTCTAAATAAAATAAAAAATAGCAAGTGAAACGCCTGCACCACAAAAAATAATATTCTTAATGGAATTAAGGGACTCTTAACTGGGAACTAGCAAAGAAAAATTCACTTTCTTCCTCTTCCCTATTCTGCACTTCCTGATCCCACCCTCTCTAAAATATCCAATCCTTACATTAAGAAATTTTAAATCCCGTGACTTTGAGCCTGTCTGTTGCTACATCTTATCGCCAACCCTGGCCCGGACTGATAGAAGCCTATCGCGAATATTTGCCTGTCAGCGAAAAAACACCGGTTGTCACTCTATTAGAGGGAAATACACCGCTAATACCAGTGCCAGCGATCGCAGAACGTATTGGCAGACAAGTTCGGGTTTTTGTAAAATACGATGGTCTAAATCCTACCGGCAGCTTCAAAGACCGGGGGATGACTATGGCAATTTCCAAGGCCAAAGAAGCAGGGGCAAAAGCGGTAATTTGTGCCAGCACCGGCAACACCTCAGCCGCCGCCGCCGCTTATGCGAGGCGTGGGGGCATGAATGCCTTTGTACTGATTCCCGACGGCTATGTGGCACTGGGCAAATTAGCTCAAGCGTTGCTGTACGGGGCAGAAGTATTGGCAATTAAAGGCAATTTTGACCAAGCGCTAGAAATTGTCCGCGAGATGGCCGAAACCTATCCAATCACTTTGGTAAATTCGGTCAATCCCTACCGCCTAGAAGGGCAGAAAACAGCAGCCTTTGAAATCGTCGATGCGCTGGGTGATGCCCCAGACTGGCTGTGTATCCCGGTGGGCAATGCCGGAAATATCACAGCATATTGGATGGGATTTTGTCAATATCATCAAGCCAAAAAGTGCGATCGCTTACCCCGAATGATGGGATTCCAAGCCGCAGGTGCAGCTCCCTTGGTACATGGACAGCCAGTGGCGCATCCCGAAACCCTAGCGACAGCAATTCGCATTGGCAACCCCGCTAGTTGGGATTTAGCGATCGCAGCCCAAACCGCAAGTCAGGGAAATTTCCACGCCGTCACTGATGCAGAAATTCTCGACGCTTATCGACTTTTGGCAGCATCAGAAGGTATCTTCTGTGAACCCGCTAGCGCCGCTTCTGTAGCAGGTTTATTGCAGGTGAAAGACCAAATTCCCACAGGGGCGACAGTGGTTTGTGTCCTCACAGGCAATGGTCTTAAAGACCCAGATACAGCCATTAAACACAATCACAGTCAATTTAAACAGGGTATTGCAGCAGAATTGGGTGCAGTAGCTGAGGCAATGGGATTTTAAGATTAACGTAAAGCGTTAGTGTTAGGTAACTCCAATACTTTTTGGTTAAGGGAGAAAGGGCAAAGGGAAAGGGTTTGAATTTACCTTTACCCTTTGCCCTTTAAACTTTATCCAGACCAAAAGAGACTTATGGTGTTGCATATCAGTTGCAATTAAGTATCTCACCGACATAATATTGGTTTGAAAAGTCAGGCACTTGTAAGGTCAGTACTACTGGATAAAGAGCAGGTTTCGCAAGTATTATCTGGATTTTGTACGAATTAATTATTGATCATATATTTTGCTGATCGCTACTCCTAATTTTCTGACTTTATAAATTATTGGTTGTTTGCAATCTGCAAATTTTACCAGCATTAAAATACCAGGAATTTATCATGACAAGTCTTAAAGGTAAAACAGTACTTTTGACTGGTGCTTCGCGTGGATTAGGAGTATATATTGCTCGTACTTTGGCAAAAGAAAAAGCAACTGTAGTCAGCGTTTCTCGTTCAAAATCAGGGTTAGATCAAACATCTGATGAAATCAAAATAGTTGGCGGTAAAGGAATAAGTATTCCCTTTGACATCACAAACGTGACAGAATTTTCTACTCTAGTGCATCAGATTAATAAATTGGTAGGCCCAGTTGATATTTTAATTAATAATGCTGCAATAATCATTTCTCGAACTTTTGTAGATTATTCTCTCGAAGAAATCCAGTCAGTAGTTACGACTAATTTACTTGCTCCTATGGAATTGACGCGTTTGTTACTGCCAAGTATGTTAGAACGCGGAACAGGACATATTGTTAATATTGCTTCTCTGGGCGGCAAAAAGGGAGTTGCTTACAACAGCATTTATTCTGCGAGTAAAGCTGGTTTGATTATGTGGAGTGATGCTGTGCGAGAAGAATTAGCTGGTACTGGTGTAAATCTCTCAACGATCTGTCCGGGATATGTCAGTAGAGCCGGAATGACTGTTGATAGTGATTTAACAATTCCTAAGTTTGCAGGTATTTCCATACCGACTGATGTGGCAAATGCAGTCATCAAAGCTATTAAGCAAAACCAGGCAGAGGTAATAGTCAATGGCGGTCTGCTTAACGAAAGTATGACTAAATTATTGCTTGCAATTGGACAAATTTATCCCCCATTTGTAAATACAATTTATCGGTTGATTGGTATAGAAAAAGTGAATTCAAGGCGTAGAGAAAATTTGGATATTGGAATAAATCTGGGTTATGCAGAAATACCTAGGAAATAGAAGGGGTTCTATTTTTTTGTAATACTACCCATCCCCTACTGTTTCTTTATCTCCTACTCCTAGCGATCGCTCGCGTGTCAAGCTATCAATAGCATCGCCCAAGGCAGTAGTAAGGCTATTGCGGGTTTGGGCGTGGTTATCTTGCTCAGTTTTCAAGGCTTGGAAAAAGCGATCGCGTTCTTTGATTACCGCGATGAGTTTAGCTTGCAAGTCCTCCACAGATTTTAGCTGTTCTATTTCTTCTTGGATAGCTGTAACTGATGTCCCAGCAGCCAGTGTCTCTGCTTCAATACCCTTAAGTTTATGCAAATCTGCCTTGAGAGATGCGATCACCTGTTGGGATAATTGGGCATCTGTGCGGCGTTGTTCTGCTTCTGTGTTATAAAGCTGACGCCATTTTTGGGCACTTTCCCAAGCTGCATCGCGCTCGTGTTGCAACTCTGCCATCTGCTCTTTGATTGCTTGGATTTCTGTCAACCACTGTTGTGTTAAATCTTGATTCATAAATAAATAGTCAATGGTCATTAGTCAATGGTCATTAGTCAATGGTCATTAGTCAAGAGAGACGCGATTAATCGCGTCTGTACAAGAGTTAGGAACTCTCTCCCATTCCCCACTCGGTATTATTGCGGTAAAAAGATAGATGCGATCGCTACGCAAAATTTGGCAAAGTAGTTAAGAAACCTCATCAGTTTTAACTCTAAATCATGCCAAAGCCTCGTTTTTTCCGCTTTTTTCGCCATCTCAATTGGCGCACGCTCAAAAAAACTTTTTCCCGGACAATGGAAAGACGACTTTTGGGACTCGCATCGGAAATCGCCTTCAATGCCATGCTATCGCTGTTTCCAGCAATTCTTGCGATCATCACAGCTATTGGCTTATTGGCAGAATCTTTACAAAACACCTTTAAACAACTGGCGATTTTACTAAGTCAAGTCCTACCTGAAGAAGCCTTGGTTCTGATTCGTGATTTTGCAACTACAGAAATTACCAATTCTAGAAATAGTGGTTTGTTTTCTCTGAGCTTTATATTAGCAATTTGGACTGCTTCTGGGGCGGTGAGTACTGCGATGACAGCCCTCGACCAAATCCATCATATTCCTCCAGAAAAGATCCGCCCCTTTTGGAAAGCCAAGCTAGTTTCTCTGGGATTAACAGTCGGTACTATGTTGCTTTTAGTATTGGCTTCTTTGTCAGTGTTTACCAGCGATTGGTTGTTGGGAATGGTAGTAAGCGGAAATGGTTCTTTGATGTTTTTGTTGCATCTTTGGCAACTGTTACGCTGGCCTTTAGCTTTAGGTATTGTTGCTGTCGCTTTTGGCTTTGTCTATCGCTATGGTCCAAGTGAGTGGAACCCAGGCACGCCAATGATGCCTGGAGCAATTTTAGCAGCTGTTTTTTGGGCGATGTTGTCTGCCATATTTCGGCTATATGTGGCGAATTTTGGCAATTATAATAAAGTGTATGGTGCTGTAGGGGCTGTGATAGTTTTAATGCTCTGGCTGTCGATGAGCGCTGCTGTTATGCTAATCGGCGATCAGTTGAATGTGACTGTGGGCGATGATATCCGCTTAAAAGCGCAGTCGCAATCTCACGAAAAATATTAATTAGTAAATCCCTGAGAAAATTTTTGCAAAAGCTCACTAGGGGAGTAAAATGTCTAACGATTCAATACAAAGCTAGCGATCGCCTTCATGCCTGATTCTCCGCCTCGATTTTCGATGATTGAACCTGATGCCAAAGCACCCACCTTAAAGCGCCTGCGTCAGTTAAGTCGGTTACTGGATAATGTTATTACCATTCCTGGCACAAAGATTGGTTTTGGTCTAGATCCAATTTTAGGACTCATACCGATTGGTGGTGATTTTTTGGGAGTGATGTTTTCTTGCTACATCATCCTAGAAGCAGCGCGACTAGGTGTATCTAGAGCCACTTTAGGTAAGATGGTTGTGAACGTGATCATTGATGGCTTGGTAGGTACTGTCCCAGTTTTGGGAGACTTTTTTGATTTTGCTTGGAGAGCTAACACTAATAATATCAAGCTATTAGAAGAGTACTTAAAGTTTCCCAGCGAGCAAAAGAGTGCAGACAAGTGGTTTATCCTTGCTGTTTTGGCTGGATTGTTGCTAATCTCTATTGTTTTAGTAGCGTTGCCCGTGATACTAATTAGAATCCTGTGGAACGCCTTAACAGGCGGTTAAAATAATTCGTAATTCGTAATGACGCTCTCTACGAGACGCTAAAAGCGAACGAATACTCGCTACCGCTACGCTAACGTAATTCGTAATTAGCGTTCGGTGAACGTCTTGTTAGTTGCTATGCAACTTAAAACCCATAATTGCTTAAATCATTTATTGATAACGGAATGAAAGATTGGTGGCAAGCTACTTTTCCTAAAGGGCGGCAAAGTCTAACTATTACCGATGCTAAAGGCTATCCTGTACAAATTGCTTATGGCGAAAAAGGTAAAGGTAAACCGCTAATTTTATTACATGGCATGGGTAGTTGGAGCTATAATTGGCGCCACAGCATAGCACCATTATCTAAACATTACAGGGTAATTTGTTTTGATGCCAAAGGTTTTGGTTTTTCTGAAAAACCATCATTTCGTAGAGAACACAATGGTCATCAAGTTATTGAGTTTCAAAGAATTATTCAGGCATTATGTGATGAACCAGCGGTAATTGTGGCTGAATCTCTGGGGGGATTAGTTGCCCTTGCCCTTGCTCAAGAAAACCCAGAGTTAATCGGGCGGCTTGTAGTAGTAAATGTACCTGTTTTTGCAGAACAACTACCCCATTGGGCTATGTGGTTACTTGCCCAAACGCCTTTGGAAGTAATGCAAACAGTTGACTCTTTACGTCTGGCATATTTGTTTGCTCCTCTATTTAGAGAAATCATGGCAATAGAAAGACGTGGGGTATTATTTGATCCCTCAATCTTGACACAGGAAGATGTCTATTGGATAACTTACCCGTTCATTGAATTACCTGGTACGATCGCAAAAGTTGCCGAAGAGTTACAAATAGCAGCGCTAGAAATTGAGAATTGGCAAGCAAATAAGCCAAATATGCTCACCAAAATTCAAAATAAGCTGAGTGCAATTGAGTGTCCTACACTAGTTTTATGGGGTGAACAAGATAGTTGGTTTCCTGCTAGTCATGGTGAAAAATTGCATCGGCATATCCCCAATTCCAAATTACAGATTTTGTCTAACTGCTGTCATGATGCCTCAACTGGTGCTTTTGAGGTACTAAATGCAGCGATTCTTAAGTTTTTACGAGAGACTAACTTCTAAAGAAGAATTCAGAGGCAGAATTTTGAATTCAGTAATTTTTTAGTAGGGAATTCAAACCTACTACTTTCTTGTTCACTAACTTCAATTCTGTTAGCGTTAGCGGGGCGTTTAGCACATTCTGAATTCTGAATTCTGACTCCTGACTCCTGACTCCTAAATTCTGTTCCGATAAAAAGAGAGTGAGAGGAAGCATATCCGTTAGCTTCAAACTCCCACTCTGCCATTTGCTGCTGAAGTGAACAGGAATGTATACAGACGTTGCCCGTAATTTGGGGGCTAATGCGTATTTCAACAACAACGTCCATACGCATTTAATATTCCTGTCGCAGCAAATGCCAAACTTGATTATTGATATTTATTTACTGAGAAAAATACTCTGTAAATAATTGGTAGAGATAGTTTTTTATTTTTGTAAATCACTTAGTAAATAGTGTTTTACAAAAGGAATTTGCTTACGTGGTAGTCCCTGACAACAAAACCCTTGAAGTCGTTTATCTTCATACAATTTAACTTGGTTAATCAAAAGCTGGTTGCCATTTTGGCATGTTTTTAAATTTCCTAATTGCTCATATCTAACTTTTTAAAAGCAGTTAATCAGCTATGTGGCATTCAGGAGGATTTTCGGCGAACACCCTCCTGTCTTCTCTGATCAATCATTCATATATAGCGGTTCTCATTTGTATGCAATACATTTTGACCTCTCTCCAAACCTCTCTCCTAAAAGGCTACCGTGTATACACAAGTCTGAAATAGCTGATTAACCAAGGTTTTACCCCACCCTAACCCTCCCCTTGCAAAGGGGAGGGAACTAGATTTCTTTTTCCCCCCTTTGCAAGGGGGGATTAAGGGGGGTAAATCAAGGGTTTGGGCTTCATTACCAAGATGTGTGTACACCGTAGCCTAAAAGGAGAGAGGCTTTGAATCTTACTCCCCAACGCTAGTAGGGAAGGAGTTGGGGGTTAGGTCTGTATTCCACTCAACTGAGAAGCGCTATATAACAAGATTCCCAACTTCTTAGAGAAGTCGGGAATCTGAGCCAAGCTAATTGGCAAAAAGTGTTAATTTAACCGGGTTTTACTTACGGTAGTATTAATACTGGCGTAAAATTGCAGACAATGAACTATTTTTACGAAGATCCATCAGGTCTGCTAAAGGTTCTGTGCGCGTATCCAGGTGGTGCTTGTGTTCTGCTGGTAGAACCGTTACCAGATGCTTTGTTTTAGGTTGCATCTGCATAAGGGGCATCAGTTGTGGCTGTGGCACAAAAATTGGTTGGTTCTTGGGAAGACGTGGTTCCAATCTTTGGTAATGATTCTGTGCCAAGCGTGCCTGATGGCGGTTAACCTGTTTTTGGACTTTTTGCGGTTGCGTTGTCCGGTTAAGCATTCGGAAAATGAGTAAGCAACCACTACCACAGCTGAGGACGATCGCAGCTACCATCCATAAAGGTGTAGGATTACTATTCTCAGAGGGCACGTTGATTGGTTCTTCAACTATAACTGGGATTTTTTCTGGTTCTTCTTGTGTTACCTGGCCAGCATTACCTAAGCTATACAGGGCAAAAGCACCACCTCCTAGAAACATGGCTAAACACCCAGTTAACAATAGCCAAGGATGATGTGTGACCAGATATATCAGAACATTCGAGCTTTGTTTTAATCTCGATTTCCTGTTTGTCAGCTCTGGAGTAGCCCTTCTTAGTTGGGTTCGCTCGCGCTGTACACTCTGACTTTTTTCCATGATTACTTTCAGATTTGTACCCCTCTAGTCAATAAATTGTACTGGAGGAGTTAATCATCAGGTATCCGTAACAAAAGTTCAGATTTTAGTAGCTTTTTTGTAAAATATAGGCTACAAAATCTGGCTAACTTTTGCCAAAATTCTGTATTTATTGTGACTTTTTGCTGTGATTATCTAAAAGTCTGTTAGTCTATTTTCTCCCTTAGCTAGGAGAATGTCTTTCAAGAGCAAGTTGAATTAACCGATCAACTAATTCTGGAAAAGAGACTCCACTATGGGCCCAGAGTTGGGGATACATACTCGTTGCAGTAAAGCCTGGTAAGGTATTGATTTCGTTAATCAAAACTTCTTGTGTCGCTTCCACATAGAAAAAATCTACCCTTGCCAAACCCGCAGCGTCAACAGCTGCAAAAGCTTGCAAAGCCATGTCCTGAATTTGACTTGCGATCGCATCTGGAAGCGGTGCAGGTATCAGTAAATCTGCGCGACCCTCAGTATATTTAGTTTCATAATCATAAAAATCGCTGTCATAAGTAATCTCTCCAATGACAGAGGCTTGGGGTTGATCATTACCCAAAACGGCACACTCGACTTCTCTCGCTACAACACCAGCTTCTACAACTAGCCGACGGTCATAACTGGCAGCACTATCTAAGGCGGCTTCTAATTCTTGGCGCGATCGCACTTTGGCAATACCCACCGATGAACCCAAATTAGCAGGCTTGACAAAAGCAGGATAACCTAACGCTGCCTCAATGTCATCACACAATTTTGGAAACACACAAGGATTAGACCAAACCTGCGCTCTAGTTACGGCCTTGTATTTTACCTGTGCTAGTCCTGCTTGCTCGAAGGCCATTTTCATGGCAATTTTATCCATCCCCACTGCCGAACCTAACACCCCAGAACCAACAAAGGGGACTTGCATCAATGTGAGTAACCCTTGAATTGTCCCGTCTTCACCGTTGGGGCCGTGGAGAATGGGAAACCAAACATCTACTTCCGCAACTTGAGAGGGAGATTGCCACTTGCTCAGGGTTTGGGCTTGAGGGTTGGATATCAGATGTCCAACAGATGTTGACTGTTCCGATTCCAGTAGTGGACTGCCGGTTCCTAAAACCTTTTGGGGTGCTTCTCCCGCCAGCCAGCGTCCATCTTTTTGGATGTAAAAAGGTAGTATTTCGTACTTATTAGCATTTTGCTCTGCACTCAAAGCTTTAGCAATCGCCCGTGCTGATTTGATCGAAACTTCATGTTCTCCCGAACGACCGCCAAACAGTAACCCCACGCGCAGCTTAGTCATTTTCGGCTCCTCGACACTCCTAAAGCAGATAGCCTATCACAATCTACAAAAGTTGCCATAATTTTTCTATATTATCAAGGAAGGCAGAAGGCAGAAGTTATAAAAATTCCCCATTCCCCATTCCCCATTCCCCATTCCCATTTATTTAACTACTCTTTGTTGATATTCCTGCTCAGTAATCATATCGAGAGTGTTCTCTAGGCGATCAACAAATACGATACCGTCGAGATGATCATACTCATGTTGAAAAATCCGAGCGATAAAATCGGTTAATTCTTGCTTTTGTAAGTTTCCTTGAGAGTCAGTGTATTCTACTTCAATAGATTTATACCGAGGAACTAACCCCCGAATTCCTGGAACACTTAAACAACCTTCCCAATCTTTGACAACTTCAGTTGAGTGAGCAATGATTTTGGGATTAATCATTGCCGTAGGTTCCATTTCCGGGGCATTGGGATACCTGGCATTAGGACGGGAAGCCACAATAAATAAACGATAGGATTGCGCTACTTGAGGTGCAGCAATTCCCACACCGTTAGCTTTGGCAACAGTGGCGATTAAGTCTTCAATTAATTTTTGGATATGCTCATCTTGAATATTCTCAACCCAAGCAGCTTTTTGGCGTAATGTTGGATTGCCTAATTGAATTATTGGCGCTAACTCACTCATGATAAAACTCCATTAAGTAATGGGAAATGGGGAATAGGGAATGGGGAATGGGGAATAGGGAATAGGGAATAGGGAATGGGGTATTGGGCAAATGACCAATGACAAATGACAAATGACAAATGACAGACATCATCCTTCACGTCTTACTGGCAAAGGAGCAGGTTGAACTCTTACTTGAACAATTTGCCCATTGCGTTCTACTTCTATTGGTAAGGTAGTACCGATTTTGCTATTTTCTACTAGCTTTTGTACTTGGTCAATTTTAGTCACAGGCTGGTTACTAATGCTTTTAATCACATCACCAACTCGTAGTCCAGCCTCAGAAGCAGGCGATCGCGGCACAATCTCAACCAGCAAAACGCCCTCATCTGCTGTAAGATTTAAGCGATCGCCTGCTCTACTTTTGATTCTTTCTTTAATATCTGGTGTCAGTGTCACCATCTGAACACCCAAATAAGGATGATCTACCTTACCTGTAGCAATTAATTGCTGGGAAATTCTTTGCACAGTGTTAATGGGGATAGCAAATCCCAAACCTTGAGCGCCTTGAATAATCGCTGTGTTCATCGCAATTACCTGGCCACGAGCATTTAGCAATGGGCCACCGGAGTTCCCAGGGTTAATCGCTGCATCTGTTTGAATGTAATCAACCCGCTTGTCACTAGCACCGATATCGCTACCAGAACGACCTGTAGCACTAATAATCCCAGAAGTGACGGTATTATTCAAGCCCAATGGATTACCGATGGCAACTACTGCTTCTCCTGGTTGCAAGGTATCGGAATTTCCCACAGCTAGGGTTGGCAGATTATTCGCATCAATTTTGATCACAGCTACATCCGTTACTGCATCTTCACCTAGTACTTTCCCGTCAAAAGTCCGGCCATCTTTGAGTGTGACAGTCACTCTATCAGCACCATCTACCACATGGGAATTGGTCAAAATTTGACCTGAAGAATTAATGATAAATCCAGAGCCGCTACCCCGCTCTACTCGTTGTCTAGGCTGTGGCGCTGCGCCTCCAAAAAATCGCCGGAAAAATGGATCGTTAAATTCGTCTGGTACGCGAGGGCGAGAAGTGATTATTCGGGAAGAATCAATGCGAACTACCGCAGGCCCCACATTTTGCACTACTTTCACCACAAAATTAGGATCTCCAGACGAAGAGAAAATTGGCGGGGGGACAATTACCGGATTAGGTTCTGCTGTATTTTGGGCTTGAGTCTGGTTTTGCCGAGTCTCAAAAGTCTTAGCAGGTAGAAGAGAGCAGCTACCCAGGAACACCACTCCTACCCCATATAAGAGCATCCATAACCTGTGGGGCAAACGCCTGCCATCAATATTTTTGGGTGCTGAGTGATGGTTTGTTGTCTTCATGTGTTGTTGCTTCTCCGTGTAAATAAGAGTGCTGAGTGCTGTTAGCGGTAGCGGGGCGTTTAGCCCGTGCTGAGTGCTGAGTTAAAACCGCCCATAAGGGATGAGGCATATACTGGGTACGAAAGCTCTGAGAAATTTTTACTTTACTCAGCACTCAGCATTCAGTTTGGTCGGTGGGTGTTAGGATCTTGCCTACTGGGTATGTCCCAAAATGATTACAACTTAAAAGCTTATTCTAGGTCTAGCGTGTCTCAATGCTAAATTGGTGCTTTCTCTTCTATTGTGACAATTAGCAGCAAAGGTGGTGGATAATGGAAATTCCCGAAATTCCCATAGAAAGTCTGTGGAGTCAGGTACTAGAGCGCCTACAGCTTGAACTATCCCGACCGACCTTTGAAACTTGGATCAAAACTGCTAGTGCGGAACGATTAGAAAATAATTGCTTGGTTATCCGCACTCCTAACCCATTTGCTCGTAATTGGTTACAGAAGTATTACATCAATACCATTGCTCATGTAGTACAAGATATTCTCGGTCATCCCGTGGGAATTTATATTACCGTTGCTCAAGGTGATGAAGTTTCTAATTTTAGTGAACGAGAGGTTTCTTGGGAATCACCAAATCCTAGCAGTATTTCTGAAGCTGTTCCTAATCACAATCATAAAACTACTGAATTAAACTCTAAATATGTCTTTTCGCGATTTGTAGTTGGTGCCAACAATCGGATGGCTCACGCTGCTTCTTTGGCGGTTGCAGAATCTCCAGGTAAAGAGTTTAATCCTTTATTCTTATGCGGTGGTGTAGGCTTGGGGAAAACTCATCTGATGCAAGCTATTGGTCACTATCGCTGGAAAATTTGTCCTGATTGTAAAATATTTTATGTCTCTACTGAGCAGTTCACTAATGATTTAATTACAGCAATCCGTAAGGATAGTATGCAAAGTTTTCGAGAGCATTACCGAGCCGCTGATGTTTTATTAGTTGATGATATTCAGTTCCTTGAAGGAAAGGAATATACCCAAGAAGAATTCTTTTATACTTTTAATACTTTACATGAAGCTGGCAAACAAGTAGTCATTGCTTCTGACCGTCCTCCTAACCAGATTCCTAGTTTACAAGAACGTCTTTGTTCTCGATTTTCTATGGGGTTAATTGCCGATATCCAAAAGCCTGATTTAGAAACTAGAATGGCAATTCTACAGAAAAAAGCTGAGGATGAAAATATTCGGCTTCCCCGCGATGTAATTGAGTATATTGCTTCTAACTATACTTCTAATATTAGAGAATTAGAAGGAGCTTTAATTCGGGCTGTAGCTTATATTTCTATTTGGGGTTTACCGATGACGGTGGAAAATATCACACCAGTTTTAGAACCGCCTAATGAAAAAATGGCAGCTACCCCAGAAGCAATTTTAAAGGTTATAGCGGATAATTTTGATGTTTCAATAGACGATCTCAAAAGTAACTCGCGGCGAAGAGAGATTAGCTGGGCGCGTCAATTGGGAATGTATCTCATGCGCCAACACACGGCTTTGAGTTTGCCGAGAATTGGGGAGGAGTTTGGTGGTAAAGACCATACAACGGTGATTTACAGTTGCGATAAAATTACTCAACTCCAGGAGAGCGATCGCACTTTAGCACAAACTCTACGCCAACTGAGCGATCGCATCAATATGACTAGCCGTTCCCAAAAACCATCGTGAAGATTTATTTGAAGTTTTCCACAACCAGCACCATGAACATTAGCCTTGATGGCTGAATAATTAGTCAAGAATATTAAGTAACGTATAAAAATTGATTAAATTTAACTTAGATTGTGGAAAAAACTGTGGAAAACTTGATATCTTGCTATTAAAACTTAATTAAGTATAATTACCTTGTGGAAAAGTGCCATAGTTTTTCCACAGGTTTTCCACAGATATAAAGTAGTTTCTGTTAATAATTTTTTCCTCCTGTCTCCTATCTCCTGCCTTTCTTTGTAATTTAATAGTAATGACTCGAAGAATTACAACAAGTCAACTTAGAGGATGTTTTAAAAGTGGTTGGCTGTAATTTTAGGCACTTGTTGATCCCCCCAACCCCCCTTAAAAAGGGGGGCAAAATCTCTAAAAGTCCCCCTTTTTAAGGGGGATTTAGGGGGATCTAAAACGTTTTGCTACCGACCAGAGGACTTTTAAAACATCCTCTTTGGAGATGCGAGACGAAACCAGCGGTTAGCTTTGCCAGCGCATCATCCAGAAAGTTTTCAGGTTCGTAAGCGATAACCCATCCCTCTAACGGTTTCAATGAGGTTACTGCCTAGTTTCTTGCGGAGATAACCGACATATACATCGACAATATTAGAACCTGGATTATAGTCGTAGCCCCAAACGTAATCTAGCAGTTGTTCTCGACTTATCACTTGTCCGGGATGACGACAAAACATTTCCGCCATTGTAAATTCACGAGCAGGTAATTCTACAAAGCGATCGCCTACTTTTACCTGTCGAGTTCGTAAATCAAGCACCACATTACCCGCTTGGAGGAGAAATTCTTGGTCATTTCTCACAGGTCTAGCACTTCGCAAACGCAACTTTACCCGCGCTAGAAGTTCTTCAAATCGGAAGGGTTTGGTGACATAATCATCTGCGCCCCCTTCTAATCCAGCAACTTTATCGTGAATATCACTCCGAGCCGATAGGATAATTACAGGTAAATCTTCTCCCTGTCCCCGCAGTTCTTCGAGTACCTGAAATCCATCTTTTCCAGGTAATCCCAAATCCAAAATTAGTAAGTCAAAGCTTCCACTCTGTGCTATGTCTAGCACATACAACCCATCGGTAACAGTTGTTGTTGTAAAACCTTGCGATCGCAATCCTTTCTCAATAAATGAGGCAATGCGGGGTTCATCTTCAGCGATGAGAATGTTGGCCATAAGCACTCATTTCCTGCGGGGGATCGAGGGGTAAAACGATGGTAAACATCGAACCTTTTCCTAGTTGACTCCGGAGTAACACTTGTCCACCGTGGGCTTCGGCGATCGCTCGGACAATTGACAGTCCCAATCCCGCACCCTCAGAGCGACGACGACTGTTAGAAGTTCGAGCAAAACGTTCAAAAATCCGTTTTTGATCAACAAGGGGAATGCCTTCGCCTGTATCGCGTACCCAGAAACGCACCTTTCCCTTAGCGATCGCACAACCTATGGAGATAGTATCACTCTTTGCTGTATGCTGAGTCGCATTCTGCGCCAGATTAATCACAGCCTCAGTAATTCTTTGGCGGTCAACTATAATCTGACCCCTTGCGATCGCATCTATTTGCCAGTCCCGCTCTGCTAGTGCCTGGGCTTTGACAAATAACTCTTGGGTTAAGTCTGCTACATTCACCGTCGCCAACTGCAAAAAATCTAAGCGTTCTGCCTTCGCCAACAAAATCATGTCATCCACCAGACGGCTCATCCGGTCTAGTTCTCCCATTACCAGCGCCAAAGTTTCCTGTTGCTCTTGGGGGTCATCTCCCATCAGTTCCAGATGTCCGCGAACGATGGTAATAGGAGTCCGCAATTCATGCCCAGCATCGTTGACAAATTCCTGCTGGGTAGTAAAAGCTGCCTCTAATCTGTCCATCATTTCGTTGAATGTCTTTGCCAATTCTGCCAGTTCTCCCTTACCTCGCGCAGGTAAGCGTTGGGTTAAATCTGACTCACTAATTGCATGGGCAGTGGTGGTAATCATTCGTAGGGGAGCTAGCACCCGTCCCGCCGCCAACCACGCCAGAATGAAGGACACCACAAACACTAAACTGGAAACCTCAATAATTACCGAAACTGCTTCTAGAGCTTCTGCGCGTTCACCAACCGCACTATGGGCAACAACGAAGACTCCCTGAGTTTGTCCATTAATTTTAATCGGTTCCACCATGTAAAGGATCTTACTAAGGGCAGGGTCAGAAAATTCTTTTTCTCCCTGTTCTGGTTGAGTTTGTTTTGCCCACCGTTCCATGAGTGGTGAGTCCTTGGCAAGTGGTTTCGGACGCGCTCTAGGGCTAGATTTATAAAATTCACCATCAACAAATGTGATGAAATAAGAGTCATCCTCTGGTAGTCGATATAACAGATAAGCTCTGAAAAGTCTGATCAAATCTTCTTTGGAAGCTGGAGGAGCGATTTGTTTTTTGCCAGCCAGCAACCATTTCAATTGCTCTGGCCCAATCACTATTTCTTCTGGATCGTCCTCAGTGAGTGCATCATCTGGAGCAAAGGTTTCACCTTTAATTAACGCATTGAAAGCCGCCATGTCTTCTACCATATCCTGACGAACTCGCTCATCAATGCGCTGGTCGAGCTTATAGCGAAAGGCGGGAATAGCGATGAGAAATGTTATCCCCAAAATCAGCAAGTACCAGAATAAAATCCGGGTGCGTGCTTCTCCAAATACTTGCTGCCAACCTAAAAACAGTTTCGGTATTGTAATCCCAAACCTGCGATCGCGGCGATGGCTGGTGATGCTGCTCATTTTTACCCCTCCCCACTTGAGACAGTCTATCGCAATTGGGGATTTGTCATTTGTCATTTGTCATTGGTCATTGGTCATTTGTCATTGGTCATTTGTCATTTGTCATTTGTCATTTGTCATTTCTCCCCAATCCCCAATCCCCAGTCCCCAGTCCCCAATCCCCAATCCCCAATCCCCAATCCCCCAGTCCCCAGTCCCCAATCCCCAATCCCCAATCCCCACTCACTGAGATAAACGCCAAATCTTAATAGTATTATCCTCACAACCACTGATAAGGGTTTTGTCATCAGGACTGAAGGTAACGGATGTCACTGTGTTAGTGTGCCCCGCCAATGTGAGAATTTCCTCTCCTGTGGCTGGATTCCAAAGTTTGATGGTGCGATCGCGGCTACCACTAGCAATCATTTTACCATCGGCACTGAAGGCTACGGTTGTGACAGTGTTTACATGTCCCACCAGTGTGCGAATTTCTTTTCCGGTAGCTAGATTCCAAAGTTTAATGGTGCGATCGCGGCTACCACTGGCTAAAGTTTTACCATCTGGACTTATAGCTACTGTTGTTACTGTTTGAGAATTTCCTTCTAGTGTCCGGATTGAGTACCCTTTTATGAGATTCCAGATTTTGATCGTCTTGTCAAAACTGCCACTGGCAAGAATCACGTTATCCTGGCTCATGGCCACTGATCGCACCCAGAATGTATGCCCTACGAGTGTCCGAATTTGCTCTCCTGTTGCTAAATCCCAAATTTTAATGGTGTTATCATCACTACCACTAAGTAGGGTCTGGCTATCAGCGCTGATGGCTAGGGCATGAACTGAGTCAGAGTGCCCTGTTAGAGTACGAATTTGTTTTCCTGTGCCCAAATTCCAAATTTTGATGGTGTTATCATCATTACCGCTGACCAGAGTTTTGCCATCTGGGCTAATTACTACGGCATTTACCTGCTGAGAATAGGTGTTAAATGAAGAGATTGGGCTGCCGGTTGCGAGATTCCAAAGTTTGATTTTGCGATCGTCGCCACTGCTGGCTATGGTTTTGCCATCGGGGCTGATGGCGACGGATAAAACCGAATTTTCATGTCCTTGAAGGGTATTAGCTAAGGAAGCCTTTCCCAAAGTAATATTTAGTGACTGACCTAAAAACGCTTCATCTTTGGTAGAACTATTATGCTGACTCAGCCTAGAGACTAAACTGGTTTGGATGCGGCGAAAATGTTTATACCAAGATTCTTGAAATCCGAACAACAGAATGAAAGCACTTACCAAGATGAAAGTTTTCAGTAAGGGATAACTTTTTGGTAAATATGGAGCTTTCGTTGGTGGTATTTTCCCAGAGGACTTACCCGCTGGTGGTAGTGCGAGGAGTTGTTTTGGAGTCAAGTCTCTGAGAACTTCATCGACTGACTGGTAACGTTCATGGACATCTTTTTTCAAAAGCTTGTCGATGACAAAATCTAACTCAGGATTTAATGGACTCCTTAAATATTCCCGCCAATTACTCACCCAGGCGTACCCAGATTCCATCCACAATTGAAAGGGGGAATTTCCTGTTAGCAGATGAAAGCATGTAGCTCCCAAACCGAACAAATCACTGGCGGGGAAAGCTTTACCATCTCTAATCTGTTCTAGGGGGGAATAACCATGTGAACCAATGGATGTGCCCGATTTCTGCTGGACTTTGGCGGTAAATTGCTTTGAGGAGCCAAAATCAATCAGGTTTAATCGCCCATCACTTTTATTGCGGATAATATTTTCTGGCTTGATATCGCGATGAATGATTTTGCGATCGTGGATAAATTTCAGGATGGGCAGTAAATCTAGCAAAATAGATTGAATTTCTCTAGCATTATATGCCTTGCGTTGTTGCAACTCCTTTAACAAATTTTCTCCATTGACAAACTGCTGCACTAAATATAGGCAGCCATCTTGTTCAAAGTAAGCTAGCAAAGTCGGAATTTGGGGATGTTCCCCAAGGTCTTGTAGTCGCTGCGCTTCTTCAGCAAACAACTCCATCGCCTTTTTTTGCGACCAAGTTCCTTGAAATTTTGGAGCTAATTGCTTGATAACACAGCGTTCATTGAGTTTATCGACATCTTCTGATAGATAGGTTCTCCCAAATCCCCCCTCATCTGAAAGGACTCGGATGACACGGAAGCGATTTCTTAAAAGTGACACCAACGGGGTGCTACAACTTTGACAAAACTTCTTTCCATTGGGATTCAGGGGATTTGGGCAATCGGGATTTAAGCAGCAGATCATGATCTGACAGGCGCGACTGCATGACAACTTAGGCTAAGTTTGCCCCGAAATTTCCCTTAAGAATATTGACTCTCGCTTACTTGTGGTAGAAAACCCTGTTTTGGGGATTGGGGAATTACTTATATAGCTAGCGTTTGTAAATAGTAGTCAGTCTTCCTCATCTGTGGAAAACTACGAGAGCCATAAGATTAATTATTCTATCGATTATATATTAATCTGAATAGAAATATTTTTCTGAACTATTAAACCTAGTAATTTTGCTTGTATATTGGCAAGCGATAACTTACTAAGTATTAAAGATAAACCCTGATTAATTAATCATCACTGACGAGCCAATCTAGTTAAAATGCTTACTAAATTTGTTTTGGCTATTTTAAATTGCCCATGATTAATTATTCATTTGATACTTTAGGTAAAAAAGCTTCAACGGAACTATGCTACCTTGTTTCCTTAAGCCTTGATCTCCATTTCCGAATTGCACTCGCAGTTCTGGCTACAGGTGGCACGTATACATCATAATTTTCGTATGGTGTAATTTCGTGTTGGGTAATACTTTTATTATTTAATTTTTGGGTAGTTAGACAGTTCGCCAAACTCGGCAAATAACTTTCATAACTTAAGGCTTTCATCACTTCTTCAGCGCTCTTAAACCGTTCATCTAACGTAATTTTCACCATTTTTGCTAAAATCTGGGCGAAACTGTCGCTAATATTTAGCTGTTTTTGCCAGCATATCTCACCAGTATTGGGATCGTAGTCAAATTCTAAAGGACTTTTAGCAGTCAACATATAAATACAAGTTACACCCAGTGCATAAATATCACTGGCATAAACTGGACGTAGAGAAAACTGTTCTGGTGGCGCAAATCCTCTAGTCCCGATAAAGTTGGTGTTTGCAGCTTGATTGATAGAGTTTTCACAAGCATTAACTAATTGCTGTTTCACTGCACCAAAATCAATTAGCACTACCCGCCCGTCATACTCACACCGCAATAAATTCTGGGGCTTAATATCGCGATGAATCACATGATGTTTATGAAGATACTGTAATACAGGTAATAATTCTTGCAAAAACTGTTTGACAGAGGCTTCGCTTTTAGGCCCATTTTGCCGCACTTCTCGTGCCAAAGTCAAACCCGGCACATATTCTTGAATTAAAAAAAACTCCCCATTTGCCTGAAAGTAGTCTAGTAGCATGGGAATTTGCGAATGACTACCGAGTTGGCCCAAAGTTCTTGCTTCTTTTTCAAAGCGTGTACACGCTCTTTGCCAACTTTGGGGACTAGTCACTTTTGGAGAAAGTTGTTTAATGACACACAGGGGATTCCCTGGTAATACGGCATTTTTGGCTAAAAACGTGATGCCAAAACCACCTCTACCCAAAATTTGCAGTATTTCATAGCGATCGCGAAATAGACGTTTAGAACCACACATCTGACCCAACTGAGTTTGTTGTGAAATGCTCTCTTGAGAATTCGTTATTTTCTGAGAAAAACGATTCATTAGTATAAAATATCTGCTCTGAAATGTCTCTAATTCTACGACAATTATTTGTTGGCAACAGTAAGATTACTGAAACTTTGCCAAATCCTCATTACTCTCCTATTAAAAATTCAAAAAGTAAAAATAAATTTTTGTATAACTAAGTAAGTCGGCAAGGATAAATCAAACTATGTTATTTTATTGAAATACACGTAGGGTGTGAAAGAGTTGCGTAACACACCGTCCAAAGCTTTGGTGCGTTAGGACTTTGTTCTAACGCACCCTATGTATACTTAAATTTTTTCAAATATAAAATCCTATTGCTATAAATAAAAATATTAATATTTGCTTGTAGTGATGGCTTCAGCCATCACTACAAACCTTGAATTCAAGGTATTTGTGACTCTTTTATGTCGCTGTCTTTAAGTCTGCCACTGTACTGCTAGAGTGCAGATTCAATACTTGTGTCCAAAGTTCAATTTTGTACTTAAGTACTAATATGTCTTTTAATACAAAATTGGTATAAGACTCATATTTGATTCCTGAAAAAACCCAGTACAACTAAGAAGCCTTCTTGACTGTTGCCTATTGCCTATTGCCTACCTAGCAAATTAGTTCAGAAATCAAAGCGAATTCCTATATAATTCCTAACTTTTTCTAAGCTGGTGGAATTTCTGGAGAGAAAATATCTGTGAAATTTTCCTCAAGTAGCAAATCTGGTGTTTGGATAATAAATGGGAGTTCGGCTCCCACAAGGCCCCTTTGGATGCGTTCTAAAGTCTCACTAAAAACGACAAACAAAGGATATATGGTATTCGCTCCCTCACTCAAAATATGACTGTGCCGGAGAGGCATCAGCCACTCATAATCATTATCGAGGAAAACTTGGGTTTGTCGCCAACGTCCCAACAAATCAGAAAAGTCTTCGTGAGCACGATGAATAAAAACTAAAATTTCGGCTCCAGTTTTGATTTTCCACTCAGGATCGCACATCAAAATTGCTACATCACAGGGTAAGCAAATCGTTTGTGGGGCTGTTGTAGCAGTGTTGCGAAGCCGAACAATTGGCAAGGGGATAGTGATGACACTTTCATCAGGACGGCGCAGACTGGGAATCATCTCCAAGTATGGCCGATATTGCTTTAGTAAGGCGATCGCAGCTAGATGATTGCTGTACTCTGCCAAACTCGCTTCGTACTGAGATTTTTGCACAGTCATAGTTTATTAAATAGTTCGGAGTGAGGAGTTTGGAGTTTGGAGTTAAGAGTTAAGAATAAAATTAATCAGTTAAGAGTTAAAAGTTAGGAATGAAAAATTTAATTCCTAACTCAGGACTTATAACTCCTAACTATTAATCTTTTATCCCAGCTTTTCAAATACCGCAAACATCGGTAGATACATCGCTAACAAAATGGTTCCAACCATTCCCCCTAAAACTACAATCATCACTGGTTCTAAAATACTAGTCATTGCTTTTACGGCTTGCTCAACTTCATCTTCATAAAAATCAGCAACTTTCATCAACATGGCATCTAATTCTCCAGTTTCTTCTCCGATACTAATCATCTGAATTGCCATAGCCGGAAAAACAGCATCTTTTTGTAAAGCAAGGCTAATCATTCCTCCTTGTTGAATCTCCATGCGGGCTGCATCTATGGCATTGGCAATTACTTGGTTTCCTGATGTATCTCGGACAATTTCCAAACAAGTTAAAATTGGTACACCTGAACGAGTCAAAGAACCAAAAGTCCGGCTAAAGCGGGCAACTGAAGATTTTTGAATTAAGTCACCAAATAATGGCATCTTGAGGGAAAAACGATCAATTGTGATGCGGCCAACAGGAGTTTTACCGTATTGTGTAAAGGCAAATTTCAGTCCTATAAGAGCAGCAAGCAGGACGATAGCACCCGGACTTCTCAAAAACTTACTCGCATCCATCAAGAATTGCGTTAGAGGTGGTAATGTTATTCCAAGTTGTGTAAAAATTGTGGCAAAAATTGGAATAAGAAAAATGGTCATACCGAGAAAGATAGCAACTGCGATAAAACCTACGACCGTTGGATAAGACAGTGCTGATTTAATTTGATTTTGTAAACGGGCAACATCTTCTAACAACTTGGCTAAACGATTTAATACTTCGTCTAGAACACCACCAACTTCGCCAGCTTGAATCATGCTCACATATAATCCATCAAAACAGTCAGGATGCTTCCGCATTGCCTCTGAAAGATTCATTCCGCTTTGAACATCGGTACTAATTTCTACAAGGGCTTGTTTCAATTTAGTATTACTACACTGTTCAGAAAGCACCCCTAGACTTCTAACGATCGCAACTCCCGCATTCATCAAAACGGCAAATTGACGCGAAAAAACGGCTTTGTCTTTCACAGAAACCTTCACTAAGGAATTCTGGAATTTTTTGAAGGCAACATCTGGCTGAAATCCTTGAGATTGCTTGAGCTCTTGGATTACAAAACCTTGATCTCTGAGATTAGTACGAGCTTGCGTCAAGGATTCTGCAACAATTTTTTCTGTTCGGGATTTTCCTTGAGAATCCCGAACACGGGCAACGTAGTTTGGCATAAATTAATTTTTTCAAAATAGTTGTTATTTATTGGGCATGGGGCATAAGAGGCAGAGGGGAAAAACTTACTGCAACTTCTCCCCTGCTCTCCCTCATTAATGCGCTTTGGCAGTCGCACCGGGTTTCGCACCTGCGGCAGCTCCTTGCGGTGTAGAATTACCAATGAGACGTTGAATTTCATCTGGCTTAGAAGTTTTAGACATCGCCGCTTCAAAAGAAATCGTTCCTGCTTTGTAAAAATCGGCTAAAACCTTCTCCAGAGTTTGCATTCCCAATTTGCCGCCAGTTTGAATAGCTGAGTAAATTTGAGATGTTTTGCCTTCTCGAATCAAGTTAGAAATAGCAGGAGTAACAATCAGAATTTCTTGAGCCATCACCCGGCCATATTCATTGGGTTTAGGGTTTTTCTTAGACACCAAGGTTTGGCTAAATACCGCCACTAAGGAGTTAGACAACTGCACCCGCACTTGGGTTTGTCTTTCATGAGGGAAAACGTCAATAATCCGGTCAACTGTCTGTGCAGCAGAACTGGTGTGTAGCGTCCCAAATACCAAGTGTCCTGTTTCCGCAGCAGAAATTGCCAAAGAAATCGTTTCCAAATCGCGCATTTCTCCCACCAGAACGATGTCTGGGTCTTCCCGCAAAGCTGCTTTCAAAGCATTAGCAAAGCTCTTAGTATCTTCCCCCAGTTGCCGCTGGTGAACCAAGCTTTTTATTGGTTCGTAGACAAATTCAATTGGGTCTTCCACCGTCAAAATATGCTCTGCCTTGGTGCGGTTAATCAAGTCAATCATTGCCGCTAGGGTAGTTGTCTTACCTGAACCTGTAGGGCCTGTTACCAGAATTAGCCCTCTGGGCTTATCTGTCATTTCCCGCACGATATCTGGCAAACCTAATTTTTCAAAGTTAGGAATCTTAGAACTTAATGCCCGTAAGCAAGCAGCATAAGAACCACGTTCTTTATAGACATTGACCCGGAAGCGAGCTAAACCCTTAACACCATAAGAACAATCCAACTCCCAGTTTTGCTCTAGAGTTTTACGCTGGGTGTTATTGAGCATACTAAAAATCAGCCTTTGACATTGATCGGCTGTCAATACATCCTCACCTATGGGAGTGAGTTTGCCACTGATCCGGAAATAGGGAGGCAAACCTGCGGATAAATGCATATCCGAGCCACCCAATTCAATCAGCTGCTCCATCAAGTCTTCAATCATCATTTCCATAGTTATGCTTCCTCTTAATGTTTGTTATTTGTTATTTGTCTTTGTCCTTTGTCAGTTGTCAGTTGTCCTTTGTCATTTGTTTAAATTTACTAAGCATCGACTTAATGACCAATGACTAATGACCAATGACTAATGACTATTAGTCTTAAAACCGAGGTGTCATACAGTAAGGACAATCCAGCCATTCTTGTTTCAATGTGGCATCGCAACTCCGACAGGTAAGACCAGTCTTGCGTTTGGCTTTTAACTCAGCTTCCAAACCAGTATCGGTAAACGTCACCCGTTCTACTTCTTCTAGAGTTGTGGAACCTTCACGCACTAAGTCCAAACTGTAAGCCAGTAAGGTTTTCATGCCCTCTTCTATTGCCACTTCCTTGATGCGTTCCGTGGGTGCATCTTCGTTGATGAGAGTTTGCAGGTTTTCGGTGACTCGCATAACTTCATAAACACCACAACGCCCTTTGTAGCCGATACCATTACATTTTGAGCAAAGTTGATTTTTGGCTTTGGCATCTGCGATCGCATCTAATGTCAAGGTGTTAGCTTTGTAGAAGGTGACTCCCACATCAGAGGAAGCTGATAGACCATAACGAGCTAGTTCCTCGGTTGTAGGAGTGTAAGGAATGCGACATTCAGAACATACACGCCGCACCAGACGTTGAGCGAGAACGCCAATTAGGGAACTAGAAACCATAAAAGGCTCAATCCCCATTTCTCCCAAACGAGCGATCGCACCTGGGGCATCATTGGTATGTAAGGTAGTTAATACTAAGTGACCGGTCAAGGCAGCCTCAATTGCTGTTTTTGCCGTTTCTTTATCCCGCGTTTCACCCACCAGTAGCACATCTGGATCTTGTCGCAAGAAAGCCCGCAACGCAGTCGCAAAATCTAGCCCTTTTTCCCGAATCACCTGTACTTGAGTAATCCCTGGAAGGCTGTACTCAATTGGGTCTTCCACAGTACTGATATTAATTCCAGGATCATTCTTTTCTGAGAGTGCAGAATATAGCGAGGTCGTTTTCCCAGAACCAGTTGGCCCAGTTACTAAAATTAGCCCAAAGGGACGGCTAACCATATCCTGAACAATATGTAAAGTCTCTGGATCGGTAATTAACTTGTCTAATCCTAGTTGGGTGGAGGAGTTATCCAAAATCCGCAGTACCACCTTTTCCCCGTAGCGACTGGGTAAGGTATTCACCCGGAAATCCACTTTGCGTCCCTCAAACATCCGCCGGATGCGTCCATCCTGGGGTAGACGGCGTTCAGCAATGTCTAGATTGGAGATGATCTTAAATCGGGCTGTCACCGCTGGGATGATTTTTTTCGGTAGGGGATCAAAAGCTTCACGCAATACGCCATCCTTGCGAAAGCGAATGCGTAAGTTTTCTTCTTGCGGTTCTATATGAATATCAGAAACGCCCTCATGCAAAGCTTTAGCCAGGATTCTGTTAACTAAGTTGATGACTGGGGCATCCTCTGCACCCTTCATCGCTGCCCCTAGATCAGCCTCCATTTCTTCAGGAGCATCTGCAAGATCGAGATTTCCGAGGTTTTCTAAATCCTGATTAATATCTGTAAACTTTTCTTGTTCCAGGTGCTTCTGCTTAACAGCCATTTCATCCAGATATTGGTTGATTAGCTGTTGATAGTCTTCCTGGGTAATCACCATGCGCTGCAACGCCAAGCCTTGGGGGCGCAAAATGCGGTTCAGGTCATCGGAAGCCTCTAGATTATCTGGAGCGACCATCGCCACTAAAACTGAGGGTGGGGTTTGGTCTTCGTGTTTCGAGAGTGGTACTAAACGATGACGACGACAGATATCCACTGGGATGAGGGTTTCAATCAGGTTCCCCATCATCGTGTTGCCAACGGAGTTGACTTCCGGATCAAGGAATTCAACTCCGTATAGTATTTTCAGTTCAAATAGCTGTTGTTTTTTGTATTGCCTAAGCAACTCAGGCGATAGTTGTTGCCCAGTGATTGACTCTAAGACTTCCGTTAAGGGTCTGCCAGATTTGCGGCTTTCAATTAATGCCTGCCTCATCTGTTCGGTATTGACATAGCCAGATTGCACTAGCTTGTTGCCAAAGGGCGAAAACTCTGTTCTGGTAGTTAGAGCGGTACTGCGCCGTTGTGGTGACGAGTTCATAAATGAGCGAATGAGTAGGGAAACCTCTGCTTAAAGTATTCCCAGGCTGTGAGACAGAATTCTCATTTGCCAAAAAAGTCCTGAGTCATAACTCAATACAGTTCAGATAAGACCAAAACACTTGTAGAGACGGCGATTTATCGCGTCTCGAAAACTTGCTTTTAAAGGTACTCGTTCGGGTTCCCGCCTTAGTGGCGTCTGGGCTAACGTGTTCACCATTTGTCACAATAAGATGACGGTTATATCAGTTCCAGGAACTTGTCGGCAACAAAATCAGCCTCAGCGGCACGTCGTGGATGACGACGGTTGCAAGCTGTGGAGATACACTGCCATAAATAGGATCTGGAATGAGTAGATAATGATGGATGAAAATAAACAGATAAACAATACAAGCCAGCAATTGGGTGAACCAACAGAGGTAAAGCAAGCAATGAAGAGTGACTCCCCAGCCCAAATTAATTTCAATGAATCTGGAAGCGAGGTGACAGAGCAAGTGGCAGCCCAAACAAATATATCAGGCGATACTGCTGTCAATTCCGAAAATAGCGTCGCTGCAACTGAGAAAACTGAAGTGGAAACAGCAGCTTTGGCAGAACTAACTCAACAAATCGAGTCCGTCAAAACGCAACTAGAGGAGCGTAGTACTCAATATATGCGGATTGCCGCTGATTTTGAGAATTACCGGAAACGCACTAGCAAAGAAAAAGAAGACCTAGAGTTGCAGGTGAAGCGGAACACGATTTTGGAATTGCTGCCAATAGTCGATAATTTTGAGCGGGCGCGATCGCACCTGAAACCTCAATCTGATGGCGAAATGACCATGCACAAAAGTTACCAAGGCGTTTACAAACAATTAGTAGATAGCCTGAAGCGCTTGGGTGTATCACCAATGCGTCCTGAAGGTCAAGAATTTGATCCTAACTTGCATGAAGCAGTAATGCGGGAACCTACGGATGAACATCCTGAAGGAACAGTGTTAGAAGAGTTAGTGCGCGGATACTTCTTAGGCGATCGCGTGCTACGCCATGCAATGGTCAAGGTAGCTGCTCCCAAGGAAGATAGCCCTGCGGCATCAGAAGATCAGTCGAGTTCAGCCAACAGTTAAGCTGTAATCGCTCGCCTCGCTGACCTCAAGTGCCTGGGTTCTAGCAAGGACGAGCATCGCGTACCTATACAAGGACAAGGCTTTGGATAACTCTCTGTGTTTCACCTTCTCTCTTGCTACCAGCAACAGGGATTGCACAGACGTTATCCGCTAGCCTTTGTTTGGAGCAAAAAAAGTTAGTCCGCGACACATTACAGCAGAAAGACTCAGTAAAAATACTGTCAAATATGGGAAAAGTTATTGGGATCGACTTAGGCACTACTAACAGTTGCGTCGCAGTTTTGGAGGGTGGTCAACCACTTGTGATCTCCAATTCTGAAGGTGGACGAACTACTCCAAGTATTGTGGGATTTGGGAAGAGTGGCGATCGCTTGGTTGGTCAATTGGCAAAGCGCCAAGCCGTAACCAATGCTGAAAACACAATTTACAGTATTAAACGATTTATCGGGCGACGTTGGGAAGACACTGAAATAGAACGCGATCGCGTCCCCTACAACTGTGTCAAAGGTCGAGATGATACCGTTGATGTCCAAATTCGCTCAAAAAACTACACGCCACAAGAACTATCTGCCATGATCCTGCAAAAGCTGAAGCAGGATGCAGAAAATTTCTTGGGTGAGGAAGTCACTCAGGCAGTGATCACCGTACCAGCATATTTTACAGATGCTCAAAGACAAGCAACTAAAGATGCTGGCACGATTGCAGGTTTAGAAGTCCTGCGAATCATCAATGAACCAACAGCTGCGGCTTTAGCTTTCGGATTAGAAAAGCAAGACCAAGAGCAGCTAATTTTAGTATTTGACTTGGGAGGCGGTACCTTCGACGTATCGATCCTGCAACTTGGGGATGGCGTTTTTGAAGTTAAAGCGACTTGTGGTAACAACCACTTGGGTGGAGACGACTTTGATAATGCGATCGTCCTTTGGATGATGGAACGCTTTCAGGAACAAGAGAAAATCGACCTTTCCAAAGACAAGATGGCATTGCAACGTCTGCGGGAAGCAGCGGAAAAGGCAAAAATTGAACTCTCCAGTATGGTAAGTACTTCTATCAACTTGCCATTTATCACAGCTGATGACGGCGGGCCAAAGCATCTGGAGATGGAACTCAGCCGCTCTAAATTTGAAGAACTCGCAGGGAAATTGATTGAAGCGACCATCGAACCGATGATCCAAGCGCTCAAAGATGCGGATCTTAAACCATCAGCCATAGATCGGATTATTTTGGTAGGTGGTTCTACGCGTATTCCCGCAGTCCAAAATGCCCTGATTAAGTTTTTCAACGGCAAAGCTCCTGATCGCTCCATCAACCCTGACGAAGCTGTAGCATTAGGAGCGGCTATCCAAGCAGGTGTATTGGGTGGCGAAGTCGATAATCTCTTACTATTGGATGTCACCCCTCTATCTTTGGGAATTGAAACCTTGGGTGAAGTATTCACCAAAATTATTGAGCGCAACACCACAATTCCTACGAGTAGATCACAAGTTTTTTCCACAGCGGTTGATGGGCAAACCTCTGTAGAAATTCATATCCTCCAAGGTGAACGGGCAATGTCACGAGATAACAAGAGTCTCGGCAAATTTCTGCTAGCAGGAATTCCCCCATCGCCGCGTGGTGTACCGCAAATTGAAGTATCCTTTGAAATCGATGTTAATGGCATCCTGAAGGTTTCTGCCCAAGACAAAGGTACTGGTAGAGAACAGAGTATTAGGATTACCAATACAGGTGGCTTGAGTACCAACGAAGTCGAACGGATGCGCCAAGAAGCCGAACTGTTTTCCGAAGAAGATAGAAGACGTAAAGAACTGGTTGAACTCAAAAACCAAGCAGATAATCTGTTGTTCAGCTATGAATCCACCATCAAGGATAATAGCAACTTTATCGGCGACCAGATGAAAACCTTGGCTAGTGAAAAAGTTTCACAACTCCAAGCTGCAATGATTGACTCCAGCATTTCCACAGTGGAATTTAAGCAGCGCTTAGACGACTTCCAACAAACCCTATTTGCAATTGGTGCTGATGTTTACAATCGAGCTAACAGCCAAACTGATGAGATTGAGGGGGGTTCATCTGGTCACTTTACCCCAGAAGTAGACTCACCAATGAATGGGACACTAATACCACAATTCAATTTTGATTTTGACGAAGAAAGTACTGCACAAGCTGATTATGAGGCGATAGATTAAGGGTTGGGAATTGGGCATGGGGCATTGGGCATTGGGCATTGGTGGAGAGGGGAAAATTCTTCTCCCTTCCTCCCTGCTTCTTCCCCAATCCCCTAGGTTGCAAATTTTCATTAAGACATTTTAATATATCCCTCTTCTGTCACTTTCCGGGAAAGTGATCGCTAGAAGCCTCATGAGGCAATCAATACAAGCTATACTATTAGAAAAAAATAGGACTTGTATTTGTTATTAGAAAATAATCGCGCAATCGCTTGTTATACAAAAGCTCTAGATTTTAGAAAAGGCAAATGTTTTCGGAGAGTGACAGAAGAGGGATATAGCCGTAGTCACACAGATTAGGACAGTGTAGATTGTTCAAAGTCTTGAAACAACTAGGTTTTTACTCAGCACTCAGCACTGGCTCAACGCCCCGCTATCCATGTACAGCACTCAGCACTCAGCACTTAGCTATATCTAAATATTTAGCGAAGTTTCACAAGACCCCAGCGGTTTGCTAGATTGTAGAAGCAAATTACTTTGAGCTAGGCAGTGTGCCAGTTCAAATGCATAAGGGTGGTTTTCCACACCTAATGGTGCGGCTAGCCCCTCTGGTTGATGGGCGGGGTTTTCCTCTCCTAAGTAGCACAATTGTAAAAGAGACAGCCGACTCGGCAGTGAGAAGTCTGAGCAGAGGCTTCCCCTGTTCCTAACTTCTATAGCTTTTGTCGTCTCCCACGAGGAAAGCACCTGTTGCTCAAGATTTGTCGGTGATTTTTGTAAAAGGTAAAGGGTAAAATCAGTTATTAACAAAAATTAATTTTATCTTCTGCCTAAACTCCGGCAAGCTTCCCTTTAAAGGATATTGTGTTGCTCTTACATATTTTGTAAAGCAAAACGCCTTCCCGTAAAGTAGCAAGCGACCGTGAGTGACGTTCTACTGACTTCTGCTTTCTTCCTTCTAACTTTTACCTTTGCTATATGGCCCGCGACTATTATGAAATCCTGGGTGTCTCTCGTGACACCGACAAAGAAGAAATCAAACAAGCCTATCGCCGTTTAGCCCGGAAGTATCACCCAGATGTGAACAAAGAACCGGGGGCGGAGGATCGCTTTAAAGAAATTAACCGCGCTTATGAGGTACTCTCGGAACCCGAAACCCGCGCTCGTTACGATCGCTTTGGTCCAGAGGGTGTGTCGGGTGCTGCTGGCTCGGGCTTTCAAGATGTCGGCGATATGGGTGGTTTTGCCGATATCTTTGAAAGCATTTTTAGTGGCTTTGCTGGCGGTATGGGTAATCCCACGCAACAAAGACGGCGCAGTGGGCCTGCGAGGGGCGATGACCTGCGGCTAGACCTGAAGTTAGACTTTCGGGAAGCGGTATTTGGTGGCGAAAAAGAAATTCGCATTTCACATTTAGAAAATTGTGAAGTCTGTAGCGGTTCTGGTGCTAAACCTGGAACCCGCCCTCGGACTTGTTCAACTTGTAGCGGTTCTGGTCAAGTCCGCCGTGTCACGAGAACACCCTTTGGCAGTTTCACCCAAGTCTCGACTTGTCCCACCTGTAATGGCACTGGGATGGTCATTGAAGATAAGTGTGATGCCTGTGATGGTAAGGGCGCAAATCAAGTCACAAAGAAACTCAAAATTACCATTCCGGCTGGGGTGGATAATGGCACACGCTTACGGATTTCTAGTGAAGGAGATTCCGGTCAGCGCGGCGGCCCTCCTGGGGATTTGTATGTGTACTTGTTCGTCAATGAGGACGAAGAATTCCAACGGGATGGGATTAATATTCTCTCGGAAATCAAAGTTAGCTACCTGCAAGCAATTTTAGGTTGTCGGTTAGAGGTAGATACGGTAGATGGCCCAGTGGAACTGATCATTCCAGCGGGAACTCAGCCGAATACGGTGATGAAGCTGGAAAATCGTGGCGTACCCCGCTTGGGTAATCCCGTCAGTCGTGGGGATCACATGCTGAACGTATTAATTGATATTCCCAATAAAGTCACCCCAGAGGAGAGGGAACTGTTGGAGAAGCTGGCTAAAATTAAGGGGGATCGCACTGGTAAAGGCGGTCTAGAAGGATTCTTGGGAAATTTATTTAAGTGATGAAGCCCTCTTCTGTTTCAACTCCCGATGCTCAACTTGATTTACGCGGCACCCCTTGCCCAATTAATTTTGTGCGGACAAAATTACGTCTGGAAAAAATGCCATTGGGAGGTTTGCTAGAAGTCTGGCTTGACCCTGGTGAGCCGATTGAGCAGGTTCCCGATAGTCTGACAATGGCAGGTTATCAGGTGGAACAAATTACAGATTGTGCTGGTTATTTTTCTCTGTTAGTGCGCCGTCCACTTGCTGGCCAATGACAGGGGAAAATTTTGCCGTAACTGGACAGTTATTGGGTACGGTGGTCGCTGTACAGGCTAATTTTTACCGAGTACAGCTGGATCAAGAGGATGGGGAGCAGAAGAGTAGGGGAGCAGAGGAGAAACTGAATTTAAATGCCCCTCTGCCCCTCTGCCCCTCTGCCCCCTTGCCTCCCCTGCTTCTCTGTACTCGGCGAACACGTCTGAAAAAAATCGGACAACAGGTGATGGTAGGCGATCGCGTTGTGGTAGAAGAACCAGATTGGGCTGGGGGAAGGGGTGCGATCGCTGATGTTCTAGCCCGTCAAAGCGAATTAGATCGTCCGGCGATCGCCAATGTAAACCAAATTCTATTAGTATTTGCTGTTGCTGATCCACCTTTGGAACCTTATCAACTGAGTCGGTTTCTTATTAAAGCTGAGTCTACTGGTTTAGATGTCCTTTTATGTTTGAATAAAAGTGATTTAGTTTCATTGCAGGAACAGCAACAAGTTAGCGATCGCCTGCTCGGTTGGGGCTATGAACCAATATTTATCAGTGTTAAAGATGGTATTAATACTGACCAAGCAGCCAAATACCTGAGCAATAAAATTACTGTAATCGCTGGGCCTTCCGGCGTTGGCAAATCCAGCCTGATTAATACGCTAATTGACTCTGCCAAGCTGCGAGTTGGAGAAGTTTCTGGAAAATTAGCTCGTGGTCGTCATACCACTCGCCATATAGAATTATTTGAGTTGCCTAGCGGTGGTTTGCTGGCAGACACTCCCGGTTTTAATCAGCCGGATATGGATTGTATCCCAGAAGAATTAATCCACTATTTCCCAGAAGCCAGAAAGCGGTTAGCAGTTGCTAGCTGTCGGTTTAGTGATTGTCTGCATCGAGACGAGCCTGAATGTGTGGTGCGGGGAAACTGGGAACGATATGAACATTATTTAGAATTTTTGGATACTGCGATCGCTCATCAAACACAGCTACATCAACAAGCCGATCCAGAATCCACCATGAAGTTAAAAAGCAAAAGTAAAGGCAAAGGGCAGAGTCAATACGAACCCAAACTAGAAAGTAAAAAATATCGCCGGATTTCCCGAAAGACTCAGTTACAAGACTTGCAGGATTTATATCGGGATGAAGAATAAGGAGTGCAATTTCTACGATGGGCTGTTCGGTGTAGCACGAGAAGCCAAGCTAAAACTATACTCATCTACAGGAGTCCAAGAATATTGGATTGCAAATTAGCAATTACAGCGGCTAGAAGTTTATCGCCGAGAAGCTGCTCAATTAAAACTGATCGCAACCTTGCTGGCTGATGACGAAATCACATCACCGCTGTTACCAGGTTTCGGCGTTCGAGTTCAGCGTTTTTTTATATAATTCTGGTGTAGGCGTAGCCAGCAGTAAGCATCGCTCATTAAACTCAGCAGCACCAACTAGCTAGGCAAAGGTCAGAGTCAGTACAAACCAAAGTTAGAAAGTAAAAAATACTGCCAAATTTTTCAGAAGACTCAGTTATAAATGACGTTTTTTTTTAACCAACGTGAGTCTCCTATAGAAGCACACGTTAAGCCAGAATATTGCCGAGAGAAGAAGCAAACCCGCAATTGAGTAAGTCGGCGATCAAAATTCAATGTATGTGAAGAAATATAAACTTGAAGTAGGGTGTGTTACGCCGTAGGCTAATGCACCTTGAATTGTTGAGGCGAGTTAGGTGAAAAATTGACAGAACGCTTACGAGCCAAAGGTCTTGAACCAGAGTAAATATTTTCAGTGCAGAATTATACAATAAACAAATAGGCAGATCTTACAACTAGTTAACAACAAAAGGCGGTGGAGGCATAACAAATGTTGTACCCTCACAAGCACTGTAATTAACTCAATTGAAAACTATTCTTACGATCCCCATAAAGTCTTAAAATATTGTTAATTTCAGCCAAACCTCTCGACCTTCAACTTACAAGTATCACCCCAAAATCACTATGGCTATCGGCTACGTCGCACTTGTACTCCACGCACATCTACCCTTCGTTCGTCACCCGGAAAGTGACTACGTGCTGGAGGAAGAATGGCTCTATGAAGCCATCACAGAAACCTACATCCCCTTATTGAAAGTATTTGAAGGCTTAAAGCGAGACGGTATCGACTTTAAAATCACGATGAGTATGACACCCCCTTTAGTGTCAATGCTTCGCGATCCTTTGCTTCAAGAACGCTACGAAGCACACTTAGCTCAACTAGAAGAACTTATAGCACTAGAAGCAGAACATAATGTCAACAACGGACATCTTCGTTATTTAGCCGAACATTACGCGACTGAGTTCAGCGAAGCGCGTCAGCTATGGGAACGCTACGGCGGGGACTTGGTGACAGCTTTTAAGAAGTTCCAAGACAGTAATAACCTGGAAATTATTACTTGCGGTGCTACCCACGGATATTTACCGTTGATGAAAATGTATCCACAAGCAGTGTGGGCGCAAATTCAGGTAGCCTGCGAACATTATGAGCAAACCTTTGGACAAGCACCCAGAGGCATTTGGTTGCCTGAATGTGCCTACTACGAAGGTTTAGACCGGATGCTAGCTGATGCTGGGTTACGCTACTTCCTCACTGATGGGCATGGAATCCTTTATGCCCGTCCTCGTCCCCGCTTTGGCACTTATGCCCCCATTTATACAGAAACTGGTGTTGCTGTATTTGGTCGAGATCATGAATCTTCCCAACAGGTATGGTCTTCTGAGGTGGGCTATCCTGGGGCGGCGGAATATCGGGAATTTTACAAAGATTTGGGCTGGGAAGCAGAATATGAGTATATTAAGCCCTATATTATGCCCAATGGTCAGCGGAAAAATACGGGTATTAAGTATCATAAAATTACTGGGCGTGGCTTAGGGCTGTCAGATAAGGCACTTTACGATCCGTATTGGGCTAGGGAAAAGGCCGCAGAACACGCTGCTAATTTTATGTATAATCGAGAGCAGCAATCTGAGCATCTCTATGGGATAATGCAGCGTCCGCCAATTATCGTTTCGCCTTATGACGCAGAGTTGTTTGGACATTGGTGGTATGAAGGCCCTTGGTTTATCGATTACCTATTCCGCAAGTCGTGGCATGACCAAGGAACATATCAAATGACCCATTTAGCAGACTATTTGCGAGAACAGCCAACGCAACAAGTCTGTCGTCCTTCGCAGTCAAGCTGGGGTTTCAAGGGTTTCCATGAGTATTGGTTGAATGAAACGAATGCGTGGATTTATCCGCATTTGCACAAAGCTGCTGAACGGATGATTGAAATTTCGCACCTAGAACCAGAGGATGAGTTGGGGGAAAAAGCATTGAACCAAGCGGCGCGGGAATTGTTATTAGCACAATCTTCTGACTGGGCTTTTATTATGCGGACGGGAACGATGGTACCCTATGCAGTTAGACGGACGCGATCGCACCTAATGCGGTTCAATAAGCTCTATGAAGATGTTAAAGTCGGCAAAATTGACAGTGGTTGGCTGGAAAAAGTCGAGTTAATGGATAATATCTTCCCCGAAATCAACTATCGCGTCTACCGTCCGTTGTAGTCTTACAAAAAATAATTAACGGCAGTAGGGTGGGCATTGCTCACCCTAATTATTAGCTAAAGGCTATCTGGATCAATATTTAATTCTCGGAGTTTAGCAGCTAATCTTTGCGCTTTTTGCTCCGTTTGCTGTCGAGCCTCTTCTGCGGCTTGTCGTGCAGCTGCTTCCTCTTCATGAGTTAGGAGTATTTGACCCGTAGCTGGATTGTAAAAGCGCAGTTTTCCCGCCTCTAAACGCAATTCTAGCCCCAAAACTTCACTGGATAGGGATACTGTACCACCTGGCAAGATATTGGTTGCCACTGGGAAATAATTTCCATCGACCAACTGTAAACCCTGAAGTTGGGGATTGAGATAATCGCCTGTGGGGTCATATTGAAAATATTCACGCACTCCCAGAAAGGCGTAAATTCCTTTCTTTGCACCTTGGTCTTTGCTGCGGGTGGTTTTTGAGGTAATCTCTAGAACAAAAGCTGGGGTTTGATTATTTTCTTCCCAGGTTTTGTAAGAGCGTCTGTCACGGTTTTCCACTCTAAACACTACAAATACATCTGGAGCTACAACTGATTCTGGATAATTTTTTTCGTAGTAAATAAATAGATTACCAGCGACGTATACATCTGGATGATTTTGAAAATAAATCCGTAGCGCATTTATTGCATAAGCCAAGTAACTGAACTGGATATCTCCTTCAGCCATCGGCTTACCATCCTCATCTGGGTACTCAATTGGGGTAACGGGGATATACTCTACTGAGGCTGTCATGGGTTAATACCTCAATTCAACTAGGGCTAGATTTAATTTAACCTTGTTTTAAGTTGTAGGTACCTGCACATCAATTTAATTATCAGAGTTGAACTTATGCATAAAACCAGAAAATTATTCTAATCTCATGAGGAGATCCTAATTCGAGAAGTTCTTCAATAAACTGTTCAGAACAACCTACATATTCTTTATAACTTGTCACCCAAGATACTTCAGTTGTTTCAGGTTCTTGTTTCCAGTTTGGCAGCACAAAATAGAGCTTTTCTCCTGCTGGAAACTCAGCCGGAAACGAAGCACCATCCTGAAATAAGTGTGCATACTGATGTTTTACGTATGCCCATTGAGTTACATACTGATTGTCCCAATCATAATCTATAATTTCTTGAAGCAATAACCAAGAATGTCCAAAGTCCAAACCACATTGGTTTTCTGAAAAATATTTTTTGTAGAAATCATTCATATCTTCAGGAAAACCTCGTGGTTCTGAAATCGGCTCTACGACAGCGTACATTGTCCGGCGTAGATTATCTTGACAAACGCCAGCAAGTGCCGCAAATAATTTATAGGGTCGTCCAATTTCAGTAGATTCTACAGGTACAGTTTTTCCTTTAGACCATTCTTTTTTTACAGGTTCGGGAATCGGTTCCCACTTTCCATTTCTATGAGCCTCTGCGTAAAGAGTTATATCTATCCCCATATTTATAACTTTCAAATACAGCTACTAATCATTTAGCATTTGGTAAATTAACTAATCTAATTAATTGATAAAAAAGCCATTAATCTATAATTACATCAGCTAGTAACTCATCCATTTCATCGCTCATTTCTTGAGTATAAGGAATTAGTTTATAAGGTTTCTGCATAACATCATTCATCAAAAAGTCAAGGAAAAGTCTCATTATAATGCCCTCATCTTCATCAAGATTAACATTCATTATCAGTTTCTAATCTAACTAAGAAATAGACTTGGAAGCATAACATATAAAAAAGACAGGCAAGATGCCTGTCCTACAAATAATGATTTAGCAAAGAATTTAGAAATTCATCTCAGCAGCTTGAACTTTTTCAACCTGCTTCTTCTTCAGCACAAGCATAACTTGAGCCAACATTACAAGAGCGATGAACGCAATCATCCATTTGACTCTAGAAGCGTCTTGCAGTACGATTTCTGCATCTATTTGACCGAATCCACCGACGTTCGGGTTACTAGTCAAAGCATCACCAGTCTTAACTGCTTGACCTTCGGAAACAAGTAGGTCTGGGCCTAAAGGAATCGTATCAACGACAACATCACCCGATTCAGGTTGGATGTTAACTAGATATTTAACGTTACCGTCTCCATCTTCCTCTTTGGCAATCTTGGTAATTGTGCCAGTAGCGGAAGCGTTGTAAACAGCGTTATTGCTCTTTTCGCCAGTAGGATAAACTTGTCCGCGTCCCCTATTACCACCTACGTGAACTGAATATTTACCAAAGTGGATGTTTTTGTCGGTTGCGGGGTTGGGAGAAAGAACTGGGAAGACGATTTCCTGATACTGTTCTCCGGGTAAAGGGCCGACGATGACGACGTTATCTTTGCCTTCGCTGTAGGGTTGGTAGAAAGTGTCGCCAACTTCTTCTTTAAGTTCTTCGGAAAGACGGTCTTCAGGAGCAATCTTAAAGCCTTCGGGTAGCATCAGTACAGCACCGACGTTCAAGCCAACCTTAGAACCATCAGCACCAACTTGCTGGGCGGACAGATCGTAGGGGATTTTCACCACAGCTTTGAATACAGTGTCAGGTAGCACCGATTGGGGAACTTCTACTTCTGTAACCTTGGCGGCTAGGTGACAGTTGGCACAAACAATTCGCCCTGTTGGTTCGCGGGGGGTTTCGGGATAGGTTTGCTGTGCCCAAAAGGGATAGGCGGCAGCTGACTGGGGAAGTGCTAGATCGCTGGTGAAGTAAAATGTCACAGTAGCGATCGCTATGAGCAATGTTTTTACAATCGCTCTAGCACTGCGAGTTAACCTCGCTGTTAGGAAAACATTTCTCATCTCTATAAGGGCGACAATTGAATTAGTCATTAGTCATTGGTCATTAGGAGTGCTGAGTGCTGAGTGCTGAGTTAGGAGTTAGGAGTTAGGAGTTAGGAGTTACTATTATCTCCTCTGCCCCTCTGCCCCTCTGCTTCTTCACTCCCTTACTCAGCACTCAGCACTTTGCACTCAGCACTGATTAACCCCACCAAGGTGCATCACCTGTGCGGAAGTCGGTTTCAGTCCAAGGGGTTAAAACGATTTTGTCGTCGTTGACGCTGGTATGGGCTAAAGCCAGAGACAGAGGTGCTGGGCCCCGGACAACTTTACCAGTTTCGTCATACTGGGAACCATGACAAGGACACTTGAATTTGTTCTCAGCAACGTTCCAAGGGACGACACAACCTAAGTGGGTGCAGATGGCGTTAATGCCATAATCTTTGATCGCCTCTTTGCTGTCTACCACAATATAGGTAGGATCTCCCTTTAGTCCTTGGACTAGGTTGCGATCGCCTGCATTCCGGTTTTCTAGAAATTTAGCGACGCTAACATCGTTACCTAGCTCGTCTTTTGCCGTTACTCCGCCACCAGCGCCACCAGTGGCGGGTGGAATAAAGTAGTTGACAACGGGATACAATGCACCCAGAGCTACTCCAGTGACAGTCCCAAAAGTGAGCAGATTCATGAACTGACGACGCCCCATATCGGGCACGTCTGCTGATTCAGAAAATTGAGCCATAATCTACGCGCTCTTTGTGTATTTTGTTAAGCATTTTGACAAAAGTACTAGTAACTTGAGGAACTCTTGTCTAAGTCGAAATGCTAGCGCTCACAACGATGCCATACTTCTTTGTTGCAAGATATAAAAAGCATCTTTTCTGTTAGCATTACATTTCTTTATATCCTTATCATACTGGAGTCACGGAACTTAACATCATAACTAAATGTAAAATCTGATTGAGAAAAGCTATGACAGGACAGGAATTACGCCAGATGTTGCTTGATAAGTGGGGATATTCTTACGATGTCCAGTTCCGGCGGGCACAGGGGAAGATATTTTTGCAAGTAATGTGGAAATATCTAGAGCAAGCTTCTTTTCCCTTGAGCGAGGTGGAGTACCAAGAACATCTCGATAGCATTGCCAATTATCTTCATGCCTTGGGTGGGTCAACACAGGTACAAACTTTTATTGCCCAAACACGCGATCGCCCCCGGCTCGGTAAGGCTGTTAGCATTCCTCTAGATTTGGGTGAACGCACTTCGGAATGGATATTATGACCTGCTATTGCATTAATGTTAATAAATTTCTTAATATTTACAGTATTTTAATTACAAAAATACCATAGTATGCTAGAGAATTCTTTTGCCCACTGCTACATCTCTATCTGGCTGAATTAATACAACTTCTCCATCGTCTAGCACTACTCCCAAGACTAAAACTTCCGAAATAAAATCGGCAATTTGACGGGGTGGAAAGTTAGTAACAGCTAATATTAATCTGTTGATTAATTCTTCTTGCTCATAAAGTTTAGTAATTTGGGCACTAGATTTTTTAATGCCCAAATTACCAAAATCTATCCACAATTTATAAGCTGGTTTTTTCGCTTTAGGAAACTCTTCAACTTTGATGACTTTGCCAACATGAATCTCAATTTTTTCAAAGTCACTATAGCTACTAAACATTTGGTCAAAAACTCAGCAAGAACATCTTTTTAGCTATTTCCTGTAACCTGTAACCTGTAACCTATTCCATCTGTTATTTACCTGTGAGCTTCACCAGTCCAACACCACCGAAATAAAGCCCTAAAACTGCTCCAGCTAAAAGACTTTGAGTCAGGGGGTCAGTAGAAGGTGTCAGAACGGCTCCTAAAACAACTGCTCCCATAATTACGTAACGCCAACCAGAAATCATGCGTTCAGACGAGACAATGTTCAAATTACCGAGCAAAAGTTGGATGATGGGAATTTGAAATGCTAAACCAGTGCTGAATAACAGTAGCAGAACAAATTCAAAATATTTATCAATTGACCAAAGTTGTTCGACTACATCTGCTCCGTAGCTGATGAAAAAGTTCAAAGCTGCGGGGATAAGAAGTAAATAGGCAAAAATTAACCCCGCTCCAAATAGCACACTCGAACCCAAAACCACAGGCCCCAGTAAACGGCGTTCGCGGCGAGTTAGTCCTGGAACTACAAACTGGATAATCTGGTAAAGAATGAAAGGACTAGAAAGTATCAAGCCAGTGTAGGCTGCAACTTTGAGGGAGACAAAGAAATATTCTCCAGGTGCAAGTTGGAGAAACTTTACTCCTTGTGCTGGAACCTCAAGTAGCTGGACAATTGGCTTAACGGCAAAGAAACAGCCGATAATGCCCACTGCTACAGCAATCAGCGAATAGAAAATCCGCAGTCGCAACTCTTCTAGGTGGTCGAAAAGGGACATTTCGATTTCACCTGGCAACTCATCAAGAGGATCATTGTCTGAGTTGCCATATCCTTCTGAATCGAGATTGGGAACGTTTACAGTATCTACGTCTTGTGAAGGCGTCATGAGTCAGCTAGTAGGCAACATTTATAATTGAGTGATTGCTGAGTAAGGATTCAGGAGGCAGGAGATAGGAGGCAGGAGGCAGGAGGAACCCACGTTTTAAAACGTGGCATTGAATCTTGGACGCAATGCAAGTCGTGCTATGCATCTCGATACAATTCTTCTTTTAAACTGGGCAATGACCCAGCAATTTTAGTTTTTATTCATACTTCTTTCCTCCTGCCTCCTGCCCTCTGCCTCCTGCCTTCTTTGTAATTGTTTTTTGTGAGCAGTATTTTAACTCAGCACTCTTCATTATTTTATCTGGGGAATGCAGCTACCCAAGATATGTTTTTGGGTGCTGTGGGTTTTTTGTCCTGTTTTTTGGGCTTGCATCTGCATAAGTTAGTAGGAAGCCATCTTGTAGGCAATGCCTAACCTAAAAAAGGGTGGAACCGATAATTTAAAAATCACGTCTCTGCGGCTAGTAGTCTGTCCAACTAGTTTTGATGGTTTGTAGTAAGCACTTTAGTGCTTAAAAATCCAGGACTAAAGTCCTGACTACGAACTTATTCACCCACCACAACTAATAAAACAGACAACTAGTAGCGCTGGGTAAATTTACACAACATCAACATATAATACTCAGTTTTGAAAATCCGGTTCATCAAGGTGGCATCTCATCTATACATAGCGCAATCGGAAATTTTTAGCTGAGGTTGGGTATGAACCGGACAATTTGCATTGCCCTGCTGGCATTGCCTGTTTATTTATACAATGTTGAGCTAAGTACTACAAGTAGTAGTGACGTGCCAATTGTCAAAAACCAGTTTCCCATAATAACTGCTCTAATTGATTACAGTACAAATGCTCAGTCATATATCTTGCCGTGGCAAATATCGGCTAGAGATGACCAAACCGAAGATTGCCTTCGTGCTGGCATTTGCAAGGATTGATAAAAGAAGGCAGTCCCATTATCAAAGAAAATTAATGGTTGTAAAAAATCAACGTACAGTAGTGGTTACAGGAGCCTCGACAGGAATTGGTCAGGCGTGTGCTTTGCTTTTAGACCAGTTGGGCTTCTCTGTTTTTGCTGGTGTACGTCAAGAGATTGATGCTCAAACACTGAAACAGAAGGGATCACAAAGGCTCATTCCGATTTTTTTAGATGTTACCGACGCTGAATCGATCGCAGCTGCGGTTGATACGGTAACAAATGCAGTCGGTGGTGCGGGGATTTTAGGTTTAGTGAATAATGCCGGAATTGCCGTCCCTGGCCCCTTAGAATTATTAGCGATCGCAGAATTTCAACAACAAATGCTCGTGAATGTCACCGGACAATTAGCAGTGACACAAGCATTTCTTGGTCTATTACGCCAAAGTCGGGGTCGAATTGTCAATATGGGTTCCATCGCTGGTAGAAGTCCTGCGCCGTTCATGGGAGCTTATAATGCGTCAAAATTTGCGCTCGTTGCACTCACTGATGTGATGCGGATGGAATTACGACCTTGGGGAATCTCAGTTTCTATTATCGAACCTGGTGCGATCGCTACTCCAATCTGGGAAAAGTCCCTAAGTCAATCTGCAATAGCACAGCAGGATCTACCACAATCGGCACAAAATCTTTATGGTCAGGCGATGAATATTGTACGTAAGAAAATGCAGATTCTCGCATCTAAAGGAATTTCTGCGGATATTGTCGCTCAGGCTGTTGTTCATGCGCTCACTGCAAAACAACCCAAGACACGCTATCTCGTTGGACAAGATGCCAAACTTGGAGCTGTGCTGAAGCAAATTTTACCCGATCATCTGCATGACCGGATAATTTTATACTCAATGGGTTTGTAAATTACTTGTTTGTCAGTTTACAAGTACAGCACGGCGTAAATACAACTACCATCTTAGGACTTACGCATTGACGCCAAATAGAAAGCATACAGGGCTTGAAAAACCATATCTGTCTAGCGGCACAGCAATGCTCATAGGTGTCAACTTAACGCTAAACCGCACGTCCGCCAGCACGTCCGCCAGGGATTGTAAATCCCTGTCTCATAGCTAAAGTCCTCTGAAGAGGACTTCATAGCGCAAAAATTTTCAGTCTACTTCAGTAGACTTGAGCAATTAGTCAGGGATTTACAATCCCTGGCTGGTGGGTGAACAACACCCAATCAGTACGCTATTTTTGGCTTAAGTTGACACCAATGAGCAATGCTGTGCCCCTACAGCGCGGGTTTACCGATCATCAAAGAACAATTAATAAAGGCATGAAACGACCTATTTTCGTAAATACATACCATGATTAATTTGTACAGTGCGTAAGTCTATAATCATTCTTTTCGACTGATATTTGTGTCAGTTAATACTTAATTAGTAGGTTACAGCCTCGCATTCTATGGCAATTTATTACTGAAATCAAGAAACAATAATTATACTAACCTATTCCAGCTAATTGGTATTATGTAGACAACTCTTCTAGCCCTATCCATTCAGTGATAGATTGCCATTGCCTTACGTAAACAGTGGTGTTTCTACCTTTTTCTTTTTGAGCTTTTTTAGGTAGTATTCCCATGACAGCATCGGCAAACGAGCTAGATTCATTCCAGTTATAAATAGGCATCTCTTGCCAGCAGTGGCGACAAAACCAGTAAGTTTCTGCACCGCGTATATGTTCTAAAAGTACACTTGAACAGCAAGGACAGTAATTCATATTTTTCTCAAATCCTGTGAATAAAAGTGTTATTGCAAATTAGGGCAGCCAGTTGAGAAGCCCGTAGATATTTAAAACAATCTGTCTATATTTTGACTATAGTCTTTGAATATGAGGAACTTGTGAGGAAAGTTAAAATACTTAATAATTCTATAAAAGTTATACACACTTCTTAAGTAATGCTTTTGATCTATCTCTTCACAAGATCCTTAAATTATTTTTCGTATCATCGATTAATTTCAAAGATTTCATCCTAACAAGACTAGGAATTAAGGTAATCTCTTGAGATAACAGATCATCTATCTCTAATTTGACAATAGAATGAGTTTGGCGACTCTAAAATTCTATCTACTTCCTGGTTTAGTTACTAACTTGTTCTATATACCCTGTATTTAGTCTTATCAGATTTACAGGGCAGATTTATCAATATAAGTGATGTTTTCCCTATTAAAACCGAAGAGTTCCCTATTTTCAACAATTTACTTCCTCTAGCGAATGCTAGCTTCTACTAGTCTGTCCTGATATCAAAAAGATCATTAGAATTGACAAATTAACCATGCGATTCAACGATCAACTGATTAACTTACCTCGCTTAAATCATGTTATTAATCGTTCTCCATTAACGATTAGCCCTGATAGTTTTGTAATTGAAGCGATTGTCTTGATGAGTCAGGAAAGATGTAGTAATTATGCACCTACAAGCTTCAATTTTTCGTTGGATTTAAACCCCAGAAATCAAGTCTTAACTGGTTGTGTCTTGGTTCTGGAGAGTGGGAAATTATTAGGTGTTTTTACTGACAAAGATGTAATTAGTCTTATAGCTTCGGGAATAAACTTATCCACGATGACAATGGCTGAAGTGATGACACAGCCAGTAGCTACCCTTATACAATCAGATTCTCAAGATATTTTCACCGCTTTATCGTTATTGCGTCAGCATCAAACTCACTATTTGCCCGTTTTGGACGATCGCGGGCAAGTGCTGGGAATTATTACCCAGACTAGCTTGCTACAAGCCTTTGACCTGATCAAAATTGTTGGGGTGGTTGAAGGTTTACAGCAATTTTTACAAAAACCCACAGATGAATTCCAGCCGGTTAATCAGCCAATTGAGATAGAGCAAGTCCGCTGTCAAACTCAAAATAACTTAAAACTATGGGTTGAGGCACAATCGGCTGAAATCATGGAAGTTAATCAGGAACTTCAGCAAGCTCTTGAAGAACTCCATGTAATAGAAGAAGAACTGCGCGAACAAAACGAAGAGTTGGCCGTTGCCCGTGAGCAAATAGAATTGGAACGCCAGCGTTACCAGGATTTGTTTGAGTTTGCTCCAGATGGTTACTTGGTAACTGATGCCGCAGGTATTATCCAAGAGGCTAACCAAGCAGCAGCAAAATTGCTGGCTGTCCGCCAAAAATATTTAGTCAACAAACCATTAATTTTATTTATTACTCGCCAAGATCACCAGACTTTTACCACCCGACTGAATAATTGGCAGCAGATACAGGAGTGGGAAGTCTACCTCAAACCACGGGGAGGTAGAATTTTCCCGGCTAGCATTAGAGCTGCTGCCATGTATGATTCAGAGGGGGATCTTGTTGGTTGGCGCTGGTTAATCTGCGATATTAGCGATGTCTACGACGAGCTTCGCTTACGCCAACAGGCAAAGGAATCACTGCGCCAAGCTTACGAGGAATTAGAAAAACGAGTGGCGGAACGGACAGCAGAACTTGTCATGTCCAACGTTCTGTTGCAACAAGAAATTACCGAACGCCAACGCGTAGAAGTTGCATTACGACACAGCGAAAATCTCTATCGCCAACTCGTGGAAAGCCAAACTGACATAATTATCCGCCTTGATTTGCAAGGGCAAATTACCTTTGCCAATGTGGCTGCTTGTCAAACCTTTGGCTGGAAAGAAGATGAGTTTTGTGGCCAGTCATTTTTCCAGTTCATTTATCCAGATGACTTGCCTCAAGCGATGGAAGATATGGCAATTTTAGGGTCTTCATTCCATCCCTTGACTAATCTTGAGCGACGTGCATTGACAGTCAATGGTATCCGCTGGTTTCAATGGAATGCGATCGCAATTCATAATGACAAAGGAGAAGTTGTTGAAATCCAAGGGGTAGGTAGAGATATTACTGAACAGCAAGCCGCGCTACACGAACGCCAACTTGCCGAAGCAGCACTGCGCCAAAGCGAGGAGAAATTTCGCACTTTTGCCGAAAACACCCACGCAATGATCTGGATTGGTAGCCCAGATTCATTTCATCCTTTGTACATTAGTCCTGCTTATGAGAAGATTTGGGGTCGTTCTTCCCAGCATCTCTTTGAGCAGCCAGACTCCTGGATAGACAACGTTCATCCAGACGATCGCGATCGCGCCACCCAATCAATCGAGCAACTGCTTAGTGGTAGTCAATCTATTTCAGCAGAATATCGGATTTTGCGACCAGATGGATCAGTGCGCTGGATTTGGAATCGGGGCTTTGCTGTCTATGATGACCAAGGAAAAATTAACTATTATGGTGGCATTGCCGAAGATATCACAGAGCGCAAACTGGCAGAAGAGTCACTGCGCCAGAGCGAGGAGAAATTTCGCACTTTTGCCGAAAATACCCACGCAGTTATCTGGATCGCCAGCACAGATTCATTCCGAACCTTATATGTTAGTCCTGCCTATGAGAAGATTTGGGGTCGCTCTTGCCAAAGTCTATTGGAGCAACCTGAGTTATGGATAGACACCATTCATCCAGACGATCGCGATCGCTTAACCATTGCAGCAAAGCAACAGCTTATTAATGAGTCGGTTTCAATAGAATATCGAATTTTGCGACCTGATGGATCGATGCGCTGGATCTGGGATCGAGGCTTTGCTATCTCTGATCACCAAGGAAAAGTTCAGTATTATGGTGGCATCGCCGAAGATATCACTGAGCGCAAACTGTCCGAAGAGTCACTACGAGAAAGTGAAGCGCGATTGAGTTTAGCTACCGAAGCAGCCCAAATGGGCATCTGGGATCGGAACCTGATCGCTAATACTTGTATTTGGTCTGCCAATATGGGGCCACTTTATGGTCTACCGAGCAACACCTTATGTCCAACCTTTAAAGACTATTTCAATTTCATCCATCCAGAAGACCGCGAATCTGTGGCTGCGAGCATCGCTCGCATGATTGAGCAAGGAAAGGGATCTACAGAATATCGAGTTATCTGGCCCGACGGCAGTTTGCACTGGTTAAATTGCAAAGGTCAAGTCTACTATAACGAACTCGGTCAGCCGATTCGGATGATCGGCACAAATCGGGATGTCACAGAGCGCAAGCTAGCGGAACAAAAAATCTTTGAACAAGCCGCTCTACTTGATATCGCCACCGATGCCATCTTGGTTCGAGATTTCCAGTCTCAAATCTTATTCTGGAATCAAGGTGCAGAGCGGATGTACGGTTGGCTTTCTACTGAGGTTATAGGAAAAAATATCCGGGAGATTTTATATCCAGCAGGAACTCAGCAGCAACTAGAAGAACCGCTCAAAAGCATAATTGAGAGTGGCTCGTGGCAAGGTGAGTTACATAAAATTACAAAATCCGGTCAAAAAATTATTGTGGAAAGCCGCTGGACATTGATGCGCGATGCTGCGGGAGAACCCAAATCTATCCTGACTGTTGATACTGATATCACCCAAAAGAAACAACTCGAAGAACAGTTTTTTCGTACCCAGCGATTGGAAAGCCTTGGTACCCTTGCAGGTGGTATTGCCCACGACTTGAACAATGTATTGACACCAATTTTGGCAGCGGCTCAATTGGTACAGGGAAAATTTTTCCAAGACGAGGAGCGTTCTGGGCAACTGCTGGCACTTGTAGAAAGCAATGCCAGACGCGGAGCAGCTTTAGTAAAGCAAGTCTTGTCTTTTGCACGAGGATATAAAGGAGAGCGGGCAATTATCCAAATCGAGTACCTAATTTCAGAAATTATCCAAATTGCTCAACAGACATTTCCCAAATCGATTGAATTTTCCACAGTTATTTCAGAAGACATTCGGGCGATCGCTGGGGACAACACACAACTGCATCAAGTACTGATGAATCTGGTAGTAAATGCCCGCGATGCTTTACCAGATGGCGGTAACATCAAAATTTCTGCGGAAAATAAGTTTATTGATGAAGCTTATGCCAGAATGAATCTCGATGCCAAAGTCGGGCATTACATCGTGATTACCGTTGCCGATAACGGAATTGGTATACCACCAGAAATATTAGATAGAATTTTTGAGCCATTTTTCACCACAAAAGAAGTCAATGCAGGTACGGGACTCGGCCTTTCAACAGTGCTGGGTATTATTAGAAGCCACGATGGTTTTATCAAAGTGTCTAGCAATGTTGGTAAAGGCAGCAAATTTAACCTGTTCTTACCAGCTGTGGAAGCAATCCAAGAGTCCAAGATAGAAGAGATGGAACTGCTCCCAGGACAGGGAGAATTGATTTTAGTTGTAGATGATGAAGCGCAAATTCGGGAGATTGCCACAATCATCTTAGAAAACCATAACTATAAGATACTGGCTGCCAGTAATGGCATAGAGGCGATCGCACTTTATGCCCAACATAAGCATCAAATCAATGCTGTATTGATGGATATAATGATGCCGGAGATGGACGGAATTACCGCTATTCGCACCTTGAAAAAAATGAATAGCCAGGTTCAAATTATTGCTTGTAGCGGACTGAACTCAATGGAGGTGTTTGCCCAAGCCACTGATGCTAATGTGCAAGCAGTTTTATCAAAACCCTATACCGCCAGAGAATTATTGAGCAGTTTACACAATCTATTCAGAGGGTCGTGTTGAGTGCTGAGTGCTGAGTGTTGAGTGCTGAGTGGGAAATCTCACTTCTTTACTCGGAACTGTTTTACCCAATGCCCAATGCCCAATTCCCAATGCCCAATGCCCAATGCCCAATGAAAAATGACAAATCCCTCACAAGTTCCTCAAATTGTTTTCCTAAGATTAAAATGTGGGCAACGTCGGGAGAATGGGGTTAATCCGGCTGATGAATATTGTTAGGAAAATTAATGATGAGTTAGCGATCGCAGGGCAAGTTACACTATATCAGCTAAAACAAATAGCTGATGAGGGTTATAAATCTGTACTTAATCTACGCTTGCCCGACGAAACAGGCTTACTGGTTGATGAACAGCAGAAGACTGAGCTTTTGGGATTGTACTACGTTAATCTCCCAACTAAATCTGAAGATATTAATAATCAAGGTACGTTCCAGATATATCAGACGATAATTGAATTACCCAAACCAATTCTGATACATTGTGATAATTCAATTCGTTCAGCCGCAATAGTATTGTTGTATATCGCCATCAAACAAGGCATAACATTTGAGAAAGCACTAGAAAAAATTATTAACTTAGGTTTAATATAAGTAATTCGTAATTTGTAATGACGTTTCTACGTCACTAACGCTGTGCTAACGTAATTCGTAATTTTTGAGTTTCCAGGATTGCGAAAATCCCCACCTTCTCTGCAAGATGCTAACGCGAACAATGTACTAATACCAATTTGAAAAAAATACAACAAATAGACCATCTGTAGAGACGCGATTCATCGCGTCTTTACCCAAGGATGTCTTGCAATCATTAATTGAATGGGTATAACAAGGTGGGGATTGATTGTGAATAGGTGATGACAATTGCATCCAGCAAGACATCATAACTGGCTATTGTCTTTCATTAAACGGCTGTAAGTTCGTTGGGGAATAAAGTGGAGTGGATTGTAGCCAACGAAACGCAAAATCAGTACACAAGCCCAGGAATATCGTCCATCAGTAATGGCTTCCATAACCTGTTCTAATTGTTCTGGACTAATGGCTTTGTGAAAATTTTTCTGAGAAGAAGAAATGTGGTAGTTCATAGCTAACCCTGATGTAAGTTATCTAAATCGAGGTGTATCAGTTTATTCCACCATATTCTGTTTTCTGAATTGGCTTGAGCAATATATCTGCAATACAACGACGACGGATGATAATTTTGGCAGTGACTATATTGATTAGCCTTTAATCTGCTTACATTTGGTTTGTTTATGCTAAAACTTGCTGGATTTAATTGATTTCAGGGCTTACGCAAACAATAGCCGAAAAGAATGATTTTCAGGTAGGGGCAATTCATGAATTGCTCCTACAGCATATAGTTTTGCGTAATTCCTATATTTATAGGATGATGTTCTACTGGCGTTGGCGTAGCCCACCGTTCGCGTAGCGTCTCGTAGAGAAGGTATCGCTCAAATTTTGCTGTATTGCTTAATCGGGAATAGTGTTTTATGCCTGATTGAGAACTAACTTATATACATAGAATAATCTGTCTTTGCTGCCACTCCAGCCAAATTGGCAGTTTTTTAAGTTTGGGCATTGGGGAAAGACTTGCTAAAACTTCCTCCCTGCTCAATAACTGCCTTTTTAGTGCAATACTCTATGCCCAATCTCCAATCCTCTAAGAGTATGTTTGAAAAGTGTTTCGCTGTGACTTTAGGCACTTTTAGATCCCCCCTAACCCCCCTTAAAAAGGGGGAACCAGAATCAAAGTCCCCCTTTTGAAGGGGGATTTAGGGGGATCTAAAATTTTTGATACTGACAAGAGAACTTTTCAAACATCCTCTAATACCATAGACTTACAGAGTTTCATCCCAGAGCTAGACGTAAAGATTCTTACAGTTATTTATCATTATGGGGGAAATGTACCTCAGAAAAGCGGAGACTGAAAAAAAAATGAGGTCGTGACCTAGCTAAATTTCTGGAATTCGTCATCATGTATGAACTAGTTCAAGCTGTCTTCAACGGTGATGAAAAAACTGCTCTACATCAGTTAATTTATGCGTTGAGTGTTTCAGGTAAGCGTTACTTCCTGAGAAATGAGATTTTGCAATCTTTTGCTGATTACTGTCATCAATCCCAAAAGCCAGCCTATTTTTACTACTCTTCTTCTGTTGGCAAACTGATACAGTACACCCACGAAATAATTCTCGAAGAGGAAAGTACTTGGTTTGTGATTCGACCCACAATTGCTAACCAAGAAGTTTGGAAATTGACAGCAGATTTGAGTCGGTTTGAGCAAATGACGCCTCAAGCGCTGTTAGATGTGAGAGATCGCTCAGTCAACCGCTACCAACCCCATATCCTCGAAATCGACCTCCACCCCTTCTATGAAGGTTCCCCAAGAATCGACGACCCCAGAAATATAGGTCAAGGTTTAGCATTCCTCAACCGTTACCTGTGCAGTCAATTGTTGACTGACCCCCAATATTGGGTAGAAATGTTATTTCAAGCGTTACATGGGCTGCAATACGATGGTATTCGCCTATTGTTGAGCGATCGCATTTCCTCTGGTATTCAGTTAGCCAAACAAATTAAGCCAGCCCTCAAATTGCTGAGTGAGCGATCGCCTGATGAACCTTATGAAAACTTCCGCTTTGACCTTAAAGAACTAGGCTTTGAGCCAGGTTGGGGTAACACTGCGGCGCGAGTCTCTGAAACCTTAGAACTTCTTGACCGGCTTATTTACTCCCCAGAACCCGGCATTTTAGAAACATTTGTAGCCCGCGTCCCCGCCGTCTTTCGCGTCGTCCTCGTTTCCATCCACGGCTGGGTTGGACAGCAAGATGTTTTAGGAAGGGATGAAACACTTGGTCAAGTTATCTACGTCCTCGAACAAGCCCGCAGCTTAGAAAATGAACTGTGTGAACAAATTAAACTCGCTGGACTCGACCAGCTAGGCATTAAACCCCATGTAATTATTCTCACCCGATTAATTCCTAACTGTGAAGGAACATTTTGTAACCTGCACTTAGAAAAAGTTGAAGATACTGAAAATGCTTGGATATTGCGCGTTCCTTTTGGTGAATTCAATCCAGAAATCACGAATAATTGGATTTCTAAATTTGAGATTTGGCCTTATTTAGAACAATTTGCTCTAGATGCAGAAAAAGAATTACTAGCTCAATTTAAAGTCAAACCTAATCTTATTATTGGTAACTACAGCGACGGGAACTTAGTAGCTTTTCTCCTATCTCGCCGGATGAAAGTTACCCAGTGCAACATTGCCCATTCCTTAGAAAAACCTAAATATCTATTTAGCAATTTATATTGGCAAGATTTAGAAGATCAATACCACTTCTCGGTACAATTCACCGCCGATTTGATTAGCATGAATGCTGCCGACTTTATCATCACATCATCCTATCAAGAAATTGTCGGCACACCTGATACTGTAGGTCAATACGAGTCGTATAAATGCTTTACGATGCCGCAGTTGTATCATGTAGTTGATGGCATTGATTTGTTTAGTCCTAAATTCAATTTAGTGCCGCCGGGAGTAAATGAAACTATTTTCTTTCGCTACAGTCAAAAAGAAGACCGAGATTCTCACCTTCGTACCCAAGTCCATGAACTACTATTTAGCCGCGAAGACACCCAAATCTTTGGTCATTTAGATCAACCTAACAAGCGACCAATCTTTGCCGTTGATACCATCACTTCAATCAACAATCTCACTGGTTTAGTTGAATGCTTTGGTAAAAGTCAGGCGTTGCAAGAGCGTTGTAACCTGATTATCTTAAGTAGTAAACTACATCCAAATGAAGCGATAAACTCAGAAGAAGCAGAAGAAATTCAAAAACTCTACGACATTATCGATAAATGTAATCTTTATGGCAAGATTCGCTGGGTGGGGATGCGTATCCCTAGCAGTGAACTCGGTGAAACCTACCGAGTAGTTGCAGATTCTCAGGGAATTTATGTTCATTTTGCCCGCTTTGAATCCTTCGGACGAAGTATTTTGGAAGCGATGATTTCCGGCTTGCCAACTTTCACTACTCAATTTGGCGGTTCTTTAGAAATTATCGAGAACCAAGAAGACGGATTTCATATTAATCCGACGGACTTAGAAGGAACAGCCAAGAAAATTTTAGATTTCCTTGATAAATGTGATACTCATGCTGAACACTGGCAAGAAGTTTCAGAATGGATGAGTCAGCGAATTCATCACAAATATAATTGGCATTTACATAGCAATCAATTATTACTACTTGCTAAAATGTTTAGTTTTTGGAACTTTGTTGCCCCCGAAAATAACGAAGCCAGAGATCGGTATATGGAAACCTTATTTCATCTGATTTATAAGCCAAGAGTCGAAAAGATTTTGGAAAAACATATGGGTGGGTGAGGGACTGGGGACTGGGGAATGGGGAATGGGTAATGGGTAATGGGTAATGGGGAATGGGGACTGGATTCATCCACCTCAGATACTCGTTCATCCACCTCAAAGACTCGTTCATCCACCTCAGATACTCGTTCATCCACCTCAGATACTCGTTCATCCACCTCAAAGACTCGTTCATCCACCTCAAAGACTCGTTCATCCACCTCAAAGACTCATTCCCCATTCCCCAATCCCCATTCCCCAATCCCCAACTTATGTATACAAAAGGTCGTTCTCGCCATTTTATCTACACAGATTGGATATTAATCGAAACCCAGTTTGACCCTGAGCAATTACACTCGAAAGAAACCGTTTTTACAATTGGCAATGGATATCTGGGAACAAGGGGCTGTTTTGAGGAAGGTTATCCTCATGCATTGCCAGCTACTTTTATCCACGGTGTCTACGACGATGTGCCAGTGGTGTACACTGAACTGGTAAATTGCCCTGACTGGCTACCTTTGATAGTGATTGTGAATGGCGATCGCTTCCGTCTCGATCAAGGTGAGATATTGCGCTACGATCGCCAGCTTGATTTACGTCAGGGACTTCTGGGCCGTTCTTTGCGTTGGCGTTCTCCTAGTGGAAACACTATAGACATCGGCTTTGAACGCTTTGCTAGTCTTGCAGATCCCCATGTGTTGGCGCTACGCTGCCATCTAACGCCAGTAGATTTTGATGGGTTAATTGAAGTTCAAGCTAGTATCAATGGCTATCCAGAAAACCAGGGTTTCAATCACTGGGAAGGACTAGATCAAGGCAAAACCGACCAAGGAATCTGGTTGCAACGCCGCACTCGCAGTTCCCGAATTGAACTTTGTGTGGCAGCTAAGGTGACAATATCGGGTACTGAAGCATCTTTACAAGTCAGTACCGCACCTGGTTATCCCACTTTAAGCACTACCTTCTTAGGTAAAGCGCAACAGACTGTAACTGTAGAAAAACTCGTGACAGTTTTTACCTCGCGGGAGGTGGAAACACCAGTCTTAGCCGCTCAAGAAAAACTCGCGCACCTGCCAGACTACGCAACCTTATTAAAAGCTAATGAGCAGGCGTGGGATGAGGTTTGGCAGCAAAGTGACATCCTCATTGAGGGGGATAGCACAGCTACTTTTGCTGTTCGCTACAATCTATTTCAACTGCTGATTGCGGCTCCACGCCATGATGATCGGGTGAGTATTCCGGCGAAAACTCTTTCGGGGTTTGGCTATCGCGGTCATATATTTTGGGATACAGAAATTTTTATGCTGCCTATGTTTCTGTTTACCCAACCAGCGATCGCTTGTAATTTACTCAGTTACCGCTGGCACACCTTACCAGGAGCGCAACGCAAGGCAGCCCATTACGGATATAAAGGGGCAATGTTTGCCTGGGAAAGTGCTGTTACCGGAGATGAAGTGACACCACGTTGGGCACTCGAAAGTAATTTTTATGGTGAAGACGTGCGGATTTGGTGCCGCGATCGCGAAATTCATATCAATGCAGATATCCCTTACGCCATTTGGAACTACTGGCAAGCCACTGGTGATGATGACTGGATGCAAAAGGTTGGCGCAGAGGTGATTTTGGATGCCGCTATCTTTTGGGGTAGCCGAGTCGAATTCAATCCTGAGCGCGAACGATACGAAATTCGGGGAGTGATTGGAGCGGATGAATACCATGAATTAGTCCACAACAACGCCTTTACAAACCGGATGGCGCAATGGCATCTAGAGAAAGCGATCGCAGTTTATGATTGGTTGACTGACAAATTTCCCGAACGAGCGACTGAACTAGAACAGAAACTAAAACTAACCTCCCAAGAGCGATCGCACTGGCAAGATATCGTCGCCAAAATATTGTTTCTCTATGATCCATCAACAGAACTAATTGAGCAGTTCGAGGGATTTTTTCAATCGGAAGATATCGATTTAGCAGATTATGAACCACGCGATCGCTCCATGCAAGCTATCTTGGGTGTTGATAGAATCAACAAATATCAAGTAATCAAGCAGCCAGATATCTTGATGCTGCTTTATTTAATGCGGGAATCAGCAGATTTTCCTTACAGCGAAAAAGCGTTGCAGACCAACTGGGACTACTACGCACCCCGCACGGATATTACCTATGGTTCGTCCCTTGGCCCGGCAGTTCATGCCATCTTAGCTTCAGATTTGAGCAAATCAATCGAAGCTTACGAACTGTTTATACGGGCGTTAATGGTGGATCTTGAAGATAACCGAGGTAACACCAGTGATGGAATTCACGGCGCTAGTGCTGGTGGAATTTGGCAAGCTGTAATTTTTGGGTTCGGCGGCATTCAACTAACCGAAAACGGGCCTGTAGCCAACCCCCATCTGCCTCCAGGTTGGACGCGCCTGAAGTTTAAACTGCACTGGCGGGGGAAATGGCACGATTTTGATTTGCATCAGGGATTGGGCATTGGGCATGGGGCATTGGGTATGGGGCATGGGGAATTGGGCATGGGGCATGGGGAATTGGGCATGGGGCATGGGGAGAAGGATACAACGGAGATAACCAATGCCCAATTCCCAATCCCCAATTCCCAATCTTCCAACATCCAAGGATTTATTTTCGATCTAGATGGTGTACTAACAGATACAGCAGAACTTCACTATCTAGGTTGGAAAAAGCTAGCAGATGAAGAGGGTATACCGTTTGATCGGGAGGCTAACGAAGCGCTGCGCGGTGTATCCCGTCGTGCTTCCCTCATGCTAATTCTTGGAGATAGACCGTATGCGGAAGCACAAATCCAGGAGATGATGGAGCGGAAGAATCGCTACTATGTGGAATTGATCCAAAATATGACACCCCAGGATTTGTTGCCAGGTGCGATCGCCCTCTTGGATGAACTGCGGCAAGCTGGGATTAAGATCGGTATCGGTTCAGCTAGTAAAAATGCCCAGACTGTGATCGAGCGATTGGGCATTGCTGACAAAATAGATGCGATCGCTGATGGTTATAGTGTGCAGGAACCAAAGCCAGCACCCGACCTATTTCTATACGCAGCCAAGCAGCTAGGAATTGAACCAGAGCAATCTGTGGTTGTAGAAGATGCCGCTGCGGGCGTTGAGGCAGCTCTCGCCGCTGGGATGTGGGCAGTAGGACTTGGCCCCGTTGAACGAGTTGGAGCCGCTCATGTTGTCTTACCCAGCCTAGAAGGCATTACATGGGCAGATTTACGAGAGCAATTGAGTCACGTTTCCAGACAAAAACGTTAAAGCAATTCGCAATGACGCTCGCGGACTCGCTACCGCAATTACGTTTTGTGACGGGGATTTAAACCCCCAAAGTTGATTAAAGCAGATGAAATTCTGCGATCGCTCTGGGAAAGTTTTTATTTTCATGTCCTGGCTGGCTGAGTTTAATCAAGGCAAAACGCTGTAAGGGCGTTAAAGCTGACCACTTTTGCTGTGTCAGGGTTACACCTATTTCTTGAGCTTTTTCTTGAACGCTAGGTGGTACATTAGCAGAGTCAAGCCATGCGGGATGAGGCTCGATGGGCAATTTTTTCGCTGGTATACCCGTGCGTTGTAAAATTAACTGCTGAATATGTTCGCGGTAAGACTGGATTTCCGTTTCTGTAGTGCAAGGTAATTCGGCTAAAGCTTGACGCTCGGCTGTAGTCATTTGATTCCAATCAGGCAATTTTAGCTTGATGCCACAAGTATCTAATTTGCAACGCACCTGCATAGGAATGCAACGCAGGGAATCAACAAAGTCTGCTTCAAATTGAAAGAAATCTGTCATTGTTCGGCAAACCTAAAGTTGATGGAGAATTGGGAATGGGGAATTTTTATAACTTCTGCCTCCTGCCTCCTGCCTCCTTCAATTAACTTGCATCTTTGGAATTACTGAGACGAATTATTAAATAACTAATTGATAAGGCAAGAATAGCTATCCCTAAACCAATTATATCAATACCTCCAACTTTTTCTAAGTCAAGAATAATAATTTTTCTGGCAACTGCTATTAAAGAAGTAACAATAACTAATTCAACCTGAAAAACGTGTTTTCGCAAATATGCCGTAATATTTTCTAAGATTTCTAAAGCAATTAAAATATTTAAAAATAAACCGAAAATTTTATATAATGTTGTGTTAAACTTACCATAAGGCGCTGTAAATAACTCTTTAAAAATAAAGAATCCTAAATCTGCGATCGCTACCAAAATTACAATTACCATGAAAATAGATAGAGCTTTAGAAACCAGCACTTCTATGTTTTCGATCATGTGCATGAAGTTCTCATCTTTAGTAGCTCCTAAAATTCGCCTCAGTAACTTTTTCATAGTAATGCTGCACCCAATTCTAAAATAAAATAAAATCCCATAGATTAATCTAAAGGATTAAAAAAGATGACTTGCTAATACTTTGTAAATTTTCTATCTGTTTTTATTCTTTATCCATAGCTAAAATCGAAGCAAGTCAAACCTTTCTTACTAAATATTTTACCTCTTTGAATATGTTAATTGGTAACAGTCAAAATTAGAGAGTCATAAAAAATAATAATAACTATTGATTATTGATCATTGACAAAATAGCTTATTTCTGATTATAAATTATCACTTTAGAGGTACACTTAGCAGCTTACCATTGTGAGGATTGGAGTTGATGATTTTTGATTGTAACTTCCACAGAAATTGGTATCAACTGTACCGCACAGGCTTTTAATTCTGGTTGCAGCGAATCGGGGCAAGATTCTGGATGGGTGAGGGCGTTAGCTTCGGCATTGTCTGCCCACAGCGAACCCCAGTGCATGGGGACAAAAACTGTACCAGGCGCGATCGCTTTTGTGACTTTAGCAGGAAACTTCGCTTTACCCCGACGCGATCGCACTTCTACACTTTGATTATCTACAATACCTAACTTAGCAGCATCACGGGGATGAATTTCGATAAACGGTTGGGGATGCATTTTGCAAATTTTTTCAATTCGCCCGGTGCGTGTCTGGGTATGCCAATGTCCGTAAAGTCGTCCATTAGTTAGCACAAATGGATAATCTGGGTCTGGTGGTTCTGCCAATCCCTTTGAATAATATGCCCCAAATCGAGCGCGTCCGTCAGAGGTGTGAAAGCGCAAATCAGTATATAATCGCTTTCCTGAAGTTTCTCCCCCTGCTTCCCCTGCTCCTCTGCTTCCCCTGCTCTCTTCTGGGTGAGGCCATTGAATCGGCCCTTCTAATTGTAATTGCGCGTGACTGATACCCGTCATCTCGCAGGGGCGAGTTTTAGTTAGTTTGACAAACTCAGCGTAAACTTCAGCAGAGTTAGCAAAGGCAAATTCTTTTTCAAAACCTAATCTCCGTCCAACTTCAGCGAAAATTTCCCAATCGGCTTTCGCTTCTCTTGGCGGTTGGCGAAATGCTGAACACAGAGTTACCACTCGTTCGGAGTTTGTCATCACGCCAGTTTTTTCACCCCACTGGGCTGCTGGTAGCAAAACGTGAGCGTAGGCAGAGGTTTCTGTAGGATAATAGGCATCTTGGTAGATGGTGAAAGGCGATCGCAATAACGCCTTTTTCGTTCGCTCCAAATCTGGCATACTCACAGCTGGATTAGTAGCCGCAATCCACAGTAACCCTACAGCATCATTTTCCAACCCAGTAATCATATCCCAAGCAGTCAAACCGGGATTGGGCGAAATCTGTCCTGGCTTGAGTCCCCAAAACTCCTCAACTTCTGCGCGGTGCTGGGGATTTTTCACCACCCGATAACCTGGTAATAAATGCGCTAAACCTCCGGCTTCTCTTCCTCCCATTGCGTTTGGCTGACCAGTGAGGGAAAAAGGGCCAGCGCCAGGTTTGCCAATCTGTCCAGTCATCAGGTGCAGATTAATGATCGTTCTTACCTTGGCTGTTCCTTCCGAGGATTGATTCACACCCATTGACCATAAAGACAGTACCCGCTGCGATTCACCCCAATAGCGAGCTGCTGTTTCTAAATCTTCAATGCTGATTCCACATCGATGAGCTACTATTTCTGGGGGATAGTGGCAAATCACTTCCGCATAAGCCGGAAAGTTACTGGTGCAATCATCCATGAACATCGTATCAACGTAGTTCCAGCGCATCAACAAATGAGCGATGCCGTTCAACAGGTCGATATCTGTACCGGGACGAATGGCTAAATGCAAGTCAGCGGCTTCTGCGGTTGGCGTGCGACGGGGATCAACCACAATCATTTTGACTTTACGGTTCTTTTTGTGATACTTCTCCAGTCGGTTAAAAACGATGGGATGACATTCGGCTGTATTAGTGCCAATTAAAAATGCACAGTCGGTTAACTCTAAATCTTCGTAACAGCAAGGCGGGCCATCTGAGCCAAAGCTTTGAATGTAGCCAGACACAGCACTAGACATACACAAACGGGAGTTGGCATCAAAATTATTAGTACTCAGACAGCCTTTCATGAGTTTCTGGGCTATGTAATAATCTTCAGTTTGAAACTGACCAGAACCATACATACATAAGGCTTCTGGCCCTTGGGTGAAGCGTACTGTTTGAATGCGCTGCGTGATGAGATTAAAAGCTTCATCCCAACTAACGCGGCGAAACTCTTGATCTAAGGAGTCTCGCACCATTGGGTAATGTAATCTATTTTTATCTAAAGATTCTGCGATCGTTGCACCTTTGACGCAAACCATTCCTTGACTGGATGGATGGGCTTTATCACCCCGCACTCGCCAAATTGGATTACCTTGGCTATCTCGATTAGTTGCTTTGTTCTGTTGGGCTGGAGGTGAAACTTCTAAACCACAGCCAACACCACAGTAAGGACAAAGGGTTTTGGTAAATTCACTCATGGCGGTTGTATTATTTTTTTGTTTTGATTGTGCAACCTCAGATGTAGCGACTGTTTGAAAAGCGCAAGTTAATACAGCTTTGCGTAAAATCGTGGTGAATTGAGGGGTGAAATTTAAACGCAGAGGGGAGGCAGCGCGTTGCGGGGGTTCCCCCCGTTGTAGCGACTGCCGTCGCGCAAAGTAGAGCGCAGAGGAGCGCAAAGTTTGTTTGAGTCTATTCGCTACGAACTATAAGAATTTATGACAGGTCTATTCTTCTGCTAAAAAGTTAGGATTTTTAGTTGCGGTTTCTGGTGCTTCGCCTTCATAAGCAGCAGCAAAGGAACCTTTTGGTTCTTTGAGGAAGAAGGCACACATAAAAGCACAGATTAAAGCAGCTATACCCATCGTGGTAAATAGCGTTGGAGCGTCGGTTAAGCTAAAAATTGTTAGGTAAACTACGCCGCCAAAATTCCCGTAAGCTCCCACATTGCCGGCAATTTGTCCAGTGGCTTCCTTCTTAATCATGGGTACGATGCTGTAGGTTGCACCGCAGCCAGCTTGGGCAAAGTAAGCGGCAAACATTGTAACTGCGATCGCTAGCGGAATTGGCCAGCTACTATTAATAAAATGTGCGGTCAAATAACTAAAACCAATGCCGATACTGATAATTGTCATTGTCCATTTACGGGAGCTAAATTTATCAGAAATTAAGCCACCACTGGGACGAGAAATCAAATTTAAGAAAGGATAGGTAGCGGCAATCATTCCAGCGACAACATGCTCTAAAGCAAAGGTTTTTTCAAAGAATGCCGGGAGCATGGAAACAACTGCCAATTCGCTACCAAAGTTAGTGATGTAAGTGAATTCCAGTAAAGCTACTTGACCAAATTGAAAGCGTTCAGATGGAGCGTAAGTTTTTTTACCACTTAGAAGTTCTCGATTTACCTGCCAAGCTTGGTAACTTTGGTAAGCAAACAATCCTGCTAATAGTAACCAAGCCAGATACATTTGGCCCAAAGTTAGGAAGTGAATATTCTTTTGTTCCAAGCGCCAAGCTAATAAACCTAGAGCGAAAATCAAACCAAAATTAGAGATAATTAGCGCCCAGAAGCTTTTAACGCTCGTCACTTCTAGAGAACCATTTTTCTTAGGTTTTTTGTAAACTTTACCAGTGGGCGTATCTTGAACGCTGTTGTAATAAATTACGCCGTAAATAGCAGTAATTATCCCTGTAAGTGCGATCGCAAACCGCCAGTTAGAAGCACCACCAGCGAAAAAACTAGTAGAAACTGCAAGTATCGGCAAAGCAAACTCTGCACCAAAAGCCCCAAAGTTGCCCCAACCGCCATAAATGCCTTGAGCAATTCCCATCTCCTTCGGCTGAAACCATTCCGCCACCATGCGGATACCCACAACAAACCCAGAGCCGACAATTCCCATCAGCAAACGACTGATGACTAATTGATTAAAATCTTGCGCTAGCGCCGTCGCCAAACAAGGAACCACCGCAAACATTAACAGCATTGAATAGGTGATTCTGGGGCCGAAACGATCCAGAAGCATCCCAATAATGAGCCGTGCAGGGATTGTAAGGGCCAGGTTACAGATGCCCAAAGTTTTGATTTGCTCAGGCGCTAAACTTAATTCTTTGCCAATCGTTGTAGCGAAGGGAGCAAAATTAAACCAACAGACAAAGGTGAGAAAGAAGGCAAACCAAGTTTGATGTAAGATGCGGTAGCGATCGCTGAATGAAAATAATCCTTTAAGCATTGCAATCTTTCTAATTGAAGAGGACGGTAGGGGAGCAGGGGGAGATGAGGGAGCAGGGGGGAGCAGGGGGGAGCAGGGGGGGAGCAGGGGGAGGCAGGGGGAGGTAGGGGAGGTAAGGGAAGAAAATAATTAATGACCCTTGACTCTTGTAGAGACGCAATTAATCGCGTCTGTACTCTTGACAAATGACCAATGACAAATGACAAATGACTCCGCAAAGCGGTAATTACTCGTCAGCGTGAGCAAATCGGCGGAAGAGGAAGTCTAGAGCGTAATTTCGCAGGTTATAGTATTCCGGGTCTTCCATGATGCGGCGACGATTGCGGGGACGGGAGAAGGGAATATTCAGGATTTCACCAATGTGAGCAGATGGGCCGTTAGTCATCATCACAACTCTGTCTGCGAGGAAAAGCGCTTCATCGATGTCATGAGTAATCATTAGTACGGTGACTTGATGTTCACGCCAGATTTCCAGGAGTTCTTCTTGTAATTCTTCTTTTGTGATGGCATCTAATGCCCCAAAGGGTTCATCGAGAATCAAAACTTGCGGACGGATGGAAAGGGCACGAGCGATCGCAACTCTCTGTTTCATCCCACCAGAAAGTTGATTGGGTTTTTTGTCAGCTGCTTCTGTGAGTCCCACCATTGCCAAATGTTCTCTGACGATCGCCCGCTTTTCTGCCTGGGGTTTTTTCGGAAACACCGAATCAACAGCGAGATAAACGTTATCAAAGACACTCAGCCAAGGCAGTAGACAATAATTTTGGAATACCATCATCCGGTCTGGGCCTGGTTCGGTGATGGGTTTGTCTTGCAGCAGGACAATACCATCGGTGGGAGTATTAAACCCAGAAACCATGTTAAGCAGAGTTGATTTGCCGCAGCCAGAGTGACCGATTATGCAAACAAATTCACCCTCGCGCACTTTCAGATCAACTCCATCCAGTACGGTGTAGGGGCCTTCAGAAGTTGGATAAATTTTGCTTACACCTTCAATCACCAAAAAATTTTCTGCTTTTTTCGTTTGCTGTTGATTGATTTGGGTTTTGCTGTTTACTATTTGCATCGTAAGTTTATCTATGAGTAGTTTGTTATTTGTTCTTTGTCAGTCACAAATGACCAATGACTAATGAACGCGATGTGCAACTTAATATTTTGACCTCTCTCCAAACCTCTCTCCTAAAAGGAGAGAGGCTTTGATTTTTGCTCCCCTTCCCTTGTAGGGAAGGGGTTGGGGGTTAGGTTTGAGATAAAGTCGCACATGGCATGGCGTTAATAACTAAAGAAATACTTCTTCAATACGTATTTGTCGTTTAATTTCCAAGCTTTTGAGATACTCTATCGGCTCTGATGGGTTAAAAACTTTCCCATCAAATAAGTGAACAGGGTCATCTTCTCCGATATCGAGTAAGCCGAGTTCGCGGGCAGCAGCACCAAATATATCTGTGCGACAGACTCTTTCAATTACCTCCACCCAGTTTTTCGGGAAGGGTGTTAAACCCCAACGTGCCATCTGAGTGGCCATCCATAAAATTTCAGTGCGGTTGGGATAGTTGGTTTGATTGAGATAAAACTGGTTGTATGCTTTAAATTCTTGTGGTTCTGTACCGTCGCCGCGATCGTAGCGATCAACGAAACCAGGACGAACATATACAGGATCTATGTCTAAGTATTCAGGACGGCAGAGTATTTCTAAAATTTCTTCGCGGTTGCGGAAATCGTCACAGTATTTACAAGCTTCTAACAGGGCTTTAAGCAGAGCAAGATAAGTTTCTGGATATTTCTGCGCCCAATCTTCCCGCACTCCCAACACTTTTTTCGGCTGTCCTGACCAAATTTCTAAAGCTGTGGCGGCAACAAAGCCTAAGTCTTGATGAACAGCAAGATAGTTCCAGGGTTCTCCAGCACAGTAACCGTCAATATTTCCAGCTTTGAGTTGAGAAACCATTTCCATTGGTGGAATCACCGTTAAGCTGACATCTCGATCGGGATCTATATCACCAGCCGCTAGCCAATAACGCAGAATTAGGTTCAGCATAGACGTTGGATGAACTACACCCAAAGTCAGAATTTGGTCGGGAGCGGCGTTAATCGCTACTTTTAAATCAGCTAGATTTCTGACACCTTGGCTATACAATCTTTTGCTTAAGGTGATGGCGTTCGCATTGCGAGAGATATTTAGGGCATTGATTATAGGAATTGGTTTTTTACCACCAGCACCCAAAGTTAGGGCTAAGGGCATTCCCGCCAGCATTTGGGCTGCATCTAATTTGCCAGTAACAACCCCTTGAGCTATTTCCTTCCAGCTATTTGCACGAGTGAGGGTGATATTTTCTAAACCGTACTGAGCAAAGAAGCCTTTTTCTTGAGCAACGATTAAAGGTGCAGCATCAGTCAGAGGCATAAAGCCAATTTCTAAATTGACTTTTTCTAAGCCGTTGCGGGATATGGCTACTGGTGCTGAAGTCTGCTGTGCTTTGCGTTTCTTAACCAGTTTTTGTTGGTTGAGGAAGTAAATCATTTCATTCCGCAGACTGTAGTAGCTGGGATGTTTGACGACTTCCAAGCGTTGACGCGGGCGAGGGATTGGCACTTCGAGGATTTGCCCGATGTGAGCTTCTGGGCCATTGGTGAGCATGACAACGCGATCGCTCAATAACAGCGCTTCATCTACGTCATGTGTCACCATCACACAAGTAACGTTGTGTTCGTTGCAAATTTTCATCAGTTGTTCTTGCAAACTACCCCGCGTTAGGGCATCCAAGGCTCCAAAGGGTTCGTCTAGCAGTAACAACTTGGGACGAGTTGCTAAGGCGCGAGCGATCGCTACTCGTTGTTTCATTCCCCCAGATAACTCACTAGGGCGTTTATTCGCCGCTAGACGCAGCCCCACCATATCGATATGTTCTTCGATAATGCTTCTGCGATCGCCTTTGGGCTTATCCTTGTACACTTCATCTACAGCTAAGGCGATATTTTCCCGTACTGTTAACCAAGGTAGTAAAGAGTAGTTTTGAAACACAACCATCCGATCTGGGCTGGGTTCTCTAACTTCTCGCCCTTCTAAAGTCACACCTCCAACACTTGCTCTATCTAAACCTGCAATGATGTTGAGCAAAGTAGATTTACCACAACCCGAATGTCCAATTAGAGAAACAAATTCCCCTTGCTGGATTTTCAACTCAATGTTTTTTAGAGCAATATATTTGCCGCCATTCGGAAGTTCAAATACACGGTCAATATGGTCAACTTCAACAAAAGTAGTCATTGGTAATTAGTCCTTTGTCATTTGTCCTTGGTCATTTGTTCTTAGTGACTACTTTTATTATTCGGGGACAACTTTGCTGGCTATAAAGCCAACCATTCTATCTAGAATTAATCCGACTAAACCAACATAAATTAGTGCGAGGATAATTTCACTTAAGTTAGTTTCTGTGGTTGTGTTGTAAGCATCCCAAATAAATGAGCCAATTCCCACGCCGCCGACTAACATTTCTGCTGCAACGATTGCTAGCCAAGATAAACCAATGCCAATGCGTAACCCTGTGAATATATAAGGAACAGTTGCAGGAAACACAACTTTTAGGAAATATTTTAATCCTTTCAAACGTAAAACTCTAGCTACGTTTACATAGTCTTGAGGAATTTGTTGCACGCCCACCGTAGTGTTGATCACAATCGGCCAAATGGATGTAATGAAAATCACGAAAATAGCTGAAGGATTCGCTTGTTGAAATGCTGCCAGGGAAATTGGTAGCCATGCTAGAGGCGGTACTGTCCGTAACACTTGAAAAATAGGATCTACGGCATTATAAAGTAACTTATTAGCACCAACAAAAATCCCCAATGCAACGCCAACAATTGCTGCTAGCGAAAAGCCTAAAGCAACTCTTCCCAAACTACTAAGTATCTGCCAGCCCAAACCTTTATCACTTTCACCATTATCGAAAAATGGATCGATGATAAAAGGGTTCCAAGTTTCTGAAAATGTTTCTATTGGGCCAGGTAAACCAAAGTTAGGAGTTAAACAAACTAGTTGCCAAATCACTAAAAAAATAGCTAAGGCTACCAGTGGCGGCACAATTTTTTGCGAAACTAATTTATTGAGATTTTTGCGGTTATTTTTTCTGAAATTGCGACTTCCAAGAATAGCTGCCATTACCTTTTTTCTCCAGTTCCCTTTATGTAGCCAAGCGAAAAAAATTAAAGTTTGTAGTAAGGACTTCAGTCCTAAAAAATCTTGCCATTAGCGAGATTCTTCTCGTTAAACACTAAGATTATGTTGGATGTTTCATTATCCCTAAAAGCTTCATTAAACCTTCTTAATTTTCAAACTCTGCAAATATTCTTCTGGTTTGTCAGGGTCAAACTTCACACCATCGAAGAAAGTCTCAATTCCACGAGAACTACTCTTAGGAATTTCAGCATCAGCAACACCAATAGCTTTAGCTGCTTGTTTCCACAAGTCCTCTTTATTCACTTGATTAACTATTTCTTGAACCTTAGTATCTTTTGGTAAATAGCCCCAGCGAATTTCTTCTGTTAAAAACCAAATATCATGGCTTTTGTAAGGATAGGAGGCATTATCTACCCAGAATTTCATCGGATGTGAAAAATTTTGCTCAGTCCGTCCATCGCCAAAGTCAATATTGCCTTTAGACCTTTCTAAAATATCTGCAACGGCAACGTTAAAGTATTTCCGGTCAGAACAGATTTTGCACATTTCCTCTTTATTCTCGGCGCGATCGCACCATTGTTGAGCTTCCAAAACTGCCATCAACAATGCTTGTGCAGCATTAGGATTTTGATCAACCCAATCTTTCCGCATCGCAAAGGCTTTTTCTGGGTGATCTTTCCACAACTCGCCTGTAACTAAAGCCGAATAACCTAATTTTTGGTTCACCAATTGAGCATTCCAAGGCTCTCCCACACAGAAAGAATCGATGGTGCTGACTTTCATATTTGCCACCATTTGCGGTGGTGGTACAGGTGATAAAACCACATCTTGATCTGGATTGATACCACCAGCTGCTAACCAATAGCGCATCCATAAATCATGAGTGCCGCCAGGAAAAGTCATACCAAATTTCAAGGCTTTTTGCTCGGCTTTGGCAAGACTCGCAGCTTCTTTAAGCGCCTTACTTTCTAATTTTACATTCAGATTTTTAAATTTATTTGCAACAGAAATAGCCTGACCATTAGTATTTAATCTTGCCAAAATATACATTGGCACTTTATCGTTAATGGTCATCAAATAAGGCATGGGGCTGAGGATGTGTGCACCATCAATACCACCGCCAGATGAGCCAATTTTTAAGTTATCACGGGTGACAGTCCAAGATTTTTGTTTGATGACCTCAACATCAGTCATGCCGTATTTAGCAAAGAAACCCTTTTCTTTAGCAATAATTAGGGGAGCAGCATCAGTTAGAGCGATGAATCCTAATTTGGCTTTGGTTGTTTCTACTTTTGGTGCATTAGCTACTGTAGAGACATTGGCAGCCGGAGCCGCAGAGGGTGCATTACCACCTGTTGAGGCTGTATTGCTACCGGAAGAACAACCATGAGCCAGGATAGAAGCCGCCGCCGCAGTAGTGGTGGTTAAAATAAATTTTCTGCGCGAAATATTTTTCATTTTTCCTTGATTTTTTGTCATTTTTTAAGCACTAGCAATTAAGTAGCAAGGCGTAAATAAATTCAAGTTTGTAGTGAGGACTTTAGTCCTAATAATCCTTGCTCACCCACTACGAACTAGGATTTTATTTCATTTTTAATAATTCCTACCTACTCACTAACTGTTAATTACTAAAGCTTCTTGCTTGAGTTTTGCCTCAAAGTTTTTGATTAGTAATTCTTGCAATACTGGCTGCAAATCTTCGCATGGTATGCCTTTGATAACGCAAGTTCCTAAATGAGCGTCTTTGCCAACTTTGCCGCCCATATATATGTCAACGCCTTCCAAGGTTTTGCCATTTTTGCGAGTTTTAGTTCCCATTAAGCCGATATCTGCAACTTGGGGCTGTCCGCAAGAGTTGGGGCATCCTGTCCAATGAATTCGCACTGGTTTGGTGAAGGTTAAGTCTTCTTCTAAGGCTTTAATCATTTCCAGGGCGCGGTTTTTGGTTTCGATGAGGGCAAAGTTGCAAAATTGTGCGCCTGTGCAAGATACTAGCGATCGCGCCAGTAAACCAGGATCAATAGAAAACCTTTCCAGCAAGGGTTCTGTTGAAAATATTTCTAAACGCGAGTCAGCAATATTGGGGATAACAATGTTTTGCTCAACTGTGAAACGGATTTCGCCAGTACCGTAAACTTCTGCTAGACGCGCAATTTCAAACATATCTTCGGCATACAACCGACCGACAGGAATGTGCAAGCCTACATAATTTAACCCTGCTTGTTTTTGTTTATGTACCCCAATGTGGTCGCGTTTTTCCCAGTCGATTTCGTCTTTTGCGGCTGCGGGTAATAATGATTTACCCAAACGGCTTTCTACTTCTGCTCGAAACTTTTCTAAACCCCATTCATCAATTAGCCACATCAAGCGCGATTTTTGCCGATTAGCACGCGGGCCATGATCACGAAATACTTCCAAAACGGCTCTACATACAGCTACCACATCTTCTGGAAGTACCCAAGCATTCAGAGGAATCGCCGCCTCACAACGTTTAGCTGAGAAAAAGCCACCCACGAGGATGTTGAAGCCAAATATTGGTGATTGGTAAAATTCTTGCCCTATCCCCTGTCCCCTGTCCCCTATCCCCTCCTTAAATGCTGGTACGAAAGCCAAATCATTGATTTCAGCGTGAACTGAATTGTCTCTTCCACCTGCGATCGCAATATTAAACTTCCGTGGTAAGTTGCTAAACTCTGGATTCCCTTCACCTTTGTTGGTGAGCATATCTTGAATTTGCTGTACCAACTCTCGTGTGTCGTACAACTCATCTGCATCCAACCCCGCCACCGGATCGCCTGTGATATTGCGGACGTTATCCATCCCTGATTGGATAGTGGTTAAATCAACTGCGTGAAATCTATTAAATATATCTGGTAAATCTTCAATCCTGATCCCCCGTAATTGAATGTTCTGTCTCGTAGTAATATCGGCGCAGCCATCATCTCCGTAACGCTGCACCACTTCAGCCAAAACACGCATTTGACTGCTGGAAAGGATACCGTTAGGCATCCGTAACCGCATCATAAATTTGCCTGGGGTAACTGGGCGAAAAAACACACCCACCCACTTGAGCCGATGATCGCGATCTATTTCGTTCATTGCTTCCCAGCCGAGGGCGGCAAATTTCTCTATCTCGCTCTTGATAGCGAGTCCATCTTTTTCTGCTTTTAATTTCTCGAACTTATTGAGGCTGGTAGTGGTAGTTGCTGTGTCTGTCATGACGCTGACTCTCGTTACAAATTACTAATAGAGGATCTGTAGTGGTAATTGCCCAATATCAATCTGTAGCTACATCAGATGCTGTATCTACAAGGGTTAGGGAATAAAAACTTAATATTTGTTACGGCTGATTATGGTTGCTCAAAAGTATTCCAACGTGAAACTTCAAATCCGTGGTTAGTTAAAGAAAACTTGTCGTTGTTTACATCTGGGAAATTTGTCAAGCAGGTTTAGATAATGTTCATGTAACAATTTCGATACTCATAACTTAAGGTGAGATTTCTGTTAAAATCGTATAAATTGTTACGATTTTTTAGTAAAATTGCTGAAACCGGATAAATAATATGCCTTTTTTGCATCAAAATCACCAACAAGTAAGGCAAAGTGCTTAGTGAAGGGTATTTGAAATGACCGAAGCGATAATCCAAAATTGACTAAAACTTAGATATTATTTCAGCAACTATGAAACGTCGTGATTTTATTAATTGGGTAGGTTTAGGCTTGATTGGGAGTTCTCTACCTGTTGCGATCGCAGCCTGTTCTTCTCAAACAACTTCAACATCTGGAGATTGGCAAACAGTAGGTACTTCGGCAGAATTAAACAAGACTGGCCAATTGCTGGCGAAAAATTCACCTGCTGGGCCTGTGTTGGTAGTCGGCACATCTGCTGCAAATCTGACAGCTGTCAACCCTACCTGTCCTCATTCAGGTTGTACTGTGGGATGGCAAGCTGAGGCAAAAAAATTCGCCTGTCCCTGTCATGGTTCGGAATTTGGGATTGACGGTAAAGTGCAAAGAGGCCCAGCAACAGAAGCGCTTAAAACTTACGCCGCCAAGATTGAAGGCAATTCAGTTGTAGTCAAGCCAACCTAGTGGAGGCAGAAGGCAAGAGGCAGGAGGCAGGAGGCAATTGGAGACTAGTAAATTTACTCAGCACTCAGCACGGGCAAAACGCCCCGCTATCCATGTACAGCACTCAGCACTTTCAAAGTAGGAGGCAGAAGATTGATAATTACAGCAGGGTATGGTGAGTAATATAAATCAGCTTTTGGTGCAAGCTCAGACAGCATACGATGCAGCTGATTGGTCATTGCTAATTCAATATTTACAACAATTAATTTTAGGGGCAAACTCGGAACATCCAGAGATAGTTAAAAACCGAGAATATCTTTTGAAATTAGCACTTTCCATGTTAGAGATGGGGGATTTTCAACAGCGCTGGGAAATTACCAAAGTGTTGACTCATTTGGGAAATATTGCCATCCCACCACTCATTGAGATATTAGAAGATGAAGAAGCAGAGGAAGAATTACGCTGGTATGCAGCACGAACTTTAGGCGAATTTCAGCACCCAGAAGCGATCGCACCTTTGCTTGAATTGTTGAAAAGTGATGATGATGAAGAACTCAAGGCGATCGCAGCTACAGCATTAGGGCAAATGGGTACTGTTGCGATTGCTGGACTCTCTGAACTTTTATCAGATGAAGATACAAGGCTTTTTGCAGTGCGATCGCTTTCTTGTATTCCGCAAATAGAAACCATCACACCACTGTTGAGTGTGGTTCAAGATCCACAACCCGCAATCCGCGCCGCCGCAATTGAAGCCCTCAGCAGCTTTCATGACGAACGTGTACCACCAGTATTGTTAAACGCTTTGGATGATATGGCCGCCACAGTTAGGCGTGCAGCAGTGCTTGGCTTAGGTTTTCGCCCCGACTTACGCCAAGCCTTAGATTTGGTGACGAGACTGCAACCCAAGCTTTACGACTTTAATCTTGATGTTTGTTGTGCAGCCGCAGTTTCGCTGTCTCGCATGGGTTGTGATGAGGCTGCAAAACATTTATTTGATTTGCTGATTTCACCTCACACACCGATAAAGCTGCAATTAGAAACCATCCGCGCTTTAAGTTGGGTGGGGACACCATCCAGTTTGGAATATTTGCAAACAGCACTGAATCAAAGTACATCAGAAACAGTGTGGCAAGAAATTGTCACAGTTTTAGGACGAGTGCAAAAACCGCAGTTAACTACACCAGCCACAGAAATTTTACTGCAAATACTGCGATGCCTTTCCTGCGGAACGCTAACTCAACATCCAGACATAGAGATTGTAAACATCAAAAGTGCGATCGCCTTGTCTCTAGGGCAGTTAGGCCAAATGCAAGCTATTGAACCATTGATTTCACTGCTAGCTGATTCTAATGCATCGGTGAGACTACATGCGATCGCGGCACTAAAAAATCTGGATGGAGAAGCCGTATATCAACAATTGCAGCAGTTAGCAAATAATGACGCAATCACACCAGATTTAAAACAAGGAATAGCGATCGCTTTAGCTGAGTGGTAATTTATCTTGAAGATGATAGGGAGCAAGAATAATGCTGCATTACTTTCTTTTAGCTATATCACATTAGACATCTCCAGAAATTAAATATGCGATATCCAGAACCCTTGTAGAGACGTAGCATTGCTACATCTCTACATTCATTTTCGGAGATGTCTATTCAACAGTTATTTGATGGCAGCATCACTAGAACAAAAACATCAAAGTCATACTGAATACTTAATTAAAAAGAATGGGATGTCATAAATTTTATAGATAAGTTAGCTTTTGATACTGAAATAAGTTCCTAAATTGTGACAAAACCAGGTGCCTAAACTTAATGCAACTAGTACAGCAAATATAAAGATCACAATCGATTTTAATTCCCATCCTTTATCCGGCAAAGTATGTGTTATATGCACGGTTTCTAGAGGAAATTTCCCAAGTAGCTGATCAACTCTTACTTTGTCTTGCACAACCAAATTCAGACCAGGCCAGATATATTGCTTATTATAGTCATTTGGTTCTTTTTTGACACCGCCAAAATTCTTAAATAAAGCATCGTCATAATAAGTTGTGTCTGTTACTGCTTGATTATGAAAGGCGGTTAAAGGAGGCTGAACCTGTTGATTGGAGAGTGAAAAATAAATTTTTTTCTGTTGGCTAGCAATACAGTCAAAGTTAGATTTTCGTTGCCAGAATGATGTTTTTACCCAAGATTGGGGCTTAACAATATTGTCATCTGCTCCGTGCAAGATACCAACGGGAACATCTAATTTTACGCCTGTTTTGCGAATTGTGATTGGTTCTAAGGTAAAGGGAGAGCGAAACAGTTTCAAAATGAATACAGCTATCTGGGGAATGCCCATCTCGGTACTCGGAGCGGGATCGGCTGTGATAATTTGTTTTGGGAAAAACTTGGTTTCGGTAACATAAGCAGGCCAGCTTAGAGCTAACAATCCTCCTAGAGAATGCCCGAAAACATAGAAATCGAAGTCTAACTCGTCAAATTTGGGATTATCTTGGCATAGCTTTCGCCAAGAGTCAGAAGTCAGGCCAATCGCCCTCTCTATCCAGACTGAAGGGCTATACAGAAGACTTAACCCAACCGTAGAAATCAATTTGACGAGATTCTTGCTATATTTAGGACTAAATAAGTAGATAAATCTAACAATTAAGATAATAACCACTAAAGCGAAAGCAATAATCAAGCACTTCAGGGGGCTAGGTTCATCGGGAGCTTCTCGAATTCGATGAAATTCCTCAGCTTTTCTTGTCTGTTTAACAAATTTTTCGGTTGATGGTGTTTTCCTTTGAGTGATTGTATCGATCACCATTTGATACCAAAAATATAGATGACGTTTGTTTTTACTGGGAATCAATTGGTTTTGATCTATCTCATCGGGATAGTCACTGTTTTGGAAATCAGGAAAGAATACATAATAACCTTTTTTAGCTAATACTTCTAAGTGAGCTTCGTAGAATTTTGGCAGACACAAAGCGAAACCATGCAGATAAGTAATTAACTTCAGTTTTCCCTGTTCGTCATGGCAAGGAGAATCAGGAACGAAGACTTGGATAAAATTACCTTTGATATGGCTACCACACTGATATATTTTATAGCCATCTTTCTGCTTATAAGACCACTTAGGCAGATTAACATTTGTACAATTTTCCACAAGTATATCCTCTACTATTCAAGTAATAAATTGAAGCTTCAAGGGTAAAAGATTGAAATAATCAACAAACTAGTTGCAGACACGATTTCGATTAAATTGTTCACTAATCTAGTTCTATATCAATCTCACAAAAGACCTATTGCATGACGAGTAATAAAAAGAATCAACATTCCTCCGCCAGCGTTCAATAGAACAACTGCCAGCAGGTGCCACCATTGGTTAAAAGTGCTTTCCGCACCCAAACCTTCCGAGAGTCCTCCGCCCAGGTAGAGGGCAGATACTAGCAAGCCCGGAAATAGAGCTGACCATCCTCCCATTAGATAAATTAAGGATGCTGTGAAAGATAGGGTCAGGGGGATGAAGGAAAGAAAAGTCAAAAATGGAACAGGAAAGATATCCTGACCGTTTAACTTTTTAGGAAACGGCTTTGTGTCTCTGGGCAAAATGTAAAGCCACAGAAGGATGGTAATGATTAGTATCACTGTCCACGGTTTATCAATTTCGAGAAAAACCAACTGCCATTTGTCGAAGCCCAAGACACCAATAGTGTACATTCCTGCTGCGATCGCTTGAAACAGAAATAGAAGCTTATACGTGACATAGCGTAACTGATCGTTGTTGTATTTCTCAGGTTCACAACCCGAATCCTTGCATTCAGCAATTTGCCACCCTTCATATTCATGCATCAGCATAGGGAAGCTTCCTGCAATTTGCTGAAAAATTGGAGCCATCACGACAAAGAAAAATGCTCCACACGAAGGCTGATAGAAATCGCGGTAGTAATAAAAGCTATACGCAACACCTAGTTGAGTTAAGTATGTCAAGTAGTGAAATAGTTCCACAATCAACAACATTGCAGAGTTAGCGTTACTCGTACTCGGCTTGGGTTTAGGATACTGCCACAACCATCCAGGGATTGGATAAAACGATGGTTTCAAGATTAATTGCTCTTTTATGTAACTAAATTTTCAAGGTTTTATTGAGCTGACTTAGCCCTGTTTTGTCACTCTAGGCAGAGGAAAAGTAGAAATCAGGGTGAGACAGGAAAATAAATATTGAACTGGTGAGGTTATAAATAATAGATTGAAGTTTCGAAAAACCCAAAGACAATTGGGGAATAGGAAAAACTGTCAACCAGGGATATATTAGGTTAAATAAAGTAAAAGGTTGAATTATTAAACGGAGATTGTTAAGAATGTTCTTCCAACCCTTCCCATCATCCCACCAAGGATGAGCAGCCAATTTTGATGGAGACTTTGGTGGAGAAGACTGCATTTGTTCAGAGTGTAGACTCACCATTAAGTAGCTACTACAAACAATCTCCCACCAGCGTTCAATATCCGCATAATGAGTCAGCCGATAATCTGCCCAACCTAATTCATTCTTACTTTGCTTCAAGCCATATTCAACCCAAGTTCTTAACCCATAAAAGTTACCAACATCTCTTGGTGTAAGGTCTGCGTATTTACTCATCACATACCAAGTAGTGTTACCGGGTAATTTCTCAATGTCAGTAGTAATCTGCCAATACCTTTTTTTCTTGTCGTTTACCATGAATTATTTCCCTAATAAACCGATTCTCACTACTCAAGTTAGAGAATACTCTTTTAAACTTATGCCACTTTAAATATTGAGTATGTTGTCTAGGAAGTAGCTCTACAGAATGGTTTGAGCGAATCGCCACTAGATAATTTAACCCCAGATCGTCTAATATAGATATGAAATTAGCACTACTCTCACCATATAAGCTATCTGCTAGTACTAGGTTGAATTTAAAACCCATCAACTCTAGCTTTTTCATCATTATTGCTGCTATTTGAGGCTTCGTAAGATATTTATCCCCTGGCTTTAATCTTTCGCGTGGCTTGTATACTTCAAACAGTAATGGAAAAGTCATCCCACAGAATACACCATACGCCGTGACTGCTACAATTCCATTTTCTACTTTACCCAAATTACCTATGTACTGTCGTTTCACATAATCTGTCTTATTCCCTTTCTTTTTATCTCCTGTCTCATCAATAATTAGAATGATTGGTCTACCTTTTAGAACTTGTAAAATTAGCTCTAATCGCAAGGCTCTTAACTTCTCTATATCCCAAGGTGATGTAGTTAAAAAATGGTGCAAACCCTGCTGATTGTCCAATCCTACAATTTTTGCTATTTCTGGTAGGGTTTTCCGTTTTAGTTCAGAAATACACCCTACATGAAGGTATTTAAAAGCCTCGAAGCTCCTAACATCTGGAAACAGGCTTTTATACCATTGGCAATATTCGTCCACGAATTTTACTGTTGGTGCGGCTGGACGAGGCTGTACCATACTCTGTGTCTTGGTTCTAGCGTTTGTACCTTATTATACTACTGCCAGAGTGACAAAACAGGGTTAGATAATATATGAGCGACAGCTTTACCAGTTACACCAAATACGTTTTTGATGTAACTGGCGCATAATTACTACAAATCTGGTCGAGTAGACTTTGATGCTACCAGCTTAATAGCAAAGCTAGTACCTGGCTTAAAGTCTGCAATACTTGCACTATATTGCAAAGATTTGTCCAGTGGTAAGTACGATGCTCCCCCGCAGGATACATTCAAATCCGTACCATTGTTAACTTTTAAATTTGAACAGCCATAAATGACTGTTTTACCGCCTTCATCATCGATTTGGTTAATCTGAAGATTCTTAACAACCACAGTCTCTCCCGGAGGCAACTGTACAATAGCTCTATCAATCCTAATAGCTCTAACCTCCGGAATATTTGGCAGAAGTTCTCGTAACTTAATCGGCTTAAGTGTGGTGAAGGCACATTCACCGACTTTGTTAAAGATGACATTCGGAGGTATAATATCGACCTCACCACTTGGTTCTACTATCACCTGCGGCTCTTTTTCCTCGACGGTGCAGGCTGAACTTATAGGAGCAGTGGCCGGAGCTGCGATCGCTATTCCAGAAAAGAAAGTTGCACAAATGACAAGTAAAACGGTAATAGCTCCAAGAATATTCTTGGAATATCTGAATCGATTCATTATTTTTCCCCGTTAAGCAAATCTTGAAATTTATTCACAAACTTTATGAGTAGGTTCCCACCAACTCGTTGTATAAAGCTTGCGAGACATAATAGATTTATTCAACTATAAAATATCTACTTGAACAACCGAAGTTAACGAAGTTAAGATTATTTGGTTATATTTATGCAAAATTGATGGTGAAAAGACGTAAGTTGGTTGTCAATTAACTATCAAAAATATGTAACAACAACCTTAGCTACTACCCCAACAATTGCTTCTTTTAACAACCGAAGTTAAGGAAGTTAATATCTTTTTGCTATTTTGGTTCAAGATTATTTAGATAATTTTGAGATGCTCATTTGTTTTTATTAGGAAATAAGGTGCGTTTCCCCTACTACTACAGACCCTGAAAATAAAGTGATTTAAAGGTAAAAATGCTAGGAGTTTTGATTAATTGCCAATTTATACAGTTGGCGGCACATTTGTTAATTGAGGTAACTGTGCCAGAAAAATTAATACTGCCAACGCATTGATATAACCAATCATCACTTATTTTAGTCATTGACTTTATTTCCTACTATGGTTTTGCTGACAGATAGATTTACCTCTGGTTAAGGTGTTTAATAATACTCAGATTGTCTGTTTTGTTGCCATTAGTTTTAAGATGACGTAGGCAATTCTGTAGACTGGGCAAATTCTTTACCGTCACGCTTTTTGATTACTCGTGCAGGTACACCCACAGCTACCGAAAATGGGGGAATATCTTTAGTAACAACAGCGCCAGCACCAATAACACTGCCTTTACCAATGGTGACACCATCTAATACTTTCACCCCATGTCCTAGCCAACAGTCATCCTCAATCACGATCCCTTTGCAAGTAATACCTTGGTATTTAATTGGTTCTGTTGGATCTGCAAAATTGTGATTATTGCCATATATTGCAGTGTGGGCTGCAATTAAACAGTGTTTGCCAATTTTGATATCTCCAGGGCCAGCAATACAAACACTAGGGCCAATAAAAGTATCTTGACCAATGTGAATAGAAGTGTTGTTTAGTGCCCCTATTAAAACGTTACGCTCAAGAATAACTCCATTTTCTAGATGAATTCTATTGTTTTCGTGTCCTTTTCCATCTATACGAACACCTTTGAAAATATAAACTCCATTCCCAATTTCAATAGCATCAGTACTAATAAATTCAACACCGTCTTGAATATAAACTGAGCTACCTATCCTAGAAAAAATAGTGCGATATAGTAAAGTACGTAACTTTACGCCACCAAAGAGTGTTGGGATCTCGCCTAAAAAAGTAGTTAATACAAGTTGTTGAAACCGCTTCAATTTTGAAAAGTCTTTCAAGTTATGCATGGCTATATTATTTCCAGCTAAATTGTGTTATTGACGATTTATGGAATCGTGAAATACCTAAATGAAGACATCCTGTATTTGAGTCTTGCTATGTACCATCTATATTTAGATATATGCATTTTTAACTTGCAGATATATAACAAATAAGATGGCTAAGATAAAGTTTTTCAACCATTTGAAAAACCCAAGGCAAGCTCTAAATCTACAAGCTATTAGATACAGGTGCAGAAATGTTGAATGCTGATACAAAACTTTACATAGATAGTTACACTAACTCTAAAAAGGCTAAATTAGTCAACATAACATCATCTCCTCAAACCAATGAACATAGCTGATTTTCTGACACATACAAGATTGCAAATAGCGGAATTTATCTAATAGTGTATGTCCCCATTGTGCGGGAATAGATAAAAGCTGTAAAATCAGATAAGCTATTAAACTAACGTAAATTTGTATGGTGATACCGTTGACGTTTTTGGTAATTAATTTGTCAAGTTTTAAGTGCATCTTTAAAAACTTCCACAAGAGTTCAACTCCCCAACGTAATCGATAAATATCCCTAATTTCATCATCATTAACAGCTGCATCTCCCGACTTTGGTAAATTAGTCACTAAGCGGAACTCAGTTTTCGTTTCTAAATCACAAAAATTAATGACTCTATAGGCAATAGCCTCATCAGATGCACCTACTTTGACTAATCCAGTTGCATCCTCAAATTCTAGTAACGAAATTGTTTTTTAATCCGCAAAACAAAATATTTGTTTTCTTGTACCAATTCTTGAATGAATTTTAATCCCGCAAAGCCTCTATCCATTACCCCTACAGCATTAGTTGGGAGACTAGACATCATCTTGGAACCAAATTTATAATCATGATCATGTCCAAAATTGATCAAGTTATCTTCTGGGCTACCTGTAGCTAAATTCAAAGAACTAAAAAGTTTGACTTGATGATGACCCAAAACCCATAACAATTTACTTGTCAGGGTAATAATTGTTGAATCAATAGGACAAATAGCATATTTATCGTGTAATTTTTTTGTGAATTTTCTTCTGTACTAATTCATTTAATTTTTGGTAAATTCCTTGAAATTGTTTTTTGGCTTCGATGTAAATTTGCTTTAGAAAAAGTAGAAATATCTACCTCAAATCCTGTATTGTTTAATCTCTTAAATAAATCTCGCATACTTGTTAAGCTATTATCCAGAGCATAGGATAGCCAGCACTCAAAGAATAGACGACTATTCAATACTGGATAATCATTTTTTGGCAGGCTTTTCAAGATATCTTTGACAATTTTGGGAAATGAATTTATAATCACAATCAAACTAATATAGTTTAAGCCTTCGCCCAAAAATACCATATTTTGGGCTATTTTTATCGGATTTTTCTTACCGTTCAACACTTCTGATACAGGTGTTATTTAATTGTTAGACATAGCTCTGAAATGCTGTATCTGTTTACACGCAAATTCTGTAATGACAGCAGTTCGCAAGTGTCTAAATTTCTGCTGTATTATTTAGTACGTATACTACTTGAAAATTAGAGGCAATACTTTTTAATATTCGGAACTGATGAATACTGAAGCTTAATGCTTTACCACAACATCAAACACCTAACTATAAATGTGTATTAGTTAGCAATTTGACAAGCTACTATAATTCAGATATTCAGTCATCAAATATCAAAATAGTTATTTCAATTCAAATACATCTTTTTATGCTGTCTCAAAGCCGGAATCAAATTTCCTCTCTGCCATCAAGATGTAAGTGTCGAATTCCTCGTAAAATTTCCAAGCAAGTACAAGCGCGTTAAATTAAGGGGGAGTATCTCCAACTTCAGCCATCACATTGAAGTTAACCATTGGAGCAAACAAATAAATACTTCCCCGATTACTATAACGGCTTACTTGCAGCCAGTTTTTAGAGTCTGCTGCTGTTGTCATCATTACGTACACAGAGAATTTACATATTCACTAAAGCGCCTTTATAGTGACAAAATTAGTGTGCTTTCACCATCGTAGAAGAGACTTACAAAAGTATCATCAAGAAACCGTAAAGTTTAAATGAAAAATATAAAGTTTTAGAAATAAGCGTATTTTTATAATCAGTAATTTCCTGATTTAAGATATTAATGATACTATCTATAAGTCTCTATTAATTAAATATATAACCCCTCAAAATCAGAGTAAATACAGATATAAAAAAGTGGACAAATATTCTATTTTTGGTGCTTTATTAGACTGTTAATTCATGATGTGGAGTAGTGCCAGTAACCTTTTTACTAGTGTTTGATAAAAATCTACCTAAACAGTAAGACAGGAATGTGGCTGCTGCGTAGCATTTGGGCTGTATTACTCCCAATGACTAAGTGCCGAATGCGGCTGTGCCTGTAGGTTCCCATAATCAGTAAATTGATATCTTGGTTTTCTGCGTAGTTGGCTATAAACTTTTTTGGTTCGCCATGTATTATCTGACAAATTAGTGCAAAGCCAGATGTACGTGCTTCTATTTCAGCAGTTTACAGGTGAGACATCGCTGCTTCATCTTCCTGTTTCTTTGGAGAGCAATTTTTTTCGGGGGAGATGGGGCTGGCCATCCGGTAAGATGACCAAATGTCCAAATATGAGCAACTTGTCATCTACCAGCTTCATATTTTTATCTTGGGCATCAGCCCCATGATTTGGCGTAGAGTCAAAATCCGCAGCGACAGCACAATCGCTGATTTACACTACATCATCCAGATAGCAATCGGATGGGCAGATTCCCACTTACATCGTTTCATAATCTTGGTGGGGATCAACAACTGCCTAAAATTATAGCCAACCACTTTTCAAACATCCTGCAATATTAATCCTCAGTTATCAACTTTCTTTCTTCAGGGAGTAAGGTAGTTTCATCTTTAAGGCGATCGCTATCGAGGGATTTAGCTTGAGTTCTATAGGGTTTGATAATTAGACTGACGCCAATTGTCCAACCTAATGCAACCATCCAACCTGCGAGAATGTCACTGGGAAAATGAACGCCCAGATAGATACGACACCACGCAATAGCTATGATGTATAAGCTACCCAATAGGAGAACCAGCAAGCGCCAGGAACTAGCCCAAGTGAAGAATAGCAAAATTGCTACCAAAGTTATACTCGTCATGGCATGAGCACTGGGAAATGAAAAACTATACTCAGGTGCAATGGAATGCCACAATTGTGGACGCACTCGATGCATTAATTCCTTTGCTGTGCGGTTGATGATCACACTTCCCAATGAGGCGGTGAGTAAATAAGTTAGCGATCGCCAGCGTTTTTGACGTAGTAGTATTATTGCGATCGCACCTAAAATCGGTATCGCTGTCCAAGGCAATCCAATTGTAGCTAGCGTCACGGCTAAAAAATCAAGCTGTGGGTTGGCTGTAGAATGAACTGCTAACAAAATAGGCACATCCCACGGAAAGCCTGCTTCATTCTCCCATATCTTCGCTGTCAGGATTTCAAAGACCTGCAAAGGTAAATATACTCCGATTAAGAGGAGTAAGAGCGATCGCCAACGAGCAATCAACAGATTTTTGAGAAAAGAAAGCGGCGACTGACTCTCTTTATTCGCTATTTTCCCTTTTTCCATATCTAAATTAAAAGACTGAACAACGACTTCACTGATTACAAATTACTGGAATCTTGAAAAGTTCCACAATGTTTACAGTATGACAAATGTTTATAAGTAAGATTATGACAGTTTTGGCATTCAATGTCCTGATAATAACCACAGTGCGGACAGTAAGTATCAAGATGTCGAATTTTCTTGGCACAATTGACACAGCGTGACTTTTGAACTCTGCTAGCTGCTTGGACTTTAGGATTAAATACAAATTTTTGAAAAAACTGAATAATTCCAAAACCAATAATTGGAATCAGCAAGATGTAAATATAATTGATTAGAAAAAGTAACCCACCAAAAAGGGCACTAATTATATCAAAGAAAAATTTAAATATTGCACCTATTTGAAGAAATTCAAATATTTTAACGATTAGTGGGATAAAAAATATAACTAGCAAATGCCAGCTAATTAGAGAGATAAGTCCATATCCTCTTCCTTGGGCAAATTTGTGAACTGATAAGGCAATGATAATCAGCGGTAGAAGAAAGAGAGACTGAAAAGCAAGCTGGATACTTGGATACCAAAATGACGCTTGCTGATAGCCTTTGTCAATTTCTCGGAATTGATTGTCATTTTTAAGAAAAGCTATAAAACTAATACTTTCCGGTTTGGCAAGAAGTTCATTTTTAAGAGTAGAAATTTCTTGTTTAAGGGTAGAAATTTGGCGATTATTTTGTTCTAATCTCTGTTTAGCTTTTTCAGCACTGACTTGATTAATTGATTGTTCACGACCCTGACCTGCAATTTTTTCTAAAAGCGTTGAGTCATATTGGGATTTAATAGTGCTATTGGCTTGTTCAAGGGTACTGATTTTAGCTTGTCTCTGATCAATAGTTTTGATGATTTGCTGCTTTTCAGGATTGTTAATTTTATCTTTGTAGTCTGCATATTGCAAGCACGTTGTAGAAACCTTACCCAGATGACCTGCTTCAGCTTGTTGATAGTTTTGCTGAAAACTCTGTTGATTGTTTATGTTATATGGCAATGAAAGTTTAACAATTTCATAGTCTTTATCTTGAGTGGTTTTTGCTCGGTAATTTTGCCACTCTGAATAACATGGATAAGCCTCAGTTGGGCTGATATGCCATCTGCTAATATCATCGAGTCCAGTAAAAACATTAATTAAGATAAAAATATCAATTATAATAACGACTATCAAACTCACCTTATTTAGTGGTTCGTTGTTAATTTTCCTTGATTTACTGAAAAACTGACTCAAAAGACGCCGAATTCTAGCAAACATATTTTTTTGAATAAATTGAAGTGTAATCCGAATTAATTTTATATGATCGGTAGTGAATAGCCAGGTAAAAATACATCTATTCATCTGAAGATTTATTAATTACTGACTTTTGAGAAATAAAATCCCCGACTTATTTGAGAAGTCGGGGATTTTATTTCAATTCTTACAAATCAGGCTGCGGTCAAAATAGCATGACTTCATCTGAAGTTGATATAGGTGACATCTGTGTGCGCCCACTGAAACCTATTTGGCAGCAAAGTAGGCTTCTAATGCCTCAGAACCACCAATTAATTTACCATCGATAAAGACTTGGGGAACTGTTGTCGCACCTGTAACTGCTCGTAAAGACCTTGTGGTGATATCCTTACCCAAGGTAATTTCTTCGTAGTTAATGCCATGTTCCTTGAGCATTGCCTTCGCACTAGCACAGAAGGGACAACCTACTTTCGCAAACAGGGAAACTATTTCCGGCTTCACTGCTTGGGGGTTGAGATATCTGAGCATTGTTTCAGCATCGGACACCTTAAAGGGATCTCCTGGCTCATCTGGCTCAATAAACATTTGGTTAATGACACCATCTTTCACCAGCATTGAGTAGCGCCACGATCGCTTCCCAAACCCCAAGTCTGATTTATCTACCAGCATACCCATCCCTTCAGTAAATTCACCATTACCATCAGGGATTAGTGTGATATTTTCTGCTTCTTGATCCTTTGCCCACTCGTTCATCACAAAGGCATCATTGACAGAAATACAGATAATGTCATCGACACCATTTTCTTTGAAAACTCCAGCCAACTCGTTATAGCCAGGGAGATGAGTTGATGAACAAGTCGGAGTATAAGCACCTGGTAAAGAGAAGACAACCACTGTCTTATCAGCAAACAATTCATCGGTTGTCACATCTACCCACTGGTTGTCCAGACGAGTATGAAAAGTGACATTGGGAACTCTTTGTCCTCGGCGATTGGGGAACATAATTTTGCTTGCCTTTAGTAATCAATTCCAGTCATAACCTATCACGGGAGAACTGGTATGATCTAACTATCAATTAGCTAAGAAACTTCATTAATAAAGGTCGCGATCGCAGCTACAAATTCCGCAGTTGATTCATAGGGTAAAACATTCCGCCCATTTATTTTTATACCTCGACCTTGAGGCAAACAAGCGAGGTAATGGGCCAAGCGTTCATCTGGCGTTTCTTTTTTATTGTCTTGGCTAATACTCGATGCAGTTTCTCCCATAACCGCTAATGTTGGTTGCCCAATAGAGGCGATAGAACTAGTATAATCATCTCGCCAAAATCCTGCTAAAAAAGAAAATACTGCATGGCGACTAGCAAGATTTTCTGCACCTGCAATCAATGTATTCAACCATTCTGCATCCACAGCATTCTCAGAAGCAAAGAGTTGACGAGTTGAAAAAGAACGCAAAAATGTTTGGGTGCGTGCATAGCGATAAAAAGCACTCCCAAAAGGCGAATCTAACACATTCCAAAGGAATTTTTCCTGCCATTCTGGTGGTTTATTTGTCATCAAATCCCACGCTGGCGGCCCAGAAAGTACCAGTCCGGCAATTAAATTTGATTCCTTTTGGACTAATTGGATAGCAACTGGTAATAAAGCACCTTGTACTACTACAATGACAGGTCTTTGCACTACTGTTTGTAAAAAGTACTGCAACTGTTCTGCCCAATCACTAGGAGTGTAAGCTACATGAGGCATATCACTTTCACCACATCCTAGTAAATCAGGATTGTAAATTGAATTACGCTGACCTTTATCATACCATTCGCGACAAAATCGCTGCCAAAATTGCCGCGACAATCCGACGCCAATTGGATGAATTAACAGTAAAGGAACGCCTTCAGATGTTGTATTAATTGGTTGATGAACTTCGTAGGCGCAACGATAATTCTGCCAACTGTAAAACTGGCTAGGAGATGCTGTCAAATTTGTTGTGTTCGCTACAGCAGATGGTTGCATAATTCCTAGTGGTTAATACTTCCTAAAAAATTATCTGTGGATGAATGAACTGGTATCCAGCCTCTTTGAGCTTTTCATTCGATACCCAAGCATTATATGGGCGGGTACTCTTGACAGAAGTATCCCATTTTACTTTGGGTAAATTATGTTTTTCAAATAAGCTATCTAACAATTCTCGGCTAGTGAGATGTGCATCATCTACTAGATTATAAATCCCTTGTAACCGACGTTGACGGGCAAATTCTATTGCACCAACAATATCATCTAGATGAATCCAATTTGTGGTATCTTCGCCATTGCCAGGACGGACTGTATCAGAATATCTACTAAATATTTTCACTAGTTCTCTACCAGTCCCATAAATTCCTCCTAAGCGGAAGATACAAACACGGAGATTTTCGTTAGATGCTGATAGCAAAACATCCTCTGTTTTCCGGAGGATTTGTGCATTTAAGTTAGCCGGTGCAAGTGGCGTTTCTTCATCTACCCATACACCATTTCTGTCACCATACACAGCATAACTCCCTGTGTATATTAATTGTTTTACACTTTGAATTTGCTGCAAGGATGAAACTAAAGTCTGGGCAGTTTGTAGATAAGTTTCTTCATAAACTTCTCCACCTTTTGCACCAACACTCAAAAGGACAACATCTTGATTGTGCAAAACTGATTTTAGACTATCTAAGTTATTCCCATAGGTAACTACAACTCTTTGGGATACTGATTGTAATGTAGGGACACGCTCAGGGGAAGTTGTGGTTACACTAACAACAAAATTCATATTTTGATGCCAGTATTGAGCAACTTTATAACCAACATAACCACAACCAATGATTGCAACGTTCATGACAAATTAAACACAAATAAATTAAACTACTCATTGAGACAATATTCTCAATTAAAGAACTGGACGTCAATCAATTTAACAGTCCAGAACTAACAGTCAATAGTTAATAGTACAAAAATTTTTACCTAATGACTAATGACTAATGACTATTTTGCTAATTCTTTCTCAATTGCGGCAATTATCTCTGGTGAATTTGGCTGGACGCTACTATTAAATCGAGCTACTACTTCACCTTGTTTATTAACTAAAAATTTTTCAAAGTTCCAAGCAACAGTTCCCGTTGGCTCAACTGCTTTGGTAAGTCGTTCATAAAGTGGATGCTGCTGTGAGCCTTTGGCATGAACTTTATCGAATAGTTCAAAGCTAACGCCATATTTACTTGTGCAGAATTGCACAATTTCTTCATTGCTTCCTGGTTCCTGCGCTCCAAAATCGTTACAAGGGAATCCTAAAATACGTAATCCTGTTTCCCCATACTTCTGGTTCAACTTTTCTAACCCCTCATATTGAGAAGTATAACCGCAGTAGGAAGCCACATTCACAATTAAGAGTACCTTCCCAGTGTAGTCGTTTAATTGCTTGTCCTCACCATTGATGGTCTTAACTGCAATGTCTGAAATTGTGTTGCTCATCTTGAATCTGATTTATAGGGAATATTGCCAAGTCTCCCATATTACAGGTACTCTAAACCCGGTTTGTTTAAGGAATTTAGGTTTGTTAGGCTTGTTACCCATACGATTCTGTTTAACTCAGGCTACAAGGTTGTATGGGAGTTTCGATAGATGGTTCCCTTACTGATTGCTACTCGATTAGGCGATGTCTAAGAATCAGCCAGGAGGCGGAGTGCCTCTACTCAACAGGTACACCCGAACAATTAAAATAGCGATCGCCTGTGATGACTCTTCTATAAATACCTCGACTAATGATCTCTCAGGATATGTTTTAGAAATCTGCGTTGCTTTTAATACAAACCTTTTCTCGCAGAGATGAATTAGGAGAATTATTGGTTTTCAACGTATCTTTAAAGTAACAAGTAATTAACTTTTTGTATAAAAAGTTAATTGTATGTATCATTGTCCGATGCTGATATCGGAAAATACTTAGCCATAAAGGATATAGTCGCTTGTTTTGTTCTATCAGCAGCTATCCTTGATCAGAGAATTAAAAAAAATGTATTCTGCGATACAGTTTTTTGGTTTAAGTAAATAGACAATCAATCAAATTTATCCGTTTAGGCATAAATTTACCAAAGTGAAACAAGAAGTAGTCTCATAGTTTCTGTGAATGAATGTTTATGTTTTTTTATCAGAGTTTTTGATATTAGAAAAAGTTGGTTACTAGAAAAATAACTGACACATACAATGAGATAATTATTGACCAAAGGTGTTTGCTAAAATCTTACTTGGTCAATCTAATTAAGTTAATTGATTTTGCTAAGTCTATTACCAACATCAATTACCGCTTTTCCAGCAGGAAAAAGTAGCAATGAGTAAGCATATTCGACCCTGGTATCGCCTACTGGCGCTAGCGATCGCTTCAATGGTGTTCGCAGTTTTTGCCCCTACAACTGTACAGGCGGTAGATCCTCCCACTGTTCAGTCTTTATCTGAAACTACAACGAAACTGCAAATTTCCATTGATACTATCTGGGTACTAATCACTGGGTTTTTAGTATTTTTCATGCAAACCGGCTTTGCTATGTTAGAAGCCGGTTTAATCCGGCAAAAAGGTGTAGTTAACGTTTTACTAGAAAACTTCATTGATGCCGCTGTAACTATCTTAGTGTGGTGGGGAATCGGCTTTGGGATTGCCTTTGGTACAAGTGCTGGCGGGTTAGTTGGCATAGATAACTTTTTCCTTAGTCAGCTACCTGGTGCTGATGGTAGCTATACATTGGGTGCGCCAGGTTCTACAGCCGCCATCAATACTTATACCTTGTTCTTCTTCCAATTTGCCTTTGCTGCTACCGCCAGTACAATCACTACTGGTTCAATGGCTGGAAGAACCGACTTTATTGGCGACTTAATTTACAGCGGCATTATGGGGGCGATTAGCTACCCAATCATCGTTCACTGGGTTTGGAACTCCGGCGGTTGGTTAGCCAAATTGAGCTATCACGACTTTGCTGGTAGTTCTGTTGTTCACACCGTTGGTGGCTGGACAGCACTAGTAGGTGCTTATTTGCTTGGCTCCCGTCCTGGTCGTCCTGGTTGGGGAAGATTACCACCAGCACACAATTTAGGGTTAGCAACTCTCGGAACAATGATTCTATGGTTTGGCTGGTATGGGTTTAACCCTGGTTCAACCCTCAGCACTGGGAATCCAGGATTGATTGGTTTGGTCACAGTTAACACCACACTTTCCGCTGGAGCCGGAGCATTATCAGCGCTAATTTTTCAATATACCCGCACAGGTAAGTGGCATTTGGTTTATTCTCTTAATGGTTCGCTAGCAGGATTAGTGGCAATTACAGCTCCTTGCGCCTATGTTTTACCTTGGGCTTCGGTTTTGATTGGTTTAACGGGTGGCATTTTGGTTACTTTGGGAGTGGATTTGATTGAGTCACTTCACATTGATGACCCGGTGGGGGCATTTGCTGTACATGGGATTAATGGCATGATGGGTACTCTATCCGTTGGCTTTTTAGGTCAAGGAGAACTCACCCTCAACAAAAAAGCAGGGTTATTTTTAGGTGGTGGCTTTGATTTATTAGGTATACAACTTTTGGGCGTAGTAGCGATCGCAGTTTTCACCATTGGCTTTAGCTTTTTGATGTTCGGTGGTCTAAAAGCACTGGGACACCTACGTGTCCATCCTGAAGGCGATCGCATTGGGATTGATTTCTATGAACATGGCGCGTCTGTATGGCCTGATGTTTATGCGATCGAGCAATTTATTGAAGAAGAAGACAAAAATAGTACTCAGACTCCTGGATTCGGCGCTCTTGATAGTGAATAGAGCGAACAATCATCTTTTTAGCTGAAAAACAGCTATTGTAGGGTATTGATCATGCATTTTTCACAGATTTATTTCCACTCACTACCGGAATTTTGATTTACATTATCAAGACAATTTTCGGCAATTTCCTCGCCAAAAATGCTTTTTAACAAAACAGCAATCTTGGCATCTGAATTCTTCTTCAAAATATTCAAGATTAAGTGAAGAAGACTTGACTATTTTAGAAATTACATCATAAATTTCTTACGAAGAACTACGAAAAATATTTACAGATGTGCCAATAGTTTCTTAAACTCCTATTAAGGTTATTTGAGTTTCTGGTTTTTAAACAAGTAGTCTAAAGGAAAAATATCAAAAACCACTGGATCTAACTTCGGACGCTAGTTTTTTCTGCTTAACCTGTCTTTTCCCTTTTTTAAGGATGGTTTAGAGGATGATGCTCAAATTCATGTACAAACAAAAATCGAAAACAAAAAATAGGTATTCGTCTGCAAGAAATTACGCTATTGATTCACAATCCAACACTAAAGTCAAGCTATTTAATCGAGTGATGAAGCGGCTTTCTCCCAGTTGGCAAGCTTGTTTACCCATAGCTTGTCTAATTGTGTTGGGTTGGGGTTATGCCGCAGTTGCCCAAGCTCCAGCCGCCGGGCCAACGACAGCAGAACTCAAAGTTGCTCTTGATACCCTGTGGGTTGCGATCGCAGCCTTTTTAGTGTTCTTCATGAACGCTGGTTTTTGTATGTTAGAGACGGGCTTCTGTCGTCAGAAAAATGCTGTCAACGTTCTTTCCAAAAACTTGATTGTATTTGCTCTGTCCACCGTTGCCTTTTGGGCCATCGGTTTTGCCTTAATGTTCGGTGATGGCAACGACTTCATTGGATTGAATGGGTTTTTCTTAGGAGGAGCAGATAACAGTCCCGCCACAGGAGACGCTTATAAAGGTGTCTTTGGTGCTCTTAATTGGGCTGGTGTACCTTTAGCAGCCAAGTTTTTATTCCAGCTAGTGTTTGCTGGAACAGCAGCAACAATCGTTTCTGGTGCAGTAGCCGAACGGATTAAGTTTGCTGACTTCCTAATTTTCAGCCTCTTACTTGTAGGTATTGCCTATCCCATTACCGGACATTGGATTTGGGGTGGTGGTTGGCTAGCAGACAGAGGCTTTTGGGATTTTGCCGGTTCTACGGTGGTTCACTCCGTAGGTGGCTGGGCAGCTTTGATGGGAGCAGCATTTCTTGGGCCCCGTCTTGGTAAATATCAAGACAAGCAAGTTGTAGCACTGCCCGGTCACAACATGAGTATTGCTACCTTGGGTTGTTTGATCCTGTGGTTGGGCTGGTTTGGTTTCAACCCCGGTTCTGTAATGGCTGCCGATCCTGGTGCGATCAGTCACATTGCTCTAACCACTAACATGGCTGCTGCGGCCGGTGGAATTGCCGCTACCATTACAGCTTGGTTGTACTTAGGTAAACCAGACCTGTCAATGATTATCAACGGTATTTTGGCTGGTTTGGTTGGTATTACAGCGCCTTGTGCTTACGTAAATATCCCTAGTTCTTTATTAATTGGCTTCATTGCTGGAGTACTGGTAGTTTTCTCTGTAACCTTCTTTGACAAACTTGGCATTGATGACCCAGTGGGAGCTACCTCAGTTCACCTAGTTTGTGGTATCTGGGGAACTCTAGCAGTGGGTCTATGGTCTGTCGGCCCTGGCGTTTATTCCTGGTATGCACTTGGCCCAGAAAAAGGTTTATTTGCAGGTGGTGGCTTTGGACAGTTTGGTGTTCAGTTGCTAGGCGTTGTCTCAGTAGGTGGCTTCACTGTTTTACTCAGTAGTATTTTTTGGTTGGCACTGAAAGCTACTTTAGGTATTAGAGTATCTAAAGAAGAGGAATTAGAAGGTTTGGATATCGGTGAACACGGTATGGAAGCCTACAGTGGATTTCTCAAAGAAGGTGATCCAACTGGATTTTCTGAAGGACAAGGCTCAATTGGGAGATTGTAGGGTAAATATTTTTTGGTTTCCCATGTGAGCTACCAACACACTATTAGTAGATTGAACTGATTCCGCAACATTCTCTATCCAAGCGGAAAAAAGTAGGGGGTTTTATACCTCCTACTTTTCTAATTTTTTATCAAGCAAAATTCAGGAGTCAGGAGCCAGAATTCAGTTGGGTATTCTGACCGAAAAAGTGCTGCTTCGCATCAATAACGAGTATTTTCGAGTCGCGTCAAGATTGCTGAATCCTTTTAGCGGATAGCTAAGGTTTAGCCCATTCTGACTTCTGAATTCTATTTGATAATTTAACGATCGCAGCCATCTATAGAAAAAATATGCCAGGATGCTTGCGATTATTGACCGAATAATGTAATCTCACGATGAGCCTGCGTGATCTGAATCAAAGTGAAAACTTATTTTACATTGTAGAAATTTTATGGTGAGAGGATTGAGAGGTAGGATGCTACTATTGGCAGTTCTGGGAAATCTGGTATGGTCATTTGATGCCAAAGCAAATTTTAACGGCAAACTCACCGTGGAAATTGATGGCTTTAAGAATAAAGAAGGACAAATCTGTGCCAGTATATTTGCTAGCAGTGAAGGATTTCCTGGCGATCGCGATCGAGTCTTACAAAAGCAGTGTACCAAAATTACTGACACTCCCTTCCCCATTACCTTTGATAACTTGAAAGCAGGTAGGTACGCCGTTGCTGTCTTCCACGATCAAAATAATGACCGCACTCTCAATAGCAATCTTTTTGGTGTCCCAAGCGAAGGCTTTGGATTTTCCAGCAACCCAGAAATTCTGGCAAGAGCGCCCAAATTTAGCGAAGCAGCATTTTTAGTGGCAGGCCCGGATACTAATATCCAAATCCAGTTGAAATATTTTTAGAGCAGATTTAAACTTGGTGCACTTCCAGCACAAATGAGATTTTGGATTTTGGATTAAAACAAAAATCTAAAATCTAAAATCTAAAATTGAATAGCTCTTGCTCTATTGTTGTGAATCGTTGTGTGAATCTTCCGTTAAACTTTGTTGTTCCGATAAGCCACGCATTCTATTCATCTGAGTTAAAGCATATCGTGCTGTTGCTTGCACTTCGGCATCTGGGTCTTCCAGGGCATGGCGCAACATCTGACTCATTTGACCCATCATGTCATAAACGCGCGTCAGGTCACGAATCGCATTTTGCCGCACTTGTGGACTTTCATCTTGCAGTGAAATTGCTAAACCACGGTTCATTGGTTTGAGTGTGCGGATGCCAATTTCTGACAAAGCTGCCAAAATTAAACTGCTTTCTTGAGAATCAGCATCAATCATCAGGTCAACCATCGGCTGAATTGCCCGCGAATCTCCCTGCTGACCCAAATCCCAAATAGCCTTGCGCCGCTTCGTTGGGTCAGAACTGCGTAAGTCTTGAATTAATTCATCAACGATATTGAGTTTAGCAAGCCGGGAAGTTTTTTCTGGTAGTAGCAATTTTGTAGACAGTGGTGGTGTAGCTGTTTGTGGATTATTTGCTATCTCTGGTAAGTGTAGTCTAATCGGTTCTATATTCACTTTAGTCAGACTTTCATCATCTAATATTTCGGACTTTTGAACTTGTTTAACCTGACGAAACCACCTTAGCAGGTAAAAAAGTGCCCCCATACATCCCAGGACTCCAATGGCAAATATTAACCACCAGACAAAACCTCTCTCAGTTGGCTTGGGTGTTGTAGTTGTTGGGGAGGTTGGAGCAGAAGGGGCGACAATTGGAGAGGTGATTATTGGAGAAGTGACAATCTGATTTTTAGCTACCAAATCTGCTTGCAGTCTCTCTCTGGTCGTCAGACCAGCAAGGCCATCTATTTGTAAACCCTTTGCTTTCTGGAATTTAGCTACAGCGGTTTCCGTACTGGCGTTGTACTGTCCATCTACAGCGCCACTGTAGTATCCCAACTGCTTTAATTGGGTTTGTAATATCTGCACATCTGATTTTCGACTACCATATCTCAAAACATCTGGACTAGCAGTAACTCTCGAACTAGCTTGTGCAAGTTCTAAAATTTTAGGTGCTAGGTTAGGTGCAGCTGTGCTTGAGCGAATTGGATAAAAACCCACACAAGAAAAACAGGTAAATATAAGAATTGAGGAACGGCATAGCCTCATATTGCAAGTTTCAGCCTAAACGTGCTTTTGAAGTCTTCGATACCACAATAGCTTCTAGATGACCAAATGTTAATTGTCATTTGTTATTTGTTATTTGTCATTTGTCATTTGTCATTGGGCAAAACAGTTCAGTTAGTGGTAGCGGGGCATTGAGCCAGTTCCGAGTCAAGAAGTGAGATTTACCACTCAGCACTCCTACTCCCCACTTCTTTTGAACGAGTTAGGGTCAAATTTCTGATTCAGATTCTCTGACTGTTAGGGTTATGGAATTTAATTTTTTAGTAGATGCTTCTAAAACTGGTTGCTGTATATTTGCTATTTCGCCGACAGTAACTGTGTCGTTCTGCGCTCCTAAAGTATCACGTTGATTAATGAGATAAATACTAATTAAAGTGAGAAATACTCCTATCCACTGCAACGGACTGAGGACTTCTGAGAGGAAGAGATTGCCAAATAGTAGGGCAAAAACGGGCGTGAGAAAGGTGAGGGAACTAAGACTGGTGAGACTGCCACTAGAGGCAAAGTAGAAAAATAATCCATAAGCGATCGCACTGCCAAATACGGTAGCATAACCCAAAGCCACTAAATCATATCCTCCGAGATTCTCCCACTGCTGTGATTCGACAACTGATGAAACTCCCCATAGTGGCAATCCACCCAAAATCATGTGCCATCCTGTAGCACTTACTGGGTCAGCATATCGGCACACAAACCGAATCAACACTGTTCCCACTGCCATTGATAGCGCAGCTAACAGCATCAACCACTCGCCACTAGCAAACAAATCTTGCCAGTTGCCAATTGTGACATTCACCCCTGAGTCGAGAAAATGTAAAATCAACTCATCAGGTAAGCCAATTAAACTAATGCCTGTGACTCCCAAGCCTAATCCTAGCCATCCCCAAAAACCAATGTGTTCTTGGAATAGCCACAACGATAGTAAGGCAACAGCCAAGGGTTGCGAGTCAATCATCACAGACCCTAACCCCGCAGTGGTTCTGACTAATCCCTCTGCCAAAAAGCCTTGAAATAGCGTCCCATCTACAAGGGCAAATAAGGCAATCCACAGCCATGCAGCCCAACCCCTAGGCTGGGGTTTACCCATAAATGCTGCTGCAATCAGAATTAACATCCCTGCTGGTATCAAACGTACTCCCGCCATGAATAGCGGTGTGGTATGGGGTATCACTCCTTTCATGGCTACCATTGCCGTCCCCCATAGGAAAAAGGGGGCAATTAACAACAGGGGGGCGAAGGGAAGTCGAGATGCACTGAGTTTCAGTTGCATGGGTTTGCTGATGCCTTTGTTTAACAAGCGCAAAAATTGCTTTACCCAATTTTACCGAATTATGTAGTTTTGTGTTCGTGTAGCGTCTGGGAGAGAAGGAATTAATACTCAGATGTAGCTAAAGTTACAACAGATCAAGGTTGTAATGAGACGGATACATTTAAGAATAATATCAAAACCTTTCCCCTGGATCACTTTTGAATCACATTTGTTTGCAAAGCTGAAGAGAAAATGAGCGTGAGGTATCTATGAAGTTATTTTCAATTGAGGAATTAGCAATCTTAACCACAGAAACAAACACAAATTGCGTTTCGATTTATATGCCGACTTATAAAATGAGTACGGAAACCTTACAAAATCCGATTCGGTTTAAAAATTTAATGCGAGAAGCTGAGGAAAAGTTAATAGAGAATGGGCTTCGCACTCAGGAAGCCAGAGATTTATTATTATCAGCCCAAGAGTTAGATGAATACGATTTTTGGCAGCACCAAAGTGATGGACTAGCAATTTTTATCTCAAATAATTTCTTTAGTTACTACACTGTACCTGTTGATTTACCAGAATTAGTAGTAGTTAGTGATCGGTTTCATCTCAAACCTTTAATGTCTTTACTTACAGGTGATGGACAGTTTTATATATTAGCACTTAGTCAAAATTTAGTGCGCTTTTTCCAAGCTAGTCGCTTTAGTATCAACGAAATTGAATTAGAAAGCGTACCCACTAGCATTGCTGAGGCATTAAAGTACGATGACCCAGAAAAAAGCCTCCAGTTTCACACGGGTACACCCCAAAGTGGAAGTGGTAACAGGGCTGCAATCTTTCACGGACATGGGGCTGGCAATGATGATGAAAAAGAAAACATTCTTCGCTATTTCCGTCAAGTCAATAATGGATTACAGGAGTTGCTACAAAATCAGAAGTCGCCTTTGATTCTTGCGGGGGTTGACTATCTTTTACCTATCTATAGGCAAGCAAATTCCTATTCTTATTTAATTGATGAAGGTATTACCGGAAATCCTGACCAATTGAAAGCTGAAGAATTACAAACACAGGCTTGGCAAATTGTGCAACCCTACTTTGAAGGAGAACAAAATGAAGCTATTGCTTATTATCAAGCTAATTTAGGAACTGGGAAAACAGCTAGTAGTATCCAAGAAGTTGTTCGCGCAGCCTATTATCGACGAGTTGAATCTTTATTTGTACCAGTTGGACAACAAAAATGGGGAATGTTCGATCCTGATACAAGCAGTGTACAGGTGCATTCAGAACAGAAATCAGGCGATGAAGATTTGATGGATTTTGCTGCGCTACATACCCTTTTGAATGGTGGTACAGTCTACGCAGTAGCACCAGAACAAGTACCTGGAGATGCTTCTCTTGCAGCAGTTTTGCGTTATTAAACATGATACATCATGTCTTTTATTGCTACTTGGATAATTGCTGCTAGTGTAAGTAATTTAACCTTATTTGGTTCGCAACAGTGGGAAGTTGACCGCCACGTGAGTGAATAACCCCTGAACTAGGTTAAAAGCTAAATACCGTTCTGATACTGCCAAAAAGAATGTCTCCGTTGACGTCATTGTGGTTGGGCTGAGTGAGATAGATAATACCAGGAATGACTGTGATATTTTCTGTTAGAGGATATTGATAGAAAGCCTCAAAGTGTAAACCTGTTACCTTATCTTCACGGTTATTAATTGTATTTGTCATGACTTTAGGCGGCATTCCAAATCCAATTCCACCTACAGCTTTTTCTGTAAATAAATCAGGAAAAGCCAGATTTACCGCATAGTTAATAATATTTGCATTACCATTCACACCGTCAACTCGTTCTGCGTTCATATAGCCAACCCAACTACTTACAGCAATCTTGGGGGTTATTCTCCAGAGTGCTTGTACACCGTAGGCATTTACTATTAATGGCACGCCTGTACCAAAAGGAATGTTTGCAAAATTACTACCTGTGCGATGTAGTAAATTACCATCAGGAACATAGCTGCGAACATAAGCCAATCCAAATTCTGTATTTGGTGAAGGTTTGAAAGAAAGTTGCGCTAAGGCACTATAGTTTCCACCAAACAGTCCTTCATTTCCAGTTTCGGCGTTTTCTGCTAAATAACCCACATCCAAACGAATAGTTTTGTTGTTGTAAACTGCTGCTACACCCGCTGGACTAATGAATCCAATCCGATAAATAGGGTTACGTTCCGAAAAGCGAGAAGGAGAACCTTTTGCACCGCCAAAACTGGCAAAATCAGGGTTAACAACTGTTGCATAGTAATGGTGGGATGCAGCATTTCCGTAAATATAGAAGTTGAGGTTTTCAGCAACAGGAAAGCGATATTCTAGTAAATTTAAATTCATACTGCTGTCACTGTTACCGACTTCAAATGATTGGCGCGTCATATTAGTAGCAGAAGCACCGTTGAAGTTAGGTACTCTATTTGCAGATTGAAGACGTACAAGCAATCTATCTTGACCTGTAAAACTAGTAATTAAGTTTAAACGAGCGCGATAATTTAAAGCTAAATTTGAATTGATATTGGTTTCGCGGTCGCCATCAGCACTGTCTCCAGTTATACCGCTAGCAACAGCGACGAAGGAACCGCTTAATCTAGTTGTAGTAGAAAACTGTTGCGATCGCAATACAGCACTATTCACCTCTAAATTTTCTACCCTATTTTCAAGGGCAGCTAACTCTGTAGCAAACTCATATTGTAGTTTTTTAATAGTTGTGACATCTTCTGGCGCAGTTTTTGAAAGCTGGCTGCCAAACTGCTGATTAATTGTACTGATGCAAGTACTCAACCCCGCTGCAAACTCATAGCGAGTCAAAATCTGATTTCCTTTAAAAGTCTTGTCGGGGTATCCAGTGATACAACTATATTTTTCAACTAATGATTGCAGGGCTACAAAAGCCCAATCTGTAAATTGCACATCAGAGAATTGGGAAACGGGCGTAATCATCACAGTTTCTTGCAAAGCTTCAAATGCTTTCACTGGCTGAAAAACCGCAAGTGTAACACTTAAAATTAAGGAATTAGCAGCCAAAAAGCTTTTTAACACTTACTCACAACTAAATTATTTTTTGTTTTCGCCAGGATTTTCTCAGGTTAGATAATTTGTTACCTCTATCAAAAAGCATAACTTTTTACGCATGATTTACTAAATTTAATACCTCGTTTGTTAGATGCATTTTTTTTGATATTTATATAGTCTGACTCACTAAAAGCCCTTTTTTAGCAGATTAATTCCATTGAGGTTACTTAAATCTGTTTGATTCGGGCAGCTTTGAATAAAAGCAACATTATCACTCCTTACATGAGGCTTCATGAAATTAATCAAACAATCAAGGTACTTTTTAATCGGGTGTGCTTTGGTATTAAGTATTATCCAAACTGCCCATTCACAACAGCCAGAAAAGCAAAAAGTTGAGCGAGTGGAGGGTTATTTAGCAACACCGCAAAAAATTGAATTTCAGGAATCTCTTTTGCAGCAGTTGCAATTACCTCCTGGATTTGAAATTAGTGTATTTGCGAAAGACTTAGGTAATCCTCGTAACTTAGCGATCGCTCCTAATGGTACTGTCTACGTTACTCGTCGTGAACAGGGTGATGTCATTGCGCTTTTAGATACCAACCAAGATGGACGGGCTAACGAAATACGTACCGTAGCTAAGGGTTTAAAATTTGTTAACGGCATCACAATTCATCAAAATAGGCTTTACTTTGTCACCGATACGCACCTGTACGTTACAGACTTGCGATCGGACGGTACAGAAGGCAAGCTGGAAACTCTAATTTCTGATTTACCCGATGCTGGACAACACCCGAACCGTACCATTGCCTTTGGGCCTGATGGGATGCTTTACATTTCCGTAGGTAGTACCTGTAACGCTTGTGATGAACCAAATCCAGAACACGCCACACTCTTACAGGCGCAACCAAACGGTAGTAATCGCTCCATCTATGCAAAAGGTTTGCGAAATACTATTGGTTTTGCTTGGCATCCCCAAACACGCGAACTTTGGGGGTTAGATCACGGTTCCGATTGGCGAGGAAATGACCAACCACCGGAAGAGTTGAACCGGATTGTAAAAGGTGGGAACTATGGTTGGCCTTTTTGTTGGGGTGATAGGCGTCCTGATGTATATCTACCTGCTGAACCTGAAGGAGCAACTAAAAAAGAGTACTGTGCCAAAACTCAACCGCCAGTGCTAACTTACACAGCCCACAGTGCGCCTTTAGCAATGGCGTTTTATACTGCAAAACAATTTCCCCAAGAGTATCAAGGTGATGCTTTTGCAACTATGCGGGGTTCTTGGAACCGCAACCCACCCGTGGGGTACAAGGTTGTGCGGATTCGTTATGAAAATGGCAAACCTGTGAAATTTGAAGATTTTGTGACTGGGTTTTTGACCAAAGACAGAACTGCACAGTTTGGTAGACCGGTTGGTTTAGCGATCGCACCAAATGGTTCAATGTTGTTTACCGATGATACCAATGGAGTGATTTATCGTGTTTCCCACACTGCTAAATGAAACCATTCCCAATTCGCACTCTTGCTAACGCCCCGCTCCGCTAACGCAATTCGCAATAAACTTGGTGACGGTGTGGTAACACTGTCACTTTCTCATCACATTTATCGCAAATACTGAAAATATAGACCTAATCGACCGAAATCGAAATGTTACTGATAAGGAGTATTTCTTATGGTTGGATTGATTATTACTTAGTTAGTAGCAATTATCAGCTTTTTGATTATTTTTCGACTACCAATAGGAGTAGAAATAGACAATTTTACTAAAGCGTTAATTACCGCCGCAGCTTTTGTCATTTTGGCATCGCTTACCTGTTGAAGAAGAATTCAGAAGTCAGAATTCAGGAGTCAGAATAAATCAGTCGCGGGTCTGAATCCCCGACTGAATTGTTGCACCACCAAATTTTCAAATTGGTGGGGGTCTTAAACCCGATTATTCAGACGCGACGCTCGAATACTCGCTATCGCAGACTCGCTAACGCTGCGCTATCCGCCAGTCATACAGAATTCAATTCTGACTCCTGACTCCTGAATTCTATTTTGATAGAAAAGCAAGCATTCCATTTGGAATAACTAATCAATCCGAAGCATCAATTTTTGATTTTGAGGCAAAATTTTATGATCATCAAATTTCTGCGCCAACAAGTTGTTTTGTTTATAACTGGAGCTTTTCTAGTGTCTTTGCTATACGCTTGTCAAGGAGAACCAATAGCAGAGTCACCAACTCCTCCAGCAACACCCGCAGCACAAGACACTGTTGTTGCTACCCAATTTCCCCCCGTAGCATATCCTGACAGAGAGCTAAGTGCTTCTCCCGCACAGCTACCAAAATTACTTTACGCTTATGATGCTTTACAAAAAGCTATTGATGCAGAAACGATGAAACTGCATCATGACAGACACCATGCTACATACGTTGAAAATCTTAACGAAGCATTGCAAAAGCATTCTGAACTAAAAAATAGAAGCGTAGAAGCAATGCTGCGCGATTTAAACAGCATACCAGAGGATATTCGTGAAACAGTACGTAACAACGGAGGTGGTCATCTTAACCACACAATTTTCTGGCAACTTATGAGTCCTAACGGTGGCGGACAACCAACTGGAGAAATAGCCCAACAAATAAATCAAACTTTTGGTAGTTTTGATGCCTTTAGAAAACAGTTTAATGAAGCAGGTGAAGGCAGGTTTGGTAGTGGATGGGTTTGGTTAGTGCGTAACGCCCAAAATCAACTCCAGATTGTTACTACACCAAATCAAGATAACCCCATCACGGAGGGTTTGTACCCAATCATGGGTAACGATATATGGGAACACGCATATTACCTCAGATATCAGAACCGACGCGCTGAGTATCTCAATAACTGGTGGAATGTTGTGAACTGGTCGGAAATTAACACAAGAGCGCAAGTCAAATCACAACAAAGTTAGAAGGTATATCGCAATGAAACTGAATGGGGATAAATAGTATTGTTCAAGGCAAAAGATAAAGTGCTATAAACAGCCTGTATCAAGCCTTGAACTGTATGTATTAATTACGAATTACAAAATTTATAGATTTGTCCCTTATGGCATTATGCGTTTATGCCGCATTACCAAATTTGCTTCTGTAGTAATTGTTTCTATCTTATTGATGTGGATGTTGTCTCCCGCAATTATCGTACCTCCTGCTGACCCTGTTGAGGCAGTTACAATCTATATCACAGATTACATTTGGCATTCTAGACTGATTTTACCTACTGGTAATGGCGAATTAATTCAATATGCTTACGGTGCTTGGAATTATTTTGCCCTAAATCAGCAGGACTTGGGAAATGGGGCGGCAGCACTATTACTACCAACTCAAGGCACTCTCGGTCGGCGAAAATTTAGCAATATCGTCGAACTTCAGCAGATAATTCAACAGGGAAACTACACACTATTAAGTTTAGAAGTAGCCCAAGCCAAAGTAACACAACTACTGAAATTATTAGATGAACGTTTTAATCGCAATATTTCAACGAGCATCGAAAATGGACAAACAGGTTTAATTTTAGTCCAAGATGATCAGAAATATACGTTATTACACAATAGCAATCATGAAGTAGTATCGTGGCTAGAATATTTGAACTGCCAAATTCATGGCTTTGTCATCTGGGCAAACTTTCAGATAAAGCAATCATAATATTAATGCTTTCCAGTTACACGATAAACAAATACACAGCACATAATTTTCTGTAGAAGTCAAATTATCAAGGATTTATCTAAATAATGAAAACAAACAATAATTTAATTGCAGAAGCTTGGACACTACTAGAAAAATCAATTATTTATTATCATGGTCGTCCAATTGGGACGGTAGCAGCCTTAGAACCAGGGACGGAAGCAGTAAATTATGACCAATGTTTTGTTCGTGATTTTGTGTTATCGGCACTGGCTTTTTTAATTAATGGTAAACCAGAGATTGTCCGCAATTTTTTGATAGAAACTCTGAAATTACAGAGTCATGAACCTCAAATGGACTGTTTCCAGCCTGGGCCAGGACTAATGCCAGCCAGTTTCAAAGTAGTATTAAAAGATGGCGAAGAGTATTTGAGTGCTGATTTTGGAGAACACGCGATCGCTAAAGTTCCACCTATTGATTCTTGTTTATGGTGGGTTCTCTTACTCCGGGCTTATGTCAAATCTACAGGTGATATTTCACTTGCTCATAAAACCGAATTTCAACAAGGAATCAAGCTAATTTTAGAAATGTGCCTTGTCCATCGGTTTGCTATGTATCCAACGATGTTGGTTCCTGATGGCGCTTTTATGATTGATCGTCGCATGGGTGTCTACGAACATCCTTTAGAAATTCAAGTGCTGTTTTATGCCACTTTACGCGCAGCCCTTGAACTTCTTTTGCCAAACGATGATAACGCTTCCTGTATTTATAGTGTAAATAAACGTCTAGCACCCCTGACTTATCATCTACGAGAATATTACTGGATCGATCTAAATCGCTTAAATGAAATTTATCGCTATCAAGGTGAGGAATTTGGCAAGGAAGTAGCGAACAGATTCAATATTTACGCTGAATCAATCCCTGCTTGGTTGATGGAATGGATACCAGAGAATGGCGGTTATTTATTAGGTAATCTCGGTTCTGGGCGCATGGATTTTCGTTTCTTTACTTTAGGAAACTTAATGGCTATTATCACCTCTTTAGCCAGTGAGCAAGAATCTCAAAGTATTCTGAATTTAATTGAGCAACGCTGGAATGATTTAGTTGGATATATGCCGATGAAAATCTGTTTTCCGGCCCTAGAAGGTTTAGAATGGCAAACTGTTACAGGATGCGATCGCAAAAATACCCCCTGGTCATATCATAATGGTGGTAATTGGCCAGTTTTACTCTGGTTACTAATAGCAGCAGCACAAAAAACAAATCGCATAGACATTGCCCACAAAGCCATTGATGTTGTGGAAAATCGATTATTTGAAGACAAATGGCCAGAATACTATGATGGAAAAAATGGTCGATTAATTGGCAAAGAAGCTAGAAAATATCAAACCTGGACTTTCGCGGGATTCTTAGTCGCAAAGGAGTTAATTTCTGATCCTAAGCATTTAGAATTAATGAGTTTTGATATTAACTAAAACTTACAATATTCTAATTTGCCCACTCAGATCAAACGACCGTGAAGTTTAAGCGTCGCTCCTTTAGTCTTCCTGTCCGCCTCATCCTACATGATTTAGGAATATTTTTACACGTCCCCGGAGTGATGGCACTGTGTTCTGTGCCAGTCAGTTTGTGGTTTGGTGAATATTATGCGATCGCACCTTTTCTTACAATGGCTGCTGCTGCCATAATACTAGGTCAATTGCTGTATCATCTTTTTCCTGAAACAGGTGAATCACGCTTGCGTCATGCCATGCTAGTTGCTGCTATTGGTTGGGGGATGATTTCCCTGTTCGGAGCGATTCCATTTTGGGGAATTGCGATCTTACTACCAGTATCACCAAACACACCTCAGACGATGCTGGAATTTCAAAATCCCTGGAATGCTATTTTTGAAGCCTTTTCTGGTTTTACTAGTACTGGGTTATCTGTAGCAATAAATGCTAGCGAACTACCACGTAGCTTACAGTGGTGGCGCTCTTTTACAGAATGGATTGATGGCGTTGGCATAACAGTGCTTGTTCTAGCTGTACTAGAGCCAGGGATGGATGCTTACCATCTCTATTCTGCGGAGGGACGGGAAAAGAAAATTGCCCCAACTGTGACTGATACTGTACAGAAAATTCTCTGGATTTATGCGCTTTACACGGTGTTAAGTATAGTGCTGTTGGTTGTCTTAGGAATGCCTTTGTGGGATTCTATCAACCACGCTTTAACCGGAATTGCTACAGGGGGTTTTAGTATCCAAGATGAGAGTATCGGCACTTACAATCCAGTTATTCAGCTTGCTGTAGTTTTGATTATGATTACTGGAGCGATTAGCTTTCCCATTCACCACCAACTATTGACGCAGCGACATTGGTCTATTTTGTGGACAGATGCTCAACATCGAACATTGTGGCTGGTTTTGGGAATAGGCGCTTTAGTTCTTGTTGGAGAAAACTTTTGGTTTAGCGGAACATTTGTTTGGATAGATTCATTGTTTCAATGGGTTTCCGCCTTAACAACCTGTGGTTTCGAGACAACAGAACTGCAACCTTGGGGTTCTGGTGCTAAATTTCTGTTAAGTGTAGCAATGATTTTTGGTGGTGCTGCGGGTTCTACAGCGGGTGGACTGAAGCTAAAGCGAGTTGTGACAATATATCGGGGTATATTGTGGCACTTTCAACAATTGTTTTTACAACCTCGCAAATTGATAAAATACAAACTCACCAATGAAGTGCTAACCGCTGCTAAAGCTTATCGTCAGTTTTACGCGGCTGCAACTTTAGCAGCACTGTGGATAGTTTCACTTGCGATCGGCATTTTTGCACTGCTACATTTTGCTCCACCCAAATATACACTCAGCGATATTATTTTAGAAGCGGCTTCTGCATTAGGTAACGTCGGATTATCCACAGGAATTACAGACCCAAATTTGCCTTGGGGAGGGAAATTTACTCTTATCTTGTTGATGTGGGTAGGACGATTAGAAATCGTTCCTGTGTTGCTGCTCTTTGTTTTACCATTAGGTGCGTCAAAAAGATAAGGGGCGGTAAATAATGGTTTTTTAAGCAGGTCTGTGGATAGAGTTTATGAAATGAAAAACTCCACCCACAAGGGTATGGGGAATGGGGCAAAACAGTTCCATTAGCGATAGCGGGGTGTTTAGCCCGTTCTGAGTAAAAAAGCGAGATTCCCCACTCAGCACTCATAACTCAGCACTTAGCTATAACAACTGTTCTAGGAAAACTACTCTCTGCATTTCCCGATAAAACAGTGTTTAATCCTGTTTGATTGAAATATTGAAATATTATATAAGGATACCTAAGTTTTCCCGGCTTAGATATCCAATAGCAACATAACCTATATAAATAGATTGTTGACTATATTATAATTGCCAATTTGTGCTTTTAAATGCTTCTTGGGGCAGTTTATAAATTGGTACTTAAGTAAGATGACAAAATTAGAAAGGAGGTTTATTTTTTTTACTTAAATTTTGAAACTATAGTAAGATAAAATTTTTTGTGTTATGATATTAAGTATTTTATTAATGCACTTCAATAAATACATACACATACATAGATTTTCACCTCAAACTTTGATATTGAGCCTAACTTTTCAAGCTGAGGAATTATTACAAGAATCTAATGCAAGCTATGTGCAGGGGCGTTAACGCAGTGTAACGCACCCTAGTTTCTAAGACAAGCTAGTAACGCTAGACTTTTCTAAACTCGCTACTAATTTCACTCCAAATTCTTCCTCAAACACTCCTTTTTTATAATCTAAGCTCCAAAGTTCTAAAGCACAGTCATCATCAGTTTGAGAAGGGAAAATTAGCAAATTTACCTGCCGAAACTGTGAATAATACTCACATTGGACTTGAGCGATCGCACCAATTTGTCGTCTATCTAATGCCACCGCCAATCTGAGAATTGCACTCAATTGACTGACCATTTGTCGCTGGTGTTTAGTCAGCAAACTCTGGTAATTTTCATGTTTTTTCTTAGGCGGCGATTTGCGATGATAACGCGCTAAATTGGCAATGATTTCAATCTCGGTTTCTGTATAACCAAGCAATTCACCATTGCGAATTAGATAGTAAGAGTGCTTGTGGTGAGACGAATGGCTGACATAATGACCGCAATTGTGTAATATTGCAGCCGCCCACAACAGTTGTCGTTCATCAGATCCCCAGTGGTGCAGAATACCTTGAGTTTGGTCAAATAAACTCTCGGCAAATTTTGCAACGCGATCGCTATATTCTAAATTGACATGGTATTTATTAGCAAGTTTGAGAACATTCCGTTCCCGAACTGAACTTTGGTAGCGCAGCTTATCTTCAATTAAACCGTGGGTTAGCATCCAGTCTACGATTACGCCTTCCCTCAGAGAACGTTCACAAACTGTGATCGATTCACTACCCAAAAGGGTCATCGCTTCCTGTAATATTACTGCGCCAGCAAGTATAACTTCAGATCGTTTATCTGGCATCCCAGGAATAGCAGCCTTTTCTGAATTACTGAGTTTCCGCAAGCGATTTACCAACTCTCGCAAGTCTTTAAGACTGAACTGATAGCCATTGAGTGTGGAAGGAATGACACCTGACTTTTCTCGCGCATGAATCATCGCCAGGGTTTCAATTGTGCCAGATGTACCTACCAAACGTGGAGACTCACCAAACTCTAGGTTTGCTAGTATCTCATCCACGGAACGTTCTAACATCCCGCGTGCATAAGCTTGCAAATATTGAAACTCAGTGTTGCTGATGGGATCGGTAGTGATTAACTCGCTAGTGAGTCGCACTGCACCGACCTTGGTACTGGTGAGAGTGCGTGCTTGGTGACTATCACCCAAAACTAACTCTGTGGAACCACCGCCAATATCAACAATCATGTGGGGCTGGTTATGAAATTCCATCCCCGACAGCACGCCAAGATAGATTCGCCGCGCTTCTTCTTGACCAGAAATCAAGTCAACGCTTAAACCCAACTCCGTTTCTATTTTGTGCAAAAAATCTTTACCATTGGGGGCTTCCCGCACAGCACTAGTTGCCACAGCGATGATTGTTTCAACGTTGATAGTTTTGGCAACTTCTTGGAAACGTCCTAAAGCTGCGATCGCCTTTTTAATGATCTCCGGTTTGAGTTCCCCTGTCCTCAGATCGCGATCGCCAAGTCTCACGGTTTCTTTTTCTCTAGCAATAATGCTGAAAGCTGGTAGTGTGGGGTCAATCTTCACTACTACCATGTGTAAAGAATTTGTTCCCAGGTCAATGGCAGCAATAATCCGGTCTTGCTTAGGTGGTTGAGTTGTAGCACTCTCCCAGCTAGCCGAAACTAAATTCAGCATCTAGTTTTCTCTCTTTATAAGAAATGATGGCAAACGGTGGTATGTCGGGGTAGCTGGCACTGATATTTATTGCAACACACTAGCTCAAGCTGAATACTGAGTTTTGAGTAAACTAACAATACCCAGCAATCTTCATTTTTGGTTGAGGGTAACTGAGCTAAGTATATTCACCCTACTGCTTCTAACCTAGTGACTATTTAAAGATATTTAAAGTTGCCACTTGAGGTTATGTTTTTACAAATAACAAATAACGTTATTCTATAGATGTAAAGATGTGTGAATTAAAGAATAGGGCATGGGAAATCGGGCATGGAGAATGGGAAATAGGAGCAAGGTGAGAAATAACTAATGCCCAATGCCCAATGCCCAGTACCCAGTACCCAGTACCCAATCCCCAGTATCCAATTCTATGCTAACGACACCAGAACGCCCCCAGGAACCAGTTTGGCTTACAATTATCCGGCTTTTGCGATGGCATAAACCAGAAGGACGGTTAATTTTAATGATTCCTGCCCTTTGGGCTGTATTTTTGGCAGCTGCGGGGAAACCGCCTTTACCTCTGGTTGGTGTGATTATATTGGGTACTCTGGCCACGAGTGCGACTGGGTGCGTAGTCAATGATTTGTGGGATCGAGATATTGATCCAGAAGTGGAGAGAACACGCGATCGCCCCCTCGCTTCTCGCGCCTTGTCTGTAAAAGTTGGGATTGTAGTTGCGATCGTCTCGCTAGCATGTGCAGCAGTCCTGGCTTTTTATCTTAATCCCTTGAGTTTCTGGTTATGTGTGGCAGCAGTGCCAGTAATTCTGCTTTATCCAGGCGCAAAGCGGGTGTTTCCTGTGCCGCAACTGGTACTTTCCATTGCTTGGGGTTTTGGCGTGTTGATTAGCTGGAGTGCAGTCACACAAACCATCTCCCAACCAACTTGGTTACTTTGGGGCGCGACTGTACTGTGGACATTGGGATTTGATACAGTTTACGCCATGAGCGACAAGGAAGACGATCGCCGCATTGGTGTTAATTCTAGCGCTCTATTTTTTGGAAATTATGCCCCTGTTGCTATTGGAATTTTCTTTGCTGGCACAATCTTGTTATTGGCTTGGTTAGGCATAGTCATAAATCTGCACTTAGCCTTCTGGATTAGCCTTGCAGTTGCTACTATCGGATGGGTTTGGCAGTCTCTACGATTAACAAAGCAAGATTTACCTAACCGTGTTTATGGTGAGATGTTCCGGCAAAATGTGTGGATTGGTTTTATTTTACTTGCTGGGATGATTGCTGGATATTTTTAACAAGTAATGTATAGAATCCCCTTAAAGAAGTATTTATGAGTTTTTGTATGGGTAGATTCTTTGATTGCTTTAGTCCATTACTTCAGTATCTACGTACTTGGGCAGCAATAGGTTTATTCTGTTTGCTTATCACCTGGTCATTTCCTGCACAAGCTACCAGCACCGTTGATTCAAAGTTAGAACAGCAAGTGTTACAAATTATTCGAGAACATCCAGAGGTAATAATTGAATCTGTTCAAGCCTATCAGCAGCAACAACAACAGAAAATCAAACAAGTAAGGCAAGCATTTGTACAGGATTTCAAAACGAATCCCAAAATAGTAATTGGTGAGTCTCCCACCACAGGTTCAACTCAATCAAAAACTGTGCTGATAGAATTTTCAGATTTTCAATGTCCCTATTGTGCAGAGGCGCATAAAACCTTGAAAAATTTGTTAGCAAAGTATCCAGATAATCTAAGATTAGTTTACAAGAATTTACCGCTGACTTCAATTCATGCTGAAGCATTGCCCGCTGCGACAGCGGCTTGGGCTGCACATCAACAGGGTAAGTTTTGGGAATATTATGATGCCCTATTTACTAATCAAAAACAACTGGGTGAAGCGTTATATTTAGATATTGCTAAAAACCTAAATCTGGATTTGGGTAAATTTAAACGTGACTTGACTCTTGCCACTCCCGCAATTGATAAAGATATCCAGCTAGCTGAAAAATTGGCTGTTTCTGGCACACCTTTCTTTGTAATTAATAGTCCAACTTTTTCAGGAGTGGTGCAGCTAGCAGACATCAAAAATATATTGGCTGATGCTAAGTAAGGTGATGTATCTAAAAACGGATTTACGTTGCTTTGATGATAGCTAGTACCCAGCAATAAGCTTGATAAACCTATAATGTGTGACTATTGTATCTCCATAAGAACTGTTTAGATAGATACCTCCTTATTTAACAATAATGTGCATCTTTAGTTAGAGGTTTAGTGCATCAGTAAACTGTTGTACTTGAAGCAAGTGTAAGGAGTAGCTATATGAGGAGTAACGAAGAGAAATTTTTCTTACTCCTCATGTTCTTAAAGATAGCTTTCGGCAACTTTTGCAAGACGCTCGACAAACTCTTTTTCTTTGATTTTTATTCAAAAGAAAATTAAAGCATTTACCCACAAAAAAACCGAACAGTCTGTAATAACTCAAAAAAATATCAAAGGTATTTCTAATTGTTAAATTTTCTGAAACCCTTGTTTACACTGTAAATATTTATTCTGTAATTCTTCTGGAATAGGAATCAGACGATTATTTTGCAAACTGACAAAACCACCCTTCTGACTAGCCACTGCTGCTAACTCATTGTTAGATAAAATTTCAGCTTGCACAGTCCACTTCAAGCGTCCTAAATTACTCAGCCATAAACGTCCAATCACTTGATCCATAATCTTTATCGGACGTTTATATTCAATTTCAGTTCCAGCTAGAATCGGTGTATATCCTTGCTCAATTTGTTGATTGATTTGCCAATGTTCATCTAAAAACTTTAAACGTAAATCCTCTAGCCATCTGATATACACAATATTACTGACGATTCCCATAAAATCAATGTCGTATGTTTTTACAGGAATTGCTAATACTACTTCTAATGGTCTGTGTAAGTTGTTATTTACTAGCATTATTTCTCCCAATTTTTTTAAGCCCGATCGGTCTGTAAAAGCGTAAAATAATTCTATCCTTTAAGCGTTGGTAAATATTAATTATCTAATAACCCATTGACCATAATAGTTTCAAACTTCTATTTTGTAGTTTAAATTTAACTCGTCACCGGGTAAACCTCTAATTCCCCAGTTATGTTTGGGCGTTTCAAAAATTGTGATTTCAATATCGTACACAGGAATATTCAACTTTTCATTAATATTTTTAATCAGCAGGCGAATCAACTGTTTTTTTGTTTCCATCGAGCGCCCGTCAAACATGCTAATTTCGATAATCAGATAATTATCTGATCTATCAGATGGATAGTAAAAATCTGATTTATCCAGTGGAAAAAAACGGTGAAATCTTTTTTCAGGGGTAAGCTGTAAAACTTCAATGATAGAGGTATGGATTATATTTGATAGTTCACTTTTAACAAGATTTAATTTATCTGCTAAACCATATACCTTGATTTGTACCATAAATTTAAAGGTGAGTTTCCAAGTACTGATTCAGGTGATTAATTACCCTGTGCATGTGAATAGAATCTCCATAAAGCTTGCTCATCATTATGGCTCCTTCTAGTGTTGCAATTATGATCGTAGCGATTTCATCAGCACTGACTTGCGGGCGAATTTCACCCTTTTCAATTCCAGTTTCAATAATTCGACGAATCAGATGCAGCCAAGAGTTCATCGCTTGTTGAGCACGTTCTCGCAACGCTGGATAAGCATCATCACTCTCCACAGCAGTATTCAGCAGTGGACACCCTCCCTTGATAGGTGGATTTTCTGCGAAGCTACTAAATATCCCAATGATTGCTTGCAGGCGTTCTACTGCGTGGCGTTTGCTTCGTAATGCAAATCTAGTATGCTGTTTGATGCGAGCGATCGCAAAATCAAAAGCCTGTAGTGCCAGATCATCTTTGCTTTGGAAGTGATTGTAAATTCCTCCTTTTTGCAATCCAGTAACACGCATGATGTCTGACATCGATGAGCCTGCATAACCCTGTTGGTTAAACAATTCAGCTGCTTGGTGGAGAATTCTGCTTTTTGTTTCTTCGCCTTTGGACATTAGAGCAATTTTTGGAGGGGAGAATTTATTTAATTGAAAATTGCTATAAATAAAATATTACCGACCGAATGGACTGATTGAAACTAGCATAATATTTGCTTGTAAGTCAATCTTTTTTTGCCCTGAGTGATGAACTAGGCATTATTCTAAAATCTCCTTTCAGAAGATGGCATAAAATGGCATACTTTACTGAAGGATATGTTAATTAATTGTGACTTCAACCATAAGTTTGCCGCCGTTTCAAGCATAACTTTGCCACGGCTATGATTAGAACACTGATTCTTGCGTAACCGTGTTCATACATAAAATTCCACTTTTAAAGCATAACTTTGCCGTAATTATATTTTTAAAGTTTTAGCTTGCCGTAATTTCCTAATTTATCATTAATCCAGTAGGTATTTTGAAAACTCACTTCACGTAATTAAGCAACCTGTAATTAACATTACGCTCTGATTTGATTTATACCAAGCTAAATAGCAGTAGTAAGAATACTACCTAAGTTGGACTTGCCACCCTGGAAATAATATAAATGGCTCAAAAATTCAAGTGGAAGACTCCAAAAGACAGGATTGTTAAAAAGCTGCGATCGTTAAATACCCTACTCCAAACGTGTAGACGCTCGAATATCCATTTCATCTAATGGCTCCTCAATGGCATTACGTATCCAATTGAGGTCAAAACTATCCTGCGTGTGAGCTTGTACCTCAATTGTGATAGTCATCCCCTCAGCTTTATCAGATAAAGCTTGTAACACTTCAAACAATTGAAATATCTTTGCCTTATCAGTAGAAGATGTCAGCTTGTAATAACGTGCAGGTTTTTTCCCATTAACAATATCAAGCAACACAGTTCGCTCAATACTACTCGCGTCTGATTTATACTCTACAGTTTGTTTTTCTTCAGCAACTCTTCTCTTTGTAGTGCTACCAGAGTCACCCGAACCATAAATTAGTTTAACAGTATTATCTTCTTCCGCATCCTTTATTATCGTCTCCACTATTTCTGGAGATTTCACAGTACGCAACTTATTAACCAAGCTGGGGGATAAAAGATAACCGGCTAGGTCTAACTCATCGGCGGGTATGACTTTCTCAAAACTGATTAAATTGGAATTATCTACTACAGGGATTTCACCACTAATAGTCATTGATGGTACATAACCAATTAAACCTTGTTCAATGGCTTTGAGAATAGATTTTTTAATTCCTTCTACCCCTAACATTTTGGGTAAAGTAGGGAAGCGGAAAAAATAACTCACTAATTCCTCCCCAGCTATATATTCCTTATCTGGATTTTCTAACCCAGATAAGCTAACTAACTTACTAGCAGTAGTAGTTTCAAAAACATAATTCTTTAAAGCATCTAATACCCGTTCTTGCAAATTCTGACTGGTATTGAGTTGAGATTGTAAATCAACACTTTCCAACCTCACAGGTTTTTCACCGCTAGTATCTGGGAGAGGCAGTAAAATATATTCATACAGACGACGCACGGCAGCGACAATCTCACTTGTAGCATCCTTAGCTTTGCTAGTAAGTTCATTCAATTCTTCTAATTCTTCCGAAGAACCCTTTTTCTTATTCTTTTTTTCAATTAGTTCAGATATCGCTAAAGCAGTTCTTGCGCCTTCCCGTGCCTTATCCATTTGTGCTTTATTGGGAACTACAAAAGCAAGTGCATTTTTAAATTCCCGTTTATCATTACCGCGATTCTCTAACCAATTTAAGGCATCTACCAAAACTAAATCCTTACTCTTATCTGCCCAACTTGGCTCTAGGTAAACAATACTAAACTGCTTAACTTTATCTGGAATAGCGGCAGCATCTTTAGGCCAGACAACTTTACCTCGGATGTTAGGCAAAGTTTTATTTAGTTCCTCCTGAATTTTCTGCAATACTTCATCGCTACTCACCTTGCCTTCTTCATCAGCAATTAACTTATTCAAATTTGCTTTGGTTTCAAAGCGATACCGTTGACCAACATAGTGTAGATGAAGTAATTCTTCCCGCAAATCACTTAAAGCAGCAGTAATTGTCGTCCTGTCTAATCCTGGTGCAAGGCAGGCAGAGGTAATTTCTTGTTCTAAAACCCCTTTATCTCCTCCTCTTGTACCAAACGAATACATTAAAATGGCAGAAGATAGACGAGTACCTACCTTTAAATGGGACAATGCCGGAGCATCAGCAGCAATGCGATTATCTACTGTTTTAACCTTAGCCTTCCGTCCAGTTAAATCAGAAATTAATACAGAACTGTAAGCATCTCTTGCCCCAACTTGCGAAAAGAAAGCATTTTTCACAATGTCATTATCAAACGGAATACTTCCTGGAGTAATTAGCCAAGAATTATCTTTTGCTTCCCACAAAGCATAAGTGGCGGCAGCAAGAAATTGTAATGCACCGCGAGTCCGTTGATAACTGGGCAGAGTTCCCCAGCGATAATACATTAAATCAATTAAATCAGGATGGAAAGGATAACTAACTAAAATTCTGTCTGCTAATAAATCAGCTTGTTGTTGAATTTCTTGTTTTTCACGATTAGTATCAGCATAACTTTCACGCAACCTGCGGAATAATTCTGCTTGTTGTCTAGCTACTTCTTGAATAATTGCCGTATCGCCAATATTGCTAAATAACCGTCTCTGGATTACCTGCATCACTTCATCGCCAGAGACAGGTTCTTTTTTAGCATCAATGCGACTAACCAATTTATCTAAGGCACTGAGTAACCCTTCATTACCAAAAGATTCAGCGACACTAGCTTGCAGAGAATATACTAAAACAGTTTTGGGTAATTCTCTCACAATTTCAGTGAGTTTTTGGATAAAAATGAGAACTTGGCGACCAAAGTTAGAATCTCCTACTTGTACCGCCATTGCACTTTCTACAAACACCAGTAATTCATCTATAAGGATGAGGTTAGGTGTATCGCCAAGTATCTTTCTCCAAACCTCATTACCGGGAGCAACCTTTTGTTGGTCTTCTGTGGCTAATAAAGAGTAAGCCTGATGTCCACCTAATTGCCATGCCAAATATCCCCAAGGGGTAAAAATAGGTGGACTATCATCAATTTCTATTCCTTTGATAGCACCCGCTTCAAAGCCAATAAAATGGGCTACACGGACATCACCAGGATTTGGTAATTCATCTAATTGGGTGATACTTTGTAAGTCGCTGCGATTTTTAGTGATGTGATAAAGACTGATAAGGGAGTGAGTTTTACCACCACCAAAAGGTGTGCGAAGTTGTAATACTCTATCACCTGCATCTCCCCTTAGACTTTTAAGGACATCTGTTAGGAGTTTTTTCAGGGCTGTAGTCAAGTAAGTAGCATTGAAAAAATCACGAGCATTTCGGTAGACTGGGGGACAATTAGGATCTTGGCGTACTACCAAACTCAAACTAGCTGCATAAGTAGCATTATCTAAGTTCCCACTGAGAATATCGGAGTGGGGAGTGACAACTTGTGTCCAAGGTTTGAGTTGGTAAGCACTGCTCATAAATTTTAGTGACTAGATGGCGTGTCAGTATTAGCTTGTTCTGATTCTAACTTTGTACACCTATTGAACCCTCAACAAATCTACTTAGCTTGAGTAAATAAATTCTCTTCAACTACTCGTTTCCAAGAAGCCAATAAAGTATCTATTTGCTGTTGTTCTTTTGTCCGGTGTCCATTGACAAACTGTGTAGCACCTGCTTCTGGTGTTAACGCACGTCCTCCTAAAGCTTGGGCGACGAGTCGCAGTTGGGTAGCATCCGGTTGGGCTAAAGTTATAAAGTTATTAATTTCTTGGGGTTTATTTTCTTGCAACCACAGGAGACGATGCAGAATATCAATTAATGTTGGTGCTATGCCAATAGCTTGGGGTTTAACATTAAATTCTTGTTGTTTTTCGGTTTTTTGGATTCCTAAATCTGCATCTGCACCACGTTCTGTATAGTCTCGTAATTGCACTTGATTTTTAGTCTTCTTCACCAGATAAAGTTTGCCATCTGTTAACCCAGCAGCACCGTCAAGTTCTACACCTACTCCTCGTGCTAAGGTGTTAGCTTCGTCAAATTCCACTATAGATTCCCCATATTCGTAGCGTCCCAGTATGTAATATTGGGTGGGTTTATCGACGGCGGAAATTCCTTTTTTATCACACTTCAGGACTTCGGTGAGAATTTCTTCTAATACTTCTTTTTGTACTTCGTTTAGGAATGAATTAGCGTCTAATTCGTCGCCATTGGGCAGTTCTACCCGGTCATATTGGGTGTAGGCGCGTAGTCCCGCACCGATGCAAGCAATTACTAAATCAGCACCAGAAACACCTTCTGCCATCAGGGTTTTTACACGGCTTTGGACAATTTTTGATAATTCTGGACGGACATCCATTGCATAGTCGCCAATTTTGGTATCTGTGCGTTTGCGAGAAACTAGGAAGATGCTAGATGCTAATGCTGCGGAATTTTGACCACGTAATCTTGATGACATTTCTGTGTCAAGTGGCCATGCTTCTGTAATAGTAAATCTTGCCCGTCTGAGAGAATCAATCAATGTTGACCAACCTGATGTAGTTTTATGGGCATAAACTACAACCATCATGCCGTTTGGTTTCAGCACTCTATTTGCTTCACAAAATGCTTTGTGCATCATTTCTTCATAGAATTGTGCTGCTTTTTTCTTATCCCCTCCATGTCTAGAAGGTTCCATAATAGCTTCGTTTTTCTTGGGAGTGAGTTGACTAGAAAAATGTTCTGGATAAAGATGTCCAATTGAACGTTTAAGCCAGACATAAAAGAAGTCAGATAAATCAGCGTATGGGACAGAATCAAAATATGGAGGGTCGGTAATTACTGCGTCTAATGATTCTGATTCAACAGAGATTGATGTTGCAGAACTGCGTTGCAAAATTCCAGGTTTACTATATTCTTGTGATTCCCGTCTGATAAATTGCAAAATCCAATCTAGCGCACCTTTAGCATTGCCTGAAGCATTACCTAATGGATTTATTTCTGCAAAATCCCAGACCATTGGTAAGGCTTGACGTGAAAATGTATTACTCATTTTCTCTCCAGTATTATGCCAATGAGTAATTGAACTATTATAATCAGCTAACCTATCACACATTACGCTTAAATAAGTGCTTATCGCTTTTGCTAACTCTTCTTCATTACCTTGCTGCAAAATCTCATAATGCGCTAACTTCACCCACTTTACAAACGTCATCATTGATAGTAATTGACGAAACGTAAATAATTTTTCAAATTTATCTAAACCGTATAATGGAGCATTAAAAACACCAGACCAAACTTTTACAGGTTCATCTGGGGTGCTAACTCCTATTTCTTCCACTAATGTTTGTAGACGATTTTTAATAACTATTTCATCAGGAATATACTTCTCATAAGCTGTACCGCTTAGATATGTTTTACCTTGCTCTCCTAAAGTAGTGCAAACAATAGCCATTAATTGATGACCGATCTTTCCTGCTTTCCCCTGCTCTTGAATATATGGTTTAGTTGGAATAGTAGTTCCACAATGACGACAAGTAGAATTACCACGAGAACTACCAGCCGCAGGGTCAAAACCTAACCCTTTTTCCGTCGCAGCTTCCACCACTTCAAACTCAACCCGCTTTGTCTCATAATTTGGAATCACTTTGAGCGCCACATACTTTTTCGCCTTCTTACACAACCAAGTCTGACGCACTAAAGGAACCTCCGCACCACAAGCAGGATTAGGACATTTCACAGTGCGCGTCCATAAATATGCAACTGGAGTTAAAGTTTGTGCAAGACTTAGTTGCTTTACTTTTGGATGTTGCAGTAACTCTAATTGCTGAGGTTCTTCTTGCAGAACTTCTCCGACTTTAATAGCAGGATATAAGTCACCAATTTCTTCCCGCACTTTTTCAATTACCCAATTTCCCCATTTCTCTACTTCATCTGCTAATTGTTTCCCGTATTTCTGGGGATAAACTAGCGTACAAAGCTCAATAATATGAGCCACTGGATTAAGTTCAACAGCGTAGGTTTCACAACCCAAACGTAATGCTTCTAAAGGAATTGCCCCTCCACCAGAAAACATATCTAAAACTTTTGGTGGCGGTACTTGATTTAATGGTGTGTCTGCTGGTAAATTTAACCGTTCTCGTTGTGCTTCTAATATCTGCCTTTTAGCTTTAGCAATAGTTGCTTCTCCAGCTTCCCATTTGCACAATTCAATCATGGACTTCCTTAAAGCTGTGCGCTTTTAGGGAGTTTCTGGTGCAGCAATTAACGAAGCAAAAACCGCCGCCCTAGCTGCTACCAATGGCCTTCTTGCCCACCATAAATGTAGTGTAGAAATATGACCCTTTCTAATAGATTTTTCTCGTGCAGATTCAACAGATATTTCCTTGATGGGAATGAAGTCTTCAATCAGGCGACGATCTAGAGATATTATTTTGACTGAGTTCATTTATGTATAATCGCTTATTGCGATTTATACCTTGGCTCAGATGTTGATTAATGTCAACAATTAAATATTAAGTTAAACAATTTTGCTGTATAATGCCTCAGCCCCCACGACATACCGGGTTACTTGCTTAATTTCCTTGGCATCACCAGCGAACACCTTAGCCGGATTTTGTATCGTTAACAATTGCGGATTTTCACTTGTACATCCCCAGACTACATACAGCCAATACGAATCACCTAACTGCTGTGCCTTCCGCCATTCATTCACAGTCAACGCAACTTCTTGATTGTGCTGCGCCCTGCCCTTCACCTCAATGCGCTGCACAGATGCAATTCCCGTCACTTCATCAACTGGCCCCACACTGCGAATATCAAAACCACTACCATCATGTTTTTGACTTACATCCTCTGGTTCCCATCCGCGTTGTCGTTCATAGTCCATCACATACTGCATCGCAAAAGCTTCCACTTCTGGGTCATTCCGCATCCCCGGATATTTGGACACCTCCACAGTTGCAGGATATCCCTCTTCTGTCACTTTCCGGGAAAGTGATCGCTAGAAGCCTCATGAGGCAATCAATACAAGCTATACTATTAGAAAAAAATAGGACTTGTATTTGTTATTAGAAAATAATCGCGCAATCGCTTGTTATACAAAAGCTCTAGATTTTAGAAAAGGCAAATGTTTTCGGAGAGTGACAGAAGAGGGATATACTAAGGCGCTTCCCAAATATGCCACACGTCCAGGACGAATAATTTTTAAATAGTCCAGTTCACCTTGTTTATTCTTATAACGTTCTTGCAAATTTCGTACCTTATTCTGAGCATTATCCCTTGTCACGCGGTAGGTTTCATCCCCTCCTGCAACCTTCGCTGCTAATTTCATTTGAGTGCGTTGAGCCTCTGCGATGGTGCTTTCCATCGCTTTCTGTAAATAATCTTGGCGGATTTCTAACTCCCGTTGACGTTGCGCCCTTTCTAAATCCATTAAAGAACGCTGCACTTTTACTTTTAACCAGCTTTCCACCTTTTGTTGTTCCTGGGGGGTGGGGGGATAAATCACCAAATCTGGAGATAACTGGGTAGGAGCTAAATCATGGAGGCAGTCTGGTGAAATTAGTACCAGTTCTCCTGTAGATTTTTCAGCAACAGCACATAACCGAGCTTTGAGAACTGTATCTTTACCTTTTCGTCCCATACCCGCCACCTGCACTTCAAAAAAGTGAATGCGGTAGGGTTGTTGAGCATCAGCATCAAGAAATATGGCAGACTGTTGGGATACTCTTTCCCATAATTGGGAATCTAAGCGTTCAACAATAGCAGCGAATAAAGAATGTCCTGGTGATAATAAATCTGCATCTTGATGTACTGGTTGTGCCAAATGCTCTTTATAAAAAGTCAGTTTGAGATATTCTTTATCTGCAATCCCATATTTGCGTACTGACTCCAAATTATTAGAACGAAATTCCTCTTTGACATAACTTACTCGCCATAAACCATCAGCCCGATTATCTAAATTCACGCGCATAAAGTCACAGGCACGTTTAAAGAATTCCTCTACATAGCGGGGCATTAAACGCTGTTCTTCAGAAACGTAATCTTGCGTTTGGGTGCGACGAATTTGGGATAAATCTACATGAGAAGTTGCTAAAGCCACACCTGTAGCTTGTTCAAGAGATTCTAATTTTTTCGGGTCGAGACGTTCAATTTGCTCTAAAACTTCATCTTCACTGGCTTTCGTATAAGTTGCTTCTCTAACCAATTCCTCAAACCGGATATCATTTAATTGCAGTAATTGACCAATAACATCAAAAACCCTGTCCCCCATTGCCTTGCGGATTTCTTCTAACTTAGCCAGCAACTTTTCTAATACTCTACCTTCTACCGTATTTTCCGCCACGAAGTTAAAAACATAAACATCATGCGTTTGACCAATCCGGTGAATTCTGCCCATGCGTTGCTCTAAGCGATTGGGGTTCCAGGGAAGATCATAATTAATCATTAATCGACAGAACTGTAAATTTATTCCTTCACCTGCGGCTTCTGTTGCTAGACAAATTTGTTTACTTAATTGAAAATCTCTTTGAGCAGCTTTTCTGGCTAAAATATTCATTCCCCCATGAATTTCACAGGTACTATATCCCCATGCAGTTAAATTCTTTTTCAGATATTCCAGCGTATCCCTGTGTTCCGTAAAGATTAACAATCTACCACTACCATCTTTGATTTCATTAAATCTTGCTTCTTCCAGACTTTCCTTAAGACGATTTAACTTAGTCTCAGTACCAACATCAATCACCTGCTGGGTAAGCTTGACTAACCTTTCTAACTCCCGTAACTCTTCTTGGAGTTGGTCTACTTGCTCTGCTACTGTAGACTCAATGGCTAGTTCTTCTAAGTGGTCTTCTTCGCAATCATCACTTTCCAACTCTGGATCAACTATTTTACCTAAATTAATTAATCGCTGTTTTTGCTCTTGATGTGGTAGTTTATTTAATTCTTCTACTAAATCTGCAAAGCGGCGCTTACGTCTGTCCAAAGAACTATAAATGGCATTTAAACTACTAGCCAAACGTCTCTGCAAGACTGTCCTAGCTAATGCTACTGCGGCCTGTTTTCTGCCTTTAGTCTTACCTAAATATTTGTTAATATATTTTGTGATTTCCTCATACAGATGATGTTCAGCAGTAGATAAAGTAAATGGTACTGTAATTGCGAATCGCTCCTTAAATAATTTTCGCCCCTGAAAATCCTTCAACTCTTCTTTAATGCGACGTAAAAACCAAGGACTATCATTTAAACTTAGTAACTGCGGATTAAGTTCATCAGAAATAAATTGTTCTGGGTCAAGTAAACGTAAGAAGTTATGAAAATGACTAACATCGCCTTGGTGAGGAGTAGCCGTTAATAGTAATATTCTTTCAGTAATTTTGGATAACTCTTCTGCTAATTTATAGCGTCCAGTCCGGCGTAAATCATCGCCTTGGGTACGAGCAGAACATTTATGTGCCTCATCAATAATTACTAAATCCCAATCTACTTGCAATATACCAGGGGCAACATCATCGCGTTTCGCAAAGTCAATAGAAGCAATACACTGCCGAAATCTTTCCCAAGGATTACCTGCTAACTGATTTTTGGCCAGTGTCGAATTAATAACCTCAAAAATTTCAGAAAATTTACTGCGTAATTCATCCTGCCATTGAATTGTTAATGGTGCTGGTGCAAGAATTAAAATGCGCTCAATGGCATTTCGCAGTTTGAGTTCTTTTAACAACAACCCCGCCATAATTGTTTTACCTGCTCCTGGATCATCAGCGAGGAGAAACCGTAACCTTACCTGGGGCAAAATACGTTCGTAAACTGCTTCTAGCTGATGGGGGAGAGGACGGACACCGCTAAGACTCACAGCAAAGTGTGGATCGTAAGCGAATGCGGTTTTTATTCGTACTGACTCAATAAAAAGAAAAAATGCATTAGCGTCAACGGTGGCAACTGATTTCTGCTCTTGTGAGGTGAGTATTTCCTCAATCTCAAAATTACTCAAAATAGCTTCACGCAATTCCCCTTCCTGAGTACGAACCGTCAACAACAATGTGTCGTCAACAACATCAAACCGCTCGACAGTTACAGCACCAGTAAACTGTCCTGGAATTTGAATCCGTTTTCCAATCAGTTGCTCTACCATTAGCTATCTCCATCCAGTGTAGATTTTCTTGGCATTATTGCTTGGATCTACTATCTGCCAATTTTGCTAAGAGAGAGTGATTATTATCACAAAGCAGCAACTATATTTTTATACCTTAGAAAGACAAAACAAATAAGATGCTGTTCTGTTTGTGATTTATTTTTCAAACAAAGCCAACATTTGCCAAGATATGATTGCCTCATTCACTTGCCATTTGGCAATTAGGAAGGCTATGGGTATTGCTTCAAAAATTCCAACTCAGAGACACTGGGATGTATTGAATTCATATCTACAACCCTTAAAAGATTATCCAATGGAACTCGACGAGTTTCTGAGACATTGGGATGTGTCACGAGAAGAACTGGCTTTTATCTGTGACTGTTCGTTAACAACCGTTAATCATTGGTTTTCCCAAGGTGTTGACCAGAGAATACCAAGCGAGAAACATAAACAGCGCCTAGCATTGGCACACCACATCTGGACAGCAATCCAAACTGAACCAGAGTACTTACAAAAGCTCCGGGATGTGTATTACCAAAAGCGACGCAGAAATCCTGCTAAATAGGTACTTGCCAAATGGCAAGTTTTTATTGCCACAGTGGCAAGGGAAAACTTTAATATTATTTATCAGAATTCTTCTTAATTTTTACCGTTGTTGGTCAACTTGCACCCAAAAAGATTACTATGCCTGATCTGTTTTCCCAAATTCCACCAGTAACGATGCCAGAGGTTATTCCCAGCGAATTGCCTCAGCAGAGATTTCATCTCGGTGAATGGGTGCGATGGTTTCAAGTACCCAACGGTGACTATGGTCGCGTTATCGGAGTCATATACACCCAACAAGCCAGTTGCATTGCCACTGGCTTACATTACTTGGTTCTTTTAGATGAGCGCAGCCCCTCTCGTAAAATTTGCACCTGCGACTTCGCTTTCGAGGATGATATCGAACCTTTAGATAATGCATCCTTGGAAGGGCTTCAGGGCAATCATGTCTAAAGCTCAACAACATCAGCAATTGCTAGAATTGCACAACCAAATGTTCATGTCCCCCCAAGATTTTAGCTATCGTTGGGGATTGGGTTACGAAGAATTAGCAAAAATCTGTGCCATCTCTAAATCTACGGCTTATCACTGGTTGGGTGGACAAGCCAGCCGCCGAGAAGCTGGATTACCTTATCAGAGAATTATGGCTGTGGCTGATTTTCTTTTCACCAACGCCGAAGTAATTAATCCTCTGTTGGAGCAGTGGCATAATCCTCAACACCCGAATTAATTCTTCAGTTTTTGCAAATTGACAAAACTTTTCTTCATCACCTTGACTGACATAAAAAATAGGTAGTAGGGTGCAATTTATCGTCACCAGCCTACCCACTGTTCCATGAACCGCTCCACCAATGATTCCTATTACTTGCCCTCCAGTATTGAATTGACACAAAGCCATGTCCTGATTCATCGCATGGCAATCCCTCTCAAAAATGCCATCAGCTACTTACAGCAATTTCCCCAGTCAGAATACGAGGATATTTGCCGGGATGCTTTTGAGTTAGGATTTCTTTGCTTGCAAACTGCTCAAACTCGTCATGGCAACGAATTAATTAAGCAGCAGATGGAATCCTTGTTGGTGGAGTTTCAGCAGGCAGTCAAGGTAATTGCAGAGTCTTTCCAGCAGGAATTAATTAATCAAGTAGGGACAGATAATGGTCAATTATTAGCTCCACTCCAAACTCAAATTAATCTGACTTCAGCCATTCTCACTGAAAAACTCAATAGCGTCAGCACTTTGCTCGCACAAGAAATTGACCCCGCCAGAGAAACTTCTGTTGTTGGCCGCTTTCTCTCTTCATTACGTCAACTATTAGATGCTAAACGCTCTGATTCCATTCAAGGCGCATTTAAAGCAGCATTAATAAATGCCACTAAGGAAAATGGTACTCTGGCTGCGGCAGTTAAAGATGTGGTTTCTGAGTCTGTGAAACCATTAACCGAACAAGTGGAAAAACTGACCAGGGAAATTCGAGATCAACAGGTGACACAACAAGTACTTGAACAGACAACTGCAAAAGGCATCAACTATGAAGAGTTAGTAGTTGTCGAACTACGAAATTGGTCAAAGTTGAGTGGAGTAGAGGTGGAGCATATAGGTCGTGATGGAGACACTGGCGATATTCTCCTAAAGTTCACCAGTAAATCGTTAGCTGTAATTGAACTGTCAATAGTGATTGAAGCTAGAAAACGGCCCTCAAAACCTTTTGGTCGCCAAGCAATCACTCAACATTTACAGTCAGCAATGGTGCGGCGTTCTGCAAATTCGGCAATATTTTTAAGTTATTCGCGTGAGGGATTAGCACAGGAAATCGGCGATTGGGCAGAGGGAGTTTCTGAGTCAGGTTATTGGATCGCCACAACTCATCCATTTTTAATCATTGCTATTCGCTTTTTGGTGATCCAGCAAAGGTTAAATAAATTGCGTACTTTTGAATCACAACTGGATGTAACTGCTGTTGAACAACAGATTCAGCAGATTCGCACAGCTTTGAGACGTATCAGAACTATTAAAAAATCCCTAGCAGAAGTCAGTAAGAGTGTAAGTACTATTCAGACTGAGGCAGATGCTTTGAACGCAGATATACAATCAGCATTAAAATCAATTGAACAAACACTGAGTATAAAATTAAATTAATCTAAGTTAATAGACTGTAACAATCCTAATACTTAAGACAGGAAAATAATGCAACTTTTCTGATAGTACATCAAATTGAGATTGCTCAAATGCTTATTGAATAAGTATCTGATGTCAGTAGTGTGAATTTAAATTATTTATTACCTTTTGCAACACATAACTATTGTTTTTTGTCAATCGTTCTATATTTAATATTTGGTAGAAAAATTATTTTATTGAGGTAAATATTTTCAATGTTGAAGAATGCACAATTTAGAAAATTTCATTCGGATGCTTCATGATGTTATATTATTATCAATAATGATATCAAAATATAATGAATTATATAAATATAAGTTATGCAAAGCTTATCTAGCAATGGTTACAGCTTTGTCAACTATTAACTAATATAGGCTATTGTGTTGATTGTATTAATTGAAAGTATATTACAAACTGGGTGTATTATTTCACGCTCAAATGATACCCGTAGAATAGAATTATTTTTACCAAAAAATTTAATTAAATTCAGTAATATTTCTAATTTTAAATAAAGGATAGCTGTTCTAATTTGTTATTAATCTAAATAAATAGAGGAATATCTTGATGCCTAAATATTTTCAAACAAACTCTTACATAGTAGACAGATGTTGTATGGATATTTGTATAGTTGATAATAATGGTAATTTTGTACGTCCTTGGCTCACAGTAGCGATAAATCCTGTTTGTCGCCGTATTATGTCGTGTCGTATTAGTTTAAAACCACTTGAAAAATAAAAATTGGCTAAAGAAGAAGCAAGCTAATGTGTATTTTATTTACATAATTTCAGCCTTGATAACAATGAGTCAAGACCTTTAAGCCTACCATCGGCTAGTTAAAACCTTCTAACTATTAATCAAAACTGACAAAATATATTTTAAGGAAGTGGGTATGTTTTCTCAAACTGATGAAAGAAATTATTTGCCAGTTGTAGAGTATAGCAATTCTTGTTGGCTTGTCCATTGTTATTTACTAGATATAATGCTTACTGATACAAATGGTTTACTTATTGGCCGTCCCTATTTAATTTCAGTTATAGATATCTACTCTGAATGCTACATGGGCTTCCATTTAAGTTTAAAGCCGCCAAAGGCTCGAACAGTACTTCAAGCATTACATCATGCAATCTTACCGAAATATTATGATTTTCAATATAATTTATCTCATGATTGGATAACTTACGGTATCCCTCAAGCTTTATATACTGATCGCAGCAATATTATGATGCAGTATTATTTTCAGGAAAAAATTCATAAGTTAGAAATTTTTTTAATTCACTATCAACCTACTTCTTGGCAACTAAATTTGTATGAGATAAATCAAAATAGTTTTTTAGTTTTTATAAAAGACTACTTTAATTCAATTGGAAATAAAGCACATAGAAATTGCCTTAACCTTGATATGGTTGAAAAATTGTTAGTACGTTATATCGTTGATAACTACAATCAGGAAATAAATAATTCTTTGTCAGGCATAACACGGCAAGACAAGTGGCAAACAGGTTTAAAATCTGCTCCTCAAATCATTCAAAAAGATAAATTAGAAATCTGACACAATTTGTATAGATAGGAAAAATGTTTACTGAAGATGAGCTTAAACAGTGGTTTATAAGTCTAAAACTTGAAGAGAGTACTAAAACAGTAATAGAGCAGATTCGCACTTCAGAGCCTTTACGAAGAGTCGGTGGTGGAGGAAGAAATGTTAGTGGAAACTACTCTAGCATAAAAATGGGTATAGGACTAGTATTTGATTTATGAAAAAATCTAAGTATATGTAGGGTGTGTTACGGCTTCCGTAACGCACCAAAATCTTCGGATGGTGCGTTAGCCTACGGCATAACACACCCTACTCAAATATTTTCAGAAATCAAATATGATTCCTATAGGACAATTCAATTCGAGTCGCATACTGTTGAGCTTAGGGCTATTGAATTGTTCTACGAGTATGACGACGATGTTATAGAATACTGGGATCAAGCTTTTCAATTTACTTTAAAGTTTGCATCTGCTAATGGGAAGAATGGCACTTATAGACATATTCCAGATTTTCTAGTTATACGTCAAAACTCAGTTAGCTTTGAAGAGTGGAAGCCAGAAAAAACTTTAGAAAAACTCGTAGTTAAACAGCCCAATCGATACTGCCGAGGAGAAAATGGACAGTGGCATAGTCCGCCAGCTGAAGAATATGCACAAAAACTTGGTTTGTATTATCGGCTTCGTTCAGATATCGAGATTGATAATATTAAATACCGAAACATTCAGTATTTAAAAGGCTATCTGAATAAAAACTATGTAGTTAACCAAGAAATCGCTGATACAGTAATTACAATTGTCGCCTCAAATCCAGGCATAACTTTTGTTCAACTACGTCAAAAAGCAAGTAATGCAACTATTGATGATATTAATGCATTAATTGCAACACAAAATATATATATAGACCTTTCTTCTTCTCCTTTAATGGAGCAAGAGCGAGTCTATATATTTAGAGATAAAGTAACGGCTGAATCTTATGCTATAGCAATTAGTTCGCGTTCTAACAAAGTTACAGATAGCTTACAGATAATTGATTTCCAAGTAGGCATATCAATTATTTGGGATGGTAACAGTTACACTATTCATGAAGTTGGAGAAGCAAAAATTTGGTTAAGGGGGGAAAATGGTCTACTTTGGCTAACTCATACTGAATTTCACAAGCTAGTTGAGGCACAGGAAATTAAAGGACTACCTTCATTGCCAGAACCTAGTATTTCGTCAGAAGGTTGGCAACACTTTTTAAAAGCAAGTCCTACAGCTTTGGAAAAGGCTAACGAACGCTACCAGCTAATAGTGCCTCACTTATATGGAGAAGATCCAGAAGAAGCAACTAAATCTGAACGAACCATTCGATATTGGAAGGCTAACTTTAAAAAAGCTAAGGATAAATATGGATGCGGTTTGATTGGGCTTATTGACCAAAGGAAGGGAAACAGCACTCCAAGATACTCAGATCAGATATGGGAATTTATTGACAAAATTATTGAAGACAACTACGAAACTTTCAAACAGAAAAACGTCTGGGCGGTTTACGAGCAGTTGAAAGATCAGTGGAAAGAAAAGGGAATAATTGAACCTCTTCCTAGCCACACAACTTTTTACGAAAGAGTAAAACAGGGATCAGGCTACTACCGAACCAAGAAACGGCTTGGTTCTCGTGCTGCTAACCAGAAGTTAGCTCCATTATTATTATATTCTTCTACACCGCGTCACGGTGATCGTCCCTTAGAAATTGTGCATATTGACCACACTCTACTTGATATAGAAGCAGTGTGTTTATACACAGGTATTAATCTTGGTAGACCTTGGATAACAGCGATGTTAGATGCTTACTCTCGACGCACTCTAGCAGCCTACCTTACTTTTGATCACCCCAGTTATCGTTCTTGTATGATGGTGCTGCGAATTTGTGTTCAACGCTTCGGACGGTTCCCGGAAACCATTGTAGTTGATAACGGCAAAGAATTTAAGAGCGTTTATTTTGATACCCTTTTGGCTAGGTTTGAATGTACCAAAAAACATCGACCACCAAATATGCCTAAGTTTAGTTCTATTGTTGAGCGTTGGTTTGGTTCTAGCAATAAACAATTTATCAACGAGTTAAGAGGTAATACCCAAGTTACAAAGCATGTCCGTCTAGTTAATAAAGCTAATAATCCTAAAAACCTAGCTGTTTGGACTCTTGATGAGTTATATGACTATTTTATTAATGGCTATTGTTATGGTGCTTACGACCGAAAAGAACATCCAGCATTAGAAGGTTTTTCTCCGTATGATAGCTTTCATGCTGGACTTGCACATAGTGGCTCTCGCGCTCATCAAAAAATAATTTATGATGATCAGTTCCGAATTTTAACTCTACCTTCAACGCTTAAAGGGACAGCAAAAGTCCAACCAAGTACAGGGGTAAGAATTAATCAGCAAGACTACTGGTCTATAGATGATTCATTTCTAAGACCCGATATTGAGGGTCAACAAGTACCTGTACGCTACGATCCATTTGACTATGGGACAGCCTATGCCTATGTTCATGGGCATTGGGTTCGCTGTATTTCTAACCACTACAATAAATTTCAGGGTCACTCACAGCGTGAAATAATGGTTGCTACTGAAATATTAAGACAAAAAAAACACCTTTTTAAACAAAAAGCTACATCTAAACCTGGAGAAATTGCCCAACTTCTAAAAAATGCAGACCAATACGAGGAACTAAAGCTTCAAAGCCAGCGAGATTTAGCAGCGAAAGATGTTCGTAACCTAATTGAAAATAAGTCAAGTACTCAAACTTTTTCCCCTGAAAAAACTAAATTAGAAATTCCAGCTAATTTACTCGATGAAGGCTCTAATAATACAGAAATATCCCTGAATAATGATGTTGAATTAAACAAGATTACCCCTTACGCTAATGAGGATTTATGGTAATGCTAGAACAACGTTTTTTTGATTTGGAACTTTTAAAAAAACCATCATTAGAAAAATTAGCATACTTCAAAGGTATAACTGTTCCTCATAGAAACCTCAAGGAAGTCTTGAACGAACTTAAGGCAAATATCCTTGAACCTGCTGACACATCAATATTTTTTGTGTTTGGCGTAACAGGTATTGGTAAGTCTACTCTAATAAAGCGGCTTCAAAAAATACTATTGGAGAATTTATTAGAAGATTTACTATCCAATCCTGGTCAAATTGGTGTTGCACGTGTAGAGGCAAGTTCATCATCACAAGGGAAATTTAACCACTTAGATTACTATATACAAGTTTTAGAAGCACTAAATGAGGTATTGATTAACTACAAAGTTGACTATGGTATTTCTGAGACTGAAAGTGATGGTTCAAAATCGCTTGTTCCAGCTGTAATTAAGAACACTTCTACTTTACGCCGTGCTATGGAAAAGGTATTTATCAACCGCAAGTTGAGAGTTTTTATAGTAGATGAAGCTCAACACTTATTTGCAACGGCAGGCGGACACCAGTTACTTAATCAAATGAATTGGATTAAATCGATTGCTAACTTTACAAAAACGATACACATTTTGGTTGGCACTTATGAACTACTAAACTGTTCTACTATAAGTGGACAGATAGGCAGGCGTAGTCAGGACATCCATATTGCTCGTTACCACCAACTTCTTCAGGAAGACGTTATCGAATATAGCACGGTAATACAGACTTTGCAGCGTCACTTACCATTGCTAGAAGAGCCACAGCTTGAAACGCACTGCGAGTATCTTCTTCAGTACTCTATTGGCTGTGTGGGAATGCTTAAAAGTTGGTTAGTTCGTGCCTTACGTATTTCTCTTGAGGAAAATGCTACAACTCTGACATTAAAGCATCTTAAAAAGGCTGAATTCTCTGCTTCACGACGAAAACAAATCCTTCAGGAAGCAGAAGCAGGCGAAAAGCGTTTACAAGATGATGAGTCAGATTCTCCTACTAGCTTGCAAAAACAGCAGAATACTAATCCAAAATCACAAAGTCAAGGTGTAGGGAATCGAAAGTCAAAGCGAGATTTAGTAGGGGGAAATTAGTATGGTTCTTGATAAGAATAATACTGATGAATTGTGGGATTTGGAACCGCCCTCTGTTCCAGAACGTAGCCATTTATTTCACTTGAAACCAATTGGTATGGGAACAGCTAACGTTGAGAGTTTAACTAGTTATATCGCTAGGCTTGCTCAAGCTCACTGCATCACGGTAGGACGTTTAGTTTGTGCTGAAATTGCTCCTAGCCTAAAAGAAGGGTACGTTTTCAATCCTAAAAACAGTGATATGAGTAAAGTATACAACTCTATATTTACTAAATCGCTGAATGGAAAATGTTCAACAGCTGCTGTTATAGTTCAGGTTCTTGAAAAGCTAACACAACGTAATGATCTACACTTTCTGACAATGCTCTCATGGGCTGATGTTATTTCTGAAAAGTATTTGCTTCATCCTCAAAAGGCTTGGTGTCCCTTTTGTTACCAGGAGTGGTTTGAAGCAAAACAGGTAGTATACGAACCACTTATTTGGGCATTACATGTAGTACAGATTTGTCCACGTCACCATTGTCGTTTGCACACTCAATGTCCTCATTGTTACAAGAAACTTCCTTTATTGCCAGGCAATTATCGTTCAGGTTACTGCTCAAAATGCCAAAGTTGGCTAGGGCTTTTCCCAGAACCTGAAACATTTAAGAATAGTCAGTTTCTTTCAGAAGAAGAACTTGAGTTGCAATTAAAGGTATTAGACAACGTTGGAGAATTACTTGCTATTGCGCCAGATATATTATTTTATCCACCCTCAAATAATATCAAAAATGTTATTTCTGTTTATATAAATCAGTTAACTAAAGGAGATTTATCAGAATTCGCTAAATTACTTGGTCTTTCTCCACATTCTTTAAATAAATGGTATCGAGGAAAGGCAATACCCGGACTAAATAAACTATTGGAGATATGCTTTTATTTACAAACGCCATTAGTTGACTTTCTCATGGCAACTAAAGTCAGTGCTGCAAGTAATGACATACCAATACAGCCTCAAACTCCTGTAAAACGTAGTACACAGACCTTTCGCAGTAATCCTTCTTTGTTGGAAGAGGTAGAAAAAGTATTACTTGCAGCCCTTGAAGAATCTCCACCACGCTCGCTATACAAAGTAGTTAAAGATTTAAAAAATATAACACGCAGTTCTATTAGCAGGTATTTCCCTAATTTATGCTGCCAGATATCAGAGCGATACGCCGCTTCTCGAAAACCTAATCACCAAAAAATACGACCAGTACTTTTATCCGTAGTGAATAATGGTGAATATCCACCGCCATCTGTAGCAGTTATTGCTAAACGAATAGGAATTAGGAGCAAGACTTTATACAAGGAATTTCCAGATTTGTGTGAAAAAATTTCGGAGCAATACTCTTGTTATATTAAATTGCGTCAGCTTGAACGAATTGAAAAAATTAAACAGGAGGTGCGCCAAGCCGTATTGAAACTTCACAATAAAGGGATAAAACCTCATTCCAGATATGTTAGCGAACTTTTAAGTAAGCCAGGATTAATGCGGGATAAAAATGCTATTGCTGCATTACATGAAGTACGATGCGAACTGGGATATGAGTAAGATAGTAACGTTGATTAATAAAACAAAATCAACAATAGCAGTTATTATTTATAAATAATTTGTTTTGTCTGTAAAATTTAGCTTATGCAAAATAAGAATTTGTTTAACGAAACTTAAATGTTTCTGAAGGATAAACAAGGCTAAAACCCATACAGGACAAGGATAATACACGAGTCTTAAAAACTAACTGAAACCTAGATATATCAATAAACTAAGCAAAATGATGTCAAAGTCCTTTTGTACAAAGATTGAGAATATTTTTTGGATATTTTTTGTTTAAGTCCCATTAAGAGCATCAACTATGTTAAGTGATTCCTCAAGTATTCATGAATTGTGGGATTTAGAGAAACCAATAATTCCAGAACGTAGTTGCCTTCATCATCTAAATCCAGTAGGTGTTGGGTCTCCATTGGTGGAAAGTTTAACAAGCTATGTTGCTCGTCTGGCAAAATCTCACAATGTATTTCTGGGGGTGTTAATTTCCAGAGAACTTGCGCCGTTAATAGAAAAAGTATATGTCAAAACCAGCGCTGGCATGGGTTTACGTGCTTTGTTTAACCGTGCTACAGCTTTAAACGGCACAGGAATTATGGCTAAGGATTTTGTGCAAGCACTTGAAAAACTAACTTTGCAAAAAAACTTACAGTTTCTTACCTTGCTTTTTTGGGCAGATGTTATTCTACCAAAAGAGTTGTTTAGAGATAATAAAAGCTGGTGTCCAGTTTGTTATCAAGAATGGAATTTATCACAAAAAGAAATTTATGACCCTTTGCTTTGGACAATAAGTATAGTTAAATTTTGTCCTCAGCATAATAAATTCCTTTGTGAGCGGTGTCCTAACTGTCACCAAAAAATATCACTCCTGACTTGGAAAACTCAACCAGGGTACTGCTCAAATTGTGGTGGATGGTTGGGTAAAAATTCATCTACCACTTCATATATTGAATCTCATGACAGCAAATATTTGTCTAAAAAGGAGTTGCAGTGGGAAACTTGGGTAGCACAGGTCATTGGAGAATTAATTGCTAGTACTCCATATTTGGCATCTGCACCACCAAAAGAAAACATTGCCAAATCTCTTGGTAGAGCTATAGAGATAGTAACGGATGGTAATATAGCTGCTTTTGCTAGCCTAGTTGAACTACCAAAAAATACAGTATGGATGTGGCAAAGAGGGAAAGCTTTACCGCGAGTTGATCTCCTTCTAAAAATCTGCCACTTTCTCGGAGTAAGCTTATTAGATTTTCTAACATCAGAAGATATTGGTAATTTGGTTAAGACAATCTTAAACCAGTCTCAACAGCGATCGCGTAGGACAAGAATATCCCCGAAATCATTTGACTACGAGCAAGTGCAAGATGCTTTAGTAACCGTGCTTGCAAATGACGAGATCCCACCATTAACAATGAAAGAAGCTGCTCAACGTCTTGGATACGATAGAAGAACCATTTTTCAACATTTTCCGGAATTATGCCGCGATATTTCCGCCAAATACCTTAATTACAGCAAAGAATTACGTCTGACAAATATAGAACTGTCTTGCAGGGAAGTTCAAGATATTGCAGTTATACTGTGTGACAAGGGAGTATATCCTACAGAAAACCTTGTATCTAAGTCCATGACTAAGCCTGGATACTTAAGATACAAAGAAGTCCGTGCTACATTGCAGCAAGCACAAGGTAATTTTCCTAGATAGTCAGATTTAGAACTCAATCTGGTGAAAACATGGTTTAATTCAATATCCACTTTTTCAACCATAAGTTTGCCGCAGGAGTTTTCAAGCATAATGTTGCCGTTGCGGCAAACTTATGGTTGAAGTCACATTAATTTAGCTGAAAGCTTTACTGTGTATGAGTGGGCGATACTGGATTTGAACCAGTGACCCCATCCGTGTGAAGGATGTGCGCTACCCCTGTGCTAATCGCCCAAGACTCCTTATACTATCATAAATTACTATCATTTCCGTTATTTTTCAATATTATGCAAATTAAATAAAGTGTTTCAGACAGAATATGGAGTGCCTAACTCATGACTGGAAGTCACGAGTGTGCGGCTTACAAAAATCAAATATTTAAATCACGTAGAGCCAGACGAATTTGCTCGCATCGTCTGCGGTTGACACCGAGATCCGACTCTCCCACGCGAGATGCCGAGCGCAGATGAATTACTGACTCATGGGGAGGTAAATAAAACTCTACATCATCAACAAATTTGAAGATGCGGCTTTTAGAAAGAGCGTGGATGTAATTATCTGTTTGTTCTACAATTTCTGTACGGGGAACAACGCCGATAACTTTTAGTAAGATTTCTCTGGCTGCACTGCGGTCTACATGATAGGGAATCGGGTCGATGGCGTGTTTAGAATCTGCGTTTTGACTGACAACACAATTGTCTGAAGCCGGACAAGAACTAAGATGACCATTATCAACTCCCAAGCTAGAAGAAGCCCAAGTAGCCCCAGGAAGTATTAAACTACTAATCAAAGTTAAGAGTATTGCAAAAGCGATACTCCGCAAGAATCGTTGCCGGAAAGCTGTTAGCAGACGGGACATCATAAATTTACTCCTTTTGTTCGGTCATTTCGGGTGAGCGCTGCTAGTTGCGGGTTCGCTCTACACATTATCATCCATCCCGTTACACTCTGAGTTTGGGCAATCCGAATGCACCCGCGCCGAACAGTCCCTTTTGCCATTATTGCTGCCAATAAAGGAATAAAGCTAAAAAGTGACCAATAATTCAGATTTCCATTGACTACGAACCCAAAATCATTAGGAGGGCTTGCTACTGCATTCCCTGGTGATTCCAGCTTTGACTCAGAAGAATTGGCTGGTATCGGCTTCGTTGTGGCCAATGTTAGAAAGTTTGATGGTTGTAGATGAACATAGGAATAATTCAGCCTTACAGTAACGGGTTTTTAGAAGTTGTACCAGAGAGCGATTATTGGCAGATTGCAGCTATACACATCAATGGCCAAGCCTACTGCCCTACTCCTCAGCTTTATCGATCAGAAAAAGTGGCATTAGCAAAAGCTACACAAATTTATGATTGGATAGCTGACCACGAACAGCAAATCAGTGATGAGACTTGCTACTGCTCTGAATTGAAACTCATCCTATGGCAGCAACCAAAAGTATCTTAGGTTAACCAGGGAGATTGTTTGCCTTGAGTAAATTTTGTAGTCCTTTTGTATTAATGCTTGAAAGTAAGCCTATAGTCCCTGCCTCAAATGTTGAGTCGATTTGTATGGGCAGTTATGGGTAAAAGTAAACCTTAAATTTTCAGGTGCGTTATGAGAATACGACACCTGGCAATATGGTGCGTTACGGCGAAATTAGACTTTCTCAAACCCTCAAATCCCTACACAGCCGTAACACACCCTACTTAATATTTACTTTATAAATAGGCTCTCAGGTTGGATAGTTTTAGTTAGGTTTTGAACAATTATAGACGAGTCATTTCAAACAATTGCTGGGCATTACTTCCTAAAAAAGCATCAAAAAGTACCTGCTTTCCAGATTCCACTTCTACTAAATAGCGTTGGGCAATTTCATAATAGGCGTAAGTCCAAGGAATCTGAATTTCTGCACCACTATCATCATCTAACACTGTCACCATTGACCTTACTGCTTGAGTTGCAGTTTGCCTCAAACCACAAGTAACATTTCCCTCTATTTCTGCTTTCATTGGTACACCCAGATTAGCTAAAGCACTGGCAGTAGTATCTATGTCTGGATATTCTGGAGTATTCTGTCCGTTGACGTAGCCTGTAAAGTGGTTGACAGCATATCCGTGCAGCAATACCCAAGCCCCATACTGAGTAACTTGATTCACCTCTTCGACAACAGAACGTTGGGGAGGTTGCCAAGGACGGATGAAAACTTCCTGAAGTTGTTTGGCGATAGTTTCAATGTTCCCATCTTTTTTGAGAAGATTAAGGGGTGAGGTGAATTCGTTTGGGATTGAAGATACTGTTTTAGAGATGAGTTGGGCAATATTAGTAGGTAATTCATCGACAATCAACTCGCTGATAAACAGTTTGGGCAAGTTAAATTCCTCTTGCTGCGGATGACGATAATGACGGGCGTACAGATGGGTTTGAGCAAAAGTATATTCTCCAGCCACCACGTAACCCAAGGCTTCTGCAAGTTGCCCAAGGTAGTCAATTCCCAAGTTAACTTGATCTTGTGAACTATCTACTAGTAAACGCAAAGACCGAAAGGCGATGTGGTCATTGGCGACAGTCCCACCCGCAGCAGTAATCATTTGCTGGTAGGTACGGGCATGATTTACTCTGGCGCTGTATTCTTGCCAAAGTAATTTCCATAAATGAAGGGCTATTTTATTTGTCATTTGTCATTTGTCATTTGTCATTTGTCATTTGTCATTTGTCATTTGTCATTTGTCATTTGTCATTAAGCACTGGTTATTTCTCCGTTGTTCTCCCTAATATTTTAAGAACTTAAAATCTCGCTGATAATCTGAAGGGCGATTTTAATTTGGTCGCTGTCGATAACTAGAGGTGGACAGAAACGAATTGCTGCTTTACCGCAGCCTAGTAATAATAAACCTCGTAAAAAAGCTTCTTGGATAATGCGATCGCGCAATTTATGATCGAGATTACCCTGTTCATCCAATAAATCTACCGCTACCATCAAACCTTTACCTCGTGGCGGCGATACTCTGGGAAATTTTTGATGCAACTCGGTAAGACTAGCTTGTAATAATTCTCCCATCTGGGTAGCGTTAGTCATCAAACCACTTTCTAGCAATCGCAGTGTGGCAATACCAGCAGCACAAGCTACGGGATTACCGCCAAATGTGGTGGCGTGAGAACCGGGAGGCCAAGTCATTAACTCTGGTCTGGCAAGTATCGCTCCTAAAGGCATACCACTGGCGATGCCTTTAGCAGTGGTAATGATATCAGGCATCACACCCCAATGCTCGATCGCAAATAGACGACCAGTCCGCCCCATCCCTGCTTGCACTTCATCTACTACCATCAGAATACTGTGGCGATCGCAAATCTCCCGAATTCGCTGCAAAAAACCATCTTCGGGGACGATATATCCACCCTCTCCTTGAATCGGTTCGACTACGATCGCCGCGACTTCTTGCGGTGGTAAAATAGTCGTGAATAGCTGTTGTTCCAGGTAATCTAAGCTGGTGTGAGTGCCATAGGGAATATGAGTTACCCCAGGAACTAAAAGCCCAAAATTCGCTCGCTGCACTGCTTTAGAACCAGTCAGAGACATTGCCCCATAAGTGCGTCCGTGAAATGCGCCTAAGAATGCCACAATTAGCGATCGCTTGGTGTAATATCGAGCTAATTTGATTGCTCCCTCGTTGGATTCTGCCCCGGAATTGGTGAAAAATATTCTTGCGGGAAACCCAGTATCACTGTGTGGGTGGGGAAAGGGAGCGCGAATTGCTAATTGTTCCGCTAGTTCCACCATCGGCTCATAATAAAAATCTGTCCCTGACATGTGCAGTAGACGTTCGGATTGTTCTTGAATTGCTTTGACAACTTCCGGGTGGGCGTGTCCGGTGGCGGTAACGGCAATACCTGCGGTCATATCCAGAAATACATTGCCATCCACATCTTCTACCATACAGCCCTGACCGCGAGATACAACTAACGGGTAATCGCGGGTATAAGAAGGAGAAGTTACGGCGCGATCGCGTTGTACAATTGCTTGAGCGCGAGGCCCAGGTAAAGAAGTTATTAAATGGGGTATACGAGGTAAATTTAAGTTAATAGGTATACTTAACATTATTTTTTCAATTTTTTAAAGATTACTGATGATTAAACGCTAAAGCTCGATTAGTTACAGTAGCATTTGATGCCATTGATGTAGAAATTACGCATTTACCGAAAAAGCTTCATAGTAAAGATTTTCGTATTTTGTAAGACTTTGCCCGTTTTTATAACACAATTTTTGCGATCGCGTCATATTATATTTTTTGAAGCATAACAGCTTGACTATTAGATATCAGGGTGCAAGCTACAGAACATTTGTTGAGAGAAGCTGTATTACATCCACAGGAGAATTGCTATATGCAAAAATTAATACAAGTCTCTGAGATAATCAACTAATGACTTGGGCATCTGGACAAAAGTTACACCGCGATCGGTATGAAATTAAGCAACAGTTAGGACAGGGGAACTTCGCTATTACTTATCTTGCTGAGGATCGGGATGGCAAGAATGTTGTAATTAAAACATTAGATTCCAATTTGCTCAATCAATTAAGTAACGAAGACCGCGATCGCTTAAAATCAGGTTTTGCAGATGAATCCCGTAAACTAGCAATATGCAAACATCCGAATATTGTCCAAGTCATTGATACCTTCGAGGAAGGTGATTTAAAATGCATGGTCATGGAGTATATTCAAGGAGATAATTTAGCCAAGATTGTCCAACCGCGAGGATTTCTCCCAGCAAAAGAGGCTGTAGATTATATTCAACAAATTGGGAAAGCACTCATAGTAGTGCATGAACAAGGATTTTTACATCGAGATGTGAAACCAGAAAATATCATTTTGCGGGCAGGTACGCATCAGGTTGTTTTGATAAACTTCGACTTAGCACGAAGATTCGTTGATAACCCAGTATCAAGTCGCGGTAACTTGGTTGACAAATTTACACCAATTGAACTGTATTCCAACTCTCCTAGACAACAGGCGCGGCGTAAACCTTGGACTGATATTTATTCTCTTGCGGCAACTTTATATTTTTTATTAACAGGAAAACAGCCAGAAAGTGCTATTGAGCGCCAAGATAACAATAAGCGTTTAATTCCACCTAACGAATTGAATGATAAGATTAGCGATCGTGTCAATAATGCCATTCTCTACGCAATGCAACTACAACCAGATAACCGTCCCGAAACAGTAGAAGACTGGTTAACGGAATTGGGTTTCAAAACAGCAGGTTTTTCTCTTCCCAAACTTCCTTGGACACAACCCTTGTGGGCGTGGATATTAGAGATTATGGGTGTATTAGCATTATTTGCAGCCTTGATCTCAGGAGTCAAAGACGGCACAGATTTATTCAAAGATTGGTTCCCAGACAAATCAGCACCTACCAATCCCCCAACACAACAAGCGCCATCATCTTCTGCTAAACCACAAAATAGATAATAAACCTCATCTATGTTGAAACCTAAAATTTTTTAAAAGATAGATATATTTATGTAGGTTGGGTGGAGTGAAACGCAACCCAACCCAACATTACCACCAAATTTTATGTTGGGTTACGCGATCGCTGCACCCAACCTACAAAACTACGGTTCTCAAGGTAGAAGAGGTTTAGGCTAGACTTACGCAAAAGTTAGTTTTAGAGTCACATTAGTTGCTTTTGCGACTCCAATAGTTAGTTTTCAAGTCACATTAGCTGCTTTTGTGACTCCAAAAGCTAGTTTTCAAGTCACATTAGTAGCTTTTGCGACTCCAAAAGCTAGTTCAGCAGTAACCAGAAGACCTCAACTTTCCTCTCTGCCTGATTTTTCACGTTATGTGGAAAAGTCCACGAAAAACCCAACCCCCTTCCCGATGCGGGAAGCGGGAAATTCAAAGTCTCTCTCCTTTTAGGAGAGAGATTTAGAGAGAGGTTTTCCGGATGCCGTGAAAAGTCAGCCTCTCTGCGACTCTGCGTGAGCTTATTCAGCAACGCCAACCACGAGAACTCAGAAAAAGCGTGTCACAATCAACATTAGCCATTAATAAATCTGGGCGTATGTTCTGGCAAGACGGACAGCTAATATACAACGGCAAATACAAAATAGAAAAATACTTGGGTGGTGGTGGTTTTGCACTTACCTACCAAGCAATGCATACCAAGCTAAACCGCCGAGTCGTGATCAAAACCCCTAACATCAGCGTTCAACGAGATCCAGACTATCCCAAGTATGTTGAACGCTTCAAAAAAGAAGCACAGATGCTAGCAATGTGTTGTAGAGACTCACATCCGCATATTGTGCAAGTATTCGACTTTTTTGTTGAAGAAGATGGTCGCTACTGCTTAGAAATGCAATATATAGCAGGTGAGAGTTTATGGGAATACGTGCAACGCCAAGGGAAATTACCTGAAACTGAAGCTGTAAAATACATCCACCAAATGGGTTTAGCTTTGGTAGATCTACATAAAAAAGGAGTTTTTCATCTTGATGTCACTCCTCCCAATATTATGCTCAATTTTAATTCAGGGATTCCTAACTCAGGCAAAGCCGTGTTGATAGACTTTGGTATTGCAGGCGATATGTCCCCACCGAGTACCCTGTCTAGGTCTTTTGGGAACAAAGCATTCGCACCTTATGAGTTAACACGGAAAGGAATTCGTCACCCAACAGTTGATATCTACTGCTTGGCTGGATCTTTGTACTATGCTATCACTGGACAACGCCCCACCAATTCCTTTGACCGCAAGTATGAACAAGAGAAATTAGTACCACCAAAGCAACTTGTCTCCAGTCTTAGCTATACGGTAAATCAAGCAATTCTGAAAGGAATGGCATTAGAGGCAAAAGACCGACCCCAGACAATGGAAGAATGGTTGAATTTACTCTCTTTCTCGCAAGTTAATCTAACAGAATTGATATTAGCTTCTGATGTGGGAGTAGATTACCAATATCTAGAGAATTTACTCAAAGCAGAAAAATGGAAAGCAGCAGATGAGGAAACCACCAGAGTCATGCTGAAAGTAGCCAAAAGAGAACAGGGTGGCTGGCTTGATTATGAATCCATTGAAAATTTTCCCTGCACAGATTTATGCATAATTGACCAATTGTGGGTCAAATACAGCAATTGTCATTTTGGCTTTAGCGTACAAAAACGTATTTGGCTAGAGTGCGGCGGTAAAGTAGATTATGAAACGGAGTGTTGTTTGGGCGATCGCGTTGGCTGGCGCAATAAAGGCAGGTGGCTAGAGAAAGATGAATACAAATATTCACTTGATGCCCTTAACGGACATCTCCCCACCACAAAAAATCACCACTCCCTAATTTGGTTGAATATTTCACTCTTCTTCTCTCGCGTGCAGAGTTGTAACTTTTAATCTATACAGGGTTTAGAAATTTGTAAAAGTTTGTAAACAAAATATATTCCACGAAGCCTTACAGATTCTAGCTTTTAGATACCTGCACTTTTTAAATAGGCGAGACACTAAAGCGCACGCTTCGCAAATACAAAAAGCTACAATCAATATTAGATAATATATAAATCAATACCCAGTTTTTAAACCTTGTAAACACAGGGACAATAATGACTACTAAGGAACAAATTAATCAAGAACTAGAAAAATTACCTGAACCCTTATTACAGGAAATTTTAGATTTTGTGCAATTTTTGCAAGCCAAACATCAAACAAACAGCATATCTTCAGATAGCCAATCTGCTCAGATGCTTACAACAGAGCATACCTTAACAGGTTCTACTGCTGAAGATTTATTAGAATTTGTCGGCAGTTGGGAAGGTTCAGATATTAGAGAATGCCTGCAACTAGTTCATGACAGTCGGATACCTCTAGAATTTTAATTATGTATCCACTGGATACTAATCACTGTTCTTTCTTGATGGAAGGTGTGCCTAGCGTTGTAAATCACTTGCGATCGCTTGGTCAGGTACAATTAGCAACCAGTGTTATTGTTGCTGGTGAGTTACACTTTATGGCACAAAACTCACATCAAAAAGCTGCTAATTTAATAAAGATTAATGTATTTCTCAAACGAATTAACCTATACGGGATCGACAAAGAAACAACAGAAATCTACAGTGATTTTAAATCAGAAATTATCAAACAATTCGGCCCAAAAGAAAAAAATAAACGTAAAACAACCAAACTAAATACCATAGGCATTAGTGAAAATGACCTCTGGATAGCTGCTACAGTTTTACGTCATTCATTGACTCTTGTTTCATCTGATAGCGACTTTGAGCGAATGCGACAAGTAAGAGAAATTTCTTGGGAAAGTTGGGTGTAAATTAAACAGGGTAAAAAAAACAGCTAATTTACACCTACTCAATTAATGCAAAAACTTCTCCACACATCTCACAAATATTTCCACACCCATTCCCAACGCCGTACTTGTAGAAAATATTCCCCATTCCCCACTCCTATTCCCTCTATCGGAACCACCAGTTTCTCCTATTGTTGTAGAACTGAAACCGTCCAAAGCCAAGAAATTGACCATGAGATTTTTCACCTACAGGAAATGCTGTGACACCCAATAAGTAGACACCAGAAAAGCTCGGATTATTCACAGGGCGGAGGGCGATTGTAATTGTCTGTCCCGGAATCACAGGCGGGTCAAAGTTTACAATAACCGTGCGTGTCTTGCGCTCGTTTGTGACTGGGCCTAGTTTCAGTTGGGTTTCTTTGCGATCGCGTGTGCCGAAAAATGCACGGGTATCATTAAGATTGTAGCGGATATTTTCTGATCCCTCTTTTTGTGCGATCGTAACTTTCTGAAGGGATTCTCCAGCATTTTCCGGCACATTGATAGTGAAATAGTAAGTTGCACCCCAAACATTCACATCTTTGTAAGTAGTTGTCGCGTTAACAAGTGTTGGCGGTTGGACGAAATAGACTAGGCCATCTCTAAGCTGCACAGCTTCAGTCACCGAAAGCGTAACTCCTCCAATGCCAATTGCTAACGAGAGTGTTATTCCAAACAAAGTTGTAAGGCGCATGATTCAGATATAAAAAACGCACTTATTCTCATTCTAGTTCCTTGGGAATCAGTGACTTAGGAATGATAGAAGCTTGTTTTTCCCCAAACGAAGGTTTTGTGTACCACCAAGCCCAAGCAATTAAAACGGCTTGAAAAGGAAGTCTAACTACGTGTACCCAAGGTGAGTTTGGTATATGTTCTAGCTGAATGTGATTAACCGCCATGTTGATATTGGCTGGGAAAACCGCAATAAAAAGAGCAATAAGTCCCCAAGCAGCAGCTTGACTTACAGGCGGAACTAATAACCCAATACCACCCAAAATTTCATAAAAGCCACTGAGATAAACTAATCCTAAAGGATAAGGAAGTTGCGGTGGCATAATTTTGACGTATGGTTCTGGAATCACAAAATGTGTGACTCCAACCACAATGATGGATATGGCAAGGACAACACGTAAGATTTCTTTATACTTCTTCATAGCTTTTGCCTCATTGTATTAGGAATCTGGTTTGATTCGGAGAACTTAATTGTGTAGAGAGGGAACCCTTAACACGCCCAATCGCTTGTTACAGTCATCTAGAGACGCGATTAATCGCGTCTTCAAAGACCAATTACCTACACCAATAACCCTTAACCGAAACGTATTGGTATTAATACAATAGGGTTCGGTTAAGGTTTTTGATGAAAATTCTAGATCCAAAGACGCGATAAATCGCCCTCAAGACGAAAGATTGATCCTTGTAGAGACGGCGATAAATCGCCGTCTCTCTAACCGTCAAAATGAATTTGACAGACTAGTACAGCACGGCGGAAATAAACCACCCATTCCCAATCAACAAAACCCTTACCCTGTCTTCATTTTTAATTTTTAATTTTTAATTCCGCCTTGCGGTACTAGTAGGCATAGCCCTTCGTAGGCATCGCTTTCCATCCTGTGCCCAAAACCAAGCAATTTAGCCACAAAGGCTGAAAAATCATCATGGGTAGATGGCCATCATTTGGAAAACAAGTATAATTGCTTACTGATGAACCCATCAAAAACCTTTTGGAATGGAGTGTCGAAATGACATTAGCAACGACTCCACAAACAAAGCCTTTAACAGATGAAGAATTACGGAAGATAAACGCCTACTGGCGTGCAGCTAACTATCTTTCTGTTGGGCAAATATATCTACTTGACAATCCGCTGCTGAGAGAACCGCTAAAGCTGGAACACGTCAAACCCAGACTCTTGGGGCATTGGGGAACAACACCAGGGCTGAACTTGATCTATGTTCACCTGAATCGGGTCATCAAAAAATATGACCTCAACACCATCTATATTGCTGGGCCTGGTCATGGAGGCCCTGGACTGGTAGCCAACACCTATCTAGAAGGCACTTACACCGAGTACTATCACAACATCTCCCAAGATGCAGAAGGAATCCAGAAACTCTTCAAACAATTTTCTTTCCCTGGTGGTATTCCCAGCCACGTTGCACCGGAAACCCCTGGTTCCATTCACGAAGGCGGGGAACTAGGTTATGCCCTCGTCCACGCTTTTGGTGCTGCCTTTGATAACCCTGACTTGATCGTTGCTGCTGTTGTGGGTGACGGCGAAGCTGAAACAGGTGCTTTAGCAACTAGCTGGCATTCCAACAAGTTTCTTAACCCTGTGCATGATGGGGCTGTACTGCCGATCCTTCACTTGAATGGGTATAAAATTGCGAACCCAACAGTATTGGCACGCATCAGCCATGAGGAATTAGAAAGCTTATTTGTAGGCTACGGCTACAAGCCCTACTTTGTCGAAGGTGACGATCCCGCAGATGTCCACCAGCAGATGGCGGCGACTCTAGATATAGCGATCGCAGAAATTCAAAGTATCCAAAGAGAAGCCCGCGTACATGGTTTCACCGAACGTCCTCAGTGGCCGATGATTGTCATGAGAACCCCCAAAGGTTGGACAGGGCCAAAGGAAGTAGATGGTAAAAAAACTGAAGGTTCTTGGCGATCGCACCAAGTTCCCTTTGGCAATATCGCCAAACAGCCAGACCATCTAAGACTCCTAGAAGATTGGATGAAGAGTTACCAACCAGAAGAACTCTTCGACGCTAACGGCACACTGATTCCAGAACTAGCAGAATTAGCCCCCAAAGGGCATCGACGCATGGGTGACAATCCCCACGCTAACGGCGGTATTTTGCTGCATGACCTGAAAATGCCCGATTTTCAAGACTATGCTGTAGATGTTTCTGAACCAGGGAAAGCGATCGCTGAAGCTACCCAAGTTGCCGGAAAATTCTTGCGGGATATCATGCGACTTAACCAAGAAAGCCGCAACTTCCGCATCGTCGGCCCCGACGAAACAGCATCGAATCGCTTAGGTGGTGTGTTAGAAGTCACAGACCGGACTTGGGTAGCTGAGAAACTCCCAGAAGATGACCATCTTTCCCCCGATGGTCGGGTGATGGAAATTCTCAGCGAAACTAATTGTCAAGGATGGTTAGAAGGCTACCTCCTCACAGGACGCCACGGATTTTTCTCTTGCTATGAGGCGTTCATCCACATCATTGACTCAATGTTCAATCAGCACGCCAAATGGCTGAAAACAACCAGAGATATTCCCTGGCGTAGACCAATTGCTTCTCTCAATTACTTACTCACATCCCATGTTTGGCGACAAGACCATAACGGCTTTTCCCACCAAGACCCTGGTTTTATTGACCATGTAATCAATAAGAAAGCAGAGATCGTCCGCGTTTATTTGCCCCCCGATGCCAACACTTTGCTATCGGTAACTGACCACTGCTTGAGAAGCCGCAACTATGTCAACGTCATTGTTGCTGGTAAGCAACCCGCATTGCAATATCTCAACATGGATGCTGCTATCAAGCACTGCACCAAAGGTATCGGTATTTGGGAATGGGCAAGCAACGACAAAGGCGGCGAACCAGATGTAGTGCTGGGTTGTGCTGGGGATATTCCCACCTTAGAAACCTTGGCGGCTGTAGACATTCTGCGCCAGCACTTCCCCGACTTAAAGGTGCGGGTAGTGAATGTAGTGGATTTGATGACACTACAGCCAAAAAGCGAACATCCCCACGGTTTAAGTGAAAAAGACTTTGACACAATTTTCACCACCGATAAACCGATTCTTTTTGCCTTTCATGGCTATCCTTGGCTGATTCATCGCCTAACTTATCGCCAAACTAATCACAAAAACCTCCATGTGCGTGGCTACAAGGAAGAGGGAACTACCACCACTCCGTTTGATATGGTTGTGCTTAACGATCTAGATCGCTTCCATTTAGTCATTGATGTAATTAATCGCGTACCCAAGTTAGGATCTAAAGCAGCTTATGTCAAACAGCAAATGCAAGATCGACTGATCGAACACAAGCACTACATTGAGAAGTACGGCGACGATATGCCGGAAATTCGCGATTGGAAGTGGCCTTATTAAGAGGGGATAACGATAGAGAGGCAGAGGGGAAACTCTTCTCCCTGCTTCTCCCTTTTTTAGTTGATGTTCGTAGTAATCACTTTAGTGCTTAAAAATCCAGGACTAAAGTCCTGACTACAAACTTATTCTCTCCTCAAAATTAATGGGACAGATTAGTAGTGAAACCGAAAAGCATTTGCGTCATTTTTTATTTCCAGTGAAAAATACTTTAAGTTACTTAATGCATCAACCGCTACCTACTTTCATGGTTAGCGCTAGGATAGCTATGTATTTTATTGAAGTATAAATATGGCTCAAACTTTTTACGTAAATTCAGTATCAGGCAGCGATACCAACCCAGGTAGCCAACAAGCCCCCTTCAAAACTATTACCCAAGCCCTCAAGGTAGCTACTGTTGATACCAAGATTCAACTAGCAGATGGTAATTACAATGCTGCTAGCGGTGAAGTCTTTCCGTTAACGATCGCATCTGGGGTGACAGTGGTGGGTAATGAAACCAACAAAGGCGATCGCATTTTGATTGAAGGGAGTGGTAATTATCTAAGCCGTACTTTTGCTGGTCAGAATGTAACATTTGTGCTTCTGGATAAAGCTGAACTACGAGGAGTGACTGTAACAAATCTGGCTAGTCGTGGTAGTGGTGTCTGGATTGAATCAACTGCCCCTACTGTTGCCAATAGCACCTTCAAAAACTGTAAGCGGGAGGGTGTATTTGCTACAGGCGAGGCTAATCCAGTTATTCTAGGTAATGTGTTCAGTGAGAATGCAGCCAATGGAATTGCGATCGCAAAAAATTCCAAAGGCCAAATTGAAAATAATACCTTCTTCAAAACAGGTTTTGGCATCGCTATTAGTGATACTGCATCACCCATCCTTCGAGATAACAGAATTTACGAAAACCGTTCTGGAATTGTCATCTCTGGTAGTTCTCGTCCCCTATTACGTAATAATGTCTGTGAAAATAATACTGACGATGGCATCACAGTAATTGGAACTGCCCTACCAGATATCGGCAGTACTAATAATCCAGGAGGCAATACTCTACGCAATAACGGTAAATTTGATTTGCAAAATGCCACTTCCAATAAGCTGATTTCTCTAGGAAATAAAATAGATGCGTCTAAAGTCACTGGAAATGTAGAGTTTGCAGATAGTTCGGTTCCAACTCCAACACCCACGCCAACTCCAACTCCAACGCCAACGCCAACTCCAACTCCAACGCCAACGCCAACTCCAACTCCAACTCCAACTCCTACTATCGAATTAACCGATATTGCGAATCATTGGGCAGGTGGGTTTATTCGGGAATTAGTCAAATTGGGAATAATTAATGGTTTCCCCGATCGCACATTTAAACCCGATGCAACCATGACACGGGCACAATACGCCGCATTACTGGTAAAAGCTTTCAACCCATCGCCCAACCGCGCAGTGATCAAATTCAAAGATGTACCAGCAGACTTCTGGGCATCTAAAGTTATTGAGCAGGCATATCAAGGTTCATTTCTCTCTGGTTTTCCCGACAATACCTTTGGCCCTAACAAAAATATTCAGCGTGTGCAAGTCATTGTCTCTCTGGTGAATGGACTTAAGTTATCTGCTGATGGTACAGCAAACATCAAAGTTTTTGATGACCAAGCCAAGATTCCTGAATATGCCAAAGATGAGGTAATAAAAGCTATAGACAAGGAAATTATCGTCAATTACCCGAACCTGAAACAACTCAATCCTACCCGCGATGCTACACGCGGTGAAGTAGCGGCGATCGTGTATCAAGCTTTGGTAGATGCTGGTAGTGTAGCAGCAATCAACTCGCCTTATATAGTGACTGCTTGATTGGTCATTTGTCATTTGTCATTTGTCATTGGTCATTTGTCAAATGGCACTAAGTTAAGATACAGCCCTTGCCCCAACTGGTTCCCAGCCTCCAGGCTGGGAAATCATTCTCGGAGGCTCCGCCTCCTCTTTCTTGACAAGAGGCCGAGCCTGGAGGCTGGGAACGAGGATACAATAAGTCTTTTGGCTTTTCTTAGTGCCATTCGGTCATTGGTCATTGGTCGAGTTTTTTGGTACATACCTGGCCCGAAGTTAAGCGAAAAAATTTTCTATGACTTCGGACGCCCGTATTTTGTTGCAAAGTAGATAGAGAAAGAGAGCGATCGCAACCAATATTTGCTATTTGCTGCTTATCATGGTGTTTTTTCTTGCCCCTTAACCGAGCAGTTTTGACATTATTGGCATTTTGCCACCTTCTGTACTTATTACCATCTTCGAGTAATAGAATTAGTAACGAAGCCTTTGTAAAGCCTTCGACTATCAGAAGGTAGAAGCTTTAGTAGCAGATTTTACCAAGTGTAGAAAAACAAAAATCTGTATTCAAAGTAAGCTTGTAGCATATAAAACGCTTGTAAGATTTTTATGACTTCCCGGATTCGCTTTTTAATGTGTCCTCCTGACCACTACGATGTGGACTATGTGATTAATCCTTGGATGGAAGGGAATATTCACAAATCATCGCGCGATCGCGCCGTGGAACAGTGGCAGGGACTACACCAGATTCTTAAAGAACACGCCATTGTAGACTTAGTACCACCTGAAAAAGGTTGGCCTGATTTGGTTTTTACCGCCAACGCTGGCTTAGTACTAGGGGATACTGTCGTCCTCAGTCGCTTTTTACATAAAGAACGTCAGGGAGAGGAGCCTTTCTTCAAACAATGGTTTGAGGATAATGGTTATACAGTTAATGAACTTCCTAAAGATTTGCCCTTTGAGGGAGCAGGAGATGCACTGCTAGATCGGGAAGGACGCTGGTTATGGGCAGGATACGGTTTCCGCTCGGAATTAGATTCTCACCCTTATCTAGCTAAATGGCTGGATATTGAGGTGCTCTCCCTGCGACTCATCGACGAACGTTTCTATCATCTGGATACCTGTTTTTGTCCCTTAGCAAATGGCTATTTGCTGTACTATCCAGGCGCTTTTGATTCTTACTCCAACCGCTTAATTGAAATGCGAGTCGCACCCGAAAAGCGAATCGCCCTTGCTGAAGCCGATGCAGTCAACTTCGCTTGTAATGCGGTAAATGTGGACAGCATTGTGATCATGAACAAGGCGAGTGAAGCTTTGAAAACCCGCCTTGCAGATTTAGGTTTCCAAGTGCTGGAAACACCACTGACAGAATTTCTCAAAGCTGGTGGTGCGGCTAAATGCTTAACTTTGCGGGTAACAGAACCAGTTAGAGATGAAATTCATGCCAATGTCTCGGTAGAAAGCCGCGTCATTCGCATGGAAGGACACTTACTCGACGCTGGCTTAATTAACCGCGCCTTGGATTTGATTATAGATGCCGGGGGAAGTTTCCAAGTCCTGAATTTCAACTTGGGAGAACAACGGCAAAGTACTTCAGCCGCAGAGGTGAGGGTATCAGCACCATCTCATGAGGTGATGGAAGAAATCATCTCCCTATTGATTGATTTGGGTGCAGTAGATTTACCCCATGATGAGCGAGATGCCATCCTGGAGCCTGTGATCCAAAATGGTGTTGCGCCCGATGATTTCTACGTAAGTACAATTTATCCTACCGAAGTCCGAATAAAGGGTCAGTGGGTGAAGGTAGAAAATCAGCGGATGGATGGCGCGATCGCAATTACTCAAACTCCTTCTGGCTTAGTTGCTCGGTGTAAAATCCTCCGCGATTTAGAAGTTGGCGAACAAGTAATTGTAGATGTATTAGGCATCCGCACCATCCGCAAAACTGAATCACGCGAACAACGCAGCACTCAAGAATTCAGCTTTATGTCGGCGGGTGTTTCCAGCGAACGGCGTGTGGAATTAGTCGTTGAGCAAGTAGCTTGGGAATTGCGTAAAATCCGTGATGCTGGCGGTAAAGTAGTTGTCACGGCTGGCCCCGTGGTGATTCACACTGGTGGCGGTGAACATCTGGCGCAACTGGTTCGAGAAGGATATGTACAGGCGTTGCTTGGTGGAAATGCGATCGCAGTTCACGACATCGAGCAAAATATCATGGGCACTTCCTTGGGTGTAGACATGAAGCGGGGTGTCGCCGTTCGTGGTGGACACCGCCATCACCTCAAGGTAATTAATAGCATCCGCCGTTATGGCAGCATTCCTAAAGCTGTGGAGGCGGGGGCAATTAAAAGTGGCGTGATGTATGAATGTGTCCACAATAATGTACCTTTTGTGCTTGCGGGATCGATTCGGGATGACGGGCCTTTGCCTGATACCGTAATGGATTTGATTAAAGCACAGGAAGAATATGCCAAACACCTAGAAGGCGCAGAGATGATTTTGATGCTGTCATCAATGCTGCACTCCATTGGCGTGGGGAATATGACTCCGGCTGGTGTGAAAATGGTGTGTGTCGATATTAATCCAGCTGTGGTAACTAAGTTAAGCGATCGCGGTTCTGTAGAATCGGTAGGTGTAGTAACAGATGTAGGATTGTTCCTCAGTCTGTTGATTCAGCAGTTGGATAAGTTGACAAGTCCGTATGTAAATAAGGTAGGTTAAGAAAACGTAGACGCAAAGACGCAGACAAAGGGAAATGACAAGAGTAGCTTTCAGTGAAGAGTTGCAGATTAATGGGATCAGTTTGATAGCTGATTTCTTGTTGGTAGGAATGGTTTTTGGCCCGCCTATCGCTCCCTTTTTGGCTGCGTCTGGAGTGTCTTTGCTTCCTGGGATTGCGGACATCATTTATTTCATGGGTAATCATGTGTGTCCGCAACCAGAGATGGGGTTAGATTTAGCACCACCGTTTATTATGGCTGTGTGTATGCGCTGTTACGGCACTGTCACAGGTTTGCTAATTACTCGTCTGCTGTATGGGCTAACTGGTGGTAAAGGATTTTACTGGTTAAGTCAGTATGGTTGGAGTGGTGCTGCTTTAGCCAGTGTGCTGATGATGGCTTATCCTTTGGAATTAGCAGCACAAGTTTTTGGTTTGTGGAATTTTAATAACTATCTGGTTACGCCTTTTGGGTTGATTACAGGTTTGGCGTGGGGATTGTTTACCATGCCGATTTTGCACAGGTGGCAGGGTGCTAAAACTAGTTTGAACAAATTGTAGGTTTTATAAGAAGAATTCAGAACTCAGGAGTCAGAATTCAGTATGAATTCTGTACGACTGGGTGACGAATATTGGTTAAAACCGTACTTCGTCCCGCTGCGCTAACGCCCCTAGTGGGCGAAAAAAATTAAAATATTCTCGTCTTAAAACTCTATCCCTTTATGGGTAGAGTATTCTGAATTCTGAATTCTGTATTCTGACTCCTGTTTTATATGTTGCAATTGCGTGAGCACCCTTAAATTTACCTCTTAACTAGTGCTTTTTTACTCCAATTTGGTAGATAATAGAACTCAGTATGAGCAAAAATAGAGAACTCATATTTCAGGAGCTTTAATGACTAGACGTATTACCAGTGCTGTAAATTCACTAGTGGCAAACTTCTCGCGACGAAATGCACTTCTGTGGCTTGGAGGTAGCGGAGTAACTACCGCCTTGATGGTGGCAACACAAAATGAAGTGAGCGCCAAAGACAAAGACAAGCAAGAGTTGAAATTGGTGAACCCACCAACCTTATATAATCCAACCCAAAATGGTTATAGTCATATAGCTATTACACCAGCAAGGGCGAGAACCGTCTATATTTCTGGTCAATTTGGTTCGGATTTACAAGGTAATCTTGTCTCCGCTGACTTTGAAAAGCAGTTAATACAGGCTTTTAAAAACCTCCGTTATGCCTTAGCAGCGGTTGGTGCACAGCCACAAGATGTAGCAAAGACTACCGTTCTTATAGTGGATTACAACCAAAATAAATTGATCCCGTTAGGACGTGAAATTGGGAATTTTTGGGGGAATAAACCACCAGCAAACACTCTTATTCCCGTTCCTAGACTTGCACTTGACGGTATGTTGTTTGAAATTGATGCTTATGCGGTAATTCCAGAAAAGCGTGATTGAAAAAGAGGCAATGGAGCAAGGAGCCTCTCCATTAAACCAATTCGCAATTCGCAATAAATAATTGATGGGTAAATCCCCTGTAGAGACGGCGATTTATAGCGTCTCTCTAACTTGGCTCTTTAAAAGTTAAAGGGAAAGAGCGAAAGGTTTTTAATCCCTTTCCCTTTAATCTTTCTCCAGCCCTAATAAGGGCATTTTTGGCTTGAAAAATTATTAGATTATAGCAATTTGCGAAAATAATGTGACAGATGCGTAGGTTGGGTTAAACGTAGTGAAATCCAACAAAATTAAGGTTTTTAACGTTGGATTTAGTTCTTAAATCCAACCTACATCTGTCGTAATCATTTTTTAAAAAAGTACTACATTTTGCAGTTTCCTACTGAAAACCTCGACACTTTTGTGTGGGGTATTTTATGTCTGCATTTGATGCCTTAAAAATTTTTCTCCACTGCTGGACTTTAGAAATAATGTCTGCCTAAATTTGCTTGTCATCAATTTTTATCAAGAGCCTGGGAATTTTAAATCTAAAATTAACTCACAGTAATATTTACCAATAAACATTAAATTACCCTTACTAATTTGGGAACAATAAGTTTATAAATCACTAGGATTTAGCAATATGTTCAGCACTCATGTTAGTATTTCCGGATATCAAGTTATTGAAGAAATCTACAATGGTTCGAGAACTATAGTTTATCGGGGGTATCGAGAAACTGACTCATTACCTGTAGTGATCAAACTGTTGAAAAATCCATATCCCTCCTTCAATGAACTGGTGCAGTTTCGCAATCAATACACCATTGCCAAAAATCTCAACTCATCCCTGATCATCCAAACCTATAGCCTGGAGGTGTATCAAAATGGCTATGCGTTGGTGATGGAAGATTTTGGCGGCATTTCTCTCAAAGATTATTTTACTCGTGAACATACGCGAGATATCAGGTTTTTACAAGAGTTTTTGCAAATAGCGATCGCACTGTGTAACGCCTTAGAGATACTTTATAGTCAGCGCATTATTCATAAAGACATCAAACCGAGCAACATCTTAATTAATCCTGATTCCAAACAAGTTAAATTAATCGACTTTAGTATTGCCTCTCTATTACCAAGAGAAACGCAAACGCTAATCAGCCCCAATGTGTTAGAAGGAACACTAGCTTATATTTCTCCAGAACAAACAGGGAGAATGAATCGGGGGATTGACTACCGGACTGATTTTTATTCACTTGGTGTAACTTTCTACGAGTTACTCACAGGAAAGTTACCTTTTCAATCAAATGAAGCAATGGAGTTGGTGCATTCCCATATTGCTAAAATAGCACCCTTAATATATAAAATTAACTCACAAATACCACCTGTAATTTCAGATATCGTCAGCAAATTAATGGCAAAAAATGCTGAAGATCGCTATCAGAGTATATTCGGATTGAAGTATGATTTAGACATTAGTTTGTCTCAACTAAAGACAACAGGACAAATTGAAAGTTTCCCCATTGCACAACGGGATATGTGCGATAGATTTATTATCCCTGATAAACTCTATGGTCGAAAATTAGAAGTAGAAACCTTACTACAAGCATTTGAAAATGTCAGTCTAGGGGCAACAGAAATAACACTGGTAGTTGGATTTTCAGGGATTGGTAAAACTGCGGTTGTTAACGAAATCCATAAACCTATTGTTCGTCAACGCGGTTATTTTATCAAAGGTAAATTTGACCAATTTAATAAAAATATTCCTTTTTCCGCATTTGTCCAAGCTTTCCGCAATTTTATGGAGCAGCTATTAGCAGAAAGCAGTATTCAACTACAAGAATGGAAGAATAAAATTGTTCAAGCATTAGGTGAAGACGGACAGGTAATTATTGAAGTCATTCCTGAATTAGAAAGAATTATTGGCAGACAACCACCTGCACCAGAATTATCAGGTAACGCAGCACAAAACCGATTTAATTTATTATTTCAAAAATTTCTCCAAGTATTTACAACTAAAGAACATCCCTTAGTCATATTCTTAGATGACTTGCAGTGGGTAGATTCGGCTTCATTGAAACTGATGCAATTATTAATGAATGAAGCTAATCAGGGATATTTATTGTTAATTGGTGCGTATCGAGACAATGAAGTATTTCCCGCACATCCGTTGATGGTGATGTTGGATAAAATTCACAAAACAGGTGTAACTGTCAATAGGTTAATCCTGAAGCCGCTTAACCAATTACAATTAAATCAACTTGTAGCTGATACGTTAAATTGTGCAGAAAGTGTGGCGTTATCTCTTTCACAATTGATTTATCGTAAAGCTCAAGGTAATCCATTTTTCGCAACTCAGCTTCTCAAATCATTATATCAAGATAAACTGATTCAATTTAATTTCGTAGAGGGATGTTGGCAATGTGACATTTCCCAAATAAATCAACAAACTCTCGCAGATGATGTTGTTGAGTTTATGGTATTTCAATTACGAAGACTACCAGAATCAACTCAACAACAATTGAAGCTAGCTGCTTGTATTGGAAATCAGTTTGATTTAAAAACATTAGCGATTGTTTCTAAACAATCGGAGGTAGAAACCGCAGATTGCTTGTGGAAGGCTTTGCAAGAAGGGTTGATTTTGCCGCAAAGTGAGGTTTATAAGTTTTTTGTTGGTTCAGAAAATCAAGCAGCTACTCAAGAACATTCTGAGATGGTTGTATATAAATTTTTACACGATCGCGTCCAGCAAGCTGCATATTCACTCATTCCAGAAGCCGAAAAACAGTCAACACACCTGCAAATTGGGCGATTGTTGTTGCAAAATACACCTCCAGAGCAACAAGAGGCAGGAATTTTTGCGATCGCTAACCAATTCAATTACGGACTAGATTTATTAGAGGAACCTGGTGAACGAGAACACCTAGCCCGGTTAAATCTGATAGCTGGTTGTAAAGCCAAGAATTCCACTGCTTATGCGACAGCAGTTGATTATTTAAAAGTGGCGATGCTTCTATTACCGATAAATGTTTGGCAAAGTAGCTACGATTTAGCCCTTGCTGTTTACGAATCTGCGGCTGAAGCAGAATATCTCAATACAAACTTTGAGTCATCAAAATCATTAGTAGAGATTATCCTCAAAAACGCTAAATCTCCGTTAGAAAAAGTTCGTACCTATGAGATTCAAATCCAATCTTATACAGCACAAAATAAATTCGTTGAAGCAATAGCTACAGGTAGAGAAGCACTCCAATTACTAGATTTGACGTTACCTGAAGAAGGTAATCCTCAAATGATTTTTGATGAACATCACCAGTTGCAACAAATGTTGCTTCATCAATCAATTGCAGCATTGGCAGATTTGCCAGAAATAACCGATCCCCAAAAATTAGTTGCACTCCGCATTTTATCAGGTTTGTTTGCCCCGGTTTATATAGCCAAACCGATGTTATTGCCGCTCAAGATTTTTACAATGATCCGAATTTGCATCCAGTGTGGCAACTCACCACAGGCAGCTGTTGCTTACAGTCTCTACGGATTATTTTTGTGCAGTATTGGTGCAATTGAAGATGGTTATAACTTTGGAAAACTAGCAGTACAACTTTTAGATAAATTTCAAACCAAAGAGCTTAAAAGCAGAGTATATCTCACATTCAGCCTGTTTATTAAACATTGGAAAGATTCAATTAAATCCACATTAAGTTTATTTTTAGATGGATTGCAAAGTGGATTAGAAACCGGAAATTTAGAATATGTTGGCTATTGCGCCAATTGCTATTGTCAATTTCTCTTTTGGAGTGGAGAAAACCTAGAAAATGCTGTGTCGGAGGCGGATAAATATTGCGAACTAATGCAGCAGATTAAACAAGAGGTATCTCTCGTTTGGGGAAATATTTGGCGGCAGACAGTTCTAAATTTACAAGGAGAAGCGATCAATCCCTGTTGTTTAACTGGTAAGCATTTTCACGAAGTAGAAATGTTGCCAAATTTGATTGAAACTAACAATATCAATGGTATTTGTTATGTATTTTTGGCAAAAACGCTACTAGCTTATCTTTTTGGTGAATACGAATCTGCTTGGGAATATTCCCAAAAATTTGAGCAGTATGAACAGGGAGCAGCAGGCTTATTAATTGTTCCTTTGCGGAATTTCTATCAATCTCTGAGCTTGTTAGCCCTTTGTTCTCAGGTAAATGAAGCGCAGAAACAGCTTTATCTCCAGAAAGTAGCCCAAAACCAGGCAAAAATGCAAGAATGGGCAGATCATGCGCCAGTCAATTATCAGCATAAGTACAATTTAATTTTAGCTGAACAAGCTCGTGTAACTGGCGATCGCTTACAAGCCGCAGATTATTATGAAATTGCTATCCAAGAAGCGATCGCCAATGAATATGTTCAGGAAGTTGCGATCGCGAATGAACTTGCTGCCAAATTTTACCTAGAGTGGGGTAAAGAAAAAGCCGCAGAAGGATATCTGCAACAAGCATATTACAGTTATGCCCGTTGGGGAGCAAAAGCCAAAACTGATGACTTGGAAAAACGCTATCCCAAATTACTCAAATCCATTTTGCAACAGCAAGAATTCAACTTCAATCCCTTAGAAAGCATAGCCAGCATTTCCCGTACATCCACTTACGCTACCAGCAGTACTAATATTTCTGATGGTCTAGATTTAACCTGCATTCTCAAAGCCGCTCAAACCATCTCCAGTTGTATCGAATTAGACGTACTCATCAGCAGTCTCACTCGCATTATCCTAGAAAATTCTGGTGCAAAAACATCTGTATTAATTCTTCCTCAAGAAGATATTTGGCAAGTGCGGGCAATTACCTTTATCGATCAACAGTCAAATTCTCAGACTGATGTCAAAACCATTCTTGATTCACAACTACTAGATGCTTGCCAAGATATTCCTAGAAAACTGATCAATTACGTTAAGAATACCCAAGAAACTGTCATCATAGACAATTGTAAAACAAGTATTCCTGGTGTAATTGGGGAATATATGCTCCTACATCAACCTCAAAGTGTTTTATGTACGCCCATTATTAACCAAGGTCATTTGGTGGGGATTCTCTATCTAGAAAATCAACTGAATCAAGGAGTATTTACTAGTAACCGTTTACAAGTGATTAATCTACTATCTTCTCAAGCAGCAATAGCCTTAGAAAATGCTCGACTTTATCAGCAAGCTGGGCAAGCTTTACAAGATTTGCAACAAGCTCAATTACAAATTGTGCAAAGTGAAAAGATGTCTGCATTAGGTAACTTAGTTGCTGGAGTAGCTCATGAAATGAATAATCCTCTTGGTTTTATTGCTGCCAGTCTCCAACAAGCTAAACCAACATTGATTGATGTTACCAAACACTTGAAACTATATCAACAAAGATTTCCTACCCCTGGAGATGAAATTCTTACCCATGCCGAAGAAATCGATTTAGAATATAGCTTAGAAGATTTGCCCAAGATGATTGATTCGATGACGATAGCCTGTGACAGGCTCAAAAATATTAGCACCAGCTTACGTACTTTTTCTCGTGCCGATAGAGATTACAAAGTACCATTTAACATCCATGAAGGCATTGATAGTACAATTCTAATTTTAAAACATCGTCTCAAAGCCAATGATAAGCGTCCGGCAATTGAAGTAGTTACTGAGTATGGTGAATTCCCCCAAATCCAATGTTTTCCAGGACAATTGAATCAAGTATTTATGAACATTTTAGCAAATGCTATTGATGCATTGGATGAATCAAATATAGGTCGGAGTTTTGAGGAGATAACAGTTAATCCAAACCAAATTAAAATTAGCACTTCTTTAAAAGAAAACCAAGTTGAGGTGAAGATTGCTGATAATGGAAAAGGTATGAATGAATCAGTTAGACAAAAAATATTTGACCACTTGTTTACTACTAAAAGCGTTGGTAAAGGAACGGGATTAGGATTAGCGATCGCTCGACAAATTATAGTGGAAAAACATGGTGGCTCAATCGAATGTAATTCTTCTACAGAGAACGGTACAGAATTTGTGATGTTAATTCCAGTTCGACATGAAGCGGTAAATGTTGATACTTTTGCAAATTCCTGATCTGCTATTGAAAGCACTCTTGATTCCCAAGTTTCCACCCAGAGGTTATTTGAAAAGTGTTTCGCTATGACTTTAGGCACTTTTCGATCTCCCCTAACTCCCCTTAAAAAGTACTACGGTGGCTGTATACACAAGTCATAAAATAGTTTACTCACTTAGTTTTTCGCGTCAGTTTTACCCCACCCTAACCCTCCCCTTGCAAAGGGGAGGGAACTAGTACCGCAAGGCGGAATTAAAAATTAAAAATTAAAAATGAAGACAGTGTAAGGGTTTTGTTGATTGGGAATGGGTGGTTTATTTCCGTCGTGCTGTACTAGATTTCTTTTTTCCCCCAATGCATCGGTGGGATTAAAAGGGGTAATTCAAAGTCTCTCTCCTTTTAGGAGAGAGATTTAGAGAGAGGTTTTCCAGATGCCGTGAAAAGTCAGGACTAAAATACCACTTTCACCACTGTCCTGAATTATCTTCTTGTTGCAAACCAATTAACTGTCGCCGCTTCCAAGCATAGTGAAGAATATTAATCCCTAATTCCTGAGCTGTACGAATAGTCAATCTGGGTAAACTCAAATCTCTATCCAGTCCCCAAGCAGTTGCTAAATCTCCAATTGCTAAAATAATTCCTCCACCGATTAACAGTTTAATTTGCTGTTGATTAACCATTGGCAAGGCAGCAAATAAGAACGGTTTTGTCCTTAAAGGATGACTGCGTTGCAATTCTTCTAAAGGTCTTAAAGGACTTTCTAATTGTTGTGCTAAGGCTTGAGTACTCTCAATGAGAGGATTAGCATTTGTTGGTGCATCAACTAAAAGAACACCACCTAAATTTAAGTAATTTCTGAGGGATTCAAATTCGAGACTATTTAAAGATATGGCTTGTCCACCTGTTAGATAAAGTATGTCAAAGTCTTGGATATTTTCTGCTAAAGAAACCTGACCTGGTTCATCAGCCCCTCGCAAACTTGGGTATAGGGGTTCCACTGCTTGTAATAAATACGAAAGGCTGAAAAAATTACGCGCACATTCAGGATCGCTATGAGTCGCCTGCGCCATACAAACAAGTGCTTGGGGACGCATTTGTGCCTGACGGCGATAACGTAAATCAATATTGTTATATCCAGGAAAGAAAGCATCCGCAGGTTGGGTAATGTCAGTATGTCCTGGTTGCAGAAGTATCCGACATATTTCTATTTCTGAACTGGCTGGTGTAGAGTTTCTTTGGTCAATTCGATAAGTTTCTTGAACAATATCTCTTTGCTGTCCGCGTCGCAATTCATCAGGATCTACATAGCTAACTACTAAGTAGATCATGAGCGGTTCAGAACTTACTACTTCTATATCAATGGGAAAATCATAAGAAGTCGGTACAACAATTAGATTACCTGCTAAATCAATTGCAATACCAGGTTGAATTTGCACCCAACGTCCATCTCGATATCTCGCTTCAACTTGGCTTGGGGCAGTCACATCTCGCACGCCCAAACCACAGACAATTCCCGGTTGGTTTAAACTTTGATATTGAGCATTTTGCCGATTCCGGTGATATTCATGGGCTGTGCGCCAGCGTTCTGCATTGATTAGTAACCCGTCTGCGGCTTGCAAGCGTTCAAAAGATTTAATTGGTGGAGGTGGGAAAGGATGAGACATAGTAATTTTAGATTTTGAATTTTAGATTTTGGATTAAATGTTACTTTATTATGAATTATTTAATTAGAGGGATTTTCGATAGATAATTCATAGGTGCAAAAAGCGGGTTTTTCTTGCTCTATAATTCTTTGGATAAGTTCTTCGTTGATGATGCCACTAGAAATGTTGGAACGCAAACGCACTATAAAATGATATGGTTGTCCACCTGCTAAAACGGCATTTCCTAATTGGGCATCTCCTATAATAAAACTTGGGCCAAAAGGTTCTGTAATACTAATATGTTTATCGGCTTCATTAGGTAAATGTTCGTCTAGCGGCAAACCAGTATAAAGATGTAAATAGAGACGCAATCCTTTACGAGTTCCCCGCCAGCGATAAAGTTCTACAGCCCGGCGAATTAAACGTCGCTGTTGTTGGAGATCCCAAACTGAATCTACTTGCCAAGCAACCCAATGAGCCATAAATGGTAGTAGTGCTTGCGGTGCTGTCAAGGGATCGAGGTTTGCCCACATGACATTGTAACTATTAACTATTGGTTGAAAAGCTTGCTCAAATATCTTCATGAAGCGACCAATAAAATCCACTTCCCGATACAAAATTGGCAAGAATTCCATGTAGGCAGTGTAGGGACGGATGTATAAATCGAAATATTCGCTTCTTTCGATTTGTTCGTTGTCCGTGCCTGGGTCTATATGTAGAGTAATTAGGCTGCGAAAATTGAGTGTTAGTTTGTCTTTTTTTCCAGGGGAAATTGCTTCCTGGTCTTCAAAAAATGTGTCGGGAATTGAGAAGTAGAGAACAGCGTCCATTTGTCCACGAGGCGGTATCTCACTGCCTTCTGTACCAATCTGACACCACTGAGATGGAAAGTTTCCTTCAACGCTTAAGCTTACCCGCAAAGGACGTTGTTCTAAGTTTTGCACTTGCACAATCATCTCGCTGGGATGTCCAGGATGCAAGAGCAAACTACGTCCAGCTACATCGATATTTTCTGCATTTGCAAATGCTAAACCTGCCACAGGTAAAGCTTCAGGAATTTGCATCGGCGTTAATTGAATGCTTACAGCTGGACTAGAGCGACTTTGAACCATAGGATTGAGAATGGGGAATGGGGAATGGGGAATGGGGAATGGGGAATTGAGAATGGGGAATGGGGAATGGGGAATTGGGAATTGGGGCGAGAATAACTACTGACAAATGACAAATGACAAATTACGAATTACGAATTATTTGGATGTCGTGATTTGAACGCAGATTTGTATCAGCCCAAGAACATATCAAACCTTCTGATCCCGGATCAATCAACTGTTCTGGGGATGGTTGTCGTCGCCAATTTTCTCCTTGCTTGCGGATGGGAAATAGCAAAACAGGGCCTAAATGACGCACGCCTGGGGTTTGTTGCAGTAATGCCACAATATCTGATGTATAAACTGGTCGTCCAAATGGCCAACCTTTGCCGTCGATTCCTCCAGTTAAGGGATTTAAATATTTATACAGCGATCGCCTTAAATTCCGACGAATTTCTTCGCTGGCAAAAGGATTATTGTATGCTGGCTCTAAAGCAACTTCTGTCTGTACAGAAACACCTACGTAATTCGGCTCTTGTAACTCTACTTGTACCCCTAATAAGCGTCTTTCATCTAAGTAACTCAAAATTTGCTCTTGCAGGGCATTACTGAGGGCAAATTCTTCTGGTGTCATCCCATCGCCTTGAGCGATCGCATCTGTATTTGCATAAGGTACTACCAGTAAACTAACTATACCAGCTTGTCTCCGAGAATTTGCTGGCAAGCAACGGACGCGAGCGATCGCACCAGCACCCGCCTGTTGAGTTAAAACTTCAAAATCTTCAGCGGTGACGGCGCGATCGCGCGTGCGGAGGATGCGGGGAGCCTTCATCACAGCTTGTTCTAGTGACTCTGCATCCGCTCCATTGATTGCAGGTACACGATTGACCACACTAGCAATATATGGATATGCAGATTTCAAAAACTGGATTGCCCCAGTTTGAACATTACCTTCTCTACCACCGCCTGTACGATAAGTAACCATTCTAATTTCTGAACCACGGGGAGGAATCGCCCCATATTGGTGTTCTGACTGGTTATTTTCCAGAACTTGTACAGATGTGTTATCTAGCGATGGTTCTTGAATCCGCGTTCTTACCTGTGTTTGTTGTTTAAGTTGGCTAGGTTCTCGAATCAGTGGCCCAAATTGGATTGTACCCGTGATTGAATCGATGGTGTAATGAAAATTATGCGGCCCAGAATCAGCAAAATCTCTCACCTCAGTCCACTTTTGAGGCAAACCACCAGCCGGAGTAACTAAAATATACTCATTTTCTCGGCGTTCTAAAATTGGTGCTGTTTGTAACTGGAAACTCTGACCAGGTGTACCATCACTAATTCCTAATCGCTCATCTTGAATCAGCGTACTGTGGCTAGCCCTAACAGTACCACCAATTGACTGCACTGCTAAACCAATAATCCTTGGCGGACGATTGTAACCAGTTTCATTGGCTTCAGTGGAAACAAAGCTACAGCGCAACCAGCGACCTCGATAAGAGGTAAAATTAGCCACAGGCCAAATCTGCGGTAGATGCAAACGTACCTCTGCACCTTGAGACGGGTTTCCACCCTGTTGAGCAATTTCATAAAAACTAAACCCGCGAGTTTTATCATCTGACTCTTGCAATAAAACTGGCTGCCAATTTTCTCCATCCCAGGCTTCCCACTTGCGGGGTGGTTGATTGGGGTTAATCCCAGCAGGAGTAGCCGCAGCTCCCTGGAAAATAATTTCTAAAACGTTAGCGTCTAAAGGATCATCAGAATTAATTGCTAAATAAAAGCAGTTACCAGGCTGGGGTTCCTCTTCAAAAATCGGTTGTTCATTACCTGTCCAGAAACCGTTAGATTGACGAGTCCATGAAGTTGTGACTCTTTCGCGCAGAGATTGGGGAATATCTTCGGTAGTTTGGGCAGTTAAGAAATGTTGGATGCGGGGTTTGCCGATAATTAAAGGAGAATCTGTGCTGAAGGTAATCGCTTCTGTGGTTTCAGTGCGGATAGTTGAGGCTTCCAATCCTGCTGGAATCGTGTAGGCTTCAGGTAGTGCAGCGCTTAAATAAAAAGTTAATTCCGTGCGGGCTGGGGCGGGAGGCTGGAGACGGATACCCAGTAATTCGAGGAAAGCAACATAATTTTTTCGGGGTACTTGGTTGAATCTGAGCAACATTTGGTCAGTTAACCAAGCAAACAACTCAATTAGCGTAATTCCTGGGTCGCTGAGGTTGTGGTCTGTCCATTCTGGACAGTACCGAGGAATACGCATGATACATTCTTGCACCAAATCATCAAAGGCGCGATCGTCTAAATTGGAAGAAGGTAATTTCGGTAAAAAGTCAAAGTTCATACCAATTTAAAATAAATAATGTGACAGATACAAGCCTAGAAACCCAGATGAAATTTAGCTTCTCAATTTTTAATTTTTAATTCTTAATTCTTAATTGGTATCACGATTCCTCCCCAGCTGAAACCAAATAATAAGGATAAACAAAACTATAAATATCGGGGCCGTCTTTGAGTCGATAATTGATGATGATATCCACTCTGCCACGCACAGGGTCAGGATCGGTGACAACTTCATCGATAGTAATGCGTGGTTCCCAAACTTCTAAAGCTTCCAAAACATAAAGACGGATTCGCAGTAGGGTATCGCTATTCATGGGTGCAAACGCCAGTTCCGACAAGCGCGAACCAAAGGTAGGCCGATAAACCCGCTCACCTACTCCCGTGCGGAGGATAATCCAAATAGATTCTTTAACTTTTTGATCTTCACGGCTAAGTTGTATCCCACCTTGCACACTTAAATGCAGTGGATAAGCCCAACCTGTTCCCAAATAGGCTCGATCGCGACCATAAACCATATCTGGCACTTAGACAGCTGTTACATGGATATCTTCAAAGATATCGGCACAGATGGTTTAAGCCTATTCGCCAAAGGTCGAGGATGAAGCGGGGGGCAGGGAGCAGGGAGCAGGGAGCAGGGGGCAGGGGGCAGGGAGATGATGGATAATTAGCGTTTTATGAGCCAGGGGGATGGATTGTTGATTATGATTACTAGAATGCCTAAAACTCGGTTGTAATTTCCATAAAGTTCTCTACCTGTATCAACATCTAAATAACTACACTTGACAGCAAATTTCAACCAAGTCTGAGTCTCTGCTGCCTCTGCTTCCGAATCATTTAACTTAGCTACAAAAGCAGCTTCATATCGACGTTTTCTCCATGCTTCCGCCAGATTTGCACATACAGAACGTGACGATCTACGAATTTGGTCGGTCAACGAATATCTCTCTTCTACAGGAAACTTCTTGGATAGTTCAAATATTTTCATGGCTGTATCAAATGCCATTTTGTATACTTCCAAGTCTTCATGACTTTTAATTGGTTCTTTTTCCATTCCCCCTGCCTCCTGCCTCTCCAATCAGCCGCCAATCAAAACAGTGGGATTACCTTTGATAATTTTATTCGGTGGCCCTAATGCTTCTAAAATAGTGTCGCCCATCCGAGAGGCAGGTAGATTGTTAATCAGCACAGTCTGACTACCATCAATCACAACCCCAGGGCCGTGAGGAGGGACAGGCAAGGGTGTCGCGCAATTATGAATATCAGCACCTGCTGCTGCTGCTGCGATCGCACTACCCATAGTAGAAGCTGCCGTTGTCTTTGCAGTTTGTTCGGCGGCTAAGGCAGCAGGTGCCCCTGGTGTACCAGCCGCCGCTAAAGTAGCAGCCTCAGCCGCTTTGATAGCTATATCAGAAGATGTTTTAGCAGACTGCAAACCTGGTACTGCTGCTGCAAGTACGCCCCGCCACGCAGGTAAAGACCCAATCAACACATTGGGACTACCCGGCCCTCCTGTTAAAACTGGGGGTAAAGGGTGCGCCACATTGTCGGTAATTCTTGCTGCTGGTCTACCCATCACAACCTCCTATAATTACGAATTACGAATTAATTAAGTCGAATCAACGCACCTTTGACTGTAATCGTACCGTTGGCTGAAATGTCTATATTTCCAGCAGCATCTAATGACATATTACCTGTTGATTTCACTGAAACAGATTTACCCATATCGTCCATTTTGATTTTATGGCCGCCCTTGGTTTCAATCTCTATGCACCTTTGACTGTCATTGAGATATATTTTGTGACCGTATTCAGTTTCTACGCGAATACCTTTTTTACTACTTCCTTTATCTTCTTCAACAAACTGTAAAACATGACCTACACGAGTTTTAATGGTACGTAATCTTACACCACTTGTAACTGAATCCCTTACTTTTTCTGGTGGTGCATCCTTGCCATTCCATACCCCACCAATGACGTAGGGACGGTGGATATCGCCATGTTCAAAACCTACTAAAACTTCATCGTTCACCTCTGGCAAACAGTCAAAACCTCTGTTAGGGCCTGCTCCCACAGCTACAACTCTCGCCCAGTCACTTGTATGATCTTCAGTGAGAGTGGGAAACTTGACCTTTACTCTACCCCATGCCTCTGGGTCTTTGTTATCAGTCACAATCCCCACTAATAAAGTCTCAGATGGCTGTAGGCGTTTTTCTGGGGATAGAGTTGTGAATAAGTTACCAGAACGGAGTCCCCGCACGCTGAACTCAGTTTCATAAACGCGCTGACTGAAGAAATGGCGGGTTTCTGTAACATAATACTTACCACTATAGCGATCGCCCATACCCTGAAGCTTAACAACTCGTCCAGGACGAATCTCAGGATTCCCTGATGCTTTGGCATCTGCATAAACAAATTCTCCTCCCAGTTCATCACACAAAGCCTGAGCCATTGTCTCTGCTTGTTTTTTGCTAGCAACTGGTTTATCAACAACAATCATTTTCGGTGACTTAAGATTGGAAAATGCATTACTAGTACTACTTCCTAGCTGATTACCTGTCTCGGTTACTTGCTTCTCTTTCTTGGCTGTTCCGCTAATCAATTTTTTCTGGGTATAGTCCCAAGCACGCACTTCCACAGAACTCACCTGTTCAGAACTGGTGACGCGAGTACTAAATTTACTAATATCAACTAGCCATTCTAGTGGTAAATCTCCCTGAGTTTTTGGCTTGCAAAAATTTAGTTTATCTTCTGTAATAAATAATTCAAAACCAATACGGGCAGCCCTTTCTCGCAAAAACTCCATATTAGTTTGATTTTCTTGGAATACATATTTATGAGCTTCGCCAGTTGGCTCTATATTGCCAGGTTTTATGCCTACTTCTTTAACTATTTTTTTAACGATATCGCTATCAGTTTCATTTAAAAAAGAACGATTATAGCGACCTCTGTGTAGACGATGGGAAATATCATAACCGCGAACAATGATATCAGCTTCCGATTTTTCATTGAAGTGAACTTCCATCGCTGTAATTTCGCCTTCTATCAGAACTTTTTCTACCTCATATTGAAAATTATTATCTTGAGTCGTACTCGAAGTAAAACCCAACTTTACTTTTTTGCCAATTTTAAACAACTGCTCATGTCGCCAAGCCCTGTTTTCTGAACGGTCAGATGTGGGAATATAGCTATTATGTATAACTAGCGTAAACATTGCTGGTAAATGAAGGCTTTCTTCTATTGTGATTTGCAACACATCCTTCATTAATTCAGGAGAAGCAGCTTGTCCTTCTATCTGGATTTTAGGTTCGCTTAGATAAAGGCTTTTTTTAGGAGGCATAAGTAGTAATCTATTGAAGAAGAATGCAGAATGCAGAATTCAGAATTCAGAATCAAGACGCTCGTGACGCTCGTTCGCCCTTGGCGTGCTGTAGGCAAGACTCGCTAACGCTGTGCTGTGCTATCCGCCAGTCATACAGAATACCTTTCCTGTATTCTGACTCCTGACTCCTGAATTCTGTTCGATAAATTTAAAATGTTCAAACAATCCTAAAATTTAAGTAGTTTTTCCCAGTTTGGAATTTGGCTGACGACTTGCGCCTTTAGAAGCAGATTCGCGTCCTCCAGGAAGGTTATTTTTATCTACTTCTTGTAATGCTATATCTACCAGCGCCCTGACTGGTGTGCCATCACTCAGAAACATATTTAATGTGTAAGTTAAACTCGTGATTACACAATAAAAATACTCTGTTCCCCATGTCAATATGTAAACAGGTGGGCGTTTATCAGTCGTTCTATTAATAGTTTCTACTCCTTTTTTAATATTATCTATATACTTCTTCATCACCGATTCTTTCGTTTCATAAGTATCATATAGTAACTGTTTGAGTGTAAATTTATAAGGCTCAACACCAGAAAAATTCACCTTCGGAAGTAAAGTAGTTCCTCTATTACCTTGCTTACTTTCCCACTTCACAGTTCGAGCAAAACTAATATCTGTAGGATTAAACATTAATTCAATATCTGGTGCTTCGCCGTTATAAGCTACAAGTTTGGCTTTCTCAAGTTGTGGTTGACGCTTTTGAATAACAATAATTGCAGGAGTTGCCATTTGAATATTTCTCCAAAAACTAATTCTTAAATACAAATTTACCAAGGTAATCTACCTGAGTAACCGCCATGACGCTCTCGCTCAATTTCTATCCGTTGTCGTAATCTGCTATAAATTTCACGGGCTAGAGCTTCAAGATTAGCTGTATCATCTTTATCACCTTCTTCAGAAGACGAGGATATACTCTCTATCGTCTCAGTTATCGGTTCTATTTCTCTAGATATGTCGGGTGGAGTGACTTCTCCACCATCAGCAAAGCCTCTAAATGTAGGAATATGTTTAGCAAAAATTTGTGGCGATTCTGAGACATGAGAAAATTCAGAATTTTTGCTATTAGATTCACCATCATTAAAATTAAAGCTAGTGAACTCATCATTATTTTCATTTAGTAAATCTTCAACACTTGACCATTGAGAAGGTGTATTTGACCATTGAGCAGATGTATTAATGCTGGAATTTGCTTTTCGGAAAATCAGAGGAGGTGATGAATATTGAGGTGAAGTTTCACCTACATCAATTGCTTGGTTTTGAAGAAGATTAAGCTGTGGAGAATTGAGTATCGAAAGTTTCTGTTTTCCAATATCTAACCCCAAGGAAGCAGGAGTAAAAGGATTAGATATTTGAGATGAGTTAGTCTCAGCGCTTTTTAGCTGTAATGAAGTGTCTGGAAAAGAATCGACTTTAGTCGGAGTCTCTGGAGAAGTTGTTTCTTCTGGTTCTTTAAAATTGGGTGTCTGTAAACTTGGAAGGATAATATCCTGCGGTGTACCACCAGTGTTGATGTGATGTAGTAGAGGTAAATTTTTCTGTGCATCTCTGGTATTAATCACAAACTCCCCAGGCGTAAGCATTGCTGGTACAGTATCCGAGGGTGCTATTTGCTGACGATTTTCAACGTGGGAGTCTGTCACATGACCACCAGTAGCATAACCTTTAGGTGCTGGCAAATTTTCTACAGTCGTATTTTGCTCAACTTTAGGTACTGTGCTTACCTCATTTTGTGAGGAAGTTGGTTCTTCTGGGATATCTGGATTATCTGAGGTATCAACAAAGGTTGATATTTCAGGATTTGTTACTGCAAAGGGAAATTCTGATTCTACTGGTTGTTCATTGTCAATAATTTCCCTGAAAATACTCTCAGTTTCAGCAATCTCAGGCGATGTGGCGTTAACTACTGGTGCTTCAGCAACTTCAGGCGATGTGGCGTTAACTACTGGTGTTTCAACAATCTCAGGCGATGTGGCGTTAACTACTTGTGTTTCAACAATCTCAGGCGATGTGGCGTTAACTACTTGTGTTTCAACAATCTCAGACGATGTGGCGTTAACTACTGGTGTTTCAACAATCTCAGGTGATGTGGCGATAATTCTTTCTGTTTCATTAATCTCAGGTAGCGCTAATATGGGCAGATTTTCTGTAGACTCGCTGGTAGTATTCTCAATATTGCTGTCATGTTCCAGTGAATTCATATTTTCTGAGACATCTGAAACATTAACCGATATAGCAGATTTTGACTCTGAAGTGACTAACTGTTCATTGCTATCAGAGTTTCTGAATAAACTAGGTGTATCTCCAATATTAGCGGAGGTAGGTGTTAACTCAACAGGCGCACTGACTTGAGGCTCACTCGTAACACTAGAATCAATTTCCTGTTGTAATGTAATAGGGATTTTTACAACTGAAGACTCAGAAATAGGTAGAGTAACATCCACTTTGGGCGCAAAGCTATCCGCCCCTATAATATTTTCATCATTCGCTAAAGTATGGACTAAGGTAGGTACATCATCAACTTCAGGTGAAGTAAATGCTGATGATAAAGCGGCTGAAGATTCAGAATTAGGTAGAGCAACATCTGCTTTGAGCGCAAAGCTATCCGTCCCTACAATATTTTCATCATTCGCCAAAGAATGAACTATGTCATCAACATCAATTGGGGTAACTTTTGAAGATAAAGCTGCATTTTCTAGAAAATTATCAGCCACAGCATTATCTTTGACAAAATCCTTTGCGGCACTTTCTGATATTAAGTCTGGTTCAATGGCTGGAATTGCCTCAAAATTTCTATTTGTATGTGGTGATTCTTCTGGCTGCGATGAAGAATTTACGGTTGGTGACACCTCTTTTTTCTGGATTAAATTTGTTTGGGAAGTGGTGCTTTGATTATCAACTATAGAAGGAACTTGATATTTAATATCCTGTTGTGGTGGCGTTGGGCTGACTGGGATATCTGAGATATTAACTGATTCTGATGCTTCAGTGATTATTTGTTGTTCATTATCTCTAAAGTTAATATATGGGACAACTGTTTGCTCTAAATTATTAGGTAAAGTGAATTCTAGAGGCGAAGTATCTTCTGTTTCACTTATAGTATCGTCTAAATTAATCTCTTCTGGTGATATCAAAATACTTTCTGTGACAGACGACTCTGCACTAGGCGAACTATATGGTAACTCAGAGTTTAATTGCTGACTTTCATTAGTAATATTCTTGAGGGAAATCGATTTATCTTCAATATTAGGTGAAGTAGATGTCGTTATACTATTAACAGAGTTATTGCTAGTTGTAGTATGTTCCGAAGCAATATCAAGTTGTAAAGGATCGAGTTCCGAATTAGGCTTAATCGATAGAGGCTCATCTGATGCTAATAAGCTATTTTCATTAAAACTAATAGGAACGTTACTTTTATCAATAAGTTTCTCAACATTCTTAGCCACTGATGATTTAACTGTTTTTTTAGTCTTAGATTTCGGTTTTGACTTTTTTTCTGGTGGCTGTTGAGATTTATTTGTTTTTTTAGATTTAGATTTACCTTTAAGATTTATTTCTGATGATGCATCATTACCCGTATTTTTCTCAATGCGAGTTGGCATTATCTCTGGAATACTGTCTTTTGTTGTTTCATTACTATTTCCTGGGGGAGTTATTGAATCAGAAGAATCCAACTTAAGTAGTGAAAACTCACTATTTATATCCTGAGTATCCCAACCAATTAATGGTTGTATCGATGGTTCATGTTCACGAGATAAGAAAAATTTAGAGGATGTTACTAATGCTGGTTTAGTTTGTATGGGACTGATAAAATTACTTCGTAGATTCAGAGAATGAGACTCTTTTCTCAATAACATTCTATGAGAATTAGATAAAGATGATATTATTCCAAGTGGATGAATATTGTTTCCCAGTGGAGATTGAATAATTTGCATAGTTATAGTTTCAAAAGAGGCAATTAGCTAGAAACGAAATATCCTGTTTTTTGATTTCGTTGTACAGAAGTTCCTCCTCCTGTCGCTCTTGCTACTTGTAAACCTTCATAAGCTAAAGTTAATTCTTCAATGGCAACTGCTTTGCCATCTGCTTGGAGTGCTGGTGTTTTCCAGGTTATAGGAATAGCACCAATCAAAGTCCAACTCATCATCGTTTCACCAGCTTGATTGAAAATCAGAATGTTGACATTGCGTCGAGATGTTTTCTTTTGTTCATCAAAAACTGCATTCATCCAGTTCCAAAAACCTGGATGATCGGTAACTCCACGTTTAAGAGTTATGTCTGCAAATTCTGTATGACCTAAATAAATTCTTTGCTGGTCGTTGACACCACCTTCTTGAAAAACATTTTTCTTAATTTGAATACTTAATCCTGTACATTCGGCGAAAGATGCAGCAATAGAACTGTCTATCTCAACGTAAAAACGATTAGTAGTGACATAATTTAATTCGTGAGTAATGTTGCCGTTATTAGCGCCTGTAGCCATCACAACCACCTTTGGGAATTATAATTACCAAGTCTTTCTCGCTGCGATCGCAAGTCTTCTAGCAAAAGTTTATATACGTGTTCTGTAAGTTGGTTCAAAAGCCGTGAGTCGTTGAGGTATCTACCCGCAGCAATAGCTGTCTTGCTAGCATCAGATGCCGCCGAAACCCCCGCGTATCCAGCAGTACCGCCAACATCTCCATCGAATGTGAAAAAACTTGGTTGCTGATTTGAGTCCATAAATAAAAAAACCTCTCCTAAAATCAAGGCTAAAGGTACTGCGTCAGAATCAAAAGTAGCCAAAAGTCGAACTTGCCTTTTGCCTAGATTCAGACTTTTGAGCAATTGTGCTAAAAGTGCGATCGCAGTAATCTAGGTATTGGTAACAGGAAAATATTCATCTAGCTACTGCTTGGGTATCAGGAGAAGAAAATGAGAGAACAGGTTAGTCGGCAGAAAAAAACTACTACAGACTTCTCAATTCCATCTCTGAAACATCCGACACCCGGCTTTGGTTTGGAGTCGTCGGCAATTTCACGCCAAGCGGTTCCAAAAATACAACCACTCGATAAGCCACTTACTCATGATATAAGTTGCATACCACTGCGTAGCCAAGCAAAACTCTCAATTAGCCAGCCTGGAGACATTTACGAACAGGAAGCTGATAGCGTAGCACAGCAGGTAATGCAAAGAATGGCGCAACCTGTAAATCATCAGTCTATCCAACGAGAAGCATTGCCAGAGGAAGAAGAAGAATTGCAAATGAAATCTCTGGACAATAGCACACTGCAACGAGAAGTATTGCCAGAGGATGAGGAAGAATTGCAAATGAAATCTCTGGACAATACACTGCAACGAGAAGCATTGCCAGAGGAAGAAGAAGAATTACAGATGAAGCCGATGATGCAGCGTCAGGCTGAGGCTGGGATGGCTTCTGCACCTGACTTGGAAGCGTCCATTAACCAAGCGCGGGGGGGTGGACAAATCATGGCAGACAATATCCGCGAACCGATGGAACAGGCGTTTGGTGCAGATTTCAGTGGGGTGAAGGTTCACACGGATGGTCAATCCGATCAGTTGAATCGGTCAATTCAGGCGCGGGCTTTCACAACGGGACAGGATGTGTTCTTTCGACAGGGGGAATATAACCCAGGTAGTCGGGGCGGTCAGGAGTTGTTGGCGCATGAGTTGACCCACGTTGTGCAGCAAAATGGAGTCCTCACCAAAGGTATCATTCAACGCAAAGAGGTAACAGAATTGGTCAACAGCCTAGAAACGGTCATGGTCGAGGGCAAGCTTAAAAAAGAGCAAATAATTGACGGTTTGAAACAACTGGACGAATCCGATCGCAATGACCCTAACTTTGCCCGTGCTTTGGTGGATTTTGTTAAAGCCCGGAATCAAAAAGAGTTCAACATCGAAGACTTGACATCTCAACCAGACCCTAAATTTGGGAAGAAACATGTGGACAAAAAATGGACTTTTAGACACTACACAACCCAAAAGTATGAAAGCCTCCAATCGCTTGCACAACTGGAAGCAAAGGGAATAGAAGCAAGCAAAAACACAAATGCTCGAGACTGGGAGGATCTCGGAAACCAAGGTTATGTCTTTGGACTAATAGCGATCGATGGGGAAGTTCCAAACCGAACTTGGTTGTCTAATATGAAATATTATGCGGAGTACGACCTTAAGAAACTAGACAGTGTTTGGGTATCGGGGGATATGCTGACCGACGATGGTCGCAAGCAGAACAGCTATCAAGGTACCGGAATAAATATAGTTTACCAGTTGTCAAAAATGCTCGGCTTCATTAACCAGAACTCGGCAAACGAACTCGATGGGAAATTCAAAAATGCACTCGAAGCCAAGGTGTCGCCAGCTTCTCTCGGCTCTCTTAATTGGACGGATGTATAAACAGTATGGTGCGGTGCGTTAAGCTGTCGCGAACGCACCCTATATAGCTTCAGGGAAGGCGGAAGTTCCTACAGACTTGAAATTTGTCAAATTATCAGAATTTGCCCACCCTACACCTCTTGAAGTGCGATCGCCTGATATTATAAAGGTGAATTGCTTGATGAGTGCGATCGCTGATCTCGTAGCGACTGTCTTGAAGGTCAAGTGCGATCGCAAAAGAAAAACCTGAAAACAAGTTGACGCAACTGGGGAACTGCTTCGCTGATTTGGTGATGCCTGATACGGGTATCCAGATTTTGCATTGGTAGGGTGTGACGGTCTACCACTTCTTAGTAAGATACAAGGGTGTATTCAGAATTCAAATAGTAATCCTATAGAATTGCATAATAGATATTAATCATTTACAACTTTTTGTATAGAAAAGCACAAACTAACTTAATAATTATCCGCCTCTTTAGTTAGAGGATAAATGAAGTAGTAAGCTGGTGTAATTTAACAATGCGTAACAGCTAATCAACGCGCAAGTTATAAGGAGTGATGGGTGAGGTGTCAATACTATAAAATCTCGTCACTCCTTTTTACTTACTTCAAGCTTTTTACAGGTTAAAGGATTTTGTATTAAGCACTAAAGTGCTTAAATCAGGGCTAGATCCCCGACGAAAAAGTTCCTTTAGTATAGCTGCCCGACGCTCGCGGACTCGCTCTAAGCGAAGCCATGCCGTTGGCGGAGCCTCTCGTAGAGAAGGCTTTACGCTGCGCTATCTGCAAGAACTGCCTTTTTCAATAATATATTCTCCTTTCCTCAAGTTCCCTGTCCCCAACCACAGAATCCAGATACCCCCTTGTTTTTTATCCTCATCTATGCAAATCTCATAGTATACTACGGTAGCTCGATAGATTTATCGTATGATTTAACCCAGGTACAAAAATAAATAAAGTTTTAGTGCCTACTACAAAGGTTCTAGAAAACTATGTCTGAACCACGCTATGGGATTTGGATTCCCGTTTACGGTAACTGCGGCGTGATGAACCATCCTCTTGAACCTCGTGATGCTAGTTACTCACGAGCCAAGAATTTAATCCAGTTGGCCCAAAGGTGCGGATTTACCACAACTTTAATAGCGCAACATATCATCAATCCCAGGAACCAAGAACTTGACCAGCTAGAAACTTGGACAGCAGCAGCAGCACTGGCAGAAGCAACAAACTCTATCGAGATTATTGCAGCTGTTAAGCCATTACTATTTCATCCCGCCGTCTTAGCAAAGATGGCCTTAGGTATTGATGCTATAAGTCATGGACGTTTTGCGATTAACTTAGTAAGTGCCTGGTTCAAGCCAGAAATGGAAAAACCGGGGATAAATTTTCTTACTCATGATGAGCGTTATCGCTATTCGGATGAATGGATTAGGGTCGTAAAAACTTTGTGGAGTGGAGAAAAAGTCAACTTTCACGGTGAATATTTTCAGATCAATGATTTGAAGCTCAATCCTCCACCTGTAGCCAAACCACATCCGCGTGTGTATCTAGGGGGAGAGTCAGAACCAGCCCAAGAACTAGCTGCAAAAGAAGCCCATACATTTTTCCTCAATGGTCGTCCGATTGAAGTCATCCGCGAAACCATTGCGGCTGTTGCTCAAAAAACTAAGTTTCGCTCTCAACCTCTGGGCTTCGCCATGTCAGCTTTTGTCATTGCTCGACCGACAGACGAAGAAGCAGAAGCGGAATATCAAAACCTTAGAGCAATGGTACTAGCACAAGACGATCGCTCAGAATTACTCAAAGGAGTAGATTCGGAAGTAGTTATGTTCAAAAACATGGCTAAGTACCCTGGTGTAGGGAGCAATGGCGGTACAGCAGCAGGATTGGTTGGTAGTTATGAAACTGTAGCCCATCGGATTGCTGAATTTACCAAAGTAGGAATTGGTACTTTCATGCTGCAATTCCAGCCTTTTGCCACAGAAATGGAGCGTTTTGCTGCGGAAATTATACCGAGGGTGCGATCGTTAACGGTAGATAGTGAAGCGAGCGCCAACTTGAAAATAGGAGCTAGAGGCTAAGAATTTTAGATTTTAGATTTTAGATTTTGGATTAAATTGTTCTCCACTACCTAAAGGAAACTTTATGACAGCAATACTTACTCGTCCAGCTTGGACTACTGATTTAGAACTGGAAATTTTTGACAAACTACTTGATAAATATGCTCCTCATCTGCCGAAGAAGCGATGCCTGCGGCGGGCTACGCCTACGCAAGAACCGAGATCGCCGGAAACTGATGAGGAAAGAGAGAATTTCTACCGCTTTCGTGTAGCTGGTGCAGCCCATGACCTGTTTATTGTGCAAGTCTGCGCTAAGATAATCGACTCCTTTCCTGACCCAGAATTACAGCTATTTTTGAGTAGACAAATAGGTGATGATGGCGCACATGCTCAAAATACTCGTTTAAGAGCGCAAGCTATATCGGGACGTGACCCTATTAAGGATATCCAAAAGCAGGTGCAGAAGCATTGGGATTACATGGGTGATTTACCCATTCGTAATTGGCAAGGCTTTTTAGCATTTGAGTTGCATTACGAACTTCATATTGTGGCTTTGTTATTCATCAATAGTAGTACCAGCAAAATTAATGACCCAGACTCAGCTAAATTTTCGGCAGAAAGAATCCTGCCAGATGAAGCTGTTCACCGCCTGGGAGTTGTGGATTGGTGGCAACGTAAATTTGATCAAGCTTCACCCGCCGAGAAAGAGGATTTAATTGCACAAGTCATAGAAGCAGATGAAGAAGGTCAACGCCGACGCAATCCTTACCTTCGGGATCATTGGCAGTTGAGTCAAAAAGCTATTGGTATTGAAATTGATGATTTGCCAGTAATTTATGATGCTTGGCGGCAAGAGGTTCTTTCTTACTTCTTGGATATCCCTATATCTAGACTGCCCAAACTTGTGAGTGTGAATGATTGATGTTGAAGGAGACACAAGATAGGAACTCTTTATCCCTCTTCTGTCACTCTCCGAAAACATTTGCCTTTTCTAAAATCTAGAGCTTTTGTATAACAAGCGATTGCGCGATTATTTTCTAATAACAAATACAAGTCCTATTTTTTTCTAATAGTATAGCTTGTATTGATTGCCTCATGAGGCTTCTAGCGATCACTTTCCCGGAAAGTGACAGAAGAGGGTTATAGCGGTTCCCGATCTAGTGAGGTACGTTTTTAAAGCTATTAACCTTGGTGAGCAAGATTTGGGTGTACCTCAGTTGCCTGGGAAACGCTATAACCCTCTTCTGTCACTCTCCGAAAACATTTGCCTTTTCTAAAATCTAGAGCTTTTGTATAACAAGCGATTGCGCGATTATTTTCTAATAACAAATACAAGTCCTATTTTTTTCTAATAGTATAGCTTGTATTGATTGCCTCATGAGGCTTCTAGCGATCACTTTCCCGGAAAGTGACAGAAGAGGGATAACCCTCTTCTGTCACTCTCCGAAAACATTTGCCTTTTCTAAAATCTAGAGCTTTTGTATAACAAGCGATTGCGCGATTATTTTCTAATAACAAATACAAGTCCTATTTTTTTCTAATAGTATAGCTTGTATTGATTGCCTCATGAGGCTTCTAGCGATCACTTTCCCGGAAAGTGACAGAAGAGGGATAACATCTGATTTTAATTCTACATCTTGTAACTCTCTTACTTACAAAATGCTAGATTTTATATAATTTTAGATATTCCTAATTATTAATAGATTAGGAATATTTATGTTTACCAAATTAATTTATCAATATTTCATTTATTCTGGCTAAATAGAATATTAACTATTTTTCGATTGATATACAAAAATTTTAAATTTAGTCGCGGAAAACACTACAATTTTAAAATTGTAAGTTCTATCATATTTTATCTAATAAAACTAATTTTTCAAGACTTACGCCAAATACCTCTCAAACTCTTATTACTCTGCGTTGTCTATGGTTCGATTTTCCTTTATAACTGTGGAACTCCTATTTTTGTAAGAAAGTTCGATATTTAATTTGAGCTATAACTTTTTTTTACATATAACCTAGATTTTAAATTCGGACAAAAATGCTAAGAGGCAAAGTAAAAATATGGTCACTCGATTGATAAATCAGTTTTTAGACGCTATCAAGAAAAGAAGCTTATTTCGACATCACGATATTAAAACTTTTATTCTATTCTTTGTTATTGGTATAGGTTTTAGTTTAGCGATCGCTTCTTGTACTCCTAGTAATTCCGCTGATGCACCCGCACAACAACCCCAAGTACCCAAGCTAACAGTGCTGAAAATGGGACATCAAAAAGGAATGGCATTGCTAAATATTATCAAAGCGCAAGGAAGTTTAGAAAAGCGCTTACAACCCTTGGGTATTTCTGTCACCTGGAATGAATTTTCCTCTACAGCACCTCTGTTGGATGGGATGGGTGCAGGTGCGATCGTTTTTGGTGGCGGTGGCGGTACAGGAAGCGTCTTTGCTCAAGCAGGAGATAAATCATTTGTCAGAGTTGCAGCCGGTACAGGTAGCACTAGAGGTTCAGCTATTTTAGTCCAAGAAAATTCACCGATTAAGACTCTTTCTGATTTAAAAGGTAAGAAAGTTGCTTTTGCAAAAGGTTCTGGTCAGCACTATATTATTGTGCGTGCTTTAGAGAAAGTAGGTTTGAAATTTAGCGATATTAAACCTCTTTACCTGACACCAGCTGAGGCTTTACCAGCGTTTGATCGTGGTGATATTGATGCATGGTTAATTTGGGACCCTTATACTGCTGAAGCTGAACGTAAACTTCGCACTCGTCTATTGGCAGATAATAGCACTGTATTTGGAGACAAAGCTCCACTAGAAAGCCCAAGCTTTTATTATGCTGCTCCAGATTTTGTGCGCGATTATCCAGATATTCTCAAGACAATTTTGCAAGAGCTAGAAAAGGCTGGTGCTTGGTCTAGAGACAATTATCAGGATTCAGCCAAACTCCTTTCTAAGCTGTATAAAATTGATTTGAAAACAATGGAAACTGTAGAAGAACGTGGTGGTAAACGTGAGGTGTTACCTGTAACAGATGAGGTTTTGAGTGGATTGCAACGTATGGCAGATACCTTCTATGAACTCAAAATCATTCCTAAAAAAATTGATGTCAAAGATAAAAATTACAACTGGTTTTCTGAACAAAAGTGGTAAATCTAGATAACTCGTAATTCGTAATTAATAAAAAATGAATTTCTGCTCACATTTTTGTTTATTAGATTAGGCGATCACATGAAAATTTCCATCAATATTAACCGTCGATTGTTTTTAATAGCATTTATATCATTTGCGGCTTCTACAGTATTTTCTAGCTGTAGTTCACCTCAAAATAATTCTGCTGCTAATACAACTACCAATCCATCAGTAGCCCCAGTTGGGAATGCATCTACAGCTGGAGCTAAAGAGAAAATCAAAGTTGGTGTAACGCCAGTTCCAGCCGGAGAAATTTTAGATTTTGTCAAAAAGAATTTAGCAGATGAAGCTGGGCTAGATATCGAAATAGTTACTTTTAATGACTTTGTACAGAATAACACTGCTTTAAAAGATGGAGTAATTGATGCCAATTATTTCCAACATATTCCTTTTATGGAGGACTATGGTAAGAAACATAATTTCGAGATGTATGCCTTTACTCCCCAAATTCACTTGAATCCAGTAGGTATTTTTTCTAAAAAATATAAGTCTATTAAGGATGTGCCAAATAAAGCCCTAGTCAGCATTCCTGATGATGTTAGTAATGCCCATCGTGCTTTAAAAGTGTTGGAAGAATCAGGCTTAATCAAACTCAAGCCAAATGTCCGTCCTGTGAGTCCTAAAGATATTATTGGAAATCCCAAGAATATCCAAATTAAAGAGATACCAGGAGCGCAAGCAATTCCTACTCTTCCTGATGTTGACTTAGCAGGAGTTACAGGTAATTGGATTGTCCAAGCTGGATTAAAAACTGATAAAGATGCCTTAGCATTGGAGTCAGCTAACGACCCAATTTATGCTGTTACCGTCACAACATTAAAAGGCAAAGAAACCGATCCCAGAATTCAAAAACTGTATAAGTTGTTGCGTGATGATAAAGTCAAGGAATTTATGAAAGATAAATATCAAGGGGCAGTACTTCCCATTCCTTAAAAAGTTGTTAGTAATAATTTATTGTGGAGAAATTCTGAGATGATTGGATTTACCGATGTCCGCAAAGTTTATAATCAAGACAGCCAAAAGACTATAGCTTTAGATGGAGTTAGTCTTCTGGTAAAACCAGGAGAAATTTTTGGTGTTTTAGGTCAAAGTGGTGCAGGTAAAAGTACTTTAATTCGTTGTGTTAATCAGTTAGAAAAACCTACATCGGGTTCAGTTGTAGTTGATGGACAGGAGATGACAAAACTTTCTGGAGATAAGTTACGTCAAGCTCGTCAACACATTGGCATGATTTTTCAACATTTCAATTTACTTAATTGCAGAACTGTCGCGGAAAACATTGCTTTTCCTCTAGAAGTGATGGGTTACAGTAGACTGAAACGCCGGACTAAAGTGGAAGAATTAATTTCACTTGTTGGGTTGACAGGTAAGGCTGATGCTTATCCGGCACAACTTTCTGGTGGTCAAAAGCAACGGGTAGGTATTGCTAGGGCTTTGGCTGGAGAACCAAAAGTTTTACTTTCTGATGAAGCGACATCAGCACTTGATCCGCAAACTACGAGGTCAATTTTAGATTTATTGCGCGACTTGAACAAGCGTATGGGTTTAACAATCTTGCTGATTACCCATGAAATGGCTGTAGTCAAGCAAATCTGCGATAGTGTCGCTATACTCAATGCTGGCAAGATTGTGGAAAAGGGATATGTTAGTGATTTAATCGCCAAGCCAGAATCATTTCTAGCGCAGGAATTTTTTCCCCATCGCAATGGTTATAAACCAAAGCCTGGTGCAGTTATTGCCACGATCGCCTTTGCAGGAGAACAAGCTAGTCAACCCATTTTCGCCACCCTAGCCCGTAATTTTGATGTGGATATCAATATCCTCAGTGGGAGTGTGGAAACAGTAGGCGATCGCCGAGTTGGTCAGTTTCACGTTGAATTAGAAGGTCAAAAGGTAACTCAAGCTTTGAAATATTTACACGAAGCAGAATTTGAAGTACAGGTGCATTGAGTTGGGGATTGGGGATTGGGAAGAAAATCAATATTAAATCTCACTTTGTTAATTAGAGAATTTCCTTTCTGAACTGAATTAAAAATTACGAATTACGAATTATTATCATGTTTTCTCCAAAGTTTAATCGCCGCTATTTTATCCTAACAACAGGATCTGCGATCGCATCTATTCTTTTCACCAGTTGTACACCAAAACAAAATTCATCTACGGGTCAATTAGTCAGCCAATCAACTAAGACAGAAATTCTAAAAGTTGGTTCTCGAAATAGCGTTACTGAAGATATTTTAAAGTTCGTTCAAAAAGAACTAGCTCCCAGTCAGGGGTTAGAGTTTCAGATTGTGACAATCAGTGATTCGATAAAGATTAACGATGCCCTGAAAAATCGGGAAATTGATGCTAATCTTTTTCAGCATGAACTATTTATGAAGCAAGCAGCCAAAAGACTCAATGCGGATTTCTCCATGCTCAATCGCAGTTATACTTCCGTATTCGCACTCTATTCAAAACGACTAAAAATAAAATCTGTTGATGAAATTCCTGTAGGCGCAACTATTGGTATTTCTAATGATGACAGCAATCAAGATCGTGCCTTGAAATTCCTCAAAAACCTTGGCTTAATTAATCTGAAAGAAAAGTCAGGTGAGTATTTCACATTGCAAGATTTGATTTCTCATCCGAAAAATCTCCAAATTAAGGAATTAGACAATTATGCCCTTGCGAGAGCGTTGGATGATATCGATTTCGCTGTGGCATATTCATCCTTCCTTCTCCAAGCAAAGATAAATCTCGCCCCAATTGCGTTAGACGATATTGGGATTGCTGATAAAAAATATGCAACAGGGTTGGCAATTTTGCCAGAAAAAGCAAATGACCCCAATATCCAAAAACTAAATAAATTGCTTGTCGATCCCAAATTGAAGGACTTTATCAACACCAACTACAAAGGTACAGTCGTGCCTTCATTCTAAACTAGGAAATCATCGAGATGAGCGTTAAAGACAAAGGTTTAACAGGGATAAAACGTCGCTATTTTATACTAGCGATCGCATCTATTCTTTTCGCCAGTTGTACACCAAACCAGAATTCACCAACTAGTCAATTAGTCAGCCAGTCAACCAGTCAGCCAACACCACTAAAAGTAGGTTCTCGAAATAGTACCACTGAAGATGTTTTAAAATTCATTCAAAAAGAAATAGCTCCCAGCCACGGTTTAGACTTTCAAATTGTTACCATAGCTGACTCAGTGAAGATTAATGATGCTCTCAAAAATGGGGAAATTGATGCTAACGTTTTCCAGCATGAACCATTTATGAAGCAAGCTGCCAAGAGACTCAATGCAGATTTTGTCATGCTCAATCGCAGTTATACTACCCTAAGCGGACTATACTCAAAACGACTAAAAATCAAATCAATCGCTGAAATTCCTGTAGGAGCGACAATCGGTATTTCTAATGATGACAGCAATCAAGATCGCGCCTTGAAATTCCTCAAAAATATTAACGTAATCAATTTAAAAGAAAAGTCAGGTGAGTATTTCAGCGTCCAAGATGTGATCAAGCATCCCAAAAATCTCCAAATTAAGGAATTAGACAATTACGCCCTAGTCAGAGGGTTGGATGATCTCGATTTAGGTGTGATATCTGCATCCTTCCTTGCACAAGCAAAGGTATCTTTAACCCCCATTGTGATAGACGAGATTGGGATGGCTAACAAAAATTATGCGGTGGGTTTGGCAACTTTGCGATCAAAAGCTAATGAGCCTAATATTCAAAAACTCAATCAATTACTTGTTGATCCCAAATTGAAGGATTTTATCAACGCCACCTATAAGGGTACGATCGCGCCTGTGTTCTAAACTTAACTTGTTCAAATTGATCGTCAATCCGCCTCATCCTGAGAGATTGAGGTTCCAGGGGAGAGCGGCGCGTTTAAAACCATATATACGGAGGGATAATGAGCGGATCGAAACAATTAAAACTGGGTGCGTTCATGCGTCCGGTAAGCATACATACAGGCGCTTGGCGATATCCTGGAGCTTTACCTGATGCCAATTTCAACTTCCCAGCGCTGAAACGATTCATCCAGAAATTAGAGCAGGGCAAGTTTGACGCATTCTTCATGGCTGACCACTTAGCGGTGCTGAATATGCCAATCAACGCCCTAAAGCGCAGCCATACTGTCACCTCCTTTGAGCCATTTACCCTGCTTTCTGCCCTTGCCAGCGTTACCGAACACATCGGTCTAGTAGCCACCGCTTCGACGACTTATGACGAGCCTTTCCACATCGCTCGTCGCTTTGCGTCTCTTGATCATATCAGTGACGGTCGTGCTGGCTGGAACATCGTCACCACATCCAATCCAGATGCAGCGCTTAACTTTGGATTAGAAGAAGAGGTAGAACATGACGAACGCTACGTGCGGGCTAGGGAATTTTATGATGTCGTAACTGGTCTTTGGGATTCCTTCGCTGACGATGCGTTTATTCGGGATGTGGAATCAGGAATTTATTTCGATCCTGAAAAAATTCACGTTTTGGGTCATCAGGGAAAACATCTCTCGGTGCGGGGGCCATTGAACATCGCCAGACCTGTCCAGGGTTGGCCGGTGATTGTTCAGGCGGGTGCATCTGAAGCCGGACGGCAATTAGCTGCCGAAACTGCCGAGATGGTGTTTGCACCTGCTGGTAATTTGGAGGCAGGCAAGGCTTTGTTTGCAGATATTAAAAAGCGGGCGTGGATAATTGGACGTGACCCAGAAAGCATCAAAATTCTTCCAGGTGCTTTGGTAATCGTGGGCGAAACTGTGGAAGAGGCGATCGCCAAGCGTAAACATTTAGATAGCCTAGTACATTATGACAGTGGCATCGCTAGCTTGAATGGCGCTCTTGGCTACGACGTTTCCGGCTTCGATCCCAATGGTTTTTTACCAGAAATCCCTGAAACTAACGCCGGACGCAGTTCTAGGGAGCGGATAGTAGCCTTGGCGCAACGGGAGAAGTTGACCATTCGCCAGTTGGCTCAACGTGTGGGTAGTTACGGCGGGCTGTCTTTCGTCGGTACGCCTCAAACCATCGCTGATGAAATGGAAAAATGGCTGATTGAGGAAGGGTCTGATGGCTTCAACATCATGTTCCCTTTTCTGCCTGAAGGGTTAAATGATTTCGTAGACAAAGTTATCCCAGAACTCCAATGGCGTGGGATTTTCCGCAAAGACTATGAGGGGAAAACTCTGCGCGAAAATCTGGGACTTGCCCGCCCCGCTAACCGCTTTTTCAAGTCTGATCGCTAATTTTAGTCATTACCCCCCAAAGGAGGATACATTGACATCCACATCTCTTCTTCTCTATGTCGATTTGTCTGAGTCATCAGCGATTGCAGAATAAATCGACGAGGTTTTTCCTGATACACCTTTGTATCCAAAAGAATCACAGAGTCGAGCCAGAGCGCGTCAGGTACAAGCATGGCTCCGTAGCGATCTCACGCCCATCCGTCCAGCTATGGGTTAATCAAAAGCGATCGCCACTTTAATATATAGCTTGTTGTCGTCAGACATCGCATTGAACAATGGTTGCTGAAGGGAAGTCAGGCAATGTCTACAACCATGCTCCCCCTACGCGCAGCGTGTCCAGTTGTGCCTCTATAGACATCTTCGTAAGTTGGATTCTCAAAGTGTCCGCCACTGTAACCAACTGCTGTAGAAGTTACACCTTTTAGTTGACGAAATGCTGCTTCAACTTCCCAGAAACAACCTGCTCCAAATATCGCTTTTTGTAGAGTAGCATTTTGCATATCTTTGATAATTCTTTTGTGATAACGTTAGAGAAAATTCGTCAAATCAGGCAAATTCTTGAAAAGAAAACGATTTCTTAAAATTGCCTGATTTCTACTAAATACGATCATGACAGATTATCCTGATATGAGTCTGATATAGGAATCCGCTTTGATTTCTGAACTGATTTGCGTAGGCAGGGAATAGGCAATAGGCAACAGTCAAGAAGGCTTCTTAGTTGTACTGAGTTTTTTCAGAAATCAAATATGAGTCCTATATAAAGCTGAGTATTATCTAAGAATTGGAAAAAATAGTGGAAATCTAAAATCGATATTCTAGCTTTTGCCAACTATAGGAATATTTCGTAGAATACTCACAATTTCAATTGGGTCTAACCGTTTAGTATAATCTGCATCAACAAAAGCATAAATGATTTTTCCGTCTTGAGCAACTACAAATGTAGCTGGGATAGGTAGTTCAAAAGACTCATCTCCATTGTATCTAGGCAACACATGACCTTTCTCGTTTAATATAGGTCTTAGAGACTCTGGGATTTGAAACACAATCCCAAATTGACGAGCAATATGATTGCTGCGATCGCTCAATACTTCATAAGTTAGTTCATGTTTTTCTACAGTTGAGATAGTATGGCGAGTAGTTTGAGGTGAAATAGCAATTAGTGATGCTCCTAATGTTTGAATTGCAGGTAATGCTTGCTGGAGTCCTGCTAGTTCCAAGTTACAGAAAGGACACCAAGAACCTCGGAAGAAGGAAATAACTACAGCCCCACTAGCCAGTAGTTTTTCTATTTCTACTAATTGACCGAAAGCATTAGGTAGAATGAAATTAGGAATAATATCTCCTACCTTTAAAATTTGGTCAATCATACCAGAATAAACTAGCTCATTTTTAATAGAGTCTGTAAAATTCATCGTAATTTTCCTGAAAGTTAACTTATACTTTTATGTACCTTTCTAGAGAAATACTGTTGCAGTGAATTTACTGAAAAGTAATGAAATGCATTTTTTAAAAAAGTAGACCCTTGGATTTGCATGGCTGGGATAATTGCTTTAGGTTCCAAGGGATGATTATCATCTACTATTACTACTCTGGTTATTTTTATACACGTTAAGTCATCCATTCAATGAGACAATTACTTATAATAAGGAAGCTTCAGAACGCAGAAAACAGTGAAAATGCGATTATGCCTAATGGCTGACAATCTAAATCTTCAGTTAGCGATCGCTAAAGTATATGGGTACTGAACTTCAAAAAATCATGATTATATTAAATACCATCTGCGTCAGTAAAAGCAGGTATGCCGAACCCAAATTTTGCTGAGTAGTAGAATAAAAAATAATACCAGTACCGTACTTAATCAAGTGTAAAATAGATAATACTTGAACTACTTCTTCATCGACTGATTGGGCTAGACTTAAGAAAGTTATGAGGACGCAAATATGACTGACAAAAATCGTTCTCAATGGGACTTAGGCAGGTTTATCGAAACCCTGACTTACTTTGAGGTAATTCCTTTCCTTAACTGGGTACAGCAGTTAATCCAAGGTCGTCCTAAGGATAATCAATATAGACCCAATGGAGGAAGAAACGTGGGTGTAATATTAGTAGCGGGTGCAACAGGTGGTGTAGGTAAACGAGTAGTGCTGCGATCGCTTGAGCAAGGTTATAAAGTTCGCGCACTAGTACGAGACATTGACAAAGCGCGGTCAATTCTTGGTAACGATATAGATTTAGTAGTTGCGGATATTACTCAACCAGAAACTTTAACTCCTTTAGTTATGGCTGATATCCAAGCTGTAGTTTGTTGTACAGCAGTGCGCGTACAACCAGTTGAGGGAGATACAGCAGATAGAGCAAAATATTACCAAGGTGTTAAATTTTACCAACCAGAAATCGTTGGTGACACCCCAGAAAATGTAGAATATCAAGGTGTCAAAAACTTAGTCCAAGCTGCGGCCAAATATTTACCCCAAGCAAACGAAAAACTAATATTTGATTTCACAAAGCCATCGGCAGAATTAAAAGATAACTGGGGAGCGTTGGATGATGTTGTCATGGGTGGTGTGAGTGCCAGTAATATCCAACTGTTAGAAAATACGGCCTTATTTGCTGGTAATGTCTCCACCGCTAACTCTGGCGGATTTGCTTCTGTCAGAACTAAGAATTTTGATCCACCCTTCAACTTATCTGGTTACGTAGGTGTGAAATTGCGCGTCAAAGGTGACGGTCAGCGTTATAAAATCTTTCTGCGAACAGATACAAAATGGGACGGTATTGGCTATAGCTATTCCTTTGACACGGTAGCTAATACCTGGATAGATATTCACATTCCGTTTGCAGATTTGATTCCCGTATTTCGGGCAAAAGTTGTCAAAGATGCGCCGCCAATTGAGCAAAGTAGAATTTGTTCATTCCAACTGATGTTGAGCAAATTTGAATATGATGGCGCTTTAAATCCCAAATTTACTCCTGGTGGTTTTACTTTTCAATTGGAATCAGTCAAAGCTTATGGCGGGACAACTTTACCACAATTTATCCTTGTCAGTTCAGCAGGTGTAACCCGTCCCGGACGCCCCGGTATTAATTTAGATGAAGAACCCCCAGCAGTGAAATTAAATGACCAATTGGGAGGAATTTTAACTTGGAAATTGAAGGGAGAAGATAGTTTAAGAGAAAGCGGAATTCCTTATACGATTATTAGACCTTGTGCTTTAACTGAAGAGGCAGGAGGTAAGGAATTAATATTCGAGCAAGGTGATAATATTAAGGGAAAAGTCAGCCGTGAAGATGTGGCAAAACTTTGCGTACAAGCTCTCAAACTAGCGACAGCTTGTAATGTCACATTTGAGGTAAAACAAGGAGACAATACTCTTAACTCTATCGATTGGCAGAAGCTATTTTCTAACTTAGAACAGGATAAATAAGAGGATGTTTGAAAAGTCCTCTTGTCGGTAGAAAAAACTTTAGCTCCTCCTAAATCCACGCCACTTGCTCCTCTCCCTCTGGGCTACGGTGTGTACAACGTAGCCTTTTCAAGTGGGGTTAGGGGGGATCTAAAAGTGCCTCAAGTCACAGCGAAACACTTTTCAAACAACCTCTGTAAGACTTTAGCTATTGACATGAATAAAATCAAAGTGCTAGTACTTGCCGGTATTTTAGTAACAATTATCTGGGCTGGGTTATTTCCCAAAACTGCTTCATCCCAGCAAGTGGAGTCCCGAATCAATAACCTGGAAGCGGACTTTAATCGTGTTGAGTCGCGGTTAAATCAGATAGAGTCTCAACTAGGTCGAACCGGCCAGTCTCCATCCCCAAGGACAACACTTACCCCACGACAGCCAACTGGTTCTAGAGGAAATTTATCACAGCAAGATCGGATGTTTGATCGGCTTGCAACTTTGGTGATTGAATTAAAGCAACAAGTCAACAAATTAGAGGAGCGAGTTGCTAAATTAGAACCACGCTGAATATTTCAATTGTCTAGAATACAGGTTTTTGGTAGGGACAGATAGAATTTAGTTCCCCTACTATAGCAATACGGTTCGGTTAAGGCTTTTTGATGAAAATTTTAGATCACAAAGATTCGATAATTTATCACACAGACGCGATAAATCGCCGTCTCTACAATAATCGTGTTAATAAATGCTATCTGTAGTAACACTTATCAATCCAAATTCGCATTTCTTCTTCAGAACCAAAACAGGCAGATCGTCCTGTGATTGGATCGTAAGCGTGCCAACAAGAAGTGTGACCACGACGGTCTGATTCGTGCCACACTTGGAGGTCAGAACCACTAGCCATCCAGATAACAAAATGTTGCCAATATTTTTGTAAATTTAACAAAAAATTAAATTTATTCATAGTTAAAGCACCTGATAAATAGTGAACTATTACTTTTACTTTCACGTAAGAGTTTTAAACTGAGAAGGTACAGTTTTGGCAGATTTGATCTAGTACAGTTCAGCTTCGTTTCAACTGGTATAGTAAAAAAACTCTCAACTGTACTAGGTAAAGTTCGTACAAATAGCTTATATTGCCAATATTGATGATTATTCAGTCATTGACGAGTGTGCCAAAATGAAGATTTTGTTAGAACGGCAGTCACACAAACCGATTTATTTGCAGATCCGCGATCGCATCAGTCGTCTGATTAAATCTGGCGCACTCAAAAATGGCGATCGCCTGCCTTCTATCCGCTCTCTGGCAGATAGTTTACAAGTTAACAAACTCACTATTATTGAAGCCTATAACGTTTTAGAAGCAGATGGGATTGTTTCCGCCCGTCAGGGTTCGGGATATTTTGTCAGCAGTGTTTCTCTGAACAGTACCAACCTAGAATCTACATTTGCCCCAGCCCAAAATGTCATAATTACAAAACCAGGAAAGTGTTCTTTTTATGAAATGTATACTCCACTGGTGCAATCACAAACTGAGCCAGGGATAATTAATTTTGGCTACGGTTATCCTCGTCCACCAAAAGATATCAACCTCATTGCCAGACGAGCGCTAAGACAAGAAGATACTGATATTTTCTTTCCTCATGAGATGCCTCAAGGACAACTAACTCTGTGCAGACAAATTGCCCAGATGCTAGTACATCAAGGATTAGAGGTTTTTCCAGAGGATTTAATTATTACTAATGGCTCTCAGCAAGGGTTGTCATTAGCGATGAATTACTATGTACAACCTGGTGATTGGGTGATTGTGGAAGCTCCCACTTATTATGGTGCAATTTCTATCTTAGAAAACTTAGGAGCCAAGATTATTGGTATTCCCATGACTGCCGAGGGAATGAATTTAGATTTATTAGAGCAATATCTACACAGCCACCGCCCGAAATTAATTTATACCATTAGTACCTTTCACAATCCAACCGGATTGACAACAACACAAAATCATCGTCAACAATTATTAGCATTAGCCGAAAAGTATGAGTGTCCAATTTTGGAAGATAATGCTTATGAAGGAATAAATTTTGATGCAGTGCCGGCGCCAATTAAAGCTTTAGATAAAAATAATTTGGTAACTTACTTAAGCACCTTTTCTAAAACTTTAATGCCTGGTTTACGAGTGGGCTATATGGTAGTTACAGGTAAGCATTATCAAGCAATTATTGAGCAGAAGTTGCTTCATGACTTGCATACATCCAGTATTTCGCAAACAATAGTTAGCGAATATCTTGCTTCCGGACATTACCGCCGTCACCTCAGCCGACTTCGCACAGATAATCTGCAAAGTCGTAATACGATGCTGCAAGCTTTGGAACGTTATTTTCCTGAAGAGATTCGCTGGACAGTTCCCACGGGAGGATTATTTCTTTGGGTACAGTTACCAGATGATCTTCCGATTGGGACAATTCGCAAGGAAGCCTTCGCACAAAATGTTTATCTGGCGTGTGGTTCGGCATTTTTCCCCGATAAGCAGGGTTATCCAGCGATGCGTCTGACTTTCTGCCTTCCGCAAGAGGAGATTGAGCAAGGTATTTCGATTGTGGGTAAGTTGCTGAAAAAGTATATTTCCAGAAGAGACGCCGAGAGTTGTCTGAATACCGAAAGCCAGCGCTCAGTTAGCGCAGCATTAGCGATCGCGCAGCGTTAGGTAGAAAATAGAAAAGATGCCGCATCTGTCCAAGTCGCAAGCATGGATAGGTTTGCGGGGTAGGGTTCTAAGAACAACTAGTAAGAGCTGCACCACATTGATCTTCCCTTGTTAACCAACCCTTAACACCTTGATATTCCACCTGTGCCCAATCTCCTTGACAACCGAGTAATTTGACAGCCGTATTAGCAGGAATTATTCTCAATTTTCGGCTTTCTTGACTGATACTACTATATAAATCCACACCATTAGTACCGTAACCCTGCGTTGTTAAGCCTAACTTTGGCACGAATACCCATCCAGTTCCTTGAAAACCATCGCTAGCATTAGTAATCTGTACCCAATCTCCAGCAGCACCAATAACCTGAACTGTCTCGTTGATAGGGATTTGCCCTAGAATTGTCTTATTTCTACTTGCACCACTCCGCACATTTAACCCTTGTGGATCTGGATCGGTGACGTAGGCAAGAAGATCGCACTTTTGAAGATTAGTTGATTTCGCTAAACTTATTTGATTAGCTATACCAGTATTGAGGATTACACTAATACAGCTTAATGCTAATCTTATCACTAAATTTGATGCTGGATTTTTCACTTTTTTGTAAATAATTTCTTCAATTTTCTGCCACCATTTGTAGGGGCATACAGATGTACGCCCCTACTATGTATCTTTATTAGGTATTTTATGAGATGGTATTATCTCATATCGTAGCCAAACAAATTCGGGTCTACTTCTCCTAACTGCAACTCTGCTAAACCATACTCTGCCCATCGTCTCTCTACCATCGCCGCCACCTCTGGGTCAGATTCCAAAGGTGAACCCCATTCATGGTCTGTTTCTGGCGGAATTTTTGTAGTTGCATCAATTCCCATACGTCCACCTAAGCCAATCTTTTCACTGGCAAAATCCAAGGTATCAAAAGGTGTATTTGGCAGAATAAAGACATCCCGCACTGGGTCAACTTTGGAACTAATCGCCCACACAACTTGACGCGGATCACGAATATTTATGTCTTTATCCACAACAATTACAAATTTTGTGTATGTAAATTGTGGTAAAGCACTCCAAAACGCTAAAGCTGCTCGTCGCGCTTGTCCCGGATATGCTTTATCTATGGAAATAATCGCCGCTTTGTAACTCAAAGCTTCCATTGGGAGGAAGAAATCGACAATTTCTGATACTTGTTGCCGCAGTATGGGCGTATAAATGCGATTTAGTGCGATCGCCATCATCGCTTCTTCTTTAGGTGGACGGCCGCTAAATGTTGTTAAGTAAATCGGATTTTTCCGGTGCGTCATACACTCAAAGCGTACCAACGGCGAATCTTCCACGCCGCCGTAATAACCCATGTGGTCGCCAAAAGGCCCATCGGGTAAAACTTCCCCTGGTGTAATCGTCCCTTCTAAGACAAATTCTGAATCTGCGGGAACTTCCAAATCGACGGTTTTACATTTCGCCAACTGCACACCAGAACCGCCGTACAGTCCAGCGAACAGCCATTCTGATAAATCTACAGGGATGGGTGTGGCAGCTGCCATAATAATTAGAGGATCAACACCAAGTGCGATCGCAACTTCTAATTTCTTCCCACGTTCGGCCGCTTTTCGCAAATGCCTGGCCCCACCCCGCACCGATAACCAGTGAACGGTCATCGTATTCTTGGATTGCAGTTGTAAACGATACACACCTACATTTGGTGTCCCCGTCTCACAATCCTTGGTAATTACCAATCCCAGCGTGATAATCTTGCCAGCATCACCAATATAAGGACGTATCAAAGGCAACTTGTTTAAATCTAAATCATTACCTTGAAGTACAACTTGCTGACAAGCAGGGAAAAAATCCCGTCCTGGTTTCGCCTTTACCACGTCAAACAATACTTTTCCAAAATCTATCGCCTGGGAAATCTTCTTCGGCGGTTTTGGCTGTTGCAGCATACTGAGTTTTTTCCCCAGAGTTTCCAATTCCTCTGGATGCTGCATATTCATCGCCCAGCAAATCCTTTCCACAGTTCCCATCAAATTCACCGCCACCGGGAAAGAAGCGCCTTTGACGTTTTCAAACAACAACCCTGGGCCACCTTTTTGCAGCATCCGGTTGGAAATCTCAGCAATTTCTAAATCTGGGTCAACTAAAGCTGAAATTCGCCTTAATTGTCCTCTTTCTTCCAAAATTTTAATGAATCCCCGTAAGTCTCTCGCCATTGTTCTAATAAAACTGATTGTTTAAGAAGTGTGAAGCGCTTTCTTATATTATGGGGCATGAGGCACTTGTACTGAGCTTTGCCGTTAGCACAGCCTCTCATAGAGAAGTATAGGGATGGTGCATTTGGTAAATATTTTACCGTGCCCCGTGTCCTCATTCTGTAAATTATTGGTTTTAATTGGAAATTAACCTATTTAGTAACTTTTCTTAACTGTGTTTCCCAAAGTATTTAGTTATTGTATCTAGGGATACGCAATTATTTTTTATAAATAAGCGCTAACCTAATCAAACATGGCCAGAATATACTATACCTTCCTGGCAGGTGGCCTTGTTATGTGGTTCCTGCTAGGTTTATTTGTTACAAGCTTAGGCTGTGCATTGCTTTTAGGTTTTTCTGAATTTTTGTTAGTTTTGTTCAAGTAATAATGTTGACTTTACCAGTGTCAATGTCGTAACAAGCGCCAACAATTTTTAGTTTATCTTCACGAAGCAATTTAGCTAAAATAGTTGAGCTTTCCTGCAATTTTTCAGTCTGATACTGAATGTTAGCTATAACCGCATCTTGCATATTATCACCAGTTCTGAACTTTACTCTTTCTACAGATGGTTTAATGCTCTCAATAATTAAACCAATTCTGCCAGGAAGTGGTTCGTTCTTGATTGCTTCTGCTACTGCACCACATCTTTTATGACCCAAAACTACAATTAACTGCGAACCCAATACGGTTGTAGAGTATTCCAGACTACCTATAACCGTGTCACTGACGACATTACCAGCAACTCGCACGACAAATAAATCTCCAAGTCCTTGATCAAAAACGATTTCCGCAGGTACTCTAGAATCTGCACAGCCTAATATAGCGGCAAACGGATACTGAGCTTTAGCAACTAATCGTAGACGTTCTAGTGATTGAGCGGGATATTGACGTTTTTGCTGGATAAATCTTTGATTACCATCCAGTAAACGTCTGATGGCTTCATTCGGACTGATTGGATTAGGGTTAACTGGGTGAATATCAGCAACAGCAGTTTGCTCTGAATTCCAAAAGCTATCACCAAAAGCAGTAGCCGCAATACCTACTACACTTGCAAATTTTAAGAAATCACGTCGCCCTACAAATCCATTAATTCGACTCATTAATCTAGCTGATAACAACAAAGCTGTTCTCAGGAAGATATCAGATTCAAGCAAGATACAAGAGTACCTTTTTACACGATTTAAGAGTCATTTAATCTTCACATTAATCGTAATTTAGAAGTTAAGTAGGTAAGCATATTAAATAAATGGTGCGATCGCTTTGATATGATCTTCTTGGCTAAGTGATGCCTGTCATCACCCAACTTAAATCTGTGTAAGTTCATTTGTACTATGTGTTTTCTGTTTGATTTCTAGCCAGTTGTGGTGAAGCGATGACGCTTGCGCTGCATCCACTTTAGGGTGGTTCGGAGAGCGTGGGCGTCAACAACTGGCCATTGGGTGGGGTTTTGAGACGGGAATTTATCCCTTGTAGAATTTTCTCAATTTCCCTGTAACCCTGTTGATATCTCAATTAAAACTGCAACAGAAAAATTTTGGATGCCAAATTGCCAAAAGCACTCAATGTAATTACTAATTCGTAATTTAAGAAACCAGTTAGTGCCATTAGAGTCAGAGACTTCTATACCCGGATTTCTCCCCTGCCCCTTTGCCCCTCTTCTCTATCAAACGTTTGAAGCTTGTGAGCAATACGGATATAGGTTGTATAGGTTGCAACCTTACGGTTTGGGTTTAAATACTCATCCATGACGTAATCAAGAATTACGAATTGCTAATGGGGGTTCTGACAAATCCGGGTAATTTACATTTTGGTCAATTTTTCCTGAATGATTGTCCTGTTTTACCTTTCTACTCGCTGTAGATGTGATTAGAAACGCAAGGATTATTGGGGAGAATTCTTTGAGCATCGAAAACGACGGTCGCGGCAGTGGCAGGATTTGTATTTAGTTATATGATAGCGTCGGCGCAGCCCACCAGAGGCATCGCTATCGCCTGATGAAGCTCCCTTATGAAGCTGGTGTTATGTTGAATGGGGCAAGAGTGATTAAAAAAGATTAATGTCTCTTACCCGCTCCTAGATATAGCTCACCCACTTTCGGGTCATTCAACAATTCTTCACCAGGGCCGGAGATCGCATCACGTCCCGACTCTAATACATATCCACGATTAGCCATCTCTAAAGCTTTACGGGCATTTTGTTCTACTAATACGATCGCAGTACCCGCCTGATTAATTTGTTTAATCTGCTCAAACACTTGTGTCACCAAGATGGGGGACAAAGCAGCAGATGGTTCATCCAAAATCAGTAAGCTAGGCTCCAACATTAAAGCTTTTCCCATCGCTAGCATCTGGCGTTCTCCTCCAGAGAGAGTACCAGCGCGTTGACGACGGCGATCGCTTAGTCTGGGAAACATAGTAAATATTTTATCTTTAATTGGTTTCAAAGGAACGTTAAGCACAAAAGCACCCATCTCCAAGTTCTCTTCAACACTGAGAGAGGGAAAGACATTGGCTATTTGCGGTACATAACACATTCCTCGTTGGACAATTTGATTGGACTTTAGCCCCACGATATTTTCACCTTTGAAGGTAATTGTGCCTGTGTGGGGGATCAAAAGTCCAAAAATTGCTTTTGCCAAAGTAGATTTACCCGCACCGTTGGGGCCAATCACTGTCACCAATTCTCCTGCTGCAACCTGGAAATTCACACCTTGCAGGATATCCACATCTTTGATGTATCCAGCGTGGACATTTTGAACGTCTAGTAAATAGTCATTTGTCATTTGTCATTGGTCATTTGTCATTTGTCATTGGTCAACAGTCAAGTCAAACATAACTATTGACTATTGACTGTTGACTATGGACTATTACGGAGTTTTTTGCAACTCCGGTCGTTCTTCTGCAAGAATTGCCCCTTCCACAGGGCAAACTTGGAGACATATACCACAGTCGATGCAAGTGGCAAAGTCAATCCAGTACCAATCAGTTCCCTTGGCATTTTTGCCTGGGCCATCATGAATACAAGCTACTGGACAGGCATCTACGCAGTCAGCGACGCCTTCACAGACTTCTGTAACAATCGTGTGCGGCATGTTCTCGATTCCCTCTTTTCTGTATCGGCTATTTCTAGCCTAGCAGGGGAGTGGGGACTGGGGAGTGGGGAGTGGGGAGTGGGGACAACGAGATAAGGGTAGAAGAGGACAATTTACAACACAACAAGTCTTTCTTAGGTTGCCGAATGTGGGTTTGAACGATTGCCCAACAAAGTCCATTAACCGTAATAGTGCCAATTCTATTGAAAGCGGCACTCCCCGCATCCGAGCTTGATGAACTATTTGAGCAAACAGCAAGTGTGTAATACACCACACTTGTCAATATCACCCTGACCTCAATGCTTACAAATTTCATTACATAGAGGTATTGATAAAATACACTTATTCTAGGGTATCACAAATGCTTGTCCGATTTCCCTTCTTCTATTATGGAAGGTTGTATCTCTTCTAGTATCGCTTTTACTTTATTACCTAATCTTATACTGATAGTAGTATTCAAACCTTCACTATTTGTTTTAATCTTTTGCAGATTCATCAATCCTTTTTGAGAGAAATAACTCATCTGAAAATTTAATCTCTCTATAGATACGCCCACTTTACCAATTCTTACTAATTCTTTCCATGATTTCTGATTTATACGAATATAGGAAAAATTCATATACGGGAGTGCCAAATCAATTCCCAGAATGGGTTCAAAATAATATATAACTACTAGAAAATCTAAAGTATCACTTTCTGTTTTAAATTGTAAATTTAAACTCGAAAATTTATTGGCTATATTAGTAAGTATGTTATCTAATTGATTCATTGTTGACGGTGGAAAACCAAAAGATCCAAAAACTTTATCTAATAATAAATTATGAACTTCTCTTGATGTTAATGATTGATCAATATTTGATGCAATTCCCTGATTAAAACTTATAATGTCTTGTAATTGGTTTGTTATTACTCTCAATTTTGCATTAGAAAAAGATATTATATAATCTGAAGCTTCTTGTGGAACACCTATATCCCAACCGTTTGGATTATTGCGGTAAATCTCAGCTAAAGTTTCAACAAAAATAACATTATTCAGTAATTGGATAGCTAAAAGATTATTGTATATATCTGTCGTTATATTGGATGTGGGTGGTACAACAATAATTGTTTTTGGTGTTGCCTCTTGGGCTTTACTGTGATTGTCTAAAAAATTTTGTAGATGCAAATCATATATTGGTTTCGGTAATTTATTTCCGGTGTTTTCTGTAAAAACAGAAGATGAAAAAGCTTTAGCTAATTGGCTATTATTAAAACTATTTATTAGCTGGTTAATTGTCAGATTTTCAAAATTAGTCATAATTTTATAGGACTACGATTTTGTTTTTGAACAGAACTTGGTAAAACTAAATTCTCTACAATCCTGTTGCCTTTTGGTGCCTACGCAAATAATTTAAGGAATCAAACCAGATCCCTATATATCTAAATAATGATACTATTCTTCTTAGAGGCTGTTTAAAAAGTTAGATAGGTTGTAAAAAATCGGAACCATACAGTGTTTCCGGCTATTATGCAATACAGTTTTCCTCTTGCCCCTCTCCTATCAAAGCTTTCAGTTTTGGGGATGTACCTCATAGCCGCCGGAAGGAAGTGCTGTAATCTTGCCGGGACAGATGTTGTTTAAAGAATAAAGTGGGCGAAATTAAAGGATAAAGTGGAAGTACCAATTAAGCTATAAGTCCTATTTTTTTGTTGTACAAAATCTCTGGATCTCACATTCAGTTTTTTCAAATAGGCTTTAACTACAGGTTATGTTCTGCGGTCACTTTATGGTCAAAAAATGGACACTTTATCCTTTAAGTTACATCTAAAGCGGCAATATTATGGGTATACCGACTGTGGGAAATCCTGAAAGTTTTGACGATTTATGTTTGCAGTTACCTACAGCTACCTGTCTACTATGGAAGGTTGTGTCAATTCTTGTATTTTTTGAAGATTGTCACCTACTCTGTCTTTAATGTACGCTTCCATCGCTGGACGATATTCTCTCAATAGTTCCGAATTCATCGTTAGTCTTGTATCAGTATAATTCATATTAAAAGAGAACCGTTCTACGGATGCACTAGATTTACCAATCTTTACTGATGCTCTCCATGATGACTGATCTACACTTAGATAGAAAAGACGCATATATGGGATTTTATAATTAATTCCCATAACTTCTTCAAAATAAAAGAGCAGAACTGCAAAATCTAAAGTTTCACTTTGTGTTCTGAAATCTATAGACAAATCGTATAATTTCTTTGTTGTACGGGTCAGTATGGAATCCAATTGCTTGATTGTTGAGTCTGGAAACCCAAAAGAACCAAAAAGCTCATTTAATATTATACTATGAGCTTGTCCTAATGTTACTGACTCCCTAACTGTTGATGCAAGTTGAGTTTGAATATTTAAAATTCCTGCTAATCCTTGTGTTATTACCTTAAATGATGAATTAGCAAAACTTCTTGTAAAATCTGTTGCTTCTTTTGGATCGGTTATGTTCCAGCCTTGTGGTTTTATCTCGTACATTAAACCTAGGCTGACAACATTAATATAACTAGTCAGAAGTTGAAGATCTAAAAGATTTTGATATATATTTTGGTCAATAGTAGGTGGGATAGCTATAACTGATGGTGGGCTGGTGTCTGGAGCTTTATCAAGCTGATTTAACAGGTCATTTAAATTAGGAATTCCTGTGAAACCTCTATGTAGTTTTTCAAAAACAGGAGATGAAAAAGCCTTGGCTAATTTGCCATTATAATAATCACTTGCTACCTTCTGAATTGGAGTAAGCTGAAAGTTAGTCATGGTTTTACCTCTTCAGTTAATTTTTGGAATTTGGAGAAAAACTATATGCACACATTACCGATATTAAGAATCCTATTTGATTTATGAACGCCTGATATGTAGATCCCTAAATTATAAGGATTACAACAGGTCTGTGTTTGAATCTTATTTAGGGTTCTAACAGTTGGATATTAAGCATTCGTTTTTCTGTTGAGATGCATCTACTATCTAGCTAATAGCATAGTTCCAAACAGCAAATAGCCAACACTGTATATTAAAATACTTATAACTTCCACTTATGATATTTTGTGCAAAAAGCCGCCATATTCAGTAAATGTCTATAAAGTCAATATATTTTTTGAGAATTTCTTGGTGAATTTTTGAAAAATGGCAATTTTTCTGAATTGATATATATCATTTTTTGCCATCAAAGAAGATTAGAAATTCAAATATAAAATTAAAGGTTAAGACAACTTTGACCGCAGGTTACACACTTCAAAATACAACATAAAATGTTACAAATTGAGGGCTGACATCATTAAGTATAAATACTCGTCATACTGAGGCAGGAAAAGTGAGGCAATAGACTTGTCCTGAAATTTATAACCCAGTCTGTACAAGGGTTTTCAAGCCTGTCTATATGTCTTCAATCAACGGAGCAATAAGGGGTTGACATAGTTGATGATAGTTTAGAGACAAAAAATAGGATTTTCAAATTTTTAAATTCAACAAGACTTATTATGGTGTAAAATATCTAAAACCTATATAAGGCATGTTTTAGGATTTATAAATATAAAATTTTATATCCTATTTTTAGGCTAATTTAATTTTAGGATGGGTCTAATCAAAAGCGGAATATTATTCAGGTAATAACTTTCTAAATAGAGAGAAACATCGTGTTTTACAAAATCTCTGCACCTTCGATTGTTCGACACCATACTTTTAGGCGAGATCGAGATCGTCACAAGAAAACTCTTCTGAATCACCCAATACCTTCAACATATCAATCAACAAAACCTGACAGTTGATACGAGGATGACTCTGTTCTGTATTCGACAATTGATCAACAGATGGGAATTCTTTCGCACTAACTCCAACCATTGTTGGATCGTTTCATGCCAGTGATCGGGTTTTGGCGCAGGAGGATAAATCAACTCCTTGTCTTCTTCAGGCGAGTTAATCATTATTGATTGCTAGTGAAGCGATAGAAGCATCAATTAGCCCAGAAGGAAAGGTGAATTATCTGACTTTTCACGGGATCTCGAAAACCTCTCTCCAAACCTCTCTCCTGCGAGGAGAGAGGCTTTGAATTCTCCCCCTTCCCTTGTAGGGAAGGGGGCTGGGGGGTTAGGTTCCGCCTCTTCTTTTCCACATGACGTGAAAAGTCAGGGTGAATTATGAGTCAACCGAAGCGGAATTTTGAACAAATGACCATGAAAGACCTAAGAGAGTACATATTGGCTCATAGAGACGACGAGGATGCTATTCATGCGATGGCTATACGTCTTCGCAATCAGGGGAAAACAGGTACATTTGAAGAGTTTTTAGAACACGTCAAAGAGCAAACTCTTGAGGATTAGGGACTGGAGAGTTGGGAGATGGGGAAGTCTGGGGAGTGTGGGGAGATTATAAAAAAGCTTCTTATCCTTCCTACACCTCCCACACCGCCGATGCCCCATGCCCAATTCCCACTAACGCAATGGTTCTATTTTTGGTGAACCATCAGCTTTGATCCAGGCAATTTGGGCTATGCTGCGATCGCGTGCGTATTGGCGAATAGCCTCTGCATCCCTTCCCCCCAAATCAATTTCTACCCGCACTAAATCAGTAGAATCTCTGAGTTTTTGCGCGTAGGCAAAAGCAAAGGCGTTAGCACTGGCCGTCTCTGGTGCTACCAACCAGTCACTCGCTGGGGTTGACTGTGGTAATTGCTGAGTAGATAACAAAACTTGGTATAAATCTTCGATGCTGAGTCCAAAGCCAATACCAGGTATGTTTTCTCCTTGGGGATGATATAGCCCCAAAAGCTGGTCATAGCGACCACCCCGCCCTAAAACTCTGGCTTTGGATTCAGTATCATTGACAACTTCAAAGACGATGCCAGTGTAGTAATCTATGGTCTGGATGAGGCTGAGGTCTAGGATTAACGGAAAATTTTTCTCTGATTCTAGTAATTCTACTAGGGATTTGAGGTTATTTACTGCCTCTCGCTGTTCTTCATCTAGATCCAAACTACTAACTTTTTGCAACACGTCTGCACTTGGCCCGCGCAAATCCATGATGATTCGGGCGCGATCGCGTAGTTTGTCACTCAGGGGTAAAGTATCTATAGTAATGCGGTCAAGATGAGCGATCGCACTGCGAACTTGATCTTGTAGATTAGCAGGAAAGGCACTCAGGAGCGATCGGGTAATTCCCGCCTCACCTAAAATTAAATGCCATCCCTGCAAACCCAATGCTGCCAAACAATCTGCTACTAACAGTAGTACTTCGGCATTCGCCAGCAATCCGCCAGTACCTAACAACTCCACCCCAGCTTGATAAAACTCCTGTTGGCGATTGTGTCTACTTTCCCAAGTGCGGCGAAACACATTGGCGTTGTAATACAACCGTTGCGGATAAGTGACACCTGCCATCCGAGTCACAACAGTACGAGCAATAGATGCTGTTAATTCTGGACGTAACCCTAATTCATCATCTTCGCCATTTTGTTGTAGTTGAATGACCATTTGACGCTGGATTGCTTCCCCCGCCATCAGGGTATCCATGCGCTCTAAAGTTGAGGTGATAATCCTGTGATATCCCCAACGGTGAAACACTTGCTGTAACCGATCTTCAATCCAGCGTTTTTTCTCCACATCCAAGGGCAATAAATCCCTGGCTCCCGCTGCTGGTTGATACACCATTATTTTTTCTTCCCACCAAACAAACCACCGAACAAACCACCACTACCAGATTTATCTGGTTGCTTATCTCCATTATTGGGGGATGAAGTCACCTTATGATCACTAGGTTGTTGTCCTAGAGCTTTATCTATTTTAGGTTTCCATTGCAGAGCTGTTTCGTCATTGGGGTCTAATTTTAGAGCATTGTCAAAATGGATTTTTGCCATTTTTAGCTGATTTTGCTTCAAATACACCATTGCAATTAAGCTATGACAGCGGCTATTTTTAGGTTCTAGCTTTAGGGCTTCTTGCAACTCTACTTTGGCTGAGGCAAATTGGTTTTTATCAATCAAAGATTGAGCGCGACGAACATACTGTTCTACAACCGAGTCTTCTTTTGGTGGCGCTGGTGGTGTGTTTTTTGGTGTATTTTGCTGAGGCGTACCTGATTGGACGACTTTGGGTTGAGCAGGTGGCGGCGGCGCTGCGGATGATTTAGCCGCACTCCGCATTAAATACACTAAGTTCAACTCACTAACTTGGGCAATAACTTGCAGCACTTGCTCTAAAGAATCATATTGAGTTTGGGCTAGTTTCGCGATCGCACTTTTATAGAAATGATCGAGATTAGCCGCCTCAACTAACTGTCTAGCCAAGTCGGTGTTTAAAGTTACCGAAGTAGATTCTTGTACCAGGCGCTTGCCAATTTGCGACAAAATTAAAATATATTCCGTGCGAGTGCGATCGCCACAAAGTTTTTCGTAAGCAGGGTTAACCAGCTTTGATAAAAATTCGTTACCTAGCTGTTTTTGTTCAGCACTTTCAGTAAAACTACTATCCGGGTGTAAGCGGCGGGCGACTTGGAGATAGCGTTTGCGAATCTCTTTAACATCCGCATCAACTGGAACGCACAATATTGCGTGATGATCTATGAAATCATATTTAAATAGTCCACGATCTATTTTGAAAGACATATAGATTTTTTTGCACCAAAGGAGCGTTAGATTCCTCTTAGTTTACCCAAAGTCGGGAGGAAAGCCCCCATCTGCTACACCCATGCTGACAGTGGCGGAACTTGTAAAAGTTCGCTACTGAGGGAGTCGTGAATATAACTATTTGTAGCGAGAACTCTACCTGACTCAATTTTGACGGGAGTACCATCGTAGGCGGTGACTTTGCCTCCAGATTCTTGTACCAAAATTATCCCGGCGGCAATATCCCAAGGAGAAAGTCCCCGTTCCCAGTAACCATCGACACGCCCACAGGCGACATAAGCCAAATCTAGCGATGCAGAACCGCTACGTCTGACACCTTGGGTAAGATGGGTGAGGTGACTAAATTCTGCGTAGTTGTTATCAGAGGTTTCGCGGCGATCATAAGCAAATCCTGTTACTAGTAGGCTTTTATTCAGTTCAGATGTTTTTGAAACTTTTATGGGACGATGGTTACGCGTTGCTCCTAAGCCAGCAGCAGCACTAAATAACTCATTGTGAAATGGGTCAAAAATTACACCAACTTGTGGAACGCCATTAATTAATAGCCCGATGGAAACAGCAAAAAATGGGTATTGATGAGCATAGTTAGTTGTGCCATCTAAAGGATCTATTGCCCAGAGGTATTCATTCTCTTGATTACCAAATTTCCCTGATTCTTCAGCGAGGATAGAGTGCTGGGGAAAGTGACGACGCAAAATTTCTAAAATCAACTCTTCTGAGGCTTTATCAGCAGCGGTGACTAAATCACCAGGGCGTCCTTTTTCAATAATTGCGTCTTCTAACTTACCCAAGTAATCTTGTAAAATAGCACCAGCAGCCAAGGCCGCTTCTGTCGCAATATCTAGAAAAATTTGTAGATTTGTCATTTGTCATTTGTCATTTGTCATTTGTCATTGGGCATTGGGCATTGGGCATGGGGCATTGGGCATGGGGCATTGGTCATTGGTCATTGGTTATTACTTCTTCACTTACTCACTCCCCCACTCTCCCCTTCAACACTCAGCACTCAGCACTCAGCACTCAGTACTCAGCACTAATTAAAGATTTTGGCGGCGAAACTCAGCGGGAGTGAGGCGCATGGGTTTTTCTGGTTTCCAGATTCCTTGCCCCATGAGTCTAGCCCATTGTTGGGCACGTTCTAAACGTTGGTCATATTTGTGGTTAGGCGATCGCCCTACAAACATCGCATTCCCTTGTTTGACTAATTCTTCATTCAATAACACCTTATTTTTCCACACATAAGCTAGAGTTCGCCCGATTTTGTCTTTTGCTTCTAAATCGAACTCCAGCGTTACCGACTGTTCTGCACCACCAATTAGATTCTCTAACTGTTCTTTTGCTGCTTCCCCCCAAGGGCGCTGTCGCAAATCTGGTGCATCAACACCTACTAACCGCACTTGGGAAATCAAATTTGGTTGTTCAGCCATGCCTAAAACTTCCAAGCTTTGCCCACTAACTACCCGCGCTACTTTCACCTGGGCTTCACTGTTCAGCAGTTGGTTTTTAGCTTGGCAACTCACCAAGAGCAATAAACAAGCCAAAATCACTATTTTTCGCACCCACTCACCAAGACTTACAACCATTACAAATTCGGTGATTTTGAATTGTTTATCGAAACAGAATTCAGGAGCCAGAATACAGAATTCATTCTGACTCCTGAATTCTGACTTCTGAATTCATTCCTCATCTAAGGGTAAACCCGCTTTAATTTTCCCCCTAGCAAAATAGCGTCCAAACTGGAGTTCGTAGACTTCATCTTCGTCTTGTGTCTCCACTTCCAAGTCAGAACGGGGATAACTCACACACAACAAGGCATAACCTTGCCGACGTAAATCTGGCGACAATCCGATCGCCTCTGGTTGATAAATTTCTCCTGACAAAACTCTTACAGCACAAGCGGTGCAAGCCCCGTTGCGGCAGGAAAACGGGAGTTCCACTCCTTGTTTTTCGCCAGTGTGCAGGATGTAGCGGTCTTCAGGTACTTGTAAGGTGTATGTTTTGCCAGTGGCGCGATCGCGAACTCTAATTGTGTATGTACGGGACATCTGGATTTGCGTTGTGGGATTAGGACTTTCAGATTCAATCTAAAATATCTTTCTTTATCTTTGCATTTTCTGGGATTCTATAGTATGATCGTAACTTGTGGCACCTGGAGAGGTGGCCGAGTGGTTTAAGGCGCAGACCTGGAAAGTCTGTTTAGGGAAACTTAACGGGGGTTCGAATCCCCCCCTCTCCGTTTTCAAACCTAGTCTCAATATATAGTTTGAACCAGATTTCTACAAATAGTAAGGTTCAGAAAAAAGCGCAATATTGCCAAAGATATTCATGAACTACACACAGTTGGCTTCGCCTGAACTGTGGGTTTCTACATCCCTCAGTTCGTTTTTAGCGAAGACTTCCACAGATTTTTGACGCTTCAACGCCCCTAGTTGCTTCATACTTCCAGCAAGATTCCGCGCCTTGGTGGATGAAGTAGAGCTAGATGGCTCTGCGTCTGCGAGGCTAGTTCCTAACCCCGGTAGAGTGCCTTTCGCCCAATAAAGCATTACTTCGGCAGCAGCGATATCTCTATCCTGACGATAGCTACAAACACAGCACTCATGTACTCGAATATTGAGTGTTTTCTTGTGTTGGTGTCCACATTTGGGGCAGGTTTGAGAATAGGCAAAATTTCTGGCTTGAGAACTTGATCTAAAATTTCAACTGTAATAGATGCGTACCATTTCCCATTGCGATAAACAATAGTGCAAGTAGTTGGTTTACCCCAATACTTAGCCTGACCACGCATCTGAATACGTCCAATCTTAGACAAAATCAGATAACCATTCTCGCCACTTGACTCAACAGAGTACCCACTTTTAGCCGGATAACTCCACCCTGAGTAATGGCGAATTGATTTGAACTTTGGACGTTTACCTAGCCCTATGAACCAGCGCTCAAAAGCAAAGTCAACACGCTTAAGAGTTGCTTGCAATGCCTGAGAATTAATTTCTTTGTACTCAATCCAAACGTCTTTGAACGCTGGTAAGCAATTTTGCTGCTCAAAATAATCAACCTTGTGGTTGAATTTTTGATATTGCGTGAATCTGTTATTGACTGCGGCGTTGTAGAGGTCTTTGTGCAACTTTCGGTGATATCTCAAAGACTGCTCTATCTGCTCATTTGGGTATAACCGAAAAGTCATTCGCCTCGTAGCCACTAAATTATTTACCTCCTTTTTAGTTTGTTATATGATATTACAGTTGACCAAGCCCCGTCTTTCAAGACGATAGCAAAGGCCCGTGGTTTCAAGCCGCGACCAATGCCGTCTTCCCTACTCCCTACTCCCTACCCCCACCTTATGAGTACATTGAAGGTGGGTAGTTCCGCGACACGTTAAAACAAGCTACGCACAACTTTCCATAGTTAAACTGTTCATAGATGAACTTATCATGCAAGTTTGTGATTTTTTTTGCTTTGGCGTAATGCACTCTCCCAAAACTACTACTAAAAATAGAAGTTAGAATACACTTGCATCAAGCTTAGGTGGATCTTTGCTGCTTGTGCTGGCGTAATTCCTCTACTATATAGTCTTCCAGTTCTTGTCTTTCCCTTTTACTGGCATTTCGTTGATAAGTTCTTCCTGTTTCTTGGATAAACTTGCGTTTCTCGCTTGGAGAAGATTTGAGTTTACCTCCAGTTCCTTGGAGCTTTTGTTGTAATTCTTCCCAAGTCTTTTCACCCACACTTTCACCTAGTTTGACCAGTACCTTTGGTAGTAATATTCTGGCCTCTCTTTCAAAATCGTCTTCTGTTTCCAGGGAAGCTAAATCTATATTGCTGAAGTCGATATCGATTTGAAACTTACTCATAGAATTGTGTTTGTTCTTTTAACGATTATTACCACAATCAGGAGAAGATAGGTTTTACTTTTCTGTAAATCCTAGATAGGATACGAAGATAGCATGATTGAGCAGCTAGTAGATGGCAGGTTGTATTGAATTTGTTAACTTAACACTGACAAGTATCGCCAATGCTTTGTGTGTGGGCATTTTCTTGCTTGAACCCATGAAATAAACAATATGGAAGCTTTCGTCACGAATTTGACGACTGTACTTGCGACAGCAGTTGATATCTTCACTGGCATTATCATTGGTATCGCTGTTTTGGAAGCCGTAATCAAAATCCTAGTTTTTTTATTTAGCCGCCGTAAAAAGCTGAACGATGCTAAAGAGGAAATTCGCTTAGGGTTAGGTATGTGGCTGGCTCTTTCCCTTGAGTTTTCACTGGCTGCTGACATTTTACGTAGTACGATCGCTCCAACTTGGGATGAGATTGGTAAACTTGCTGCCATCATTGCACTACGAACTATTCTGAATTTCTTTTTGGCAAAAGAAATTGAGCAAGCAAAGACTAAAAAGAACAATATCAAGGATGAATCTTTTTAATTTCTCTGTATGGGCAGCAATCATCCAGTTGTTAGGTTCTTTAGCGATCGCTGGTTATGTCATCGCTGCAATCTTTTCTCTAGTTATCAGGTGTAATGTTTACCAGGCAAGGCTTATAGTCGCAGAGGGAGTGCTCACAAGTTTGAGCTTTATGGTTGCAGCAACTTTGTTAAAGACCATTAACCTGCAAACTTGGAGACAAATTCTGGTCTTTAGCGTTATCCTATCACTCCGCATCTTTCTTAAGAAGTTATTTACTTGGGAGAAAATGCAAATTTTGACAATTAAATCTCACGTTTAATGAGTTAAATAAGTTTTTACAAATGATTTAAGACTGCTATAGGACTCATATTTGATTTTTGAAAAAAACTCAGTACACCTTTATTCCTTCTTCCCAGTCCCCAGTCCCCAATCCCCAGTTCCTTACCTCTACGAGTGATTCAGAAATCAAATCGGATTACTATATATCAGAATAATTTTACATATAGTTAATGCTTGCATAACCAGGTTAGTAATATTAAAAATGCTATCTTAAAGGCAAAGGTCATTTGCTCAAATTTTGAGGAAAACGCTATGACTACAACGCTCATAGAGGCTAATTCTATCGAGTCATTGCTAGGTAAAGAGGCAGAAGACCTGCTTACCTACAAAGCAAAAGTTTCTCGTGATTTACTACATTTGCCAGGGCCAGATTTTGTAGATCGAATCTGGCTCAACAGCGATCGCAACCCTCAAGTATTGCGTAATCTCCAGCTACTTTATTCTACTGGTCGTCTGGCAAACACAGGTTATTTGTCTATTTTACCAGTAGACCAAGGGATTGAACACTCAGCAGGTGCGTCTTTTGCACCCAATCCGATTTACTTTGACCCAGAAAATATTGTCAAGCTAGCGATCGCTTCAGGTTGCAATGCTGTTGCTACTACTTTAGGGACATTAGGCATAGTTTCGCGCAAATATGCCCACAAAATTCCCTTTATTGTCAAAATCAATCACAACGAATTGCTGACTTTCCCCAATCAATTTGACCAAGTATTGTTTGCTGATGTGGAACAAGCTTGGAATTTGGGGGCAGCCGCCGTAGGTGCGACAATTTACTTTGGTTCCGAGAATTCTACCAGACAAATCAAAGAAATCAGCCAAGCTTTTAAACGCGCCCATGAACTAGGGATGGTTACTATTCTCTGGTGCTATCTGCGGAATAACGCCTTTAAACAAGATAAAGATTACCACCTTGCAGCCGACCTCACCGGGCAGGCGAATCATTTGGGTGTAACCATTGAAGCCGACATCATCAAACAAAAATTACCCGAAACTAACAATGGTTACGGTGCAGTTGCCAAAGCCAGTGGTAAGAGTTACGGCAAAACCGATGAGCGGGTTTACACAGAATTAACAACTGATCACCCAATTGATTTAACTCGTTACCAAGTGCTGAATTGCTACTCTGGGCGTGTGGGGCTGATTAATTCTGGTGGCGCAACTGGGAAAAATGACTTCGCCGAAGCCGTTCGCACTGCTGTAATTAACAAACGGGCTGGTGGTTCAGGATTAATTTCTGGGCGGAAGACCTTTCAGCGTCCCTTTGAAGAAGGCGTGAAGCTATTTCACACCATTCAAGATGTTTATTTGTCGCCGGATGTGACGATAGCTTAGGGAATGGGGAAGGGAATAGGTTACAGGTTACAGGTTACAGGGTACAGGTTATTCACTGTCACCTATCACCTGTCACCTAATCCCCCATTGTTATCTAACGTTTCTCAATAAGAAATCTGGCTGACCACAACTTTTTTGCGATCGCTTCAAAATTTCGGCGCTACAAATACCAGGTTCGCCGTTTTTGGAATAACAAAAGAAGACTTCTTGCAAAAATCTTCCCGAACCAGAACAAAGATGCAATAAATCGCCGTCAAGACAAAAGACTGATTATTGTAGAGACGGCGATTCATCGCGTCTCTTGCCTTAACCGAAGCGTATTGCCTCATCTCCCCAATCCCCAACGAATTCAGAAAAAGCAAATCTTGGCATGGATTCTGGGATATCCTTAGATAAGTGAAGATTTGCCAAAAAAAAGTAAGAATGAAGCTGGCAGCAAGAGTAAGTCAGGTAACACCTTCATTAACCTTAGCGATCGCAGCCAAGGCTAAGGCATTGAAGGCAGAGGGAATAGATGTTTGTAGTTTTAGCGCTGGAGAACCAGATTTTGATACCCCAGCGCATATTAAAGCCGCAGCAGTCAAAGCTTTGGATGAAGGCAAAACCAAGTATGGTGCCGCCGCCGGAGAACCAAAGTTAAGGGAAGCGATCGCCCGTAAGCTTAAAATTGATAACGGTCTTGATTACAAATCAGAGAATGTCATCGTCACCAATGGCGGTAAGCATTCTCTGTACAACTTAATGGTGGCGCTAATCGATCCAGGTGATGAGGTAATTATCCCTGCACCCTACTGGCTAAGTTATCCCGAAATGGTGACTTTGGTCGGTGGAGTTTCGGTAATTGTGCCCACAGATGCCACGACGGGTTATAAAATTACTCCCGAACAACTCCGTAAAGCAATCACGCCCAGGACAAAGCTATTTATCCTCAACTCCCCATCTAATCCCACAGGGATGGTTTACACGCCAGATGAAATCAAAGCCCTGGCGCAGGTAATAGTTGATGCAGATATCCTAGTCGTCTCTGATGAGATTTACGAAAAGATTCTCTACGACGGTGCAGAACATATCAGCATCGGTTCTCTTGGGAAGGAAATTTTTGACCGCACTTTGATCAGTAATGGGTTTGCCAAAGCTTATTCTATGACTGGGTGGAGACTTGGTTATTTAGCAGGGCCCGTGGAAATCATTAAAGCAGCGAGTACCATCCAAGGACATAGTACATCTAACGTTTGTACCTTTGCCCAATATGGTGCGATCGCTGCTTTAGAAAGTCCCCAAGATTGTGTCGAAGAAATGCGCCAAGCCTTCGCTAAACGCCGACAGGTAATGCTAGACAGACTCAACGCCATTCCCGGATTGAGTACCGCAAAACCAGATGGCGCTTTTTATCTGTTTCCTGATATCAGCAAAACCGGTCTAAAATCCCTAGAATTTTGTGACGCTTTGCTGGGAGAACATCAAGTTGCTGTCATTCCCGGAATTGCTTTTGGCGCTGATAACAACATTCGCCTTTCCTACGCCACAGATATGGCGACGATTGAAAAGGGAATGGATAGATTGGAAAAATTTGTCAAGTCGCGTATTTAGTTAGTTGTTATTTGTGAGGATAATTTACCAACTCTCCAACTTCTTAACTCCACCTTTTTTGACTCAAGAACAGGTGGAGTTAATTTTAAAATTTAATATTTCGTATTCCAAACTTGAAGTTTCAGAGGCTTTTAGTAAGAGGATGTTTCAAAAGTCCTCTTGTTGGGATCAAAAATTTTAGATATTCCTAAATCCCCAGGGCTATTTCATTTATAAATGTAGACGCAATATGGTAAAGTTCATCGCCAAATCTACTTCCAGTATCTACTACCGTGTCTGAAATTGACTATCTTAACGTGAGTTCGACAAGTCTTATTTGACCTCTCCCCCAGCCCCTCTCCGACGCCCAGAGGGGAGCAAAAAGCGTAATTTTTCTTGCTCCTCCCTTTCCGTTTCCCAGAGGCAGGCTGGGAGGGAGAGGTTCATCGAACTCACGTTATCTTATCCACCCTGATTGATGGGAAACATACCATCAATCAAGAGTGGGTAATACAAAACCACATCACTATAACTACTCCGCCCGATCTGGTGCTTACCTAAAGTAATATCTGGCTCTAATAAAACTGTGTAGCCAATGACCTCGAACCAAGTGAGCGCATATTGTGCGCCCAACCCAGGCATCGCAGATTGTGTGAAATCAAAACGGCGGCGAAGTTTTTTTGTAACACGACTCGCTTTGGCAGTTGTTTTTTTTAGCTGTGCTGGATTCATCAACAGTAAAAGATTTTATTTGAGTCAATGCAGGAGCTAGGCACGAATTTGCTGAAGATTGGTTGGTATATTCACCAATGAACGTATACGGCTTTTCAGTAACTATCAAAGCTGAAGTTGATCGTTGAGATTGTATCTAGTAAATAATTAGAGTTGGTTGTGTTTAATGCTTAACCTTTGTTTCCTGCTCTAAAAACAGGTTTCCAATATCAAATAAAAGTTGCATAGTACCTCGATAGCCAACCTTGGTAAACTGACCATGATCTAACTGGTCAAAAATGGGAATACCTTGACGGTAGAGAGGAATTTTTAAGCGTTGAGCGATCGCTACTCCATGAGAATTGGTAATTAGCAAATCAGACCCAACCGCCAGTTGCTCAAAGTCTTCCAAATCGCCGATAGTGACGCTCTTGATCGGAAGTTTTTCTAGCAGAGGAAAGCGTGTCGTTGTGACTGCTGAGTGAATCTCAACTCCTAGCGATCGCAAAAAAGAAACTGTTGACCAAAGTAAATCTGGTTCCAGCGCCAAAGAAACTCGCTTGCACCCAAAGTAAAAGTGATTCTCCAACATCACATGTTGCAACTGACGGCGTTGACGCCGATATTTATCCGGTACGCTGACACCACTGATATCCGCTAAAGCTTGCAGAAATTTATCTACTGCTGTTAATCCCGTCAGTTCACCAAATACCTCATAGGGTATATTGAATCTCTGCTCCAAAATTTGCGCCCCACCGCGCATACTATCACCTAGTGCCAAAGTAAATACAGAACTACCAATTGAGCGTAATTGTGCCAAAGTCGTGCCATTAGCTGTAATGGCACTAGAAGAATCTTCTATATAACCATCTAATACACCAGAAAGGTCAGGTACAACAATAGGTACAAGTCCAAAAGAGGTAACAATCTCTTTGATTTCCTGGACATCCCCTGGTGTAAAGGCAGAACTCGCCAAAATAGTGATTTGTGTGGGGCAAGGGTCTTGCTTGGAGCCTTTTTGGGGAATTTCCCTGATTATACTCTCAACTGCACCAGCAAAGCCATCCTGTAATGTACCTTTGAAATCCGGTGTAGAGACAAGCACAATTGGTAAATAATCCAGTTCTGGGCGACGGTGGCGAATCTCCTTGACAAAGCGCCCCATATCATCACCTCTGGTTTCCACAAGTCCAGTGCTACAAAGACCGATAATTTCTGGTTTGGATCTCTGCACCAAAGTCAAGATTGCTTGTTCAACTCTTTCCTCACCACCCAAAATGGTTGCAACTTCAGTCATCGCTGTACTGGAAAGGGGAATCGTCTGACGGAAATGTTGTACTAATACTTTCTTAGTCAAAGCAGTACAGCCTTGAGAACCGTGTAATAAAGGCATGATTCCCTTCAATCCCATAAAGGCTAAAACTGCACCCACAGTTTGGCTTTGCTTCAGGGGATTAACTGCAACTGATGTACTCGTAACACTAATAATCGCCATCAAATTTCCTCCTGTTGAGAATTTCCTGCTTCCTCTACTCCTACTTCCCACGGGGCTAGCTGGCATACTTGTTCCCACACAGGATTGTAAAAAGCAGCATACAATTCTCGTGCTACCTCTAAGATTCCTATATAGCCTGCATAGGGATGGTTGCGTTCTTGATTAATATCTAGAAATGCAATCCTAGCTGTGAGAGAAGCGTCTTGATGGCGTTTATCAGCAATTAACATATCAGCTTGATTTTCGTTAATTATCTGTAAAATTTCTTCAGAACTATTTTGCTCTAGAATTATGCCATCTTGACCCAGCAAACTTTTGAGTCTAATTTTATCCTCTTCAGTATTATTCTTAGTACTAATAGCAATAACTTCTATCCCCAATTTCTTTGCTGCAAAGATAATCAACCAACTCTTGAAACTTCCAATAGAAAGGATCATACGCTTACCTTGTAATCGGGTAATATACAGAGAGAGTTTTTCATCTATTGCAGCAGTTTCTTCTACAATTAGCTTTTCTGTACGTTCCTGCAAATCAGGATTATCCAACTTTGCAGCAATATTTCTTAAACACTGATTGATTGATTCTATACCATAGATAGACTCTTCAATATAGGGAATGCCATATTTTTTCTCCATGCTTTTTGCCATGTTAATTAGTGCTTTTGAGGAGAGCAGCACGTTAAGTTTAGCGCGATGGGCATAGCAAACTTCTTTATAGATAGCATCGCCTGTAATTTTTGCCAAAACTCTAATACCTAATTTCTCCAATAACGGTAGAACATTCCATATTGCACCTGCGATATTATGTTCACCAATTAGGTTGATGTCATCAGGTGTACTAGTGTTTGGTTCAGCTGTTCCAATAACGTGTTCCAGCATTGCTTCACCAGCAACACGGTTGCCCAAATTTTGGTTCCCAATGAATCCAGGACAATGTACAGGTATAGTGGGTATTCCTGTTTTCTCAGTGGCATTTTTGCAAACTCCCTCAATGTCATCCCCAATCAGGGCGGTGATGCAAGTGGAGTAAACAAATACCGCTGCCGGTTTGTAGCGTCTTGCTAATTCTAAAATGCCTTTGTACAGCTTTTTGGCTCCACCAAAGATGATATCGTTCTCATCGATGTCGCTGCTAAAACGTATCTTATACAGCATCGAACCAGATGAAAGACTGCTGTAACTTCCCCAAATACTGGCAGCACAGCCACTTGGCCCGTGAACTACATGAGCAGCATCAGTGATTGGTACTAGGGTGATCATTGCACTATCAAAAGCGCAACTTCCTTGAGTAGTTCCGGGTTGGGGTAATTGTGTGGAGGACTTTTTTTTCTTTTGTTTCTGCTGCTGAGGAGCATCTTCAGAATTGAAGTCACTGAACGAATCGTTAATTTTTCCTGGGGTGGGATTCATTTTTTTTGGTGACAATAGGTAGAAGTTATTAGGTGTTAAGTGAATTTCAAAAGGCTTTCATAGGATTTTCATTTATTAACCATGTATCTAAAGGATGGAATAAAAGGGAATGAGAAAAGTAGTTTCCCATCCCCTAAAACATAAACACCAACTAGGTTAGAGAAGGAGAAAATAAAAACACGAACTAGACTATTAAAGTATTAATGTTGCTGTCTAGACCTTAATAGATTAGTGTTAGCACGGTGAATTTGAAACAAACAGAAGTTAAGATTGACTATTCGATTACCTCCATTTTAAAGTATTTTTCAGAAGTTCTGAGTTCTGAGTAAGAAGTAATGAATCAGTAGTATTAACGAATCTTCCTACTCTCAGCCAAAGCAGTCGCTACTCGAAACTAATGTAATGCTTAGTCGGTCTAACTTTACTTTTTACTCAATACAGAATAAACATTAGCTATGTTCTAACTTTATTCAGCACTAAGCACTGTTTCTGTGAGAGGGTGGGCAAAAATAGCCCACCTGATATTTACTCTGTGTTTAGCACCTGAGTCTAAACAACAACCTTACTTCTTGTCGCTACCGGAAACTATTTCTACACTTCCTTTTTTCAGTGCTTCTAATGCTTCACCTTCAGCATCTTCTTGCTTCTTGACAGCATCTGCTTGGCTAATTAGTTTCGCAGCATTTTCTTCACTTTCAAGGATACCGAATTCAATCAACAAATCTTCTAGCTCATCCATTTCGATGGGTGTGGGAACGGCAAGATTTGTATTGTTGATAATCTTGTCTGCTAGTGTACGGTATTCATTAGCTTGGTTACTGTCGGGTGCGTATTCGTTTACAGTCATCCGACGCAATTCGGCGTGTTGCACGATATTGTCACGGGGGACGAAGTGAATCATCTGGGTACTTAATCTGGCTGCAAGAGTACTAATCAGTTCGTCTTCCCGATCAGTTTTCCGACTGTTACAAATTAGCCCACCCAAGCGTACCCCACCAGTGTGAGCATATTTGAGAACCCCACGAGCAATGTTGTTAGCTGCAAACATCGCCATCATTTCACCAGAGGTAACGATGTAGATTTCTTGGGCTTTACCTTCACGAATTGGCATCGCAAAACCACCGCACACAACGTCGCCCAATACGTCGTAGGATACAAAATCTACATCTGAGTAAGCGCCGTTTTCTTCAAGGAAGTTAATGGCGGTGATAATACCCCGACCGGCGCAACCCACACCAGGTTCTGGGCCACCTGATTCTACGCATCTGATATTCCGAAAACCAGTGATTACCACTTCTTCGAGTTCAATATCTTCCACAGCGCCCCGTTCAGCGGCTAAATGCAGTACGGTAGTTTGAGCTTTACAGTGCAAAATCAAACGAGTAGAGTCAGCTTTCGGGTCACACCCGACAATCAAGATGCGTTTACCCACTTCTGCCATTGCAGCAAGGGTGTTTTGGGAAGTGGTAGATTTACCAATACCACCTTTACCATAAAAAGCAATCTGTCTAATTCTTTCGTCGGACATGATAATTTATCCTGCAATTGTTTGTTTGGTGAGTTTGTCGGTTTATGAGGCGTAGGCACTTGCTGTAAAATGACAGCAGTAACCTTATGTAGAACGTTTTTGGAGGCGCTCGTTCTACAGCAAAAAGAGTCCTAATCCAGAACATATTTAAGTTTTGGTTAGTTTTTTGGCCATTAGTCATTGTTTTTTCTGACTAATAGCTAGAGCGATAAGACATCACTCAAGGAATATTGCAAGTATTACCAGACCCTCACCCAAATGATTTCTCTGACGGTAGTAATACCAACGGGAAAAAGAAAGCTACAGATTCCAAACTGGAAACCACAATTCAATCCGAATTTCCTAATTACGAATTACGAATTACGAATTACGAATTATCAAAGGTTGCTCATACCTAAAGAGTGGTTACAGCAGGAATTTAAATTTACGCCAAGTTTTCCCTAAAGCACACAACCAACCATTGCAATCCACTCTAAACAGTCGCTACAACTTCCCCGATTTTGCTGATATCGTAACCGCCGAGAATTTCAAATTGGGAGTGAACCATTCGATGTCCCAAAGTACTGAGCAACTGCTGTACAGGTGCTTCTTCGAGATATTCCTTGAGAATCACTAAATCATATCGTGACCGATGTAAAGGGATAAATCCCAGCCCAAAGGCGGTAGCTACAGATGCTGTACTCATACCTGCATCGGCAACTCCTCTGACTACAGCTTGGGCAACATCTTGGTGACTTTTGAGTATATTGTCAAAGCCCTGAACAGCATCGAACGGTATCTGCTCTTTTTGGAGTGTTTGTTCCAAAAGCATCCGACTACCAGAACCGATTTCGCGGTTAACAATAGTCGCTCCCCCAGCAACTAAGTCGCTAACTGTTCTAATTCCCATTGGGTTCCCTGACTTCAACAAAAGTCCCTCCTCCCAGACACCAAGGGTAATCAGAACTGCTTCCCTCCCAGCCAGAACATCTCGAACAAAGGGAGTATTATACTCACCAGTCTCAGAATTGTACAAATGCATCCCAGCGATGTGCGCCTCACCTCTGCATAGACTGTGCAATGCCGCCATGCTGTTGGCGAAGTTATATTGGACTCGCAGTTGAGGATGCCAGCGTTCGGTGGCTCTTGCCCATAGTGAAATCACAGGGGCACAACCAGCAATCACAACGGTGTTATGAAGTGTGTCGAGATTATCGTCCAAAAGACGGACTTGAACTTTATTTGTACCTGTTTGACTAGTGCCTTCACCATCAGCCGGAATCATATCTTGGCGAAAAGCATCCTTACCAATCAAGGGATAAGCTATCCATTGTCCTCCGACACGAGCCACACTAACTCGTAGTTGCTGACCATTAGGAACGGGTTTGGCAAGAACTGCTTCAATTTCAGGTAAATCTCGCTCTAACCAGAATAGATCCTCTACTTGACAGCCAAGCGCTTTGGCCAAGCGAAGTGTTATGGCTACTGAAGGAGCATATAGTCCCGACTCTACACCACTAATAGTCTGACGAGTCACACTAGCGATGTTAGCCAAATCTTGTTGGCTCATGCCTAAGCGAGTTCTAATGGACTTCAAGTTATTACGGAGATCACTATCCTGCTTCATTGGCTTTGTCTCTTAGTTTCAAAAAGCCGTAGCGGATTTAACTTGTATCTGCCAAGGCGAAAGTATGGTCTTTGAGTTTATATCATTTCTCTCTGACAACTTTTTGTGCTTTCGCTGTGTTGATTCCCTATATAAAAAGACTATCACAGAAATTGCAAGTTTGCTTGCCAAGCGCAAATTATTTTTGCGGGTGGTTACTTTGTAGGCACTTACCAGTAATAAAATGCCCCACCGTCGCTTTCGCCCCCAGGGCGAAAGCGAAAATCAGGTGGGTGATAGGCACACCGTCATCACCACTACTGCGATGATAGTAATGAACAACAGGCGATTGGATAACTGTCAAATTATCGTGTACGAATTGCTCGTCCTGTAACCAGACCATCCATGATAAATTTGGCGGCAACAGCTACGTTATCGCTAGGGATTCAGGTGGCAGAGTATTGACATTCCCTAAACTTCATGAGTCTAGTGTTTTCTCATAAATCATTTAGGATTGCTATAGTAATGCTTTAATTTCAGCAACAGATGTTTGAAAGTGGGGTAAAGTTGCTAGACTTACATCTAAATTGGTATGCACTCGCTCATGTAAATAGTCAACCCTGCAATTATTGGCATTTGGCGATATCTTCGTTAAAACTGCTGTCCCAAAGTTGTTTTACATCAACTTTTGTGGAAATTACACCCGCTTGAAAAAAGGTATCAGCAACCTTTTGCTGAGAAGCAATAGCTGCATCAGAAACAGGAAGTAATTCTTGACGACGTTGTTGTTGTCCTTGCTTGGCATCTTGATAAACGATGCCTTCATCAACATCAATGGTAGTTGCATAATTCTTCGACCATTGCTTAAGATGAGATTCCCGCCAAGCTTGGGATTTCTGCAAACGACAGAGAAAATCAGCAATTACAACTTTTTTTTGTGGATCAGCGATCGCATTGGGTGAAGCAATAATTACGAAGTTACCACTCAAAATATCCTTTGCAGATTCTAGCACCCACGCCCCTTCTTTTTGGGCTTGGGGGATGGAGTAACCGTAGGTAGCCCAAGCATCAAGCTCACCTTTACGAAAAGCCGAAAGTCCATCGGGTATTGATAAAGGAATTGCATTGATATCCTTCATCGTCAGCCCCACTTTTTCCAACATCTTAATCAGGAAGTAGTGGGCAGTTGTAGCTTTAACGTAACCAAATTTCTTACCTTTAAGATCAGCGATCGTTTTGGCAGTCGAGTTCTTGGGTACGAGTAGAACTTGACCAACCGTAGGCCCTTTGAGAGTTGCAATAATTTTTACAGATGCTTTCGATTCAATCGCAAAAATCGGTGGAATTTCACTAGCTGAGGCCAGGTCAATCGCACCAGCATTGATTGCCTGTACCATCAAATTACCCCCAGTAAACTCAGTAAATTGAGTTTTGTAAGAGAAATTATCTAGTTCAGCTAACTTTAAATTTAAGTCCCAGCCACCTTTATATTTAGCAACACGCAATTGAGTTATATTCGACACTGCGATTTGGGATGGACTAGGATTAGCAGCGATAGTTGCCGGACTGTTAGACTTAACCTCTGAGCAAGCTGTTGTTGCTAGAGCTAACAAGCAACCCAGAGAGAAGAAAAAATTCTGCCGCAGCCAATTGGTAGACACGTTAATTTTTGGGTATAAAAATACAATGAAGAAAAATAACCACCAACTACAAGCTGTTAAGAAGAATCTGCGTCTATTCATAAAATTTTTAATTAGTGTAAATTTTAAATGATGAATGCTGAGACGCGATTAATCTTGATTGTACAAGAGCTAAGAGTCAAGAATTATATTTGTCTCTCTGCTCCTATGCCTGTTTTCGTTCAGCGTTTTCTCATTCGCTGTGCAATTAAATCACCTATAAATTGAATAATTTGTACTAGTGCAATCAAAACCACAATGGTAGAAAACATCACCCCTACATCGAAGCGTTGGTAGCCGTATTGAATTGCCAAATTACCTAATCCACCTCCACCGACAGCCCCGGCCATCGCGGAAGAGTTAAGCAAACTCACAATCAGAATCGTCATACCTAATATCAGTGAAGGCAAAGCTTCGGGAATCAATACTTTGAGAACGATTTGCCAATAATTGCACCCCATTGCTTGGGCAGCTTCTATTAATCCCTTATCAACTTCTAAAATGCTAGTTTCAGCAATACGACCAAAAAATGGAATGGCGGCAAGAGTTAGGGGAACTAAAGCGGCTGTGCTACCGATGGAAGTGCCAACAATTAGGCGTGTTAGTGGTGTTAAAACGACAAGCAAAATAATAAAAGGAAATGAGCGTCCAGTATTGACGATCGCACCCAGCACTTTATGTACTTGGGGAAAATCTAGCAAGTTTCCGGGGCCTGTCATCACTAGCAACAAGCCCAAAGGTAAGCCTAATACTATTGCAACCAGGGTAGATATACCCACCATGTAAAAAGTTTCACTGGTGGCTAGCAACAAGCTTTGGAGTAATTCTTGTCCTTGCATGGATGCACCTCTTAAACATAAGTTTTAGCGAATGGACTCAAATAAACTTTGCGTTCCTCTGCGCTTACCTCTGTGTTCCTCTGCGTTTAAAGTCTCAGTCCAGCCTGTTTCAGTAGTGGTAAAACGCGCTTACCGAAGAAATCGAGATCCGGCTCAAAATCGTAGAAGGCAAGCTGGAAGCCATCAACACCAGCTTTATTCAGCTGCAAAATTTGCTCGGTAATTTGTTCGGGTGAACCGATTAGCTGCACATTACCGCCGATCGCACTGCCAACACCATGACGCAGATTTCCCTTCTGATGCCCCCTCCAAGCATGTGCATCGCTGGTAACGCCAGAACGTCCAGCAATTGACTGATAATCGGCATGGTCGATTATCGCCTGAGCATATTCTTCTGCCTCTTTTTCAGTTTCACGCACGACAATAAGCGGATTTAGGAGAGTGCGGACTTGTCTACCATTAGCGATCGCTGATTGTTTGACACGGGCTGTATGGGCGGGTAACGACGACAAGGCGCTTTCTATGTCACCGCCAGCCGGACTGGTGATAAATACGATATCAGAATGGCGACCTGCAAACTCGATGCCAGCATCCGAGCCAGTGGCGTTAACTAGGATGGGGCGACCATAAAGCGGGCGGGGACTGATGTAAGCATCCTTAAACTGCCAAGAACTCTGACTTTTGTAAGAAAAGTTCTCTGTTTCTGACCAGAGTCGTTTAAGGACGGTAACAAATTCATCAGCGAGTTCATAGCGGCGATCGTGTTCGATTTGGCTCCAACCGAACAGTTCATGCTCATAAGCCCGGTGTCCAGTGACAACATTAATTCCCCAGCGACCTTTAGAAATGTGGTCAAGTGTCGCACCAAATTTAGCCAGATGGATGGGATGCCAAGGCCCGTAGAGAACGTGAATTGTTGAGATTAATAGAATGCGTGAGGTAATACCAGCAAGGGAAGCAGTAGCAATGAAGGCATCTAAACCTGCTTCTGTGCGAGTTGGCCCTTGTCCGCCCTTCGGCTGCCATGTGGAATAGCCGAAAACCAGGTCGAAACCTAACTCCTCAGCCTTTTGAGTCAATTTGGCATTGTAATCAAACGACCAGTCTGTGGTACGCGGGAGGTTAGAAGAACTCCAACCACCGTGATGAATCGGTAAGAACAGCCCTAGCAGTACTGGTTGCCGGAGAGCTTGGGATAATGGGCTTTGGGGATAGTCTGTGGGACTAGCGATCGCCTCTTTACTTGCTCTCAAAAAAGTAGTGTCAATTGTACTCATAGTTCCTCTCAACGGTTTCGCTTGGCTGCCAGATCCCCGACTTCTGATAAATACTCATAAACTGGTTTATTAGAAGAATCCTCGTTGCGGCAATGGTATACCGTTGATCTCGTAGTTGCCGATCGCACGAGCCTTAAAATGATTTGGATTGTGTGAGGACAAGGTGCGGGCGTTGCGCCAGTGACGATCAAAGTTGGAGCTTTTCTTTGTTGTGGAAGCCCCACCAACTTCAAACAGCAAAGTGGCTGAACGTAGAGCCAAATCATCAACAATCAATTTGGCTTTGGATGCACTCAGAGAAGTTGCCAGTGCCGCAGCCGTTTCTGCCTCTTCACCCTGAGCTTGGGCAGCAGGGAGGCGATCGAGACCATCAGCTGCTGCTAAAACAATCGCTTCGGCAGCAAAGGCATTGGCGGCAATCTGCCCGACAGTCTGCTGCAAGATTGGATCTTCTGAGGCTTGCTCGGATACAGCATGGTAGAAAGTCCGGGGCCGGGTACGGACAAGGGCTGTTGCATCGCGTAGAACGCTGCGAATAATGCCAGCATTGATTGCTGTTAAAAATAATTGCGGGACGATGTTGTATGGCAGGTTGTCTTTGTCTGTATCTGTCTCAAAAATTACTTCATCAGCCTCTACACTTACATTTTTAAATGTTGTCGTTCCAGTGCCTGTAAGCCTTTGACCAAAGCCGTCCCAGTCATCCACAAGGTCAATCCCTTCGCGGTTTGTAGGAATGAGTATAAACGCTTTAGTGCCATCGGGTACTAGCACACGCACGAAAATCAAGTCTGCATAAAGGCTGCCAGTGCTATAATACTTCGTCCCATTTAGACGATAGCCATCACCATCAGGTGTTAATTTTGTATTCGCGACTTGACCACCACCAGATCGCTTAACTTCTAGTTCGGTTGAAGCAAGTCCAATAATCGCGCCATCGACGACTGCTTTGAGCCAGCGACGATTCCTTTGGGTGCGCTCAGAACGCAAAATTCGCTCTGTAACAGAGAAATGATTCCGCACAATGTGAGCGACATTTGGATCGGCATCCCCTAAGCGAATCACGACCTCGAATAGTTCGCGTGCTGTGCTACCACCACCACCTTCGACAACGGGGATTCGCAATGCACCCAACCGCGAACGCCGGATCAGTTCGACTACATCATAGGGAAGGATGCGATCGCGATCGCGCTCACTTGCCCCCAGAGCAATAAAATCGAAAAGCTGCTGGAGTTCTGGTGATTTGGCTGTTACCGGAGCCGAAAACTGGATTGTCGGATCTGCAAGTTTTTCTAGACTCTTAATCATTGTTTCTATCTCCGAATATGGTGTGAAAAATCTATATTCCGACGGCACAACTTTGGCACAACAAAATCAACGAATGTTTCCAGCCTTGAGGCGATCACGTCTGGTAACACATTCAAACCACCGACTGTACCCGACAAAAAGCTTTGTAATGGTTTCAGGTGTATTTATGCTTTTTAATCTACTAAACAACTACCGAATTACCGTAGTTTACTATCCCAAATTTTCCACAAGTTGTCAATCTTTTTTAACGTCTTTTTGCAATCAAGACTCAGGTTTGAAAGCGGAGGTGTTGAAGCGATAACTTAGTTAAGCTGCGCTAACGCATTTGGCCAATGGTTTTAAAATCGCGATCGACGTGTATCAAAAGTAAGTTATTTGCTAGTGCTGTTTGAGCAATACAGCAATCAATTGGGCTGCTGTCAATCAATAACATGACGTTCAAACTCGTTTGTACTCATGGGGTTGAGGTATCAGTTTTTGAAAAATCTTCCCCCTAGTATTACACAGCATCGAAAATACCCGCTTCCAATACTTGCTAATCTGGAAAACGTATCTTGGAAGTACTCAGCTACCGTGAATATACGTTTCATTCATCCCTGATCGCCACAATTATTACAACAACTAGCCAAAGGCTCTTTAGATAAAAATTAACATCTTATCCGTGCTATCCGATTATCGGATGCCATCATTATCAATGGCGCTGTAGCTGTCGCTGGGGAAAAGCCCCAACCAAGGGTCAGAACTAGGAGTTAAAAATAGTTGGGCGTATACCTGTTCATTGAGCGTTTCCACACTGCTTGTTTGCTTACCCTGCATAAACCATTGATGAATTTGGCTGTGCAGCATATATTCATTTCTGACTGTATCTAAAGCCATTGTGGCTTCAAATTTTTTCACTATTATCGGCAAATTATCTTCCTCAGTGTTTGCAGACTGAGACTTTTTAGCTTTGATTAGAGAGATACTATTTTGATCTAGCTTGACATCGGCGGCATAGAGTTGAGCAATTTTGTTCCAAACTTCCTGGTCGGTTATTTTAGCTAAAGCGTTTTGATTTCGTTCAGCATCAGACTGGAGAGCACTTAGCATTGGCCTTTCAACTATCATTTTAGAAACTGCTAGAGAGCTTGCTATTTCTGCTGTAGGTGGCTGACTGGAATTGTTCGGAGTTTCCACCAACTTAGGGGGAGACTGGATACCCAGGCGAGATAAATCTGCAACCCATTGGGCTTGGATAGAATTTAAGCGATCGCTGTGGTATTTTCTTAAATAAGACTCGCGATCGCTTGGTGTAAGTTTACTGTAGTTTTTTACTGCTATTTCAGCCTGCTGTAGCTGACGCAAAAATGCTTTGGGACTGTATAACCCTGGAATTGCATCGATTGGACGCCCCGATGCGTCCAATATATAATGAATGCTATTGCCTGTAATCGTTCGCTCTAACTTGCGTCCGTCGCCAAAATCAATAGTTACTTTAGGTACAGGTCGCACTGATTGCCAGTGCAAAACGAAGCGGTCTTGAAGTAGTTTAGAAATCTCAACATTCGGATACAGCGCTACCCTAAAGAATCTACTATTAGCACAACTCAAATCCTGATCCAGCCTGCCCAATAACCGCAGAGATAGAATGGGTTTACCACTGGTTCTAGCAGCAGCTTTGGCTTGTTCTATGTCAGTATACCAGTACAGACGAGAGGCGTAACAGTCGCGTTGTTGGCAAAGTTCATCTAAAGCAATCCGGAGTGCAGCGGAAGGTATAACTGCACCAGAAGAATCGGTATTTAGCATATTAGTATGGGATTTGAGAAATACTTGTAACCCTGTTGGGCCCTGTTTCCGAAGCACAGAAACTTCTTGAGATAGCTGGGAAATATTAGCGACAGGAGTTTGAGCATCAGCTGTCTGCAAAAAACTGAAGCTGACTAGCATTAGTGCGAAAGGATATTTTAAGGTTCTAAATTTCATATATTTTCAGAAAAATAGGAGATGCGGGTGTCGCCATCACTAAATAGAGAAGTCTAGTTTAACTTGTAAGAATCTCATCTGCTGTGAAAGTTTATGATGGAATGGTAAACCTTACAATATAGACATAAATCAAAAAAAATCTTATCTAATTTTTAATTGCCTCCTCTCAGAGAAACGGGTTGCTGTTTTAGGATCTCCATAGCTCAACTCAATATATAGTAAGCAATCTTAAATTATTCGTGATAAACAAGCTTCCTGACTTATTTGAAAATTCATGGATCTGTAGGTTTATATTCTGAGTATTTACCTAACATAGTCAGATTAGTATCTATTGCTAAACGTACACATATATTTATTAACTAAATCTACTTCATCAAACTCAGGTTTTGTTAAAAGTTCATATACTTTTTGCTTGAGTTAGTTAAATATGCTAATTAAGAGTTTATCTATGTAAATCTGCCTTTTTAACAATTTCCGTAACATCCCTCTTCTATTAAGAGGTTAAATATAACTAAGATATTAATGGTTGTGCTGGCTTAGTTGATTAAAAAGCGTCAATTATTCCAGGTGTATCTATTTGCCAACTCTCTATCAGACTGATTCATAGTCTTAAAATAACCGCTCTCTTTTTACTAAAGAGAAGCTTACCTTCTCCTTGCCTTGTAGTAAAGGTAATTTAGGGAGGTTCGGTTGTTGTTAGGGAATTAATGTACTAAGCGCTAGTAGTATATTCTAACTTTTCACGGTATCTGGAAAACCTCTCTCTAAATCTCTCTCCTGCAAGGAGAGAGACTTTGAATTACTGGTTTGGAAGTTAGATTTTCCGTGGACTTTTCCACATGACGTGAAAAGTCAGGTAGTATATTCGCTTCTCAATCGCTGTGAACAAGCTTTATGGTAAAACAACGTCATGATTTATATTGGGAAATTGCGATTTTATTTCCAACTAATAACAAACACAACTTCTTCAAGCTTTGAATATTTATCAACCCATTTAATTAATCCCCATGAAACAATATATTTTTCATTTGCTCATACTGGTATTAGGAACAAGTTCGACTTTCATGGTTACTCCATCTCAAGCTCAAACTCCGGTCAAGCCCAACAGTCAAAATACTGATAATACTACTTCCGTATCTTCAAATTCATCTTCAGTTATCCAATTGAGTGATTTTGCTAATTCTACTAATAGCAAACCACCTATCCTCTCTGAGGCAGCTGATAATTCTTCTACTGCTAATACAAATATAACTTCAACTAAGCCTGAACCAAGGGTTCCTATATTCAGCAGAATCTTTCGCACACCTTCAATGCAGCAATAATTAGTGGCTAAACATTTAGTTTACTTCTTGCGCTGATAGATATCTGCATTTATACACAATGTACAACATTACTTAGTAAAAATACTACCCCCGCGAGAGAGAAAAATTAGAATCTCTCACAGGGGTAGGACGAATATCATCATTTATAGCAGTTTTCGTTTTTATCCAATGTAATTTGACCTTTCTCCAAACCTTTTTCCTCAAAGAAGAGAGGTTTGGAGTATTACTTCCCAACACTTGTAGGGAAGGTGCTGTTTTTGTTAGGTCTAGATTGGACTCAACAGAGAACCGCTATATTATGTGAGACATACCTGATTTTGTTTATGCTTGCAGTTGACAGAGCAGTAAACCAAACCATTGATTTGGATCTGTCCACACATGAAGAGGTAATAAACCCTGTGCGGTAAGTTGCTGTTTGATAGTATTAAGGTCAAATTTGCGAGAAATTTCGGTGAGGATAGTCTCATCTAGGGCAAAATTAACCTTGAGGTTAAGAGCGCGTAATTCTACAATTTGCGATCGCAAGCTGCGTAAATGCATTTCTATTTGATGCTCGTTTTCATTGTAAAACGCCCAGTGTTCAAACTGCATGGTGTCGAAATTACCCTCAAACCGCTGATTTAAATGCTCCAGCATATTAAGGTTAAAAGCTGCCGTTACTCCTTGGCTGTCGTTATAAGCTGGTTCCAAAATCTGTTTCGGCTTTCGTAAATCTATCCCCAATAATAAATACTCACCTACTTGTAGAGCATTGGTAATTTGAGAGAAAAATACATCACACTCATCAGGCGTAAGATTACCTAAAGTGCTACCAATAAAACAAATCATCCGACTGGGTAATTGCGTCGGTAGGAGTTTTGCAAGGGCTAATTCATAGGTTCCTGCCAGGGCATAGACTTGCAGTAAGGGATAATCTTCTAATAACTGCTTGGCACTACTTTCCAACATACCTGCACACACATCAATTGGTAGGTAGTGCAGGGGATAGCCTAGCCGTTGGTAGGCATCTAGTAAAATGCGGGTTTTGTTAGAACTGCCACTGCCAAGTTCTACCAATTCACAAGGGCCAGTTATCTGGGCAATTTCACTAGCAAAATGCTGTAAGATCGTTGTTTCTGTGCGTGTAAGATAATATTCTGGCAAATAACAGATTTGCTCAAACAGATCAGAACCACGGTCGTCATAAAAGTAACAGGGGGGTAGAGATTTAGGTGTTTGAGTTAATCCCTTAACCACATCACTCCCAGCACTAGGTGCAACTATTTGAGTTGCTTCTACCAAACGTTCTATCTGCAAGCGTTTTTCAACGCTGCTTTGAGAAGTAACCTTGCTGTTAACAGCTTTAGATATCGACATTAAACCTCCGTATGCTTGGCGTAATAAGTTACCTTTTATGGCAGACCTTTACCCCAATCAGTGAAACACATTGTCATAGCTAATAAAATCATGCTTGAGCAATATTGCTCAAGCATTAATGCTATTTGTAGCGATTTTCCCATTAAAATGACAGCAAGTAAGCGTTTAAGTGCTATTACTAACCCGTTACTTCATCGAAAGTCGGCGGGAAACTCCATCCCGCAAGTGGCATGGAGAGGGATAGCCACCCGCCGACTTGGGGCATTGGGCATTGGGCATTGGGCATTGGGCATTGGGCATTGGGCATTGGGCATTGGGCATTGGGCATTGGGCATTGGGCATTGGTGACTCTTCCCCATGCCCCATGCCCTATTCCCCATGCCCAAAAACTCCATCCCCATGTGGGTGGAGTTTTTCATCAGCAGCACAGCGAAACCCTGCGAAAAGTTGGCGTACACCGGGATGATACCAATTGCGAAAACTAGAACGCAGTGCCCAAGAACGAGTTGCCCAACTACCGCCTTTTAAAACACGGTGTTGGTGGTCAAAATAAACTTGCGAGTAACCTGTGTAAGGGTAACTTTGGAAACCGTTGTAGCCATCAAACCAGGAATCTGTCCACTCCCAGACATTGCCGAGAGTATCGTACAAACCATAGGTACTTTGCCCAGCAGGGTGGGCATTTACTGCTGTTGTCTTACCAATTAGGCGATGTCTACCACGGGCTACGCCTACGCAGTTACAATGTTGGGCGGTTGGTTTTTCATCTCCCCAAGGATAGGTGCAGCGACTATTAGTCTGTGCATCCCAACTGACTGCTTTTTCCCATTCGGCTTCTGTAGGTAGCCGCTTACCCACAAATCGGGAGTAAGCCTCGGCCTCATACCAGCTAACACCGCAAACCGGGTGATTATCATAACTCCGTAGCTTGCTGCTGTAGGCATCGCTGCACCAGTAAAGTGGTTGAATCACTGACTCAACTTGTAACCATTGCCATCCGTCTTCTGACCACCATTGAGGATTTTGGTAGCCTCCCGCCTTGATGAATTCACGATACTGTCCACAAGTAACAGGATAGCGGTCAATCAGATATGTATCCAAATACACACGATGGGCGGGGCGCTCGTTATCTAGTGCATCAATTGAGTCGCTTCCCTGTTCAAATTCACCTGCTGGGATTTGAATCATTTCGGTAAAAGGAGTGCAGGATGTGGGGATGTGGAGGGCAACAACTTCTGCATCCTGTCTCTTGTTTAATTCCAAGACAAAACTAATAATTTCACAGTGCTGACTTTCGTGCTGAATCAAAAAGTGCCATAGACGTTCTTGCTGCTCAATGTCAGCTACTTCTAAGTATTCGAGAACTTTTTCTCTAACTGTGTCTAGGTAATAACGAATTTCCTCTAAGTTTGGTAAATGAACACGTTCTGATTTGGGTAAACCATCAGCCGCAAATAGCTTACGGTATTGCGGAAACAAACAAGGGCTACCTGCACTGCGCTCTAGCAACCATAAAGACTCGATATAGGCAATATGCCCCAAGTGCCAGCCAACAGGGCTAAAGTCAGGATGAGGCTGACTACAGAATGTGGCTTCGTCCATATCCTGGAACAGTGCAAAAGTTTGCAGACGACATTCATAAAAGGCTTGAAAAATAACCTCTTTCACACTAGATTTGCTCAAGTTGGATCTCACAGTCTGCTCCCACACTAATAATGCTATTTTCTGGGCAAGCAATCCAATTACCTATAAATAGAGGTTCGGATGCAATAATTACAGATTTTGGAAAAGTCGGATCATCTCTTATCCAGTAAAGAGATGGAACTGGTGAATTGGTAGCAAAACGAGAAGCTATCAGGCGATGTCCGTCACTAAAAACTACGTTGAGTGAGGCTTCTACTTGATAGCGTTTTGCCATCTCTAAAAGCGTTAATAATGTATTACGTAAAGCATATTCTGGAGGTCGATGTTTATTGATTTGACTTTGTGAAAGTAATAAGGCAAAAATGTGTTCCGAGTCAGTACTGCCATTAATTTTTTCGTAAAATTCTTGGGTTAAAGTGCTGCGGATTTTTCTGTGTAATGTTTTGTGGAAATTTTCAATTCGTCCATTGTGAATAAAGAGTTGTTGTTGATGGTTAAAGGGCTGACAATTAGCAAAATCTACAGCTTGGCCTGGTGTAGCACTACGGACATAAGCAAGTATACATTTAGATTCAACGTAACGGCTGAGACTGGGTAAGTTTATATCATTCCAAATAGGCAGGGTATTTTTGTAGATAAAAGGGTCAGTATCTTTTTGACTATGATACCAACCCACACCAAAGCCATCTGCATTTACTACCCCAGAGGTCATTTCGCGGGGTTGATAACTCTGGACTACCAGTGAGTGTTCTGGTTTATACAGAAGATATTCTAAAGAAACAGGCGAACCGAGGTAAGCAAGTAAACGGCACATGATTAAAGTATTTGCTCCCAATAGCTGTATGGAGTAAGCTTTTCACTGAGAATTAGCTGACTTTTGGATAATTTTGCACTATCCTTGTTAACGAGTGCTACCTCATATCACCCTATTGACCTCCTCACTACACAAAACATTTAGCTTACTAATGTTTTATTCAAACTTGTATTATTTTGCCGTAATTTTGAACTTCAGGAGTAATGTTCAACAAAATAGACAAATAATCAAGATTAATTACCAATAATCAAAAATCAAAAAACAATGACTGATGTCTAACTCAATAATGGTAATTTTCCCATATAGACATAATCAAACATGGGTATTTGATGATGAGCGAATGGAACTAATCCAAGAACCATTTGTCAGTGGTATACCCGAAATGATTGATATTTTGGTTGATGTATTGCTAGTGTTGATGAAGGCTTTAAATTGTTATTTTCTGCAAATCCTTTTCCTGGTTATCAAGCTGAACTAATTTGGTTAAGAGCAGAATATAACGGTCATTGGTATTACTGGGATAAAAATAAATTGGAAGGTTGGCTATGTCCAGCTTTGTTCAAATACTTCAGTGAACCGCCAAATAGAATATATTGTAAAGCTGAAAGCCTTTATTTCTAGACAATATCTCAAAAGTTATAATTTAACATAAGAAAATATCATGAAGATTCCAAACCCTATTATAACAATTATTAGACAACAGCCTTACCCGCTTTTATTTGCAACTATCAGTGGTTCCCACTTATATGGCTTTCCGTCAGCTGATTCTGATTATGACTTGCGTGGTGTGCATATTTTACCAGTTACAGAAGTGGTGGGATTAGAGACGGGGAATGAAACTATTGAAGTTTCAGAAGTTCGTGAATCTTTGGAAATTGATTTAGTCACTCATGATGTCAAAAAGTTATTTTTGATGCTACTTAAAAAGAATGGCTATGTGTTAGAACAACTGTACTCACCCTTAATATTAACAACTTCACCCGAACATGATGAATTGAAAGTTATTGCCAAAAATTGCATTACCCGTCATCATAGCTACCATTATATTGGTTTTGCTACGACACAATGGAAACTTTTTGAGAAAGAAGATGTATATAGAATTAAGCCATTACTTTATGTTTATCGAGTCCTGTTAGCTGGGATTTATCTGATGCAAACAGGGATAGTCGAAGCTAATTTAATTAATCTCAATGAGGTTTTTGATTTACCATATATTCCTGATTTAATCGCCCAAAAGTTAGCAGGTACAGAAAGGTCTGTTTTGTCAGATTTTAATATAGATTTTTATCAAAGAGAATATGAACGTCTGCGTAATAAGTTGCAGGAGGCGTATGAATCTAGCCCATTACCTGAAGCACCTTCAGCAAATGTGGCTTTGCATAATTTGTTGGTACGCCTGAGAACAAGAAGCTATGAATCATGAGTTCATCACTTCTCGCTCATGATTGTTTTAAAATACATAATTTTAGTAAATTTAAATTATGTATTACTTGTAGATAATGGTACTAATTTATTTATGTTTTAATAGGTAAAATGATTGCAAACTCTGTTCCTTCTTCTAATTCTGAAATTACTTCTATTTTACCTTTGTGTTTATCAATTATCTGATAACAAATACTTAAGCCTAATCCAGTACCTTTACCCACTGGCTTAGTTGTGAAAAAAGGATCAAACAGTTTATTTTTAATCTCTGGTAAAATTCCAGAGCCGTTATCTCTGATCCCTACTTTGATATAAATATTATCTATATTTAATGTGCTTATAATAATATTTTTTTGACTTTTAACTGAATGAGCTTTTTGCTCTAGCAGAGCATCTATCGCATTACTCAAAATATTCATAAACACCTGATTGAGTTGTGATGGATAACACTCAATTAAGGGTAAATTTCCATATTTTTTAACTACTTCAATTTCTTGTTGAAGTCTGTGATTCAGAATTAACAGAGTATTTTCAAGACCTTCATGAATATCTACCTCTTTCATTTCAGCTTCATCTAATCGAGAAAAATTCCGCAAAGATAACACAATTTCTCGAATACGTTGAGCACCAATTTTCATAGAACAAAGTAGGTTAGGCAAATCTTTATGAATAAAATTTAAATCAATTTTTTCAATGTTTTCTTCTATTAAATGAATAGGATTTGGGTATTGTTTCTGGTATAAAGTCACTAGATTCAGCAAATCTTGAGTATAGTCACTAGCGCATTCAATATTCCCATAGATAAAGTTAACAGGATTATTAATTTCATGAGCTATACCTGCTACCATCTGCCCAAGAGAAGACATTTTTTCTGTTTGAATTAATTGCCCCTGAGCCTCTTTTAAGTCTTGCAGAGTTCTTTGAAGTTCTTGGGTTCGTTCTTCTACACGTTGCTCTAAAGTTTGACGAGCTAGTTCTAGTTCTTGGGTTCGTTCTTCTACGCGTTGCTCTAAACTTTGGTGAGCTAGCTTTAGTTCTTGGGTGTAATCTCCCACCCATTCCACTAATTGATTAAGAGAAGTAGCTAATGTTCCTACTTCATCATTGCTTGTAATATTAGCTCTCAGTGTAAAATTCGACTCTTGCGTAATTTTTCTGGCAACGCTAGTAACTATTTGTAGGGGACGTGCAATTAACTGACTGGTATATACTGCTAGTATAGCTGCGATCGCAGCTGATAGCAGCATACTTCCAATAATAACTTGAACTCGCAATTGTTGGGCACTCTTAAAACTAGCATTTGCTTGCTTTTTTTGAATTTCAGCATGTCCTATAATCAGAATTAATTCGTCTGAAAGCTTCTCAAACTCAACTGAAAGATTAGCTTCTCGATTAAAAAAAACAATAGCTGTTCCTGGTTAGCTTTTGCTTCCTTTGTGGATAATTGATTTTTTTCAATCTGCTGCCAAAACAATTTTACTGTTTGAGTATATATTTGTGTATTCTTTTGATAACTTTTCAATAAATTCAATAAATCTATATTATCTATATTATTTTTTGTTAGTTTATCAGGATGATTATTTATAAATATTTCTAGTTCCGATAAGTCCTGATTAACCTGATTAATTTCATCAATGAATTTATTTTTTTCAAATTCTAGCCAAATAGAATCTTCTAGTACAGTAACTAATTTTTGTGGATGTAGTCTCACTCTAGTTATTGTATTTTCTAAATTTTTTAATAGTGATTGTTTTTGATAAGATAAATTCAACTGTTCTTGGGCAAGTGTTTCATAGCGGTATGCAATTAACAAACCACTTGTTGCCCCTATGAAAGCAATACTAATTGCTACAGTGTAGCCATAACTAATTTTTTTAGAAATGCTCCAGTTATCGCTTAAATGACCAAGCAAGCTCAAAATTATTTTTAAATAGCTTTTTACATTAACTATCATTAGTTTATCGACTATACTATTATAAAAACTTTCCTTGTCCGATTTTTTGATAAACTTCACGAATCATATTATAGTCGGCATCATTTGCCGCAATTAGTTTACTTCCTTTATATCTTTGAAGTGCTTTAGAAGTTAACAAACTTTGAATTAGTTTATCTTGATGTTGAATCATGCGCGAGCGTATATCTGCTATAAAGTTAGGTGCTAATTGGTTACTAGCAACAAATACATCATTAGGCAGTAATGGGCCTTTAAATATTATAGAAAAATCTTTTTCAAGTAAGCCCTCAGATTCCAGAATATTTTTGTATCTGTCAGATGCAGTCGCCCAAGCATCTACCTCACCTTTTTTTAAGGCTTCTACTCCCTTATCGTCTAACATGACAACTTTGAAGTCAGTTTTTGGATCTAATCCAGCATCTATTAATAGCTTTGTGGGAGCAATATGTCCAGAGGTTGAGCCAATTTTTCGCATGGCAATTGTTTTGCCTTTCAATTGAGATAATAATTTAATTTTGCTATCTACACGAACTACAATAATGGAATGGTAATTCGTGCGCTCAATGGCAATTATAGGAATAGCCTTTGCCCTAGCATTCAAAATCAAGTATTCTGAAGGCCCTGCAAATACAATATCCACTTCTCTCGATAACAGTGCTGGTGCTGCCGCTGTAGGATTTTCTACAGGAAAAAACTCAACTTTTATGTCTAGTATGTCTTCTAATGTAGTGCGAAAAGCTCCATAATCTTGTTGTAAATCTTCAATTCCAGTAATATCTGTAACTGCAAATTTGATATTTTTTGGTGCAGTTATTTCTGTCTGATCTGAACTATTATTAGTAGAATTGACTCCTGTTGTGCAGCCAGCAGCAAACAGTAGCGAATACCAAAGCAGGTTGCGCCGTTTCATAGGTCTAAATAATATTACAAATGTAAAATTCTTAACTGCTATTTAGTAATCTACTTGTGCAGTTTATTGCTTTTTTGTATTCATGACTTCTGTAATATTACGGAAATAAGTTTTATAAATTTGGCAATCCTGTTTGTTTTAAAATATTGGGTGCGTTTCACTTTAGAACAAATACCTAACGATTAAATATCGCTAGCTATAATTTTATTTTGCACATAAAGTAAACTTGCTTATATAGCTTTTATAAAAGCTTGTATATGTTCGATTCATATAAGATATGTTATGAAAAAGAGGAAATTTAAGCTCTAATAAATGGAGTTAGGAGTTAAGAATTTTTAACTCTAACTCCTAACTTTTTTACAACTTCAAATTCCAAGCAGCAAAAGCTAAAGCACCCCAACCGGCAAGAAAGGCTGCACCGCCTAGTGGTGCGATCGCTCCTAAAGATTTAATACCGGTTAAGCTAAGGGCATACAAGCTACCTGAGAAAAGAGTTATACCTATGATAAACAGCCAAGCACTGGCGATGAGAGTGGGTTGAGGGGACTCGCTACGACTAATTAGGATTGCTACTAAGAAAAGTGCCAGAGCATGATACATTTGATAATGAGCACCAGTTTCAAAAATTTCTAGCGATCGCTCACTAATTTTTTCCCGCAAAGCATGGGAAGCAAAAGCACCAGCAGCAACTGACAAACCGCCTAAAATGGCAGCTACGCTCAAAAAAATCTGCGTCATTACACCTAGCCGTAAGTTTATTATTAGTCATTAGTCATTAGTCATTGGTCATTAGTTAATAACAAGGGACAAGGAACAAAGAACAAAGGACAAATGACTAATGACAATTAGACATCAAAATGATATGATACAGCCCCTTCTTCATTCACCTTAAAATTTGCATTGAATTCTTTAGCTTTTTCATCTAAATATTGTCTGGCGTTAGCTGCGGGTATTTGTGACTGTATGGCAAAGCCTAAAACAGTTACGCGCCCATGATTTTCTTGTAGCATCTCATAAAAAATCGATTGCAAGCGATCGCTACGTTGTTGATTAAGTGCCTTTTTCTCCTGCCGACTTTGACGATACAATCCCAATGCTAACCATGCCCCCAATGTGAGGCTAGGGACACCAAAAATTAAACCACCGACAGCAGTATTATCCTCTTCAGGAGTAGGATTTGGTGCGGGAAAATCATACGCATCTTTTACTGGTATGTACACTTTACGTGTAGCAAATTTTTCTAGTGCTGCTGATGCTGAGAGCGTTAAAAACATGAATCCGAGTGTCAGTAGCCAACCGGCAGCCAATTTTTCAGCAGTTTTCATAGTTCCACTTCAGATTTGAACTTTGTTAGAGATTCTAACCTTACTTTTGCAGAGGTTCCAACATATCAATCTACTCCCCTGGACAGTTTTTAGTAATTGTACCGAACTTCTTGTCGTACCTAGCTTGAAAAAACAAGCATAATTAAGCGCGTACAAATTACACCAGTAATCATGTAATATAAATAAATCTTCTGTACTCAAACATATTCCCCTCTTTGTATCTCAAGATGAATTTGTCTTTGTGCCTTGCGATTTACAAGAACACGGATATGCAACTTTAGGTGAAATTCTCTATGCGATCGCTAATGCCATTATTGAATGCCTTAGCATATAGGAATCATATTTGATTTCTGAAAAAACTCAGTACAACTAAGAAGCCTTCTTGACTATTGCCTACCTATCGCGCTTGCGCTGCGCTTGTCTGCGACACGCTCCGCGAACGCGAACGCGCACCACGCAAATAATTTCATAAATCAAAGCGGATTCCTATATTACCTAATTGTTGAGTGCGACTCAAAGCAGCAAGCACCGCATTAGAGATGAGAGTTCGCATACCACCTTTTTCTAACTCGTAAAGGCCAACAGCAGTCACTCCCCCAGGACTCGTTACCTTGTTTCGTAAGACTGCTGGATGTTCATCAGTCTGAAACATCAGTTCTACACTGCCAGCAATCGTATGCAATGTTAGTTCTTGGGCTTGTGTCCGAGTTAAACCCATCTGAACCCCAGCATCAATCATCGCCTCTATGTACAGAAATATAAATCCAGTCCCTGCGCTACTCAACGCCGTTGCCATATCAAGGTAATGTTCATTTTGGGTAACAAATTCTTTGCCCAACGCTTGTAAAATTACTTGAGTATGCGATCGCTGTATCTCTGTCACACTTGATGATGCACTCCACACTGTAGTCCCATGACCAACTTGTACTGCAATATTGGGCATTGTACGGACAACAGCAGGATGATTCAACCCTTGGCACAGAGATGAAATACTCGCTCCACTCACAATACTAATTACTAAAGTATTAGGTGGAATTTTATCCTTAAGCATACCCAGAACCTCTGCCAAAACCTGCGGCTTCACCGCCAATATCACAATAGATGTGCCAAGAACCGCTTCTATGTTGGAGGTTGTAGTACGTACTCCATATTCCCTTTCTAAATGAAGGCATCTCGCAGAAACTGGATCGCTGACTATAATTAGATCGGCTTTTTGAACAATTTTCGTTGATAACAATCTACTAATTATCATTTCGCCCATCGTGCCACCGCCGATAAAGGCAATTTGTAAATTTTCGAGCATCTCTTCTCCCTATTATCTAAGTCATTTGATATCTTGGCATCAAGATAGATTAGGTTGAATCACAGCTTTTAATACAGAGCCTTGCTCTACATCTGCCAGCGCTTGATTAATTTCTTGTAGTGTATATGAACGACTAATTATGCTTGACCAAGCAATATTTTTGCTGGAATCACTATGACGTTTTAGTAATTCAATCATTCTGTAAAAATGGCTGAAATCAATTCCCCAAGTTCCGCGAATATCAATATGTTTTAGGTTAATTTCCAAGTGTGGATTGATGAGAATTTCACCCGTGTTGGTGTAATGCCCAACAATCACATAGCGACCTCCATTTCTCGTCATATTCAAGCCCTCTTTGACAGCAATGGGAATACCTGTGGCTTCAATAGTGACATCAGCACCGTGTCCGTTTGTCAATTCCAAAACTCGCTCAATATGTTGTCGCGGATCGTTAGCCTTAATTGCAAGGGTTTCATCTACACCGAAGGATTTTGCAACTACTAATCGGCTCTCAAATTTATCAATTACAATTACTTTGCCTGCACCTGAGAGCAAAGCTAGAATTGCCACACTCAAACCCACAGGCCCGCAACCCTGCACCACGACAACATCACCAATTTGAATCTGCGCTCGATCAATAGCGTGTAGTGCAGTTGGCAAAGCACATCCCCCAGCAATGAATTGCTTTGGTGATACTTCTTCAGGTAAAGTTAGAACTTTAACCCCTGGTTTGAGGTAAATCAATTCAGACCAACCACCCAGCAAACCATCATTCGCTGAGTAGGTGACACCATAAACTTTGCGTTGTGGACAGCGAGTGGATGCTTTGGCTACTAGACAATACCAGCAGTTGTAACAAGTTTCATGGACATCTAGAAAAGTTGCGATCGCTCCAGGCTGAATTAATTTACCATTGACATCACTAACTGCTCCACCTGTTTCCACCACACGACCAACTGAGAAGTGTCCAGGGATGATGGGATATGGTACTCCCTCTAAACGCCCATGTAGTAAATGTACATCAGTTCCACAAACCTCACTATATAAGGTTTCAAGAATGATTCCACCCTTTTCCAGAATCGGCTCTGCTAATTGTTGGACTTCAACTGGTTGATTAGGTGCAGTCATCACAGCTGCTAAGGGCATGAATCACTTCCTCACTATGTTTACCAAATTGCTTCCTACTTCCTACTTATCAGCTTCAAGACCACAAAATAATTTCACCGTTAGGTAGTAATCCGATCGCAGAGGTGAAAGTCACACGTTGTCCATCCATCGGCTCAACAATGTGAAAGTTGCGTGTATTGAAAATGAACACATCTCCCACATAAGGTTGGAAGGCGATCGCGTCTGCATCTGCAATTACTGTATCACCATAACCGTAGGAATCGAGTTTATATTGGTCATCTCCTGGTTGCCACTGGCGATCGTAAATGCGTGTTTGACCATGATTGTTTGGAGAAAATTTCAAGTACAAATTCCAAGAAAGTTGATAAATAACTGTACCAATTTCCCATTTTGATTGTTCTAACGGAGCATAATCAATATGAAGTTGAGTACCCTGCTCTATTTTTCTGATCAGTCCTGCATAATAACTACCATAGAGTGGTTCCGAAGCAATTCGTACAGTCGCGCCTGTACACTCTCGAATTTTCACCATTAAGCGTTCTAATGGATTAAAAGAGGCTGCCATAATGCAGTCTCTTAATTTAGTTGTGCGTTCTACTGCTTGAAAATAAGCTGCTTTACTAATGCGATTATATTCAAAGACTGTGATACCAATTCGCTCAATCTTGGGATTCACATTTTGATAGCAATCAAAGTTGAATAATTCAGCTTGATTGACTAACATCTCACACTCTTGGGGTGTAGCAAATTCTTTTAGCCGAATTAAAGGAATTCGGTTTTCAAACAGCATTCTTAAAGACTCTGTAGTTAAGGGATACTCTTGCTTTTTGTTCCAAACCTTGGATTTAATCTGGTTAGAAGTAGCAGTCATAAAACAATTCCTTACATTTAAATTTCAACTTCAGCTTTAGTCAAACTCAATTCATATTCATATTCAGCAATGCTATGTTTGCTTGTGCTAAGTGCAAAATTTCAACGCTCAAGCAGTCTTGAGAATACTCTTAGTCAACTGGTACATAAGCCCCACTGAATTTGAGAATACCAAGTAGTCCTAACACCATATTTTTGGCTATCAATTCGCTAGGCAAACTTTTTTGTAAGTGAGACAAAAATTGTTCTGGTGCGAATAAGCCTAACATCACTATATAAGCAACTAAGTCTTTCATTTTTACTACGTTCTCCATAAATAGCTTTGAGAATGGCTTCTTACTGCTCTTGATTATTTACTGTTTGCTAAAATACAGTCTTCGTACCCTGTCACAACAACGATATAAACCGATAACTCGACCTTCCCGATCTCGCACCAATTCAAACTTATCTATATATGTAAGATATCTAATAAACACATTTTGTCCAGCAACTATGAGATGAGATGGTGGATAGCTTTTGCTCTTATAATATAATTTATTATCTACTAGATTTATTTTAAAACCGCACTCTAATTCAGCAGAATAATAAGTACCAGGATAATCGACTAATATATTTTTTGGAGAATCTAGTATTTTTTCAAATGTGTAGGTTTTAATACCATTACCAGGATCTAATTTTACTATCATGCGAGTAATATCTTCAGAAAACTCAATATCATAGTCAATTTCATTATCGACAGATTGAAAATGATTGGTATCAATTGGAATAAGTTGAAAATACATCGATGCTAGTTTAGCCATTAATTTTTCATCTTTTATCTCTAACTCCAATATGCTTCCAATCGTGGGGTTATGATAAAATCCAACTTTGAGTTGTAGCTCCACTACAGGTAAATTAATAGAGCTAATAGAACGCGAAATAGGTTTATCGATATTTTCAATATAATCATTTTCTAAATATATATCAGCAACTTGAAAAGCTAATTTAGTCGCGTTAAGCGTACTTAAATTAGCCAGACAGATAACAGAAAACTGGCGTTCGGGAAATCGAATAAAATTACTCTGATAACCCGTCCAAGAGCCTCCGTGACTAATTGTTTTTAAGCCGCCGCGATCGCCAATCTGCAACCCAAATGCACCTGATATAATTTCGCCATTATTGAGTTTGCGTGGAGTAGTTACCTCTTCAATTAAATCTTGTCCATATCCACCTAGGATATTGTGATAGAAATTTCGATCCCAAAGTAGTAAATCTTCAATCGTTGTGTAAAGCTGTCCGTCTCCACAGAAATCGTGAAAAGACATATCGATCTGGAAACCCCCTCCATCTTTTGGAGCGTATCCATTGGCTCTATTTTTCACGATTTCTCTGAAGTTATCGTGAAAATGGGTATTATTCATTCCTAGCGGGGCAAAAATATGCTCTTGGGCAAATACACGTAAAGATTTGCCAGAGATGCGTCTCACAATTTCTGCTAGTAAAATGTAGCTAGAATTACAGTATAATTGCTCAGTTCCAGGCTCGAAATTTAAGCTTTTTTGCCGAGCAATTAAGGCAATAATTTCTTCGTTTGAATACTTATTTTCAAACCTCATCCCAGCAAATAACATTAAATGTAAATAGTCACGCAAACCACTGGTGTGTTCGATTAAATAGCGGATAGTAATAGGGTGACTATATTGAGGAATTTCTGGAATATATTTTTGTAATTCATCATCTAAGTCAAGCAATTTTTGTCTGGCTAGTAAGACGATACACATTGCTGTAAATTGCTTGGAGTTAGAAGCAATATCAAAGACAGAATTAGAGGTTATGGGAATGTTGTATTCCAAGTTAGCCATACCATAACCGCGTTGGTAAACTATCTCCTCATTCTGAATAACAGCAATAGCACAGCCAGGGGAATTAGGTTTATCCCACCGGACGAATAATTCATCGACTTTGGTAATTAGCAACATTACTTTTTTGCCACTGGGTTGTTTTTAGCATGGAAAATTTGTCATTTATATCTTGTAAATTAGGGTTTTCTCAAAATAGAAAGCGATACAATTTTTTAATGTATTTTTTATTAAAAAGTTATTTATCCTGATAATACTTTTTTTGTTTAATATTTATCCTGTCCAAATTTTTGACGTTAATAATCGCAAAGAAGAGAGAGACTACTCTCTTCCCTTCCCCTGGCATGATTATTTAATTAAACATTTTAAGTATTTTAAGTGTTTAGAAAAGCTGCTTTCTTGACTTCTCAAGGCTAGCGGCTATTAAACTCTCACCCATTTCAGTACTTTGGGATCTTTATCATATCCATAGCTAACGCCATCCTTAGTAGTTATAGACTCTCCTTTGCTTGCCTTGCTTCTAATAGTGCTAAGAGAATAGTACGTTAGTTCATTCATTTCTTTATGAGTAAGCTTTTCGCTTGTGCTTATTTCTGATTTATGTTTAGCTTTATATTGAGATAAATCATCTATTTTGATTTGACCATCTGTTGGGGGTTTAGTAAGACTTACTTTTTGATTTCGATAGTCCTGAACAGTCACAAGTTGCCAACTAGAATCTTGTGACAATTCCAAAACCCATTGGTGATAATCAAACAGGCTTTCCCGATGCCCAACACTGATAAATGTTGTTTTCGTTGATTGTAACTGTTGATATAAACTTCCTTCATTTTTTAAATCCAAAGCACTCGTTGCTTCATCTAATATAGTAAAGCTAGGATGAGTCACTAACAGTCGTGCAAAAGCCAAGCGTTGTTGTTCTCCTATCGATAATATATTCTCCCAAGGAACTTCAGTATCAAAGCCATCAACTCGACTAAGTAAGTTTTGCAGGTTAACTTGTTGTAACACTGCTTTGAGTTCTACGTCAGTTATCTGACGATTAGTATTAGGATAAAGTAACTGTTCGCGCAAAGTTCCCAAAATTATGTAAGGACGTTGGGGTAAAAACAAGACTTCTTCTAAAGGAGGTCGCACTAGACGCCCAGTCCCAGCATTCCACAAACCAGCTATTGCTCTTAATAGAGAACTTTTACCTCGACCACTTGGCCCAACAATCAATAAACCTTCACCTGGCTGAATCGACAACGACAAGTCTTCGACAATTACCTGTTCATAGTTAGGCGTTTGTAAGGTGACATTCTCAAAAGCGAGATGGTTTTCTTCTATTGTTTTAATAGTACTGACATTTTCTGGTTCTTTAGTTACTTCTTCTAAAGCATTTGAAAATTCAGATAACCGTTCAACATAGCTAGAAAATCTCCCAGAATTACCAAATTCATTAATTAAATCACCCAAAGCATTAGCAAAAAAATAGCAACATACAGATGCTTGGATAATTTCTCCAAATTCCATTTCACCTCTAATCTGTAAAGGCCCAAATACTATATATGGAAATATTTGAATTACAGATTGATAACCTCTATTAAAAATCTCACTATTCCTCTCCCAATCAATTTTGCGTTTAGCATTTTTTATCAAATTACTAAATCGACGGGCAATAATATTTGATTCCTGCTTCTCTCCTCGAAAGAAAGCTACTGATTCAGCATGAGTGCGTAAATGAGTCAGGCAATAGGTGTAGTCAGCTTTCGCTTCGAGTTCTTCTCGATTAATTTTATTTAATTCTTGGGTCAAGTAGACAGCAATAAAATTGCCTATAACCGTATAAGTAACTAAAATCAGTGCAACAGACTCAGAGATTGACAAAAGAACTAATAAAAAAGCTGTCATCTCCAGTATTTTTTCCAGGAGAGTAGCTGAAAAACTTAAAGCATTACTTGCAATGGGTTCGATTTCTTGAGATAAACGTTGATCTGGATTATCAATATCAGATTTAAAGTTGATTTTGTAATAAGCTCGACTGTTTAAATATTTTGATAAAATATTATTATTCAGCCATTGATACCAATCTAGAGCAATTTTTTTTCTCACTAGTCTGGAGAACCCCGCTAAGAGAGTTCCCAATGCTAGAGCTGAACCATAAAGTAGTAAAGCATCATAAAACTGAGATATTTCTTTCTCTTTAATTATGATATCGGCTAAGTAGCGATTAATAAAGCTATTAAAAACATTTGCACCAACAAGCGCAATTATTAATAATATTAGGAGAATAAGCATTCCCCATGAGCGAATCACCTCTGAAAATGCTCTGTCTCCTGGCTCGTGTGGATACCAGTAAGGTTGTGCGACTGCTTTTACGTCTTTCCAAAATTGAAGAAAACCTAAAAAAGCATTTGTTGAAGGTTGAGCTTGAACAACTTGGGTTGGCATATTCTGAAACTAAACGAAGACTTTAGCTAATAATTAAGCTAGTTATATATAAGTAGTATCAAGGCTCAATTACTTACTAAATAAGCATTATAGCCATAAATAAAATAGCAAATTGACCTAGTGTAATCGTTGGGCTTTTTGGAGAATTATGGGCTTTTTATCACAAATTGGTAAACATGCTTGTGAAGGTATTATTTAGCCCAATATTTCTACTAACTGACGCATTCATTAAATCTGCTGCAAGCTCCTTGGTGTCGAAAGTTGACAGCAGTTAATAAGTTTTCAGCAAATAATTTTTGCGCCATGTCTCATATTCTATAACCACGTTTCATATTCTATAACGCAGTATAAACCAATTTACATTTTATTTTTTGTTTTTACCCCAATTTACCGAGTGGATACCTCTTAACTGTCTTAACTGTCTTAACTGTCTTAACTGTCCACTTAACTGTCCGCTTAACTGTCTTAATTGGTATTGTATTTTGTTGACTAAGGTGAGATAATTCATAAATTAAATTAAAAAGTTTACTTTTAAATAAACAAACTCCGCTTATTCAAAAGTAAACTTTCATTGAAGACTAGTAAAATATATCATTGGAAAAAGAAATTTCTGATAATTATTAATATCAGAAAGCATAGTTAATATTAACTTTCGTTTTAGCTAAGACTGTAAAATTTCAAGGTAGCTTCAGAGGAAAATATTAGTTTATTAAAATTAGTATCGATTAGAGTAAAATCATGAATTTAATAGAGATTCTAGAAAATCTTTCAGCGAAGAATGTTGAGCTTTGGGTTGATGGAGACAAACTGCGCTATCGATCGCCTGAAAAATCACTCCCCTCTGAGTTATTGCGGGAAATGAAGCAATCTGAACCAGAAATTATCCGAATTTTATCCCAGAGTACTGCTCAGGCTGCAACTTATCCCCTGTCTCACGGTCAAAAGGCACTCTGGTTTTTATATCAATTAGCACCCAACAGTATTGCTTACAACATCACATATACAGCAAGATTAGTTACAAATTTAGATATTCCCGCCCTAAAGCAGGCAGCACAAGCTCTAGTTGAAAGACATCCAGTTTTGAGGGCTACCTTTGCAACCATTAACGGCGAACCTGTGCAAACAGTTCACGAAAATCAGCAAGTTGACTTTAGTATCGAAGAAGCTTTCGATCTTGGCCAAGACAATCTAAACAACTGGCTCTCAGAAAAAAGCGATCGCCCCTTCAACTTAGAACAAGGGCCAATATTGCGGTTTGATTTATTAATTAACAATATTAAAACTGATAAATTAGCCACCAAAGAACATATTTTCTTAGTCACGCTACATCAGATAGTGGGAGATTTATGGTCTTTAGAAATCATAATCGGTGAACTTTGCACCTTGTATAAAGCGATTGCTACAGGTGTAGCAGCCCAACTATCTACACAAAACTATCAGTATCGAGATTACGTCAAGTGGTCAGAGCAAATGCTCGCTAGTTCAGCTGGAGAAAGTTTGTGGACTTACTGGCAGCAACAACTATCTGGTGAGTTGCCATTGCTAAATTTGCCAACAGATCGACCAAGACCTGAGAGCCAAACCTATAATGGTGCTTCCCGCTTGTTTACTGTTGACGAAGAACTGCGGCAAAAGCTCACAAAATTGGCGAAGAGAGAAGGTGCGTCTCTTTATATAGTTTTATTGACAGCACTACAAATACTATTACTACGTTATACCAATCAAGAAGATATTTTAATTGGCTCTCCAATGGTGAATCGGAGCCGTTCGGAGTTTGAAAATATTGTGGGTTATTTTACTAATCCTGTGGTCTTGCGAGGAGATATTTCAGGAAAACCGACTTTTAAAGAGTTGCTGGAGCGATCGCACTCTTGTGTATTAGATGCCCAAGACCATCAGGATTATCCCTTTCCCCTGCTGGTGGAGCAACTGCAACCTATCCGCAACCCCAGTTTTTCGCCACTCTATCAGGTAGCTTTCGTCTGCGATCGCTCTCACCAGAATATAGATATTAATAATGGTTTGATTTTGGAATCATTGATTTCAGGGTCTAAAGGAGCCACCTTTGATTTAACCTTAACTATTCTTGAGGGGACAGACTCACTCAAAGGTACGTGGAATTATAACACCGACTTATTTGATGACAGTGCGATCGCGCGGATGATGGGGCATTTTGTAACTTTGCTCGAAGCAATTGTGGCAAATCCCCAGCAACGAATTGACCAATTACCAATGCTCACACAATCTGAAGAACGGCAGTTATTAGTTGAGTGGAATGATACTCAAGTAGACTACGCCTTCGATAAATGTATTCATCAGTTGTTTGAGGAGCAAGTAGAGCGTACACCCGATACTGTAGCGGTGGTGTTTGAGAATCAACAATTGACGTACCGCGAATTAAACAGCCGTGCTAACCAGTTGGCGTATTACTTGCAGTCTTTGGGTGTGAAACCCGACGTTCTGGTGGGGATTTGTGTAGAGCGCTCCTTAGAGATGGTGGTAGGACTATTGGGCATTCTCAAGGCGGGTGGAGTTTACGTACCACTTGACCCAGAATATCCCAAAGACCGTCTGAACTTCATGCTCGAAGACGCTCAAGTTCCAGTATTAATAAGTCAACAGCGACTCCTGGATCGACTACCTGAGTATCAGGCAAAACTGATTTGTTTAGATGAAGTCTGGTCAGAAATTCTGCAAAACAAACAGAACAACCCGATTCAGGTAGTCACGCCTACTCATCTAGCGAATGTGATTTACACATCCGGCTCCACAGGCAAACCCAAAGGGGTAATGGTTGAGCATAGTGGGTTGTGCAATCTCGCTCACGCTCAAATTCAGGCTTTCGGTTTGTCTGGTGATAGTCGAGTTCTCCAGTTTGCCTCCTTCAGTTTTGATGCTTGCATATCAGAAATCTTGATGGCTTTGGGATCGGGGGCAAGACTTTACTTAGGAACAAAAGACTCGATCATGCCGGGTATGCCTTTAATTGAGCGATTAAAGAATGATGGCATTACCCATGTCACCCTACCACCATCAGCCTTAGCAGTCCTGCCAGTAGAAGAACTGCCAACATTGCAAGCGATCATTGTCGCCGGAGAAGCCTGTCCTCTGGAACTGATGCGACAATGGTCAAAAGGCAGAAACTTCTTCAACGCCTACGGCCCGACAGAAGCGAGTGTTTGTGCAGCGATCACTAAATGCACTCCCAAAGACCAAAAAATTTCCATCGGTCGTCCAATTTCCAATACCCAGATATACATACTTGACCAAAACTTACAACTACTACCTGTGGGTGTACCAGGAGAACTGCACATTGGTGGTGCAGGGTTAGCGCGAGGCTATTTCAATCGCCCAGAATTAACACAAGAAAAATTCATCCCCAATCCGTTTGAGGATAGCGCAGCGGTAGCGAGTCCGCGAGCGTCGGCAGGGGGCAGGGGGCAGGGGGCAGGAGGGAGTAGATTATATAAAACTGGGGATCTAGCACGTTATCTGCCAGATGGTAATATCGAATACCTGGGCCGCATCGACAACCAAGTAAAAATCCGGGGATTCCGCATTGAGTTGGGAGAAATTGAAGCAGTACTCAGCCAACATCCTCATGTGCAAGCATCATGTGTCATAGCCCGTGAAGATAACAGGGGTGACAAGCGCCTAGTAGCCTACATCGTACTGGAACCAGAGCAGACTTGTACTGAGCGACTTGTGCCGAGCATCTCGACTTCGCTCGATGGAGCCGGAGCCGAGGTAAGTCGAAGTACAGCCACAGTTAAAGAACTGCGTAGCTTTCTCAAAGAAAAGCTACCAGAATACATGGTACCAAGTGCGATCGCCATCTTAGAATCTTTACCCCTAACCCCCAACGGCAAAATAGATCGTCGCGCTCTACCAGAGCCAAGTAGTGAATTAAGAGAGAAATATGTAGCTCCGCGCACCCCTATCGAAGAAATCCTGGCACTGATTTGGCAACAAGTTCTGAAAGTAGAGCTTGTAGGCAGACATGACAACTTCTTTGAACTAGGGGGACACTCCCTACTAGCAACGCAATTCATCTCCCGTGTGCGTAGCAGATTGAAAGTAGAAATATCATTGCGTGAGTTATTTGCTGCACCAACAATTGCCGAGTTAGCACCATCAATTCAGCAGTTACAGCAGCAAAATATAGAACTGTCAGCACCACTCATCTTAAGGCGGGTAGAGAATACAGAAATACCACTGTCTTATGCTCAACAGCGTTTATGGTTTTTAAATCAGTTAGAGTCGAACAGTGCCTTATACAATATCTCCATTGGTTTGCGTCTAGTAGGAACTCTTAATGTTGCCGCCTTAGAACAAAGTTTAAAAGAACTTATTGATCGCCATGAAGTCTTACGCACCAATTTTGTTACTGTTGATGGAAAGCCAACACAAATAATTCAAACTCAAACAAATTGGACAGTTGCAGTTGTTGACTTGCAGCATTTACCCTTACTTGTACTGAGCGAAGCCTCTGCCTCAGCAGAAGTAACAGAACAACAAACTGCTGCACAGAAATTACTGGAACAAAAAGCAATTGAGCCTTTTGATTTAGCAAATGATGCCTTAATTAGAGCGACATTAGTAATGCTGTCTTCAAAAGAACAGTGCTTATTAGTGTGTATGCACCACGTTGTCTGTGATGGCTGGTCAATAGGTGTGTTTGTCCAGGAGTTACAAGCACTGTACAATGCTTATTCTCAAGGTCAACCGTCACCCTTGTTACCACTGCCGATTCAGTACGCAGATTTTGCAATTTGGCAAAGACAATGGTTGCAAGGAGAGGTACTACAAAACCATTTGAGTTACTGGGAAAAACAGTTGGCAAATGCACCCACATTCTTGCCACTACCCACAGATAGACCTAGACCTGCTGTGCAGACTTTCAATGGCTCATATCATGTGTTTACTCTGTCTGTTGAGTTAACTCAACGGTTGTTGGAGCTAAGTCAAGAGCAAGGTTGTACTCTGTTCATGACTTTGTTGGCGGCATATAATACCCTGCTTTATCGCTACACCGGACAATCAGATATTTTGGTGGGGACACCCATTGCTAACCGCGATCGCTCCGAGATAGAAGGGTTAATTGGCTTTTTTGTCAATACTTTAGTAATGCGGACTGATTTAGCAGGGAACCCCAGTTTTAAAGAATTACTCCTGCGCCTCAGAGAAATGGCATTATCCGCATACGCTCATCAAGATTTGCCCTTTGAGACGTTGGTAGAAGCATTGCAACCAGAACGGGATCTCAGCTATACACCATTGTTCCAAGTGATGTTCGTTCTCCTGAACGCTCCCATGTCTGAAATAGAGTTGACTGAGTTAAGTGTCAGTGGCTTGCCAATAGGAATCACCACGTCAAAGTTTGATTTAACTTTATCAATGGAAAACACTCCCAATGGGCTGTTTGGGTGGTGGGAGTACAACACAGACTTGTTTGATAGCAGCACTATCGAACGGATGACTGGTCATTTTGTGACTCTACTTGAAGCGATCGTGGCAAATCCCAGCGAGCGGATTTCCCAATTGCCAATGCTCACAGCATTTGAGCAACAGCAGTTATTAGTTGAGTGGAATGATACAAGCGTAGATTATCCCCAAGATAAATGTATCCATCAGTTGTTTGAGGAGCAGGTGGAACGCACGCCCGATGCTGTGGCGGTGGTGTTTGAGAATGAACAATTGACGTATCACGAGTTAAATTGTCGTGCTAACCAGTTAGCGCATTACTTGCAGTCTTTGGGAGTGTCCGCCGATGTGCTGGTGGGGATATGTGTGGAGCGCTCTCTGGAGATGGTGGTGGGATTACTTGGTATTCTCAAGGCGGGCGGCGCTTACGTACCACTAGACCCAGAGTATCCCCAAGACCGTCTGAGCTTTATCTTAAAAGATGCTCAAGTTTCAGTGCTGCTTACCCAACAGCATTTAGTTGAAAAATTACCTGAATGTCAGGCGCAGCTTGTAAGCTTGGATACTAACTGGCAGTTTATTTCTCAGTTGCCTCAAGGAAACTCCATCACTAATGTCCAAGCTAGTAACTTAGCTTATGTGATTTATACTTCCGGTTCTACAGGCCAGCCCAAAGGTGTGCAAATTTCACATACGGCTGTGAGCAATTTCCTATCTGCCATGCAGCAGCGCCCAGGAATAACAAAACAAGATACACTGCTTGCAATCACTACTATTTCCTTTGATATTGCTGCCTTAGAAATTTTTCTGCCTATAACTGTAGGTGCATGTCTAGTCATAGCCCGTCGTGACGTGACCCTTGATGAAAGAGAGTTATTTGATTTGCTAGTTAAGTCTAAGGCAACAATTATGCAAGCAACTCCGGCTACTTGGAGATTGCTTTTAGACTCCAACTACCAATTTAGCGATTTAAAAATACTTTGCGGGGGTGAAGCTTTACCTTGGGATCTAGTTAGTAAATTGCTTGCCAGGAGCGCTTCTTTGTGGAACCTTTATGGGCCAACAGAAGCTACTATTTGGTCATCAATATATCAACTCGAATCCAGCGAGAGCTTGATTTCTATTGGTCGCCCAATTGACAATACCCAGATATACATACTAGACCAAAACTTACAACTAGTTCCCATTGGTGTACCAGGAGAACTGCACATTGGTGGTGCAGGATTAGCAAAAGGCTACTTGAACCGACCAGAGTTAACACAAGAAAAATTTATTCCCAATCCGTTTGAGGATAGCGCAGCGTTAGCGAGTCCGCGAGCGTCGGCAGGAGGCAGAGGCCAGGAGGCAGGAGGGAGTAGATTATATAAAACTGGGGACTTGGCTCGTTATTTACCAGATGGAAATATAGAATACCTGGGGCGTATCGATAACCAAGTAAAAATTCGGGGATTCCGCATTGAGTTGGGAGAAATCGAAGCAACACTGAGCCAACATCCCCATGTTCAAGCATCATGTGTCATAGCTCGTGAAGATACTCCTGGTGACAAGCGCCTAGTAGGATACATCGTACCCCAACCACAAGTAACACTCACAATTAGCGAACTGCGTAGCAACCTCAAGAAAAAGTTACCAGATTACATGGTTCCTTCGGCAATAGTCATCCTGGAGTCTTTACCCCTAACCCCCAATGGCAAAATAGACCGTCGCGCTTTACCAGCACCAGAGCCAAGTAGTGAATTATTAGAGAAATATGTCGCCCCACGCAGCCCCATCGAAGAAATACTGGCACTGATTTGGCAACAAGTCCTAAAAGTAGAGCTTGTAGGCAGACATGATAACTTCTTTGAGCTAGGCGGACACTCACTACTCGCAACGCAACTTATTTCCCGTGTGCGTAGCAGCTTGAAAGTAGAACTGCCATTGCGATCGCTATTTGCTGCACCAACGATCGCTGAACTATCGCATAATATTCAACAGTTGCAGCAACAAGACTTAGAACTAGCTGCACTACCCATCTTAAGGCGGGCAGAGAATGCAGAAACACCACTATCTTATGCTCAACAGCGTTTATGGTTTTTAGACCAGTTCGAGCCGAACAGTGGTTCATACAACATCCCTTTCGGGTTGCGCTTAGTCGGAACTCTTAATGTTGTCGCCTTAGAACAAAGCTTAATCGAAATTATTCATCGCCACGAAGCATTACGCACTAACTTCATCACAGTTGATGGACAAGCTACTCAAATCATTCAAACACAACCAAATTGGTCAGTTGCAGTTGTTGACTTAAAGCATTTACCTTTAACAGAACAAGAAACTGCTGCACAAAAATTAGTCCAACAACAAGCATTTGAACCTTTTGACTTAGAGTCAGAAGCATTAATCAGAGCGACATTAATAGTGCTGTCCGAGACAGAGCAGTGGTTATTAGTGTGTATGCACCACGTTGTCAGTGATGGCTGGTCAATAGGTGTGTTTGTCCAGGAGTTACAAGCACTGTACAACGCTTATTCTCAAGGTCAACCGTCACCCTTGTTACCACTGCCGATTCAGTACGCAGATTTTGCAATTTGGCAAAGACAATGGTTGCAAGGAGAGGTACTACAAAGCCAATTAAGTTACTGGGAACAACAATTGGCAAATGCACCCACATTCTTGTCATTACCCACAGATAGACCTAGACCTGCTGTACAGACTTTCAATGGCGCATATCAAGAGTTTGCTTTGTCTAGTGAACTAACTCAACGGTTGTTGCAGTTAAGTCAACAACAAGGGGTGACTTTGTTTATGACTTTGTTGGCGGCATATAATACCCTGCTTTACCGCTACACCGGACAAACAGATATTTTAGTTGGGACACCAATTGCTAACCGCGATCGCACCGAGATAGAAGGGTTAATTGGCTTTTTTGTCAACACTTTGGTGATGCGGACTGATTTATCTGAAAATCCTAGTTTTAACGAATTACTCCCGCGTATCCGGGAAATGGCATTATCCGCCTACGCACATCAAGATTTGCCCTTTGAAATGTTGGTGGAAGCATTGCAGCCAGAACGGGATCTCAGCTATACACCATTGTTCCAAGTGATGTTCGTTCTCAATAATGCCCCCACATCTGAAGTAGAGTTGACTGAGTTAACTGTCAGTTCCTTGCCCATAGAAAGTTCCACGGCAAAGTTTGATTTAACTTTATCAATGGAAAACACTAGCACTGGACTAGTGGGAGGATGGGAGTACAACACTGACTTGTTTGATAGCAACACAATTGAACGGATAACTGGTCATTTTGTAACATTGCTAGAAGCTATTGTTGCTAATCCTCAAGAGCGGATTTCTCAATTACCAATACTCACAGCATTTGAGCAACAACAATTATTAATTGAGTGGAATAATACAAGCGTAGATTATCCCCAAGATAAATGTATTCATCAGTTGTTTGAAGAACAGGTGGAACGTACACCCGATGCTGTAGCGGTAGTGTTTGAGAATGAACAATTGACGTATCACGAGTTAAATTGTCGTGCTAACCAGTTAGCGCATTACTTGCAGTCTTTGGGAGTGTCCGCCGATGTGCTGGTGGGGATATGTGTGGAGCGCTCTTTAGAGATGGTGGTGGGATTACTTGGTATTCTCAAGGCGGGCGGCGCTTACGTACCACTTGACCCAGAGTATCCCCAAGACCGTTTAAGCTTTATGCTTGCAGATGCTCAAGTTTCCGTGCTGCTAACCCAACAGCATCTAGTTGAGAAGTTACCTCAACATCAAGCGCGTGTAGTCTACTTAGATAACGATTGGTTTGCGATCGCTAAGTCTAGCCAGGAGAATCCAATTGCTAAGGTGCAACCTAGTAACATAGCTTATGTGATTTATACTTCTGGGTCTACTGGTCAACCGAAGGGGGTAATACTATCTCACAGTAACCTTTGCAACCACATGTTCTGGATGCAAGCAACATTCCCCCTGACTGAAAAGGACAAAGTACTGCAAAAAACTCCCTTTGGCTTTGATGCCTCAGTTTGGGAATTCTACGCTCCATTGTTAGCAGGTGGACAGTTGTTAATAGCTGAACCAGGAGGTCATACTGACAGTGCTTATCTCTTAAAGTTAATTGCCCAGCAGCAGGTAACTACTATTCAACTTGTTCCATCTTTACTGCAAATGCTTTTAGAACAGGGAGGAATCGAAACTTGTCACTCCCTCAAACACGTGTTCTGTGGTGGTGAAGTCTTACCCGTTACTCTGCAAGAAAGCTTGTTAAGTAAGCTAGATGTAAATTTACACAATCTCTACGGCCCAACAGAGGCTTGTATTGATGCAACTTTCTGGAATTGTCAACGTGAGATTTATCCACAACTTGTCCCCATTGGTCGTCCGATTTCTAACACGCAAATCTACATACTCGACCAAAACTTACAACCACTACCTGTGGGTGTACCAGGAGAGTTACACATCGGTGGTGCAGGATTAGCAAAAGGATACCTCAACGCAAAAGAGTTAACACAACAAAAATTTATCCCCAACCCGTTTAAAAGAGGCAGGGGGCAGGGAGCAGGGAGCAGGGGGGAAATAGAGTACCAATCCTCTAATTCCGAGCGTCTGTATAAAACAGGGGACTTAGCACGTTATCTACCAGATGGTAATATCGAATACCTGGGACGTATCGATAACCAAGTAAAAATCCGGGGTTTCCGCATTGAGTTGGGAGAAATCGAAGCAGCACTCAGCCAACATCGTGATGTGCAAACATCCGTAGTCATCGTCCGCGAAGACATTCCTGGAAATAAGCGCCTAGTCGCCTATATAGTACCGCAGCCACAGATAACACCCACAGTAAATGTTCTGCGTAGCTTCCTCAAAGAAAAGCTACCAGAATATATGGTACCAAGTGCGATCGTCACTCTAAAATCCCTACCGCTTACCCCCAACGGCAAAATAGACCGTCGCGCCTTACCAGAACCAGAAGCACGCACAGGAATAGAAAGCAGCCTAGTAGCACCGCGCACCCCCGTTGAAGAAAAATTAACTCGAATTTGGGAGCAAGTATTAAGAGTAGAGCAAATAGGCATACATGATAACTTTTTTGAACTAGGAGGAGATTCCATCCTCAGCATTCAAATCATCAGTAGAGCAAAAGTTGCCGGAATAGAACTGACGGTAAAACAACTATTTGCCAATAAAACCATCGCCCAATTAGCCACAGTTGCAGGCACAACAAAAGCACTCTCAATTAAACAAGGATTAGTCACAGGGGCATTACCTCTAACACCAATTCAACACTGGTTTTTCGAGCAGAAATTACCAGAAAAACACCACTTTAATCAATCATTTATCCTCACAGTACCATCAGACCTTAACCTAGAAATATTAGAGCAAGTATGGCTGAAACTACTAAAACATCATGATGCTCTAAGGTTAAGATTCACCCAAAAAGACACAATATGGCAGCAGATTCATGCCGCGCCAACCGATAATATTACTATTCCCCGTTTTGACTTATCCACAGTTCCAGAAACTGAGATAAAAACTGTCATTGAAACCACAGCCAATGAATTACAGGCGAGTTTAAATCTTTCAGAAAATCTCGTGCAAGTAGCATTTTTCTGGCTGGGTATTCACAAAAAAGCGCGATTACTGATATTAATTCACCACCTTGTAGTAGACGGTGTTTCTTGGCGGATATTGTTAGAAGATTTGCAGACAGCTTACCAGCAACTAAGTCAAGGCAAAACCATTCAACTACCTGCAAAAACTACATCCTTCAAAGATTGGGCGCGACAACTGACAGAATATGCCCAATCAGAAGTCTTGAAATCAGAACTAAATTATTGGTTGAGTGCATCTTACGATGCAGTTGACTCCATCCCGGTAGACTATGCACAAGGAATAAACACTACTGCATCGGCTAGAACAGTAACAGTATCATTAAACGAAACCGAAACTCTTTCACTTTTACAAGATGTTCCGAAAGCTTATAAAACACAAATAAACGATATCTTGTTAACTGCCTTAGTACTAGTGTTGAGCGGATGGACTAACTCTGAGTCAGTGTTATTCAACTTAGAAGGTCATGGGCGGGAAGAGATAATCGATGGTGTAGATTTATCACGCACTGTTGGTTGGTTTACAACGATTTTTCCAGTGGTTGTGGAACTGGGAACTATAGATGATCTTGGTACTGCGTTAAAATCCGTCAAGGAACAATTACGTGTAATTCCTAATAAAGGCATTGGCTATGGCTTATTGCGTTATCTAAATATTGACGCAGAAATTAGTGCCCAACTAGAAAAAATTCCCCAGGCAGAAATTAGCTTCAATTATTTGGGACAATTTGCTCAAGTTGTGAATACATCTTCTCTGATGCAAATAGCTCATGAACCTAGCGGCAACAGCCAGAGTTTACAAGGTCAGCGCCATTATTTGATAGATATTAATGCCATCGTTATCAACGAAAAACTGCAAATAGATTGGACATACAGCAGCAATATCCATCATTACGAAACGATTGAGAATATTGCCCAAGAATTTGTCGAAACTTTGCAAGAGTTAATTGCTCATTGTTTATCAACAGAAAATGCAGGTTATACGCCTACAGATTTCCCATTAATTCAACTTAACCAACTAGAACTAGATCAGATATTTGGAAATTTATGAAATTAGAACTTAGCAAAACTAACCGCCAAAATATTGAAGATATTTATCCCTTATCTCCCATGCAAGAGGGGATGCTGTTTGAAAGTTTATATGCTCCAGACTCAGGCGTATATTTTGAGCAGATAAGTTGCATTTTAACAGGAAACCTAGATGTAAAAACCTTCGAGCAAGCTTGGCAGCAAGTTGTAGCTCGGCATCCCGTCTTTCGCACAGCTTTCCTTTGGGAGTCTTTGAGCCAGCCAGTTCAAGTGGTGTATCGACAGGTAAATGTGACGGTCGAAACTTATGACTGGCGGGAGTTATCTGCACAAGAGCAGCAACAGCAATTAGAAACTTTTCTGGATTCTGAGCGACAACAGGGTTTTCAAGTGTCGCAAGCGCCATTGATGCGTCTACATCTAATCCAGTTAGATGGAGATACTTATCAGTTTGTTTGGTGTCATCATCATTTATTACTTGATGGCTGGTCGTCACCTTTGGTTTTCCAAGACCTGTTGGAGTTTTATCAAGCTATTTCTCAAGGTAAAAGTTTATCTAACATTGGAACTGTCAGCTACCGCAACTATATTGCTTGGTTACAGCAACAGAATCGAGATTTAGCTAAAGAATTTTGGCGACAAAAACTCCAAGGTTTTACTACACCAACTCCTTTGACTGTGGATAAACCATTGTCAATGCGGGAGCAGCATTCGGGCTATGGTGAACAGCAAATTGACTTAACTGTGTCAGCGACAGCAGCAGTGGTGTCTTTTGTCAGACAGCATCAATTGACGATGAGTAATTTGGTGCAGGCGACTTGGGGATTGTTGCTGTCTCGCTATAGCCAAGAAACAGATGTGGTTTTTGGTGCAACTGTGTCTGGTCGTCCGCCTGAACTTGTTGGTGTAGAGTCGATAGTGGGGTTATTTATCAATACTCTGCCAGTGCGGGTGCAAATCTCCGAGCAGACTGAATTGCTCGGTTTATTGAAGGATTTACAGGCGCAACAGATTGAATCTGAGCAGTTTTCCTATAGCTCATTGGTAGAGATTCAGGGGCTGAGTGATGTTCCCAGAGGTACATCTTTATTTGAGAGTATTGTTGTTTTTGAGAATTATCCTGTTGATACTGCTGTTCTACAAGGCAATAGCGATTTTTCCCTCTCGAATTTTAGGTGGATTGAACAAACAAATTATCCTTTGGCAGTTTCAGTTTCCCCTGGTGAGCAGTTGTCGCTGAGGGTGATGTACGACACTAGTCGGTTTGAAGATGGAACGATTAGCCGGATGCTGGGTCATTTTAGAACAATGCTTGAGGCGATGTCTGACGACAAGCCGCTTTGCGTCTACGCTACTAATCCTCAGCAACGAATTTCCCAGTTGCCAATCCTAACAAAATCTGAGCAGCAACAGCTATTAGTTGAATGGAACGATACCCAATCTAACTATCCCCAAGATAAATCTATTCATCAGTTGTTTGAGGAGCAGGTAGAGCTTACACCCGATGCTGTAGCAGTGGTGTACGAGAATCAATATCTCACATACCGCGAATTAAACAACCGTGCTAACCAGTTGGCGCACTACCTGAAGTCTTTGGGTGTGAAAGCTGATGCGTTGGTAGGGATATGTGTGGAGCGTTCCTTAGAAATGATTGTGGGACTATTGGGGATTCTCAAGGCGGGTGGTGCTTATGTGCCACTTAACCCAGAATATCCTCAAGAGCGATTGACCTTCATGCTCGAAGATACTCAGTTATCAGTCATATTGACTCAAGAAAAACTAGTTAATAAACTAGGCAACGGCAAAGCTAGTGTAATTTGCTTAGACTCAAACTGGGATATCATCAATCAACACACACAACAGAACCCAACTACCAGCGTCACACCTGATAACTTAGCTTATGTAATGTACACCTCCGGTTCTACAGGTCAACCCAAAGGTGTGAGCATTGTCCATCGAAGTGTAGTTCGACTGGTCAAAGAAACCAACTATATCAGCATTTCGGCTGGTGATGTAATTGCCCAAGCCTCAAATCACGCCTTCGATGCTGCTACTTTTGAAATTTGGGGAGCCTTACTGAACGGAGCGCGGTTGGTAGGGGTGAGAAAGGATTTGGCACTTTCGCCCAGAGATTTTGCGGACTTTATGCGATCGCAAAGTATCAGTGTATTATTCTTGACGACTGCTTTGTTCAATCAAATTGCTCAAGAAGTCCCCTCTGCTTTCAATTCACTACGGCATCTTCTATTTGGCGGCGAGGCTGTCGATCCTAAATGGGTTAAAGAAGTACTCAACAATGGTGCGCCGCAGCGACTACTTCATGTTTACGGGCCAACAGAGAATACAACATTTAGTTCCTGGTACTTGGTGCAGGATGTGCCAGAATGCGCAACAACTATTCCCATCGGGCAACCAATTTCTAACACACAAATCTATTTGTTAGATTCCCAACTACAACCAGTAGGTATTGGTGTACCGGGAGAATTATACATTGGCGGAGATGGTCTAGCTAGGGAATACCTTAACCGCACCGATTTAACACAAGAAAAATTTATTCCTAATCCGTTTGAGGATAGCGCAGCGTTAGCGAGTCCGCGAGCGTCGGCAGGAGGCAGAAGGCAGAAGGCAGGAGGGAGTAGATTATATAAAACTGGGGATTTAGTACGTTATTTAAGTGATGGCAATATTGAATACTTAGGACGCATCGACGACCAAGTAAAAATACGTGGTTTACGGATTGAGTTGGGCGAAATTGAAGCAGTCCTGAGCCAACACAGCGATGTGCAGATATCTTGTGTCATTGTCCGCGAAGATACCCCTGGAGATAAACGTTTAGTCGCCTACATCGTAACGCATCAAGACCGTCAACCTACGATGGGTGAAATACGTCAATTCCTCAAAGCAAAGCTGCCAGATTACATGATACCTTCGGCAATAGTAATCTTGGAATCTTTCCCCTTGACTCCCAACGGCAAAGTAGACCGCCGCGCCCTGCCAAAACCAGAATTAGACACCGCACTCCTAGAAAAATATGTCGCCCCGCGTACACCCGTTGAGGAAATGCTTGCACTCCTCTGGGCGCAAGTTTTGAAAGTAGAGCAAGTGGGTATTTCCGATAATTTCTTTGAACTTGGGGGACACTCACTACTAGCAACACAACTGGTTTCACGCATCCGCACCAGCTTCAAAGTAGAACTACCATTACGTGAGTTATTTGCTGCATCAACAATTACGGAATTAACGCCATTGATTCAGCAGTTACAGAAACAGGACTTAGAACTTGCTGCACCACCCATTTTAAGGCGGGCAGAGAATGCAAACTTACCACTGTCTTATGCTCAACAGCGTTTGTGGTTTTTAGACCAGTTCGAGCCGAACAGTGCTTCATACAACATTCCCTTCGGGTTGCGCTTAATCGGAACTCTTAATGTTGCCGCGCTACAACAAAGCTTAATTGAAATTATTTATCGCCACGAAGCATTACGCACTAACTTTGTTACTGTTGATGGACAAGCTGCTCAAATCATTCACAATTGGAGGGAACAAGGAACAGGGAACAGGGAACAGGAAAATATACCTTGGACACTATCAGTTGTTGAGTTAAAGCATTTACCCGTAACAGAACAAAAAACTGCTGCACAGCAATTAGTCCAACAACAAGCACTTCTTCCTTTTGACTTAGAGTCAGAAGCATTAATCAGAGCAACATTACTGGTGCTGTCTTCTACAGAACAGTGGTTAGTATTGTGTATGCACCACGTTGTATCTGATGGCTGGTCAATAGGTGTGTTTGTTGAGGAGTTACAAGCACTGTACAATGCTTATTCTCAAGGTCAACTCTCACCTTTGTTGCCACTGCCAATTCAGTACGCAGATTTCGCCTTATGGCAAAGACAATGGTTAGTTGGGGAAGTACTCAATAGCCAATTGAGTTACTGGAAACAACAATTGGCAAATGCACCTACGTTCTTGCCATTACCCACAGATAGACCCAGACCTGCTGTGCAGACTTTCAATGGTGCATATATTGAGTTTAATCTGTCTGGTGAACTAACTCAACGGTTGGTGCAGCTGAGTCAAAAGCAAGGGGTAACTTTGTTTATGACTTTGCTAGCGGCATATAATACCCTGCTTTATCGCTACACGGGACAAACAGATATTTTGGTGGGTTCGCCAATTGCTAACCGCGATCGCACTGAGATAGAAGGGTTAATTGGCTTTTTTGTCAATACTTTGGTGATGCGGACAGAGATATCAGGCGATCGCAGTTTTAACGAATTACTCCCACGTATCCGGGAAATGGCATTATCCGCTTATGCTCATCAAGATTTGCCCTTTGAAATGCTAGTGGAAGCATTGCAACCAGAACGGGACTTGAGCCATACACCACTGTTCCAAGTGATGTTCGTTCTTAATAATGCCCCCACATCTGAAGTAGAGTTGACTGGGTTAAGTGTCAGTGAATTGCCTATAGAAAGTGCGATCGCTAAGTTTGACCTTACATTAGGAATGCAAAACACTAACAATGGACTCGTCGGGTGGTGGGAGTACAACACTGACTTGTTTGATAGCAGCACCATTGAGCGCATGACTGGTCATTTTGTGACACTGCTGGAAAGTATTGTCGCCAATCCCAAAGAGCGGATTTCTCAATTACCAATGCTCACAGCATTTGAGCAACAGCAGTTATTAGTTGAGTGGAATGATACAAGCGTAGATTATCCCCAAGATAAATGTATTCATCAGTTGTTGGAAGAACAGGTTGAGCGTACACCCGATGCTGTGGCGGTGGTGTTTGAGAATGAACAATTGACGTATCACGAGTTAAATTGTCGTGCTAACCAGTTAGCGCATTACTTGCAGTCTTTGGGAGTGTCCGCCGATGTGCTGGTGGGAATATGTGTGGAGCGCTCTCTGGAGATGGTGGTGGGATTACTTGGTATTCTCAAAGCTGGTGGGGCTTACGTACCACTTGATCCTGAGTATCCCCAAGACCGTTTGAGTTTTATGCTCGAAGACGCTCAAGTTTCAGTATTACTGAGTCAGCAGCAATTAGTTGAGAAATTACCAGAACATCAAGCGCGTGTTGTTTGCTTAGATACGGACTGGCAAATCATTCCCCAGTCGAATCAGCAAAATCCAATCACTGGTGTGCAAGCTAGTAACTTGGCTTATGTAATTTACACTTCGGGTTCCACCGGAAAGCCTAAAGGAGCGATAAATACGCATCTAGGGATTTGCAATCGCCTCCTGTGGATGCAGCAAGCATATCAATTAACAGAAATAGACTGCGTTTTACAGAAAACTCCTTTCAGCTTCGATGTCTCCGTTTGGGAGTTTTTCTGGCCATTATTGACTGGAGCGCGTTTAGTTGTAGCTAAACCAGGTGGACATAAAGATAGTGGTTACTTGGTCAACCTAATACTAGAACAGCAAGTTACTACACTGCATTTTGTTCCTTCGATGCTCCAGATTTTTCTAGAAGAACAAGGTTTAAAAGATTGCAGTAGCTTGAAGCAAGTTATTTGTAGTGGCGAAGCACTGCCTTTAGAACTTCAAGAACGCTTTTTTGCTTGTTTAGGGTGTCAATTGCATAATCTCTATGGGCCGACAGAAGCCGCAATTGATGTCACCTTCTGGGAATGTCAACCAGAGAGTAATTTGAAGACAGTGCCTATTGGTCGCCCAATTTCTAATACGCAAATCTACATACTCGACCAAAACTTACAACCAGTACCTGTGGGTGTTCCAGGAGAGTTACACATCGGTGGTGCAGGATTAGCGAGAGGCTACCTCAACGCAAAAGAGTTAACAGAACAAAAGTTTATCCCCAACCCTTTCAGTGGAAGCAGGAGAGCAGGGGAGCAGAGGAGCAGAGGGGCAGGGGAGCGGAGGAGAAAAATAGTGCAATCTCCAGTTGCCAGTCCCCGTCTCTATAAAACCGGAGATTTGGCTCGTTATCTACCAGATGGCAATATCGAATATCTGGGACGTATCGACAACCAAGTAAAAATCCGTGGTTTCCGCATCGAATTGGGAGAAATCGAAGCAGCACTAAGTCAACATAAAGATGTGCAAACATCTGTAGTCATCGTCCGCGAAGATATTCCTGGTGATAAGCGCCTAGTCGCCTATATAGTACCGCAGCCACAGATAACACCTACAGTAAGCGTTCTGCGTAGCTTCCTCAAAGAAAAGCTACCAGAATACATGATACCAAGTGCGATCGCCATCTTAGAATCTTTACCCCTAACCTCCAACGGCAAAATAAACCGTCGCGCCCTACCAGCACCAGAGCCAAGTGGTACATTATCAGATAAATATGTAGCTCCACGTACACCCCTAGAAGAAATCCTGGCACTGATTTGGCAAGAAGTCTTAAAAATAGAGCTTGTAGGCAGACATGATAACTTTTTTACCTTGGGAGGACACTCCCTATTAGCAACGCAACTCGTCTCTCGTGTGCGTACCAGCTTGAAAGTAGAACTGCCATTGCGTTCGTTATTTGCTGCACCGACAATTGCAGAGTTAGCACAATTAATTCAGCAATTACAGCAACAAGACTTAGAACTTGCCGCACCACCCATCTTAAGGCGGACAAACAATGCAGAACTACCATTGTCTTATGCTCAACAGCGTTTGTGGTTTTTAGACCAGTTCGAGCCGGACAGTCCCTTCTACAACATCCCAATTGGGTTGCGCTTTGTCGGAAGTGTGAATATTGCCGCTTTGGAACAAAGCTTCAGGGAAATTATTCATCGCCACGAAGCATTACGCACTAATTTTGTTTCCGTTGATGGAAAACCAACTCAAATCATTCAAATAAAACCAAATTGGTCACTGACAGTTGTTGAATTGCAGCATTTACCCTTACTTGTACTGAGCGAAGCCGAAGTAACAGAACAAGAAACTGCTGCACATAAATTAGTCCAACAACAAGCAATTCAGCCTTTTAACTTAGCTCATGATGCATTAATCAGAGCGACATTAGTGATGTTGTCTCCTACAGAACAGTGGTTATCAGTGTCTATCCATCACGTTGTTAGTGATGGCTGGTCAATAGGTGTATTTATCGAGGAGTTACAAGCACTGTACAATGCTTATTCTCAAGGTGAACTTTCACCCTTATTACCACTGCCAATTCAGTACGCAGATTTCGCCTTATGGCAAAGACAATGGTTAGTCGGGGAAGTACTCAATAGCCAATTGAGTTACTGGAAACAACAATTGGCAAATGCACCTACGTTTTTGCCACTACCCACAGACAGACCCAGACCTGCTGTGCAGACTTTCAATGGTGCATATCTTGAGTTTGCCCTATCTGTTGAGTTAACTCAACAATTAACCAAACTGAGTCAACAACAAGGGGTGACTTTGTTTATGACTTTGTTAGCGGCTTATAATACCCTGCTTTATCGCTACACCGGACAAGAAGATATATTAGTGGGTTCGCCAATTGCTAACCGCGATCGCTCCGAAATTGAAGGGTTAATAGGCTTTTTTGTCAATACCTTAGTCATGCGGACAGAGATATCAGGCGATCGCAGTTTTAGCGAATTACTGACTCGCGTCCGTGACATGGCAATGGAGGCATACGCTCATCAGAACTTACCTTTTGAAATGCTGGTAGAAGCATTACAGGCAGAACGGAATCTTAGCCATACACCACTGTTTCAGGTAATGTTTGTCCTCCAAAATGCGCCCACTGCATCTGGATTAGACCTAACTGGGCTAAATGTCAGTCCATTACCAGTAAAACTGACAACTTCCAGGTTTGATTTAACCTTAATCATGCAGAACAGTCCTACTGGGCTGATAGGATTGTGGGAGTACAGCACTGACTTGTTTGACGCTAGTACTATCGATCGCATGACAAGTCATTTTGTCACCTTGCTTGAAGGCATTGTTGCTAATCCTCAACAGCAAATCTCACAATTGCCCCTGCTGAGTGAAGTTGAGCAACAAAAATTACTTTTTGAGTGGAACGATACTCAAGTTGATTATCCCCTTGATAAGTGCATACATCAGTTATTTGAGGAACAGGTAGAACTGACACCCGATGAAGTGGCAGTGGAGTTTGAGGAGCAACAACTTACTTACAACCAATTAAACTGTCGCGCTAACCAATTAGCTCATCACTTGCGCTCTTTGGGTGTAGGTGCAGATATTCTAGTCGGGTTGTGTGTCGAGCGTTCTTTGGAGATGGTCATTGGACTGTTGGGAATTCTCAAAGCAGGGGGAGCGTATGTACCACTTGATCCAGAGTATCCAACTGAGCGTTTGAGCTTTATTTTAGAGGATACTCAAGCTAAAGTGTTGCTAACCCAGCGATCGCTTCTTGACCGACTGCCCCCAAATCAAACACAGCTTGTTTGCCTAGATACTGACGCTGAATTAATTTCTCAGTGCAGCCAAGATAATCTCATCACTGGCGTACAAGCCAATAACTTGGGTTACATAATTTACACTTCTGGTTCTACAGGTCAACCAAAGGGTATAGCCATGAATCAGCTTGCCCTTTGTAATATGATTTTGTGGCATCCGGACAATCTGAAAATTGCTCGTGGAGCAAAAACCCTACAATTTGCTTCGATTAACTTTGATGTCTCCTTTCAAGAAATCTTCACTACTTGGTGTTCTGGCGGTACATTGTTCTTAATAACTGAGGAATTACGCCACGATACCTCAAATTTGTTAAGAGTAATCCAAGAAAAAGCAATTCAAAGAATGTTTCTCCCCGTTGTGGGATTACAACAACTAGCAGAATTCGCTGTTGGTAGTGAGTTAGTAAATACTCATTTGCGGGAAATCATTACTGCTGGGGAACAGTTGCAGATTACTCCTGCCATTTCCAAGTGGCTGAGTCAGCTAAGTAACTGTACTCTGCACAATCATTACGGGCCATCCGAGAGCCATGTAGCCACCAGTTTTACTTTGCCTAATTTAGTAGACACTTGGCCGCTACTACCTCCAATTGGGCGACCTATTTCTAATACTCAAATCTACATCCTAGATAAATATTTACAGCCTGTACCCATTGGTGTACAAGGGGAATTGTACATTGCTGGTGTGCTTTTAGCCAGAGGCTACTTGAACCGCCCAGAGTTAACACAAGAAAAATTCATCCCAAATCCCTTTAGTCCTGACCCTGATTCTCGCTTTTACAAGACAGGGGATTTAGCACGTTATTTAGCTAACGGTAACATCGAATACTTGGGACGCATTGACAATCAGGTGAAAATTCGCGGTTTCCGCATCGAGTTGGGCGAAATTGAAGCAGTACTGAGCCAACATAGTAATGTACAGGCTTCTTGTGCGGTTGTGCGAGAAGATACTCCAGGTGATAAACGCTTAGTCGCTTACATTGTGCCACAGCCAGAGCAGAGAGTTTCTGTAAGCGTTGTGCGTAGCTTTCTGAAGGAGAAGTTACCAGAGTATATGCTGCCAAGTGCAATAGTTATCTTGGAAGCTCTACCAATCACCTCCAACGGAAAATTAGACCGTCGCGCATTGAGAGCACCTGATTTACACAGTCAATTATCAGATCAGTATGTTGCTCCACGTAACCCAGTTGAAGAAATTTTGTCACTAATTTGGGCGCAAGTGCTGAAAGTAGAGCTTGTGGGTATACATGATAACTTCTTTGAACTTGGAGGACATTCGCTACTAGCAACGCAACTGGTTTCCCGCGTCCGTACCAACTTGAAAGTAGAACTACCATTGCGTACCTTATTTGCTGCACCAACAATTGCTCAATTATCCCAAAACATTCAACAGTTGCAGCAACAAGACTTAGAAATTGTTGCACCACCCATCTTAAAGCGGGCAGAGAATGGAGAAATACCACTGTCTTATGCTCAACAGCGTTTGTGGTTTTTAGACAAGTTAAACCCGAACAGTGCCTCATACAACATCCCCGTTGGTTTGCGTTTAGTCGGAACTCTTAATGTTGTTGCCTTAGAACAAAGCTTTAGGGAAATTATTCATCGCCACGAAGCATTACGCACCAACTTTGTTGTCGTTGATGGAAAGCCTTTACAAATCATTCAAACCCAGACTAATTGGACAGTTGCAGTTGTTGACTTGCAACATTTACCCGTAACAGAACAAAAAACGGCTGCACAAAAATTACTCCAACAACAAGTAATTGAGCCTTTTGACTTAGAGTCAGAAGCATTAATCAGAGCAACATTACTGATGCTGTCTTCTACAGAACAGTGGTTAGTAGTGTGTATGCACCATGTTGTATCTGATGGCTGGTCAATAGGTGTGTTTATCAAGGAGTTACAAGCACTGTACAATGCTTATTCTCAAGGTCAACCGTCACCCTTGTTACCACTGCCGATTCAGTATGCAGATTTCGCCTTATGGCAAAGACAATGGTTACAAGGGGAAGTACTCAATAGCCAATTGAGTTACTGGAAACAACAATTGGCAAATGCACCTACGTTCTTGCCACTACCCACAGATAGACCCAGAGGTTCTGTGCAGACTTTCAATGGCGCGCATCTGGAGTTTACACTCTCTGCGGAACTAACCCAAAAGTTAGAAAAACTGAGTCAACAGCAAGGTTGTACCCTGTTCATGACTTTGTTAGCAGCATATAATACCCTGCTTTATCGCTACACCGGACAATCAGATATTTTGGTGGGGACACCAATTGCTAACCGCGATCGCGCCGAGACAGAAGGGCTAATTGGCTTTTTTGTCAACACTTTAGTGATGCGGACGAACTTGGCAGAAAACCCCAGCTTTAGCGAATTACTCCCGCGCCTGAGAGAAATGGCATTATCCGCATACGCTCATCAAGATTTGCCCTTTGAAATGTTGGTGGAAGCATTGCAACCAGAACGAGACATGAGCCATACACCACTGTTCCAAGTGATGTTCGTTCTCCAGAATACTCCTGTGTCTCAATTGGAGTTGACCGGGTTAAGTGTCAGTGAGTTGCCAATAGAGACTTCCACAGTAAAGTTCGATCTGACTTTAGTCATGGAGAACACTGGCACTGGACTAGTGGGGTGGTGGCAGTACAACACTGGCTTGTTTGATAGCAGCACTATCGAACGGATGATGGGTCATTTTGTGACATTGCTAGAAGGTATTGTGGATAATCCCCAAGAGCGGATTTCGCAATTACCAATGCTCACAGCGTCTGAGCAACAGCAGTTATTAGTTAAGTGGAATGATACTCAGGTAGATTATCCCCAAAATAAATGTATCCATCAGTTATTTGAGGAACAGTCTTTGAGTACACCCGATGCAGTGGCAGTGGTGTTTGACAATCAACAATTGATGTACCACGAATTAAATTGTCGTGCTAACCAGTTGGCCCATTATTTGCAGTCTTTGGGTGTCAAACCAGATGTATTAGTGGGGATATTTGTAGAACGCTCCTTAGAAATGGTAGTAGGAATACTAGGAATTCTCAAGGCGGGTGGTGCTTATGTACCACTTGACCCAGAATATCCCCAAGAGCGATTGAGCTTCATGCTCGAAGATACTCAAGTTGGGGTACTGCTGACCCAAAAGCGACTCTTAGATACACTACCTGCAACTCCAGCAAAAGTTGTCTTTTTAGATGATATCTGCTCATACATTAGCCAAGACAATCAAGATAACCCCGTTAGTGAAGTCACAGCATCTCATCTAGCAAATGTGATTTACACGAGCGGTTCCACAGGTAAACCCAAAGGTGTGATGGTTGAGCATCGGGGATTAGTTAACCTAGCTCAAGCACAGATTCAAACTTTTAGCTTGGATTCTGATAGTCGCATTCTCCAGTTTGCCTCCCTCAATTTTGATGCTTCCATTTGGGAAATCATCATGGCTTGGAAATCTGGGGCAATTCTCTACCTGGGAACAAAAGACTCAATAATGCCGGGTATGCCGTTAATGGAGCGATTACGCGACTATGGTATTACTCATGTCACCCTACCACCATCAGCCCTAGCAGTCTTAGCAACAGAAGAACTTCCCAAGTTGCAAACAATCATCGTTGGTGGTGAGGCTTGTCCTGCTGAATTGATAAAACTTTGGTCTGCTGACAGAAACTTCTTCAACGCTTATGGCCCAACAGAAGCCAGTGTTTGTGCCACAGTAGCAAAATGTACTCCGGAGGACGATAAAATTACCATTGGTCGTCCAATCGCCAATGCACAAATCTACATTTTAGATTCGCAATTACAACCAGTACCAATTGGTGTACCAGGAGAACTCCACATTGGTGGTGCAGGAGTGGCACGAGGTTATCTCAACCGAAACGAGTTAGCACAACAGAAATTCATCCCCAATCCCTTTAACGATGAACCAGATTCCCGGCTTTACAAAACAGGAGACTTAGCACGTTATCTACCAGATGGCAACATCGAATACCTGGGACGCATCGACAATCAACTAAAAATCCGAGGTTTCCGCATTGAGTTAGGGGAAATTGAGGCAATACTGAGTCAGCATCCAGGAGTTAGGGAAAATGTGGTAGTGGCGAGAGAAGATATTCCAGGAGAGAAACGCTTAGTAGCTTATTTTGTGCCGCAGTTGGAGCAAACACCAACTACTAATGAGTTACGCATTTTCTTGACAGAGAAATTACCACAGTACATGATGCCTTCTGCTTTTGTCAGGTTAGAGTTTTTACCGTTAACTCCCAATGGCAAAGTAGACCGCAAAGCCTTACCCGTTCCTGATTTCCAGAATACCCAGTTGGCAGTCACTTTTGTGGCTCCACGTACCCCTGTAGAGAAAATATTGGCAGATATTTGGGCTGATGCACTGCATCTAGAGAAAGTGGGTGTTCTGGATAATTTCTTTGATTTAGGAGGCCATTCGCTGACAACGATTCGGGTGATGTCCCAGGTAAATGAGACTTTCCAGATGAAGTTACCGTTGCGCCACTTATTTACTGCGCCAACCATCGCTGAACTTGCTCAAACTATTGAATCTACCTCTGGGACAGATTCTACTGTCAGTGCCAATGAAATTACTCCCTTAAACTTACAGGCAGAAGTTGTCCTTGATGAGACAATTAAGCCTGGGAATTTGGTTTATCAACCTGTGAGTCAACCAAAGGCGATTCTGCTCACAGGAGCAACAGGCTTTGTCGGTGCTTTCTTGCTGGCGGAATTATTACAACAAACTCAAGCAGATATCTACTGTCTAGTGCGTAGTGCTAATTTGACAGTAGGGAAACAACGGCTCCAAGAAACCCTGAAAGCTTATTTACTTTGGGAGGAATCTTTCAACGAGCGGATTATTCCCGTATTAGGAGATTTATCTCAACCACTTCTCGGTGTCGGTGATGAGCAGTTTCACCTCATGGCGGGGCAAATTGACTCAATTTACCATAATGGGGCTTTGGTGAATAATATTTATCCATACGCTTTGTTCAAAGCCGCAAATGTGCTTGGCACTGAGGAAGTCTTGCGATTAGCTAGTCAAATCAAAATCAAGCCTGTACATTTCATTTCTACTCTTAGCGTTTTCGCCTCAGATGAGTATTTCAAATTAGATGTTGTTCTAGAAGATGATCCTCTAGAACACTATCAAGGACTTGTTGGAGGCTATCCCCAAAGTAAATGGGTGGCAGAAAAGATTGTCATGATGGCACGCGATCGCGGTTTGCCTTGCAGTATCTACAGGCTTGGTAGAATAACATGGCACAGTCAAACCGGCGTTTGGAATCCAAATGACATGTTGTACAGATTCATCAAAAGCTGCATTCAATTAAAAAGTGTGCCAGAGATGAACAGCATGGAAAAAATTACACCTGTAGACTATCTCGTTAAAGCTTTAATCAACCTGTCGCAGCAGTCAAAATCTTTGGGCAAAGCTTTTCATCTAATTAGTTCTCATTCTGCTCCTTGGAGTCAATTTGTTAACTGCATCCGCTCTTTGGGCTACCCTCTGCAAGAGCTTTCTGATGAAGATTGGCAAGCTGAACTAGTTCGCAGTAACCAAATTTCTACTGATAACGCTTTGTATTCATTTGTATCGCTGGTTGGAGAAAATACATCTTCAGAGTCAACACCAGATGAAACACCTAGCTTAAAATTTGATTTCCAAAATACCCTCAATGGACTTGCAGATACCACCATTCGCTGGCCAGAAGTAGACGATAAATTACTCCAAGCTTTCTTTACCAACTTTAGCAATTCGACTTTGGACAAAAAAAAGTAAATAATAAATTTGCCTTTATATCAAGTCCGGTTAATTAGTTAGATTACCGAATCTATGCAGAAACCCAAAAACCCTTCCCCTCTGCCCCCTGCTGGCTTAATGATAAGTCTTTAACCGGACATGATATTAGGTGTTGAGGCTCACATTAAGGATTTTGTCCACTTTTGATGATCCTGTTAGGGAATGCTGTCAGTTGAGCGAGATTAAGACCGAACTAAAAATCAGTATTTCAAAATCAAAACTCGCCACAAAATGCGACATCTCCCAGTGTTAACCCTTGAGATGCTTAAATCGCAGCTAAAGATATAGTATTTTGCTGCGATTTTCACATCAGTTACGTGTAGCTTCTAGTAGGCGGGAAAAATAGAAGCGAGTCTTTGTCATCGCCTGTCGTTGCAAAGAAAAGCCATTACTTTCCAAAATTCTCACCACATCAGCCTCACGATGCAAATATGCACGAGTGGCTTTACTTGGCCCAGGAAAGAAACTGCCAATTTTCTTGAGTATAGTCAGAGCGCAGGTCTTCGGTGCAAAACTGAGAATTATCCGCGACTGTGCTAAAGAACAGAGGTGAGATATCATCTCATCCGCTTTTTCTTGGGGATAGTGGATGAGAACATCCAAGCAAATAACGGTATGGTAACTACCACTCAACGATTCCAAATCCTGCACAGCAAAAGTGGGATTTTCACCATTTCCCAAAGTTTCCTTTGCTCTGTCCTTACCTTCTTCCACCATTTTTTCCGAAATATCGGTGGCATAGACTTTGGCACCATCTACCGCCAGAGGAATGCTGAGACTACCAACACCACATCCAGCATCACAGATTGATAGCTCTGGTAAATTGTTATCAGCCTTCAGCCAGCCGAGAACTGTATCCACGGTTTGCTGGTGTCCATTGCGGATGTCTAATTGGACTTTATTGACTTCGCCATCGCCGTAAATTCGCTTCCAACGGTCAAACCCTGTGGAATTGAAATACTCGCGAACAATCGTTTTGTCGTCGGCTGCGTTCATAAACTTTGATTTTTAGGGGTTCCCAATGCTTAAAATTATCATTGATAGGAACCCATAAGAGCGCTCTTCCAGATTTTTCCAGATGATAGTTCGCCCATAGGCAAAGATACTTACGTACACAGAGGAGTTAGAATGCCGAATTCCAGCCAGACGAGCAAAAATCAAGCTGTATAATCAACGGGTTTGAATTTCGACACAAAACAATAAAATTTAGTGTTCTACAACTAGTACAGCACGGCGGAAATAAACCACTCATTCCCAATCAACAAAACCCTTACGCTGTCTTCATTTTTAATTTTTAATTTTTAATTCCGCCTTGCGGTACTAGTGGCGGGTCTGTAGTTTGTTTCCCGTAGTATATCCCCAACTATATTGATTCTGAATTCTGTATTCTTCTTCAACTTGGGTTTCATCGATTTTAGCTATACCCTTTCATATAACAGCAAATTACTTCCAAATAAATGAGTAGATGGCGAGACTTATTCGATTGCTCTCTGTCACTCTAGATTACCAAATTTTATGTTTTAATTTCACTAGCTATTAGCATTATTTTTCCGTTTTAATCCTTGTTAAGCTAATATTCTATTTATTTAAACCAAAACTTCTATTTTTCTATGGTTTTACGATTGATGAGTGCTAAATACTATCTATATTCATTTAAATATCCCTAAATTTTGTAAGTTAAAATTCCATCGATATTTATATCTATGGATGTAAAAAATCCCTCCTTAAGATAGAATTGACATTGCGATCGCAACATTTATCCTGTTAAAGATTTAATTATCTGTTACTAATGAAACCGAGTATACAAAAATTTTAAGTAAGATTTCGTATGCTTATTGTACATCTACCATTTAGGCTGATTGATTACATATGACACTGAACTCGCTCACAGACAGTCCTATCGTTGCATTTACAATTCTCCTAACAGTAATCTTTACTGTACCTCCTATATTTGAGCGACTGCGACTACCTGGATTAGTGGGTTTATTAGTAGCAGGCGTAGTACTAGGACAGAATGGATTAAAGCTGTTAAATTCTGAGTCTGAAACTATCAATTTGCTCTCGGATATCGGCAAGATTTATTTGATGTTTGTGGCGGGTTTAGAAATTGACTTAGAGCAGTTCCGTAAAACTAGAAATCGCTCAATTGGCTTTGGTATACTGACATTCTTAGTGCCACTAATTGCTGGCATTGCTGTTGGACGTTTATTCAATTTTAGCTGGAATACTGCCGTCCTCATTGGTTCTTTACTAGCCTCTCATACTCTTTTGGCATATCCAATTGTGAGTCGTTTGGGAGTGGTCACAAATGAAGCTGTAACCGTCACAATTGGTGCAACCATTTTTACTGACACAGGTGCTTTGCTAGTGTTAGCAATTTGTGTTGGAATTCATGGGGGGCAATTCTCGGCTTTAAGTTTAGCTACTTTGTTAGGTGGATTAGCAATTTATTCTGCTGTTGTTCTGTTTGGCTTTGACTGGGCAGGAAAAGAGTTTTTTCGCCGCTCTGGGGATGAACAAAGTAACCAGTTTTTGTTTATATTACTAGCATTGTTTTTGGCATCTGTCGGAGCACAGGTAATTGGAATTGAGAAAATTGTTGGTGCATTTTTAGCAGGTTTAGCAGTTAATGATGTTCTAGGACGTAGCCCTGTTAAAGAAAAAATTGAGTTTATTGGCAGTGTTTTATTTATTCCATGTTTCTTTGTGGACATGGGATTATTGATTGATATTCCTGCATTTATAAGAACTCTCAGTTCAGTTTGGCTGACTGTGGTAATTGTAGTAGCTTTGATTGGCAGCAAGTTTATTGCAGCATTCTTAGCCAAACTGTTATACCGCTACAATACGGCAGAATTGCTAACGATGTGGTCATTGTCACTTCCACAGGTAGCAGCCACACTAGCAGCAGCCTTAGTTGCATATCAAACGGTAAATCCTGCTGGTGAGCGCTTAATTAATGAAGGTGTTTTAAACAGTGTGATTGTCCTCATGCTGGTGACAGCAATTTTGGGGCCCATAATAACAGCACGATCTGCTTCTGCGTTACAGCTTTCTCAGACAGATTTTGAAACAGATAGTTTGACAACTTGGTGGGAAAGTAGTGAAACTCAACTAGTAGAACAGAAGCCATATCCATTTACTGTAGTAGTGCCAATTTACAACCCCCAAACCCAGCGCTATCTAATAGAAATGGCAGCACTGCTGGCTAGTCATGAATCTGGAAGAATTGTGCCATTAGCTATTACCAGAGCACATATTCAGATGGACAATCCCCAATTAGTAACAGCACTTGATCACAGTCAGCAAAGATTAAGTTCAGCTAGAGAAATCAGTCAAGAATTTGATGTAGAAGTTTCACCTGCAAATCGGATTGATGATGATATAGCTTTGGCAATTAGCCGCACCAGTCGAGAACAAAATGCTAGTTTAATAGTGATGGGTTGGTCGCGGACAACAGGTTTACGTGCCCGCTTATTTGGTAATGTCATTGATAGCGTGTTTTGGTCTTCTCACTGTCCGGTAGCAGTCACCCGCCTATTGAGCAGTCCCAAGACTATCAAAAGAATTCTTGTACCAGTTGGAGATTTAACGCGCCAAACCATCGGTGCTTTAAGGTTTGCTCAAATTTTAGCTGATGTTAATCAGGCGGAAGTTGTGCTGTTACACGTATGCGATCGCAAATCACCCCCGATTCGGGTTGAAAAATTTGTGTCTCAATTGTCTGAAATCGCTTCTAAAAGCCAGTTACAGGTGAATACCAATATCCAAACAATCAAGGGTGATGATGTTGCGAGAGTAGTAATTCGGGAAGCTGAGGCGTTTGATTTAGCAGTATTACGTTCCGTCCGTTATCGCACAGCCGGGGGATTAGCCGTTAGCGAAGTGACAACACAGATGATTCAAGAATTGAAGTGCTCAATTGTGGTGTTGGGAGAGCCTCATTCGTAATATTGGAGTCAACCTAAGTAAAAACAGTTGCGATCGCTTTTGGCTCAGTGATGGGAATCGACAAGAGCGATCGGATCGCATCCAGCCTTCATAAAGATGGCTTTCATTGTTATACCAAATTATGTATGAAGAGACACATAATAATACCCCCCTGTAGTCCAATACAGTTCAGATAAGACCAAAACACTTGTAGAGAGGGCGATTTATCGCGTCTCGAAAACCCACAATTTTGTACAATTAGCCCTTAACCCAAGCGTATTGGGCTTTAGAGGATGTTTGAAAAGTATTTCGCTTTCGCTGTGACTTTAGGCACTTTAGATCCCCCCTAACCCCCCTTAAAAAGCTACGGTGTATACACAAGTCTGAAATAGCTGAAAAACCCAAGGTTTTACCCCACCCTAACCCTCCCTTGCAAAGGGGAGGGGACTAGATTTTCTTGTTTCCCCCCTTGGCAAGGGGGGATTAAGGGGGGTAATTCCACTTGTGTGTACACCGTAGCTTAAAAAGGGGGGAACCGGAATCAAAGTCCCCCTTAAAAAGGGGGATTTAGGGGGATCTAAAATTTTTGATACCGACAAGAGGACTTTTCAAACATCCTCTTAGTCCTCACTACAAACTATGAATATTTCGACAGTCATCATATTATTTTAATCATCGACTTTTTCACGAGAAAAAATGCTGCTTTACCACATCTAGGCGTGAACAGTTCCAATAATCGATGTGGGAGACAATCAAACCATCAGAGTTAAGACCTAATTCACTCCAACCAGGAATAGATATCCGTGGCTTCCAAGGAAGAGGAGTATTCCAACTGAGAGTCCACTCAGTTTTTATTGTGTCTCCTAAACGTTGAATATTCTGTAAGTCCATCTTGGGATCTAAAAACCAAGTTTGGATAAAATTAATCATTTCTTTATAACGTTTAACACCAGTAAATTTATTCAGTGGGTCTTTAAAATAAACGTCTGGAGCGTAAATACTGTAAGTTTGATTTACTGGGAATCTTTGATAGTCTTCTTTGAGGATTTCAATGATATCCATGATAGATAAATATATCTGTAAATTGCTTTAATAGGAAAACTGAAAAATTGAAATCAACCCTCATTCCATAAACGTTCTAACTGACGCCGCCAAGCAGTTAGGACTTCTTCTCGCCCTTTTGCGGATGAGTCTATTTCGCCCATCATTCCTTCTGCGTAAAAGCGTTCTAAGCTTTGCATAGTAGCTTGTAGAGATTGCCCTTGCTGTTTTGCTACCTGAATAATTTGCCGGATGCGGCTTTCAATTAGTCGATTAAAAACATTATCTAATCCAGCCTGATAGAGAGATACAAGTCGGTTGATTGCATTGGATAAATCTGCACTTACTAAAGTGCTGCTGTTATGTTGAAATACCCCCCAAATTCCCCCTTCATGCAAAGCGTAACGTACTTCTTGAGTGTCATCAAAGTTGGCTTCTAGGAACTGTTCTAAAAATGGTTGGGCTTGTTGGATGGGCAGAATAGGTAGTAAAACTCGCAGCCAAGTATTATCTTCAGAAAGCAGCACCAATAGCCGAAAAGTAGAAGTGTCTACTTGCCACGATCCAGGAGCAATGCCGGCAACAGCCGATGTACCAAATAATTCTGTGAGCGTACCCGCAATTTCTTCAGGTGTCATAAGCTTTTATTTAGATATAGCCTCTAGATTAGCGCAGAGGTGCATCAGCTTATTCAATCGCTCCCATTAGTTTTAATGCTATGCGCTGTGCTGACGTTAGCCCTGTTACACCTGTGATATTCAGCCCTGCACAAAGTTTATAGCTAATTACCCGCAGACAGTCGCCAGTAGTTGCATCCCAAATACGGATGGTTTCATCATAACTGCCACTGACAATGCGTTGACCGTCGGGGGAAAACGCCACTGAATAGACCGCAGAATCATGCCCCAAAAAGGGTTGACCAATGGGCTGACCATTCACATCCCACAACCGTACTGTCTGGTCAGAACTGCCACTGACAATCCGCTGACCGTCGGGGGAAAACGCCACTGAATAGACCCCAGAATCATGCCCCAAAAAGGGTTGACCAATGGGCTGACCATTTACATCCCACAACCGTACTGTCTGGTCAGAACTGCCACTAACAATGCGCTGACCGTCGGGGGAAAACGCCACTCCCCACACCGCAGAATCATGCCCCAAAAAGGGTTGACCAATGGGCTGACCATTCACATCCCACAACCATACTGTCTTGTCAGAACTGCCACTAACAATGCGCTGACCGTCGGGGGAAAACGCCACTCCCCAGACCACAGAATTATGTCCCAAAAAGGGTTGACTAATGGGTTGACCATTCACATCCCACAACCGTACTGTCTTGTCAAAACTGCCACCGACAATTCGCTCACAATCGGGGGAAAATGCCACCGAATTGACCTCAGAATCATGCCCCAAAAAGGGTTGACCAATGGGCTGACCATTTACATCCCACAACCGTACTGTCTTGTCAGAACTGCCACTGACAATCCGTTGACCGTCAGAGGAAAACGCCACTCCCCAGACCGCAGAATCATGCCCCACAAAGGGTTGAGAAATGGGCTGACCATTCACATCCCACAACCGTACTGTGTCAGAACTGCCACTAACAATGCGCTGACCGTCGGGGGAAAACGCCACTGAATAGACCGCAGAATCATGCCCCACAAAGGGTTGAGAAATGGGCTGACCATTCACATCCCACAACCGTACTGTCTTGTCATCACTGCCACTGACAATGCGCTGACCGTCGGGGGAAAACGCCACTGAATTGACCTCATTTTCATGCCCCAAAAAGGGTTGAGAAATGGGCTGACCATTCACATCCCACAACCGTACTGTCTTGTCATCACTGCCACTGACAATGCGCTGACCGTCGGGGGAAAACGCCACTGAATTGACCTCATTTTCATGCCCCAAAAAGGGTTGACCAATGGGCTGACCATTCACATCCCACAACCGTACTGTCTTGTCATCACTGCCACTGACAATGCGCTGACCGTCAGGGGAAAACGCCACGGATCTTACCCAATCTTCATGCCCGGCAAATGGTTGACCAATAGGCTGACCATTCACATTCCACAACCGTACTGTGTCAGAACTGCCACTAACAATGCGCTGACCGTCGGGGGAAAACGCCACTGAATTGACCCCAGAATCATGCCCGACAAAGGGTTGACCAATGGGCTGACCATTCACATCCCACAACCGTACTGTCTTGTCATTACTGCCACTGACAATCCGCTGACCGTCGGGGGAAAACGCCACTGAATTGACCCCAGAATCATGCCCGACAAAGGGTTGACCAATGGGCTGACCATTCACATCCCACAACCGTACTGTGTTGTCATCACTGCCACTGACAATCCGCTGACCGTCGGGGGAAAACGCCACTGATCTGACCCAATCTTCATGCCCTTGAAGGAACAACAAGACTCTGCCAGAGGATGCTTCCCAAACTTGTACAGTACCCTTACTATCTCCAATCACCAATTTTTTGCCATCAGCACTAAATGCCACCGACAAGACCACTCCCAGAACTGGCGCAAAAACCGAGTTTGCGAGATCGGCTCCCATCAAATTTATCCACCGCAAGCTGGCATTAGCAAAATTTACGTCTGTAATCACAGTATGGCTGAGATCAGATTTTTCCAGACTATAGGGATTTCTTGCTAGTAGTAATTTCACCAGGTTGCCACCTATATAACCCACCTGAGTCTGGTTTTTGCCACGAGTTGACTGAATTAGTGCGAGCAACCGTTGTTTAAATACTTGCTCATCTAACATTGGCACAGCTAAATCCAGCAAAGCTTTTGCCAAGGGAGCCGTACCAAAGTAATTAGATAATTTTTCTAGAGATGCTTTGGCAAATGAATTTAGCGGTGCTATTGAGAGCAGTTGCCTATCTTCTCCACACTGTCGTTGAAAGTATTCTGGCCAAGTGTAATCTTGTGGTGGAAGAGTATTTAAATAAGATTGTGCTTGAGCCAGTTCTGTGAAGTCGGGAGCTAAAACGCCTAACTCTGCCACTAGCTTATAGGCAGCAAAAAATTCCAATAACGAACGATGGGCAGGGCTATAGTCTCCTTCGGCATTACGAATTAGCATTGTCTGCCCCATCATGTCGTAATGCCAGTGGTCTAAATCTTTTTCTTCTTGGACTACAGCAGGAAATAAACGCCGAATCCGGTCGGGAAATTCTTTGTAGTTCATGCTCATCCGGTCTGTTGAGAGCATTTCCCAGGACAACTCACACAAAAAATAGAGCTTATCTGCCAATGAGGTAAAGGTGCGCTTGGTTTTGATATCTCTCTCCATCTTGTGCCGCACAGCATATAAATATACCCGTGATATATCTACTGGCTTGCCCGCCTCAATCTCTGGCAAAGCTTCTATAATCAATTCCGTCATTACCGGACGACGTGCCAAATCCCGCAATGTCGGATTACTCATTATCTGTTCTACTGTCTCAGGTTCAGCACGAAACGCTAATACTTGCCGAATTTGCTCGTCATCAAATTTTTCTAATTCCAGCACTTCAAAGCGCGGTGTCTCTAGAGGCAAGTTAATTGTAGAAGCTTGTAACTCTGCACTTAGCAAAGCCCTTCCTTCTTTGGCTTCTGGGAAATGTTCGGTGCGACAGGTGAGAATTACCTTTGCCCCTGGTACTACTACTTTGGCTAGTTCCCAGAAGTTGTTGATCATCTCTTGGCGATTGACTCTAGCTGCCATTTCATCAAAGCCATCAAAAATCAACAACACTTTACCCATACGGTTGAGTTGTTCAAAGGCAGAATAACCAGGCAGTGGGATTTCATGCTTGCGAAAAAAGAATTCTGAAAATAGCGATTCTACACTCACTGCTTTGGCATAGTCCCGTAAAGGTATGACTAATGGTAGACGTGGGCGTTCTACTCCCCGGCGTTGAGCATCCCGATAGCGTTGCAGGGCAGTCCAGGCATAATGCAACCCAAACCAGGTTTTGCCAGTGCCAAATTCACCCAAAATAGAAAGGTGTTCTTTGGCAGGATCATCAAGCCAGCGCTCAACATAACCATCAATCCAACCATCAGCTTGAGCGTAACGGCTCATGCCCATTTTTTGCTTTGATTTGGGATCGAACTCGTCTTTGGTACAAGCTAGGGGTACATAAGTGCGGTCAATTCCCCGTTGCTTGATTTCATTTTCTAGCCAGTTGAGGTAGCCACTAAAATCGGCATCCCTATCCAGCAACTCATCAAGGGTGTAGCAAAATAAATTTTGATTTTCTTGCTTGTTTACCTCATCTTTGGCAGCGCGACTGACACGGCGATTGGTGATTAGCCAACCTATATCTGTTTTTCGGGTATTTACTGACTGTCGCAAGGCAGCAACATCTGCCATTCCGGCTTCTCCTGTAATGCCGCGCACCAAAACTCGGTTATATCCCTTTTTCTCTACAGGGTTATTGACATTAATAATCCACTCAAAATAATTTTCATTGTTAATTTCATACTTTTCAAAGCCATAGCGCAAGGCAGTGAACCAAGCCTGTAATTGCTCTGCCAATTTAGCTGTCTGATTTGGTGGACTCGAAGTTTGTACAGGCGCAGATTGAACAGCTTGCTTATTCGTTGTTTCTTTCCTAAAAAAGAGATTAATACACCCCAAATTGTTAGAGATGAATTTTTGGGGTGCTGTTTCTAATTCCTGCCGTAAGAATGCTACTAGGGTTTCGTTGGTGACCCATTGGTTAGATAGTTCAGCCAATTCAAATCCGCGCAAAATCGCGCTAGTGAGTACACTACTGGCTGTACGCACATTTTCATTGGCTAACTCAAATTCTCTGCAAGCAGCAATAAAACAGCGATCGCGTGTATTTCCGCGATCGCCTGGATCAGCTTCTGTAAAATTGAATAGTTCCCCACTGTAACAACAGTCCAACCAAATAATTTGCTGCCGTACTGGGCTGTCTTGCAATAAATCACGCAGCCACTTTAATCGCAGTCCCCAGTTCCCATCACAATCGGTATCACTAGTAGCTAGAAAACCTTCTTTGCGCCGACCTTTACGAAGACCATGCCCAGAAAAATAGAAGAGGGCTGTATCTGGAACGCTTTTACCTTCAGGATCAAATAGTTGCTCTAAAGCCTTCTCTAAGTCTGCGACCTTGACTTCCTGATTCTTTGCTATGCGCGGTGCATCAGCTTCACGCGAATCTAGGAATTCAGGCAATCGCTTGACATGAAAATTTCCAGCTTCACTGAGTCGCTTGGCGATCGCTTCTGCATCGTTAGCAGGCGATCGTAACGCTGACGCTCCTGGAAAATTATACTTATTAATGCCAACAACTAAAGCATCTCTACTCATTTAATATGCGACTTTTTATAAAAATTCGGGAAAATTTCTCAAAATTCTAGCTATTGTTTGATTTTAATCGTATTTTCACAGGCAAGAATCGAGTAAATATTCCTGACTAAATATTTACCCATGAGAGTCACTTTTCTTTTAGAGGCGTAAATATTGGTCTGTCGCCATCTAAACCTCGCAATAAATAAGTTGTCAATTGCTGACCTAACTCTTGTTCTTGCTTAGGATTAATAGGTATTCGCCAACGAAGAGATTTGTAAAGTTCTAAGCGATACAAATCAAACGCAGATTCCAATAAGCTACAGTAAATACTTGCGGCATCAACTGCCCAATAATAAGCAAAGATTGCCCCCACTAACCCAGCAGGGATAGCCCACCAAGCCCAAACAGTCCAAACGATAAACAGCAAACTCCACAGCCAAAAACGGGCTGCTGTATTCAGATTTGAACGTGCTTCTTGTAATTCTTTCTTCACTCCATCCGGTAATAGTAGCCAGAGGCGAGACCAGCAAATTACAGCATCCAAGCCATATTTATCATAAGGGCGGCTTTCAGCGGCTCTGAGGATATTACCTAACTTTGTAGGCATTAACCTATTAGGTTGAGATGGAAACTGCATAAGTTGTCCATCCAGCGTTACATATTCCTCTAATTCCTCGTTAGTTATAACTTGTTGATCTTTTTTATCAGCCAGGGTTTGCCAACGCTTATCTTTTCGTTTCAAATCATGCTCTTTTTGCTGTATCATCCAGCGTCGTAAAGGTAGCAACCAAGCAGACCAATAGCCTTCTAAAAATCTTAAAATAAATAAATCGAACCTTTGAACCACAAAACCTGAGACAGCAATAATCAGCAAACCACTTACCATAACAACAATCAGCAAAGATTCTGGTTGCTGTTTAAGCCAGTCTTCCAAAGGTTTTCGACCAAAACGCCACACCCAAGCTAGTAGTCCCCCAATCCAGAAAACAAAGGCTGGTGTTAGTATGTTCGCAGCCCAGTTTTCTGCCAGCTTTCCACCCAGACTTTCCAAAAATTTGGTTGGCATATTTTGTAATTAATCAGCAGGTATTAACGGGACATTATGAGTAGGACAGTTTGGTATAGCTGTTCCGACAGAGCGACGATACCAACTATAATCATCCCCTTGAGGACATCTATATTTTGAAGCAGATATTGGTTGACCTTTACCTGGAAGTGGCTCAAAACCCTTTGTTATCGGTTTTTCACTGAGAAACTCAGCCATCCAGTCGTCAGTATCTGGGTAACTTTTGAGGATTTCCAAAATCTGGTCATGGACTTGCTGTCCAGCTTTAGCTTGTGCCAATAGTTCAGATAATTGTCGGTCTACTTGAACCGCATCATCTCCTAAAAGTTCTGGAAGAAAAGGACGAATCAAACGCGTTCCCTCCAGAATATCTTCAGGTTCAAACACCACAACTTAAAACCTCATTATGTAAGATTAATGGCTAATTATTTTATATATACACTGAAATAGATTAACATAATTAATTTTTGAGCATAGATGGAGCTTCTGCTAACATTAATGAATTTTTTACCCTTCTATAGAAATCATATAGGAATCCGCTTTGATTTCTGAACTAATTTGCGTAGGCAGGCAATAGTCAAGAAGGCTTCTTAGTTGTTGCCTGTTGCCTGCCTATCGCGCTTGCGCTGCGACACGCTCCGCGAACGCACACCACGCAAATTCGTTCAGAAATCAAAGCCCCTATATATCATTAAGTATTGTGAGCTTTCTTTGTGATATGAAGACTTGTACTAATAAGAAAGCGACATTAAATTTGTAAAGTTGATTAAAACGATAGTTTCTGCATCAAATAGAATAAGCGACATTTACAATTTGAAAATATTAGGTTTACGACCTTAAGTGTATGAAACAAGGTAAAATCACTATCGAATTTGAAAAACTTTTAAAAACTAGTTTAACTCTTGTATAGCAAGAGTTGTAAGGTTTAAAATTAGCGACATTTAATTTGTGAACATACAACATTCACGGTTGTTAAAAATCCTGGCAGATATAGCGATAACCTTTGGGCCTCCCAGATCGGGAGGCTTTCCTATGTTCCGCAGACTTACACGCCATTCTGCTTAAACCATGCCAAGAGACGTTTCCAACCTTCCTTAGCTTCTTTCTCGCGGTAGGAGGGACGATAATCGGCAAAAAATGCGTGGGGTGCATCGGGGTAGACGATGATTTCAGATTTGCTGCTGCTGGACTTTAAGCGATCGCGCATCTGCTCTACTGTATCTAATGGAATACCTGTATCCTTCCCACCATAGAGTCCGAGAACTGGGACTGTCAGTTTTGATGCAATATCCACGGGATACTTGGGCTGAAGTTCGGTAGCATCGCCCACGAGTCGCCCGTACCAAGCCACACCAGCCTTCACCTTGGGATTGTGGACTGCGTATAACCAGGTAATGCGGCCGCCCCAGCAGAAGCCTGTAATCCCCAATTTGTCGGCATTACCCTTAGCTGATTTCACTGCCCAGTTTACCGTAGCGTCAAGATCGGATAACACTTGAGCATCTGGAACTTTGGCAACAATTGGGCGAATTTCGTCTATGCTGCTTAATTTTAAGACATCGCCTTGACGCACAAATAATTCGGGTGCGATCGCTAAATACCCCAACTGAGCAAAGCGACGAGCGACATCTTGAATATGCTCATGTACACCAAAGATTTCTTGGATTACCAGGACAATGGGAAAATTGTCACCAGTAGCAGGTGCTGCTCTGTAAGCAGGGATTTCGCCATCTTTAACGGGAATTTTCACCGCACCAGCTACCAATCCCTTAGCATCAGTGCTAATGACTTGGGCAGAAATGGGTTGCACTGCCAAGGCAAAACCCGTCGCCAGAGTGGTTGTTGCGATAAATTTGCGGCGTGTTATTTCTTTCATCATCTCTACCTTGAATTGGCGAAAACTTTAATTGTTGGTTATCCGTACAGTACTACAATGAGATATACTACGGTTTACCCATAAGTTTACTGCAATACTAGCTGTCTTTGCTACTTCAGTTTTCGCCATCAAGAGCGATCGCCTCATCTTTCCCGATTTATCCAATCTTTTATACCAGCTAACTGCCTTCTGCCTCCTGCCCTCTGCCTTTCTTGAAATCTACAGCAAAGTAATCAATCAAAATCTTTCAAGATAATGTGTTTTTTTAAGTCAAAACTGATTACACCTTGCTCTTGTAATTTGCCCATCAATCGTGTAATTGTGACTCTCGTAGTACAGCAGGCACTAGCAATATCTTCGTGAGTGAAGCGAACACTTAGACGAGTACCCTCCGGCACAGTTTCACCCACTTCTCGTTTCAAAAGTTGTAATAGATGCTGCAAACGCTCTTGTACCCGTCGTTTTCCACAAATGACTAAAAAAGATTCTGTTTGCTGTAACCGCTGATTAATTTTTGGTAAAAGAGTATGACTCAGATTTGGAGAAGCTGCTATTTCTGACGCATAAATTGACACCAACTCAACATCAGAGAGGGCTGTTGCTTGGTAGATGTTTAAAGATGTCAAACTAGAGCCAAAAACCATTCCTGCTGTTGCCAATCCTATTAGCAGTTCTTCACCAGTTTCACTGTAGGTACTGAGTTTGACCAAACCCTGACAAACGTACCAAATTACTAATGGGTTGAGGGGAATAGTTTCTCCTTTAGAGTGTTTATGTATGGGACGAGTATTGAAAAGATTGTTGTCATTCTTAATTACTACTGATTCAAACTGCTGACGCTCAGTAATATTACGCACTATCCAGCGCAGAGAAATTGCTTTACCCTGGTGATTGCGGACAACTGCCACTGTCAAAGCTGCATCAAAAAACTCGCCATAATGTTGTTGTAAACGTACCAATAACTCTTTAACTCTGTCTGATTGGGATAGCTGTACTAGTTCGTTGCGAATCTGCTGACGTTCTTCTAAAAGGACAAAATTAATCATTGATTTGCCCACCAAAAAATGCTTTGAAACATTGAGCAACTTAGCTGCGGTAAGATTAGCTTCTTGGATGATTCCTTCTGTATTAGTTACTAAATAACCGTCTGGAGCCAACTCGAATAATTCTTGATAGCGTTGGCGTTCCGCTTCTAACCAATCCCGTGTTTGTAATAGTTCCTCATTTTGCTGATACAGTTCCTCCGCCGCTAATTGTACTATCTTTGAAGTGTTATAGAGTTCCTTGAAAGCTTGTGGTAGAAGATCCGCGGGAATCCAAGGTAATACATTTGCAGTTTGGTATAAATCTGCTAAACGCTTATGCAATGCTTCTGCGCGTTGGATAAATTTTTCTATGTTCACCTTAAATTCCTGCTACTTGCTTGCAGAGGTTGAGCAAAAAATCTACTAAATAAATTCTTGGAAAAATTGCAGCATTCCCAATTTTGCGGAATGAGAAATTTAACTAGTTGTAAACTGCAATTGTTATTCAATTGAACTTATAAAATACATTTATTTTAGGTTTTTGACAATTTATGTCCTATAGCACTACAGATGGGCCAGTCTTTTAAATGAAACGTGTCGCATTCAACCTAGATGCTCAAAGTAAATTGAATCTAGGAAATTACAAGGTGTCCATTGAAAACTTTTCGCCACTCAGATGCTTTTTACAAAAAAGATTACGGCATATTGCGAAGTATTACTTCTACCTCTGGTGGGAAAATTTACTCGACTCAGCTAAATAGGATCACCAAATCTGCTGATCTAAGAATTATGCTAATTAGTGACTAAACTTTTCAGCCCGTCAAGATTATAACTAACAGATAAATTAGATGAGATACCACAGTCGGAAAACTCTGAATCTCAACCTTAATTTCTCACGATTGTTTAACCCGCTTTGTTATTTCCCCAATGAATGATTTAGTGTTAATGATAATTGTTTCCATTTTTACCTACGATAACTGATCAGACTTTCTCCAACTTCCATCACAAGAATCAAGGTACTACTACCAAAGATATAGAACCTAAGTTAAGTTTGTTTGTGATCCTGAATACGTTCATTATTAATAAATTTCATAACGAGCTTCCCGATTTCTTTAAGAAGTTGGGAATCTGAGCCTTTCGATTTTAAAATTTATTGCCTATTGCTTATTACCTGCCCACGCAAGTAAATTCAAACATCAAAGCGGATTCCTATATAGTAATCCTATTTGATTTGTGAAAATCCGCGGTGTCGAGATCCCCGACTTCTCAAAGAAGTCGGGGATCTAATTTTCCACGAATGATTTAGGACTCCTATATATACTATTCTTTTTAACTTCTAAGTTGCACAGGCATAGCTAAATAGGTCATTTTCAAACCACCCAATGGTGTAAAAATCACTGGAGTTAGGCTTTGATTTAAATGCATTTGAATTTCGGAAGATGGTAACTCTTTCAAGCCTTCCATCAAATATTTAATGTTAAAAGCAATTTCAATGTTTTCCCCAGAAATCTGTGCCGGCATTGACTCTCTACCACTGCCCACATCTTGAGCTTCACATGATAAAGTAATTTCTTGAGCTTCGCTATCAATACTGACCTTGACAATATTATTTTTCTGATCAGCTAGTACAGCAATCCGTTCCAAGGTGCTGACGAATTGTCGCCGTTCTATTGTCACTTGCCGCTCAAATTGGCGGGGGATTAATTGTCGATAGGCAGGATATTGCCCTTCTAATGTGCGACTAGTCAAGCGTTGGTTTTGCCATGCAAATACAACTTGACCTTGATCGAAATATAAAGCTACAGGTTCATCCGAAGAGGCGCTATGAGCTAACATTCGTTGAAGTTCGCGTAATGCCCTAGCTGGTACTGTCACTTCTAGTTGACTAGTTCCGCCTAGAGGACGCTCGTTGCTAGTTTCTACTACTGCTAGGCGATGTCCGTCGGTAGCTGCAAATTCTAGGGTATCTTGTTTAACTGTTAAATGTACTCCCGTAAGTACTTGCTTGGTTTCATCACCACTCGTAGCAAACAATGAACCCCGTAATCCCTCAATTAATGCAGCAGTGGTGAGATGGATTACTTCGGTATTTTCAATTACAGGTAGTTCGGGAAATTCTTCAGGCCCCATTGCTCGGACTTGGTAATGTCCACTCTTGGGTGTGAGTGTAACTATTAAACCCTCTCCACCGGGTGTTGCACCTGTGAGGGCTGATTCATCATCTAAAGTGATTTCGCCTTCTGGAAGACGAGAGGTGATATCTACAAGTAACTTAGCAGGAAGTGCGATCGCACCTCCTTGCCATACCTCTGCGTTAAAGCTGGTGCGGATTCCCAAGCTGAGATCAAAGGCTGTTAAACTTACCTGGTTAGTTTCAGCATCCGCTTGTAGCAGCACATTGGCAAGTACTGGATGAGTTGGTCGTGAAGGCACTGCACGACTTACGAGTGAGAGATTTGTACTGAGATCGCTTTGGGAGCAAACTAATTTCATAAGTCAGATTCAGCTGGTGAAAGATATCCTAACACCCTTATTGCTCATAGGCGATCGCTGTTTTTGAGTTAGTGCGTAGGCGGAGGCTGGGAACGAGGAAATGCTTATCAAGCTAGGTTTTTAGGACTTGTGTGTATACCGTAGCCAATACATACGGGGAGGGTTAGAGTGGGATATTTTTGTACTTCATTAACTTGCAATCTGCTGCAACCGTAATAAGTACAGTTGAGATGCGATCGCATTCATAACTTATCGGCATATACTTTAAAGAAATGTGACATTTAATTGCGCTATTGTAAAAGTCAGCTTTACATAAGTTCAGTTATGAGCCAGCCTGAATATACTACAGCCCAAGCAACAGCCCTGACTAACCACGATCGCAAACCTATTCACATACCTGGCTCTATTCAACCTCATGGAGTTCTACTAGCACTCAGTACTCAGCTAGAGATACTGCAAGTTAGCAACAATACCCAAGCATATTTGGGCAAGGAGCCAGAAGATTTACTTGGCAAGCCTTTGAGCTATTTACTTAACTCTTTGCAAGTGGAAACTGTTAAGCAGTGCTTGGTGAAAAAAATTGGCAGTGCTAATGCTTTCAAAGTATTAATAAATACCTCGCATGAGGAACGATACTTTGACGCTATTGCTCATCGTACAGAAGAGGCTGTGATTCTGGAGCTAGAACCTACTGACTCAAAATCGGAGTTGAGTTTCTTAAGCTTCCATACTTTGGCAGGTGTTGCGATCGCAAAAATGCAAAGCACATCCAATCTGATAGAATTTTTGCATTTAATAGCTGAAGAAGTCCAAAAAATCATTGGTTTTGATCGGGTGATGGTCTATCAATTTGACCAGTCAGAAGCGGGTTCTGTTGTTGCAGAAGTCAAACGGGAAGATTTATCACCTTATTTAGGACTCCACTATCCCGCTACAGACATTCCGGCTCAGGCTAGGGAGTTATACACGCGCTGCTTTCTCCGATTTCTCCCTGATTTGACTGCCGAACCTGTCAAACTAATTCCAACGGAAAACCCGACAACACATCAGCATCTTGACTTAAGCTACTGTCTACTACGGAGTTTTGATTGGTGTTGTGCAGAATATCATCAAAATATGGGAGTAAAAGCTCTTTTGGTGATTTCGCTCATTCAAGAGCAGAAGCTTTGGGGATTAATATCCTGTCACCATCAAACACCAAAGTATATTTCTTACGAAGTCCGCAAGATGTGCGAATTTTTGGGACAAATCGTCTCTTCAGAATTAGCGCACAAAATTAGTCACTCAGAATGGGATTATAAGGTAAAACTCAAATCGCTACAGTCCGAGTTCCTTGAGTCTATTTCCCAAGCAGACAATTTTATCGATGCTCTAATTAAACCTGAAATCCGCTTGCTCGATCTTGTTAGTGCCTCTGGAGCGGCAGTTTGTCTAGATAATGAAATTACCCTTGTGGGAACAACACCGAATATTGATGAAGTTCGGGCGCTCATTGAATGGGCGGATATCCAAGTTAGTGACAACTTGTTTTCCACTGATTCTCTACCCAAGCTTTACCCAGAGGCGCTGAGATTTAAAGATACTGCGAGTGGTTTGCTGCTACTGCGGATTTCTAAAATTCGCCGCTATTACATCCTTTGGTTTCGTCCTGAAGTTCTCCAAACGGTACACTGGGCTGGAAATCCACAGGAATCTATTCAAACCAAGGCAGATGGTAGCCATACTTTATCTCCACGAAAATCTTTTGAACAATGGCAAGAAACGGTTAGATTAACCTCTCTACCTTGGAAAGCTTGTGAACTTGATAGTGCGATCGCTCTCAATAATGCGATCGTTGGTATTGTACTCTCAAAGGCGGATGAGTTAGCTAAAATCAACCTGGAGTTAGAGCGCAGCAACCAAGAACTAGCATCCTTTGCCTACGCCGCTTCCCATGATCTCAAGGAACCTTTGCGGGGCATTTATAACTTCTCGACAGTGCTGCTAGAAGATTATGGTCAACTATTAGATGATGAAGGAATTGAGTGCTTGCAAACAGTAGTCTCATTGTCTGTACGCATGGAAACTCTCATTAATGCTTTGCTGCGACTCTCACAGTTAGGACAAGCGCACCTGCGAGAGCAAGCAACTAACCTCAACGAATTACTCACCCAAGTAATTGAAGTCTTTCGTGCTAGTCGCCAAGACTCTGGACTGATGGATATTCGTATTCCTCGGCCTTTGCCAACAGTTCAGTGTGACCGAGTTCTCGTTAATGAAGTCTTCAGTAATCTGCTTGGTAATGCCTTCAAATACAACGATAAAGCAAAGCAATGGGTTGAGATTGGCTATCTTTCTCAAGAAGAAGCAGAGGGGCGGAGGGAGCAGGGGGAGACAAGGGGAATAACCCATGCCCAATGCCCAATGCCCCATGCCCCATACCCAATCTTTTATATCCGCGATAACGGTATTGGAATTCCACAGCATCACCTAGAAACCATTTTTAGATTATTTAAGCGGCTCCATTCCCAGGAAAAATACGGTGGAGGAGCAGGTGCTGGACTAGCTATTGTTAAGAAGATTGTTGAGCTTCACAACGGTAAAATTTGGGTTGAATCTACCCTAGGCGTTGGCTCAATGTTCTATTTTACGCTGGAATAGTTTAAGATAATGACTAAATATGTATTTTTGTTAAGCTCTTTTAAGACCACGAATGACAAAAAAACTTCATGAACCGCTGCTCGTTGTTGAGGACAGCAATGAAGATTTTCGGATGCTGCAACGCCTCATGCGGCGCATGGCTGTCCAAAACCCCATACACCGTTGTACTAATGGAGATGAGGTTTTAGAGTTCCTCTATCAACTGGGGAAAGATGCCTACGCTAAGGGCGAAGACTTACCCAACTCTAAAGTAGCATTACGACCCTCTGTGATCTTGCTCGATCTCAATCTGCCAGGTATTGATGGCCGTGAGATTTTAGATCGGCTCAAGCAAGACAAGAGTTTCAAGGGAATTCCCATCGTTGTTTTTACCACATCATCTAACCCCAAGGATATTGAATTGTGCTACCAAAAGGGCGCAAATGGATATCTGGTAAAGCCGATGGATGCTCAGGAATTAAAAAAGACGATCCAGGCATTTGTGGACTACTGGCTTGAAGCCAATACGCCGCCCGTCTTGGATTAATTTGTTTATTTTCTGCTGATGAGACAGTAGGGACAATGGGATAACTAAGGAGACGGCTCAGAGGACACAGCGACATTTTCCTCTTTGAGTCACTGTGTCTGCTTGTCTCTGATAGATGTGTTTTCCCCATTTTCCTGTTTTTTACTGATGCTCGACTGCTTGTATTACTTTAGAATTACTAAAGAATTTAAGATTTTATTTATACTTATTTTATATTATTTTTAGAATTATGCAATAAAAACACAATCTGGATAAAAGGGATCTATATGGCTCTGACTTTTCACGTTATGTGGAAAACCTAACCCCCTAACCCCCTTCCCGATGCGGGAAGGGAGAAATTCAAAGTCTCTCATCCTTTTAGGAGAGAGATTTAGAGAGAGGTTTTCCAGATGGCGTGAAAAGTCAGCTATATGGCTCCCTGATCCTCATAACCTTATGTTGGACATACGGACGCTACTCATCATCGATGATTGTGCCGCCGATCGAAAAATCTATCGTCGGTATCTTTTGAAAGATCCGCACCAGTCCTACCAGATTTTGGAGGCAGATTGTGCCGAAGATGGACTTGCTTTGTGCCAAAAAGTCCGCTGCGATGTCATTCTGCTGGATTTTTGCCTACCTGATATGAGTGGGTTAGAACTCTTCGATCAGATGCAGCAGGAGATATTTGAGACTTCTGTCCCCGTAATTATGTTGACAGGGCGTGGCGATGAAGAGGTTGCTGTGCAAGTAATGAAACGGGGTGCTTTGGATTATTTAGTCAAGCAACATTTGACACAGGATGTGCTGCAACTAGCAGTCCGCAACGCCATTAAGCAATCGTGCTTGCAAGCCCAACTCCAGAAAACTCAAGATAGACAGCGCCTAATTGCCACGACTGCTTTACGAATTCGCCAGTCTCTTAACTTAGAGCAAATTTTGAATACGGCTGTAGCCGAGGTACAGCAACTCCTGAAGTGCGATCGCGTGATGGTCTATCAGTTCGCCCCAGATGCAGACGGTAAAATAGTTGCCTCATCAGTTGAATCATACCGCACTGTCGAATTGTGCGATCGCATTGGTGCGGGGACTGGCGAAGAAGCTGGGGAGCAGGGAGCAGGGAGCAGGGGGAAAATTCCTCTCCTCTGCACTCTTCCCCCTGCTCCCATGTCTAATCCCCAATACCCAATCCCTTATATTTATGAGCTTGGCTTGTGTAATTGTGTCAGCCTAAAAGAGCAATTTAATACTAAAGCAAATCTCGTAGTTCCAATTAATCTGAGTAATAATGGGAACCCAACGCCCAAGCTTTGGGGTTTATTGATTGCTCACCATAATTCTGGGGAACGACACTGGCAAACTGATGATGCGGAGATGCTCAATGAAGTATCAGTGCAACTAGCGATCGCTATTCAACAGGCGGAATTGTTAGCCCAAACTCAAGCAGCCCTTGCCAAAGAAAAGCAACTCAATGTATTTAAATCCCAAATTATTGCAACGGTTTCCCATGAGTATCGCACGCCGCTAACTTCAATTTTGGCGGCTGCATCAACTTTGGCAAAACATAGTCAGCAACTAGATGAGTCTAAACAACAGAGGTTTTTGGGAATCATTGAACAGAAAGCAAGGTATATGTCCAAACTTGTGGATAATATGCTTCTGGTTAACCAATTTGAACTAGAAAAACCCAAGTTTAAACCAATCCCACTCGATTTACTACATTTTTTCTCCGACCTCATAGAACAAGAGCGAGAAACAGCAGGCGATCGCCACGAATTGATTTTTAAAATTACTGGCAAAAACCAGGAATTTTGGGGCGATCGCGGACTTTTACAGCAAATTTTTATTAACTTAATATCCAATGCAATTAAGTACTCTCCAGATGGAGGTACTGTGGAATTCCACCTCATCAGTAAAGAATCAGAAGTAATCTTTTACATCAAAGATCAGGGAATTGGCATCCCGATAGCAGATCAAGAAAATTTGTTTCAATCCTTCAGTCGTGGAAGTAACGTTGACACAATTCCTGGTACAGGCTTAGGGCTAGCGATCGCTAAAGGTTGTGTTGAGTTACATGGTGGTAATATTACCTTGTCTAGTGAAGTGGGGCAAGGAACTAAAGTTACAGTCAACTTACCGAAGATATGCCCAATAGGTCAACTATCCCCATCATCAACTTGATCTAATCTCTAATTTCTATCTTGCTAATCAGCCATTCTTTGATTGTTTTTCCGCAAGGTTCAGAACTTTGGCAATCACTGACGTTTTCTATCTGATAATACATTCGTACTTTTTTATTCACGTATTTCTCTGGTTCGCAAACATCAAATGTTGCACCGACACCTTCATGTAATTTACCATTCTCATCGAGAACAGTAACGTAACATTTTAAGTCTCCATTTTGCATCTCTTTGATAGTACCCAATGTCGGTTTATCGTTAGGAACTTCATTAGTTTTATTGTTTTTAATAGGTGTTTTTTCATTTGATGTTGAATTACTAGTTTTTTTGCTAGCTTCGATATTATCTATCTTTTCTTTATTTGCAGAGATAGATTCAGAATTAACTGGAGTAATTGTTGCAGTCTTTGCTTGATTAACTTGATTTTGTTGAGAAGCAGTATTGCCATCGCCACAACTTGCAATCAACATAGAACAAAGAATTAATGTAGTAGTGAAGATTGTTTTTTTCATTTTATGAATTTTCTATAAAATTTCTTTATTAATTACAATAATATGTATTGTCACTTATAAGTGACATCGTGGTATTTACTGTACATGCTCAACGTTATCTGCGTTTTTTGTGCATTATTCGGTAAAGTACTTATACCGTTTATTTGTGAAGTTGCATATATTTACCCCCCTTAATCCCCCCGATGCATTGGGGGGAAAAAAGAAATCTAGTTCCCTCCCCTTGTAAAGCTACAGTGTACACACAAGTCTGAAATAGCTGATTAACCAAGGTTTTACCCCACCCTAGCCCTCCGGGAGGGAACTAGATTTTCCGGCTTCCCCCCAATGCATCGGGGGGATTGAGGGGGGTAATTCGACTTGTGTGTACACCGTAGCCTTGTAAAGGGGAGGGTTAGGGTGGGGTAAAACCAGCGATTTCAGGCTTGTGTGTACAGCGTAGCCCTTAGCAAGGGTGCATCTTCATACAGAATTGGTATTAGAGAATGTATTTAGCCTAGTTGATGTGTATAAATTAATGCTTAATTAAGCCTTGATTACCAAATATTAATGCTTTGGGCATTAAATGAGTATTTAATAGAGTTTAGAAGCTGTAAGTATTGATTTTGTGTTATTTCAAGGTTTTCTCAACTTAAACAAACCATCTGACTGGACTTCCCACGACTGCGTAGCGCGGGTGCGAAAATTATTGCGCCTCAAACGTGTAGGACATGCGGGAACCTTAGATCCAGCCGCTACAGGGGTTTTACCGATCGCACTTGGTAAAGCCACAAGACTATTGCAATATCTCCCAGAAAACAAAGCTTACAAGGCTACGATTCGCCTGGGTGTGCGGACTACAACCGATGATTTAGAAGGTGAAATCATCAATTCTCAACCTTGTGCTGGATTGAGTTTGGCAGAGGTGAAAACTGTACTGGCACAATTTGAAGGCAAGATTGAGCAAATACCACCGAGTTACAGTGCAATTCAAGTAGATGGTAAACGCCTCTACGATTTAGCACGTAAAGGTGAAATAGTGGAAGTTCCAGTGCGGACAGTGGAAATTTTTCACATAGAAATTTTGGACTGGAGAGAAGGAGATTTTCCCGAATTGGATGTTGCGATCGCATGTGGATCTGGTACATATATTAGAGCGATCGCTCGTGACTTAGGTGCAATCTTAAAAACAGGTGGCACTCTTGCGGCTTTAATCCGCACCCAAAGCAGTGGTTTCGATTTAACAGATAGTCTCACTTTGAGCGACTTAGAAACTAAACTGCAAGCCGGGACATTTCAACCTTTTGCCCCTGATGCAGCCTTGCAACATTTGTTGTCTGTTACTTTACCAGCAACATCTGCTCAAAAATGGTGTCAAGGTCAGCGAGTTTCTCTAAATTCTGATGTTACTGGGATGGTGCGAGTTTACGAAGAAGAGACTCGCTTTTTGGGTGTTGGAGAATTACAAGATGAAGTGTTGATTCCTCAAATGGTTTTTGAACCAATTTCTTGAAGAAGAATTCAGAAGTCAGAATTCAGAATTTAGGAGTGGAGCCGGAGAGGTTTCCGTTAGCTCCGGTAAGAATCAAGATGTTCTCTATGAGACACTGCGTGTAGCTTACTTTGTTAGCTGTAAGGGTACGCGGACTCACTACCCTTGCACATAATTCAATTCTGACTCCTGACTTCTGAATTCTTTCTTTTTAAACCAATTTAATGTGAAGTTGCATATATCTTGATCCCCCTAAATCCCCCTTAAAAAGGGGGACTTTGATATGATATATGTTCTTCCGGTTCCCCCCCTTAATAACTACGGTGTACACACAAGTTGAATTACCCCCCTTAGTCCCCCCTTGGAAAGGGGGGAAAAAGAAATCTAGTTCCCTCCCCTTTGCAAGGGGAGGGTTAGGGTGGGGTAAAACCTTGATTAATCAGCTATTTCAGACTTGTGTATACACCGTAGCCCTTAATAAGGGGGGCTAGTGGGGATCGAATTATATACAGCTTCATAAAAAATTGGTATTAAACCAAATAACTTGTATTGGGTACGATCGCAAAAAAGGCATACTCATACCAAGCAAATCCATCGCTGACGTTTTTCGGAACTCAACTCATATTCAAATGATAAGTAAAACCGTATTTAGAAGCAATACTTTGTACTTTCATCTGGATAGCAAATACCTTACCTGTATGGCGATATCTAGGGACAAGCCGCTTTGTTTTTACGCTATATCTGTTTTTTAAACACAATTAAAAATGTTTGATGGCAAACGCAATTTTATTGATAATTTTCAGGGCGCTGCTTATTTTCCCATCTCAGAGCATTCTCTTCAGCTACCTGCAATTTTTTTATATATTTTCTCGCCTTTGATTATCTCCTCATAGTATTGTTCATAGGGAGTAAACCTGATGGATTCTTGTCGTCCTAAACCTAAAATACCAAAGGTGCAGAGGCTATTATAAAACAGTTCATGTACCCGCTTTTGAAGTACCTGATTGAAATATATGAGGACGTTACGACAAAGGATGACATTAAACTCATTAAAAGAACCGTCAGTTGCTAAATTGTGCTGGGCAAAAACAACATTTTCTCTTAGGGATGCTCGAAAAATAGCATTGTCATAAGCTGCTGTATAATATTCTGAAAAAGACTTTTTGCCACCAGCTTTTAGATAAAGCTGAGTATATTCCTGCATCAATTTCAGGGAGAAAATCCCACTTTTGGCATTTTGTAATACCTTCTCATTCGTATCAGTAGCATATATACGGCAACGGTGGTAAAGTCCTTCTTCTTGCAGTAAAATTGCCATTGAATATACTTCTTCACCGGTTGAGCATCCAGCGTGCCAGATGCGAATAAATGGATAGGTTTGTAAGAAGGGAATAACTTGATTTCTGAAGGTGTTATAAAAGCTGGGATCGCGAAACATTGATGTTACATTCACCGTCAGAGCAAGCAAAAATCGTTCCAAATAGGCCCGGTTGTGGAGTAACCGCTCTTGCAATGCAGAAACATTTGCTAACCCCTCTAATTGCATGAAGCTATGAATGCGGCGCTTAAGTGAGGAAATAGCATAATCCCGAAAATCATAACCATAGTACTGATACATGCCTTCCAAAAGCAGATGTATTTCGATGTCCTCTAAGATCGGTTTGGGCAGAGGCATAATAATTTGTAATTCGTAATTCGTAATTCGTAATTTGTAATTTGTAATTCGTAATTATTACTCGTTAGCATTAATTAAGGATATCTTATCAATTAATAATTTTTTGACCATATAGCAATCACAGATAGTTCATGAACAAAAAATAATGAACACAAATCGCGTACTCCTACAGACAAGTAAGCTACGCGCAGCAAAGTTACTGGAACCACACAAAGTACAAAGACTCCTGCAAAGAAGTAAGCTAGCGCAGCAGACGCACCAGAAGAAAGAAATAAAGAAAATGTTTACAAACAATTTAGCGTTACGGTAAAACCCAAATAGATTTTATGTCTAAAGTAGCTTGCTGGATCAATTAAACTTGATTGCGGTGCTACTTATGGGTTTCAGTTTAACCAATTGCTGCTACTCCTAAAACAGCGATCGCAATTATTGCAATCCCAGCTAGCCATCTCACTTGGTAACGCAGATTTTTAATCTCTTGGCTCAGATTTTCTGTCTGTGGTATGGAATATGGTTGTAGTTCTGTAACTTCGATTGGTACTTGTTGGGGTGTATTTGGTAGATTTCCAAAAGACACCTGTGTATGTAGCCAACTAGTAATTAGTTGGGGACAGTTTTTCTTAAACCAATTAAAAGCTAAAGTTTTAAAAACTGGTTTGGACATTCTGGCTATTAATTTCATCACCCTATTTAGAGGCTTTGAGCGAAGCTTTTGGTTGATCAGATTGACTGAACCAACATCATAGAGACAACCCAGAATTAATTTTACAGTGGCTTCTTCACTGTTAATCAAGTTTTGCAGTAAAAGCAGAACATCATGCATACGCTCTGCTTCAATATACTTTTCTGCCAAGTTTTCTGGAGGACTTACTGAAGAATTTACGTTTGTATTTAGGGTGTTTTGTCTTACTATCGTCATATTGGTAAAATAGCAGCCATAATCATGTAAGTACACCTATCTACCGAGGGAGAGATTTTTTGTCTAGAGAGAGAAACTAAAAGCAAAAATTTCTTTGTGAGAGATATGACTATATCGTGTCTTTAAAAAGGTTATTTGTCTAGTTCCTATGAATTTTTTTTCTCCTTCTGGGTAAATAAAGTTTTTTATGAAGATGCTAATACCTCAATTTGTGCAACTACTCGTTCTAATTCGTCAATGATTACAGTGCTTTCAGTCTTTTTGAAGGCATCTACAAGCGCTCGGTAATACCAAAGAGTTCCTTCTTTACGCCCCTGAAAACGTTCCCAAAGTGATTCGCCTAAAACGCGATAATCTTTAAGAATAGATTGGGCATTGTACAGTTTATCTGCTAATGACACAAGCAGAACTGATGGAGAAGCGGTAGGAATATGAGCAATATAAGCTTCTTTGCGCTGTCGCCAGGGGGGTTTTGGAGTTGTATCAGCGTCAGTACAACCATCTACAATTGCTGTTACATTGTCACCAAAGCGACGGCGAATTTCTTCCCGTGTCGCGGCGCCGCCCTGGTCTTCGATCGCATCGTGTAAGAGGGCTGCGATCGCTTCATCTTCATTTGCCCCGTATTCTAAAGCAATACTGGCGACACCTAATAAGTGGGCAACATAGGGGACGCCTGAACCTTTACGAACTTGGTTAGCGTGCAGTTGGGTGGCATAAGTTAGGGCTGCGGTAAAGCGTTCTGAGAGCATTGTATAAAAGGAGTCAGAATAACTCCGCCGAATAAAGAAAGGGCTTGTGTCAATTTTATAACAAACCGCTCCAAGTCCAGAGGTCACAAAGGATAACAGGGGTACAGAGCTAAAATTGAAATATTTATCAAGCTTGCTACGGCGTTATCATCAACAGTGAAAAAATAGCGGTGCAGTCTTTGTATGCTGTCACTAATGAATAATTAATGCTGATGAGTTCGCAAAACCCAGAACTGCCGTTTGAACTCAATGCTAATAGTACTTTAGAAATGATGCTCCAACTGGTAGATTTTCTGGTGGTCGAGAAATCAAAGTAGGAGCCTATGTATTTAATTGCCTAGAAAGTCAGAATTTAGGTGAAGTTTTTGAGCTAAGTGCTAGTTGCCAAAGAATGCGTCTACGTCTTCACAAATCTGGATATAAAAGCATTTTTTTATTGCAAATACTATCATTATACTTTTAGATAGACAACATTTAAACCCATATTACATCGCTAGATAGATAAAAATATGATGGAATTTTATTAAATTACCTTCAAGATATGTTGTTTTCAGCAGGAGTTAAATTAATCATGCAAAATAGTTCTAGATTAAGAGAACAGGTGCTGAATAAACCAGTAGAAAAACTAAAAGTATAACTAGACAAAGTAACCCTACAAGCTGAAGCTTATGTTAAAAAAATCTTTTAGCTTCAAAATATAACGCTCATAAATTCAGGATACTAATAATGGAAACTACAGAAACAACACAAACAAATTCAACACCTTTTCCAAATATTCCACCAGTTATTGAAAGTAACGACAGTGAGTATCGTGATACTGGCGTACCTAGCACAGTTGCGATCGCAGGACATCCTCTACACCCATTGAGTGTGATCTTTCCCATCGCCTTTTTAGCCGCCGCCTTGGGAAGTGACATCGGCTACTGGTTAACTGGTGACTTCTTTTGGGCTAGGGCTTCGCTATGGTTAATCGGACTCGGATTAGCTGGAGGCGTACTTGCATCTGCGATCGGCCTCAGCGACTTTTTGAAAATTGAACGAGTCCGCAAGCGTACTGCCGGTTGGGCGCATTTGATACTTAACGTTTCTATTTTAGTTTTATCACTCATCAATTTTCTCCTGCGTTGGGGCGACGCTGAATCCCGAATAGTACCTTGGGGACTTTTAATCTCGCTTATTGTCGGTACACTAACTAGTGTTTCCGGGTGGTTCGGTGCCGAACTCTCCTATCGCCACAAAATCGGTGTAGTGGGTGCAGGTAGCAGAAGATATCCTTAATACCGTTTATTTGTGAAGTTGCATATATTTACCCCCCTTAATCCCCCCGATGCATTGGGGGGAAACCGGAAAATCTAGTTCCCTCCCCAATGCATCGGGGAGGGTTAGGGTGGGGTAAAACCTTAATTAATCAGCGATTTCAGACTTGTGTGTACACCGTAGCCCAAAACATCGGGGGGACTATTATGTGCATCTTCCTACAGAATTGGTATAACGTGTAATATCCCAAATTACGAATTATTGACAAAGGGATAGTAGAGGCTAAAATTTTGCTTAGTCTCTATTCTGTAGCAAATGCGCCAAAACCGTAACCAAACAATATTTATTATTCTTTCTGCGCTCATCGTTATACCGATGGGCTTTTTGTTTAAGTATTATAATGGGCCTGCTGATCAGTGGTTTAATGACTACGGAGCAGCTGTATTTTATGAAATATTTTGGTGTCTGTTCGCATTTTGGTTTTTCAGAAGTCGGGCAGCGATAATCCAAATTCCTATATGGGTTTTTGTCATCACCTGTATACTAGAATTCTTGCAACTTTGGCATCCGCCACTATTAGAGGAGATTCGCGCCACTTTGATAGGTAAATTGCTACTTGGCACCACCTTTGTTTGGTGGGATTTTCCTCATTATCTATTGGGTTGTGTTTTAGGTTGGTTGTGGCTGCGACAATTACACGGAATAGGTTATGCAAAAAAAAGTCAAGGTTAAACCTAATTCAAAACAGCAAAAGATTGAAGAACAACCTGATGGCAGTCTGACTGTGTATTTAAAATCTCCCCCAGTTGATGGTAAGGCTAATGAAGAGTTAATTAAACTACTAGCAGAGAAATTTGATTTACCCAAATCTCATATCAGAATTAAGTCAGGTTTGTCCTCGCGGCAAAAGCTGTTAGAAATTGATACAGATACTTAGTTGCTGCTTACTAACACCTTTTTTGAAAACTCTTCTGCCTCTTGAAGAATGTGAGGCTATATCTCACCCAGTAAATGCTCTACTAGAACCAAGAAACGAGAGACAGAAACTCACAAAATCTAATTTTTATGCTTGTGTAATACTGATATACCTTGATTGAGCTTTGACTCTTTCTATCCACGCTTGGATAGCAGGAAATTGTGTCAAATCAAACCCACCTTCATCAGCTACATGAGTGTAGGCGAACAAGGCGATATCAGCGATCGTGTAACGCTCCCCTACAAAAAAAGTGTGAGAAGTTAAGTGTTTGTCCATCAAGTTTAGTGCTGCATAACCTGGTTCACGGTTTTGATTGATAGCTTCACTATATTCTTCAGTTTTACCTAAAATAGAAATCCAAAATCTTGATTTAGCAATAAAAGGTTCATGGCTATATTGTTCAAAGCATAACCATTGCAGCACTTGCGCTCGTAAAAAGCGATCATAAGGTAAAAACTCTGTGCCTTCACTTAGATACACTAATATGGCATTTGATTCTGCCAAATATTTCCCTGGCTCGATTTCCAGAACAGGTATCTTACCGTTGGGATTTTTACTTAAAAATTCTGGTGTTCGAGTCTCGCCTTTCAAGATGTTAAGCTCTATCCTCTCAAAAGGCATACCTAGTTGTGTCAATAAAAGACGTATCTTATAGCCATTGCCAGAAGGTAAAAAATCGTACAGACGCAGTAGTTTCATGCTAAAATACAGCTAGGAATATGTTGATAACTGAAGGTTCAAAATACAATATCTTACCAAAAGATTTTCCCAAAACCGGATATTTTTTTTAATATTTAGCATCTGAGCGTACTACATAAAATTATCTGAGAAAATAAAAAAAATTATTATTTATTTCTAGAATGAGATGTTTAATACAGTCAATGGTCGAGAATAAAAGTATGTGTGGAAGATTTACTCTAAACCAGTCGTCAGAAGGATTATCTCAAGTTTTCCATGTAGAGTCAGTTCCAGATTTAGCAGCCGAATATAATATTGCACCTACGCAAATGGTGGCAACAGTGTTACAAAATCCCGAAAGCGAAAAGCGTGAATTTAAGCAGTTGCATTGGGGGTTAATTCCGTCATGGGCGAAAGATGCAGGCATGGGGGCAAAGCTGATTAACGCGAGAGCAGAAACTGTTGCCGAAAAACCCGCTTTTCGCTCGGCTTTTAAGCACAGACGCTGTTTAGTGCTAGCTGATGGCTTTTATGAGTGGCAACGTCAAGAAGGTAAGAAGCAGCCGTTTTATTTTCGTCTCCAAGATGGGCAACCCTTCGGCTTTGCAGGTTTGTGGGAGAGATGGCGATGCCTACGGCAACCCGAAGCGGGAACGCCTGCCAACGAGGAAATAATCTCTTGTACAATTTTGACAACGGCAGCTAACGAATTACTCCAACCCATCCACGAGCGGATGCCAGTGATTTTGGAGCCACAAGATTACGATTTATGGCTAGATTCGCAAGTGCAAACGCCCCAAACCCTACAGCAGCTATTGCGTCCCTATCCAGCGCTAGCAATGGTTGCCTATCCAGTTAGCACCTTGGTAAACAACTCTCGGCATAATAGCGCGGAATGTATCATACCCCTAAGTGAGAAGAATGCACCCGCAAATCAGTTAAATTAGCTATTGAGTGAACTAAGGAATTGGGGAGATGAGGGAGACAAGGGGGAAAAGAGAATAACCCATGCCCAATGCCCCATGCCCAATACCCCATGCCCAATACCCAGAGACAAATATGCCAAGAACACAAAAAAACGATAATTTTGTTGACAAATCCTTTACAGTGATGGCAGATATCATCCTGAAGATCCTGCCAACCAACAAAAAAGCTAAAGAAGCGTTTGTTTATTATCGAGATGGGATGTCGGCCCAAGCGGAAGGGGAATATGCAGAGGCATTGGAATACTATGAAGAAGCCCTAACACTAGAGGAAGATACTAACGATCGCGGCTATATTTTCTACAATATGGGGCTAATTTATGCCAGCAATGGTGACCACGAAAAGGCTTTAGAACTATATCACCAGGCAGTTGAGTTAAACCCACGTATGCCCCAAGCCTTGAACAACATCGCCGTGATTTATCACTACCAAGGCGAAAAGGAGAAAGAAGCGGGAGATAACGAGGCTGGCGAAGCACTTTTTGACCAAGCCGCAGACTATTGGATTCGAGCTATTCGCATGGCTCCCAATAACTACATCGAAGCCCAAAACTGGCTGAAAACCACCGGGCGATCGCAAATTGACGTATTCTTCTAAAAGTGAAGAGTTAGGAATTATTAACTCCTAACTCCTAACTCCTAACTCCTAACTTCTCACTCCTAACTAAAAAAAAGATGATTGACCAAGAACAAGTTCACAGAGTAGCTAATCTTGCTCGTTTAGAATTGACTCCAGAAGAGGAAGAACAATTCACTACCCAGTTGGGAAGTATTCTGGACTATATCGAACAACTGAATGAACTTGATGTCAGTAATGTACCGCCAACAACACGGGCAATTGATGTCAGCAATGTCACACGGGTGGATGAATTGCAACCCTATCCTGACCGCGAAAGCATTCTCAACAGTGCGCCTGAACAAGAAGGCGAATTTTTCAAAGTGCCAAAAATCCTTAATGCTGAATAATCAAACTGCAATGCGAGAGTTATTAGTCATTTGTCATTTGTCATTTGTCTAATTCAAACCACGCCCAGTTTTTAACGTGGTTTGAATTAGTCCTATGAAAGGCAAAGTTTTTAACCACCATAAAAGTAGAGCTACTGTTATCGCAAGGACAGGTTATGCATCAATGACCAATGACCAATGACCAATGACCAATGACTAATGACCAAAGTTATTAATGTATAATAAACCTCAAGAGTTCAGGGTGCTTTTCAAGTATTAAACCACTTGGTGGTACTGCCAAAGATATGTTGTATGTCTAAATCTGCAATCACTGTTACCGTCAAATTGTTCGCTGCTTATCAAGAAGCCTTTAAGGTTTCGGAACTGGTACTGGAGTTTCCTAATAGTATGCCAGTCAAAGCAGTATGCGATCGCCTCATAGCTGAACACCCTGAACTCTCCCAATGGCGTGATGTCACCCGCTTTGGAATTAATCTAATATTTGTCGAACCAGATACCCTACTGCAAGATGGGGATGAAGTTGTCTTAATTCCCCCAGTTAGCGGCGGGTGAGTAAAATCAGCTTTGGGTTAAAGGCTTATCGACGCGGGGATGGGGAGATAGGGAGATGAGGGAGATAATAGCTTCTAACTCCTAACTCAGCACTCCTAACTCAGCACTCAGCACTCTACTTCACCCTGGCGCGGAAACGGACAAAACCGTAAAAATCTTTGGCTAAATTGGGTAAATCTGGACTGCGCGTGATGCTTACTACCACAGCTCCATTGGTGTTAGCACCACAGTATGATGGCGCTAGTTCGTTAGCAGTATAAAAACGTCCGCGATCGCTTGCATCCTCTATATTGGTGAGGTAAACTGTGGGACTGCTAGAACCAAGGGCAAGGGCAATACCTTGATCTGCGACTGTTAAACCACCATCACCAGGAGTATTGCCATTAAACGCAGTGGAAATAAAAGTAGTACTGCTAGGTACTAAGTCGCAGAATTTAACGTTAGTAGCATTACTTGGTCCCTGGGAGAGGAAGTAGATAGTGTATTCCAACTCATCTCCTGGTTTGACGGTTCCAGCATTAATCAATCCCCGCAGGTAGCCAGCCGGCCATGTAATATAGTTATCATCAGAGGCGAATGGTTCTGGGACATAATTAGCAGCAGTAACAGCAACGTTGCTCAGACCATCGACAATATCAGTTAAATCTTGGTTATTGATGCGGGTGATGCGTTTCACTAACAAAAGCTTTGCATTCACAGCAGTAGCACCGTTATTACTTTCCCCAACACTGGTAACACGATTAGCTATAGTATCAGTGTCTCTAGTTGGTAGGTAATTTGTACACCGTGTGCTAGAGTTCCCAGTGGTGGTTGCTTCCCAGCAAGCACTAACATTAGTATCCTGGCCATTGGGGGTCAAGCTGATAGATTGTCCATTGCTAGCCCCAATTAAGGAAGACTGATATGTGTTGTCCCAAAGATTGAGAACACTTGCAGGAGGTGTATTAACCTCACTACCACTGCCATAGGCAATATAGTCAATAATTTTATCCTGATTATCGTACAACCAAATATCATCACCGGAGTTGTTGAGTTTGGGAGTCTGTCCCAACCAAGCTTGGAAAGCTGCTGCTGTGGCTTGGTGGTTGGCGTTGTTATCCCCAATCCAAATCACAGCATATTGCCCCGGTTGTAAAGTTGTGCCGTTAGGAAATGTATAAGTAAAGCCATTAGTACCATCATTATCACTAGCAGTCAGATGTCCATCTGCTAACTTCAAACCACTCAAATCTACAGTTGATGAGGAAGGATTATAGAGTTCAATAAACTCATCGTTAGTGTTAGTAGCAGTACCAGTTTCGCTGTACAAAACTTCATTGATCATGACTTTGCCAACAGTTGGTGAAACTATATCAATGATGTTTAATGGAGTTGGTTGAGTTTCACCCGGATAATAAGTCCACAAATCCAACCCTTTGGTATCTCCAAAAGAGCCATTGCATGATGTCCCAGCATTACCAGCGTTACCATTCTGACCAAATTTCCGGTCATTGCTAGCGGTGTCAAAACCATTAATTGGGTCACTGAAGGCTGGGTTTGGTGGATTAATTCCACAGAGTACTTGACCAGAAGTACCGATTTGAGTGCCACCTATAGTTTTATAACCGCGATCGTCGTAAAATCCTCTACTGTTGCCTATGGGGTTAGTAGCATTCAGCATTGTAATGGTAGGTCCACCAGTAAAATTGTTTTCCGCATCCAGCAAGGGAAAGTGATATTCACCTCCATAAGTTCTGATACGAACTTTGTAATCACTGCCAACCGGGAAAAAATTGCCACTGTTATCTTTACCATCCCAACTCATTGCTTGTTGTCCCGTTGCAGTCATAATCCCTCGCAAAAAGCGATTTTGGGAGTTAGTGGGGTCAAAATTGCTGCCATCTCGACTGATAGTGAGTTCGTAATTACCTATGACGTTGCTGCCAAAGGATAAAGTACCGCCCGTACCGAAAGAACTGTTATTTCCGACAACTGTGCCGTTGAATTGTAAATTACTAACAGCAGGAATAATTGGGCTAAGGGGAATGCCAGTTCCTTCTAAAGTGCCATCTCGTTTGTAACGGTCAACGTATGGAAGCACGTTGGTGTCGATGGAGTTGAAAAAGGTAGCGTATTGGGGACGAGCCAAGCTAACACTACCTTGAGGATTTGCCAACTGACTATCTGCCCCTAGTATATCGTGATACAGAGGTGATATCCCGTCACTGTCAAAAAAGCCAGTTTGATTACCATAGAGAACGAATCCATTCGGATCTGTGCCTCTGAGTTCTACTTTATATCGGAATCCATCTATGGTTACTGGATACACCGGAAAGTTGAGATATCGACCGTTATTACCAGTAAATAAAGCTAGATAATAGCTAAATAACCGTCCGTTAAAGTCAGTTATTGAAGTTTGATCGCTACTTCGTACCGTCACATCCCAAGCTGCAACACTAGTTTTTTGTTGATCATTAAAGTTGTTCCCATTACTCAAATCAATTTCACCTGTGGGAGCCCCATTAGCGGAAGAGTTACCCCCATCAGGGCCGTAGAAAACTATGTCATAAACTCCAGTGGATGGAGCTTGGTAATAGCAGGGAATATAGCCGTTGGGATTACCTCCGCCAGAAATAGCACGGGGGCCATTTAACTCCTGTTGGCGAGTTGAGATAAAGCCCCGCCCAGCTTGAGAAGTACACAAAAAATCTTCTGGTGTACCAGGAACAGTTTCACTGCCAATCTTGCCACTAACACGACCGGGGTTGTAAACGCGGATATTACCGTTATTTACCCCAACCGCACTGGAACCCAAAAGAATATACTCATCTTTATTGGCATAGACTTTCAGCAAAGTTCGTCGCAGCACAAGACCGCCATAAGTATCAGTACGCCACTCTAGATTAGCTCTGCTACTGCTGGCTGGGGCGCCACTGGGATATAGGGTGCGACTACCTTCAGCCTGAGCAGCTTGTATGCCAAAACTCAGGGTGCACAGTGAGAGAGCAAGGCTACTTAGTAGTTTTTTATAACGGTTGAGGGGGTTGTGATTGACCGCTAAAAGACATTTTAACAGTAGACTCATTTATGCTTCACTAGCTCCTGATTTTAATTGAATGAGTGCAATGTCTGCGACAAGGCACTCTGTGTCTACGCAATACTGTATTCACCGAGTAAGGCAAAAGTGGCGATCGCTTACTTTTAGGTTGCCCAATATATCTGAGAACCTACCATCTTGATTCACATTCACTGTGGAGTAGTTTAGCTTTACCCACCGTAGACATCGCTCAGACGGGAACAGCAATGCTGTGCCCGTCATTTACCTGAAAATGGTCTTGAGAGTGGGACGCTGCGTGAAGGGCTTTTGTTTTGCAGTAGGTAAACTAAATTATATGTATCATCATAGAGAATTGGCTTTAGCAGTTAGCTTCACTAAGTGATCTAACTCTTGCTGCATCTGACTAACAACTAATTCATAACATTCATTGACATAGTGGCGATCGCTAGCTGCTTCTCGACCGTAGCGTTCAAATACAATTGGCGGACAAACCCGTGTGTACATGGGCACAGGTAATGGAATGTTGGGCAACGGGCCAATTGCTAATCCCCAAGGTAGTCCGAGATAGATCGGAAAAACTTCCGGATCAATCCCCAACAGCCAAGGCATCCCCCACTCGTGGAGTTGCTGCATAACTTTGTAAATGTCAGCAAGCACAATTAGCGTATCGTGAGCACCCCAGGAAATCACAGGCACAATCGGCACATTTTCCCGTAACGCTAACTTGATAAATCCTTGCCGCCCCGCAAAGTAGATTTTGTTACGTAAATAACACGGTCGAAAGACATCTTCGGCTCCACCTGGATAAACTAGCACACTAGCTCCAGAGTGCAAGGCGGTATAAGCCATTTTCGGATGGGCAATGATTGCTCCAGCCTTGGCGGCCAGTTGCGCTAGTGGCGGACTAACCTGCCAAGCTTTGGGATGCATCAAACCATAAATGGGTTGCTCCACACCAAATCGGCGGAACCAGTCGTACATCACCATTGCCATGTCGGGTGCCGCGAGTCCCCCATTGTGCGAACCGACAAATAGAACTTTTTGTTGGGATGGAATGTTATCCCAGCCACTAGTTTGAACTCGGAAATAGTAGTTATACAAAAAGCCAAACACGGGCATCAGAGATTCTATGAACTTTGGATCTCGCTCATCCAAAGACCAACCGGGTTTTTTGTTTAAGAGATGTTGCTTTTTTGACATCAATGCATTTTAACAGGATTGGCAAAGGTCAAACAATCCTTTGTAGGTATAATTAGTTTTGCTCTATGCACAAAACCTGATTTCTTTAAAGACTTTATTAAAGAAGGCAGGAGGCAGATAGCGCAGCGTTAGCGAGTCCGCGAGCGTCGGGCAGGAGGCAGGAGGGAAACTGCCCGACGCTCGTTCGCCCTTGGGAGATATCAAAACTGTTGGTGTTAAATGCATTGTACTATGTTGTACTATAATGACTGATTTTCCTTAATTGCGATCGCATAATCATTGCCACATCACGGCGATTATTTTGGTGATGAGGATGGAGTGATTGCTGGTTTTGAACGCTGTTGCTGGTAAAAACCCACAACTTTTTGAAGATATGCACCAGTAAATCCGCTGTTGCAGCCTGTATAGTTACCAGTCATCCACCAACAACCGACGCCACGCACAGCGGCGGTTTCATTATTGCTGCTGGCGATAAACTGCTTATTTAACTCTCGGCGGGTGATACAGGATATAACTTGGCGTGCTGTCGCAGGGCTGTTTTCAAACTGCGTCGGTGTTAGTTCTTTTTTGAGACAATGTTTCGACCAGCCTTTTAAGGTTTCTGGTTTAACTTGCCATTCACTGTAAAGTCCATCATTTGCGATGCCGGTCTGCGGTGCAGCTAGTCGCAGCGCCTCTACCATCGCCGCGACTTGGGCATCAGAAACCTGTTGTTGTGCTTGAGCTAACAATGATGACAGTCCAAAACTGACAATCACTCCGCTAATTAGTAATCCTATGGGGTTTTTCCTCATGATTCTGGAATTATTTTTATATACCAGTATGTAGGATACTACGTTTTTACACTTAGCAATTCTCAAAGATTAGATTGAATTGGGCATTGGGCATGGGGCATTGGGCATGGGAAAGAGGCAGAGGAGAAAATTCTTCTCCCCTGCTCCCCTGCTTGATTCCCCAAATTGTTAAGCTGGGTTCCAAGTGCCGTGAAAGCTGTGGGGAATTACGCTAGGTAATCCTAGTTTGCAAACGGGTTCTGCATCCAGGCGATCGCTATCAAATATCCAAACTTCACTACTATGAGAATTACCATCGTATACAACGGTTAGCAGCCAGCCTTGTTCAGGGTTTTGGGCATCTTGGGCGTGGATGGGTTCTGAAGGATAGCGGTTTTCTCCTAAGTCGGCTTCGGTGAGGGTTTCGGTTTTGTAGTCGAAGCGGGCGATCGCACTGAAGGATTCTTTGTCTGTATCTGTTCTTTGGGGCATTAATAATATGTAAGTATAACGCCAAGGTTGCCCAACTTGCGTAGCTTGCCGCCGTAGGCATCGCTGTACTACAGGAAATTCACACTTTTGCTTGACAACTTCCTGTGTTTCTGTAACTTTACCAGTTTGGGGATTGAGACGTACTTGCCACAATGTTCCTTTAGTAACTGTGTGCGTCTCACCACTGGCAAATTCTCTGAGATATTCATTAGTTTGGTGAAAATCTGAATATCGCACCATGTCCAGAATTACTGAACCGTCTTGATCTTCATAGCCATTGCCAAAATGCCAATTAAACCAAGGATCGGTTTCGCCACGACTAACTAAGGATAAGTTTTCCCGGTCAAATATTAACACCTGGGTTCCTAACTGAGGTTCCCACAACAGAGATTCACTAAAGGTATTCAGACCTAGCATCATTGGCAGCATTTTCATCCGCATCGGTGGCATGAAAAACACCAGATATCTTTGAGTTAAAACAAAATCATGCATTATAGAGTAGCGATCTAGCTTAAAAGCAGTTTTTTGAATAATTTTGCCAGTGCGATCGCTTTTGTAGAGATTCAGTTGTACAGAACTTCCGATACTGATTCCAAAGTTAAAAATTTCGCCTGTTTGTGAATCACGTTTGTAATGAGCAGAATAAGGTAATCCGTTATCTAAAGCGCCTAAATCATCCAATCCCTTTGTTTCTAAAGTTTGTAAATCAAGGGCATAAGGATTGGTTGCTTCCCATAAAGCCAACAATTTATCAGGTAAAGCCAACACTGAAGTATTCGCAGCATTCTTGATCTGTTGACCCCAGCGCTTCCAAATCGGCCCTGGCGTATGCATCCCATAGACACCATAAAGAAACTTATCGGCTTGAGTTTCAGCTTGGTATTCTGCTGTTTGCACATAGCGATAGATTCCACTGGCTCCTGCATCCGTGAAATGGACGCCGAGAATTGCCCCATCTCCATCAAACCAGTGTCCCACACGCTCACCACCGCGTTCTAACCGTGCGGGGCCATTGCGGTAAAGTGTGCCACGCAAACCCTCTGGAATTTCGCCAGAAAGAATTGACAGTTGAGTAAGAGGAAATTCTTTTGCCGGTTCTGCGATCGCATTAGCCCAAGCTTTTTTTGTTGACTTTTTAGTTATGGTATGCATATTAAAATATTGCCCGATACGATGTACACAGTTACATATATTTATTGTTGCTATTTTTTAATCTGACCGGAGCTAACGGAAACGTCTCCGGCTTTGCTTCTGACTTCTGAATTCTTCTTCAACAAGAAAGGCTGTTTTCCTCCTGCCTCCTGCCTTCTGCCTCCTGCCTCCTCCTTACTACTCTGGTAAAAAATGCTGAAACTATTAAGATTAGAAGCATCTGCCTACTGAATATTTACTAATCTTTCCCAGCCATGCCTCTGTCACGCATAGTAACGCTGATTGTTGGTCTGATCGTCATTTTGGGGCTAGCCCTGTGGCTAATTGATTCCCTATCACGGCTCTACTGGCAATTGTCCTATTCGCCTTTGTTAGGCAATTTGCTGCTGTTACTGCTGATTGTCCTCATTGGAGCCTTGGTTGCAGCTTTCGTCTATTATGTACTGGTGATTCAATCTGGGGAAAAGCGATCGCGCCGTAACCCTAAACGAGTGACTGCGGCACAAATTCCTGCTGGCAAATCTGATGCTGCTTCTACAACTCTCCAAGCTGTGCGCCAACAGGTAGGGCAAATTCAAGATGAAGTAGCACGTCAAGCTTTATTAAGTAAATCACGAGAGATTGAAGCCAATCTAGCACGGGGTGAAATTCAAGTAGTGGTATTTGGTACAGGAAGTGCTGGTAAAACTTCCCTGGTAAATGCGATTATGGGACGCATGGTCGGTCAAGTGGATGCACCGATGGGTACAACTCAGGTTGGGGAAACTTATTGTCTGCGGTTGAAGGGATTAGAACGCAAGATTTTAATTACAGATACGCCAGGAATTTTAGAAGCGGGTGTAGCGGGAACGGAACGGGAACAAATGGCGCGAGAACTGGCAACAGAAGCAGATTTACTGTTGTTTGTGGTAGATAATGATTTACGACGCTCAGAATATGAGCCGCTGCGGGGGTTGGCAGAAATTGGGAAGCGATCGCTTTTGGTTCTCAACAAAACCGATTTATATACAGATGAAGATAAAGAATCCATCCTCGCTAGGTTGCGTCAACGGGTACGGGGATTTATTGCTACTAATGATGTGGTAGCGATCGCTGCAAATCCCCAATCTGCACAACTAGAAACTGGCGAAACCTTCCAGCCGGAACCAGATATTGTTCCTTTACTGCGGCGCACCGCTGCTGTTTTACGCGCCGAGGGTGAAGATTTGGTGGCGGATAACATTCTTTTACAATCTCTGCGATTGGGAGACGAGGCGCGAAAACTCATTGATGGCCAGCGTCGCCGTCAAGCTGACAAAATCGTGGAACGGTTTCAATGGATTGGTGCTGGTGTAGTATCAGTGACACCTATACCAGTCGTAGATTTATTGGCGACAGCCGCAGTCAACGCTCAAATGGTTGTAGAGATTGGCAGAGTGTACGGCTGTGAATTGAATATGGAACGGGGACGAGAGTTAGCCCTTTCTTTAGCGAAAACCATCGCGAGTTTAGGTATTGTCAAAGGAGCAATTCAATTATTATCTACAGCTTTGCAACTCAATGTTGCCACCTTTATTATTGGTAGGGCGATTCAAGGTGTGACAGCAGCTTATTTAACGCGAATAGCTGGTAAAAGTTTCATTGAATATTTTCGTCATGACCAAGATTGGGGTGATGGTGGAATGACAGAAGTTGTACAGCGACAGTTTCAAATTAATCGCAGAGATGAATTTATCAAAGCTTTTATTCAAGAAGCGATCGCGCGGGTAGTGAAGCCGTTACAAGATAAATCTGAAGCGATGGAGGAAGAAGAAAGTAGAGAATAATCTCAATAACTATAAAATTTTTCTACAAACTAGTGTCAAAAATGCTCCTATAGGACTCCTATTTAATTTTTGAACAAGACTCAGTACGGATCTATGCTTTCTTTCCTATTCCCTATTCCCTATTCCCTACCCACACAAGTAAAAAGTATAGGAATCCGGTTTGATTCCTATACTTTTTTGCAAAGATATTGAAGTTTTCCTCAGAAAAAATATTTTGTTGGATAAACAGCAAATTATTTCATGTCCGCTAAATTACCCATCATAAAAAGTTTGTAGTGGGGACTTCAGCCCCCAAAGCCAGGACTAAAGTCCTTACTACAAACTTTAATTCTTGTAGAGACGTAGCAGTGCTACGTCTCTACATTCTTTTTCAATAGATGTCTATTCAATTAGTCTATACGGTTTGAAACGCTTTTCTTTTGCGCTTTAGGCATAAGCCCGTAATACCAACAAGAACTGCTCCGCCAAGAGTCCCAGGTTCTGGAACGGTGGTTATATCAGTATCAACCACAAGTGTTGCAGACGAACCAAGACCACTAAATCCAAACAGATACTGATCTACAATTCCAAGATCGCCCAAAAGCGCACCTCCAATTGAGAAAAATTGCCCACTGTTGGCGTTAATATCTGCAATAGCATCCGAGTTGAGAACAAAACTTAGGATTTCATTTTGATCGCCAGAGGTGCTGACTTTAAAAGTACCGTAGTTTTTACCACTTCCCAAATCGTTATAAATATCGATATCAGGGTTATTAACTTTTTGACTAAGTACATCAGCAGATGTTGAAACATCAAACAAACCTAAAGTCTGTATTGGATCTCCTGAACCTTCAAATCGTTGAACTTGCAAAGTTGCTGAGGAGACTCCAGCTAGAGCGCCAAGATCGAATGTAAAAAAGCTACGATAACCGTTACCAGTGACATTTGCAGTTATATAGTTGTCGTTCAAGTTATTGTTAGTATCGCGCGTATTCCACCAACCTTGATTTGAGCTACTTAAACTAACAGTTGCTGCTTGCGCTACGTTCAGCGTTCCTAATCCGAATCCAACAATAGCAGCCGTCATTGCCAGTTTGTAAAAGTTTTTCATGGAATATGCCTCTAAATTTGAACCTGTTTAAGTGAAATTCACAAAAACTCTCCCTATGCAATAACTGTTTTTTAAAAGACGCAGTTTCTCCCCAATCAGAGTAACTAAACGCAGCAAAAAATTCAGTATTGAACTAGGGTTTTATCGAACAGAATTCAGGAGTCAGGAGTCAGAATTCAGCAATGTTTTCTGTACGACTGGCGGATAGCGCAGCGTTAACGAGTATTCGAGCGTCGCGTCTGAATAATCGGCGTTTTTGCACCCCCACCAAATCGTAGATTTGGTGGTCAACAAGAAAGTCGCAGGTCTGAATCCCCGACTGATTTATTCTGACTCCTGTTAGCGGTAGCGGGGCGTTTAGCCCATTCTGACTCCTGAATCCTTCTTCAAGGCATTGCAAATGATGTGTTAAATCAAACAATACTGTTATTGGCATGGTAGTGTAAAAAATATTATCGCCAGCAAAAGAATATAAACTTTACATAAAAGTTACACATTTTTTATGAATTCTTCATTTTTTATTTTCAATTACATCTAAATTCCCTTACAACGAGACAAAAAATAGCTTTGAAGTTGGAAATTTTTTATTCGTTATCTAAAAACATATCTTAGATATTAACATTCAATAACTTTCATAAATTTTGAGCAGGTGAAATCCTCTTTTTTTTAAGTAAAAATACTGGAATAAATCAATATTGCATCTAAGTAGTTAAGTTCAGTAAATCTATTCTTCAAGCATTCCGGAAACAGGAGGGAATGTCAGAAAAACTAAATAAAAGGACTTACTGAGTAACCAGGTCATGACCCACCACATAATCGGTAAATTACTACAAGGGCGTTACCAAATTGTCCAAAGCCTTGGTGCAGGGGTATTTGGACAAACATACATTGCTGTTGACGTAGATTATCCAGAGAATCCCAAATGCGTTGTTAAACAGATTAAGGTTAGCAGTTGCGAATCCGACTACTTGGATATGTTGAGGTTAATGTTTCTGACTGAAACTGAAACCCTTAAGCTTCTGGGAAGCCATCAGCAAATTCCCGAATTCATCGCTTGCTTTGAAGAAAATGAGCGATTTTATTTAGTGCAAGAGCTTATTGAAGGACATCCGCTGACTGGGGAATTACCTATTGATCAACATTGGGGGTGTCTGTGGAGTGAAAGGGAAGTTGTAGAATTTCTGATAGATGTCTTAGGTATTCTAGAATTTGTTCACTCTCAAGGCGTGATTCATTGTGATATCAAGCCAGAAAACTTAATCAGACGCACTAGCGATACCTATGGCAACGATAAAGCTTTACGCAAGTTAGTTTTGATTGACTTTGGCTCAATCCAGTCTATCGATTTTGGGATAGGTGCGGAATTGCCTATTTATAGAATTCCCGTCACTTCATTGGGATATATACCACCGGAGCAATTTATTGGACAAACACAGCCCAACAGTGATATTTATGCTTTGGGCATGATTGCCATCCAGGCTTTGACTGGGTTAGAACCATTACAATTAAAAGCTGATCCTTATACTAATGAAATTTTTTGGCGTTCTCAAAACACGCCAGTTAACGATTATCTAGCTGCTGTTCTCAGCCAAATGATCCGCTACAATTACCAAGACCGCTTTCAGTCTGCGGGTGAGGTGCTGCGGATACTTAAACAAATAATATGGGAAACTGAGCCATCACAAATATTAGAAACAGATGATAAATTTCCTCTAGAGGTGGCGATTGAGGATAATAATTCTCCAAACCCTGTATCTGGCAAATCATCCCCATTATTCACAGGGATGAAAGTAGGACTGGCGGCTAATTCTTTATTGATGGGATTTGGTGTATATTCTTTAGTTAATACTGCACCTGCATATTCAGAAACAGACACTTTATATCAAGCGAAAAAAGAATATCAAACTGGGGATTTACAAGAAGCGATCGCATTAGCGAAATCAATTCCCTCCTACAGCAATGTTTATCCAGAAGCGCAAGCAACAATTGAAGAATGGCAACAGCAATGGCAAGTTGCGGCACAGCAACACCAAATAGCACAGATAGCTTTTCATGAGAGCAGATGGTCAGATGTTCTTCATGCTGCTGCTAAAGTTCCAGATATTTTATATTGGCAATCTAGAACAGATAAACTAGTTCAAAAAGCATACGTCAATATTGAAGTACAGACGCAAGATTTATTAGCAAAAGCTTACGAAAGAGCAACTGAAAAAGATTTTTCTACTGCATTACAATATCTGCGGCAAATTCCTAAAGAAAGTTCTGCTGGTGCTTTAGTTCAAGACAAGTTAGCTGAATACAATCGAAAGCGGCAGATCAGAGCAGCTTACTTTTTACAAAAAGCTTACAAGAAAGCATCTATTGGTGATTTTAATCGAGCTGTAAAATTTCTCCGAAATATTCCCCAAGATACTCTAGTTTATGCTCAAGCTCAAATCAAATTGAATGAGTATACTCAAAAGCAACGTGTCCTGGCTGACAATCAAAAGGTAGCTTCTGTAAAAAGAATAAATTCATCCATCCCTAAAAACTCAGCTACTAGAATTGAATATTTTCAGGGAGTAAATTACCTGCAAGAGGTTAATATACGTTAATTATAAGTATGAAAAACAAAACCCATCTAGAAAGTATCTAAATGGGAAAAAATCTGGTTAATTTTTGAATTTTCTAACAGGATAAGATTCTTAACTGAATGCATATTTCAGAGGTAAGCCGTCCTGAAAAACTAGTAATTCTCCCGGTTGAATTTGTGTCCAAACTTCGTTGTCAGTGAGGGGAGTGGTAGCAATCACAGCGACGCGATCGCGTTCAGTAGTCACTTCTCGAAAATCTACAGTCATGTCTTGGTCAATTAAATGGGCAGCCGCAAAGGGCGCTTGGCGAACAATGTAGCTGAGTTTAGTTGAGCAATAAGCAAAAAAGTGTTCTCCATCTGACAATAAGTAATTAAATATACCCAATTTTGCAATTGTGTAAGTAATCTCTTGCAGCACAGAGTACAGTTCCTTTATGTCGGGCTTACCTTCAGGAAAACGCGATCGCAATGTTTCTAGCATCATACAGAATGCTTTTTCGCTATCAGTGTTACCTACAGCTTGATAAAAGCCCAAATTTTCCGGTTCAAAATCTGGCAAATTACCATTGTGGGCAAACACCCAATACTGACCCCACAATTCTCTGCGGAAAGGATGGCAGTTGTGTAAGGCAACTTCACCCTGAGTAGCTTTGCGGATATGGGCTATGACATGGGTTGAGTGGATGGGATAATTCCGCACCAACTCCGCTACCGGAGAAGCAACAGAAGGTTGGGCATCTAAAAACATTCGACATCCCTTTCCTTCAAAGAAAGCAATGCCCCAACCATCGCTATGATGATCCGTTCTTCCTCCCCGTGCAGAAAACCCTTCAAAAGAAAAGCAAATATCCGTTGGAACATTGCAGTTCATTCCGAGCAATTGGCACATGGATGTTGTAGCTCTCAATTTTTGACTAAGACCTCACGATCAAGATACTTCAGAATGCTGCATTGATTCTGGAGCGATCGCTTCAATATTGGAATTTCGTGGAGATTGGGGATACTACGGTGCATATACAAGTCTAATTACCCCCCTTAATCCCCCCTTGCCAAGGGGGGAAATAGAAAATCTAGTTCCCTCCCCAATGCATCCTACGGTGTACACACAAGTCCTAAAAACCTTGACTTTCCTCGTTCCCAGGCAGAGCCTGGGAATGCATTCATTGAGTCTCTGACTCAATATCTGACTGGAGGCAGAGCCTCTAAATCAGGCATTCCCATGCGGAGCTTGTGTTCGAGATCAACGAGAAAACAATGGAAAATCAAGCTTTTTTCGACTTGTGTGTACACCGTAGCCAATGCATCGGGGAGGGTTAGGGTGGGGTAAAACCTTGGGTTTTTCAGCGATTTCAGACTTGTGTGTACACCGTAGCTTTACAAGGGGGGTAAAAGATGTACTTCATTTCTAAGCAAAATGCTGTATTACCTTAAACAGCAAGAAATCTTTGTCTATTGTTCAGCACTCATTGAGATAACAATGACAATCTGGCTTATCAATCAATGATTCCACCAAAGCATTTAGGGCAGTTGCAGCTAAAGCGCCACCTCCCAAAGTTCCTTCAACTGTAATATAAGGTATCCCTTGTTGCATCAGTTGTCGCTTGGCTGCGGGAGCATGGCTAAAGCCAATGGGCATTCCTATTACTAATGCAGGCTGAATTTTCTGGTTAGCGATTGCTTCACAAATTTCTACAAGTACTGAGGGAGCATAACCGACTACCAGCACACAACCCGGACTTACTTGCTGCAATTTTTCTCGCCATTGTCGATGTTGCCAAAAAGCGAGTTCTGCTTCTGTGGCGGTGGTAATATGAGGGTTATCAATCAAGGTTTCAATGCGACATCCCAAGTGAACTAATCGGGTTTGATCTAAAGCAGCAGCAACCGTTTGGGTATCGACAACAATTTGACAACTTGAAGATAGAGCTGCTCGACTAGCTGCGATCGCACCTCGACTCAATTTGACAAAGGACACCAAACTCACATCGCCACAAGCCAAAACCAACTGAGAAATTAGGTGTTGTTCAATTTCTGAACGATGAGACAAATCAGGTAGTAAGCGTTGTAGCGATTCAGTAAAAGCTTCTGAATGGGTATGAATTTCGGCATCCAAGCCACTCCACAGATTTTCCAATCCCCCCAATCCGGCTTGGGTTTCGACATCCAGTAACTTGAGTTGTGCCAAAACTTCCGCCTGGATAATTTGACAATGGCGATCGCGACCCAATAATCCTTCTAATGCTGATGCAGTTTGCCGCAGTTGAGAAATTTGTTGCATCACCGCCCGATATTGTTGCTGGAGTTGTCCCATGAGGTTAACAGTTGTATCCGCCTCTGGTTCCACCTCCAAAATATTGCGGATGTGGTTTAGCTGAAACCCTTGCTGCTTCAATGCTACAATCCGTTGCAACCGGAGAATATCTTTTTTGGTATAGAGACGGTAATTGCTAGGCGATCGCACTGGTTGAGGTAGCAGTCCCAATTGATGGTAATGGCGCACCATCCGCGGAGTTAAACCGCCTCCTACTGCATCAGTGAGTTCTTTAATGGTTAAGCAATCAGCATTCATGAGACTTCTTGCAGAAGTGGGGGAAAGGGGAAGGGGTAAAGGGAAAAGGGATGGAATTTTCCCTTTACCTTTGACTTTTGACTTTTGACTTCCGCCTTGCGGTACTAGCTATCTATTATACGGAAATTTCCCGTATAACCACTCTATTAGAAGTGATTATACGGAATAAGACTTGATTTTATATAAATTTCTGTGATACTCTGCCTCTAGATACAAACTACAGTTACTTGATAAAATAACCGTAGTTTGTGGACATACAGTGTGCATCAAACGGGAATCACCCCCTATGCCAAAAGATTGGTATGAATGGCACGATCTCTACAACACTGAGCCAAAATTGCGGCAGCGTCTAGAAATCGTGCAGGAATATATTGCTTATAGCTTAAATGCGTCTCCATCTGGCGCTATCCGAATAGTGAGTGTTTGTGCGGGTGATGGACGAGATTTACTAGGAACTTTAAAAAATCACCCTCGTGCGAAGGATGTTTCTGCAAGACTGGTTGAAATAAATTCAAATTTAGTTGAGCGTGGACGAGCAACTATAGAGTCTTTGGGTTTAGCCAAGCAAATTGAGTTTATCAATGATGATGCAACTCTTGCTACTAACTATGTAGGAGCAGTGCCGGCTGATATTGTGATTGTTTGTGGTGTCTTTGGCAATCTGGCACAGGAAGCTGAACTCAATCGCTTACTAGATAACCTGAGTTTTCTGAGTAAACCAGGTGCTTTTGTCATTTGGACTCGTGGACACTCCAACGGTATTACCTACTCTGACAATGTGCGGAAAATTTTAAGTGCATCTGGATTTGAGGAAGTGAACTTCAAGCTTACGGCTACGGGAGACATGGGTGTAGGTCTTCATCGATACCTTGGTGAAAACTTACCTCAACCCAAAGAGCAACAATTATTTGTGTTTTCTGGCATTCCTAGTAAAGCGAGGTAAAAAATGTCTATTCAAAACACAGTGTCAACTTGGGAAGAAGTTTTAGAGACTGCTAGAAAAAATACCTCTGCACGTAGGGTAAAGAGAACAGGACAATCTCCTTCTACTGCACCAATACCCAGCAGTTTAGAGAAACTTCCCCCAAATACAGAACCGCCAATCTTGCTTTATCGAGATACTAATTCCTGGTGTCCTTTCTGCGAGAGAGTTTGGTTTGCTCTCGAAGAAAAGGAAATTCCCTTTGCAACGGAGTTTATTGATTTAACTAATAAACCCAAATGGTACACTGACTTAGTTCCTACAACCCTTGTGCCAGCAGCAAAAATTGAGGGAAAGTTAGTATACGAATCTAAAGATATTCTCTTGGCTTTAGAAGAAAGGTTTCCTACTCCTGCATTATTGCCTGAGAATTCAGAGGAAAACGCTGTTGCTAGGCAGTTGGTTGAGGAGGCTGAGACTAACGGTTTTAGAGAAATTGCTTACAAATTCCTGAGAGAAGCACCTGTAGATGCTGATGAGTTGGCAAACTCACAAGCAGCATTTGAGGCTAAGTTAGATGAACTTGAGCAAGCTTTGGCTAAATATCCCGGCCCTTACTTTGTCAGTACATTTAGCTTAGTTGACATTCTGTATAGCCCCCATCTAGATAGATTGGCGGCTAATTTACCTGTATATCGGGGATATCACCTCAAAGGAAATCCTCGCTTTCCTCGCATTAATGCTTGGTTTGATGCACTTAATCAGCGTCCTGCTTATCACAGAGTAAAATCGGATAATATCACCAATAATTTATTGTTGCGTCGCAGATGGGGTGTAGAACCGATTGGAAATCCTTTACCTCTGGATGTGGCAGATAGTGAGAAAATTCAATATCGCGCCGAAGCCGCTGAGAGATTGAGCGATAATCGGGAAGTTGCGATCGCAGATGTTATCAAAAATTCTGGAGTCCAAGCTTTAGCCGCAGACGGTGATTTTACCACAGTTAAAGACGCTGTTGATTTTCACCTGCGACAACTAGCTAATTATCTGATTCATGGCAATGGTGCAACTTTACCGGGTGGAAGGACTGGTGGTAAAAATAGCAGCGTTGATCCTATCTTCGCTGCTGTGGGTGCTATTACTTTCGCATATTTGAGAAATCGCATCTGCGCCCCCCGTGATATGAGTGCTGGTGCAGCAACAGCGTTTCGATCTGCGATCGATAAATTGTTGACATCTGTTTATTAATTTTGTGGGCGTTGCCTCATGCAGAGACGCAGCGAAAAGTTGGAGCGCTTCTGACTCCTGAATTCTGACTTTATTGAGGAAAGGGAATTGCTAACAGTCCATAGTGAAAATGAACTACAGTTAACTGCTGATGTACTGGTAATTGGTGGTGGCCCTGCCGCTGCGTGGGCAGCATGGGCAGCCGCATCCCAAGGAGTCAAAGTCATCATTGTTGATAAAGGTTTTCTGGGTACAAGCGGTGCTGCTGCTGCTAGTGGTAACGGCATCATGGCTCCGTCTCCAGAGAATTGGGAAAAAGTTTTAGCGGAGCGTTATCGCGTAGGAAAAAACCTCGCTAACTCACGTTGGATCGAGCGTGTTATCGAAAAAACTTGGCTGAGTTTGCCCCTAGTGGAAAGTTGGGGCTATCGTTTCCCTAAAGAAGATGGAGAATCTGTGCGTCAGAGCTATTATGGCCCTGAATATATGCGGGTACTTCGCAAAAACCTTTTGCGTGTTGGTGTGCAGATTCTCGACCAAAGTCCCGCTTTAGAGCTTTTATTGGCTGACGACGGCTCAGTAGCGGGAGCAAGAGGTGTGCAGAGGCAACATCATCGTACCTATACCGTTCGTGCTGGTGCAGTAGTCTTAGCGAATGGCGGTTGTGCATTCTTGAGTAAAGCATTAGGTTGCAATACCAATACAGGTGATGGGCTGCTGATGGCAGTGGAAGCTGGTGGAGAACTTTCTAGTATGGAAGCTTCTAATCACTATGCGATTTCGACGGCTTTCAATGCGACTGTAACCAGGGGTGTTCCCTTTGGTTGGGCCAGTTATACCGATGAAGCAGGCAATGATCTGGGTGGCTATATCAATGGTCGTCGTGATCCATCGTTCCTCCCTAATGCACTCTTGAAAGGCCCCGTTTATGCTCGTTTGGATCGAGCCACACCGGAAGTTAAAGCAGTGGTTGAAAAGTCTCATTTCATCGCTTTTCTACCCTATACAAAAGCTGGTATTGATCCCTATACAGAACGAGTGCCTGTAACACTTGTTTTAGAAGGTACAGTCCGTGGTACAGGTGGGATTCGGATTGTGAATGATGATTGCGCGACAAAAGTTCCTGGCCTCTACGCTGCTGGTGATGCAGCATCGCGGGAGTTTTTAGCCGGTTTAGCTTCTGGGGGTGGTGGCCCCAATGCTGCCTGGGCAATCTCCACAGGACAATGGGCTGGAGTTGGAGCAGCGGACTTTGCTAAGAGTCTGGGCGCTCATGCAAATGAACGGGTTGCGCGTCCTGCTGGTCAAGTGGGATTGGGATCATCGCCCTCACCCACTTCTGAAACATTCGATAGTGAGGCGATCGTGCATGGTGTACAAGCCGAGATGTTCCCGTTGGAGAAGAATTACTTGCGTTCTGAGCAAGGACTTTTGGATTCTCTCGCTAAATTAGAGAAACTATGGGAGCAAGTACAAGGGAACCCAAAACAAGATACAGTGCGCGATGTGGAATTTTCTCGTCGAGCGGCTGCTTTGACAGCTGTAGCACGATGGGCATATTTTAGCGCGTTACATCGCACGGAAACGCGCAGCGAACATATTCGTGTGGACTATCCTGAAACCGATCCAAATCAGCGTTATTACCAAGCAACAGGCGGCTTAGATAAGCTTTGGGTGAGGCGTGATTGGATTACGGATGCAATTGCTACACCACCAGTACAAACCACTCAAACCACACCTACTGTATCAAAGTTGTAGCAGGAGCATATCATGATCGAGCTTGTCAGCCATAAACTCTGTATTAATTGCAATTTGTGCGTCCAAGTCTGTCCTACCAATGTCTTTGACTCCGTACCTAATCAACCACCTGCGATCGCCCGTAAGGAAGACTGTCAAACTTGTTTCATGTGTGAGGCATATTGCCCTGCGGATGCACTTTATGTTGCGCCTGAATCTCATACCAGTGTTGCAGTCAATGAGGATGATTTAATTGAAAGTGGCATCATGGGTGAATATCGTAGCCTCTTGGGGTGGGGATATGGCAGAAAAAACAATAGCGAATTGGATACGGCTCATAAACTGCGCCAATTGCCGCGTCCTTATCAAAGTTAATTTCGGTGTTTGGGGATTGGGGATTAGGGAGTGAGTTTTTATTCAGCACTTTCAAGCACTTTTTGGCGTAGTTCTGGAAATACTTTGGAGACTTTATTCAAGAGATATTCGCCATAAGTCCCGCGAAATTCGTGAACACTAGCTTTATCCCAGCGATCGCTTTTATCATCATTCACTACCACATCCTTCAGTTCAATGGGTTTGACTTCAACGTTAAAGTTGGGATCAAAGAAGAACGGGAACGAAAGGCGATTACTCGTTGATAAGTTCTGAACGCGGTGGGGTGTTGAGCGATACAGTCCTCGTGTCATGCGATCGAGCATATCCCCAATGTTGCATACGAATGAACCAGGAATAGGAGGTGCATCTATCCAACCAGACTTGGACTTGACTTGTAATCCACCGACATTATCTTGCTTGAGAATAGTTAATACTCCATAATCTGTATGTTCGCCAACGCCCCATTCAGATTTAGATAATGATGAATTAGGAGGGTAATTGAAAATCCGAAATAATATCAATGGGTCTTTTGTATAACGATCTGCAAAGTAGGACTTTTCTAATCCCAAACTTAGAGCAATACCAGCCATTAGAGTGTGTCCAAGTTTGGTCATTGAGTATATGTATTCAAGTACTGTTTCCCTAAATTGGGGAATGTTGGATGGAAAAAGATTGCGACCGTGCATTGGTGTACCAGCTTTCACAAGTGGATGGTCTTCTGCTAGTTCTCCACCAAAGTAAATACCTTCTTTTAAATCAGGTCTACCTGATGTCAACTCGTTACCCACGGGGAAATATCCTCGCCATGCTCTACCACCAAGAGCCATACGAATCTTCAGTTTAGTTTCTAAATCCTGTGCGAAGAACTGTTGACTTAGATCCTCTAATTGCTCTTGTAGTTGTTCATCAACTCCATGTCCGACGATATAGAAGAAACCGAAATCTTGGCACGCTTGTCTGATTTGGTCTGCAATTACACAAGAAGAGTTGCTAGTTTGAGAAATCAGCGCACTAATATCAATGATGGGAACTTTTGAAAACTCTTTGTCTACAACTTGTAAGATTGTCATGTTCAGGTTCTCCTAGTCGTGTGTAGCCTAATAACTAGGTTACACAGAAAATTATATCGATAACCATAATGTTGGTTATGGCGATCGCCTACAAATAAACCAACCAAATATTGACATTTGTCAAGTATCAAAATAGATGTTTATTAAAATAATTTTGTTAATTTTGTTTTAAACACAAGTAAACTGATGTGCATACCGTAGTATTATCTAAATAATTATCATTGGTTCTCAAGAGAAAATATTTCACAGCAGAAGCAGTAATTATTAAGCAATGCAAACTGAGTAATAAAAATTGTCAATTCAATAATGAACATATCCAAAAATATGCAGTATAACCAATTAGGCAATAGTGACCTCAATGTTTCCGACATTTGCCTTGGCACAATGACTTATGGGCAACAAAATACTATAGAAGAAGCCCACCAGCAGCTAGATTATGCCATTAGCCAGGGAATCAACTTCATTGATGCGGCAGAGATGTATCCAGTACCAACCAGTGGTGAAACTTATGGCTTAACCGAAACTTATATTGGAGAATGGTTAAAACATCAACAGCGAGATCAACTAATAATTGCTACTAAAATTGCAGGGCCGGGTCGAGGCTTTAAGTGGGTACGTGGTGGAGCGAAAGCAATTGATCGGGACAATATCAAACAAGCTGTAGATGATAGTCTTACAAGGTTACAGACAGACTATATTGATTTATATCAAATCCATTGGCCAGATCGTTATGTACCTCGTTTTGGACAAACAGTTTTTGACCCCACTCAGGTAAAAGAAACAGTTTCCATCACTGAACAACTAGAAGTTTTTGCTGATGTCATCAATGCAGGTAAAATTCGCTATATCGGCTTAAGTAATGAAACCCCTTGGGGCGTTGCTCAATTTAGCCACGCAGCTAAACAATTAGGATTACCTAAAGTCGTCTCAATTCAAAATGCCTACAATTTAATCAATCGAATTTTTGATGGCGCTCTTGCAGAAGCAGCTTATTACGAAAACGTTCCTTTACTAGCTTACAGCCCTTTGGGATTTGGCTATTTAACTGGTAAATACCTTAACGACAAACCAGAGAAAGCAAGAGTTACTTTATTTGAAAACTTTGGTCAGCGATATTTAAAACCAAATGTGAGTAAAGCAGTAGCCGCTTATGTAGAAATTGCCAAACGCCATCAAATAAGTCCTGCACAATTAGCGATCGCATTTGTAAGGAGTCGTTGGTTTGTTGCTAGTACGATTATTGGTGCTACTACACTCGAACAACTCAAAGAAAATATAGACAGTATCAATGTAGTTCTCGACAAAGATATCTTGGCTGAATTGGACGCAGTTCATACTCAATATCCAAATCCAGCACCATAAGAGTGCTGAGTGTTGAGTGCTGAGTAGTTATTTTCCCAGTCCCTAGTTCCCAATCCCTAATCTGAAAACTATGACGATCGCAACAGCATCAGTTGACCAAAATACTATTCGTCGCCGTGGTACTGGTTTAAGAGCTTATAATCCTGACAAGGCATTCAAGGGTTATACACTTTTTACACCACTTACAGGTAAGGGAGAAGTATATCTTCTGAATCTAGAAGGAGAAGTAGTACATCAATGGAATCTGCCATATTCACCGGGTTTATATGCTTATCTTTTACCCAATGGCAACCTTTTTTATAATGGTAAGACACTAGATGTTCCGCCACATTTTCCTTTGTGGGCTGCCTTTAAAGGTGGCGTTGTCTTAGAAGCAGATCCCAAGGGAAATATTATTTGGGAATATAAACATCCAGATCATCATCACGACGGACGCAGACTACGCAACGGTAACACGATTTTATTGGCTATTGAAAAGATACCTCAATCTTTGATTCCTCATATCAAAGGCGGTGTAGCGGGAACAGAAGCAGACGGTGATATCTATGCTGATGTACTTTATGAAGTTACTCCTGGGGGTGAAATTGTTTGGACTTGGCACGCCCACGAACACTTAGATCCAGATGTTTTTACTATCACTCCCCAAGATCAACGACACGAATGGACTCATGGCAATACTGTAGGCGAACTCGCTGACGGCAATATTATCGTTAGCTTTCGTAACATCTCTACCGTCGCAATTATTGATCGCCAAACAGGAAAAATTATCTGGACACTCGGAGATGATGTATTAGCACAGCAACACTTTCCTAACGAATTAGCTAACGGCAATATCCTAATTTTTGATAATGGCGCACATCGCCGTCACACTGCGCTGAATTTCTCTCGTGTGATTGAAGTCAACCGTCAAACGAAAGAAATAGTTTGGCAATACACTGACAACCCACCTCAAAATTTCTTCAGTTCGTATATATCAGGCGCACAGCGTCTAGCGAATGGCAACACTTTAATTACAGAAGGTGCTTTCGGTCGTATATTTGAGGTGACAGTTACAGGAGAGATTGTTTGGGAATATGTTAATCCTCACTTTGCTGTTCGGAATCTTGGAGAGAAGTCAGCAGTAGCTAGTGGAGAGCAAAATTCAGTATTCCGCGCTTTTCGTTATGCGCCTGAAGAAGTGCCTTGGCTTTAGTTCAATTTTAGATTTTGAATTGAATTAATTTCCAAAGCTAATAAACCAATCCTATTCATAGAGGAATAATCAACATGGCTGAAATCAAGGTATATAGTGCGGTTGTTTGCCCTTATGCTCACCGTTCGCGTTTGGTATTGCAAGAAAAAGGCGTCGAATTTGACTTGATTGAAATTAATTTGCAGAACAAGCCAGAGGGATTTACAGATATTTCTCCTTATGGAAAAGTGCCTGCGATCGCACATAATAATAACCGAGTTTGGGAATCGGCAGTAATTAACGAATATCTCAACGAGGTATTTCCAAATCCGCCGCTTTTGCCTAGCAGTCCCATTGCTAAAGCACAAGCTCGGATCTGGATTGATTTTGCTAATACTCGATTTGTTCCAGCTTTTTCTACTCTCTTGCGTAGTTCCGATATCCAACAGCAAGAAGCAGCTAAAAAAGAACTATACCAACATCTGGAATTTATCGAGAATGAAGCTTTAGGGAAGTTATCAGGAGACGGCCCTTACTGGTTTGGCGAATCCGTCAGTCTGGTTGATTTCACCTTTTACCCCTGGTTTGAGCGTTGGCCTGCACTGAAGCACTATCGAGGCTTTGGTATACCAGAGGAATTTACTCGTCTACGTCAGTGGAAAAAGGCTGTAAAACAACGTGATTCTGTAGTGGCGATCGCTAATAGCAAGGAGTTCTACATAGAGCGATATGCTAGATTTGCTACTCCTGTTGCTGCATAGCACAGCTTTTTGGTAGTCAAAATAATTTATCTTTCCCTAAGTTTTCGCCGCCCAAAATCTTTTTGAGCGGCGAAAAAATAAATATAGGGGTCGTCAAGTCGCTTCTCTACGAGACGCTGCGCGAACGCTCCAATTAAAAATTAAAAATTATTAATTAAAAATTGCAAGACGCGACGCTCCTGCGTCGCTAACGCTTCGCTATCGTGGACTCGCTAACGCTGCGCTATCAGTGGGGGCTTGTACCCCAAATTAATTAATTAAAAAAAGGTCATTTGTCCTTTGTCATTCTTCATTGGTAAGGGTTTTAGGCATGTTTACTTTTAGTAACATAATTTGGTTTATTCCCACCTATTTACTTAGCGATTTATAAAGTAGTGTGTATCTCGCTGTCAGACTGCTACCTTTTTACCAATAGCCATAATGTGAGCGCTCACACCTAATGTAGAAGGTTCTGTCTCTAGCCAGCGAATAGCTTGTAGGAGTCTTTGACGGCGACTTTGTTCACTCCAATGTTCCTCAAAATTTTGTAGTAATTTGCCTGGGCCTTCTATGGCTAAAAGCTTTTCACAAGATAACCCTGCTTCTTCTACCTCTGCTTTTAGTTCATCAGGGTGATGAAAGAAGGCTGTTGTAAAGTAAGCAGGATGGTTACTCGGATTACGATGCTGCCCTTCCAGCAAGTCCCGATGAACAATTTCTACAAACTCTGGATCGTCTAGCCATCCCCGAAATAAACCGTCTAAGAGCGAAGCAAAGCGAGAACAACCAACGGCAAAGACAAGACCTCCACTCTTTAAAACACGATCAGCCTCGCGTAACACTGCTATGCGATCGCTATGTTCTATCAAATGATACAGTGGCCCAAATAAAAGAACAGCATCAACGCTGTTGTTTGCTTGATTTAACTGACGGGCATCTCCAACCTCTGCACTTGCAAGTGGATAATCTGGCTGAACCTGAGAAGCAGAACGGGCTTGTTCTACGTGCAAGGGAACTGGATCAATAAGATGAACTTTATACCCTAGCTGGGCAAGCCAACAAGCATAGATGCCTGAGCCGCCACCAACATCGAAAATCACTGCGGGAGGAGGAGGCAAGTAGCGGCTAAGAAGCTCTTGGGTGCGAACTAGTTCAATCGGATTTGTACGCTTTGATAAGCGTTCAAATTCCAAACCACGCTCATAATAAGCTAGTACCTCATCTAAAAGCAGGTTTTGTAAATTAGACTTGTCTGACATGAAATTTCCTATTTTTAAAATTTAGTCTATGAAAACCTCTACATTTATTTAGTTACACTAACAATTAGGTATGCATCTTTTCATAAAAACTGTATAATAATATTCAAACTACGCTAAACCGACCGACAAACTGTAATATATCATCTAACTGATGTAGATACCTACCAGTCAATTATTTAACTGCACTAATCAACACATCTCACTTCTGTCTTATTGCTTTAGTTTGAGTTGTGCAATCTCAAACAGTCTGTATTCACGATGATTACAAGGAAAAGATTTCATGAGCAACATACAACTGTACTTCGCCAAAGCCTCTACCTTCTCTCAACGGACTCGTGTCGTCTTACTGGAAAAAGGTATTGACTTCACCCCAATAGAAATTGACTTACAGAACAAACCAGATGGGTACACGCAAATTTCGCGCTATGGTAAAGTTCCGGCTATCAAACATGGGGATATTGAAATTTACGAGTCAGCTATTATCAATGAATATCTAGATGAAGTTTTTCCAGAACCACCATTGTTACCTCGCGATCCGGCAGCTAAAGCGATCGCTCGGATTTGGATAGACTACGCCAATACTCGCTTTGTCCCAGCTTTTAACAAATTTCTGCGCGGTAAAGATAGCACCGAACAGGAAGAAGGACGAAGAGAGTTCACAGAAGCACTTCTATATATTGAGAAGGAAGGATTAGGCAAGGGTGATTACTTATTAGGAGATCAGTTTAGCCTAGTTGATATCAGTTTCTATCCTTGGTTTGAACGTTTACCACTCTTAGAACACTTCCGCAAATTCACATTACCAGCAGAAACACCTCATTTGCAGACATGGTGGAATCTGGTACGCGATCGCTCCTCAATTCAAGCAGTTGCAAACCCTGTGGACTTCTATTTGCAAAGATTCGCCAAAGTTCTCGGTGAACCTCTTCCCGTTGGTACAGCACAAAAATAGGACACAGGGATTGACAGAAATTAACCAAAATCCAAGATGGGATAACTTATGAGCTTAAATAACCAAGTTCTAGACAAACCAATTTTCGCAGAACTGCCATACGTAGAGGCTAACCTCAGTTACCTGATTCCAACGGCAGAAAAACCTGTCAACTATACCTACGAACCGCCAGCCGGAATTCCTCGCACGAATGCAACTTATCAGACGCATAAACTGCCAATTTACAATGCTCGTTCTATCTCAGAGAACATCTCATTAGATCGGGAAGGATTTGCCTTGACTGGACATAATACCAATGTCCGCAACTTTTACGATGAAGACGAAGTACGCCGCGTCTACTATCCAGAAGCCGAGCAATTGTTAAAAGAGGTAACAGGTGCAACGAAAGTAGTGATATTCGATCACACACTTCGTAATGCTGGGAACTCTAAACCAGGTGAGAATAATATTAAAGAACCTGCCAAGCGTGTACACAACGACTTCACCGCCAAATCAGGCTATACTCGCGCCCGTTTGGAACTAGCAGCGCAGGGCATAGATGATATTGATACGTTACTAAAACAACGATTTGCCATCATTAATGTTTGGCGAGCGATCGCACAACCAATTCAAGAGTCACCCTTAGCAGTGTGTGACGCGCAAAGCATTGCAATAACAGACCTTGTAGCTGGTGATTTAGTGTACCGCGATCGCGTCGGTGAGACATACGGAGTCACGTATAACTCTAAACATAAATGGTTCTACTTCCCGCAAATGCACAGAGACGAAGCACTATTTATCAAGTGTTTCGACTCCGCAGAAGAGGGACATGCACGTTTTGCCGCCCATACAGCCTTTGAAGACCCCACCAGCCCAGCTAACGCTCCCCCACGAGAAAGCATCGAACTAAGGACATTCGTTTTTTACCCCGCATAGATAGCAAAAACTTCTCTCAAATTCCTACTCTCTGAGCCTCTGCATAAAACAAATTAACCCTTGGAGACACAAATATCATGACTTCCCAATACTTTGACATCAAACCAATTGCCGGACGTATCGGTGCAAAAATTATTGGTGTTGACTTGAGCAATAACCTCAGCAACGAAATCATCAGTGATATCCGTAAAGCTTTAGTTAAACACAAAGTCATTTTCTTCCGAGAGCAAAAGCTTGACGCTCAAGGACAAGTAGCCTTCGCCCGTCGCTTTGGAGAAGTCACTACAGCCCATCCCACCGTTCCCTCATTGCCAGAAAACCCAGAAGTTCTTGACCTGAATTACGGCAAGACTGTGAGCCGTGCCAACACTTGGCACACCGATGTCACATTTGTAGATCGTCCTCCCCTTGGTTCTATTTTGCGGGCGCTTGTCATCCCACCATCAGGAGGTGATACGATTTGGGCAAACTCTGTGACTGCCTACGAAGATTTACCAACTCACCTACGTAATCTTGCTGACCAACTCTGGGCAGTACACAGCAACGCTTACGATTATGCAGCAGCAGCAGTTGACTTACCACAAGAAGTCTTAGAGTATCGAGCTGTTTTCACCTCGACTGTATACGAAACCCTGCATCCAGTTGTCCGCGTCCATCCTGAATCCGGTGAACGTGGGTTATTTATTGGTGGGTTCGTGCGCCGTCTGCGTGGTTTATCACAGAATGAATCGGATGAAATCGTAGAATTGTTGCAAGCTTACATCACACGTCCAGAGAACACAGTCCGGTGGCGCTGGAAAGTAGGCGATGTGGCTTTCTGGGACAATCGCGCTACTCAACATTATGCGATCGCAGACTACGGTAATCAACCTCGCCACGTTCAACGAGTCACACTTGTGGGTGACATTCCTGTTGGTATTGATGGTAAGCAGAGTGAGGCTATTAAGGGAGATTCTTCTGCATATAACCGACGTGAGGCTGTCACTGCTTAAGATAATTGTCATTAGTTCTTTGCCATTGGTCTTGACAAAGTGGAAAGGATAACACTCACGAGTGAGTGTGCATACACGCGTAATATGGCCAATACACGTAATAGGGTTCTGGAAACAATAGCTGATATTTTAGACAAACGTGCCACATCTCTCCCTGCTCGTGTTTTGCGCGTGGCTGTCACTGGCATTACTGCTAGTGGCAAATCCACGTTGGCAGAAGAGTTAGAGCAGACTTTAAAAAGACGTGGGCGAAACTGTGTCCACATTGCAGTAGATGATTTCCATAATCCGCGTGACCTGCGCTATCGCCAAGGTCGTGAATCTGCCGAAGGCTATTATTTCGACGCTTATAACTATCCACTCCTCAAAAAGTTTGTCCTTGAGCCACTTGCCGCTGGAGGCAACCTAATGTATCAAGCGCATGGGTTTGATTTGGAAACAGATACCCTGATAACAGAGGAGCCTAAAAAGGCCAATACCGGAGACATTTTTCTATTTGCTGCCAGTTTTCTACTGCGACCAGAATTGGTATCCTACTTTGATTATCGAATCTATGTAGATACAGATTTTGAGGTAGCTGAACAGCGTGGAGTAGAGAGAGATTTGGTACGACTTGGATCTTGGGAAAATGCAGTCCGCCTGTATCGTCAGCGTTATCATGCTGCACAACGAATCTACTTTGCAGAATCTAATCCTGTGCAATATGCCGATGCTTTATTGAAGAACAACAATTTGGCGGAACCAATTCTCTTCTTTAGAGCAAATGATTGTAAAAATAACGATCGCGCTTTTTTATGAAACTCTTCTATACACCTAACTCACCCTATCTATGCACGCATAGCAAGAATAGCTTCACTAGAACTGAATCTCAGCGATCGCATCGAAATGCAAAAAGTGACTGTGCGAGATCCCAACAGCGAGCTACTGAATTACAACCCCACAGGTAAAGTCCCAACACTAGCAACTGATGACGGATTTATTGTGAGTGATACACGCATAATATGCGTTTATTTAAATCAATTCAATCCCGAAATCAAATTATTTGCTGATATTTCTGATGGTTTTTTACAGCAACTTGAAGGTATAGCTAGTGGGTTCATAGATGGTATCGCTGTCTGGGTAAGGGAATTACGGCGTTCTTCAAGTGAGCAGTCACCAGGGATAATCGAGTTAGAGCGATGTCTGACGACAAGCCGCTTTGCGTCTACACGTGCTTTAAGAATCTTGGACTACTTTGAGAAGATTTCTGATAAATTCGACCAAACTCCTAAACTTGCTCATATCACCCTTGCCTCTGCACTTGGTTTGGAGATTCGTCTACCTGAACTGCAATGGCGACTAAGTTACCCCAAACTTGCACAATGGTATGATGAATTCTCCGGGCAACCTTCCCTGCAAGCGACGAAACCAGACTCCTAAAGATAATTAGTAATTCGTAGTTAAGATTCCAATTACGATTTGTTTACTCTTGGGATAATAATTACGAATTAACAATTATGTTCACGGTTCTTTTATCCGCCTTCATCTTGACGTTTCACAACGTTACAGTACGAATTTTATTTTCAGAACATCTCGTACTGGGTTTATTTGTACTCGGTGGATACGTTAAACCGGATTTACAGAACTCATTATTGCTGATGTTTATGCGAATGCTACTGGTGGTTCCACTTATGGCATCTCTAGCATTTAAGCTATATCCATCTGCTGGAAAAGAATTGCGAGATTTATTCAGGCGCGAACGCACTGATGTTTTGCTCCAAGCATTGGGCTGTGGAGTCTTAATGTTTGTGTATATTGCGTTACTCTACATTGCAATTGGCTTAATTCCTACTGGAATTGCCATGACTCTATTCTTTACCTATCCCGTGTTTACGGCACTGCTTGCTTGGAGGTTTTTTGGCGAACGTCCAACACTTTTCCGTTGGCTGGTGATGGCGATTATTCTGGGGGGTGGAGTACTCACAATTCCTCAATCTTCTGCTGCTTACAGTAGTGATATTATTACTAATGGAATTTTCGCCAGCATTGGATCTGGAGTTGTTTACGCCTTTTATAAGGTTATGGCCCAAAAATGTTTGGAAAAATTCCATCCAGTTCCTTTCACCTGGATTAGTTTTACCTGCACCCTACTGTTTTCTGGTGTCAGCTTACTGTTCTGGCCACCTTCCAGTACTCAACTGGATTGGACACCTCTGTGGATTGGCAGTATTTTTTCTGGTTTAGTTAGTTTCATAGGGCACACTTTCAATAATGTAGGAATTCGCATGATTGGTGCAACTAAAGCCTCAATCGTCGGCGCTAGCAGTCCAGCATTAACAGTATTAGTCGCATGGGTCACAATTAGCGAAACTTTAAACTTGATTCAAAGTTTGGGGATTCTAATTGTCACATTAGGGATCGCGTTGTTGAGTGGAGAAGGCTTTGTGCGTAAACGTAGCACTTCATAGAAATCTTAGAAATTCACTAGACCAAAAAGTTATACGATTGCTCTGGAATAGTGAATTCTTATAGATTGTTCTTAATTCAAAAAATGTAAGGAGTATTACATTAATTCTATCTTCTTTATTGTCCAATACAGTTCAGATAAGACCAAAACACTTGTAGAGACGGCGATTTATCGCGTCTTGAAAACCCAAAATTTTTGCCAGCCGCCCCAATACTGCTCGGTTAAGGAATTTATTGGCTGAGGCAAGCAGGGGGAGCAGGGGGAGAAATGGGGGCTGGCATTGAGTTTCGCCTCCCTTGCTTCCCCTGCCTCCCCTGCTTATCCGAGCAGTATTGCCAGCCGCCCTTAACTGAACCGTATTGCCTTATTGTCTAATAATATTTCTTTTTCTCAAAGCTAAACTTGCACCTAAAAATCCTAATGTTATACCCAAAATCGATGCAGGTTCTGGAATTTGAGTTGCGTCTAATTTCACATTATCGAAATTGATTTCTATACCATCACTCTCTAAAATATTCAGCAATCGGATTTCTAACGCTTGTCCTAAGTTTGGGTTATTAGCTGAAGTAGTATACGAAATACTAGAGGTAACAAAAGCTCCTTCTATAATGCTCAGGCTATTAAAATCTTGAGTAAGTAAAGTTCCTCCAGCTAATAATTGAATAGCATAGCCAGGGAAACCATCTAAAATAGTGAAACCATTCACAGGTGGAATATTGGCTATTTCAACCTGTAAGGTATATTTCGTATTAGCTGTTAATAGACTGGTAAGGGTTTGTGATATTCCCACAGGACCACTTCCAGGCGGATAAGTGAGGTAAACATATCCAACATTATTTCCTTCTGGAGCTTCGTTAAAATAAACGTCTGCTGTAGGATTATATGCACCATAAATTGGCTCACCAATACCTATACTGGCAGATGTCAGGTTAGATGGATCATATAATGTCCAGCCAGGTAACACATTAGTAGTAAAGTCTCCTTCTCCTATTATTGGTTCTTCAAAACCTGCATTAACTATACTTAAGCTTGCTGCATTTGCTGTATGAGTTTTAGTGATAGCTGCAATATTTATAGCTGCACAAATAGCAGTAATATAAGCAATTTTTGCGGAGATTTTTTTGGGAATCATAATTTTAGTGGTAGATAGCATGAGAAAAAATTTAGTAAGTAGTGAGTCAAATTTTATTTCCTAATTACTAAATTCGTAAAAATCAGAATTTACGTAATACTTCGTTATTCTAATTATTCAGATGCTAGCACTGCCTTAAAAAAGCATTATTAAGTTTGCAAGATGTTTTGGTATAATCTTCAACAAATTTAATTTAGCTGAACTTTAGATTAAAAATTAGTTCTTAACAGTAACTTCATTTAAACAATGTTCAGTACTGATGTTGCTAAACCACAAGAAGCGAATATGGCTGTGGCAGCTTTAGGATATTGTGTATTTAGGAGGTAGAGTTACAAAATGCCAGATAAATGGAATCCAGAATTATATGAACGGTTTCAATCCCAAAGAAGTCGCCCATTTTATGATTTGGTAGACATGGTACATCGACAAGAAAACTTACGAGTTCTAGATTTAGGATCTGGAACGGGAAAGTTAACTAAATATCTGCACGATACACTAGCAGCACAAGAAACTCTGGGAATAGATGCTTCTGAAAATATGCTGCAAAAAGCACGGCAATATGAAGGTAACGGACTACGGTTTGAGCAAGGAAAAATAGAGGATAACCCAGGAGAAGGAGAGTTTGATTTAATCTTTTCTAATGCCGCTTTGCAATGGTTAACAGGACACGAAGCTTTATTTGAAAAATTACGCCGCAAGTTACGTCAAGGTGGACAACTGGCTATACAAATCCCAACGATGGACGATGAACCAGTACATCAGTTAGCGCTTGAAACAGCCAAAGATTTTAGTCAAGAATTAGGGGGATATGTACGGCGATTGGAAGTACTGACTCCAGCAAATTATGCCAAACTACTGTATAGTCTGGGGTTTATTAAACAGGAAGTAAAACTTCAGATTTATGGTCATGTTCTACCGTCACGAGAATCCGTAGTGGAATGGTATCGTGGTACGCTACTAACGGCATACGAGTCGTGCTTAGATACCCAGACTTATGAACGATTTGTAAAACGGTATAGGGAAAAGTTATTTGAAAAATTGGAAGATGAACAACCTTTCTTTTTCCCTTACAAACGCATTTTAATGTGGGGAAGTATTTAACTAATTCGTAATTCGTAATTGATTTTGGATTTGCGATCGCATTCCGTCCACCGTAGGCGATCGCAGCTGAGTTATTCACAGAAGCGATCTCTACGACGGGCTGTGACGCTTACGGAGATATCACTTAGAACACTACCTGTCAAAATTAATCTGCTTGACTACTAGCTAGGCAAACTCAAAAGACTGACTCGCCTCAAAAACTTTAATCTTGACTAAATACGTGCAGATACCGGAAAATAAACGTTACTTATAAAATTTACGTCCTGTTCAGGGAATAACACAGATCATGAGTAACTCTGTAACACTCAAGAAGATCAAGAATGAGATCAGTGGAACTGTGTTCTCATTGCCATATTACGTAGCTCGCGATCAAGGCTACTTCGCAGATGAGGGGATTGATATTGAGTTCGTTAAACGCAACTCTAGCGATCGCGCACCTGATATTAAACTGATTGAAGATCATCACCAAGTCAACTCTTTTGGCGGCAAATCACTATTCGAGCAGGGAGAAACTACCCTCTACCGTGCTTGTGAATGGGGACAAGTACGACGCACCTATGACAGTTCTCGCGGTGGTCAGGTTGTAGCCAAACGTGCTGCAATTGCCAGCCAAGCAATCATCGTGCGACCCGATTCCCCCTACAATATCCCTCAAGACCTAGCTAACGTACCAGTTGGTGTCAACTTTCACCACGGCTCCCACTATATAGCGATTCAAACTCTTGAAGGTTTCCTACCCAAAGAAGAAATCAAAGTGGTACATATCGATGGTGGCGGTCAAGGAAAGCGTTTCAACCGCTTTGTCGCTTTGCGTGACGGACTTGTTGATGCAGTTGCCGTCATGGAACCGTGGATTACAGTAGCAGAAAAACTTGGCTACAAAATTATCGCCGAGGCACACTATGTAGGGCTAGAGATTGGTAGCCCCGATTTGGATGCAGAGACATTCGAGGCGATTAATAGGGCAATCCGTCGAGCTGTAAAAGACCTACAAAAAGACCCTTTCCAGTATGTGAAGTATCTGATCGATGACGTAGCAGAGGATATTGTACAGCTCGAACCCTCAGACTTTCGTCGTAACCGATTGCGCTACGCCGACCCAGCACCATACCCTGAAGCTGACTTCCGTCGTACCTACAACTGGATGGTGAACTGGGGACTGATAGAGCCTGATGCCACTTTCGAGCAGATCGTCAATAACCGAGTTGCTTCGTTATCTATCTCTTAGCTGACTTGAACATCGAGAGTGGGGAGTAATACCAATTTGTAATTCGTAATTCGTAATTAAGAGAACGCTGTGTGCAACTTTTACTCGAACCTAACCCCTCAGCCCCCTTCCCTACCAGGCAAGGGAGGAGAATTCAAAGCCTCTCTCCTGCAAGGCTACGGTGTACACAGAAGTTATTGAATCACTACCAGTCCTCGAATTACCCCACCCTAACCCTCCCCGATGCAAAGGGGAGGGAACAAGATTTTCCGGTTTCCCCCCTTGGCAAGGGGGGATTAAGGGGGGTAAAACCCGGATCTCAAAGTAACTCCGATTTGTGTGTACACCTTAGCCTGCAAGGAGAGAGGAATGGAAGTGAGGTCAAAAATTAAGTTGCACATCGCGTAAGAGAGTCAGATTTAATCTAGTTTTTCAGGTTTGTATCTGTAGCTTTCATTTGCAGAATTGGTATAAGGGATATTTTTTGCACCTTTGCACAAAACTCATCCCATCAATCAACAACGCCAAAAATACTACTCCCTACTCTTTACTCCCTTTTTCATTCGTTCTGGTGTACGCAGTTCCCAACGGATATATCTGAAATAAACCTATGCCTTCACGTAGAGACTTTTTAAAATACACTTCTATAGGATTAACAACTGCTTTAACTACAATCTCTTGTGACAATAACACTGTTAGTCAATCTGTCGCCGATCAGGGAACTCAGGGTACTATTAAAGTCAGACTAGGAGCAGTAAGCGGGATTAACTCCATTGATGTTTGGATTCCAGAGGATTTGGGTTACTTCAAGGAAGCGGGCTTAAGTGCAGAAGTGATTCAATTTCAAGGCGGTGGGAAAATGCGAGATGCTCTAATTGCCGGAGAAATCGATTTTTCTGCCCAAGCACCTTTACACGTCTATCTCTCTCAGCTTAAGGGAGTCCCTCTGAATGTTGTAGCCAATCGGCGTAATCTTGTAGATACTTCCTTAGTAGTACGTTCTAATTTGCAATCCCAAATCAAGACAGTGAACGACCTGAAGGGGAAAAAGTTTTCGGTCGGTGAGGTTGGCTCTTGGGGCTGGGCAGTATCAGTCAAGTACCTGCGTCAACATGGACTAAGTGAAAAAGATGTTCAATATGTGCAAAGTAGTAATGCTACAACTTATACACTGCTCACTAGTGGTCAGGTAGATGCGGCTGTGACTGGTGCGCCCGACTTGCATAAACTACTCAAAGAAGGAACAGTTTTTCAATTAGTTAATGCTCTTGAACCGGAGACTCATAAAAAATATTTTGGCGCTCCTGAAGCGATGACCCGTGCTTGGCTGAGTCATGAGCGTGTTACTTCCCAAAACCCTGAAGCCGTTAAGAGATTGGTTGCAGCAGTAAACCGCACATTTGAATATATGCATCAAACCTCACCTGAAAAAATTCTAGATGCAGTTGGAAAACGTTTTCAAGGTGCCAATTTAGATGCGATTCTGACCGGTCTTCAGACTGAACTGCAACAATCAGTTCCTAGAAATGCCTCTATTAGTGAGGCAGCATATCTTGCAGACCAGCAGGTATTCATTGATGCCGGGATTATTAAAAAATTAGTTCCCTACTCTCAAGCGGTGTTCGATAAGTATGCAGGTCATAGAGCTTAATTCGTAATTCGTAATTCGTAATGACGCTCTCTACGAACGCGGGAGCGTGTCGTTCGCGGTAGCGTTGCGTAGCAAAGACAGACGCTAAAAGCGTAGCTTACTTAAGAGTAGTTTAATGTTCCCTTGGGATTTTTGCTTATGTCAACCCCTATGATCACTACTCAAAATCTCTCCATTTCTTATTGGAGTAAGAATAAGCGAGTTGAAGCATTACAAGATATCAGCTTGACTATCAATGCTGGTGAATTTGTCACGCTGATTGGGCCAAGTGGCTGTGGTAAGAGTACTTTACTTAATGTGATTGCGGGGTTAATTCGTCCTGGGACAGATGTCAAGGGCACCTTTAATAATAGTGGCATCAAAGAAATTGGCTACTTGTTTCAAAAGCAAACCCTACTACCCTGGCGGACAGTCCTAGGTAATGTCACTGCTCCTTTGGAAATTCGTGGTGTACCGCGAAATGAAGGACGGGAAAAGGCTTTGGCACTGTTAGCAAAGTATGGCTTGTATGGTTTTGAGCAGAGTTTTCCGAGAGAATTGTCGGGTGGGATGCAGCAGCGCGTTTTGCTGATTCGGACGCTGATTTATGAACCAGATGTTGTGTTACTTGATGAACCTCTTAGTAGTCTTGATGCTCAAACACGCGCTCTTTTACAGGATGAATTCCTGCGATTATGGCGCGATACGGGATGCACCTTTATTTTGGTAACTCACGACCTCGATGAAGCGATCGCACTTTCGCAAAGAGTATTTTTATTGAGTTCACGTCCTGGTAAAATTGTCAAGGAATTTCAGATTGAGTTACCAACAGAACGTTCTGCGATCGCAATTCGCACAGATCCCCGATTTCAAAAAATCCAGCGTGAGATGTGGTCAGATTTAACCGCACAGGTATTGCAACAGCAAGATCGAGGATTCGCACTCTTTAAAACTTAATAGAGAATCACATGAGCAATATCCGCAATAGAACCTTAAGCATCGGGCAATCTGCTCTCTCTCCTACTAATGAAAACACAAACCTTTCGGGTTCTAACCCCCAAAAAACCAACTGGCAAAAACGTTTAATACAACTAGCGATACAGCTAACACCACTCGTTGTAATTTTGTTGGTGTGGGAACTTGGTACGGGAGCATTTGATATTCCTAAGTTTATTGAACCGGCACTTGTAGGTAAACCAAGTAACATTGTTCAAGAGTTAAAGCAACTATTCCTGAGTGGTAGTATCTTTCAACATATTTTTGTCACTTTTCAAGAAGCGATGGGTGGACTGTTTCTGGCGGTGACTGGTGGTATCAGCCTGGGAATTATATTAGCTTATTCTCCATCAGGGGCAAAGATAACTCTTCCTTACGTCCAGGTATTTAATTCTCTACCTCGCATTGCCCTAGCGCCCTTTTTTATTATCTGGTTTGGGATTGGATTGGTTTCTAAAGTTTTTCTAGCAGCTTTGAGTGCTTTTTTCCCCATTTTTTTTACTACGTATCAAGGACTCCAGAGCATTGATCGTGAATTAATTTCTGCTTTTCAGGTTATGGGTGCTAATCGATGGCAGATGTTGTATATGGTTGTACTACCTTCAGTGATCAGTTGGGTAATTGCGGGGATTCGTACTAGTTTGGGTATGGCTCTAGTAGGGGCGCTTGTAGCTGAGTATGTTGGTTCAACTCAGGGTTTAGGCTATCTATTGATGTCAGCACAGGGAATTTTGAACGTTGATCAAGCTTGGGCAATACTGGTAGTCTTAGCAGTCATTAGTGTTTTCCTCGATTGGGGTGTTCGCGCTTTAGAAACCTACGTTTTACGCTGGCGACCCAACCCTGGGGAATTATAAAATCCTTGCCAGCAAAGGGTGTAGGGGAGAGAGTTGATTTTTCAGTATGGTTGTTTGGTTTTCCATCTTTCCCTTATAACGGCTTTGTTGCATGAAAGAAAAACAAGACACACCAATTCGGCATTAGAGCAGAAGTTAGTTTTCTACTTTGTAGCTGTCTGGCTTGCCCAACTGGATCATGCGATTAAGAGCAGCACATTGCAGAAACAACTCGACAGCTTGATTATCAAAAAAGCGTCGTCTTAACTTACCGCCAAAAATGGTTTTGAGTCGAAATATGGCTGTCTCGGATAATGAACGTCGATGATACCCGCTTTCTTGTTTCCATTGCTTGCGTCCAACTTGGTTCACACGTCGCAGGTTTTCATCTCTAGGATGCGGCTGTGCTAACTCGTGTAGGTGTTGTTGAATTTTAGCGTTGCTACGAGGTGGAATTGTAGCTTTTGCCCCGCGCTCCGTAATAGTGTCATAACACCCGAACGTGTCATAGCCACCATCACCGGACACTTGCTCTATCGGCTGCTCGATCTGTTCCAATATGTCAGGCAGTGCCTCGCAATCAGCTATATCATTAGTAGTCACCACCGCACCCAGAATTTCGCCACTTTCTGAGTCAACTCCTAGATGCAACTTCCGCCACGTCCGTCTTTTAGCTACTCCATGTGTGCGGACTTTCCACTCGCCCTCACCGTAGACTTTTACCCCGGTTGAATCCACTACTACATGAACAGCCTTATCCTTTGGAATTACAGGCAATTCCACCGACAACTTGCTTAAACGCCTCGATAGTGTGGAGTGATCCGGCACTGCTAGCTCAATCCCCATGAGCATAAACAGCGACTCCAAAAACCCCTCTGCTTGCCGCCCTGGTAAATTAAACACTGATTGAATCGTTCCCATCGTCGCGATCGCCACATCGGAGTAATAATTCGATGCTCCCTTTCTCCCTGTTTTCTGCTGATTGCGCCACTGCTCGATGATCTCTTCATTCACCCAGAAAGTTATACTGCCTCGTTGCTTGAGGCAAGCATCATAAGCGTTCCAATTGCGAACTTTATACTGGGCTTTCGTCTTCATCGTTGGGCTAGGCGGCAAGGGAATATAGGCGATAGGTAAAATTTACCATTTTCCCTATTCACGCAACAACGCCCCTTATAACTGTTGTTTTGGCATTTCCAGCACTTGTATTTTGCTTGTGTATATGAAATACTTGCATACATAAATATAAAATACTGTTTATCGCTCAATTTGCAGTAAATTCTGCAAATAAAGCAATTTATCTTGTACTAGATGTGACTTCAATCTGGCACTTTTCAGTCGGTATATGTGGATATTCAAAAAAATGATGAAAACACGGAAATTTTCCTGGGCAAAGTTCAAAAACAGCAAATTATTTGCTTTAGGAGTAGCAATTTGTGCTTTTTTGTTAATTACTCCCATGCTGCATTTGCCAGCATTCTCAGCTACACCTAGCGCTAAGATTCAGTTCGTTTCGCCTAATTGGGTGGTAGAGAATGCCAAAGATCCAAACCTCAGAATTTTGGATGTTCGTAATTTACCTCTCGACTATATAGATGGACACCTGCCTAGAGCTGTCAATATTGCTGATACGGCCTTTCGTGGCCCTAGAGAAGGTCTACCAGTACAGTACTGGGACAATCAAAGATTAGGACAAATATTTGCCAATTCAGGAGTCACAAATAATAGCCGTGTCCTCGTTTACTCTGATGACAGAGATGTCTTAGGAGCAACGATGGTAGCTTATTTGCTGGAGCGTTCCGGAGTGAGGGACATAGCCGTATTAGATGGTGGCTACAAAGGTTACGAAGCAGCATCCCAAACAATAACTAAGGAATTTCCTCAATACAAAGTAGCTAGATTTACAGTTAAGGATAATCCTACTGTGCGTGTCTCTTTAAATGAGGTAAAAAAACTTATTGGTAACAAAGGCGTTAGGTTTATCGACCCTAGACCGGCAGATTTATTCCAAGGTAAGGAAAATATTTGGTTACGGAATGGACATATTCCTGGTGCGCGAAATATCCCTTGGCCAACCTTTACAGATGCAGAAAATCCTCACAAGCTCAAATCTTTAGATGAAATCAAGAAAATCCTAGCTGACAAGAAAATTACTCCTGCTGATGACATAATCGTTACTTGCAGCACAGGACGAGAAGCAACTCTACAATATGTGGTGTTAAAACATTTGTTGGGCTATCCCAAAGTTCGGGTTTATGAAGGTTCTTGGACTGAGTACAGCACTCAATCAGACCTACCTGTTGCTACTGGCCCAGAGCAGGTAAGCTAGGTTAGTACGAAAATAGGCATAGGGCATAGATTCAGAAAGGATCTATATGTTTTACGTTTTCCAACCTAGAGGATAAAATGATGAAATTCGCAATGCTATTTTTTGCCGTTTTACTAACTACTTTTGGCTTAGTAGATACATACCAAGCTAGTCAAGCTGATAATAATAATCTAGATCAAGATAGTTTGGTTGCTTGTAAACGAAGTAAAGACGGTCAACCAGCAGACCAAGAAAAAGACCGTTCTGGAGCTTAATTAGAAGAAGGTAGCAGACAGAAGGTTAAACAAATAGTAAAGGGTTGTTTCTCTTTAGACCAGTCAAGATTCTTCAATTTTTGTTAATGATTGCTCTTTGTAGGCAATTACACCAGACCCAACACTTAAATAGGTGTTGGGTTTTGCTGCTTAACTTAATAACAGCAAGCTATATCTGACAAGATTAATTTTAAATTTTGAATTGAATTATGAGTAGTAGCGTTGAGAATATACATCCATCAGAATCCCGCTTATTACCTCCCCAACCACAAAAATTAGTGATGGCGATCGCATTAGCTATTTTTACAGGTGGAGTAGTTTTGTTAAGTAAATATGGCTGGCGACAAAGTGCGTTATTTATTATCGGTGGTTTGTTGGGTGTGAGCCTTTATCATTCTAGTTTTGGCTTTGCTTCTGCCTACCGGAAGCTGCTGGTGAACAGGGATGTGCGGGGGATATATGCTCAGTTGGTGATGTTAGCGATCGCTACTGTGCTATTTGCGCCAGTGTTAGCTGCTGGTAAGGCTTTTGGTCAAGAAGTAGCAGGAGCGATCGCACCTGTGGGAATATCAGGAGCGATCGGAGCATTTATCTTTGGGGTAGGGATGCAATTAGGTGGAGCTTGTGGTTGCGGTACACTCTACACTATTGGCGGTGGTAGTTACACTATGCTCATCACCCTAACTACATTTTGTCTAGGTGCATTCTGGGCTAGTTTAACTAGACATCTTTGGACTGGTTTACCAAAGACCGAACCAATTGTCTTAGGTGAAACTCTCGGTTGGACAGGTGCAGTAGTCTTACAGTTAGGGATATTGCTGTTGTTAGCAGGGTTGCTTTGGTTTTGGAGTAAACAGGGAAAACCATCATCAAGAGAACATCCCTCACCAACTTACTCTCGATTTTTCTCTGGGCCTTGGCCACTATTTACAGGAGGAATAGCCTTAGCCGTACTCAATTGGTTAACACTGCTTATTTCTGGAGAACCTTGGCGCATTACCTGGGGATTTGCTTTGTGGACAGCTAAAATCGCTACATTTTTTGGCTGGAATCCCTCTACAAGTACATTTTGGGATGGTGATACAGCATTATCAAATAGTGTACTTGCAGATGTAACATCCGTCATGAATCTAGGAATTATATTAGGAGCATTATTAGCCGCCGCCCTAGCAGGGAAACTCACACTACAAACTCAAATTACCCCATCAAAAGTTATTGCCACAGTGATTGGTGGATTGCTCATGGGTTATGGTGCTTTTACTGCCTTTGGGTGTAATGTCAGTGCTTTTTTCAGTGCTATAGCTTCCACTAGCCTACATGGTTGGGTTTGGATTATTTGCGCTTTCTTTGGAACTGCTGTTGGTATTAAACTGCGCCCTCTGTTCCATCTACCAAGTTAAGAGACTTCCAACAATACCCTTCGCCAAAAAAAGCCTGCCCTGGTGAATGGAATTCACGACTATACAGACAAAACCCACCTCCGTGGGTTTAAAATTCCTGGAGTTCGCGTAGACGCAATACGGTTCGCTTAAGGCAAGAGACGCGATAAATCGCCGTCTCTACAAAGGACTGATTCTTGTAAAGACGGTGATTTATCGCGTCTTTGGATCTAGGGCGTGTAATCAAAAAACTTTATCCGAACCGTATTGCGCGTAGACGGACTTTCCTGCAAGACGCTATGCGGACGTTTGTGTGCAAGATGAAACGCGATTTCTAAGAGACTGGTATATTTGCAAAAATGAGATGCTCCTCAGAACGATAACTCAGCACATGGGGACTTGACGCAGGAATGTTAATATACTAAAAGCCGATAGACTTATGATTGTTTGTCAAAATATTTTTACTACCAATAATTCTCTATGTCTGAAAAATATCGTTTTGAAACATTGCAAGTCCATGCGGGACAAGAACCAGCTGTAGGAACTAATGCCCGCGCTGTACCAATTTATCAAACAACGTCCTACGTTTTCGACGATGCGGATCATGGGGCGCGGTTGTTTGCGCTGCAAGAGTTTGGCAACATTTACACGCGGATCATGAATCCGACAACGGATGTATTTGAAAAGCGAATTGCTGCTTTAGAGGGGGGTGTAGCAGCGTTAGCGACCTCTAGTGGTCAGGCGGCGCAGTTCTTGGCTTTAAGTACGATCGCACAAGCTGGGGATAATATTGTTTCCACCAGTTTTTTATATGGGGGAACATATAACCAATTTAAAGTTGCTATACCACGCTTAGGGATAAATGTCAAATTTGTCGAAGGAGACGAGGTAGAAAAATTTCGTCAGGCGATCGACGATCGCACAAAAGCATTGTATGTGGAAACCATTGGCAATCCTCAATTCAATATTCCCGACTTTGTTGCCTTAGCCCAAATTGCTCATGAAAATGGGATTCCCCTGATTGTCGATAATACCTTTGGGGCTGGCGGATATCTGGCTCGACCAATTGAACACGGTGCAGATATCGTAGTCGAATCTGCAACTAAGTGGATTGGTGGTCACGGCACTTCTATCGGTGGCGTAATTGTCGATTCTGGTAAATTTGATTGGGGTAATGGCAAATTTCCTGTTTTTACTGAACCATCTCCCGGCTATCACGGGCTGATTTTTCAAGAAGTATTTGGTGTCGGTAGTCAATTTGGTAATATTGCCTTTATTATCCGTGCCAGAGTAGAAGGGTTAAGAGATTTTGGCCCCTCATTGAGTCCATTTAACGCCTTTCTGTTATTACAGGGATTAGAGACTCTTTCTCTGCGTGTAGACCGCCATGTGAGCAACGCTTTAGAATTAGCCCAGTGGTTAGAAAAGCAACCACAAGTAGCATGGGTCAATTATCCAGGACTTCTCCATCACCCTTATCATGAACGAGCCAAAAAATATCTCAGACACGGATTTGGCGGTGTCTTAAATTTTGGTATCAAGGGCGGATTAGAAGCGGGTAAAACCTTTATTAATCATGTCAAATTAGCAAGTCATTTAGCAAACGTTGGGGATGCTAAAACCCTCGTTATTCATCCTGCTTCCACAACCCATCAACAACTAAGTGATACAGAACAAGTTTCCGCCGGTGTGACATCTGATTTGGTGCGTGTATCAGTGGGTATTGAACACATCGACGATATCAAAGAAGATTTTGAGCAAGCATTTCAATTCATTAGTCATTAGTCATTTGTCATTTGTCATTATTCTCTTATGCCTCGTCAGTTCTCCTATTCCCTATTCCCTATTCCCTGTTCTAGATGAATTATCAGCACTTCATTTCACCACAAACTCAGTATTATCATTTGCCGATGCCATTTGAGTTAGAAGAAGGTGAAGTTTTAACTGGGGTTCAGGTCGCTTATCGGACTTGGGGAAAGTTAAACTTAGAAGGCGATAATGGAGTGCTAATTTGTCATGCTTTAACTGGTTCGGCTGATGCAGATGACTGGTGGGAAGGTTTGTTAGGTTCAGAAAAAGCACTGGATAGCGATCGCAATTTTATTGTATGCAGCAATATTTTGGGAAGTTGTTATGGCACTACCGGAGCAACTAGCATCAATCCCCAAACAGGAATCTGTTATGGTAGATCATTTCCAGCAATTACGATTCGGGATATGGTTCACTTACAAGCTGCACTGATTAAATATTTGGGAATTAAATCTTTACAGCTAGTCATTGGCGGGTCACTCGGTGGGATGCAGGTACTAGAATGGGCGTTGTTATATCCAGAAATCGTGCAAGCGATCGCACCTATTGCCACTTCCGGTAGACATTCAGCTTGGTGTATTGGGTTGAGTGAAGCTCAAAGACAAGCTATCTATGCTGATCCCAATTGGCTTGGGGGTGAGTATACATCAGAACAGCCACCAAACCAAGGATTAGCTGTAGCGCGGATGATGGCGATGAGTGCTTACCGTTCTTGGCAGACCTTTACAGATCGTTTTGGACGACAGTATGATGCTTCTGCTGACCAATTTGCGATCGCTAGCTACTTACAACATCATGGTCAAAAGCTAGTACAGAGATTTGATGCCAATACTTACATCACTCTCACCCAAGCGATGGATAGTCATGATATTGCTCAAGGTCAAGACTATAAATCTGTTTTGCAAAGCATTGAACAACCTGCTTTAGTTGTTGCTATTGATTCTGATATTCTTTATCCACCGATAGAACAACAAGAATTAGCAGATTTAATTCCTAATGCTCAACTAGGTTTGCTGAAATCAATTTATGGTCACGATGCTTTTTTAATTGATATAGAAGCCCTGAATGAGCTATTAATTAACTTTCGATAATCTTTCACACTCTTTCTCATTAGGGACTTCCAAATAAAAAAAATACTCAATTATTTATTGTGGGGTGGGCGTCTCGCCATAGGTGTCAACTTAAGGTTAAAACCCATTTGTCAACGATAGGTTTTGTTAGGAACGAAGTATAAAGGTGAACTTTTTTCTGACTTTTATACGCAAGCTGGGAGTGATGCTAATAAACAAAGCATTAATAGTCCCTGAAAAAGTTCGTTTTTTGTCCCTTTAAAACCAAATTATTAAGCATAAATGCTTATTGACATAGGAAGTTTGAGCTTAACTTGACACCTATGGCAAGATGCCCACCCCACAAGATTGGATAATTTATTTGTTGAAATTCCCTTATTCAAATCGCGCTCGGTTATCAATTTTAATTAGATACTTGCTGTTAACGGCATGATGAAAGGAGAAACACTTTCATAAGCTTTAGCTGCTTGCAAGACTAGTAAATCTTGATATTTTGCAGCGACAATTTGTATACCTACAGGTAAGCCGTTTTTGGTGAAGCCACAAGGTACAGATGCAGCAGGTTGTTGTGTGAGATTAAAAGGATAAGAAAAAGGTGACCAATCTCGTTGCGGATTGTCAATATATGACAGGGGTCGATTTTGTCCAACAGGAAAAGCAACTACAGGTAAGGTGGGAGTAATCAGTAAATCATAGTTTTGATGAAATCTTTGCATTTGCCGTCCCAATGCTTCACGAGCATCTTGGGCGTTGAGATATTCTGCTAAAGTGAGGCGATCGCCTTCTTTGGCTGTAGCTTGCAAACCTTCTTCAATTACAGCCTGTTGTTCTGGACTAAAGCCACGCAATAACTTAGCTGCGCCAGCTTGCCAAAAGGTTTGAAAAATGGGGCGAGGATTTACAAAACCTGGATCAACTTCTTCGACAATCGCACCGAGTTTAGCAAAAACATCAACTGCGGCTTTAACCAAAGCAGCTACTTCTGAATCAACCTCAGCGTAGCCAAAGTTGGGACTGTAAGCAATTTTCAATCCGGTTACACCTCTGTCTAAATCAGAAGTATAGTCTTGTTTGTCATCTGGTAAAGCATACCAATCGCGCACATCAGAATGGGCGATGACATTTAATGTGAGTGCGGCATCAGTGACGGTGCGAACCAAAACGCCAATATGAAACAATGATCCAGTATGGGCTGATGGGTAGCCAGAAACACGTCCAAAAGTCGGTTTAAAACCAAACACACCTGTTAACGCCGCCGGTGTTCTTGATGATCCACCACCATCTGTACCCAAATGCAGTGTTCCCATGCTCAATGCAGCAGCGACAGCAGCACCTCCGCTACTTCCTCCAGGAGTCAAATCTGTATTCCAAGGATTGCGGGTGATACCAGTAAGTGGACTGTCGGTGACACCCTTCCAACCAAATTCAGAGGTTGTGGTTTTTCCTAATAAAACTGCTCCCTGTTCCCGTAAACGGGCTACCGCAGGTGCATTTTCTTCCCAAGGTTGATTGACAATAATCGCTTTACTTCCTCGGCGCGTTGGCAAACCCTTGGTTAACAGTAAATCTTTAGCAGTAAAGGGTATTCCATCCACCAAGCCAAGAGGATTTCCATTTAACCAACGCACTTCTGAGGCTTGGGCTTCAGTAAGAGCAGTCTTTTCATCTACGATCGCAAAGGCGTTGACTGAGCTATTGTAAGTATTGATCCGTTCTAGGGCAGCTTTGGTTGCTGCAACTGGTGATAATTGGCGATCGCGGTATAGCGATAATAGTTGAGAAGCAGAAAAATCAGCAATGTCTGACATAATCTTAGGTTTTATCTATTACCTATAGTTAGCGATAGCAATCCTGAGCGAAACGTGAGAAAATACTTATACTGAAAGTACTTGTTTCGATACTCCTAGAAGCGTTTGGAGTTGGGTAGCTTGGATCATCTTGTTCGTAACCTAACTGTCTACAAGGTCACTTAGCATGTTGAGGCGAACAGGTGGCTTATTTGGAAGCTCAACGGTAATAATGAGACTGCCGCCCATCGCAGCGATGTAGTTTTGGAGAGTGGAAAGTAACATATCCCATTCTCTACCTAAATATTAATTAGGAAAATCACTCCGCTTTAATAGAGAAAGCAGTGTGATACCTTCCGCTAAGAGTTTATCAATAACACCTTCCTCGCGGTCGATCACGCAGAGTACATAATCAATTTGAGCGCCAAGTTGACGCAGTTGATTGGCAGAGATAACGATTTGACCACCAGAAGTTACTACATCTTCTACAATCAGTACCTTTCGATTATTAATCTGTACACCTTCAGCTAATCGAGAAGTTCCATACTTTTTCGCCTCTTTTCTCACGAATACAGCAGGTAAGCCAGAGTAATGTGATAAGAGTGTCACTATCGGAATGCCACCCAGTTCAAGACCTGCAAGTACTTCGATATCGCTTGGAATAAGAGTAAGCATCTGCTTAACAATAGCATTAAGTAAAATTGGATCTGCCTCGAATTGATACTTGTCAAAGTACTCATTTGATATTCGTCCAGAGCGAAGTTGAAACGACCCAACTAGATGTGAAACTGTATAAATTTGCTTTGCTATTTCGCTTTTAACTATTTCGGTTTCAGAGCGGTTTAGAAAACTTCCCATTAATTTTACCTTGCTAAAAAAAATTGCTTTATCCAATTCAATAACGTGATAAACCTCGTCTACCTTGAGAACTGTAGTTTTGTAGGTTGGGTGCAGCGATAGCGTAACCCAACATAAAATTTGGTGGTAATGTTGGGTTGCATTTCACTCCACCCAACCTACATAAATATATCTTTTAAAAAACTCTAGGTTTCAACATAGATGAGGTTTATTTAAGGCTTTGTTGCATGAAAGAAAAACAAGACACACCAATTCGGCATTAGAGCAGAAGTTAGTTTTCTACTTTGTAGCTGTCTGGCTTGCCCAACTGGATCATGCGATTAAGAGCAGCACATTGCAGAAACAACTCGACAGCTTGATTATCAAAAAAGCGTCGTCTTAACTTACCGCCAAAAATGGTTTTGAGTCGAAATATGGCTGTCTCGGATAATGAACGTCGATGATACCCGCTTTCTTGTTTCCATTGCTTGCGTCCAACTTGGTTCACACGTCGCAGGTTTTCATCTCTAGGATGCGGCTGTGCTAACTCGTGTAGGTGTTGTTGAATTTTAGCGTTGCTACGAGGTGGAATTGTAGCTTTTGCCCCGCGCTCCGTAATAGTGTCATAACACCCGAACGTGTCATAGCCACCATCACCGGACACTTGCTCTATCGGCTGCTCGATCTGTTCCAATATGTCAGGCAGTGCCTCGCAATCAGCTATATCATTAGTAGTCACCACCGCACCCAGAATTTCGCCACTTTCTGAGTCAACTCCTAGATGCAACTTCCGCCACGTCCGTCTTTTAGCTACTCCATGTGTGCGGACTTTCCACTCGCCCTCACCGTAGACTTTTACCCCGGTTGAATCCACTACTACATGAACAGCCTTATCCTTTGGAATTACAGGCAATTCCACCGACAACTTGCTTAAACGCCTCGATAGTGTGGAGTGATCCGGCACTGCTAGCTCAATCCCCATGAGCATAAACAGCGACTCCAAAAAACCCCCTCTGCTTGCCGCCCTGGTAAATTAAACACTGATTGAATCGTTCCCATCGTCGCGATCGCCACATCGGAGTAATAATTCGATGCTCCCTTTCTCCCTGTTTTCTGCTGATTGCGCCACTGCTCGATGATCTCTTCATTCACCCAGAAAGTTATACTGCCTCGTTGCTTGAGGCAAGCATCATAAGCGTTCCAATTGCGAACTTTATACTGGGCTTTCGTCTTCATCGTTGGGCTAGGCGGCAAGGGAATATAGGCGATAGGTAAAATTTACCATTTTCCCTATTCACGCAACAACGCCTTTATTTAACGTCTTAAAAGCTGTATCAGTTAAATCCGAAGTAGCAACAGCCCAGTTGTTAAAGCTTCATCCCACAAAGGCAATTTCTGTATTTCTGACACAGAAAGAGGTGGATTTATAGATTCGCCATCAGTCAAGAAAGATTGCTCTGATTGGAGAGATAATTGCCAATATCCTACATCGTGCCACCGACTAAATTTATATCCAACTCGACGTAAGACACCTACAGGCGCAAAACCAACAGCTTCATGTACAGCTAAACTTGGTTGATTGGGTAAAGCGATAGCGGCCACAACGTTATAAAATCCTTGGAGTCGCAGCAATTTCAACAAAGAAGTATATAAAGCTTTAGCAATTCCTTTTCTGCGATAATTCGCACTGACGTACACAGATGATTCCACAGACCATTGATAAGCAGTACGGGTATGGTAGGGTCTAGCATAGGCGTAGCCTACAACCTCTTGATTAATTTCGCAAACGAGCCAAGGCATCTGCTGTTGATAGCTCTTGATCCGTTGTTGAAACTCTGTTTCACTGGGTGGTTCTACTTCAAAGGAAATTGCCGTTTCCCGCACGATTGGCTGATAAATCGCCAGCATTTGTAGAACATCGTTTTCATTGACTAGTCTGATTACTGCTTTCACTGCAATACTTGCTTTCTCCCAAACCAACTAAATAATAAAGCTGTTCCTAGTCCCCAAGCACCGTTGACTAATAAAGCTGTAATCATCGCTGGTAGCTTCCAACCTCCGGCTATGGGTAAACCCTTCAATGGTGCAACTACAAACCAAGCCACTAATGTGGGTGCAACAGCGCCAAAAAGCAGCGCAGTTAACCAATAACTTCTATTTATTTGCCAGCGCAGTGTAATAGTAGCCCAAATTAAACCCCAAATTCCTCCCCAGAAAGCACCTGATAGAAATTGCGGTATACCAAAAGGCGGTATCGGTGTAGTTTGATAAGGCGCACGCGGTGCAAAATTAATTGCATGAAGCAACGCCAGCAAGCCTTGGTGAAATACCAGCACAGCCACAAATCCAGCAACGAAAGCTAGGACAAATCGAAATACATCTGCTTTTTGAGTCATCAGGTAGCTTGCTTCCTTGGAATGATTTGTGATAAGTTGCTATTTAGATAAGTACGATAACTCTATCAACTTACTGTACTTTTGGACAACTCAATTACCAAAATCAGCGTATTTAGTTAAAAGCTTCATATCAGATAACAATCAAGCTTTCCATGCAAATCCAAACAGTTGGTATTTTAAGTCCGGGTGACATGGGGCAGGCGATCGCAGCCGTTCTCAATCAAAATGGATTGAAGACCATTGCGGCCCTAGACGATCGCAGTGAACGAACTCGGCAATTAGCAGCCGCAGCCAATATCCAAGATGTGGGTTCTCTCACACAACTGGTAATTGAATCTGATGTGGTGTTATCAGTTTTAGTCCCCACCGCCGCCGCAGAGGTAGCAAAGCAGGTAGCTGAGGTGATAAATAATGCGGGTAAACAGATTCTTTATGTTGATGGTAATGCGATCGCACCCCAAAAAGTAAAACGTATTGCCCAACTGATTGAATCATCTGGAGCAACTTTTGTAGATGCTTCCATCATTGGCCCACCTCCTAGAGTTCCCGGTCGCACTCGCATCTATGCGTCAGGAAAACACGCCAATGAATTGCAACAATTGCAAAATTATGGATTGGATATCCGAGTGATTGGCGATGAAGTTGGCCAGGCTTCTGGATTGAAAATGTCTTACGCCGCCCTCACCAAAGGACTGACAGCGATTAGTACAGAATTATTAATTGCTGCCCATCGTTTAGGTTTGGATGAGCAACTATGGAACGAAGTATCTAGTAGCCAACCAGAACTTGCTGCTATTCTCACCCGTTCTATTCCATCGATGACACCAAAAGCACATCGTTGGATAGGGGAAATGGAAGAGATTGCCGAAACCTTTCAAGAGTTAGGTCTGACTGAGCGGATTTTTTACGGAGCAGCCGATGTTTACCGCTTAGTGAAAGATACCTCTTTGGGTAAGGAAACACCAGAAGAGTGCGATCGCGATCGCCCATTAAGAGACATCATTACTAGTCTTTCCGATGAAGCAGCATCGAGTGTATTAGACAAAAATGGCTGATTACAGTTTAGCTATGTAGCGATCGCTATTAATGTTTTATTCGCACTGTAATGACGGACAGCAATGAATTCTGGCACAAACTAGATCGGCTAGTAGCCACTAGCAATCTCAAAATTGAGCGTCCAAGAGGAACCTCACACCCCAGATATCCATCCTTTATTTACCCTTTGGACTATGGATATTTGCAAGATACTCAAGCTGGAGATAGGTCTAATATTGATGTTTGGATCGGAAGTTTATCTGCTAAAAAAGTAACCGCCATTATCTATAGTGTGGACTTAGAAAAGCGTGATACAGAAATCAAGATACTTTTGGACTGCACATCTAGTGAGAGTCAAAGCATCTTGAACATCCACAATACAGGCTCTCAGTCAGCAATATTATTGATTCGCGCTGAGTCTATTGCAATTTGATTTGAGTATGAAATTCAAACAATTAATATTTTCAACACAGGTAAATCATTATGAGCTTAGACCTACAACTATCAGGTAAAACAGCAATTGTTACAGGTGGAAGTGCAGGCATTGGGTTAGCCACTGCCAAAGCCCTCTACGCTGAAGGTGTGAATGTAGTAATTGCTGCTCGTAATCAAGAAAAGCTAGAGAAAGCAGTAGCCGATATCCAATCATTAGAGACTTCAGGTGCTAAAGTAATTTCCGTCAGTGCCGACCTCACTCAAGCAGAAAGTATTGATCAGGTTGTCTCTACAACCCTGGCACAATTTGGTCAGATTGATATTCTAATTAACAATGCTGGCTCGGCTCGTGCAGGGTCTTTTTTAGAATTGAGTGATGATGCTTTTTTAGATGCGTGGAATCTGAAATTGTTGGGCTACATCCGATTAGTTAGAGCCGTTGTACCACATCAAAAAAATCGGCGTGATGGGCGAATTGTCAACATTATTGGTGGTGCAGGACGCACACCTCGTCCGTCTTTCCTCCCAGGTGGTACAACTAATGCTGCTTTATTGAACTTCACGCGCGGAATTTCTAAAGAGTTAGCCCAGCATAATATTCGCATCAACGCTATTTCACCTGGTCTAACTGGCACAGAGCGTGCCGAACGTTTGGCAGAGCAAAATGCCCAAATTCGTGGTGTGAGTGTAGAAGAAATCAAGGCGGAATCTTTAAAAGCAATACCTCTGGGAAAAATCGTTAAGCCAGAAGAGATTGCTGCACTGGCTTTATTTTTAGTCTCCGATCTTGCCTCTTCCATCACTGGTGCAGAAGTTCTGGTTGATGGTGGCAATACTCCTGGTGTTTAAATCAATACAGTTTAGATAAGACCAAAACACTTGTAGAGACGGCGATTTATCGCGTCTCGAGAACCCACAATTTTGTACAATTAGCTCTTAACCCAAGCGTATTGGTGTTTAAATAACAGTTTTAAACCTTTCGTGACAACAAAATATTCGACTTTTTGAAAAAGTCGAGTATCTGAATTTTGTAAATTGTAAATATTTATATCTAGCACCAGGCTATTCTCACGCCTGGTGCTTTTAATTTTTTGTTCAATAAAATTATTTTATCGGTTTAAAAAATAAGAATATTTGCTCTTATCTGGACTAGACCATAATATTGAGTTCATAAGCTACTCAGCTTACAAGTTGAAGGACAAAATTACATCTGTAATTAATAGCGATCGCTTCAACCATCTTCTAAAAGAATTTTGCTAAATAGTTGCGGAGAAAAAATATGGCTTGGCTAATTGGTACATTATTTATTGGAATATCTGCGGCTTTTGCAACGACATTTGATGATAATTTATACTTGACAGCCTTCTTTGGCAAAGTGAATCATAACTTTCGTCCTAGAAATATTATTATTGGCGAATTTGTAGGATTTACTGCATTAGTAACGGCTAGTCTTCCTGGTTTTTTCGGCGGCTTAGTTCTTCCAGAAGCATGGATTGGATTGCTAGGAATTCTCCCAATCATAATTGGTATCAGCCATCTAATGAGTCGAGGAGAAGAAGAAGATACTTTACAAGCTGTATCAGTGAACTTTACCAATTCAGCCAAACCTAAACGCCATAAAAAATCATTATTAGCAACACTCAAAGATCGTCAAACCTATCGTGTCTCTGCTGTTACCATTGCCAATGGTGGAAATAATATCGGTATTTATGTTCCGTTATTTGCTAGCAGTAGTGCTCCTAGTCTGGCAGTCATCTTATGTGTTTGCTATTTAGCAATTGGAATGTGGTGCTTTATCTCTTACAACCTAACCCGAAATCCTGTCATGGCTTCTGTTATGACTCGCTATGGTCGGAAAGTCTTTCCCTTTGTATTAATCTACTTGGGGCTATCCATCATGGTTAAAAGTGGAACTTATCAACTTGTACCTAATCTAGCAATGCTTTTAAATTAGACTATCTTAAATTAGACTATCTATCGTGCGATAGAAGCTTCAGTTAAACACATGAAAATTCTCAAAATTCCTTTAATTACTTTCATCCTTTTAATGAACTTAGCAATCGTTGCCTCCTCTTGGGCAGATGGAATATCACACATAAGCGCCAATTCTGACTATTTATTAGGACAAAAAGTTATCTGGCTTTATAAAGTTCGTGCCGACTCTGAGAACACCTAGAGAATTCCTAGCGAAGTCGTCAAATTAGGCTCTAAGGAAGTGCAAGTCAAAGTGCATAAAAGTAAAAATGAGTTCGTTAATCCTTGGGTAAATTGAGACAGATTGTAAATTGACAAAAGTAAGAATTATTTTAAATTTTCACAGACATAATTTAATCAAATAATCTAAATTAGATAAATAAAATATCTTTAGTGTGAATAAATAGCGATAAACTAATAATCTCTTTTATTTATAGTTCTGCAAAAGAATAGTATTTTATTTTTGAGATTGACTGGGAATAAAAGAGCAAACCTACAAAGGCAGATTTACCGATAACGCGACAAATGCCAACATCCAACATCCACTTGCTAGTGGCTGATTTAGAAGGTGCAATAGTAAGCCCAGGATTCACGAATTAATTCTAGCTCTCCCAAGTAACTTGCTTTTTGTCTTGATTTATGGGAAATTACTCTATATAAATAGCATATTCCTATCGACTTACTGTAGTTTAAATACTTGATTCTATCGTAACTAGGGTAACTAGGTAGGAATTTAGCTTTTGGTTTGCTAATCAAGTGATCGCCCACATCAACTCAAAATGAGCCAAATTGTAGAAGAAGTTCTGGCAGCTAATCTTAGTTACACTGATAAATTCGGTGATAAAGGTAATCTCACCATACCTCCATCTCGTCGGTTTGCAATTCTCACGTGCATGGATGCTCGACTTGACCCAGCTAAATTTGCTGGACTAGCTGAAGGAGATGCCCATGTAATTCGTAATGCAGGTGGACGTGCTAGTGATGATGCGATTCGCTCTTTAGTAATTTCTTACAAATTACTTGGTACGCGTGAATGGTTTGTAATTCATCACACTAATTGCGGGATGGAAACCTTCACTAATGAAATCATCAGTAATTTACTTTCTAGTAGCCTCAAAACAGCCAAGCTAGATGAAATAGGTTGGTCAGATATTGGTTCTGGGCCGGGATCAGGCGAAGGCAAGTTTATCAATTGGTTGACTATTGATGACCAAGCTAAAAGCGTCTATGCAGATGTACAACGGATTCGTTTACATCCATTAGTTCCGAATGAAATTCCTATCTATGGCTATATCTACGATGTTAAAACAGGGCAATTGATTGAAGTTCCTGAAGCTACTAAGCTTGGTCAAGCCGTGTAGTTTTATCATTTAGCATAAAAGTAGTATTTAATGAAATAGCTATTTGTGTAAAAACCTCTCTTGCTGGTGAAGCGTATTCACTTATCGCAATCGGATTTCCAGTATCACTACCGCTACAAATACGCGGATCAATAGGAATTTGTCCCAACAGAGGCGCTTGTAATTCTGCGGCCAATTGTTCGCCGCCACCACTACCAAAAATCGGCGTGCGTGAACCACAATCACCGCAAATTAAATAACTCATATTTTCAACGATGCCAAGAACAGGAACACCCACTTGGCGAAACATATATATATTACGTCGTACATCTGCAACAGCCACTTGTTGAGGAGTTGTCACTAAAATGACTCCACAAATTGGACTTTCTTGGATAATTGTAATTTGAGCATCACCTGTACCGGGAGGTAAATCTATCAATAAATAATCTAATTCCCCCCATTCCACATCTTGCAAAAATTGTGTGATAATTTTGTGCAATACAGGCCCCCGCCATGCCAAAGGACGATTTGCTTCTGCAAGTAAACCCACTGACATTAGTTTTATTCCTTGAGCTTCTAGAGGTAAAAACTTATCACCGGTAGGAGTATTAATCACTTGAATATCAGCTTTTCCTAAACCCAACATTTGGGGAACATTGGGGCCATAAACATCAGCATCTAATAGTCCTACTTTTGCACCTTGTAATTTTAAAGCTGCGGCTAGATTAACGGCTGTTGTGGATTTCCCTACACCACCTTTACCACTAGAAACTGCAAGAGTTGTTTTAACACCGGGAATTGTACAAATTTGAATATAAATCTTTTTACACCAAGATAAAGATGATAATTTAGATTCAATCTCTGGATTTAAATGATGCTGATGAGAACCGATATATAAACGTAAGTAAATATAGTCATCAACTATACGTAAGTTTCGTATCATTCCCAAACTAACGATGTCATTTTTTAAGGTAGGTTCAATGATTTGTTTGAGTAGTTGGATGACTTCTTGCTGATGGACTGTAGTCATATCTTCTGGATGTTACAAGGGATATTTCTGTACCTCATCTTGGTGTAAGTTATTCTAGATAATTTTCAATTTGCTGTATAACCTTTAATAATTTATGAGTATGTCTTACGCACTCGTACATTACCCCAATATTAACACGGAATATATCAATCAAATAAGGCAGAAATATGACCCACAATTTAATTTAATTGAACCACATATTACACTTGTATTTCCCGTAATTGAGTCTATTAATGAAAACAATCTCATTCTTCATATTGATAGTATCTTGAGTAAGTGGAAAATATTTCCTATTTGTCTCAAAGGATTACAAAAATCATGGGATGAGTATATATTTTTAATGCTTGAAGAAGGAAAGGTCGATATGATAGAACTACATAATGAATTATATACAGGTATATTAGATGAATATTGCAGAGACAATTTACAATTCGTTCCGCATTTAACGCTAGGAATATGTAGAAAAGATACAGATCAATTTTTGCAATTCTTAAAAGAAGTACAGCATTTAGGTTTAAATTATCGTTGTTTTGTCGATAAAGTCCACCTGATAAATATTGCTGATCAGAAGAGGTCAATAATTTGGAGTAAAGAATTTGTATTGCGAAATTAGCAAAGCTTTAATCGTGTTGGCATTTCCCCTAGTTATTTACTGCTCCCTTGAGACTATTCTATCTGTTTGAATCTTCTGAATTGCCCGTTGTGCTTGGATGGACACTTCTTTGTCAGGATCATCTAAGGCTTGTTGCAGGGGGTTAATAACATCAGGATGAGCTAAATTACCAAGTGCGATCGCAGCTTCTTTGCGGACATCTGCATATTCATCTGTTAATGCTTGAATTAATCTCGGCATAACTTGAATATCTGGAATTTTTTGCAAGGCTTGTGCTGCTGATTTCCGCACTTGCCAATGTTCATCACTTAAAGCTATTTCTAATACTGAAATTGCTTGATTATTTGCATGAATAGCCAGAGATTTAGCTGCATTCCGACGAACTTGCCAGTCACTATCATTTGTAAGTGCTTGACAAAGCATTGTAATAACTTCTGCATCTTGTAAATGTTCTAAAGTTAAAGCAGCAGCACGACGTACACTTGCTTCTTGATCAAAGATTAAATTTAAAGCTTGCGGACATTTTTCTAGTTGATTTATATATCGCAGTGTCGTAATGGCTGCTTCTCTTAATTCAGGTTTTTTTGATTCTAAAAATGGTAAAATATCGGGTAAAGATTGGATATCATGTATCTTCCGCAAAAGCACTAAAATATTTAATTGAAGATTTATATCATTACTTTGGAGTTTATCTAGTAAAAGTAACAATTCATTTTGTGTAACTAACTCGTTTAATGCTGATACGGCTTCAGTGCGAATATCTATATCTGCTGAACCGAGGCATTCAATTAAGGCAGGGATGGCAACAGGATTAGCAATTTCCCAAAGGGCATATATTGCTATTTTCTGAACAGTAATATGTTCGTCTTTTAAAGCTATTATTAAAGCGTCGATTGTTTCGTCATCGCCTAAATGTTGCAAGGTTTTGACAGCTACTATACGATCATTTAGGTCAGGCGATCGCAGCATTTCTAGCCAATTTTTGAGGTCATCGTTCATTAATCTTTACCACAGATAGTTAACGTAATAAAAAGGGAATTTGTACTGTAATTGCATTAGTTGGACATTCTTTTTCACAAGGTAGACAAAACCAACACTCATCATATTTCATGTAAGCTTTGCCTGTTTCTGGATTTTTTGCCAATACATCCAAGGGACAAACTTCAATACAAGCTGTGCATTTTTCTAGACATTTCGATTCATCAACGATGACAGGAACATCTATTCTCTGATTAATTAAAGCCATAAAATAACTCCATTATTTTGTAATTAAACTGCTAAACGATAAAATAAATGGGGTAAGCTTACATCAATTATCTCATGATTTTAGGTTATTTATAGGCATAATGGAATATCGCAGAGCCAAGATAGAAGGAGGTACATTTTTCTTTACCGTTGTTACTCATAACCGCCGGGAATTTCTTTGTAATACAGAGAATATTCTGCTGTTAAGACAAGCATTCAGAGAAGTAATAAGCAAATCTCCATTTATTGTAGATGCCATTGCCATATTACCAAACCACATACACTGTATTTGGACTTTACCACCAGGGGACAGTGATTTTTCTGATCGTTGGCGATTAATCAAAAATTATTTTACCCATCATTGTAATATTAAATATCAAGGAAAAATCTCTTTGTCACGTCGGAATAAAGGTGAAAAAGCTGTTTGGCAACGCAGATTTTGGGAACATCAAATTCAAGATGAAATTGATTTCATTCGTCATGTTGATTATATTCATTATAATCCTGTCAAGCATGGATACGTTAAAGCACCTAAAGATTTGAATTATTCAAGTTTCATTTTGTATGTAAACAAAGGAATTTACGATATAGATTGGGGTTCAGGGGTAGAGATACAATTTCCCGAAGATGTAGGAAATGAATAATCTATTTGTAGGTTGGGTGGAGGCGCAAGTTAGTATCTTAGCAACAAATGAACAATTTATATTGCGCCGTAACCCAACATCAAGCGGTATCAATCTTCGTGCATAAACAAATATATAAAACAGGTTTAAGATTGATTTTTTCTAAGAAATTGAGAGATTATTATAGTGTGAATATTTTCTGTTTTGCCGATATCATTTGTTGGGTTACACTACGTTTCACCCAACCTACGGGAGAGAGCGATCGCAGTTGCGGGTCTTGATGCATACGATGAAATTCATTCAAATATTTAAATCCCAGACGACAGCAAGCACAGTATGAGTGGTAAATGTATTAATTAAGTCCATATTTTTCACTAAAGCAATTTTTTCTGAAACGTCAATGATTGCTTGATATTGGTATAGCCAATTTTCTCATAAAACAAGTGAGCTTCTTTGC